>NZ_JAKFEN010000029.1:0-137563 GCF_036677185.1 Phenylobacterium sp.
GCGGCGGTTCGGCGCAGGCGGCGAGCGTCAGGAGGCCGGCGGTGGCCAGCAGGACGGTGAGCGCCTTCATGCCTGCTTCTCCCAGCCGCGAGTCTGTTGTTTCCAGTAGGAGGCCGGATGGCCCTTGGCCTTGAGCGCGCTCCACTGGCTGCGCGCCACAGCCAGTTGCGTCTCGTCGCGGCCGTCGAACAGCACGACGCACCGTTCATAGGCCTCCAGTTCGCCGGGCTCGGCGCCGTCGACCAGGAACAGGGCGTCCGCCTCGTTCTGATTGTCGAAGGCGGTGGTCAGCAGCACCGGCTGACGCGCCGCGCCCGGCTCGTCGGCGGGCGCGTGCGGCAGGAAGCTCTCGTCGCGATAACTCCACAGCCAGCCGTCCAGGTGCTCGACCCGCTCGGGCTCGCGGGCGCGGACGACAGCCTTCCAGCCTCGGGCCAGGGTCTTTTCCAGCAGCTCGGGCAACACCTGATCCAGGCCCGAGCGCTCCAGATGATAGAACCAGACCTCGCAGGGGGCGGCCATCAGCAGGCTCTCCGAACCAATTGCGCCAGCGACGATACCACCTCGTCCGCGTGGGTCATCATGGCCAGATGCGAAAGCTCCAGCCGCAGGGTCGGCTGGCCGAGCGCCCGTGCCTGGGCGGCTTCGGCTTCATAGGCTTTGGAGAGCCGCAGGTAGCTCCAGCCCACGGCCGACGGGACACCTAAGGCCGGCGCGGGTTCGTCGAAATAGGCCAGGGGAGCCGGGGCGAGCTCGCCGAGGAAGGCGTCGCGGACCGGTCCCTCGGGGGTGAGGGCCGCGATGGCGCCCGGCGGGAACCACTGATCCCAAGGCGGCAGCATGCCCTCGTCCGCCGCGGCGCGCAGAGCGGCGCCGAGCTGGGTGGAGGCCGTGTCGAACCAGGACCGGCCCGGATGGGGCAGTATGGCGTCGACGAAGACCACGCCGGCCAGGCGCGCTTCCGCCAGGGCCGCCACCGAGGCCGCCAGACCACCCGCTCCGGAATGGACGACCAGGACGTCGCCCGGCTCGATGGCCTCAGCCACGGCCGAGGCGAGCGCTGGATAGTAGGGCTTGGAGATCTCGCCCCAGGCCGGCAGGGCCACGACCTTCGACTCATAACCCCGCTTCGCCAGTTCGGACGGAACCGCGCCCCACGAGGCCGGCCCCACCAACGGACTATGAACTAGGATCAGGCGCATTCTTTTCCCTCCCCTTTATGGAGAGGGGCAGGCGGCGAAGCCGCCGGGGTGGGGAAGTCCGGCCGCCTCTCAAGCGCCAGGACGATCGTGTCCATCACCCCGTCCAGGTCTCTCGCAACCTGACCGGCCCAGAAGCGCAAGGTCTCGAAACCCTCGCGGGCAAGCACCCTGTCGCGCACGCTGTCATGGACGGCCTGCGCCTCCTCCGCATGCTGGCTCCCGTCGACTTCGATCACCAGCCGCCGCGCGAAGCATACGAAGTCGAGGAAATAGCCCCGAAAAGGCGCCTGGCGACGGATGTGCCATCCTCGGGCGCGCAGCCGTTTCAGCCTGCTCCTGAGGATCACCTCCGGACCACTCATCGAACGCCGCAAATCGCGCGCCCTGGCGGTAGGCCGATTCACGCTTCTCATGTCTCTCCGAGTCAAAAACGATCGGGGTGAAGGTCGGAGAGACACCCTAAGACCTCCCTACCCCGATCGCTTCGCGATCTGCCCCTCCCCATGAAGGGGAGGGAAAAGAGGGATCAGCTCTCGTACTTGTCGGCGACCATCCGGTTCAGCAGGCGCACGCCATAGCCGGTGGCGCCCTCCGGGATGGTCGGAACGCTGGAGGGCTTCTTCCAGGCGGTCGAGGCGATGTCGAGGTGGGCCCAGGGCACGCTGTTGACGAAGCGCTGGATGAACAGGGCCGCGGTGATCGAGCCGCCCGGCCGGCCGCCGGTGTTCTTCATGTCGGCGATCGCCGAGTCGATGTTCTTGTCGTACTGCGGCGGAAGCGGCATCCGCCACAGCGGCTCGCCCTCCGCGGTCGAGGCTGCCAGCAGGTTGGCCGACAGTTCGTCATTGTTGGAGAACAGGCCGGCATAGTCGTTGCCGAGCGAGATGATGATCGCGCCGGTGAGCGTCGCCAGGTCGACCATGAACTTCGGCTTGAAGCGGTCCTGGCAGTACCAGACGGCGTCGGCCAGGACGAGGCGGCCCTCGGCGTCGGTGTTGATGATCTCGATGGTCTGGCCGGACATGGAGGTGACCACGTCGCCGGGGCGCTGGGCGTTGCCGTCGGGCATGTTCTCCACCAGGCCCAGTATGCCGATGGCGTTCACCTTGGCCTTGCGGCCGGCCAGGACGTGCATGAGACCCGCCACGGCGCCCGCGCCGCCCATGTCCCACTTCATGTCTTCCATGCCGTCGGCGGGCTTGAGGCTGATGCCGCCGGTGTCGAAGCAGACGCCCTTGCCGACGAAGGCGATGGGCTGGGCTTTCTTGTCCTTGGCGCCGTACCACTTGATGACGGCGAGCTGGCTCTCGCGGGTGCTGCCCTGGCCGACACCCAGCAGGCTGCCCATGCCCAGCTTAGCCATCTCGGCCTCGCCCAGGATCTCGACCTCGAGACCCAGGCTCTCCAGAGCCTTCACCCGGCGGGCGAATTCCTCCGGATAGAGGACGTTCGGCGGCTCGGAGACGAGGTCGCGGGAGAAGGCCACCGCATCGGCCAGGGCCGCATAGGGCGGGAAGGCCGCCAGGGCCGCATCGGCCTCGCCGGTGACGATCTGGGTCTTGATGACGGTCGGCTTCTTCTCGGCCGGCTCCTTGGTGCGGTAGCGGTCGAAGCGGTAAGCGGCCAGGCGCACGCCAAGCGCCGCCTGGGCGGCCGTGTGGGCGCCGTCCTTCGGCAGGCGAAGGCGCAGGACGGTCAGGCCCGAGGCCTTCACCGCCCCGTAGGCGCTGGCGGCGGCGTTCTCCACGGCCAGGTCATCGAAGGCCTCAGCCTTGCCCGCGCCCACCAGCACGATGCGCGGTGAGACGCCGGGAGCGCCATGGACGTCGAGCACCTGGCCCTTGGCGCCGGTGAACCGGCCGCCGTCGACGGCGCGTCCCAGCGCGCCGCCCGCCTGGGCGTCGAGTTCGCCGGCCGCGCCGGCCAGGACGTCACCCTCGAACACGATGACGGCGAGGGCCGTCTTGTCAGCCAAAGCGGCTTGGGCCGCGACGAACTCGATCTCCATAAGTCCCTCAAACTCCAGACAATGCGGGCGTGCGCCGCACAGGCCAACAACCGTGACCGTCCCTGCGGCGGTTGTGTGGCGCGGCGACGCATGATTTAGAACAGCTTCCGCGTGGGGGCGCGCAAAATCCCCCCAGAAACCTACATTTCTTCAATGCCGCTGATCGACCGCTATCTGTTCCGCCAGCTCCTGGGACCGACCGTGCTGGCCACGGCGGCGCTGACGGCTGTCGCCCTGCTGAGCCAGAGCCTGTCTGCGCTGGACATCATCGTCAGCCAGCGGCAGAGCGCGCTTGTTTTCGCCAAGGTCACGGTGCTGGCCTTGCCCCAGCTGCTTAACATGGTGCTGCCGATCGCGGTGTTCGTTGCGGGACTGGTGGCGTTGAACCGGCTGCACACCGAGCAGGAGATCGTGGTCTGCTTCGCCGGCGGCATGAGCCGCTGGCGGGTGATCTCGCCGGCCCTGCGGCTGGCCTCGATCATCATGGTCCTGGCCCTGGTCATGAACCTCTGGATCCAGCCCGCCGCGTCGCGGGAGATGCGCCAGACCCTGTTCAACGTGCGCACGGACTTGGCCTCCACCCTGATCCGCGAGGGCGAGTTCACCGCCCCTGCCCCCGGCCTGACCGTCTACGCCCAGTCCGTCGACGGGACCGGCCTGATCCACAATCTGTTCATCCACCAGGAAAAGGACGACGGCGACGCGTCGACCTACACCGCCGACACCGGCCGGCTGGCCAAGCGCGGCGAGCGGCCCGTCCTGGTCATGCAGAAGGGCTCCAACCAGGAATTCAGCGAAGCCGGAGTCCTGAACTATCTGTCCTTCGACGAGTACATCTTCGACCTCTCGCCGTTCATGGCGACCGGCGAGATGATCCACTACAAGCCCTCAGACCGTTACCTGCACGAGCTGCTGTTCCCCGATCTCCAGCAGGACTGGGAGAAGCGCAACCGGCTGAAACTGCTGGCCGAGGGCCATAACCGCCTGGCGAGTCCCCTCTACAACATCGCGCTGATGGCCATGGCCCTGTCGGCGATCATCGGCGGCGGCTTCTCGCGCATGGGCTATGGCCGGCGGATCGCCATCGTCGGGGCGGCGGCCGTCACCGTGCGGATCCTGGGCTTCGTGGTCCAGGCGGGAGCCGAGTCCGAGGCCTGGCTCAACGTCCTGCAATACCTCGTGCCGGTGGCCGCGACCTACTTCGCCCTGCGCAGCATCTTCCGCCAGAAAGTCTCGCGGTTCATCGACATGCAGCTGAAGCCGGCGCGCATCTCCCGTCGCGCGGGAGCGGCGGCATGATCGGGCTGGGCCGCCTCGAGCGCTATGTGATGGGCCGCACCCTGGCGGGCGTCGGCGCGGCCCTGGCGGTCATCTCGGCGGTGATCCTGCTGGTCTCGTTCGTGAACCTGTCGCGGGAGGTGGCGGTGCGGGCCGATGTCGGCGTCGCCCAGCTCTTCGGCCTGACCCTGCTGCAGGCGCCGGCCACCATCCTGCTGCTGGCGCCGTTCGTCTTCCTGTTCGGCGGGATCGCCGCCTATGTGGGCCTGAACCGCCGCTCCGAGCTGGTGGCCATGCGCGCGGCGGGCATTTCGGCCTGGCGTTTCATCCTGCCCTCGGCGGGAGCGGCCTTTGTGATCGGCGTGATCACGGTGACGGTGTTCAACCCGCTCGCCGCGGCCTTCAGCGCCCGATACGAATCCGACCGCGCCGACTTGATGGAAAACTATCTGACCGACGCGCCCAAGGAGGTGTGGTTGCGCCAGGGCGACGAGCGGACCCAGATGGTGATCCACGCCAAGGCCCGCGACACGGTCGAGGGCGTGGTGCGGCTGAAGGCGGTGTCGATCTTCGTCTATCAGAAGGACAAGCGCGGCGTTCCGGCGTTCAAGCGCCGGCTGGAGGCCGCCGAGGCGCGCCTGCTGCCCGGCTATTGGCGGCTCACCGACGTGCGCGAGGCCTCGGCCGGCGAGAACTCGGTGCGCTCCGACTCGCTGTCCATCCGCTCAACCCTCGACGCCGAATCAGCCATGGAGCGCTTCGCCGCGCCCGAGTCGGTCGCCTTCTGGCGACTGCCGGCGGCGATCCGCATGACCGAGCAGGCCGGTTTCTCGGCCGGCGGCTACCGGCTGCGGCACCAGCAGCTCCTGGCCACGCCGGTGCTGTTCGCGGCCATGTCGATCCTGGCGGCCGCCTTTTCCCTGCGCCTGGCCCGGCTTGGAGGCCTGGCAGGCCTTGCAGGGGCTGGGGTCGGCCTTGGTTTCGTCGTGTTCTTCTTCAACGAGTTCTCCGGGGCCCTGGCCGACGCCGACATCATTCCGCTGTTCGCGGCGGCCTGGGCGCCGCCGGTCGTCGCCCTGCTGTCTGGGCTCGCCCTGCTCTGCTACACCGAAGATGGTTGAATCGCCGGCGTTCCCGGTTATGCATCCGGTCACACCGCGTTGAGGGGATCCTTGGCTTCATGAGTTTGCGCAGGCGTTCAGCCTCGGCCAAGCGCGGCCTGCTCGCGGGCGTGGCGCTCCTGGTGCTGTCCTCGACGCAGGCGCACGCCCAGGCGCCGAAGACCGGCCCCTCGCCCGACGGCCTGGCCGAGGATCAGCTCTACATGGAAGCGGACCTCGTGGTCCGCGACGACAAGAACAAGGTCAGCACCGCCACGGGCGACGTCGAGGTCCGTTATCAGGGCCGCACGCTGCGCGCCCAGGAGCTGGTCTATGACGAGGCCAAGGGCACCATGCGCGCCCGCGGCGAGACCTCGATCCTCAACGCCGACGGCTCGGTGGAATACGCCGACGAGATCGTGCTGGACGACCAGATGAAGGCCGGCGTCGCCACCGGCTTCGCCGCCCGCATGCCGAAGAACGTCAAGATCGCCGCGGCCAGCGCCGTGCGGCGCTCCGACCGGATCAATGAGCTGAATCGGGCCATCTACACCCCGTGCGAGATCTGCGCCCCGGACGGGACCACGGCCAAGACCCCCACCTGGTCGATCAAGGCCGAGCGGGTGGTTCAGGACAAGGACCGGCAGCTCGTCTACTACCGCAACGCCGTGATCCAGATTTTCGGCGTGCCGCTGGTCTACCTCCCGGTCTTCTGGCACCCGGACCCCGAGGCGGTCCGCAAGTCCGGCCTGCTGCCGCCCGAGATCTCCGCCTCCGACCGCCGGGGCCTGTCCTACGAACAGCCCTATCTGATCGTTCTGTCGCCACATTCAGATTTGACCATAAGTCCTCAAATCAACACGAAAGTTAGCCCTTTCGTTAACGGCCGGTATCGCAAGCGCTTCTACTCCGGCGCCCTCGACGCCCGCTTCGGCTACACCCACGACGAGGACTTCGACAGCAAGGGCGACCCGTTCGGGGACAAGACCTCGCGCAGCTATGTCCTGGCGTCCGGCGCCTTCGCCATCAACGACAAGTGGCGCTGGGGCTTCACCGCCGAGCGGACCTCCGACGACCTGCTGTTCGACAAGTACGAGATCGGCGGCGTCTACGAGAACCGCGGCCCCTACGTGGCCGACGACCGGCGGCTGATCTCGCAGCTGTATACGACCCGCGAAACCTCGAATTCCTACTTCTCCGCCGCGGCGTTCACGATCCAGGGCCTGCGGCCCGGAGACAACGAGCGGACCTTCCCGGTCGTCGGACCGCTGATCGAATCCCGTTGGGAGCCGGACGGCAAGGTCGCCGGCGGCCGCCTCCGGTTCCGGGCCAGCGCCGTGGCTCTCACCCGCGAGCAGTCGCCGCTCAACGCCCCGCCCCTGCGCCTCGACGGCCTCGACAGCCGCCGCGCCACCGGCGAGGTCGACTGGCGGAGCGTCTACACCTCCACCGCCGGCCTGCGGATCGCGCCCTATGTCCAGGCGCGCTTCGACGCCTACAGCCTCGACGACAATTTCGTCGGCGTGGTCGGGGTCGGGTCGAGATCCAAGACCCTGTCGCGCGGGCTCGCCGTGGCCGGCGCCGATATATCTTGGCCTTTTATTCGTCGTTTCAAAGACTTGTCGGTTATTCTTGAACCGATCGCCCAGATCGCCCTGTCGCCGGACCTGAAGCAGATCGAACTGGGCCGCAACGCCCTGGGGCAGCCCGTCTATCTGAACGAGGACTCCATCGCTTTCGAGTTCGACGAGACCAACCTGTTCCGGGCCAACAAATTCCCCGGCTATGACCTCTACGAGGACGGGCTGCGGGCCAATGTGGGCGGCCGGGCCTCGGTGTTCTGGGACGACGGACGGCGGGCCAGCATCCTGGTCGGCCGCTCCCTGCGCGCCGAGCGCAACGAGGTGTTCAACGCCCAGAGCGGCCTGCGGCCAAAGGCCTCGGACTGGATCGTCTCGGCCACCGCCGAACCCCTGCGCGGCCTCTCATTCTTCGGGCGCGCCCGCTTCGACGCCGACGACCTGCACATCGCCCGCGCCGAGACCGGCGCCAACGTCAATTCCAAGTGGGGCCACGGCTATGTCCGCTATCTGCGCGACCGCGCCGATCCCAACGGGCTCAAGGTGGAGAACCTCGACCTGGGCGGCGAGGTCTATCTGAGCAAGCACTGGGGCCTGACCGCCTACGGCAACCGTGACCTCGTGCAGAAGGCCTGGGTGATCCGCGACCTGGGCGTGGTCTATCGCGACGAATGCACCCGGCTCGACTTCATCTATCGTCGGGAAGACACGATCCTCGGCCGCCTGGGCCCATCCGAGTCCTTCACCTTCCGCCTAACCCTCGCCACACTAGGCGAACAGTAATATGGCAACTGATAACCGCGGCCACGAGGCCGCACGCTGCGGCGCCACGCTAAGGAAGACCTCACCCATGATCCCCGCGCGTAAAGTCACGGGCCTCGCGGCGCGCGGCGTCGCCTTGGCGGCCGCCCTGGCCGCAGTCGGCGCTCCGCCGATCGCCTGGGCCCAGACCCCCGCGCCCGCCGCCGCGCCGCCGGCCGCCGAGGCCCCGCGTCCCGTCGCCCCCCAAGGGCTCAGCGAGTCCGTGGCCGCCGTGGTCAATGACGACATCATCTCGACCTACGACCTGGCCCAGCGCATGCGCCTGCTGATCGCCACATCCGGCATCCAGCCGACCGAGCAGAATATCCAGCAATTCCAACGCGAAGCGCTGATTTCCTTGGTCGACGAGCGGCTCCAGATCCAGGAGCTGCGGCGCCAGGAGAAGGACCAGAAGATCGAGATCGTCGCCGATGAGGCCGAACTCAACGCCGAGATCGCCGACATGGCGAAGAACAACAACGTCCCCACCGAGCAGTTCATCGCCTCCCTGGAGGCCCAGGGGATCGGGATCGGCACCCTGAAGGAGCAGATTCGCGCCCAGACCAGCTGGCAGCGCTGGATCCGCGGTCGCTACGGCTCGCGCCTGCGCATCGGCGAGGACCAGGTCAAGGCCCAGCAGCAACGCCTGGCGGCCTCGGCCTCCAAGCCGCAGTACCAGATCAGCGAGGTCTTCCTCGACGCCAACCGGGTGGGCGGCATGGAGACGGCGATGACCGGGGCGACCCAGCTCATCGCCCAGATGCAGCAGGGCGCGCCGTTCCAGGCCGTGGCCCGCCAGTTCTCCGCCTCGGCCACGGCCGCCGCCGGCGGCGACGCCGGCTGGGTTGCGGCCGGCGAGATGGCGCCCGAGGTGGAAGCCGCCCTGGAACAGATGCGTCCAGGCCAACTCTCCCGCGCCATCCAGGTGCGCGACGGGGTCTACATCATCTATCTGCGCGACAAGCGTTCCGGCGCGGGCGCGGCCGTCGTCAACCTGAAACAGGCCGCCCTGGCCCTTCCCCAGGACGCGTCGGCGGCCCAGGTCAGCACGGCGACCGCCACCCTGACCGCCCTGCGCGGCCAGGTCACCGGCTGCGGCGACCTGGAAGCCAAGGCCGCCACGGTGAGCGGCGTGGTGGCCGGGGACCTGGGTGAAGCCGAGATCAAGGACCTGGCGCCGGCCTTCCGCAGCGCCGCCGAGACCCTGCAACCGGGCCAGCTCTCCGAGCCGATCCGCACGGCGGCGGGCTTGCACATCCTGGCGGTCTGCTCCAAGCGGGCCGGCGGCGCGGACGCGGCGACCAGTGAACAGATCGAAAGTCGACTGTTCGGACAGCAACTGAGTATGATCGCCAGGCGCTATATGCGCGACTTGAGAACATCGGCCACGATCGAGACGCGGTGAAGAACGGACCCCTCGCGCTGACCCTGGGCGATCCCGCCGGGATCGGCCCGGAGATCATCGTCAAGGCCTGGAGCCAGCTCCGGGCCGACGGGCCAGGGTTCGTCGTGGTCGGAGATTATCAATCCCTGGCCTCGGCCTCCGGCGCCACCGCGGTCCGCCGCGTCACCACCCCGAACGAGGGCGGCCGGGTATTCTCCGAGGCCCTGCCCGTCATCGACCTGCCCCTGCGCAGCCCTGTGGTGGCGGGCCAGCCCTCCGCCACCGCCGCGCGCGCCATCATCCAGTGGATCGAGACCGGGGTGGGCCTGGCGCTGTCGGGCGCCGTGCGCGGTCTGGTCACCGCCCCGATCGCCAAGGCGCCGCTCTATGAGGCGGGCTTCCCATTCGCCGGCCACACCGAATTCCTGGGCGAACTCACCGCCAGCGCCGGCTTCGACGGCGCCAGGGGGCCGGTCATGATGCTGGCCGTGGATGGCCTGCGCACGACCCTGGTCACGGTGCATGAGCCGCTCGCCCAGGTCGGGGGCAAGCTCACCAT
The DNA here is from genome assembly GCF_036677185.1 of Phenylobacterium sp. Taxonomy (GTDB): domain Bacteria; phylum Pseudomonadota; class Alphaproteobacteria; order Caulobacterales; family Caulobacteraceae; genus Phenylobacterium. The sequence continues at coordinate 9,913 of NZ_JAKFEN010000029.1, forward strand.
CGCGAAAGTCGTCAACGCCGGACTGGTGACCGCCCAGGCCCTGCGCAGCGATTTCGGGATCGCCGCGCCCCGCCTGGCGGTGGCCGGCTTCAACCCCCACGCGGGCGAGGACGGCGCCATCGGTCGCGAGGAGATTGAGATTATCGCGCCGGCGGTCCGCTCGTTGCGCGAACTTGGGGTCGACGCCGTCGGCCCCACGCCCGCCGACAGCCTCTTCCACGAAGCCGCCCGCGCCCGCTACGACGCGGCGGTCTGCATGTACCACGACCAGGCCCTGATCCCGGTCAAGATGCTGGACTTCTGGGGCGGCGTGAACGTGACGCTGGGCCTGCCGATCGTGCGGACCTCGCCGGACCACGGCACCGCCTTCGACATCGCCGGCCGCGGCTACGCCCGCCCCGACAGCCTGATCGCCGCCATTCGCATGGCCGACGAGATCGCCACCCGCCGGGAAGCCTAGTCCATCGGCCCGAGCAGCGGACGCGGCCCGATCGGACCGAGACCCAGCCCGTGGTCGTAATAATAGCCTCGCCCGTTCTTGGTCTGGCTGATCGCCAGGGTGAGGCTGCCGGTCTCGCCCAGCGGCATGACGCTGACCAGATAGCCGCTGCGATAGCCGCCGGTCCCGACCGCCACACCCACCTCTCCGTGGATCCGCCGGCGCTGGTCGACGGTCGGCTCGTCGACCGGCTGAGGCGCCTCGGCGATCCAGCGGTCGATCTGGGCGGCGGTGTCGGCCGCGGCGCTGGGCGGCGCGCCGGCGCCGGCCGTGGAGATCGCCTCCTCCGCCATCGCGGGGGCGGCGCAGCGCGCCAGCAACAGGGCCGAGATCAAGGGCGGCGCGTAGACGGGCATGAGCGGTCTCCTCAATGCTGAAGGTCGCTCCCGATTGCGGCCTGTTGAGGGCGCTTGCCGAGCGTCTGTCGCCGTGGCTTCTTCCCGGTTCGCAGTCGAGGGATCTCCCATGCTCAATCGCCGCCACGTCCTCGCCGGCGCCGTCGCCTCGCTGGCCATCGCCAACACCGCCCGCGCCCAGGCGAGCCCGGCCGCCGCCAGGGCCAGGGCGCTCTATGACGAGATCTTCGAATCGATCCTGCGGACCTCTCCCACCACCGCCTCGGGCCTTGGCTTCGACACCGGGCCGCGCGCGGCGCTGAAGTCGAAGCTGGACGACCGCTCGCCTGCCGGAAGGATGAACGTCTTCCAGCCGCTGGTCGACGCGCGGCCGCGTCTCGCGGCCATCGATCGCCAGGCCCTGACCGGGCTCGACGCGAGCCGGTACGACACCGTGGTCTGGCTGGCCGATCGGGACGCCGAAGCCGCCGGCTTCTCCTATGGCGGGGTCGATTCCTACGACTATCCGGTTCCCTACGTGGTCAGCCAGCTCACCGGCGCCTATCAGAAGATCCCCGACTTCCTGGACTCCAAGCACGTCGTCGAGACCAAGGCCGACGCCGAGGCCTATCTCTCGCGCCTGACCGTCTTCGCCCAGAATATCCGCGACGAGAACGGCCGGCTGCGCGCCGACGCGGCCCTGGGCGTCGTCCCGCCCGATTTCGTGCTGGACAAGGTGCTGAGCCAACTTCGGTCCCTGGCCGATCAGAGGGGCGAGACCTCGGGCCTCGCCGCCTCCCTGGGCCGCAGGGCCTCGGAGAAAGGCCTGGGGACCGACTGGGCCGCCAAGGCCGCGGCCATTGTCGACGGACCGCTGGCGAGCGCGCTCGCCGACCAGATCGCCCTGCTGACCGAGCACCGCCGCACCGCCGTCCACGAGGCCGGGGTGAGTCGCCTCCCCGACGGCGACCGCTACTACGATCTCGGGCTGCGCTACCACACCACCACCAACCTGACGCCGCCCGAGGCGCACAAGGTCGGCCTGGCCCAGGTGGCCGAGCTGTCGGCCCGGGCCGACGTCCTGCTGCGGGCCCAGGGCCTGAGCCAGGGCTCGGTGGGTGCGCGGCTCACCGCCTTCGGCAAGGACCCCAGCCAGCTCTATCCCAATACGGAGGCCGGCCGCGCCAGCCTGCTGGCGGACCTAAACCGCACCATGGAGGCCGTCCGCGCCCGCGCGCCGCAAGTGTTCGCCACCCTGCCCAGGGCCGGTATGGAAATTCGCCGGGTCCCACCGGCCATCGAGCTGGGAGCGCCGCGCGGCTACGCCGAGGGCGGGACGCTGGACGGTTCGCGACCCGGGACCTTCTACATCAACCTGCGCGACACCGCCGACTGGCCGAAATGGTCGCTGAACAGCCTGACCTATCACGAGAGCGTCCCGGGCCACCTGTTCCAGGGCGCGGTGCTGCTGGAGACCCCCGGGGCGCCCCTGCTGCTGAAGACCATGGGCTTCACGGCCTATGGCGAGGGCTGGGGACTCTATGCCGAGCAGCTCGGCGACGAGCTTGGAATGTATGACGCCTATCCGGCCGGCAAGATCGGTTACCTGCAGTCCTTCCTCTATCGCGCCGCGCGGATCGTCCTGGACACCGGCATGCACTCCCAGGGCTGGAGCCGGGAGAAGGCCGTCGCCTATATGATCGAGACCGTCGGCCTGCCGGCGGGCGCCGCCGAGAACGAGATCGACCGCTACGCGGTCTGGCCGGGCCAGGCCTGCGGCTACAAGATCGGCCACACCGAGATCGACCGCCTGCGGACCAAGGCCCGCGCGGCCCTGGGCGCCAGGTTCGACCTGAAGGCCTTCCACGACCTGGTGCTGCTGGGCGGCGCCATGCCGCTGGCGGTGTTGGAGCGGGTGGTGGACGATTGGACGCGGCGGCGCCTGGGCGCTTGATCTGCGAGGCCGGCGCATCCATTGATCAGACGCGGCGTTGCTTTGCGCGCCCTTGGAAACCGCACATGACACGCAGCCCCCAGTGGCTCTCCCTATCGCTCTCAGCCTGGCAGATGAGCCTGGAGGCCCAGCAGGTCATCGCCCTGCGGCTGACCAAGCTCGCGTTCGGCGGTGAGGCGGCCGTCAAGGAGACCGCCCTGATGATCTCCGAGAAGGCCGAGTCCATGATGGCCCTGCAGTCGGACATGGCCCTCGCCCTCATGTCGGGCACGGGTCACCTGGCGCCGGCGCGCGCCGTCACCCACTACCGCCGGAAGATCCGCGCCAACCGCCGCCGCCTGACCCGCTAAACCCTAACAACTGCTACTGGGAACGGGTCCCGACCCGTGGCAACCTTCCTTCATTGCGCATGTGCGGATGGGGGTTTGCATGGTTGCGACGACAATGGGCGCCGAGCGCGCCGAGACACGCTGGTTCTATGTAGGCATGGCGGCGGTCTTCGCCGTCATCGCCTTCGGGGGCTTCATCCCGACCTATTGGTCCAAGGTCGCCACGGGCACGTTCGGCGGCGCGCCGATCCTGCACATCCACGGGCTGATCTTCTTCACCTGGACCCTGTTCTACCTGGTCCAGACCTCTCTGGTCGCCGTGGGCCGCACCTATGATCACCGGAACTGGGGCCTGGCCGGGATCGCGCTCGCCACGGCCATGTGCTTCACCGTGGTGCTGGCGGCGATCAATTCGATCAAGGTCGCCGAGACCATCGGCATGGGCGACCAGGCGCGGCAGTTCTCCATCGTCTCGCTATCCGCGGTAGTGCTGTTCGCCGGACTGTTCGGGACCGCCATCGCCAACAACCGGCGAGCGGACGTGCATAAGCGGCTGATGCTGCTGGCCATGATCCCGCTGATGCAGGCGGCCAGCGCCCGGGTGTTCATGGTCCTGCTTGCGCCGCCCGGCGCGGTCGGGCCTCCGCCGGTGCAAGTCACCATCGCGCCGAGCATCTTCGTAAACCTGCTGGTGATCGCGGCCATGGTCTACGACTGGCGCACGCGCGGGCGACCGCACCCCGTCTATGTCTGGGGCGGGGCGGCCGTCCTGCTGCAGGAGATCGTGCCGTTGGTCTTCGCGGGCACAGCCGGCTGGATGGCGATCGCGACCTGGGTCGAGTCCCTGGCCGGCTGAGTTTTCGAACCGCGCCAGATCGTCCGCGTTCCCATATAGGGTGACCGCGCAGGAGACCTGGCCATGGAACGGACTTCCCGATGAGCGTCGCCTTCACCAAGGAAGGCGACCACGAGGCGGCCGCGGCGGACCTGCCCGACCGTCCCATCTCGTCTCACCCGAACCTGGTCACAGCCAAGGGCTTGGCCGCCCTGGACAAGGCTCTGGCCGCCGCGCGCGCCGCCTATTCCGCCGCCCAGGCCGGGGGCGAGGTCCAGGCCGACCGCACGGCCATGGCGCGGGCGACCCGCGACCTGCGCTACTTCTCCGCCCGCCGTGGCAATGCGCAGCTCGTCGAGCCCGATCCGGCCAGCGACACGGTCCAGTTCGGCCGCAAGGTGACCTTCGAGCGCGAGGACGGCCGGCGCCAGACCTACGCCATCGTCGGCGAGGACGAGGCCGATCCGGCCAAGGGCTCGGTGTCCTACATCTCGCCGCTCGCCCAGGCCCTGCTGGGCAAGTCGGTGGGCGACATCGCCAAGCTGGCCGGCGCCGAGGTCGAGGTGGTGGGGGTCGGCTAACGCCGGTCCTCGGCTGCGCGCAGGACGAAGGCCAGGATCTCGGCCACCGCCACGTACAGCCGCTCGGGAATCTCAGTCTCCAGCTCGATGGTGGAGAGCGCCTGGGCGAGCGGCGCGTTGCGCTCGAGGGGCACGCCATGGGCCTGGGCGGTCTCGACGATCCGTTGGCCGATCAGGCCCCGGCCGGTGGCGACCACGGTCGGAGCCCCCTGCCCTTCGTACTTGAGCGCCACCGCCAGCCGGTCCTTGAGCGGCCCGCTCATGAGGTCTGGTCCACTAGGCGGCCGGCTTCCGGCGCGCGGCTGGGCGGAGCGCCGGCGTGGACGGCGATCTCGGCGCGCAGCTGGACGGCGGCGAGCGCGGCGCTGAGCAGGCCCTGGTCGGCGCGCAGGCGGTCCAGCCCCTCGGCGCGTTCGGCCCACAGGCTGACGCCGGCCTGGGCGCCCGTGAGGCTGACGCGGGCGTGGATCGGGCCCAAGGGCTCGGCATCCAGGGAGAAGGCGGCCCGCCAGACGGGTTCGAGCTCGCCGGCCTCGCCGCGTCCGTCGCGGCTGACCTCGAACTGGGCGACACTCGCGCCCTGCGGCGTGACAAAGGGCATCTCGAACATCCAGCGGGTGACCTGGGCCTCGGGGCCCGTCTCGGCCGGCAGCGACGCGATTTGCAGAAGCTCCACGCGTCCCAGCGCCGCCTCGGTCTCGCGGGCCAGCTCCTGGCCCATGACCTGGGGCGGGCCGCCCGGCGACAGCTTGCTGACGGCTGGAGGTTGGGCGCGGGTTCCGCCGGCCCGGTAGGGCGGCGGCGGCACGGCGGCGGACCTGGGGCCCTGGGGCGCCGGCGCGGCGGCGAGCCAAGTCGACAGGGCCTGGCGCAACATCAGCAGGCTGGCCTTGAGGTCGTGCCCCACCGGAGAGGCCAGGGGCGCGGCGGCCAGATTGGCCTCGAGGAATAGGCCCGAGCGGGCCATGGCCTTGGCCACGTCGAGCCCGGTGAGGTTGCTGGCGAGCGGCGGAGCATGGGCCAGGACCCGGACGGCGGCGTCGCGCACCGGGCTCGGCAGGGCCTGGTCCTGGGCGGCCTGGGAGAGGTCGGCGATCAGAGGCGCCAGGCCGCCCTGACGCACCGCGGCGCCCCGGGTCACTTCGGCCACGGCGAGGGCCTGGATCTGGGCGGGATTGAGTTCCGGCAGCGGCGTATTGGCGTGCACGGTCGCGGCGACGGCGCGGACCGGCGTCACCGGAATGGTCAGGGTGGGCAGCGATACGCCCGAGATCGGTGCGATCGTCACGAGGGACCCGCCAGGTTAATCCAGCCGCACTATAGATTCATGGGGTGAAGCGGGGCTTAAGGACTTGATATTCCGGTGCTAGGGAGAGCTGTGACACACCCCCTGGCTGACCTCCCCCCGCTCCGCGAGACCCTGGCCGAGCACGGCTTGATGGCCAAGAAGAGCTTCGGCCAGCACTTCCTGCTGGACCTCAACATCACCCGCAAGATCGCCAGATTGGCCCAGGTGGGCGACGGCGACCATGTGATCGAGGTGGGCCCAGGTCCCGGAGGCCTGACGCGGGCCCTGCTGGAAACCGGCGCGCGGGTGACCGCCATCGAGAAGGACCCGCGCTTCCTACCCCTGCTGGAGGAACTGGCGGCGGCGGCCGACGGCGCCCTGGCCATCCGGGTGGAGGACGCGCTCGGCGCCGACGAAGCGGCCCTGGCGGCCGGCGCCCCGGCCCACGTGGTCTCCAACCTGCCCTACAATGTCGGCACAGCCTTGCTGATCAAGTGGCTGACCGGAGCATTCACACCCGCCTCCATGACCTTGATGTTCCAGAAGGAAGTGGCCGAGCGGATCGTCGCCCAGCCAGGCGACGACGCCTATGGCCGGCTGGCGGTGCTGGCGCAGACCACGGCCAACGCGGCCCTGGTCATGGATGTCGGCCCCCGCGCCTTCACCCCGCCACCCAAGGTGTCCTCCGCCGTCGTCCACCTGAGCCCGCGAGCCGATCGTCCCGCGCCCGAGCGGCTCGCGGCCCTGCAGACCATTACCGCGGCGGCCTTCGGCCAGCGCCGCAAGATGCTGCGCTCCAGCCTCAAGGTGCTGGGCGGCGAGGCCCTGTGCGCCAAGGTCGGCATCGCGCCCGAGGCGCGCGCGGAGACCATTTCCGTCGAGGGGTTCCTGGCGCTGGCCGACGCCTGGCGGACCTAGTCGCCGCCGCCGTCGTCCGACCCGTTACGACGCCGGTTTCGCCGGCCCACGGCGAGCATCATCAGTCCCACGATCAGGGCGAAGCCACCGATGGCGGCCCATACGATCTGGCCGGTCATGAAGCTGCCTGGCAGGACGCCGACCCCTTGCAGGATCCAGATGAGGCCGACGCCGCACAGCACGGCCCCGAGCACCTTGATGATCATGACATTCCCCCCGCCAGGGCCGACGCCCCGTCCCAGGCCAGCTTGGCCCCAACCACGATCAACAGGCCATAGACGATCTGGTAGAACCGCTCGGCTGGGATCCGCCGCACCAGCCAGACCCCGGCCCAGGTCGAGGCGATGGCCAGGGGCAGCAGGATGAGGGCCGTGCTCAAGGCCTGGGGGGTGAACTGCCCGAGCGCCCAATAGGCCGGGACCTTCATCCAGTTGACCACGGCGAAGAAGATGGCGCTGGTGCCGACGAACACGTCGCGGGGCAGCCGCTTGGGCATGACATAGATCTGGAACGGCGGTCCGCCGGCATGGGCGAGCTGGCTGGTGAAGCCCGCCGTGATCCCGGCCAGCACGCCCCGCCAAGGAACGCGTTCAGGCCGAACCTCCAGGACCGGCGCGCCGGCCCGGTCCACCCACAGGCGCTGCAGGGAGAAGACCACGGCGATCACGCCGACCGCCAGTTCCACCGCACCGGGGCGCACGAAGGCCGCCAGCGCATAGCCTAGGCCGATCCCGATCGCGGCGCTGGGCAGCATCAGCAGCAGCACGCCCCTGTCCCAGGTCTTTCGGAAGGCCGAGACGCTGACCACGTCCTGGACGATCAGGATCGGCAGGGTGATGGAGGCCGCCAGCACCGGCGAGATCGCCAGCGCCATCAGCGGCACGGCGATCACACCCATGCCGGAGAAGCCGCCCTTGGCCAGGCCCAGCAAGATCACCGCCGGGATGGCGACCAGGTAGAAGAACGGATCGGTGAGGATCGGCAGGTTCGCGACCGTCACGCGCTCACCGGCGCTTGCCCAGCTCGGTGGCGATGTCCTTGACGTTGTGGCCGACCTTCTTGTGCGCCGCGGCGATCTGCTCGGGCGTCACGCCCCAGCGCTTGGCCCAGAACGCCACCTCATGGCGCTCACGGATGTCGATGCGGGGCCGGTCGCGGAAGTCCCGCTTGCCCTTGGGTTCAGCCATGATCGCCTCCGCTCGCCCTCAGGTCCCGCAGCCATTCGCCCGCCGCCTGCGCCTCGGCCTCGTGGCCGGGCTCGCGCCAGGTCTCGGCCAGGGCGGCGGCCTGCCACGCCTGCATCGAGGGTAGCGCCAGCAGCCGCTCGGCGTAAGCCTGGGCCGGCGGCGACAAGACCAGGCCGTAGGTCTGCAGTCGGAAGGCCACCGGCGCGAAGAAGGCGTCCACCGCCCCGAACGCTCGGCCCGCCAAGAACGGACCGCCGAACTGGTCGAGGCCCTCGCGCCACAGCTCGTCGATGCGCGCCAGGTTCTGCTCCAGCCTGGGCGACCGCTCGCCCAGCCGCACCCGGACGCCGACATTCATGGTACAGGCTTCGCGCAGGGCGGAGAACCCGGCATGCATCTCGGCGGCGGCGCTGCGCGCCCAGGCCCGGGCGTCGGGGTCCTTGGGCCAGACCCCCTCGTGGCGTTCGGCCAGGTATTCGACGATGGCCAGGGACTCCCAGACCGACCGATGGCCATCCCGGAGCGCCGGGACCAGACCGGTGGGCGAGAACCCGCGAAAGGCTTGCCAGTTCGAACCGGGGTCGAACGGCGTCAGGCGCTCGTCGAACGGTATGCCTAGTTCGCGCATCAGCACCCAGGGCCGTAGCGACCAGGACGAATAGTTCTTATTGGCGATGTGCAGCTCGTACATGGCCCCAGCCCTAGCGCGATTCCGGGTTCGATTTTCGCACGCCGCCGTTATCGTACGACGTGCGGCGTTTCCTATGTTTAGGTCGAACGCCATGACCGCCGACTCGTCCTCCGCCGGCGATCCCAGACGCAGCCTCGAACTGCTCTGGGGTCTCGCCCCCGCCCGCCGCCGCGGGCCGCGCCCGCGCCACAGCGTGGAGGAGATCGCCGTCGCCGCCATCGAATTGGCCGACGCCGAGGGGCTGTCGGCGCTCTCCATGCGGCGGGTCGCCGACCGGCTGAAGGTCGCCACCATGTCGCTCTACACCTACGTGCCCTCCAAGGCCGAGCTGATCGACGTCATGCTGGACCGGGTCTATGGCGAGACGCCCAAGACCTATGCCAAGGGCGCCGGCTGGCGCGCGCGGCTGGAGCAGGTGGCGCGCGACAATTGGGACCTCTACCACCGCCATCCCTGGATGCTGCAGGTGGTGATGCACCGCCCGGTGCTGGGCCCCAACATGATCGCCAAGTTCGACTTCGAACTGCGCGCCGTTGACGGCGAGGGCCTCACCGATCTGGAAATGGACCAGGTGATCAGCCTGGTCTCCAACTATGTGCACGGCGCGGTGCGCAGCGCCGTGGAGGCCATGCAGGCCGAGAGCCGCACCGGGCTCAGCGACGCGCAGTGGTGGGAGATCAGCGGGCCGCTGCTGGAGAAGGTGTTCGATCCGGCGCAGTTTCCCACCGCCGCAAGGGTCGGGGCCGCGGCAGGCGAGGCCTATGAGGCCGTCGGCGATCCAGAGCGGGCCTTCGCTTTCGGGCTTGAGCGGGTGCTGGACGGGATCGAGGCTTTTATCGCGAGGCGCTCGGCCTAGAGACCACGAAGACCGCGCAAGCGGCCAGCGCCGCGGCCACCGTGAGGGCCAGCCATGCTTGCGGATGGGCGGTCAGGAAGAAGACCACGAAGCCGAAGACCATCCCCGCGCACGCCATCACCTTGGCCGGACGTGGAATGGCCCCGTTCTCGCGCCACGCCCGCAGGGTCGAGCCGAACCGCGCATGATTCATCAGCCAGGCCTCCAGCCGTGGCGAGGACCTGGCGAAACAGCCAGCGGCCAGGATCAGGAAGACGGTCGTGGGCATCAGCGGCAGGAAAGCGCCCACGACGCCGAGCGCCGAGAAGATCAGTCCAAGCACCAGGAAGAAGGTCCGCGTCATACCGCCCGACCCTCTACGAGAAACGCAAGTTGCGAAAGACCCGCAATTGCGATTTCAGCCCAGGCTCGCGACCCGGGCGGCCAGGGCCCTGTTCACCGCCTCGTAGGCCGGGACGAAGTCGCGGGCGACGCGCGCGGCGTTCCAGGTGGCGGGCAGCAGGCCGGAGAGCACTTCGGTGTGGACCAGGCGGGTTCCAGCGCCCTCCGGCGTCAGCAGGAAGCCATGCCGGCCCTTGAAGATCAGCGGCACGTGTCCAGCCCAGGCCAGCTCCCGCCCCGGCTCGGCGGCCACGATAAGGACGGTCTGGCGGATCACCGCGCCCGGCTTGCCGGGGAGATCGCGGAACACCATCGGGACCCGTGCGCCCAGCCGCGCCTCGCCGCGCGCCTCCAGGTTCAGCGGATTCCACTCGGGATAGCGCGCGAAGTCGGCCAGCACCGCGTAGACCCGGTCGGGACCGGCTGGGATCAAGGCTTCGGTGTGGATTCTGTGCATGCCTATCCGGGCCTATTCGCTCAGCAGACCCTCGACGAATTCCGGCAGCCAGGTGTTGCGGCCGGGCTTCATTCGCTCGGCCCGGTAGATGTGTCCGAGGTCCGCATAGGCCCGGTCGAAGTTCTTGTTCACGATGACGTAGTCGTAGAGACCCCAGTGGGCGATCTCTTCCTTGCCGAGCAAGAGGCGCTGGGCGATCACCTCCTCGCTGTCCTGAGCGCGGGCGTGCAGCCGGCGCGACAGGTCTTCCCACGAGGGGGGCAGGATGAAGACGCGGACGCTGTCGTCGGGCGCCTTCTCGGCGACCTGCTTGGCGCCCTGCCAGTCGATGTCGAACAGGACGTCCTTGCCGTCCAGCAGGGCCTCCATCACGGCGGCGCCAGGCGTGCCGTAGAGGTTGCCGTTGACCTCGGCCCACTCCAGGAACCCGCCCTCGGCGATCTTGGCCTCGAAGGCCGCGCGGTCGACGAAGAAGTACTCCCGGCCCTCCTCCTCGCCCGGCCGCGCCGCCCGGGTGGTCCAGGAGATCGAGAGGGTCATGTCGGCATGGTCGGCCACCAGCCGCCGCGACAGCGAGGTCTTGCCCGCGCCGGCCGGGCTGGAGACCAGCAGCAGCAGGCCGCGGCGCTGGGTCTCCCAGGGCTTGGCGTCGCCGTCACTCGACATTCTGCACCTGCTCTCGGAACTGCTCGATGGTGGCCTTGAGGTCCAGGCCGATATTGGTCAAGGCCGACAGCGCCGATTTCGAACAGAGGGTGTTGGCCTCGCGCATGAATTCCTGGGTCAGGAAATCCAGCCGACGGCCCGCAGGCCCCTCCCCGGCGATCAGGGAACGGGCGCCGTCGATGTGGCCGGCCAGGCGGTCCAGCTCCTCTCGGACATCGGCCTTCACGGCCATGGCGGCGGCCTCGGTGACGATGCGGTCGGCCGGGGCGGCCTCGCCCAGCAGCTCGGTCATCCTCGCCTCGAAGCGCGCCTTGATCGCCGCAGGCTGGCCGGCCGCCGTCTCGCCCGCCTGGCGGACCAGCAGCTCGATGCGGTCGACGAGAGTGATCAGCACGCCGGTCAGCGCGAACCCCTCCTCGCGCCGCGCCTCGGCCAGACCTTCCAGCGCCGCCCCGATGGAAAGCGCCATGGCCGCCTCGATGGAGGCCTGGGCGTCGGGATCGTCCAGGGTCTCGGCGGCTTCCACGACCCCACGCAGGGCCAGCAGGCCGTCCAGGCTGGGCGGGGCGGCCTTGCCGGCCGCCACCAGGCCGGCGCCGGCCTCAAGATAGCGCTCGATCTGGTCGAGATTGATCCGGACCTGGGCGCCGCCCTCGCTGCGCTTGGCCTGCACGCCGATGGTGACCTGGCCACGGGCGAATCGAGCCTGGGTCCCGTCGCGCGCCACGCGCTCCAGGGTGTCGAAACCCGGCGGGCCGCGGAACCGGACCTCCAGGTTGCGGCCGTTGACCGAGCGGGCCTCCGCCGACCAGCTCCAGTCCCCCGCCGCGCCCTCGGCCCGGCCGAACCCGGTCATTCCGTTCAGTGGCATGGCTAGCGCTCCTTCAGGGCCTCGGCCCGGTCCTTCAGCGCCTCGACCTCGCGCTTGCGCTCGATAGCGCGCCAGCGCTCGACGTTCTTCAGGTGCTCTTCATAGGTCGCCGCGAAGACATGACCGCCCGTACCGTCGGCGACGAAGAAGAGGGCGTCGGACCTGGGCGGATCCAACACGGCGGCCAGGGCCGCGCGGCCCGGATTGGCGATCGGCGTCGGGGGCAGGCCGTCGATCTGGTAGGTGTTGTAGGGGTTGGGCACGGCCAGTTCCGAGGCGCGCAGGCCCCGGCCCAGCGGCTTGCCGCCGGTCAGGCCGTAGATGATGGTCGGATCGCTCTCCAGCCGCATGCCGGCGCGCAGGCGATTGACGAACACCGCCGCCACCCTCGGCCGCTCCGAGGCGACGCCGGTCTCCTTCTCGACGATGGAGGCCAGCGTCACGGCCTCGTCCGGCGTGGCGATGGGCAGGTCGGGCTGGCGCTTGGACCAAAGCAGGCCCAGCAGCTCCTCGCGGGCGTCCATCATCCGCTTCAGCACCGCGGCGCGGTCCTCGCCGCGCTCGAACTGATAGGTCTCGGGCAGGATCGAGCCCTCGGGCGGGGCCGGGGCGTCGCCCGTCAGCTCGGACTTGGCGGCCAGGGCCTCGACAACGGCCTCGGAGGTCATGCCTTCCGGCACGGTGATCTGGTGGACCACGATGCGGCCGTCGCGGATGTCGTCCAGGATGCTGGCCATGGAGGCGCGGCTCTTGAACTCGTATTCGCCGGCCTTCAGCGTCCGCGCCGCGCCGGTGATCTGGGCGGCGGCGGCGAAGATGGCGTCGGAGCGCACCACGCCGGCGCGCTCCAGGGTCGAGGCGATCTCGGAGACGCCGGCGCCCTTGCGCAGCATGACCACGGTGACGTCGCCCGATTTCGCCGCCGGTCCCGGGCCCTGGTAGGACCAGACCGCCCAGGCCAGGAACAACACCACGGCGGCGGCCAGGGTGGCCGCCGCGCTGGCGAGGATGATGATCAGGCGTCGCGCGGGCGACAGGCCGCCGCGACGGGCGCGCGGGCTCACGAGACCTTCTTGAACACCACCGAGGCGTTGGTCCCGCCAAAGCCGAAGCTGTTGGAGAGCACCACCTCGATGGCCATCGGCTTGGCCGTGTTGGGAACCAGGTCGATCTCGGTGACCACGGACGGACTGTCCAGATTGATGGTCGGGGGCGCGATCTGGTCGCGGATCGCCAGGCAGGAGAAGATCGCCTCGATGGCCCCAGCCGCGCCCAGCAGGTGGCCGGTGGCCGACTTGGTCGAGGACATGGTCACGGTCTTGGCGGCGTTCCCCAGGATCCGGGCCACGGCGCCCAGCTCGATCTCATCGCCCAGAGGCGTGGAGGTGCCGTGGGCGTTGATGTAGTCGATCTCCGAGGGATCGATGCCGGCGTCCTTGATCGCCGCCCGCATCGCCCGGAAGCCGCCGTCGCCGTCCTCGGCCGGGGCGGTGATGTGGTAGGCGTCTCCGGCCAGGCCGTAGCCCAGCACCTCGGCGTAGATCTTGGCCCCGCGCGCCTTGGCGTGTTCGTACTCTTCCAGCACCAGGACGCCGGCGCCCTCGCCCATGACGAAGCCGTCGCGGTCCTTGTCATAGGGCCGGCTGGCCTTCTCAGGGGTCTCGTTGAAATTGGTCGACATGGCGCGGCAGGCGATGAAGCCCGCGACGCCCACCGGGCAGATCGCCGCCTCGGCCCCGCCGGCCACCATCACGTCGGCGTCGCCGTACTTGATCATCCGCGCGGCGTCGCCGACCGCGTGGGCCCCGGTGGCGCAGGCGGTGACCACCGAATGGTTCGGGCCCTTGAAGCCGTAGCGGATCGAGACCTGGCCCGAGGCCAGGTTGATCAGGGCCGAGGGGATGAAGAACGGGCTGATCCGCCGCGGGCCCTTCTGGAACAGTTCGACGGAGGTGCGCTCGATGGTCCCCAGGCCGCCGATCCCCGAGCCGATGATGACCCCGGTGCGTTCCTTGTCGTCGTCGGTCTCCGGGACCCAGCCCGAATCCTTCACCGCCTCGTCGGCCGCGGCCATGGCGTAGAGGATGAAGTCGTCGACCCGGCGCTGGTCCTTGGGGGCCATGGTCTGGTCGGGATCGAAGGAGCCGGCCACATCGGGCCCGCCGCCGCCCCGGCCGTCCACCCGCGGCACTTCGCAAGCCACCTGGCAGGCATATTCGGCCGGATCGAAGGTGGAGATCCGCCCCGCGCCTGACTTGCCGGCCAGGATTGCGGCCCAGGTCACGTCGACGCCCTGGCCGAGAGGGGTCAGAAGACCGATTCCGGTGACGACGACACGACGCATGGGCGAGCCTCCAAACGCAGACCGCCGCGAGCTCCGGGGAGCGACGCGGCGGCCGAAACTTCAATGATTGCTGAGCTTAAGCGCCCAGGCGCTCACCGATGAACTTCACCGCGTCGCCAACGGTCTGGATATGCTCCGCCGCGTCGTCGGGAATTTCGATATCGAACTCTTCTTCGAAGGCCATGACGAGTTCGACGTTGTCGAGGCTGTCAGCGCCCAGGTCGTCGATAAAGCTCGCCTTCTCGGTGACCTTCTCCGGATCGGCGTCGAGGTGTTCGATGACGATCTTGCGCACGCGCTCGAGGATGTCGGACATTCGCTTAAGTCCCTGTTGTTCAACTGATCCATCCGTGACGGCCGACGAGTTGTCAACCGCAACGGAACTGGGCTTCGAGACCTTCGCCTCGCCGGTTCGGGCGTCGCCGTAGCATGATCGCCACGTCGGCGCCAACCGGTCAGATCATGGCCATGCCGCCGTTCACGTGCAGGGTCTGTCCCGTCATGTAGCCAGCCTCGTCGCTGGCCAGATAAACACAGGCCGCGGCCACGTCGCTTCCCAGGCCCAGCCGGCCCGCGGGAATGGTCCCGAGGATCTGGGCCTTTTGGGCTTCGGTGAGCGCATCGGTCATCGGGCTCTCGATGAAGCCCGGGGCGACGCAGTTCACGGTGATGCCGCGCGTGGCCACTTCCTGGGCCAAGGCCTTGGAAAAGCCGATCATTCCGGCCTTGGAGGCGGCATAGTTGGCCTGGCCCGGATTGCCCATGACGCCCACCACCGAGGTGATGCCGATGATCCGGCCGGCGCGCCGCTTCATCATGCCGCGCATGGCCGCGCGGCTGAGACGGAAATAGCTCTCGAGATTGATCTTGAGGACGGACTCCCAGTCCTCGTCCTTCATCCGCATCAAGAGGCCGTCCTTGGTGATGCCGGCGTTGGCCACCAGGATGTCGAGGCCGTTACCCGCGGCTTCCTCGGCGCGGCCAATCAGCCCATCGACCGATTCGGCGTCGGCGAGGTTCGCGGCGGCCACCGAGGTGCGGTCACCGAGTTCCTTGGCGAGCTCGGCCAGCACCGCCTCGCGGGTGCCCGACAGCACCACATGGGCGCCCGACGCGTGCAGGGCCTTGGCGATAGCGCCGCCGATGCCGCCCGTGGCGCCGGTGACGAGGGCGGTCTTTCCGGTCAGATCGAACATGTCAGAGGCTCTTCGCGAAGGCTTCGAGGTCGGCGGGGGTGTTGAGCGGCGTGGCTTCGGAGTCGGGCGCGATCCGCTTGGCCATGCCCGACAGCACCTTACCCGATCCGGCCTCGGCGAAACGGGTGATCCCCGCGTCATTGGCCAGCCAGAGCATGCTCTCGCGCCAGCGCACCCGGCCGGTGACCTGGTCCACCAGCAGGCGGCGAATCTCCTCGGGGTCGAGGGTCGGCCGGGCGGTGACATTGGCCACCAGCGGCGCGCGCGGCGCCAGGATGGTCGCCTTGCCGAGCGCCTCGGCCATCTCGTCGGCCGCCGGCTGCATCAGCGGGCAGTGGAAGGGCGCCGAGACGTTCAGCGGGATGGCCCGCGCGCCCAGTTCCTTGGCCTTCTCGATGGCCAGGTCCACGGCGGCCTTGGCGCCGGAGATCACCACATTGCCGTTGTTGTTGTCGTTGGCCACGACGCAGACGCCCACGGCCGAACCCGCCTCGGCGGCGGCTTCGGCCAGGGCCACGTCGGACTTCGGCCCGATCAGCGAGGCCATGGCCCCCTCGCCCACCGGCACGGCCCGCTGCATGGCCTGGCCGCGCAGTTTGAGCAGGCGCGCGGTGTCGGCCAGGCTGATCGCGCCCGCCGCCGCAAGGGCGGAATATTCACCGAGGCTGTGGCCGGCCACGAAGGCGGCCTTCTCGACACCGATGGAGAACTCCTTCTCCAGGGTGCGCATAACGGCCAGGGACACCGCCATCAGGGCCGGCTGAGCGTTCTCTGTCAGGGTGAGCTGGTCTTCCGGCCCCTCGCGCATCAGCTTGAACAGCTTCTGGCCGAGCGCGTCATCGACCTCCTGGAACACCTCGCGGGCCGACCCGAAGGCCTCCGCCAGATCGGCGCCCATGCCGAGCGCCTGGCTGCCCTGGCCGGGAAAAAGGAAGGCGAGGCTCATGGGGCTCTCCCGTCTTGCGGCGCTGTCGCGCTCTCACGATTCCGAGCCGGGAGGGTTAGGGGATATGCCCAGCGGCGGCAAGGCGGCGCGATGAAGGCGCTTTCCTTACCGAGGGTCAATTCCCCTTCGCTGTCATCCCGGTTTGCGAAGCAAGACCGGGACCCATACGCTCCTGATCGAGCCGGATGGGACGGCGTCTATGGGTCCCGGATAGCCGCTGCGCGTCTTCCGGGATGACAGCTTGTGGGGAGAGCGACATGCGAGCGGTCATTCGGCGGAACAAGGTCCTGGTCTGCGACGAGATCGAGGACCTGAAGCCCGACAGCGGCCAGGTGCTGGTCAAGACCCTCGCCTGCGGCATCTGCGGCTCGGACCTGCACGCCCTGCACCACATGGAGCACATGATCGAGCTGACCAGCCGGGCCAGCGGCGGCATGACCAACGGCTTCGATCCCCGCGCCGACACCGTGTTCGGCCACGAGTTCTGCGCCGAGATCCTCGACCACGGCCCCGGCACGACCGGGGCGCTGAAGGCCGGGACCCGGATCGTCTCCCTGCCGGTCACCATGACCCCGGCGGGCGGCATGGAGATGCTGGGCTTCTCCAACCGGCTGCCCGGCGGCTTCGCCGAGCGGATGATCCTCTCGGAAGCCCTGCTGCTGGAGGTGCCCAACGGCCTGCCCACCGACCAGGCGGCGCTCACCGAGCCCTTCGCGGTCGGCGCCCATGCGGTGGCCAAGGCCCGGCTCGACCCCAATAGCGTCTGCCTGGTGGTGGGCTGCGGCCCGGTCGGCCTGGCGGTGATCGCGGGGCTGAAGGCGCGCGGCCACGGCCCGGTCATCGCCGCCGACTATTCCCCCCGCCGCCGCGCCGCCGCCGAGATGCTGGGCGCCGACGTGGTCATCGACCCGGCCAAGGAAAGCCCGCACGCCCGCTGGGAGGGCTTCGGCGTGCCGACGGCGCGGGCCGCCCAGAGCATGATCAAGATGATGGGCGGCAACTTCGGCCGGCCGGTGGTCTTCGAATGCGTCGGCTCGCCCGGCATCGTCCAGAGCCTGATCGAGGCCTCCCCCGCCGGCGCCCAGATCGTGGTGGCCGGGGTCTGCATGGAGACCGACAAGATCGAGCCCGCCATCGCCATTACGAAGGAGATCGAGCTCACCTTCGTGTTCGGCTACAGCCCCGAGGAATTCGCCCAGACCCTGCACGACATCGCGGAGGGCGTGATCGACGTCAGCGGCGTGGTGACGGGCAAGGTGGGGCTAGGCGGCGTGGCCGAGGCGTTCGTGACGCTGGGCGACCCGGAAGCGCACGTGAAGATCCTGGTGGAACCTGGGCGGGTTTAGTCAACGCTACAATAGCCCCGCGATCCTCGACCTCGCCTGGTCAGGCAAATGTCCCATCTGCTCGATTAGACCAACGGCGCGGCTGGCAACTAACGGCGCTCCAGGATCAACGATGTGTTGCAGATGCCCCGCCACCCGGTGAATGGCGTCGTTCACTTCAAGCATCCGGTCCGCGCTCTCACCCTCGGCGTATCGGTAGCGGGCCAGCAAGGTCAGCTCCGTGATGAGCTCCGCCAGCACGCGCAACTGCAAGGCGCGTGGGGCTTTCATGAGTGCTTCCGGTGAGATCACGTCATAGCCTCAACTTCCCGACATATCCCGTGAGCTCCAGATAGCCCCGCCCGCCTTGGGTGGTCACAGCGCCTTCCCAGTAGATCGGCCCACCAGCAGCGCGGCTGTCGAGTTCCTGGTCGTCGAACAAGGGCTTGAGCATCCAGCGTCGCTCGCCCTGCGGCAGGCGCACCGACAACGAGCGTTCCACCGGATAACGGCCGCCGGTCCTCGGCGAGCGCCAGAGGCGTTCGGCGCCGAAGCGCACCATGTCTGGCGTGAATCTGGTCACCGCGCCGTCCTTGCCCCGCAACGCCCCCCCCGCCCAGAGCGCCTTGCCGGCCGCGTCACGGACCTGGAAGGCCATGAGCGCGCTCCCGTCGTCGAGGTTGAGGCCGACCCAGTCCCAGCCGACAGCCTTGGGGTCGAGCAGGGTCGAGGACCATTCGCGGTCGAGCCAGGCCGATCCCGTCACCCGCACCGCCTTGCCGCCGCGCGTCACCGTCCCCGACACAACCATCTGCGGCAGGCTGTAATAGTGGCTGGCCTGGCTGGGCTGCGGGCCCTTGCGACTATAGCCGCCCTCCCCCTGGGCCAGCGGTGGCTGGGTGGGACGGAAGGCCAGGTCGAGGGCGAAGGCCTTGCCGCCGACCTTGGTCACGAACCGGCCGTCGGCGGCGCGGCGCATCGTCCAGTCGTCGATGATCAGATTGGCGTCGCCGACCGCGGCCTCGGCCAGGCCGAAGCCCGCGCGCGCCATGCGCTGGTCGTGCAGGAGCTTGCCCAGCTTGGGGTCCGACAGCGCCGCGTGGGCGAACAGGATCTGCTTGGCGGCGAAGGCGCTGGGGTTGCGTTGGTCGACGCTGGGCCGCGAGCGGAAGAAGGTCACCTGGAAGCCCAGGTCCTGGCCGTCGGCGGTCTTCAGCCAGCCGGTGACGTACCACCACTCGGTGCGGAACTCAGGGTGCGCCCCGTGGTCGGCGGGGAAGCTCAAGCCCACGCCCGGCGTCACCTGCGGATAGAGCGGCAGGAGCGGCCCGGTCTGGGTGGCGGCCGGGCTCGCCAGGACCAACAGGGCCGAGAGGATGGCGATGAGCCGGCCCATCACCAGTCCTCCCGCACGGCGCGCACGGCGTCGGCCGAGAGCGCCCGGCGGCCGGCCAGCAGGGCCGTGCCCGCCGCCGCCGCCACCAGGGACGCCGCGACACTGGCAAGCAGGGTCCAGGGCAGCTGCGTCTCCATGGTCCAGTGGAAGGACTGCGGATTGACCACGTGGATCAGCACCTGGCTCATCACCAGGCCCAGCCCGATCCCCGCCAGCACGCCCACCGCCCCCAGGACCGCGCCCTCGGTGGCCAGCATGGCGACGATCTGCGCGCGGGTGACTCCCAGGTGGCGCAGCATGCCGAACTCCTTGGTCCTCGCCAGGGTCTGTGCCGAGACCGTGGCCGCCACCCCCGCCAGCCCCACCAGGATGGCGATGGCTTCCAGGCCGTAGGTCACCGCGAAGCTGCGGTCGAACAGGCGTAGCGCGAAGGCGCGCAGGGTCTTGGGCTCGGCGAAGTCGGCTGAGAGCCCGGCCGGCAGGCGCGCCCTGAGCGCGGCGATCACCGCCTGGGGCTTGGCGTCAGGCGCCACGTCCACCGCCGCCTCCGTGCGCCAGGAGTCTCCGGTCAGGCGGGTGTAGTCGTCGGCGTCCACGGCCACGGCCCCGTGCTGGCGGGAATAGTCGCGCCAGATCCCGGCCACGAAGAACGGCGCGGCCTTGCCCCCCAACGGCAGGTCGATCCGGTCCCCCGGCTTCCAGCCATAGAGCCAGGCGGCGGGCTCGGAGACCCAGACCGGCGTGGCGCCCGCGGGCGGGGTCGCGCTGGCGATCATCGGCATCCGGCCCGCGTCGAAGGGGCGGATCAGCACCGCCAGCGGCGGCTGGTCGGCGGAGAGGCGAAGGCTGGTGGAGGTCTGGAAGACCATCCGCGCCACGCCGGGGGTCCGCGCCAGGGCCGCCTGGGTCGCCGGATCGAAGCCGCCGCCGGAGGCCTCGGCGCGGACATAGAGGTCGTCGGCCAGGACCTGGCCCAGCCAGTCGTCCACGGAGCCGCGGAAGCTCGACACCATCACCGCCATGGCCACCATCAGGCTGGTGCTGGCCACGATGCCGCAGAGCGCCACCGCCGCCTGGGACGGCGCGCCCCATAGGCGCTTGAAGGCCAGGTCGACCGCCGCGCCGGCCACCTGAAGGCGCTGCAGGGGCGTCAGCAGGGTCCGGGCGATCCAGGGCATGGCCGCCACGCCGCCGGCCAGCAGCAAGGCCATGGCGCCGTAGCCGAACAGCGGAATGCCCCCGACCGCCGGGGCGAAGGCCGCCGCCGCGCCGGCCGCCAGCAGCAGCACCGAGGGCCAGATCCGCGGCGCGACCCGCGGGTCGACGGAGTCGCCGACGTTCTTGAGCGCCACGGCGGGCTGGGCGCGAGCCGCTTCCCGCGCGGGGATCAGGCTGCCGCCCATGGCGGTGAGCAGGCCCAGGACCAGGAACACCAGGGCCGCCGCCGGCGCGAAGGCCAGCTCCGGCTCCACCCCGCCGAAATAGCCGCCGCCGAGGTCGCCGCCCAGCAGGGCCAGGGCTCCGCTCGCCAGGCCGAGGCCGAGACCTAGCCCCGCGACACCGCCCGCCAGCCCGACCACGGCGCCCTCGGCCAAGACCTGACCCAGCAGGGCGCGGCGGCGTACCCCCAGCACCCGCAGCAGGGCGAACTGCGCCCGACGCCGCGCCACCGCCAGGGACTGGGCCGAATAGACCAGGAAGCCGCCGGTCAGCAGGGCCATCAGGGCCAGCATGTCCAGATTGACCCGGTAGGCGCGGCTGAGCGCGTCGCTGCGCCGGGCCTCGCTCTCGCGGCTGACCAGCTGGGCGTCGGCCGGCAGGACCCTGGCGATGGCCGCGCGCACCCGGCCGGAGTCGGCGCCCTGGTCCAGGCGCAGGTCGATGCGCTGCAGCTTGCCGACCTGGCCGAACCGCCATTGGGCCGCGGCGATGTCCATGACGGCGATCTGCTGACCCTCGGCCACGCCCGGCAGGACTCCGGCCACCCGCAGGGACACGGCGCGGCCGGCGGCGGTTAGCTCGAGCGGGTCTCCCGGCCTCACGTGCAGCGCCTCCAGGGCGGCCTGCGAGAGCAGCACGGCGTTGTCGTCGAAGGCCGCCTCGCTGGTGGGACCGTGCGCAGCGTCGGCGCCGACGGGCCGTCCTAGCAGGCTGGGCGTCACATAGGCGGCGCGCAGGACGTCCAGGCCGATCAAGGTCACAGGTTCCCCCACCCCCTTTGCGCTGGCGCTCAACTCCACCACCGGGCTCGCCGCCGCCACGCCCGGCAGCCGGGCCAGGGTCGGGTAGAGCGCCTCGCCGAAGCCTGCCGGCGAGACCCCGCGCACCTGCAGCTCGGCGTCGCCATTGACCGTCGAGACGGCTTGAGAGAATTCGTTGAGCGCAGAGGCGTTGACCAGGTGCACCGCCAGGCCGAGGGCCACGCCGACGGCGATGGCCACGGCGGCGGTGACCGCCCGCATGGGATGGGCCCGCCACTCGCCGAGGATCATCCAGCGCGCGGCCAGCGCCCAGGGACGGTCAGCCGCCATGACGCTCGACGAGGCCGGTGCGGGTCAGGGTCAGGACCCGGTCGGCCGCCGCGGCCGCGACGTCGGAATGGGTGACCAGCAGGGCCGCGGCGCCCGACTGGCGCACCTGGTCGGCAAACAGCGCAAGCACCCGGCCGGCGGTCTCGGGATCGAGGTTGCCGGTGGGCTCGTCGGCCAGGATCAGGCCGGGGCGATGGACCAGGGCGCGGGCGATCGCCACCCGCTGCATCTCGCCGCCCGAGAGTTGGTGGGGAAAGTCCCCCGCCCGGCCCGGCAGGCCCACGGAGTCCAGCATGGCGCCGGCTCGCTCGAGCGCTTCCGCGCCTGGGGCCCGTTGCAGGACCAGCGGCAGGGCCACATTCTGGCCAAGCGTCAGGTGCGGCAGGATGTGGAAGGCCTGGAACACGAAGCCGATCCGATCGCGGCGCAGGCCCGTGCGGGCGTCGTCGTCCAGGGTCTCCAGCCCGACGCCGTCGATGGCCACCTGCCCCGCGTCGGCGCCGTCCAGCCCGGCGATCAAGTTGAGCAGGGTGGACTTGCCGACCCCGGACTCGCCCATGACCGCCACGAACTCGCCGGCCGCCAAGTCCAGGTTCAGGCCCTCGAACAGCACCCGGCCGCCGGGGACCGACTTGGCCAGGGAACGCAGCGACAGGATCGGGGATTCGGCGGCCATCGGCCTATCTAACCCGGCCTAGCGTCCGTAGTCCTCGACGTTTCGCCAGCCGCCCTGGACCGCGAGGTCTTCGCGCCGGATGGCGATCCAGCAGCCGCCACCGGGATGGGCGGGGCGGTCCTCCTGGCCGATCGCGACGCCTTGGAGATGGGCCATCAGCAGCGCGCCAACCCCGCCATGGGACACCACAACCACCAGGCCGGGCGCGGCCTCGGCCGCCGCGACCCGAGCGACAGCAGCCACGATCCTCGCCTGGGCGTGGGCCGCCGTCTCCCAGCCGCGGACGCTCTCATAGGGCTGGGCGAAGAACCGCTCGACGATCTCCCAGAACTCGGGCGGAGCGATATAGCCGGTGGCCGAGCGGTCGTTCTCGTGGAGGTCCGGCTCGATCCGCGCGGTCAGGCCGAGGTGTGCGGCCACGATCTCCGCGCCGTCGCGCGCCTTCCGCTCCCCGCTGGACCAGACGCCGACGACCGGTGTCGGCCCTCTAGCCAGAACCTCGGCGAAGGCTTCCATTCGCGCGCGGCCGACCTCCGATAGCGGCCAGTCGGGGACCGGGACGGCTGGATCGATCACCACCTCGGGATGGGTGACGAAGAGGATCATGCCTCCGCCTTCGCCGCCTCGGCCGGGGCGGGCCGCGCCGGACGCTTCTGGGCCAGGGCCGCGCAGGAGGCGAAGCCGATTGAGCCCTGTTCGTCATAGAGACGGCATTCGCCCACCGCCACGCCCTCGGTGGCGTCGTGATAGGCGCTTTCGAAGCCGATCCATTCGGTGCGCGGCAGGCGGTGCAGATAGACGGTGACGTCGGAATTGATGAAGGCCAGCCCCTGGTCCGACGCGTGGGCGGCGGGGCTGGCGAAGTCGGCGGCGACAGCGACGCGCTGGAACGGGGTGAGCGGCTCATCCTCGACGATGTCGCGGACCTCGCTCATCCACATGCGACGCTGGCCGCCCTGGCCGAAGCCGCCGCTGATCGGGCGGGTCGACCACATCCGGCCCATGGGCCCGCTCGAAGGATCCGGCGCCGGGATGGCCGCGGGCTTGGGGACGTCCCACTCGGGCGCCTTCCAGACCTTGCCCTCGGGATTCTCGGTACGGCGCAGGAACTGGCAGGTCGCCTTGGCCATGCTGACCCCGCCGGAGATGAACTCCGCCTCGGCGACCCGGATACGGCCGCCCTCACGGATCAACCGGGTGGTCACCTCGACGGGATCGAAGCCCGGCAGCCGGTACATGTCGACCGTCAGTCGGGCCGGCAGGAAGTCCGGGTCGCCGTGCTTGCGTTCGAGCTCGAAGCCCAACAGGCCGACGATGACGCGGCCGTGCAGGGAGTTCGGGTTCCAGGGGCCTCGGCCGGCGGCGGTGGGGACGTAATGGTCCCCGTCTCGTTTGAAAAAGGGTTCGTTCTTCATGGCGCGGGACCATGACGGATTCCCGATCCTAGAACTAGACCGTCGCTTCGTTGTGAATCGCGGCCTCCAGCCCGGCCAGCAGGTCTTCCCAGGCCGCGGCTACGGAGGGCGTCCAGTCGTCGCCCAGCAGGTCGCGTACGGTCTCCATGACCGTGGCGAAGAAGGTGGTGAACACCTGCGGCGGCACGCCCAGGCCCTCGTGGTTGACGATCTCGGCGCGAACCATATTGGCGCCGAACGCCCCCTCGCCGGAGAAGTCCAGCAAGGTCTGGAAGACGACGGCCAGCATCTCGCCCCGCGCGGCGCCGGTCTTGTCGCCGATGAACAGCGCGGCCATTTCCGGACTCTTGGCGAACAGCCGCTCATAGACGGCGGCTGTCGGATCGCCGTGGCGCTCGGCGACCTCCTCGAGGCTCCAGGCGATGAGATTTGTTTCGTCGGTCATGATTTGCGCGGCTCGATCTGCTCAGACTAAGGTCCCGGTTCGCGAGTTTCAGCCTTTGAAAGCACCGTTGATGCGTCTTTCGTTCCTTGGAAAGCTGGCCGCAAGCGCCATGTTGTGCACCATGTCAGCCTTCCCAGCGCTCGCCCTGCCCGATCCCAACGACCCGTACGTCTATATGGAGGAGATCGAGGGCGCGAGAGCGATGGACTTCGCGCGCGCCGAAAACGATCGCTCCCTGCCCTTGCTGCAGAACGATCCGCGCTATTCCAAACTCTATGCCGACGCGCTCGCCATCGCGACGGCCAAGGACCGCATCCCGGGCATGGGCTTCGCCGGCGACGGGAGCCTGCGCAACTATTGGCAGGACGCCGAGCACGTCCGCGGGGTCTGGCGTTCGACCGACCTCGACAGTTACCGGACCGGCAAGCCTGGCTGGAAGACGATCCTCGACCTCGACGCGCTCGCCAAGACCGAGGGCAAGAACTGGGTCTGGAAGGGCGCGGCCTGCCTGGCGCCGGACGACCGCATCTGCCTGATCTCGCTCTCGGACGGCGGCAAGGACGCCGTGGAGGTCCGTGAATTCGACACGGCGACCGGCCAGTTCGTGAAGGACGGCTTCTTCCTGCCGCAGGGCAAGCACCGCTTCACCTGGGTCGACGTCGACACCCTGGCGGTGGCCACCGAGTGGGCCAAGGGCGAGGTCACGACCTCCGGCTATCCCTACATCGTCAAGCTGGTGAAGCGCGGCCAGCCGCTCGCCGCCGCGACCGAGGTGTTCCGCGGCAAGGCCGAAGACGGCGGCTACGGGGTCTCGCCCATCGGCCTGCGCGACGCCGACGGCAAGCTGCAGGCCCTGATCGCCTTCCGGCCGCTCGACACCTTCAACGCCGAGCATCACCTGCTCGGGAACGCCGGGGCGATGAAGCTGCCCTTCCCGCTCAAGTCGTCCATCCAGGGCCTGATCGACGGTCAGGTGCTGCTGACCCTGGAGCAGGACTGGGCCACGCATGGGGAGAAGTCGGGCGACCTGCTGGCGCTCGACCTTCAGAAACTCAAGATCGATCCGGCCAACACCCATCCGACCTTGGTCCTGCGGCCGTCGCAGAGCCAGGCGATCGAACAGGTGGCCACCACCCGCAATCGCCTGGTCGTCGCTCTCTATGACAATGTGAAGGGCGGGATCCTCAGCTTCAGTCACGGCCCCAAGGGCTGGATCTCGACCAAGCTCGCCCTGCCCAAGGACGCCTCGGTCGGCATCGCCTCGACCTCCGATCGCGACGACAAGCTGCTGCTGGGCGTGGCGAGCTTCCTCATGCCCTCGACCCAGGTCCTGGCCGACGCGGCGAGCGGAACCACCGAGACCCTGCGCACCCTGCCGGCCCGCTTCGACGCGTCCAATCACCTGGTCGAACAGCACTGGGCGACGTCGAAGGACGGCACGAAGGTCCCCTATTTCGTGGTCCGGCCCAAGGACATGAAGCCCGACGGATCGGCGCCCACCCTGCTCTACGCCTATGGCGGCTTCCAGGTGTCCCAGACGCCGGGCTACGCGGCCTCGGTGGGCAAGCTCTGGCTGGAGCGCGGCGGGGTCTATGTGATCGCCAACATCCGCGGCGGCGGCGAGTTCGGACCGCGCTGGCACGAGGCGGGCCTGAAGCTGAACCGCATGCGGGTCTATGACGACTTCTTCGCCGTCTCCGAGGATCTGATCGCGCGCAAGATCACCAGCCCCGCCAAACTGGGGATCATGGGCGGCTCCAACGGCGGCCTACTGATGGGCGTGGCGCTCACCCTGCGGCCGGAGCTCTATAAGGCCATCGTCGTGCAGGTGCCGCTGTTCGACATGATCGGCTACACCCACATCGGCGCCGGGGCGTCCTGGGTCGGCGAATACGGCGATCCCGCCGATCCGGAAGAGCGCAAGGTCATCGACACCTATTCGCCCTACCAGCTCCTGGCCAAGGGCAAACCCTATCCGAAGGTGTTCCTGGAGACCTCGACCAAGGACGACCGGGTCCACCCGGCCCACGCCCGCAAGGCCGCCGCGCGCCTCAAGGCGCTGGGTTACGACTACCTCTATTACGAGAACATCGATGGCGGTCACGCCGCCGCGGCCAATCTCAACGAAACAGCCAAGCGCCAGGCCCTGGAATACACCTACCTGACGCAACAGCTGATGGACTGAAGGGCGCGCCCAGCGTCCTCAGTCGTCGTTGGACGGCGATGGGTCGATGTTGACCAGCGCGATCCTGGCGCCAGGCCCGGCGTCCGAGGCCGTCACCTCGGCGCGAAGCTGCTTGCCCAGGGCCTCTACGACGCTGGTGCCCAGGCCGACGCGTATATTGGGCGAGGTCGGCGGCTTGCCGATCCCGTCATCCGAGACCGACAGAGTCCATCCGGGCTGGGTCAGCTCATAGTCGACGAGCACCTTCCCCTTCCGCCCGTCCGGGAAGGCGTGCTTCAGGGCGTTGATCACCAGTTCGGTGACGATCAGGCCGAGGCTGACGGCTTCTTGCGAGGTGACCGTGGCGGCGTCGGATCGCACGCTCAGCGTCAGCGGCCGTGACTCGCGGATCATCGATGAGGCCAGGCTCTCGCACAGTTTGGTCAGGTAGGGTCCGACCTCCACCTCGCCCAGGCTCGCCTGCAGGTGCTGCTGTACGGCGGCGACCGACATGACCCGGTCATGGGCGTCGCGCAGGTGCTGGCGGGTTTCCTCGGACTTCACGGTCCTGGCCTTCAGAAGCAGGACGCTGGCGATGATCTGCAGGCTGTTGGCGATTCGGTGCTGCATCTCCTGCATCAGGACCGCGCGCTCCCGCAGCAGGGTGTCCTTCTCCAGCAACAACGCGACGTTCAGGTGCTCGACCCGCCGGACGTCCGTGACGTCGTTGACCACCATGAGCACCCGGTGACGCTCGGCGTCGCCGTGGGTGAGGTTCTGGACGTTGACGATCAGCCGCCGTGCGGGAAGGTCGGGCCGGACGAGATCGGTCTCGTAGTCGGATAACACCGGCCCGTCGGTGAGGGCGTTCTCCAGCAGGATGTGCAGTTGGGCGATGTCCCATTCGCCTCCGCCCAATTCGGCCAGGGTGGAGCCTTCCGCGCCATCCGCCAGGATGTCGAAGCCTGTGCAGAACGACGGGCTGGCGCGCACGACCCGCGCCTCGGCGTCGAACAACAGCAGCGGAACGGGCGAGGTGTCGATGAGCGCGCCGGCCAGGTTGCCGGCGGCCACGGACCGATTTTCGATGACGGCCACTTTGGCCCCTTGGCGACCACAGGCTCGCGAGGCGAAAGCCTTCATGGACGCGGGCGCCACCTTAGCACAGACGGACCAGGCAGCCGCGCCTATTCCGCCGCGCCCAGGCGTTCCTCGCCGAAGAACATCTCCTCGCCGACGAAAAAGATGGCCATCAACTCGGCCCCGGCCTTGGTGGCCTCCAGCAGCGCGCGCGTAATTGAGCGACAATATTTGCGCGGCTGGCAGGACAAAGCCAAGGTTGAGTGGAAATTCTTCGGACGGCCCGGGTCCGGGACTCTGGTGTCTTCGGACCGCCGATACGTCATCGAAGACTCATGATGAACGGTGAAACCCGTAAAACGAGAGTCGTCGAAAGTTTCGAAAAAATGAGCAATTTCCAGAATAAGGCGGACATTCAGGCCCTTTGCCTGTAGATAACTTGTCACACTCGAGGTCTGTGGATTCTCGCGCCGGCGCTGTCCGCCGGTCGCACCCCCATTCCACAAGCCCGTCTCGACAAGGAGCAGCCCCCATGGCAACCCGCGACGCTTTCATCCGAGCCGTCTTCACCGTGGCGCGCCATGACGACAAGTGGGCCGTGGAACACGAGGGCCAGTACTTCGACCACTCCATCGACAAGGAAGAGGCCAAGGCCGCCGCCAACCGCCGCGCGCGCGCCGCACAGGACGCTGGCCGGCCCTGCCAGGTCCGGGTCACCGGCGAACACGGCTTCTTCGCTGCAGCCTGACCCGCCCTTTCAACCGAGACCTAGCCCGATGAGCCAGACCATGAGCCAAGACATTCCGCTGCAGCGCCCCGCCTTCGTGGCGCCGAAGTCGATGGCGGAGACCTTCCGCAAGGCGATCGAGGCCGCGGAACAGTCCGGCACCTCGCGCGACGACATGACCCTGCACCTGACCCTGCGGGACGCCTCCAACATCCGCCGCGACAACCGCATTCCGGTGTCCGACCTGAGCTTCGCCAATGGCGAGATGCGCCTGCTGAAGGTGAAGGTCGTGACCGGCGGCGTCGACGTCAGCAAGCTGGACCTCGGCGCGGCCTGATCGGCCGCTACCGCCGGCGCGGGGGCACCACGTCGGCGAAGGCCTGGAAGCTCTTCCATGCCGGCTCGACAGGCGGCGCGTCGGCCTTCGGCGTGTAGACCGACGGCTCGATCACCTGCAGCGACGGGATGTAGCGCGGGCAGTTCGGGAAGATGTCCGCTGGCCGGACCCTTACCAAAAGTTGGGCGCCGGGGATGGCCGCGATGCGCGGGTCATCGTGCGAGACGCTGGCCGTCCCGTTCACCCGCAGACGCTGCGGCTTCTCGCCCATGGCGATGAACAGCAGGCCCACATGGGGATTGGCGGCGATATTGCCGAGGCTCTTGAACATCCCGTTGCCGTCATAGTCCGGGAAGATCAGCTCGTCCGGCGCGGTCACCTGGACGAAGCCGGCAGGGCCGCCCTTGAACGAGCAGTCAGGCCGGCCTTCCGTGTCGGCCGTGGCCAGGAAGAAGAAGCTTTGCGCCGCGATGAAGGCGCCGTCAGCCTCGTTGAAAGTCGTCCGGCGCAGGGTCTCTTCCAGCCGGTCGGCCAGGGCCCGGCTGCCGAAAGCGTCCTGCAGATCGCGATTTCCCTGATGGTACATGAAACCCTCTCCTCGCCGGCTCCACGCCATCCTACGCCCGTTGGCCGGCGCGGCGAACGCCTGTAACAATCCCACCGTTTTCGTGACGGGGGTCGCCCATGGAATTGGATGCAGTCGGCGGCGCGGCCACGGGCGGTTTGATTGGCGCGGCCATCGAAAAGCCGACTGGCCAGGCCGGCGAACATGCCAAGGCCTGCGCCGACTGCGGCGCCGAGGTCTCCGGACGCTTCTGCCAGAACTGCGGCCAGCCCACCCACGTCCACCGCACCCTGCTGCACCTGGGCGAAGAGCTGCTGCACGGGGTGATGCACTTCGACAGCCGCATCTGGCGGACCCTGCCGCTACTGGTCTTCAACCCCGGCAAGCTGACCCGCGACTGGGTGTTCGGCAAACGCACGCGCTACGTCTCGCCCCTGGCCATGTTCCTGTTCACCGTCTTCGTCATGTTCATGCTGCTGAGCTTCATGCCGGTGAAGGCCGAACTGCCGGTCGACATGGCGCTGCAGCGGACGGCGCTGGCGAACCGGCTTGCGGCCGATCAGGCCCGTCTCACCGAGGCCGAGGGGGCGCTCGCCAAGGCGCCGGCGGGAGACGACGGGGACTCCAAGGACAGGCGCAAGGAGCTGGAAGGCGCCGTGAAGGACGCCCGCGAACTGGTGGCCGACACCAAGGAGGCCGTGACCGCCCTGGACAGCACCCCGCTCTCGGTGATCGGGGGCCGGGGCTGGGAGGAAGAGGTCCGGGCCAAAACAATTTCAGGGGAGTTCAAGGTCAACACCGGCAACAAGGAGCTCGACAAGAAACTCCGGAAGAAGCTCGAGAACCCGGCCCTGGCGCTCTACAAGATCCAGCAGACCTTCTACAAATTCTCATTCCTGCTGGTGCCGATCTCCCTGCCCTTCGTGGCGGCGCTGTTCCTGTGGAAGCGGGGCTTCACCTTCTACGACCACGGGGTCTTCGTCCTCTATTCGCTGACCTTCATGGCGATGCTGACCATGGTCGCGGCGGCGGTCGTCCGCTGGGGCGGTTCGGCGGGCGGTGGCGCGGTGGCGGTCGGTCTGTGGTTCATCATCCCGGCGCACATGTTCGCCCAGCTCAAGGGCGCCTACAGCCTGAGCGTGTTTTCCGCGCTTTGGCGGACCTTCATGCTGCTGAATTTCTGTTTCGTGACCCTGCTGTTGTTCCTGTTCACGGTGATCATGCTGGGCTTCACCGGTTGATGGCGGCGCGCTGGGGTTTTGGCGCCACAGGGGTCGGGATGGTCCCCGGCCGTAGGATGGAAGGCGCCAACGCCCGCTGGGACAACGCTTCGCAGGCGTAATCGAGCGCAAAATACTCCCACTTCGGACGATTTCACCCTGCGGCACATAAGGCGGAATCACGCTGGACAGTCCCCGTCGCAGCAGGATTACCTGCCCTCATAACACCCATGCCGTGCATCCACAGCGACGCACCGAGACAGGGGTGAACACGGGAGAAAACGACCATGGCGTACAACCGCAAGCGCGCGGCGGCTCAGGCGAGCCTGCTCGCGATCATCATGGCCATGCCGGCGACCGCCGCGATGGCCCAGACCGAAATCGAAGAGGTGATCGTCACCGCGCGGAAACGCGACGAAGCCCTGATCGACGTTCCGTTCTCGATCAATGCGCTCAGCGAAGCCAAGATGCGCGAGCGCGGCGCGACCAATATCGAGGAGCTGTCGCGCAACATCGCCGGCTTCACGGTGCAGAACCTCGGCCCCGGCCAGAGCCAGGTGGCCATCCGCGGGATTTCCGCCGGCCAGATCGTCCGCGACCAGCCCGGCGTGAAGGAACAGGTTGGGGTCTATCTCGACGAGTCGGTGATCTCGCTGTCGCTGTTCACCCCGGACGTCGACCTGTTCGATCTGAACCGGGTCGAGGTGCTGCGCGGGCCGCAGGGGACGCTCTACGGCTCCGGCTCCCTGTCGGGCACGGTGCGTTACATCACCAACCAGCCCAACACCGCCGAGATGCAAGGCGCGGCGGAAGTCACCGTCAACAGCGTGAGGCACGGTGAGGTCGGCGGCGAACTGAAGGGCATGGTCAACATCCCCCTGACCGAACAGGCGGCCTTGCGCATCGTCGGCTACGCCACGGACTTCCCCGGCTTCATCGACGCGGTGCAGCCCGGCGGATCGGTCAATGAAGACGTCAACGGCGGCAGCCGCCTCGGCTTCCGGGCCTCGCTGCTGTTCCAGCCGACCGAGAACCTCACCATCACGCCGAGGATCATCTATCAGACCATCGACGTCGACGGCTTCAACCGCGTCGATATCTACAACTACCTGGGCAACCAATACACCACGACCCGGCCGAAGGTGACGCTGGGCGACCTCGAGCAGTTCACCCAGCTCCAGGAGAAGTTCAAGGACGAGTTCCGGCTAGGCGACGTCACCGTCCGATACGACTTCGGCGGCGTGGCCCTGACCTCGATCTCCACCTTCCAGGATCGCGACGTCCTGGTGGTGCGCGACGCCACCGCCCTCACGGGCTCGATCACCGGCGGCTCCATCGGTCTGCCGGAAGCCGTCTTCACCCTGGACGCGCCGCTCTATGACGAAACCAATGTGAAGTCGTTCACCCAGGAACTCCGCCTGGCCTCCGATGGCGACGGTCCGTTCCAGTGGGTGGTCGGCGGCTTCTATTCCAACGTCGACCGCGACTACTCCCAGATCCTGGACGTCGCCGGCTTCGAGGCGGCGACCGGCATCCCGACCGCGGGCGCTCGCGCGCCGAAGGACGCGCTCTACTATTCGACCGTGCCCTACAAGCAGAAGCAGTACGCGGTGTTCGGGGAAGCCACCTGGACGGTGAACGAGCGTTTGGATGTCACGGCCGGCGTCCGCTACGCCAGCTATGAGGAAAACCGGATCCTCACCTTCGACGGCATCTTCGCCGACACCACGATCGGCGTGCCGGGCAGCACCGAGGCCGACGACTTCGCCCCGCGGGTCATCGTCGCCTACAAGGCCACCGACGACATCACCTTCAACGCCCAGGCCTCCAAGGGCTTCCGGCTGGGCGGCATCAACGATCCGCTGAACCGCCCGCTCTGCAGCGCGGCCGACTTCGCCACCTTCAATGCGCTCTCCAAGCCCAGCTTCGACAACGAGACCGTCTGGAACTACGAGGCGGGTATGAAGGCGGAATTCGCCGAACGGCGTGGGTCGCTCACCTTCGCGGCCTTCTATTCCGACATCGAGAACCTGCAGGCCACCATCGACGCCGGCAGCTGCTCGTCGCGGGTGATCGTCAACGTTCCGAAGGCCAAGTCCAGCGGCCTCGAGGCGGAGTTCGCCATGCGGCTCACCGACGATTTCGACCTGGCGGCCTCGGCCTCCTGGAACAGCGCCAAGCTCAAGTCGAGCGTTAATGACGCGACCGGCGCCCCGATCCAGGGCCTGCGGGACGGCAACCGCCTGCCCACCGTGCCGAAGTTCCAGGCCGCCTTCAGCCTGAACTACGCCCACGAACTGGAAGGTGGCTGGACCCCCTTCGCCAACCTCACCTGGCAGTATGTCGGCGACCGCTTCACCCAGATCTCCGACCAGGAGAACAACCCGCGGACCGTCACCCTGTTCACCACCGGCGCGCCCACGGTTTCGACCCTGAGCTTCCCGCTGGAACTGCCGGACTATCAGGTGGTGAATCTGCGCGGCGGCGCGCGCTTCGGCAATTTCGAGGCCGCCGTCTTCGTGCAGAACCTCACCGACGAACGGGCCATGCTCTCCATCGACCGGGAACGCGGCCTGCGCGCCCGCTACGGCTACCAGACCAACCAGCCGCGGACGGTGGGCGTGACCCTGCGCCAGACGTTCTAGGAGGCGCTGGCTAGAAGAACTGCGCGAGGTTGCGGCGGATCCGTTCCAGGACGGGTTCGTCGCCCTTCGGCGCTTCGAACGCCTGGCCGGTGATGGTCTCGAAGGCGCGGATATAGACCGCCGCCGTCTCCAGGATCATCGCCGCCGGGATTTCCGGGATCGGGTCCTTGTAGGGATCACAGCGCTCGGCCACCCAGGCGCGGACGAAGTCCTTGTCGAAGCTCTCCGGCCGCTGGCCGGCGGCGAAGCGCTGGTCGTAGCTCCCCGCGATCCAGTAGCGGCTGGAGTCGGGCGTATGGATCTCGTCGGCCAGGATGATGGTCCCCTCGGCGTCGGTCCCGAACTCGTACTTGGTGTCGACCAGGATCAGGCCCCGCCGCGCGGCGATCTCCTGGCCACGGGCGAACAGAGCCAGGGCATAGGCCGAGAGCTGGTCCCACTGGGCCTGGGTGAGCAGGCCCTGGGCCACGATCGCCTCCGGCGTCAGCGGCTCGTCATGCCCCCCGTCGAAGGCCTTGGAGGTCGGCGTGATGATCGGCCGAGGCAGTTTCTGGTTGTCGCGGAGGCCGTCCGGCAGGCGGTGACCGTACATCTCCCGCTGGCCCTGCTTGTAAAGGGTCAGGATCGAGGTGCCGGTGGTTCCGGCCAGGTAGTCGCGAACCACGATCTCCACCGGCAGGATGTCCAGCCGCTTGCCGACCACCACGTTCGGATCGGGATAGCTGAGCACGTGATTGGGACAGATATCGGCAGTCTGCTCGAACCAGAACCGGGCGGTCTGGGTCAGGACCTGGCCCTTATAGGGGATGGCCGCCAGGATCCTGTCGAAGGCGCTCAGCCGGTCCGAGGCGATGATGATCCGCCGGCCGTCCGGCAGGTCGTAATTGTCCCGCACCTTGCCGAAATAGGCGTTCGGCAGTTCGGGGATGACGGCGTCGCGAAGGACGTGGCGCAAGGCGGAGGAATCCATCGGGCGAGCTTATCGTCCGGGGCCGCCCCGGCCCACAAGTGCTAGTTCACCGGACCGCCATTGCCGAAGGTCTGGGACAGGCGGACCACCGCGGGCAGCAGCAGCACGCCGAGCAGGCAGGGGAAGATGAACAGGATCAGCGGGATGGTCAGCTTGACCGGCAGGGCCAGGGCCTTCTCCTCGGCCCGCAGCATCCGCTTTTGGCGCATGTCAGTGGAGAAGATGGTGAGCGTCTCGCCCAGGCTGGTGCCCATGTCCTCGGCCTGGCGCAGCATGGTGGCCAGCGCCCGGGCGTCGTCGATGCCCAAGCGATCGGCGAAGGTCAGCCAGGCCTCCTTGCGCGACTTGCCCGCCCGCAGTTCCAGGGTCAGCATCCGCAGGTGGACGGTCAGGCGCGGATAGCGCCGTGCGAGCTCGTCGCAGACCCGCGACACCGCGGCGTCCAGGGAGAGGCCGGCCTCCACCGACGCGACCAGCAGGTCGAGCAGGTCGGGAAAGCCGTCGGAATATTCCAGCTCCCGGTCCTTCTGGCGCATCTTCAGGAACCGGTCGGGCCCCAGCAGGGCGACCAGCGACAGCGCCCCGGCCACGCTGAGGGGGCCCGTGCCGCCGCCCTTCATGGCGAACGGCAGCAGCAGGATCGTGCCGATGGTGGCGAGCGCCAGGGAAATGGCGCGGGCGCCCAGATAATAGACGGCGGCGTCCCGGTTGAAGTAGCCGGCCCGCATCAGCCGCATGCGCACGTCGGAGACCTTGGACGGGTCGCTCACGGCGGCTTGCTGGCCCAAGCGGCGCACGCCGGCGATCACGTGGCCGAAGATGCGCACCTCGCCGTGCGGCGAGGCCGGCCGCGCCCCGCCGTCCGGCCCCTCGAACCGGGCGCGGCGCTGCGAGCGCACCCGCACCTCGCCGGCCAGCACGAGCAGCCCGCCGACCCCGGCGCCCGAGAGCAGGACCAGGGCGACACCGGTGATCAGATTCTGCAGCTGAAGCGTGTCCATGGCTAGATCCGCATCGCGACCATCTTGCGCATGACGAGGTTGCCGATGCCCAGCCAGACGGCGAAGCCGGCCAGGGCGAACTGCACCACCGGCTCGTCGATCACGTCGCCATAGAAGTCCGGCGCCATGACGGTGATGGCGCCTCCGGCCACGAGCGGCGCGGCGCTGAGGATCATGGCCGAGACCCGGCCCTCGGAGGTGGCCGCCTTGATCTTCAGTCGCATCCGCTGGCGCTCGCGCACCGTATTGGCGTTGAGCTTCAGGAGACCCGTCAGGTTGCCCCCCGCCCGTTCCTGCAGACGCACGGTGGCGGCGAACAGGTCGACGTCAGGATGCTGGCAACGCACGGACATGCGCTCGACCGCCTGCTCCAGGGTGGCGCCATAGGCGATCTCGTCGGCGGCCATGCCGAACTCCGAGCCGATGGGGTCGGACATCTCCCGGCCGACCAGGGAGATGGCGGTAGGCACCGGATGGCCCGCCTCCAGGCTGCGGACAATGATTTCCAGGCCTTGCGGCAGCTGCTCGCCCAGCGCCTTCGATCGGCGGCCGGCCATGACCTTGAGGAACATGATCGGCCCGCCCACGCCTGCCAGCACGGCGCCGACCGGCAGGGCGATGAGGCTCTTGGTCGCCAGGAAGCCCAGGGCCGCGCCGACCAAGGCGGCGACCAGGGTCGCCAGAAGCCAGCGGCGGGCGTCATAGGGCACGCCGGAGCGGACGATCAGGGCGCCCAGCCAGACCCAGCCGCCCTTGGCGTCGCCCGAGGCGTTCAGGCCCCGCTGCTTGCGAAGCTCGACCACCAACTCGGCGATGCCCGCGGTGCGCTCGGCGATCAGCAAGCGGCGGTTCACCTTTCGCTTCTGCTGCGCGGTACGGACCAGGCCGATGGTCGCCTGGGCCGCGGCGAAAACCGCGGCGAACACCAGGATCAGATAGACCCAGGAAACGTCGACTTCCATCAGCTCAGCGCCCGGGATGGATCGAAGTAGGCCACGTCATAGGCGATACCGCGGCGGATCATCTCGTCCAGGCACTTGGGGCGCAGGCCCGTGGCGCGGAACTCGCCATGCACCATCCCGTCGGCTGTGGTGTGGGTGCGATTGAAGACGAAGATATCCTGCATCTGGACCACCTGGCCTTCCATGCCGGTGATCTCGGTGACGGCCATCACCTTCCGCTTGCCGTCGGACAGGCGCATCACCTGGACGATCATGCCGATGGCCGAGGCGATCTGGCCGCGCATGCTTTCGGGCGTCAGCCGCATGCCGGACATGGCGACCATCTGCTCCAGGCGGGTGATGGCGTCGCGCGGGGTGTTGGCGTGGATGGTGGCCATCGAGCCCTCGTGGCCGGTGTTCATGGCCTGGAGCATGTCGAAAGCTTCCTCGCCGCGGACCTCGCCCAGGATCACCCGGTCGGGCCGCATCCGCAGGGCGTTCTTGACCAATTCACGCTGGCGGATCTCGCCCTTGCCCTCGATGTTCGGCGGCCGGGTCTCCATCCGCACGACGTGGGGCTGCTGCATCTGCAGTTCCGCGGCGTCCTCGATGGTGATCAGGCGCTCCCCGTGGCTGATCGCGGCGGAAAGCGCGTTGAGCATGGTGGTCTTGCCCGACCCCGTGCCGCCCGAGATCACCGTCGAGACCCGCGCCTTGATCGCCCCGTGCAGGAAGTCGGCGACGCACTGGGGCATGGCCCCGACATCAACCAGCTTCTCCAGGGTGTAGGGCTTTTTGGAGAACTTCCGGATCGAGACGCAGGCGCCGTCGATGGCCACCGGGAAGATGGCGGCGTTGACCCGGCTGCCGTCCGGCAGACGGGCGTCCACCATGGGCGAGCTCTCGTCGATCCGGCGACCGACGCCGGCGACGATGCGGTTGACGATGCGCAGCAGGTGGTCGTTGTCACGGAACCTGACGGGGGTCGGCTCCAGCTCGCCGCGCCGCTCCACATAGACCTGGAACGGTCCGTTGATCAGGATGTCGTTGACGCTGTCGTCCTTGAGCAGCGGCTCGATGGGGCCAAGGCCCACCATCTCGTCGTGCACCGAGGCGCCCAGTTCCTCCAACTCGACGGTGTTGAGCACCAGGCGCTCGTCGCGGGCGAAATCGGCGACCAGGGACATCACCTGCCTGCGCAGCTCTCCGTCGGCCAGCTTCTCCAGCTTCGAGAGGTCCAGCTCCTCGATCAGCCGGGCGTGAAGCTTCATCTTCACGTCCAGCATCTTGTTTTCCGAGACCCGCTGGGCGGAGGGTTCGGGGCGCGGCGGTGGCGGCTCGGGAAGATCCGGGTCGGCCGCGACCGGGGCCGCGGGACGGGTGAGGTTGAAGCGGCCCATCAGGCGGCTCTCCGGGACCAGCCGGCGCGGCGGTCGGCCACGCCCAGCAGTCGGTCGATGAGGACGGCCACGTCCCGCACGATCTTGGACTTGGGCCGATACTGGCTGATCGGCCCGCCCAGATTGACCGAGGCGGCGGCGGCCTCCCAGTCTGAGCTGATGCTGGCCTCGGTCTTGCGCTCCAGGGCGCGCTCGGCCTCGGCCGTCGAGGGCGTGGGACCGAACATGCGGCCGGCCAGGCGGTTCAGCACGATGCGGGTCTTGCGGCCCACCGGCAGGGCCGTCTCGATCTCCTCCGACAGCGACCGGGCCGCCAGCAGGGCCGGCACGGTGAGCTCGGAGATCACCAGCACTTCGTCGGCGCCCGACAGCACCTCCAGCGACCAGGATCGCCGATGGCGCGGCATGTCGATGATCACGAACTCATAGGCCTCGCACGCGATCTCGAGGATGCGCAGCACCGCCTCGCGGGAGATCTGGTCGAAGGCTAGCGGGTCGCGCGGACAGGCCAGCAGGTCTAGGCCCTTGGCGACCGGGGTGGTGAAGGCCGCGAGCAGGGCCGCGTCCATCCGCTCGGCGGCGGGGCCGAACTGGGCCAGGCCCATGGCCGGCGAGGCCGCCAGATAGGCAGAGGCCGCGCCATCGGCGAGGTGCAGGTCGATCAGGCAGACCCCCTGCTCCTTGGTGGTCCGGCCGGCGAGCGCGCTGGCGATCTCGATGGCGAGCGTCGTGGCTCCGGCGCCTCCGACCGCCCCGACCACCGCCCAGCAGCGCGAGCCCTGGCCGGAGGACAGGGCCGGTTCCGACGCCGCGCCGTCGAGCAGGCCGTAGACGGCCGCCTGCAGCTGCTCGTCGGAGAATGGCTCCTCCAGCACGTCGGAGTGTTTGATCCGCATGAGAGCGCGAACCAGGTTGGCGGGCAGGCGTTGGCCCACGAGCAAGGTCGGCGGCGCCCCGGCCATGGCCGCGAGGCCGGCTATGGCCTCGCCCAGGATCGCGGGGTCGGCGGCGTCCGCGTCAATCAAGATCAGGTCGACCGTGGCCGGCTGGAGGTCGACCAGCCGCTCCACGCCGGCCAATTCGAAGGCCGCGCCGAACAGCGGCCCGCGCGCCAGGGGCGCCAGGGTCGTCCCGATGGCCAGGACGCGACGGCCAAGCAGGCTCCAGTGGGTCATCCGCGAGGTCTCGCTACAGGCTGCACAGGGCTCATCCGCGGGGCGACTTGGCGCTGACCGGCGCCGTCATCGGCTGGTCCAGGGCCTTGCCGTCCAGGATCAGGTCGATCGCGCTGGCCTCTTGCCCGGTGAAGGGATCGGGCTGGTTGGCGGGCGCCAGGTCGGCGGCGGTGGCCAGTCTCGGCGTGACGATGATCACCAGCTCGGTCTCGGCGCGGCGCCAACGCGCCGAGCGGAACAGCGCCCCCAGAACCGGCACCTCGCCGACGCCGGGAAGTTGGCGGACCTGGTTGACATAGTCCTGCTGGAACAGGCCGGCGACCGCGAAAGCCTCGCCGTCCTTAAGCTCGATGGTGGTGTCGGTGCGGCGGACCACCAGGCTGGGAATTTCGAAGCCCTGGATACGCAGATTGTTGTTGTGGTCGAGCTGGCTGACCTCGGGGGCCACTTGCAGACGGATCAGGCCGTTGTCCTGGACGGTCGGCAGGAAGTTCAGCTTCACCCCGAACTCGCGGAACTCGATGCTGACCGTGTTGAGGCCGGCGGGCACCGGGAACGGGAACTCACCGCCGGCCAGGAAACTCGCCTTCTGGCCGGACAAGGCCACCAGGTTCGGTCGGGCGAGCGTGCGGATCACGCCCTTCTCCTCCAGGGCCGCCAGGGTCAGGTCGACATTGGCCGACCCGATCGAGCCCGAGAGCCGCAGCGCCCCCTGTGGCGCCGTGTTGCCGATGAGGCCATTGCCGGTGGCCAGGGCGAAGGACCCATTGGACGCCGTGAGGTTGAAGCCCACGTCCTTCAGGGCCGAGCGGCTGGCCTCCAGGATGCGGACCTCGAGGATCACCTGCTGCGAGGCCCGGACGGTCAGGGCGGTGGTCACCGCCTCGGGAGCGAACTTGTCGGCCAGGGTCTTGGCGCGCGCGGCCGCGGCGGTGGTCGAAACCTCCCCCGTGAGCAGCAGGCCCTCTCCCAGGTTGCGCACCCGCACGCCCTCGCCAGGCAGGGCCGCGGCGAGATCGGCCTCGAGCGACTCGGCGTCGTAGCCGACGCGCACGTCGATCACTTCCTGCAGCTGGCCGCCGCCGCCGTAGATCAGCAGGTTCGTGGAGCCCAGCGCCTTGCCGCGCACATAGAAGCTGCGGTCCGTGGTGGCGACGATTTGGGCGGTTTCGGGCTGGGCCACCACGATCTTGGAAGCCGGACTGTCCAGGCGGAAGGACAGCGACTTGTTACGAGGAACGTTGATGATGCGGCTGCGGGCTGACTCGCTGACGAACGACTCCGCGGCCGAGGCTGGGGCCGGGACGGCCGTCAGGAGGGCGGCCACGGCGCAGAACACGCGGGCCGGGGTCTTGGATCGCGGCATCACGCGCCCTCTCCTTCAACGATCTGGATGATCGAGCGCGGCGCGGACGGGGCCGCCGCGCGGCGCGGACGGGCCGCGCTCGACGCGCCTTGGGCGGCGCCGCCGACGACGTCTCGCGTCGAGAGTGGGGCGATGGCCTCGATCGCGGCCTGGCCGGAGGCGCGCAGGGCCAGGGACAGCTCGCCGAGACTGGCGGCGACCGCCAGCTTCTGGGCGTCCTTGACGCTCACCTCGAGGGTGGCGGTGTTCGGACTGGCCGGCTTGTTGGAGGTGGGATCGGCGTTGAGGTCGACCCCGAGGACGCGGGCGTTCTGGATGACCACCTCGGACTGGATGACCTTGTGGGTGTCGTCGGTCGACAGATCGCGCATCAGCACCACGTCGACCCGGTCGCCCGGCAGGGCGTGGCCGCCCACGCCCGAGACGTCGGAGACCTTGATCGTATAGGCGCGAAGTCCATCGGCGATCTCGGCGGCGACCGAGGGCCGCGCGCCGGGGCCGGAAAGCTTGGCGGGCAGCACCGCCTCGCGGATGGCGATCGGGGTCAGCGCCACCGGCGCGCCCCCGTGATCCTGGGCCAGCACCTGCGCCACAGTGGCGAAAGCTCCAGCCGGCGCGGCGTCGCGCGGCATGCGCACCACGGTCAGGCGCGCCGCGTCCAGCCGCTCGCCGTACTTGATGGCGCGGGAGGCGACGACCACCGAGACGGCGTTGGCCATCGGCGACCGAGGCGAGGCCTGGGCGACATTTCCCTGGGCCGGCAGCATCACCTTGGCGACCACCAGGGCCCCGAGGCCGAGGGCCGCCGAAGCGCCCAAACTTGCGATCGTGACTACCCGCAACGCCCCACCCCTGGATGCTTCGTACATTCAGAGGGTTAGCGGAGCAGCGATTGCGATAACCTCAACGAAGTAAGTGAATGTTCAGAAAGGTTAACAACCTTGGCCGAGGCGCTGGCGCGCGCCAGGGGACGAAAATCCCCGCGCCCGCAACGAAGACAAAGCCGGCCGCCGGCCGTATGATCCCGGCAACTGGGAGAAAATCGCATGCACCGTCTCGCCCTCGTCGCCGCGCTCACCGCCCTCGCCGCCACCCCGGCCCTCGCCGCGCTCAAGCAAGGCGCCAAGGCGCCGGACTTCACGGCCCAGGGCTATCAGGCCGGCAAGCCGATCACCTTCTCCCTGGCCGAGGCGCGCAAGAAGGGGCCGGTGGTGCTGTACTTCTTCCCTGCCGCCGACACCGCCGGCTGCAACCTGGAAGCCCGGCTGTTCGCCGAGGCCACCGATGGCTTCAAGGCCCAGGGCGCGACCGTGATCGGCGTCACATCGGGCAATCTCGACAAGCTCGCCGCCTTCTCCGCCGACACCGAGAAGTGCTCGGGCAAGTTCCCGGTCGCGGCCGACCCCAATGCGGCGATCGCCGGCCAGTACGACTCCAAGCTGGCCATCCGGCCCGGCCTGTCGGACCGCACCTCCTACGTGATCTCACCCGCCGGCGAGGTGGTGCACGCCTATTCGAACCTGAACGCCAATGATCACGTCACCGAGACGATGACGGCCGTGAAGGCCTGGCGCGCGAAGCATCCTAAGAAATAGCGCCCTTCTCCCTCCCCCTTGTGGGGAGGGCAGACCGCGTTAGCGGTCGAGGGTGGGGCTTTCCGAAGCTTCGATGAGGCCGCCGGGCTTCCCCACCCTGGCGGCTGCGCCGCCGTCCCTCCCCACAAGGAGGAGGGACAAGAGCGAAATCCCTTGCCGAAACAGCGGTTTTCCCGTACTAGCGCGCCTCTTCACGGAAGGCGGTCTCAAGCCGGAACGCGAAAGGGTCGGGAAACTCCCGGCCGCCGCGCCTGAGATCCATCGTTTCCGACGGTCACCCGCCGCCGGACGCGCCGCCCTCCAAATGGGAAAAGGAAACCATGGCGCTCTACGAGCACGTCGTCATCTCGCGGCAGGATATCTCGCCGCAACAAGCCGAAGCCCTCAACGACACCCTGAAGCACCTGATCGAAGAAGGCGGCGGATCCGTCGCCAAGATCGAGTACTGGGGCCTTCGCAACCTCACCTATCGCATCAAGAAGAACCGCAAGGGCCACTACTCCCTGCTCTCCATCGACGCCCCGGCGCCGGCGGTGAAGGAGATGGAGCGCCAGCTGTCGCTGAACGAAGACGTCCTGCGCCACCTGACCGTCCGCGTCGACGAACTCGACCTGGAGCTCTCCCCGGTTCTCGCCCGTCGCGACCGTGATCGTGAACGCGAACCGCGCCGCGACGACTTCGGCTCGAAGGACGGCGGCTTTGCTCCGAAAGAAGGGGGCTTCTGATGACTGACGAAACCGCAACGGCCCCCGCGGCCGCCGGCGCCGCGCGCCGTCCCTTCTTCCGCCGCCGCAAGGTCTGCCCGTTCTCCGGCGCCAACGCCCCGAAGATCGACTACAAGGACGTGAAGCTGCTGCAGCGTTACGTCTCCGAACGCGGCAAGATCGTGCCTTCGCGCATCACCGCGGTGTCGGCCAAGAAGCAACGTGAACTGGCCAAGGCCATCAAGCGCGCCCGCTTCCTGGCCCTCCTCCCCTATGTCGTGAAGTAAGGGAGCCAGGCACATGAAAGTCATTCTGCTCGAACGAGTCGAAGGCCGTGGCGGCCTGGGCGACGAAGTCACCGTCAAGGACGGCTACGCTCGCAACTACCTGCTGCCGCGCCACAAGGCCCTGCGGGCCACCAGCGCCAACAAGAAGATCTTCGACGCCCAGCGCGCCGATATCGAGGCGCGCAACCTCAAGGCCAAGGACCAGGCCGGCAAGGCCGGCGAGTCCCTCGACGGCACGGCCTACATCCTGATCCGTCAGGCGGGCGAGACCGGCCAGCTCTACGGCTCGGTCAGCGGTCGCGACGTGGCCGACATCGTCAACGGCGCCGGTGGCAAGGTTGACCGCTCGATGGTGTCCCTCGACAAGCCGATCAAGACCCTGGGCATGCACCCGGTGAAGATCCGCCTGCACGCCGAAGTGGTCGTGACGGTGACGATCAACATCGCCCGCAGCCAGGACGAGGCCGAACGCCAAGCCCGCGGCGAGAACGTCATCACCTCGCAGTTCGAGGAAGACCGGATCGCCGACGAGGAAGCCGCCGCCGACATGGCGGCCGGCGGCGCCGGTTCGCACGACGTGGACTTCGGCGCCGACCACTAGGTCGACGCCTTCCAGACCCAAGACCGCGGCGCGGAACCCCCGGGTTCCGCGCCGTTTTCTTTGCGCGGGACGGATACCGGCCCCTAGATGCCGAGTAACTGAGCAGCCACGTGTTGCGTTTGCGTAGTTTTGTGACAGTTTTGCCATACCGGACGGGCGCAAACACCCCTAGTTTCAAAACCCTAGACGCCGACGCGAGGCCGAAGGACCCGCGGGCATTCCTGGGGGACTCATGAACACTCGACATATCCTGCTCGCGACGGCTTCCGCCGCGACCCTGTTCGCCGGCGGCCAAGCGATGGCCCAGACACCGGCCTCGGCGACCGAGCTTGAGGAATTCATCGTCACCGGCACCCGGGCGGCCAACCGCACCGTGCTCGACACCGCCGCGCCCGTCGACGTGATCAGCGCCGCCGAGCTGAACCAGCTCGGCGTGACCGAGGTCAATCAGGCGCTCTCGGTGTCCCTGCCCTCGTTCAACTTCCCGCGGCCTGGCCTGGCCGACGGCACCGACACCATCCGCCCGGCCACCCTGCGCGGCCTCGCCCCCGACCAGACCCTGGTCCTGGTGAACTCCAAGCGCCGCCACTCGGCCTCGCTGGTGAACGTGAACGGCACCATCGGCCGCGGCGCCTCGTCGGTCGACCTGAACACCATCCCCTCGGCCATGGTCTCCTCGATCGAGGTGCTGCGTGACGGGGCCTCGGCGCAATACGGCTCCGACGCCATCGCCGGCGTGCTGAACCTGCGCCTGCGCGAAGCCAACAGCGGCGGCGGGCTGACGGCCACCTACGGCGCGCGAGTCACCACCGTGAAGACCCTGGTCGCGTCACCGCCGGCCGGCGCCAACTGGACCGTGGCCGACAAGGCCAAGTACGACCGCACCGATGGCGAGACCATCAATCTCTCGGGCTGGATCGGCCTGCCCCTGGGTGAGTCCGGCTTCCTGACCCTGGCCGCCGAGTACCTCGACCAGAACAAGACCATCCGCACCGCCCCCGACTGGCGCCAGCAGTACCCCCTGGTGGCCGGCGCCTTCGATCCGCGCGAGGCGAGTTTCGACCGCTACAACGCCTGGTTCGGCGAGCCGGACGTCAAACAGTACTCGCTGTTCGCCAACGCCGGATACGACGTCAGCGACACCACCAGCCTGTATGGCTGGGCCA
Source organism: Phenylobacterium sp. (assembly GCF_036677185.1). Classification (GTDB taxonomy): domain Bacteria; phylum Pseudomonadota; class Alphaproteobacteria; order Caulobacterales; family Caulobacteraceae; genus Phenylobacterium. The sequence continues at coordinate 53,979 of NZ_JAKFEN010000029.1, forward strand.
GCTACCAGAACCGCGAGGCGCTTTCGGCCGGCTTCTTCCGCCGCGCGCTCGACGACCGTAACATCACTTCCATCTACCCGAACGGATTCCTGCCGCTGATCAATCCGACCGTGGAGGACTTCTCGGTCGCCGGCGGCGCCAAGTCCAAGCTGGGTAGCTGGGATACGGACATCTCGCTGGTCTACGGCTCCAACGAGATGGATTTCGTGATCCGCGACACGCTGAACCGGTCCATCGGGCCCAGCAGCAAGACGGTCTTCGACGCCGGCGGGTTCGAGTACAACCAGCTGGTCCTCAACGTCTCCGGCGTGCGGACCTACGATGTGGGCCTGGCCTCGCCGCTGAACGTCGCCGCCGGCCTCGAGTGGCGGAAAGAAGGCTACGAGATTCACGCGGGCGAGCCGGACTCCTACCGCAACGGCGGCGCCTTGCTGAACGGCGCCCCGACCCCCTCGGGCGCCCAGGTCTTCCCGGGCTTCCGGCCGTCCAACGAGCTCGACGAGGACCGCACCTCGGTCGGCCTCTATCTGGACCTCGAAGCCAACCTCACCGACGAACTCCTGATGTCGGCCGCGGTTCGGGCGGAGTCCTATTCCGACTTCGGCGAGACGGTGACCGGCAAGTTCGCCGCGCGCTATGACTTCAGCGAGAACTTCGCCCTGCGCGGCTCGATCCAGAACGGCTTCCGGGCCCCGTCCCTGCAGCAGCAGTTCTTCTCGACCACCTCGACGAACTTCATCAACGGCGTGCCCTTCGACATCACCACCTTCCCGGCGACGGATCCGGTGGCGGCGGCCCTGGGCGCGAAGCCGCTCGACGCCGAGAAGTCGGTCAACTACGCGATCGGCGCGGTTTTCCGCTTCGGCCGGGTCAACCTGACGATCGACGCCTATCGCATCGATATCGAGGACCGTATCGTCCTGTCGGAAAACCTGACCCAGGCGAACGTGCGCGCCTATCTGGTCTCCCAGGGCTTCGTGGCCATCGGCGGCGGACGCTTCTTCATCAACGGCGTCGACACCGAGACCCAGGGCGTCGACATCATCGCCAACTTCAAGCACAACACCGAGGCCATGGGGACCTTCGCCTTCACCCTTGGCGCGAACTTCAACTCCACCGACGTGACCAAGGTCCCGGCCACCGCCCAGCTCTCGGCGCTCAACCCCGCCCCGGTGCTGTTCGACCGGGTGAACGTCCTGACCTTCGAGAAGGGCTCGCCGGAATCCAAGTTCACCGGCTCGGTGGACTGGACCCTCGACAAGTTCGGCGCGACCGTGCGGGCCACCCGCTACGGCGAGGTCCTCAGCCCCGGCACCACGGCGGCCCTGGACCTGACGCTGAAGGCCAAGGTCGTGGTCGACCTGGAAGGTCGCTGGAACGTCACCGAAAAGGTGCGCGTCTCGGTGGGCGCGGACAACGTGTTCGACGAGTATCCGACGGGTTCGCCGCCGATCCTCAACACCACGTCCAACACCCCGTTCTCGAACTACGCGCCGTTCGGCCGCTCGGGCCGCTACCTCTACGGCCGGGTCGCCTATAACTGGTAGGATCTTCGGGACCCTACGACCGGGACTGACGCGACGCGGGGCTACGGTCCCGCGTCGTTTCGTTTCAGGCTTGTCCACAGGTCGGCGGAATTCCTGTTAGCGGACGGCGGACAGCCAATGCGCCACAGTGCAAGCCACCGCGGCGTCAAGCTATCGGTAACCCATGGCTCTCGTTCCCGCCCTCGACCTCCGCCCCGCCCACAATGACGCGGCGATCCCGCACGCCCCGGCCAATATCGAGGCCGAGCAGGCTCTGCTGGGCGCGGTGCTCTACGACAACGCCGCCTTCGAGCGGATCGGCGACTACCTGCAGGCGCGCCACTTCTACGAGCCCTTCCACCAGCGGCTTTTCTCGGCCGTCGAGACCGCCGTACGCAAGGGCCAGCTGGCCGAACCGATCCTGTTGGCCGAGCAATTCAGCCGCGACGCGGCCTTCGAGGAGCTGGGCGGGGTGCGCTACCTCGCCGACCTAGTGGACCGCGCCCCGCCGTCGGCGAACGCCAACGACTATTCGCGGGTCATCTACGACCTGGCCCTGCGCCGAGACCTGATCCGGATCGGTGGCGACATCTCCACCACCGCCGCCCAGCCGGACGCCGAGCGCTCGGCCCGCGACCAGATCGAGGCGGCCGAGCAGCAGCTGTTCAGCCTGGCCGAGACCGGCTCGGTCAACCAGGGTTTCATCCCCTTCGCCGACGCTCTGCACGGCGCCGTCACCATGGCCGCCGAGGCCCACGCTCGCGACGGCGGCCTGGCCGGCATCTCCACCGGCCTGATCGATCTCGACAAGAAAATGGGCGGCCTGCACCCGTCCGACCTGGTGATCCTGGCCGGCCGTCCCTCGATGGGGAAGACGGCGCTGGCCTGTAATATCGCCTTCGACGTGGCGCGCCACTACGCGTGGGAGCCGCAGCCGGACGGGTCGAAGAAGACCGTTTCCGGCGGGGTCGTGGCCTTCTTCTCGCTGGAAATGTCGGCCGAACAGCTGGCCATGCGCCTGTTGGCCGAGGTCTCCGGGGTCTCCGGCGACCGGCTGCGCAAGGGCGAGATCACCGCCCTGGAATTCGGTCGGATTCGCGACGCGGCTCTGGAGATCCAGGACGCGCCGCTGTTCATCGACGCCACCGGCGGCATCACCATCGCCAAGCTGGCCGCCCGGGCGCGCCGCCTGAAGCGGACCAGCGGCCTGGACCTGATCGTCATCGACTACCTGCAGCTGGTCACCGGCGGCGACGGCGCCGGCAAGAACGACAACCGGGTGCAGGAAGTCTCGATGATCACCCAGTCGATGAAGTCCCTGGCCAAGGAGCTGTCGGTGCCGATCATCGCGCTCAGCCAGCTCTCGCGTCAGGTGGAGAACCGCGAGGACAAGAAGCCCCAGCTCTCCGACCTGCGGGAATCGGGCTCCATCGAGCAGGACGCCGACATGGTGATGTTCGTCTATCGCGAGGAATATTATCTGGGCCGGACCGAGCCGCGGGAAGGCACGCCCGAGCACCTGACCTGGCAGGAGCAGATGGACCAGGTCGCGGGCATGGCCGAGGTGATCATCGGCAAGCAGCGTCACGGCCCGATCGGCACGGTGAAACTGTCCTTCAACTCCGACATCACCAAGTTCGGAAACCTCGCCCGCGAGGGATTCTACAACGCGCACTAAACCGGTTATGGGAGCGACGATGCCTGCTCCCTCCTCCGCGCGCCTGACCATCGATCTCGACGCGCTCGCCCACAATTACGCGGTGCTGCGCGACCTTGCGCCGGGCGCCGAGCCTGCTCCCGTGGTCAAGGCCGACGGCTACGGCCTGGGCGCCGTCCCGGTGGCGCGCCGGCTGTGGGCGGAAGGCGCGCGCGCCTTCTTCGTGGCCCGGCTGAGCGAGGGCGAGGCGTTGCGGGCCGGGCTCGGCCACCCGGCCACCATCTACGTGCTGGACGGCTTCACGCCCGACACCGGACCGCGGCTGGCGGCCGCGGACCTGACGCCCGTCCTCTCCAGCCCTGCCCAGGTCGAGGCGGCCAGCGCCTTCGCCGAGCCGGTGGCCATCCAGGTCGACACCGGCATGAACCGCCAGGGCCTGACCGCCGCCGAGGTCCGGGACCTGGCCGCGAACCTGCCGCCGGGTCTGCGCGTCGAGACGATCATGAGCCATCTGGGCTCGGCCACCGATCCGGCCGATCCACGCAACGCCGCCCAGCTCGACGCCTTCGCCGCGGTGCGGCGGCTATTTCCGGGGGCCCGCGCCAGCTTCGCGGCCTCGGCGGGGATCGCGCTGGAGCATGTCTATCACTTCGATATCGTCCGGCCGGGGATCAGCCTCTATGGCGGCGGCCCCGAGGAGCGGCCGGACCCGCGCCTGAAAGCCGTGGCCACCTTCGAGGCGCCGATCCTCTATGTGCGCCAGGTCGGGGCCGGCGAGATGATCGGCTACGGCTCCAAGACCATCGTCGAAAACGACAGTCGCGTCGCGGTGGTCGCAGCGGGCTATGCGGACGGCCTGATCCGCGGGGCCATGGGTCGCAGCCATGCCTGGTTCGCTGGCGCGCCGCGCAAGGTGCTGATCGTCACCATGGATCTGATCGCCATCGAGATCGGCGAGGCCGAGGCCAGCCCCGGCGACATGGTCGAGCTGCTGGGGAGCCATGTGCTGGTTGATGACCTGGCCGCGGCGGCCGGCACCGTCGCGCACGAATGCCTGGTGCGCCTGGGCGGCCGGGCCGAGCGGGTCTATCTGGGCGAGCGCTAGCCCTTCTTGGCCAGCGCCTCCAGGCGGGCCGGACCAACCGAGGCGACGGCGGCCTTCAGGTCCTCGATGCGAACGCCGTCGCCCTCGGCGGCGACCATGAAGCGGTCGCCGACCAGGACGCTGTACTCGCCGTGCTTCGAGCTGGCGTTGTAGGACTCGGTGGTCATGCGGCCGTCGACCTTGCCGACCTTCTCGTACTTGCCGTCGCTCTCGCTGGACGACTGGACGTTGAAGGCCCCGGCCATGCCGGCAAGGGCGCCCGCCGCGCCCAGGTCGGTGACGCTGAGCCGGATGCGCGCGTCGCCCTTGGTGTAGACGCCCTCGGCCTGCGAGCCGGTGACGCCGCCGGCTCCGCCCGAGCCGGTGGTGACCTCGGTCCGGGCGAAGCCCGCCACATCGGCGGGCAGATAGGCCTTCAGCAGGCTAGGATCGGTGGGCGCCGGCCCCTCGCCGCTCTCCATCTGCTTGGCGGCGGCCTCCATCTTCTTCGAGGCTTCCTCCAGCTTGCCGAGGTCGACCTTGTTGCCGCCGAAGGTCACGGTTCCGGCGCTGTGGTCCGCCATCAGGCCCGAGCCTCGGCCGATCCTCTGCAACGGACTGAGGATCGTCATGATGATGAGCCCCAAGACAAACATCACGACAACGATGACGACGGTGTAGCTGGTGGCCTTGTCGTCCGGGGCCTTCATCAGCCTGGGCAGGCCCCTGTACAGCAGGAAAAGGCTGTAAAAGCCTAGGATTGCGAGGATCTTGAGCGGTCCGGGCAGGATCAGCGCGGCTCCGGCCACCCAGGCGGCGGTGCCGGAATAGGCCGCGACCTTGAAGGCCTGGATCTGGTTCTTGGTGCCGCCGAAGGTAGGCGCCAGACCGTCGATCACGAGCGCCATCAGATAGACCCAAGCGAGCGTCGCCCCGAAGCTCACGATTGCATTGACGACGGACGCTAGGACTGGAGGCTTGTAGCCGAAGCCGAACATCCCGTAGCCGAACACAATGGCGCCGATCAGTCCGGCCACCGCCGGGATCAGGGCCAGGGGGATGACATAGCCCTTGTAGAGCCCTCCGATGGTCGCCGGCTCGTCGTCGATCACCGCCCAGGTGGCCGAGGGCTGCAGCAGTATGGATTTCGCACGCTCGACAAGACCCGACGCGGCGGACCCTGGTTCAACTGTGCTCATAGACGCCTCCCAGCCTGTAAAAGCCTCAGTCCAATCCCCACATGGCGAGCCTAGCCTATGCCGTCCTTTCGGCAACCGGCTTCGATCTGCGACGGACGCGGACGTTCCGCCCGTCTAAACTGTCGTCTTCAAGCGAATCAGGGAGCCCGCATGGCCCGCGACGGCGCCGTCTATGTCTGTCAGTCCTGCGGGGCCACGCAGACCAAGTGGGCCGGCCAGTGTCCCGCCTGCGGCGCCTGGAACACCCTGGTCGAGGAGCTGCAGTCGCGGCCGCCCGGGGCGCTCGCGCCCAGCAAGGCCTCGCGCACCCGCGGCCTGGCCTTCCAGGGCCTGGATGAGCACACGCCCTCCCCGCCCCGGATCGCCACCGGGGTGGACGAGTTCGACCGGGTCTGTGGCGGTGGGGTGGTGCCGGGCTCGGCGATCCTGCTGGGCGGCGACCCCGGTGTCGGCAAGTCGACCCTGTTGATGCAGGTCATGGCCAGCGCCGCCCGGCGCGGGGCGTCCTGCGCCTATATCTCCGGCGAGGAGGCCATCGCCCAGGTCCGCAGCCGCGCCCAACGCATGGGCCTGGCCGACGCGCCGGTGAAACTCGCCACCGAGACCAGCCTGCGCGACATCCTCGACAGCCTGAAGCGCGAGAAGTTCGACCTGGTGGTCATCGACTCCATCCAGACCATGTGGAGCGACGTCCATGAGGCCGCGCCGGGCTCGGTGACCCAGGTGCGCGCCGCCACCGGCGAGCTGGTGCGACTGGCCAAGAAGCAGGGCGTGGCGATCATCCTGGTCGGCCACGTCACCAAGGAAGGCACCATCGCCGGGCCCCGGGTGATCGAGCACATGGTCGACGCCGTCTTGGCCTTCGAAGGCGAGCGTGGCTACCCGTTCCGCATCCTGCGAGCGGTGAAGAACCGTTTCGGCGCCACCGACGAGATCGGGGTGTTCGAGATGGGCGACGCGGGGCTGGGCGAGGTGAAGAACCCCTCGGCCCTGTTCCTCGACACCTCCGGCGAGCGGGCGGCCGGCGCGGCGGTGTTCGCCGGCATCGAGGGCTCGCGCCCGGTGCTGGTGGAGTTCCAGGCCCTGGTGGCCCCTTCGGCCTACGGCACACCCCGCCGCGCGGTGGTGGGCTGGGACTCGGGACGCCTCGCCATGGTGCTGGCGGTGCTGGAGACCCGCTGCGGACTCTCCCTGGGCAATCGCGATGTCTATCTCAACGTAGCCGGCGGCCTGCGGGTCAATGAGCCCGCCGCCGACCTGGCCGCCGCCGCCGCGCTCGCCTCCTCGGCCCTGGACGCGGCCCTGCCTCAGGACTGCGTGGTGTTCGGCGAGATCAGCCTGTCGGGCGACATCCGCCCGGTCAGCCGCATGGACTCGCGCCTGAAGGAAGCCGCCAAGCTGGGCTTCCGCCGCGCGCTGGGACCCAAGGACATCGACGGAGGCGGCATGAAGATCGACGGCGTGAGCCGCCTGGCCGAGGCCATAGCCCGCATCGGCGAGAGCCAATGGGACTAGAACCCTTGCCCTGGTTCGACATCATCGTGGGCCTGGTCCTGCTGGTCTCGGCGGGGGTGGGCTTCTATCGCGGCGGCACGCGCGAAGTGGTCACCGCGCTGGCCCTGATCATCGCAGCCCTGGCGGCGGTCTTCGGTCTGCGCTGGTCGGGCCCCATCGGCCGCAACCTGATCGATCCGGACTGGCTGGGCACGGTGAGCGCCGGCCTGGTGGTGTTCGTGGCGATCTACGGCCTGCTGCGCATCACCGGAGCCGGCATGGTGCGGAAAGTCCGCGATATGCAGGTGCTGGGCATGCTGGACCGGGTCATCGGCCTGGGATTCGGGCTGATCCGCGCCCTGGTGGTCCTGGGGGCCTTCCATCTGGTGTTCCACGTCGCCACGCCGCCCGACCGTCTGCCCAGTTGGATGACGGGTGCGGCCTTTTATCCCCTGACCCGCGCGGCGGCCGATACGCTAAAGGCCATTGCGCCCAAGGGTTTCGACATGGCCGACAAGCTACGCCCCTCGTTCGACGAGGCGGTTCGTGACGGTTCCAAGTCGGCCGGGGGTGACTCTCGGGACGCTCAAGGCTATGACCCCGGCGAACGCGGCGGGCTCGACGATCTGGTGGAGAAATCCCGATGACTCAGGATCTGGATCGATGGCGCCAATCGGCGCTGAATCCCCGGGATCCTGACGACGACACTCCCCGACTGGAATGCGGCGTGTTTGGCGTCTTCGACGTCAACGCCGCGGCGGCCATCACGGCGCTCGGCCTCCACGCCCTGCAGCATCGCGGCCAGGAAGCTTGCGGCATCGCGGTCTTCGACGGCCAGCGCTTCCACACCGAACGCCATATGGGCCATGTGGGCGACGCCTTCGCCGGGGCCGACCTGGTCGACCGCCTGCCCGGCCACATGGCCATCGGCCACACCCGCTACTCCACCGCCGGCGGCAGCTTCATCCGCAACGTCCAGCCGATGTTCGCCGACCTCGAGGCCGGCGGCGTGGCGCTGGCCCACAACGGCAACCTGACCAACTTCCTGACCCTGCGCGAGCAGCTGGTCTCGGAGGGCGCGATCTTCCAGTCGACCTCCGATTCCGAGGTGATCCTCCACCTGCTGGCCCGCTCGCGGAAATCGCGCTTCGTCGACCGGTTCATCGATGCGCTCTCCCGCATCGAGGGCGGCTACGCCCTGGTGGCGCTGACCAACAAGAAGCTGGTGGGCGTGCGCGATCCGCTGGGCATCCGCCCCCTGGTGCTGGGCGAAGTCGACGGCAAGTACGTCCTGGCCTCGGAGACCTGCGCCCTGGACATGATCGGCGCCCGCTTCGTCCGCGACATCGAACACGGCGAGATGGTGGTCATCGACCACGACGGCATCGAGAGCCTGAAACCCTTCCCCGCCGCCCGCGCCCGGCCCTGCATCTTCGAATATGTCTACTTCGCCCGCCCTGACTCCGTCGTGAACGGCCGGTCCGTCTATGACGTGCGCAAGCGCATGGGCCGCCGCCTGGCCCAGGAAAGTCACGTCCCGGTCGATGTGGTCGTTCCCGTGCCCGACTCCGGGGTGCCAGCGGCCCTCGGCTATGCCCAGGAGACCGGCGTGCCCTTCGAAATGGGCATCATCCGCAACCACTATGTGGGCCGCACCTTCATCCAGCCGACGCAAGGCGCCCGGGAACTTGGCGTGCGCATGAAGCTCTCGCCCAACCGCAATGTCCTGGCCGGCAAACGGGTGATGCTGATCGACGACTCCATCGTGCGCGGCACCAATTCGGTGCGCGTGGTGCGGATGGTGCGCGAGGCTGGGGCTGCGGAGGTGCACCTGCGCTCGGCCTCCCCGCCCATCAAGTGGCCGGACTACTATGGCATCGACATGCCTGACCGCGAGCACCTGCTGGCGGCCAACAAGTCCGTCGAGGAGATCGCCAAGATCCTCGAGGTCGACTCCATGGGCTATCTCTCGGTCGACGGGCTCTATGCGGCGATGAACGCCGACCCGCGCGACCCGGTGAACCCGCAATTCACGGACCACTATTTCACCGGCGATTACCCGACGCGGCTGCTGGACCGAGAGATCGCCGAGGGCCGCAACGACGGGACCGATCGCCAGCTCTCGTTCCTGGTCGACGCGTGATTTCAAGGATCGCGGCCTGGCGCAAAGCGCTGGGCCTGGATTGGTACATCGCCGCCATCGTCGGCATGGTCGTGCTGGCCTCGATCCTACCGGCTCGGGGCGAGGCCGCGCCGGTGGTCGCCACCGCCACCAAGTTCGGCATCGCCCTGGTCTTCTTCCTGCACGGCGCCAAGCTCAGCCCCGACGCCGTGATCAAGGGCCTGCTGCACTGGCGGCTGCACGGCCTGGTGCTGGTCACCACATTCATCCTCTGGCCGCTGACCGGCCTGGGCGCGGCGGCGCTGCCGAGCTGGGCCCTGCCCGCCGCCCTGGCGCCGGGGGTGGTGTTCCTGGCCTGCCTGCCCTCGACCATCCAGTCGGCCATCGGCTTCACCGCCATCGCCCGGGGCAACGTGGCCGCCGCGGTCTGCGGCGCCTCGGCCTCCAACCTGATCGGCATGGTCGCCACCCCGGTGATGGCGGGCGTCCTGCTGGGCGCCCAGGGCGAGGGCGTCTCGCTCGCCTCGCTGCAGGCCATCCTGCTGCAGCTCCTGGCGCCCTTCCTGGCGGGTCAGCTTTTGCGGCCGTGGGTCGCCGGCTTCATCCAGCGTCACGCCAAGCCCTTCGGCCTGGTGGACCGCGGCTCGATCCTGCTGGTGGTCTACAACGCCTTTTCGGGCGCGGTGGTGGCCGGGATCTGGAGTCAGGTCTCGGCCCTGGACCTCGCCAGGATCATGCTGATCTGCGTGGTCCTGCTGGCCACATCGCTCGGATTCATGGTCTGGGTGGCCCGCATGCGCGGTTTCTCCGCCGAGGACGAGATCGCCATCGTGTTCGGGGGCTCCAACAAGAGCCTCGCCGCCGGGGTCCCCATGGCGGGGGTGCTGTTCCCCGCCGCCACTGTGGGCTTCATTCTCCTGCCGGTGATGCTCTATCACCAGTTCCAACTTATGACCTGCGCGGCCATGGCGCAGCGCTATGCCAAACGAGTTCCTGCATGACCGCCTCCCTCCCCCTCGACGGCAAGATCGCCCTGGTCACCGGCGCCACCCGCGGAATCGGCCGCGCCTGCGCCCTGGCGCTCGCCCAGGCCGGAGCCCACGTGGTCGCTGTCGGCCGCACCCAGGGCGCGCTGGAGTCCCTGGACGATGAGATCAAGGCCGCCACTGGCAAGGCCGCGACCCTCGTGCCGCTGGACCTGACCCAGGGCGACACCATCGACGGCCTGGGCCTGGCGATCCATGAACGGTTCGGCCGGCTGGACGTGCTGGTCCACGCCGCCGCCATCCTGGGCGGGCTGTCGCCGATCTCGCACATCGACCCGTCGAACTGGGAGAAGGTGTTCTCGAGCAACGTCACCGCCACCTATCGGCTGATCCGCTCCACCGAGCGGCTGCTGCGGGTGTCGCCGGCCGGACGGGGCATCTTCTTCACCACCGGCCGCGTGGAGCGTCCCAAGGCGTTCTGGGGGGCCTATGGCGCCTCGAAGGCCGCCCTGGAACACCTGGTGCGCACCTGGGCCGACGAACTGGAGAACACCACCATTCGCGCGGTGCTGGTCGATCCGGGCGTGATGCGCACCAAGATGCGCGCCGAGGCCATGCCGGGCGAGGATCCGATGACCCTGCCCGAGCCGGCCGAGATCGGCCCGATGATCGTGGAGCTGGCGCAGGCCGACCTGGGCCTGCCCAAGGTCAACGTCCGCTTTTCCGACTGGGCGGCGGCCGGGAAGCTCGCTTCGGCTTGACGCCGGGGCGCATCAGCTTGGCCTTGCGCCCCTTGGGCGTGGGGCCGGCGCCGATCTTCGGCTTGCCCACCGAGGCCAGCTTGGTCTTGGGCTTCACCTTGGGTTTCGGCTTGGCCTTCGCGGCTGGCGCATCGAGTTCCGCCGCCATGGCGGCCGCGGTGATGCCGGCGCGGGTGGCCGCGACGCCCTTGGGGGCGGCGGCCTTCTTGCCGATCTTGGGGGCGAACACCGGGGCCTGGGAGCGCGGCTTGGGCCCGCCCTTGTCCTCGCCCTCGGCATAGGGGTTCTTGTTCGACTTGACGGTGAGCCGCATGGGCACTCCGGGCATGTCGAAGCTCTCCCGCAGCGAGTTGATCAGATAGCGCCGGTAGTGGTCGGGCAGCTGGTCGGCGCGGCTCGCGAACAGCACGAAGGTCGGCGGCCGGGCCTTGGTCTGGGCCATGTACTTCGGCCGAACGCGGCGACCACCCACGGCCGGCGGCGGATGGCGCTCGATGGCCATGTGCAGCCAATCGTTGAGGTCGCGGGTCTTGACCTTGGTCGACCAGTCCTTGTGGACCTTGATCACCGCGGGCATCAGCCGGTCGAGATGGCGGCCGGTCTCGGCCGAGAGCGCGATCACCGGCGAGCCGCGCAGCTGCGGCAGCAGGCGCCCAGCCTCCTCGATGAGGTATTTCAGCGTCGCGCCCTGGTCGGCCACCAGGTCCCACTTGGCCAGGCAGAAGACCAGGCCGCGGCCCTCCCGCTCGACCAGATCGGCGATCTGCAGGTCCTGAATCTCGAAGGGGTGGGTGGCGTCCATCACCAGGATGACGATCTCGGCGAAGGTGATCGCCCGGATCGAGTCGTGGGTGGAGAGCTTTTCCAGGTTCTCCTGGACCTTGGCCTTGCGGCGCAGGCCCGCCGTGTCGACCAGGCGGATGGCCTGGCCGTCCCAGGTCCAGTCCACCGAGATGGCGTCGCGGGTGATGCCGGCCTCGGGGCCGGTCAGCAGGCGATCCTCCCCGATCAGCTTATTGACCAGGGTCGACTTGCCGGCGTTCGGGCGGCCGACGATGGCGATGCGGATCGGCTTGTCGGCCTCCTCGGCGGCTTCCTCGTCGTCGTCCGGCTGGACGGCCAGCAGGGCCTGGAAGAGGTCGGCCATGCCCTCGCCGTGCTCAGCGGAGATCGCGACGGGTTCGCCCAGCCCCAGGCCAAAGGCCTCCATGACGCCGACGTCGCTGGCCTTGCTCTCGGCTTTGTTGGCCGCGACGATCACCGGCTTGTCGTGCTTGCGCAGGATCTCGGCGAACACCTCGTCCATCGGGGTCACGCCGTCGCGGGCGTCGATGACGAACAGGGCGACGTCGGCCTCGGCGATGGCGAGCTCGGTCTGCTGGCGCATCCGCGATTCGAGGCTGTCGTCAGTGACGTCCTCGAAGCCGGCGGTGTCGATCAGCTCCAGATCGAGATCGCCGATGCGGCCCGTGCCGTAACGCCGGTCGCGGGTGACCCCCGGCTGGTCGTCGACGATGGCGAGCTTGCGCCCGGCCAGCCGGTTGAACAGCGTCGACTTCCCGACATTGGGACGCCCGACAATGGCTAGCCGCATCGGCATGGCGTCACGTTTCGTCCGGTCTAACGCAGCGCGATGAGTTGAGCCTCATCCGTCACGACATAGATGGTTCCGTTCACCGCGATCGGACCGATCAGGGTGGAGGAGCCAAGGTTCAGGGTCTTTTCGACTTCGCCGGTCTTGGCGTTGATCGCCACCAGCTCGCCGCTGGTGCCGGCCAGGACGATGCGGTTCGAGGCCAGGATCGGGCTCGACCAGATCGGGCGCACCGTAAAGTGTTTCCGGCCCAGGAACTTCATCCCGAGCAGTCCGCCCTTGCCCTGCTCCCGGCCGACGCCCAGGTCGCGGATCCAGTAGATCTGGCCGCTCTCGCGGGCGACGCAGATCACTTCGCCGGACTTCGACACCACATAGACCACGTCGCCGGCCGGCCACGGGGTGGTGATGCCGGTCACGGGCAGGCTCCAGCGCGCCTGGCCGGTGCGTAGGTCGGTGGCGGCGAAGACGCCGGAGTGGCTCACCGCGAAGACGTCGCCCTGGTAGATCACCGGGCGGCCCGGGATGTCGCGGATCTCGGACAGAGCGTTGTTGCGATTGGCGCGGCTGAGCGCCTCGTTCCAGAGGTCGTTGCCGTTGGCCGCGCGCAAGGCCACCAGTTCGCCGGACCCAAAGGCCGCGACCACGGTGTCGCCCGACACCGCCGGCGAAGAGGCCGCCAGGATGCGCGCCGATTCCGACAGGCCCTGATAGGTCCAGCCGTCGGCGCCGTTTGCGGTGTCGAAGGTCAGCAGGGTGTTGTCCACGGCGACCACGAACAGGCGTCCGCCCGAGACGGTGGGCGCGGCGTGGATCGGTTGTTCGGTCATCGTCTTCCAGACGACGGCGCCGGTGTCGGCGTTGAGCTGGGCGACGAACCGATAGCCCGAGGCGACATAGAGCTTGCCGTCAGCCACGGCGAGGCCGCCGCCGAAGGCTTCCTTGTCGCGCTTGCTGCTGGGGCGGAGGTTGGCCTTCCAGACCTGCGAGCCGGACTGGGCGTCGAAGGCCGAGACCGTGGCCTCGCCGTCCATGACGAAGATCTTGCCGTTGGCGGCGACCGGCGGGGCGGTGACGTAAGCGCCCTTGCCCGAGCCCTCGCCGAAGCCGCGCTTCCAAGCGATGGACAGGCTTCCGCCCGCCTCCGGATGGCCCACCGACTGCTCGGCCGTGCCGCCGGGCAGCGGCCACTCGGTGACCGGCGCGGGGGTCGGAAGGAAGAAGTCCGCGCCCTTGAGAGCCTCGGCGACTTCCAGCTTCTGGTCGGCCGCGACGATGGAGATGCGCTCGCCCTCGGCGGCGGTCTCGCTGGGACCATCGTCCCCGCCGCGATTGAACGGGTTCAGCCTGTTGATCGTCGAACAGCCGCTCACGGCCACGGAGGCCGCGAGAAGCAGGACGAGCAGGCTGTTACGGCGGATCGACGTCATTGGGGTCCAGGGGCTGGCTGTTGCGGCGCGGGCTGGGCTTGGAGGCCGGGCGGCAGGGCGCCCGGCGGAAGGGCGACGGCGGGCGGCAGGGCCAGGGCGGCCTTCACCGCGCCGGGCACGGCCTTGGCCGAACCGGAATCGATCAGGGCGATGGCGGCCTTGGCGCGCTGGCTGACGCCCTCGCCGCCGTCGACCATCAACGACAGCACGGAGAACTCGGTCCGCGCGCCCGGCAGGTCGCCGGCCATGATCTTGGCGAAGGCCAGCGCTTCGCGCGCTTGGACCCGATAGGGGCGGCCTTCCTCGGTGAGCGGCTTCAGGCGCGCCTCCATGTCCTTGTACGGGCTTGAGTCGAGCAAGGCGAAGGCGGATTTGAGGCGGGCGACATCACCCAGCACCGGGGTCGGCGCGGCCTCGGCGGCCTCATCGAACAGCTTCACGGCTTCCGGGACCTTGCCGTCCGAGAGCTGGAGCCCGCCCAATTGCTGAAGGGCCAGGGACCTGTAGGCCTTTGACGAGGACTTGCCGACCTCGCCCCACAGCCGCACGGCCTCATTGCGGTCGCCCGAATTGAAGGCCTGGATGGCCGCGGCATACTGATCCGAGGCCTCGGTGTGGGCCTTGGCGCGATAGTTCTGATAGCCCCAAATTCCGAGGGCGACGACAAGGGCCAGCACCAAGGCCCCGCCGATCCACGGCAGGGTTTTCAGCGCAAGCGCCTTGTAGCGGTCGGAGCGGAGCTGCTCCTCGACCTCTTCAAAGACATCAACCACGAAAGGGGACTCCGCGCGAAAGGGCGTTAGGGTTTTGAGCGGGGGAACCTATAGCGGCGGGACGTGCGCTGCAACGCTCGCAATCAGTCGACCCAATCGCGCCTGATGACGCCGGCGGCGGCCACGAAAAGCAGCGCGCTCAAGAGGTAGAATCCTAGCCCGGAATAGATGGCGTAGCGCAGAGCCTCGGCGCCGAAGCGCGGGGTCAGCAGGTCCGAGACCGCGCCGAAGTAATAGGTGCCCAGGCCCAGGCCGATCAGGTTGTTGACGAACAGGAAGCAGGCGCTGGCCGTGGAACGCGACGCGGCCGGAACCAGATGCTGGATGGCGTTGATCACCGGCCCCAACCAGGCGAGGTTCAGGCCCTGGGGGATCAGGAACAGTACGAAGGCCACGGCCAGCGACTTGGCGCCGATGGCGAAGATGAAGCACGGCAGGGCGAGCGCGAAGGCCGCCGCCGGGACCAGAAGATAGAAGCGCTTGTCGCGACCGCCCAGCCGATCGCCCAACCATCCGCCGGCCCAGACCCCCGCCGTGCCGCCCACCAGGGTGATGGCGCCCAGGAACAGCGACCGATCGACCAGGCCCATGCCCAGGCTCCGCTCGAAGAAGGACGGCAGCCAGAACGAGACCCCGTAGCCGCAGACCGACGAGGCCGCCGCTGCGAGCGAGATCAGCCAGAAACTGGGCTTCCTCAGAAGCAGGCCGAGCGCGCCCCTCGGCGGGACGACGGGCTCGGCCTCGGGAATCGGCGCGCCGGCCTCCAGGTCGGTCAAACCCCGGCGGGGCTCACGCACCACAAGACGGAACACCGGCGCCAGCGCCACGCCCATCAGGCCCACGATGATGAAGGCCGCGCGCCAGTCGATGCTGGCGGCGATCAGGCCGCCGAACAGGATGCCCAGCGCACTGCCCACCGGGATGCCGAAGGAATAGGCCGCCAAGGCGCGCGCCCGCTGTTCCTTGGGGAAGTAGTCGGAGATCAGCGAATAGGCCGGGGCCACGCCGCCCGCCTCCCCCACGCCCACGCCCATGCGGCACAGGAACAGGGGCCAGAAGCCGGTGGCGAAACCGCAGAGCGCGGTGAAGCCGCTCCAGATGGTCAGCGCACCGGTCATGATCCAGGTGCGGCTCCAGCGGTCGGCCAGCCAGGCGATGGGGATGCCGAGCCCGGTATAGAACAGCGCGAAGGCCAGCCCGCCCATCAGGCCGAGCTGGCTGTCGGTAAGATTGAGGTCCTTCTTGATGGAGCCGGCCAGGATCCCAAGGATCTGGCGATCCAGGAAGTTGAAGGTGTAGGCGATGATCAGCAGCGCCAGCACCGCATAGCGGTAGCCGCCGCCCCGCACCGCCGCTCGCGCGTCCGCCGTGGCCATGGTCGAGCCCTATCAGGAATCGAAAGGGCGCGGAGCCGAAAGCCCCGCGCCCCTTGGGAAGAAGCCTAGAACTTGGCTTCGAGCGACAAGGTCACCGTGCGCGGCGGGCCATAGAAGGCGGTCACCGAGTTGCCGAACAGGACGCCGGCCGTCTGCGGGAAGTTGTAGCCGCCGACCCGATAGGTCTCGTCACCGAGGTTCTTGCCGTGCAGGCCCACGCGGAAGTGGTCGTCGGCCGACGACCAGACCAGACTGGCGTCCATCAGCCAGTAGGCCTCTTGATCCAGCCTCGAGGGGATCTCGAACATGTTGAAGTCGCTGCGATAGGCGGCGCTCGGCGAGAAGCTGACCTTCCCATGGTCACCCATGTCGTGGATGTAGGTCAGGCCGAAGCTGCCGTTCCATTCCGGGGTGTTCTGGAACACGCGGCTGGCGGCGAAGTCGCGCACCACCGGAGGCGCGACCGTCAGGTCGAGGGCGCGATACTCGTCGAACTCGGCCTTGATGTAGCCCAGCGAGAAATTTGCGCTGAGGTTCGAGGTGAAGAAGGCGACGCCTTCCAGTTCGAAGCCCGACATGTGGCTCTTGCCCACATTCAGAACCTGGCTGGCGATGGAGGCGCCGACCGGGGTCTGCTGGGTGATCTGCTGATCCTCGTACTTGCCGTAGAACACCGCCGAGTTCAGCGACAGGCGGCGGTCGAAGAAGTAGCCCTTCAGGCCCGCCTCGTAGGAATCGACGGTTTCCGGCTCATAGCCGTTGACCGAGGTCGGGGTCAGGATGGCGTCGGCGCGCATGTCGAAGCCGCCCGACTTGAAACCCTGGCTGTAGGAGACGTAGCCGGTCAGGTCCGGATTGATATCGTAGCGCAGGGAGACCCGCGGGGTGAACTTCTCGAACGACTTCTCGTTGGTGAAGTTCGACCGCACCAGGCCCGGGATCGCCGTCGGGTTGCCGAACAGCGGACTGACGATGCCGCTGAAGTTCTGGCGATAGACCTGGCCGGTCTTTTCGTCCCTGGTCCAGCGGCCGCCGACCGACAGGGTCAGGGCGTCGGTCAGGTCGTAGCTGACATCGGCGAAGGCCGACCAGCTCTTGGTGTCGACCGCGCCGGCCGTGGCGATGGTCAGGTTGGCCTGGCTCAGCACGGTGTCGAAGGCGCCGGCCGCCGTGGCGTTCAGGTAGAAGACCCCGGCCACCGCCTGCAGCCGATCGCCCGTGTAGAGCAGCTGCAGTTCCTGGCTGAACTGGTGGTCGTTGTAGCGGGCCGGGATGTCGAGGATCTTGGCCGGCAGTTCGTCGAAGTCGATCGTGCCCTCGGTCTCGCCGGCGCGGTAGGCCGTGATCGACTTGAAGGTCAGCACGTCGCTGGCGTTCCACTGGCCCAGCAGCGAGACGCCGCGGGTCTCGACCCGGTTGACGTCGCCGGATCCGGCATAGGTGTCGTAGACGTCGGACGGCGGAGCGCCGCCGGCAATGGGTTGACCCAGGAAGTTCAACGCCGGGGTCTCGCGGTGGCCGTGGCGCGGATTGGACTTGTCCTGCACTAGGTCGCCCGACAGGCGGAAGAACAGCTGCTCGGAGGGTTCCCACTCGAGGGTCGCCCGCGCGGCGCCGACGTCCTTGTTGTAGTGCTCGGCGCCGGTGTTGAGGTTGTCGCCGTAGCCGTCGCGGTCGAACTTGGCCCAGGTGAGGCCGAGGCCCACGGTGTCGGAGACCTTGCCCTTGGCCGAG
The DNA here is from genome assembly GCF_036677185.1 of Phenylobacterium sp. Lineage (GTDB taxonomy): Bacteria > Pseudomonadota > Alphaproteobacteria > Caulobacterales > Caulobacteraceae > Phenylobacterium. The sequence continues at coordinate 71,715 of NZ_JAKFEN010000029.1, forward strand.
GCCACGAAGTCGCGCTGGCCGTAGGAGCCGAAGGCTCCCTTGAACTTCATCTCAGGCTCGCCCTGGATCTTGGCGGTGACGTACTTGATCGCCCCGCCGATGGTGTTGCGGCCGTAGAGCGTGCCCTGGGGCCCGCGCAGCACTTCGATCCGTTCGATGTCGAACACGTCCAGCACCGCGGCCTGCGGACGGGCGACATAGACGTCGTCGATATAGAGGCCGACGCCAGGCTCGAAGCCCCACAGCGGGTCCTGCTGGCCGACGCCGCGGATGAAGGAGATCAGGGTCGAGTTGGAGCCCCGCGCCACCTGGACAGTCAGGTTGGGCGTGGTCTGCTGCATGACGGTCAGATCGACGGCGCCCGTACGCTCCAGGCGCTCGGCGGTCACGGCGGTCACGGCGACCGGCACGTCCTTCAGGCTCTCCTCGCGACGCCGCGCGGTGACCACCATCTCCTCGACGGTCGCCACTTCGCTATCCGGAGTCTGGGCCACGGCCATCGTCGTCATGGCCGACCACGCCGCGCCCGCCAGGAGCGCCGCCTTCAACATGTTGTGCATCGTGTCTCTCTCCCAGGCCCGGCCGTTCGGACGGCGGGCGTCGTTGAAATTCATCGTCGGACGAATTTCGCGGACATTGCGACTATTCGGACGCGCGCCGCCAGGGTTGCGACGCCGCTTTCGCACGTTTTTTAATCATGTGATGAATTGGCGCCACAGCCCCGCTAGCGGGGCGCTGACGTTCCGACAATCGCCTCGAAGCCGGCGGCGCAGTAGTCGAACAGCCGGGCCCGCACCGCGGCCAGGTCGGTCGAGCGGCAGAGCCCCTCGGAAAGCTGGTCGATGCGGCCGGTCTCCGACAGGGCCAGCATCATGGAGCCGGTGAGGAACTGGTAGCCCCAGTAGAGGTCGGCGAGTTCGGCCCCCGGCATCGCTTTCTTCAAGGTGTCGATGAACCGGTGGACCACGGGATCGAAAAACCTGTGCATGGTCTCGCCTCCCCAGGCCGGGGTGTTGTTCACCAGGGCCACCAGCCGGAAATAGTTCTTCCAGCCCGCCTCGGCGGTCAGGGAGCGCTCGATCAGCGGGCCGATGAAGGCCTCGATCACGCCGCTGGCTGTCATGGTCCCCGGATGGGCGGCCTCGTAGGCGGCCATGGCCTGCAGGCGCTCGGCGTTCAGAATCTCGGCGCGGCGGGCGAAGACCGCGTCGAACAGGTCGCGCTTGGAGCCGAAATAGTAGTGGATCAGGGCGGTGTCGACGCCGGCCTCCGCCGCCACCTGGCGAGTCGTGACCCCGTAGAAGCCGTGGCCGGCGAACAGCAGCTCGGCGGCGTCGAGGATGGCGCCGCGCAGATCGGGGCCCTCCCCTTTCCGCCGGCGGCCGCGTGAGGCGGCGATGGGACGCGAAACCGGGGTGGTCATGGCGCCGCCCGCTTGTCGACGAGACAGGTGACCGCCACGTCGGCGGTCACATTGCCCACTGTCCGGAAGATATCCGGGATGGTCTCCACCGCCAGCAGGATCGGCAGCAGTTCCAGCGGCACGCCCATGATCAGGCAGATGGGGCCGGTAGTGGTGAAGAAGGTGATCTGGCCGGGCAGGCCCACCGAGGCCAGGCTGATCACTGCGGCCACGCCGACCCCGGCGATCATCAGGGCGACGGTGAGGTCGACCCCATAGACGTGGGCGCAATAGATCGCCACGCCCAGATTGGCCGCCGGGCTGGTGATGCGGAACAGCGAGACCGCCAGCGGCAGGACCACCCCGCTGACCCGCTCGGGCGCGCCGAGCTGCGCGGCGCCGGCGATCATGGCCGGCAGGGAGGCGATCGAGGACTGGGTGGAGAAGGCCACCACCTGGGCCGGCGCCACGGCGCGGGCGAAGGCCAACAGCGGGACCCGGGCGGCCAGCGCGATCAGATAGGCCAGCAGGGTGACCGAGATGCAGACGCCCGAGAGCAGCAGGATGTAGTGGCCGAGCGCGCCGGCCGCCCCGAAGCCCGCCTTGGCCCCGACGATGAAGGCCAGGGCCAGGACGCCCACGGGCGCGACCCACAGCACCCACTGGACCAGCACCAGCATGGTGTCCATCACCGCCTGGAAGATCGCGATCAGGCCGGTCTGCAGGTCAGCGCGGATGCGCGTGGCGGCCAGGCCGAACAGCAGGGCGAACACGACCAGCGGCGCCATCTGGGCGGTGGCCGCCGCCTCGACGGGATTGGTCGGGATGAAGGCGCGCAGCCAGGCGCCCATGGTCGGGAAGTCCGGCACCTTGTCCGTGGAGGAACCCGCCGCCTCACGCAGACCGGCCACGGCCTCGACCGGCGCGGGCCAGGCCGCCAGGACCGCGCTCAAGGCCACGGCGCAGAAGCTGGCTGACAGCACCAGGAAGAGCGCGAAGAAGGCCAGCGACTTGGCCGCCGTCCCGCCCGCCGCCGCCGTGCCGGCCGCCGAAGCGATCCCCACCACCAGCAGCGAGAAGACCAGCGGCACGATGGTCATGCGCAGGGCGTCCAGCCACAGCCCGCCCACCGGCTCCGCCACGGCCAGGATGTTGTCGAGGAACCAGGCGTCGGCGAGCGCGGCCCCCAGGATCAGGCCGACCACCAGGCTGGCCAGGATGCGCAGGGTCGATTGGCCGGCGGCGGCGCGGAGCGAGGAAACGAACGAGGCCATCGCCCGAACCTAGAGCGTTCGCGGGGCTTGGAAACCGGTTTCGCGCGAAACCCTAGGCGAAATCCTTGTCCAGTTCGGCCCGGGTGGCGGGGCTGAGCACCGCCAGGTGCGCATAGGCCTCGTGGTCGCAGCCCACCAGGATCGCCACTGCGGGATCACGGAAGACCGCGATCTGCTCGCGCTTCAGGGGGAAGCGGACGAAATGGACCGAGGAGGCCTTGCCGTCCTCGCGGGTGCGCTCCACGTCCCCCTCGGGGACGCTCATGACCTTGTCGGCGCCGATCTGCAGGAAGAACAGGTCCTCCACCCCGCCCAGCCGGGCCAGCAGGGCGGCGCGGCGCACGGGGTCATCGACCTCGAACATGATGGTCGCCACCAGCTCCGAACCTTGCGGGATCAAGGGGTTATAGGCCGCGAGCTCATCTGGCACCTGAGCCGCGCCGCCCTTCTCGGTGAGCAGCATCTCCTGGATCTGGAACAGCATGGTCTCGAAGGACTCGAAATAGACCGTGCAGCTGGGGCCCAGCGCGACGCGGCGCAGGCGCTTGGCCGGCAGCAGGGCCGCGCGGCGCTCGGCGCGAACCTTGGCGAACTCGGCGTCCGGGATCAGGTCGTCGGGGGTCACCTGGCGAAGGGCGAGCGGCATGGGACCTCCTTCAGAGCGCGCCATAGGCGCGGGCGAATATCTCGATGGGATGGGACTGGCGGGGCTGGGCCTGGTCGGTTCCGGTCTCGACGATCAGCAGCTGGCCCAGGTGTTTGCAAGCGAGCGGACAATCGGAACAGAGCTCGGCGCTCGCCTTCTGGGCCACCGCGCGGGCGGCGGGGCGACCGACCTTGCGGGCGACCGAATGGGTGGCCTTCATCACCCCGAAGGTGCCGCCGTGGCCCGAGCAGCGCTCGACCACCTCAACAGCGGTGTCGGGGATCAGGCGCAGCATCTCGGCCGACTTCTGGCCCATGTTCTGCGCCCGTGCGTGGCATGCGTGGTGCACCGTCACCCCGCCTGCGACCGGCGACAGGCCGGGCGCCAGGCCGTGGACCTTGGCGATGTCGACCACATACTCGCTGATGTCACGGGTGGCGGCGGCCAGACGCAGGACCGCGTGGTTGTCCGGCAGCATGAGCGGCCACTCGAACTTCATCATCAGGCCGCAGCTGGCGGTCAGCGCGATCACCTCGTAGCCCTGGTCGATATAGGGGGCGAAGGCCTTTGCGATCCGCTCGGCCTTGCCCGCCACGTCGGCCAGATCGCCGGCCTCGAGCTGGGGCATGCCGCAGCATTCCGGATAGAGCAGCTCGGCCTGGACCCCTTGCAGGGCCAGGACCCGGGCCGCGGCCACGGCCGTGTCGGGCTGGTTGTAGTCGACGAAGCAGGTCGCGTAGAGCACCGCCTTGCGCTGGCCGACAGCCGGCCCAGCTGGGTTCGGCGGCACGGGGACCTTCAGCCGATCGGTGGCGGTCTTGCCATGGTACTTCGGCAGCTCGGCCTCGGCGTCGATCTGGGCGATCGCCTCCAGCAGCTTGCGCAACGGCGTGTTCTTGCGCGCCGTGGCCCAGTTGGCCAGGCGGGCCACCGGCTTGGCGAGCTTGCCGTTGCGGTCGGTCTCGCCCAGCTGCTCGCGAATGAATTGGACCTCGCCGGCCCGGCGCTTGGCGGCGCGATAGCGCAGGATCAGGTGCGGGATGTCGATGTCGAAGGGGTGCGGCGGGACATAGGGACACTTGGTGAGGAAGCACATGTCGCAGAGCGTGCAGGCCTCATCGACCTTGGCGTAGTCGCTCTTGGCCACGCTATCGAGTTCGCCGGTCTTGGACTCGTCGATCAGGTCGAACAGCCGCGGGAAGCTGTCGCAGAGATTGAAGCAGCGCCGGCAGGTGTGACAGACGTCGAACTGCCGCTCCATCTCCTTCTCGACAGCGGCCAGGTCATAATAGGCCTCGTCCTGCCAGGCGATGGGATGGCGGAAAGGCGCGTCGAGGCTGCCCTCGCGGGCGGGACTGTCGGCCACGGAGACCTCGCGATCAGGAGGAACGGGCGACGACGACGCGCCGCCCGACAGGACCTTAGGCGTCCAGGGTGTCCAGGGCGCGCTGGAAGCGGCCGGCGTGGGACTTCTCGGCCTTGGCCAGGGTCTCGAACCAGTCGGCGATTTCCTCGAAGCCCTCGTCGCGGGCGGTGCGCGCCATGCCCGGATACATGTCGGTGTATTCGTGGGTCTCGCCGGCGATGGCGGCCTTCAGGTTGTTGCCGGTGGCCCCGATCGGCAGGCCGGTGGCGGGATCGCCGACCGCTTCCATGAATTCCAGATGCCCGTGGGCGTGGCCGGTCTCGCCTTCGGCCGTGGAGCGGAACACCGCGGCCACGTCGTTGTAGCCTTCCACGTCGGCCTTCTGGGCGAAGTAGAGGTAGCGCCGGTTCGCCTGGCTTTCGCCGGCGAAGGCGTCTTTCAGGTTCTGCAGGGTCTTGCTGGTCGCGAGGCTCATGATCGTCTCCCTTGAAGCGCGGCGCACCTTGAAGGCCGGTGCGCGAATTCGTCGTCGGCGGGAGTATGGACCGACTACGCGATAGACCTAATCGATTTAATTTATCGCCAGGATTGAGCCAGTCTATTTGTAGGCGACGTGCCCCTACCCCGCCTTGGCGAAGTAGATCTCGGCCGGGCCCGGGAAACGGCGCTGGCGCACGTCCTCGGCGTAACCGGCGACGGCCTTGCTGATCTCGCCGCGCAGATCGGCGTAGCGGCGGACGAACTTGGGCGTCCAATCGAACAGGCCCAGCATGTCGTCGGTCACCAGGATCTGGCCGTCGCAGCCGGACGAGGCGCCGATGCCGATGGTGGGAACACTGATCGCCTCGGTGATCTCACGGGCCAGGCCCTCAGCCACCCCCTCGACGACCACGGCGAAGGCGCCGGCGTCGGCCGTGGCCTTGGCTTCGGCCAGGATGCGGGCGCGTTCGTCGGCGCCCTTGCCCTTGGCCTTGAAGCCGCCGTCGACGTGCACCGCCTGGGGCCTCAGGCCCACATGGCCCATGACCGGGATGCCGCGCTTGACCAGGTAGTCGATGGTGTCGACCACGGTGGGGCCGCTCTCGACCTTCACGGCCTGGCAGCCCGTCTCCTTCATGATCCGCGCGGCGTTGGCGTAGGCGATCTCCTGCGCGCCTTCGTACGAGCCGAACGGCATGTCGACCACGACCATGGCGCGGCGGGCCGTGCGCATCACCGCCTGGCCGTGCAGGATCATCATCTCAAGGGTCACGCCCACCGTATTGGGCAGGCCGTGCACCACCATGCCGACGGAGTCGCCCACCAGCATCAGGTCGCAGTGCTCGTCCAGCAGTTCGGCCATCGGCGCGGTGTAGGCGGTCAGACAGACCACCGGGACGCCGCCCTTGCGCGCGGCGATGTCCGGGGCGGCGAGCCGTTTGACCGTTTCCTGACGCTGGGCCGACATGGACTAGAACTCCTCGATGACGCGGGTCAGCACGAACCCCATGGCCAGGACCGCCAGGCCGCTGGCGATCCATACCACCGAAGTGCCGGCAGGCAGCGCCGAAAGCAGCTCCACCCGCGGCGCCCATTCGGCGACGCCGGCGCGCAGGATGCGGCTCGACCCCTCCGAGGCGGCCTCAACCTGCCCCATGAAATTGGACAGGATGAGCTGGCTGGCGCCGACCACGCCGCCGACCAGGCCGGCCGCGCCGATCAGCATCCGGCGCAGGGTCCAGCCCCGCGCCAGCTTGCGTTCCACCGCCATGGCGAAAGCCTTCTCGTCGGAGAAGGCCGGGGCGTCACCGAAGAGGCGTTCCAGACGCCGCTCGAATTCAAGCTCAGCCATTGCCCTGCCTCCCTTCAAGTGCAGCGCCGGCAGGCGCCAGTCGCGTTCTGAGCTTCTCCAGACCACGTTTGACATGCGATTTGACCGTTCCAAGCGGCAGGTTCAAGGCCTCCGCCGTCTCGGCGTGGGAGAGACCCGCGCCGTAGCACATGGACACGCACAGCCTTTCGGCCGCTCCCAGCGACTTCAATCCCTCATCCAGGTCGATCCGCCCGGCCGCGTCCGGCTGATGGGCGTCGACGGAACCATCCTCGGCTTCCTGCGCCAGACCCGCCAGCCGCCGCTCGCGTTGCAGCCGGCGAAGATAGAGCCGGGCCGCGATCTTCTTGACCCAGGCGGCGAAGGCCCCTTCCCCGCGGAACTCGCGGATCCGTTCGAAGGCCATCAGGAACGCGTCCTGGGCGACGTCGTCGGCCTCGGCCGGCGCGGAGCCCATCCGCCGCAGCAGGCCGCGCACGGCCGAGCCATGCCTGCGGACCAGCTCCCCGAAGGCCGCGCGGTCTCCCGCCGCCGCCAGGGCGGCCAGCTCCACGTCGTGGAGATTGGCCAGCCTTGTAGTGTTAGCGCCCGACATTTGGGCTTTTCCCCATCCCCTCTAGAGGGCGTTTCAGTTCTTGCCGCGGGTGACGAAGGATAGCGCGATCAGAGCCAGGCCGATGAAGCCCGGGAAGGCGGCGATGCCGATCAGCGGGTAAAAGGCGTCGGGTTCTTCGAAGCTGACCGCGAAGCCCAGGGCCGCGAAGCCGACGGCCACGCCCAGCCAGACGATGCCGGAGCGGAGGTCCTTGTACGGCGACGGCGGAGCCTTCACGTCGCTGGTCAGGGCTTCGATGACTTCCGGCGGAAGAGTGGCGCCCTTCTCGATGGAGGCACGCAGGGTCTCCTGCAGCTTCTGGCGTTCCTGGCTCTTGAACCAGCGTGGCGCGATGACGATCGCCGCGATCATGGCGAACATCGTGATTGGGATCAGAATTTCCATCTCGTCTTCCCCTCTTCAGGATTGCCGGGCGTAACAGCCCCGTTCTGAAAGGAAAGAGGCGCCGGTCCCTGCGTACAGATGCAAAGCTTGGCATGAAATGTTCGTCATGATCGCAAGCCCAGGATCGGCATGGCCCGGCCGTCGGCCAGCAGCAGCACCGCGGCGGTCGCCACCAGGGCCGCCCCGGCCGGGGCCAACCCCCCGCCGATCTGCGCCAACGCCGGCGCGAGGCTGGGCCACACCGCCCAGAGGACCAAGCCACCCACAAGGCTGAACAGGCCCAGACGCGCCGTCTCCCATTGAAACCGCGCCCGGGCGATCGCTTCCATCACCTCGGCCGAGAAGGCCAGGTCCCGGGCCGGTGGCTCCGAGGCCGCGAAGAAGGCGGCCAGCCTGGCGTCATCGTCCGTCATCACGCGCTCCCAAGGCTTCCATGAGCCGCGCGCGGCCGCGCGTCACATGCGACTTCACCGTGCCGAGCGGCAGGCCGAGCGCATCGGCCGCATCGGCGTGACTGAACTCCGCGGCCAGGCAGAGGGCCACCACGGCCCGCTGCTCCAGCGGCAGGGCGGCCATCGCCTGCTCCAGGGCCAGCCGGTCCTCCGGCGCGACCCCTGGCGATCGCTGGTCCGACGACTGGTAGTCGGCCTCCCGTCGTCGGGCCCTGCGCCCGGACCGCAGTTCGGTCAGGCACTTGTTGTACCCGATCCCACAGAACCACGCGCGAACATTGGCATCCTCGTCCAGCCGGTCGATCCGCGACCAGGCGGTCAGCAGGGCCTCCTGGGCCAGGTCGTCGGCCAGGGCCCAATTCCCGCAGGCCCGTCGCAGGAAGCCGCGCAGGGCCTGCTGGTGACGGTCCACCAGCCGCGCGAAGGCTTCCTCCGAGCCACCCTGGGCGGCGCGGATCAGGGTCGCGTCCAAGGCGGCAGGGTTCATTTGTCACGGAAACGCGACGACACCAGGACTGAAAGCAGGGTCGCGCCGGAGATGCAGACCAGGATCAGCGCCACCAGCCGGAACGGCCCTTCGGTCCCGTTGATCAGCGAGGTCTCCGAGGCGATGAAGAACGCGCCGGACAGCGCGCCTGTGAAGATGACCGTGCGGATGTCGTCGCGCTGCGAATGGCGATAGCGGCGGTAGCTGTTGCGGCGGCGACGCCGGCCCAGGCCGCTCCAGTCACTCTCCTCGTCGTCATCCTCCTGCTCCTGGATGCGCTTTAGGAGTTCGGCCGGTACTTCCTTGCCCTGGGTGGCGTAGGTCTTGATCAGCTCCAGCTGCTCGCGCGAGCGGCGATAGGCCAGCCAGCGATCCCAGGCGCCGAACGCGAAGGCGGCCAGCGGGAACAACAGCCACCAGAAACTGCGGAACAGGTCTTCCATGAGCGCTAGCCCCTCCGTTGGAGCGGAGAGCCATCCCTCCGTTCCTTCAGCCCCTAGTCGCCGCCGCGGCCGGGTTTGGATGCGGAGCCGCGAAATATCTCCGCCCTAGCCCAACGCCCCTTCGTAGATCTCCGGCTTGAAGCCGACCAGCAAGCGCTCACCCAGGTCCAGCACCGGACGCTTGATCATCGAGGGCTGGGCCAGCATCAGGCCGATGGCCTTCTCCGCGTCGAGCCCGAGCTTGGCGGCGTCCGGCAGGGCGCGGAAGGTGGTCCCCGCGCGGTTGAGCAGGACCTCCCAGCCGACCTGGCCGATCCACTGTTCCAGACGCGGACGGTCGATCCCCAGCGCCTTGTAGTCGTGGAAGGCGTAGGCGACGCTTCGCCCGTCCAGCCAGGCCCGGGCCTTCTTCATCGTGTCGCAGGCCTTGATACCGTAGATTGTGATGGTCATCGCGCCCCTCCTCTAGGACCGGCTGGGGATCTGCAGGCCGCGCTGGACGGCCGGCCGCGCGAGCGCGCGCTCCAGCCAGACGGGGACGTGCTCCAAGGCGTCGTAGCCGACGAGGTCGCCGGCCTCGTAGAAGCCGATCAAGTTGCGCACCCAGCCGATCAGGGAGATATCGGCGATCGAATAGTCATCGTCCATGATCCAACGGCGGCCGGCCAGGCGGGTCTGCAGCACGCCCAGCAGGCGCTTGGACTCATCGACATAGCGCTGCAGCGGTCGCTTGTCGGCGATCTCCTTGCCGGCGAACTTGTTGAAATAGCCGACCTGGCCGAACATCGGCCCCACCGCCGCCATCTGGAAGAACACCCACTGGATGGTCTCGTAGCGCCGCGCGGCCGGGCCTGGCAGCAACTTGCCGGTCTTCTCGGCGAGATAGAGCAGGATGGCGCCCGACTCAAACAGGGCCAAGGGCGCGCCGCCCGGCCCGTCCGGATCGATGATCGCCGGGATCTTTCCGTTTGGATTCAGCGCCAGGTATTCGGGCTTCCAGCTCTCGTTCTTGCCGATGTCGATCAGGTGCGGCTCGTAGGGAAGCCCGATCTCCTCCAGCATGATGGAGACCTTCACGCCATTCGGGGTCGGCAGCGAATAGAGCTGCAGACGGTCGGGATGCTCCGCCGGCCAAAGCTTGGTGATGGGAAAGGCGGAAAGGTCCGGCATTCAAGGCTCCAGGCATGGGCGACGACACGCGCCGTCGGATCGGACGACGTCCCGTCGAAGTCAACCGGCCAGAGGCCAGCGACCCAGATGGGTGTGACGCCCCCTACCCTGCTCGCTGGACACCAGCACGATCTCCCGCGCCGGCCAGCGGATCGGGGGGTCGAGCATGGTCTCCGGGATCGGAGTCTCGTCATAGGCGACGGTCAGATGGGGCGTGAAGGCGCGCGCGCCGAGCCTCAACCCGATGTCGTCGCCGGCGTCCTTCAGGCGATCACGCAGTCCGGTGAGAGCGGCGGCCGAGCCCTCGCTGCAGGCGAGGACCACCGAGGCGCCGCCGAAACTGGCGGCTCCGGTGAACACGACCTCGAATGACGGGAAGGCGACCGCCGCGCCGATCCGCGTGGCGGCGGCCAGCACCGTGTCACGGGCGAGGGATCCGGCCGCCACGCCCAGCAGAGAGAGATGGAGCCTGGCGCGCGCGCACGGCCGCCAGGTCCGGCCAAGACGCCGTCGCAGTCCGGTCTCCAACTCGGCGATCCGGACGGCGGCCTCAGCGTCCGGCAGGACCGCGAAATAAAGCGCCTCGCGCCTAGCCTGGCTTCGTCCCATCTCGACGCCCTCCTCGCGCGTGGCGTGAGAACAAACATAGAACATTAATTGCGGGAGCCGCAAGCCGGGCGAGGCTGCGCGCCCGGCCGCCAGGTCAGCCTGGCGCCGGCGGCATCTTGTTGAACTTCAGCAGGGCCGGATCGAGATGATCCCAGGCATAGCCGCGCTCGGCGTAGGTCACGACCTGGGGCCTGTATCGGCTGGGGTCGTCGAGGCTCGCGGCGTGCACGGTGAAGAGATCTGGCATGGCCGCGAAGGTCAGGTAGACCGGAGATCCGCACGTAGGGCAGAAGGCGCGGGTTTTCACGGCGCCGCTGTCTGCGGCAATGTCCCAATGCGCCGCCTGACCTGCAAGGGTCACGCGCTGGCGGCTCGGGAAGGTCAGGTAGGATCCGTGGCCGGTTCCGCTCTTCCGCTGACAGTCACGGCACTGGCAGTCGCCTTCCACGAGCGGCTTGTCGGTGGTTTCATAACGGATCGCGCCGCAGGCGCAGCCGCCGGAATAGGGCTCGTCCATGTCCTGGGTCCTTTTCATCGATTTGAGATCAGCTTGAGCCAAGGCGCGGAATGAAAAGCGCTCATCAGCAAGTACATCAGGGCCATGCCGCCGAGCGGCGACGGGTGCTGGGCGGCCGAGCACAGGATCTGCGGCTGGCCGCCGCCCGCGCCGGTTAACAGGGCCATGGCGGCGAAGGTCGGCGCGGCGGCGAGGCCCAGCCAGCCGGCTGCGCCGAGTGCGGGGGAGCCCTCACTCATGCTTTTCTCCTGCGGTAGGGGCGACTGGCCTAACGGCGTCGGCGCGTTAGTTTTCCTAGGTCTTCAACGTCGCCTCGCCGGCATCCGACACCTCGACCCACTTCGGATCGGGCGCGGTCTCGGCCGCGTAGTTGTCGTGCCAGTTCCACCACTTGTACGGCGGCGTCTGGGGGTATCCTTCGGGCGAGTCCTCCCAGACCTCCTGCCGGCCGAGCGGCGTGATGTCGAGATAGCTCCAGGTGCTCCCCATGGCTTCGTCGCCACGGGAGTTGATGAAGTAGGTGCGGAAGATCCTGTCGCCGTTCCGGATGAATACGTTGGTGCCGTGCCACTCATCCACGCCGAAGTCGGCGTCGAAGGCGTCCGTCACGGTGTACCAGGGCATCTGCCAGCCCATCCGCGCCTTCAGTCGCGCGATGTCGGCCTGCGGGGCCCGCGAAACGAAGACGAGCGTGGTGTCGCGGGCGTTCAGATGGGCCAGGTGGGCGACCTGGTCGGCCACCATGGAGCAACCGCGGCAGGCGTGGTCCGGCCACCCGAACACCCCGGGCTCGAAGAAGGCCCGGTAGACGATCAGCTGGCGGCGACCGCCGAACAGATCCAGCAGGCTCACCCTGCCCTCAGGCCCCTCGAACTCGTACGCCTTGTCCGCGGCCATCCACGGCATCCGCCGACGCTCGGCGGCCAGGGCGTCACGGGCGCGGGTCTGCGCCTTCTCCTTCACGAGCAGCTGCTGGCGGGCGGCCTCCCAGGCCTGCTGGGAGACGATCGGCGGCGTCTTCATGGCGGATTGCCCGCCTATCGGTTGGTTCATCGAAACCTCCTTTGAGCGCGGCCTGGCGCAGGCCGACAGGGTTCCCCCAGCAAGCTGGAGGGATTGCTTTAGGTGCGGCCGCTCATGGCCAAAACGACATGGACGGGGAAAATTCCGCCGGGCGCTCGCTAGGTGATCGCTTCCGGCGTCCGGACGGCTTCGGTCAGCCCTGATCCGCGGCGATGGCGTCGATCGTCAGGACGACCTTCTTCCAGCCCTCGCTCATGCTCTTGAACGCCGACTCGTTCTTGGGCAGCACGAAACCGGAATGGACAAGGCGAAGGCGGGCGCCGTTCTCGACGGCGGAAAGGACGAAGGTCACGACGGTGTCCAGCCGCGAGCCGTATCCGACGTTTCCCTCGTGGCCGCCTTTCCAGGAATAGGAGAGACGTTCGTAGGGCGTCGCCTCCAACACCTCGCAGTGGATGACGCCATCCCATTCGCCGGCCGGCGTGGTTTGGTAGGTGAAGCGCGTCCCCACCGTGGGCTTGAAGCCGATAGGCTCCATCCTCAACCACCGGCCCATCATTCCCGGCATGGTGAGCGTCTTCCACACCACGTCCAGGGTGTGGGGAAACACCTCGTCGACGACAATCTGCTGGCTGCCGGCCATGATCGCGGCGTCGCTCATGGGTCTATCTCCTTCAAAAGCGTGCGGAGCTTGTCGAACCCGTCGCGCCAGAAGACGCTGTAGTGGTTCATCCAATCGGATAGCGGCTCGAGCCCCTCGGGCTGAGCTCGATAGAAGACGTTGCGCCCCTCGGGGCGCTCGGCGACCAGGCCAGCCTGCCTCAAGGACTTCAGATGTTGGGAGATGGCGCCCTGCGTCACCCCGCTCCCCCGGGTCAGTTCGGCCACAGTGATCTCGTCGGAGCCGGCGACGCGCTCGAACACGGCGCGCCGGGTCGGATCGGCGAGGGCGCGCATGACGGTGGTTATGGCGGTGGCTTCGGGCATGACCATCGATTAGCAAACGCTAATTCATGAGTCAATGCTAATGCGTTTCAACGCTCATTCCGGGCGTCCGCAGGCGGCCAGGAAGACGCGACCAGCGACGGAGATCTTCGATGAACACAGTGCGCCAGGGACGCCGGACCGCGTAGCCCGACAAGGTCTTGATGGAGAACCCCCAACAGTCCGGATCGTCCGGTGCGGGTCGACGCCGACAAGTACAACGCCATGCGCGAGGCGATCCTAGCGGTGCTGCCTGCGGCGGCTCCCGGTCTGACGGTGGCGGAGGTCAAGGCGCGGCGGCGGCCCCTGCTGCCCGAGGCGCTGTTTCCGGGCGGTTCGACAGCCGGTGTCGCCTCGATCAAAATCAGCCGACAACGTGCCGTCCGAGGAACGCCCAGAAGGCCACTGCGAGCGACAGGTACACCGCGACGACGATCTGAAACCTGTGGCTCCTAATCCACATGGCGAGCAGCGCCAACGCGGGCAGTTGCACGATGAAGAGCGGGTAAAGGAAGGGCGAGAACAGCTTACCAAACTGAGCGGCTTGAACCGCGTCCAACACGGCCGACAAGCTCAGGAGCAGCAAAAACGGGCGCCGGTGCGACTCGAACGTGTTCACGGCGTCGTCGACCGGCGGAAACAACGCTACGCACATGCCGAAGAAGGCCACGCTCTGCGCCACCAGAACGAAGAACTGTTCGAACGTCCACGTCTCGACGTCGCTGAAGATGAATAAGCCCCACCACGACACCAGCATGACCTGGAACGTCAGCGCGGCATACGCGATCTGCAGAAATTCGAGGCGCTTTCGATAGAGTTGCTGAATCGCGTTCGTGAACAGATGGGCGATGCCCAGACCGTATAGGATCGACGCGAAGACCGAGGCGAACTCGAACTGGGTCACGCCGATCTCTTCGCCTTATCGATGCTCTGACGCGAATGTTCTCGAGCAGACACTAGAAACCGCCGCGGATCAACTCTTAAGCAGAGCGCAGTAATCAAAGATGACGCGGCGACCTCTCTACTCCCACTCGATGATCAACAAGACCTGTAAGCGATTGAAAATACGTACGTTTCTGCGGCGAGAAACGGGACTGACCGTCAGCTCGACCGTCAGATCGCTACGCTTCTGTTTTCATTGGGGTTTTAGAGAAATGCCCGCTTGCGGAGCTCGATCATAAATCCGTGAGACGTCGTTGAGGCTCGACCTGCAAACGTCTCGTCCAAGCACCTAATGGGTAATGGCCACCGAGCTGAGACTCAAGGCCCTACGACATCATTTTTGATAGTACCGCGAAATGCCGGAGAGCGCAGTAATCAAAGATGACGTGGCGTCCGCCATATTCCCACACGATTATGCTGTCGATTGCGCCTTTGGCGCGGCCGACCGAGCGTTGCCGTAGCGGGGAGGTCCATCCACACTCGCGGCATGGGGCCATGGCCGACAATTCCCGATGACGTTGTGCGAGGAGCGGACCTTCTGAGCTCCGCCTTCGAGTCAGTACTTCACGTTGAGGACCGCGCTAGGCGCTCTGCCGCACAGCAGACCTTCTGAACGTCGCTGAAGAGCCCCCAGCAGGAATTCACTATGTCCGTTGCCGGGCTGGTCGCCGCCGGAAACGGTCATAGTCTCAGAACACCGGTTACAACGAAATTTGCTCGGCCGCCAATCAACCTGACGCGACCTTGACCGCGTGGCGGCGCCCAAAACCATGGGCTCGGCTGGCGGTCGTGCTGTCGGCGCGCACCTGAAATACCGCTGGGACGGCGCGCGCATGGATCGCTACTTCGATTGCAGCACGGAAACCTGGATCGAGCTGACGTGAGGGCGAATTGCAAGGTCGCCGACACGTCGAAGCGCCTGCCACGATCCCCTTCGCCACGATCTCGCCTGATGTCTGGGCCAGAACCCGCGCGGCTTGGAGCACGGCTTGAAGGACATCATCGACATCGCAGGGGCGAGCGGAGCCCTGTACCGCTTTCGGCGCCACGCCAAGGGCCGCGAATTGCCGGCGACCGCCGGCAATTTCCTCTATGTGCGCCAGACGCGCCAAGGCTTCGATCTCATCTGCTGCGGCGAGACTAGCACGCTCAACCGCGCCTACGGGCTTTGGGATCAGGCCCGAGAGGACCACCAGACCACGCACGTCTTCCTCCGGCTCAATGTAACCAGCGCCACCCGCCGTTTGGAGCACGCCGATATCGTCGCCCTGCACCGGCCGCCGCTCGCCCCGAGCGACCAAATGGGAAACACCGCCATTAGGCCCTGACAGGCCTATTCCATAGTTCGGCGACGGCCCGGCCCATCGCCGGGAACGCCCACCGGCGGGCGATCTGGTCTCAGCGCCCCCGGTAGGGTTCGCAGGCCAGCCCATCCCCGTCGCCATCGAGGTTGGGATTGTATCCCGGATCGCCTCGCGACATGGGCGCGGCGCCCGCGGCGCGCGCCGCGGCGCACGACTGGAAGGCCTTTGGACCGGGCGCGGCGCGGACCGGCGACGCGACCGACCCACGAGGCCCCCTCGGATCGCGGGCCGTCGCGGCCCCCCCCTCCATGACCCCAGCGCTCCGCATCAGGTCGCCGACCGGGCGGCATGGATCCGACACCGCGCGGCGATCCGATCATAGGTTCGAAGGTTGGCGACGCACTCGGCGTGCTGGCCCAAGGCCAACCGCGCCAGGGCCGACTTCGCCGCAGCGCCGCCCAGCCGTCTCAGCTCCGGCGCGTAGAAGTCCGCGAGACGGACCTCGACCCAGTCCGGCGGGCCAGGCCCCACGGCGACACATAGGGAATCGCCGTCGATCACATGAGAAACCGACCCGGAAAAGCCTGCGCCGAAGGCCAGATATCTCGGCAGCGGGCCGTGCTCAGGAATGGCTTCACAAGGATCGGCCGAGGCCGGCGCCGACCAGATGAGCGCCGCGAACAGAGATAGCAACAGGAGCCGGGACATCTGCCGATGCTACTGCGGCGCGCCGGCGCGGCAAGCACTGACCATACGTGTCACAGGCGGGCGCCCAAACGCGGCGATCAGGTCGTCATGGGGCCGCGTGACAATCCCGGCCTGGCGAAGCCCGACAGCGATCTGCGTCGCGACCTATGGCGAGACATGCACGTCGCTCTCTGGCGGCGCCTTGCGCGTTTCGACCAACGGTGCGCCCTGCGCACGTGGGTCTACGGCAGGTTCAAACCCCTTCGCGCCGAACCTTCGCTGGGTCGAGGCTCGCCGTGGAAGGTCCGCCAGGCCGGTCATCTGCAACAATTTGGCGACGCCCTCGCGGCCGCCCACCTCTTGCAGCTGATCTAAGCGCGGCTGGCGGGAAACTGAGATGTGAGCCCCTAACCGCCAATCGCCACCTGTTAGACCAGGCTTGGCCTGGTTTGACCCGTGATCCCCAGCTCGCGGCGGAACCGAGAGCCGACGACCAGCATCAGTATCCCTCCCCCTGCGACGAGCGCAGCGTGGAGCCCCCAGAACAGGCTCGCCGACAGCCGTTCATAGAGGCCGCCCAGCCTTCCGCTGACGACACTTCCGAGGAAAATTGAAAGGTAGTAGACCCCGATCATCGTCGCATTCACGCCGGTGGGGGCGGCGCGCGAGAACAGCGCGATGATCGTGGGCGCGAAATAGAGCCAGCCCAGATTGGATGCGAAGTGGAAGATCACCGGCCAGAAAAGCGGCGTCCGCCCGGCGCTGTCGGTCACCAGATGCGCCGCCGCCAACCACAGGGTCGATCCGGCGAACAGGAAACAACCGATCGCGATCTTGGTGAACTCGTCGGGCTCGGCGCCGCGCCTGGCCTGCCAGGCCCAGAAGGCGATCACCGGCGGCAGGCAGACGAAGGGCGCCAGGCCGTCAAGGGCCTGCAGCCACGGCACGGGCATTGTCCAGCCGCCGATCTGCAGGTCGACATGGTCGCGGACCCAGAGGTTGTAGGTGTTCCAGACCTGGGACTGGGCGACCCAGAAGAGGGCCGCGATAGGCACGAGCGCCAGCAGGAACAGGATCGCCCGGCGCTCATGGGGTTCAAGGGGCGCCCGCGCCGCGCGGGGTCCGCGAGGAGCTTCGGGCGGCAGGTGGCGCCTTCCGAAGAGATAGATGACCAGGCCCAGCAGCATGCCGAACCCGGCGAAGGCGAAGCCCACGTGCCAGCCGTAGGCCTGGCCGAGCGCGCCCGTGGCGATCGGGGCGATGAAGGCGCCGAGATTGATCGTCGCTCCGTAGATCTGGAAGGCCACGACCCGGCGGCGGTCCTGCTTGCCGTAGAGCTCGCCGACCTGCGGGGTCAGGTTGCCGCGCAGGCATCCGGCTCCCAGGATCAGCAGCAGCAGGGCGAGCAGGAACGATCGGTCGAAGGCCATGCAGAAGTGACCGGCGGTCATCAGCAACGCGCCTAGGGTCACCGAGCGGGTGCGCCCCAGGAACCGGTCGCCGATCCAGCCTCCGAGCACGGGGGTCAGATAGACCAGGCCGACATACAGCCCGAAGATCTGGGAGGCGAGCGCCTGGGCCGAGAGCGGCCCCGTCAGCTGCTCGATCCCCGTGCTGAACGCGCCGAAGCCGGCGATCTGCTCGATGTGTCCGGGCAGCAGAAGCTGTTCGACCATGTAGAGGACGAGCAGGGCCTGCATGCCGTGGAACGAGATGCGGTCCCACAGCTCGGTTCCGGCGAGGACCGCCAGCCCCCGCGGATGGCCATAGATCAGCTTAGCCAACGGTTGATCCATCTTGGCCCCTTTGCACGGAGAGCGGCGGCCAGCGGTCGCGCCATGGCGCCGCGGATTCGAGCTCGCAGGCCAGGCCCAGCAGCAGATCCTCCTGGCCCCGGCCCGCCGCGAACATGAGCCCGACCGGAAGCCCGTCATCGGCCCAGGCGAGCGGCAGGGAAATGGCGGGCGTTCCCGCCAGGTTCTGCAAGGGCGTGTAGCCGCACCAGCCGAACATCCGGTCCATCAGCAGACCCACGGGAACATCGGGCGCCAGGTGGCCCAGCGGCGGCGGCGGCGCCGACAGCGTCGGTGTCAGGAAGACGTCGTAGTCCTGGAAGAACCCGGCGAGCTGGCGCGGCAGCAGGGCCAGTTGGCCCATGGCCGCTTCGAGGTCGTCCTGGGTCAGGCGCTCGGTCAGCCGCCCGAGGCCGAGGGTCCAGGGCTCCAGCACCGCCTGCGGATCCTGGCCCGAGGCGCGAACGGCGTCGACGCAATCGGCGCCGATGTGGCTCCACAGGGTGCGTTCGGCCTGTTCGGCGGCCCGCCCGTCGATGGGAAGCGCGGTCGGCCTCACCTCGTGGCCCAGGCGCGCGCAGAGATCGGCGGCCGATTGCAGGGCCGCCCGCACGCGGGGATCGGGTTGCGCGCCGGCCAGGGTCGCGCCGTCGAAGCCGATGCGAAGCCGGCGCATAGACGGTCCAACGACCGGCGGCCCAGGGTCTGGTCGCGCCAGGGCGAAGCCGGCGGCGGTGTCGCGGACCGTGCGTGACATCAGGCTGTCGCCGACCATCAGGTCTTCCAGCACGTGACGCCCGCGCACGCGCACCGTCGCGCCGCGACCGGGCTTCAGCCCGACCACCCCGCAGGCCGAGGCCGGGATGCGGATCGAGCCCGCCCCGTCGCTGCCGTGGGCCAGGGGGACCAGGCCTGCGGCGACGGCGGACCCTGCCCCGCCGCTGGAACCGCCGGGGGAGCGTTCGGGCGCCCAGGGATTGCGGGTCGGCGGCGCGATCGCCGGTTCGGTGGAGGGCAGCAGGCCGAACTCCGGCATGGCCGACTTGCCGACCGGGACCAGGCCCGCGGCGTCCAGCCGGCCCACATAGGCGCGGCCATCCGCGACCGGTTCCACCGTGCGGCTGGCCGAGCCCGCCCGGCTGGGCAGGCCGGGATAGTCCAGCGAGTCCTTCAGCAGGTAGGGAACGCCGGCCAAGGGGGTGTCCGGCGCCGGTCCCGCGGCCATGGCGCGCGCCAGATCGAAGGCCCGCCAGCTCACTGCGGCGAGATCGCCATCCAGCGCCTCGATACGCAGGATGGCGGCCTCGACCAGGGCCGACGCGGGGACATCTCCGCGCCGGACCAGGGCGGCCTGATCGTGGGCGTCGAGCCGGCCGATGGCGAAGGCCTCGTCCCGGGTCATGCCCGCCACACGAGGCTCTGTTCGGCGAAGGCCCACAGCAGCGCCATCTGGCTGTACTGGTCCGAGAGGCCAGAGGCCGCCTGGTGGCCGGCCGACATATTGGCCAGGAACAGGACCGGAGCCTTGCCCATGGTGCGGGCGCGGATATTGGCCACCCACTTGGCCGGCTCCCAATAGCTCACCCGGTCGTCGCGCACCCCGGCGGTGGCGAGGATCGGCGGATAGGCCTGGGCCCGCACGTTCTCATAGGGCGAGATCGAGGCGATGTAGTCATAGGCTTTGGGATCGGCCAGGGGATCGCCCCAGTCGGGCCGGAAGGCCGGCACCAGCGGATGGTCGGCGTCGCTCATGGTGTTCAGCATATCGACGAACGGCACCTGGGCGATGATCCCGCCCCACAGGTCAGGACGCAGGTTGGCGACCGCGCCCATCAGCAGGCCGCCCGCGGACAGGCCGTGGGCGACGATGCGGCGCCTGCTCGTATAGCCCTGGGCGATCAGGTGCTCGGCGCTGGCGATGAAGTCGGTGAAGGTGTTGGCCTTGTTGAGCAGGCGGCCGTCCAGGAACCAACCGCGCCCCTTCTCCGACCCGCCACGGACGTGGGCGATGGCGTAGACGAAGCCCTGGTCGACGAGGGCCAGGGCCGGGATCGAGAACTCCGCTTCGGTGGAGACGCCGTACGAGCCATAGGCGTAGAGCAGCAGCGGCGAGCGCCCGTCGAGCCTTGTCCCCTTGCGCATCAGCACCGTGACCGGCACGGCCTGGCCGTCGCTCGCCGGCGCCGAGAGCCGCCGGACCTCGTAGCGGTCGGGTGAAAAGCCGCCGGCCACGGTCTTGGACTTCAGGAGCGTCCGCGCCCCGGTAGAGAGGTCGTAGTCAAGCCACTGAGGCGGCGTCCGCGGCGACTGGTAGAGCAGGCGCAGCCGCGCTGCGGCGAATTCCTGCTCATGCGCCAGGCCGACGGAATAGGCGGCCTCCTCGAAGGCGACCTTGGACTCCGTCGCCACACGCCCCGCAGTGACGACGACTTCGAGCCGCCCTTCGGTCCTTTGCAGCCGGACGAAATGGCCCTGGAAGGCGCGCATCTCCAGCAGGTGGCGGCCGGGAACGTGGGCGACCCAGTCGCGCCAGTTGGCGCGGCCGGGCGCATCGGCGGGCGCCGTCACGATCTTGCCGTCCAAGGCGCCGTCGGCGTCGGTAAGGATCGCCAGGCGTCCGTCCCAGTCCTCGACCTGGTAGTGCAGTCCAGCGGTTCTCGGCTCGACCACGCGTGGGACGGCGGTCGGGTCGGCGGCGGGGATGAGGCGCGCCTCGTCCAGATCGGGTCCGAAGATGCGTATGGTCACATGACCGTTCGAGCCTGTCCGCGACAGCGACATGAACAGCGCCGGGTCCTGTTCCTCGTAGACCAGCACGTCCGGCCCACCGCGCGCGGGGCGGCGGAACACCTTGGCGGGGCGGCTGAGCGGATCGCGCCAGATCCAGAACACCCATTGCGAGCAGGGCGACACCACCAGGCCGCGCCAGCCATAGGCGTCGGCTTGGCCGGAGACGCGCACCTCGCCGGTGTAGAGATCCCTGATGCAGATCTGGTGGCGGTCGCCGCCCTCCAGGTCCTCTGCCCAGACGAACAGGGAATGGTCCGGGCTGTGGGCGGCCTCGACGATCCGGTAGTAGGCATGGCCCCTCGCCCGGGCCTGCTCGTCCAGCAGGACCTCCTCGGGCCCGCCGCCGCGCGGCCGGCGGGCATGGACCGGATGGTCCTCGCCCGCGCGGACGTAGCGGTAATAGTCCCAAGGCCCGTCCGAGGCGGCCGGCTCGGCCTCCTCGGCGCCCGTCATGGCCATCATGCGGGCGAGATAGGCGTCCTGGCGTGCCTTCGTGCGGGCGAGCACGGCTTCGGCGTAGCGGTTCTCGGCCTCCAGATGGGCGCGGATCTCCGGCTGCATCAGGCCGGGATCGCGGGAGACCCGCTTCCAGTCCGGATCGCGCAGCCAGGCGTAGTCGTCGACGCGGACCCGCCCCAACTGCTCGATCCGCCTGGGCCGCCGAGGCGTCACCGGCGGCGGCGGAAGCCTTTCGGCGCTCCATGCGTAGAGTGGAAGAAAGGCCGCCGCCGCGGTCGCCAGGAGTCGCCGCCGATCCATACGCCCAACTCCCGGTTCGAGCTTATAGCGACCAATTGAAGGTCACGCCGAAGGTGCGGGGCCGCACCAGGCCCTGGCTCAGGCCGTTGGCTTCCGGCAGGGTCCGTGTCACCCCGCGCTCGTCGCCCAGGTTGGACCCGAACAGGGTGATCGCGGTCGGGCCGAACTGGCCCCGCAGCCGCAGGTCGATCAGGTTGTAGTCGCCCTGGATATTCGGCGCGATTCCGGGGACCGCCGAGTTCAGGTCGCTGATGCCCGAAGACAGGTAACGGTGGGCCAGGGTGAGGGTCGGGCTGTAGGCGCCTTCGAAATGGTAGACCGCCGTATTCGAGACCGACCAGTCCGCCGAGCCGGGCAGATGCGCGCCCTTCGGCGCCGTGCCGTAGAAAAGGATGAACAGGGGCTCGTCCAGCCGGGCCTCCATATAGGTGACCGTCGACTGCAGCTCGAGCTGACGGACCGGCCGATAGGTCGCCGAGACCTCCAGGCCCTTGATCACGGCCGAGCCGCCATTGGCCGCATAGTTGAAGTTGTCGGGGGTCAGCAGGCGAAGCTGGATGTCCTGCCAGTCGATATAGAAGGCGGTCACGTCCAGCAGCAGGCTGTCGTCCAGCAGGTTGGCGCGGACGCCGAGCTCGTAATTGGTGAGCGCGTCGCTCTTCGAGCCGGCCGGCACCGGGAAAGCGCTCAGCCCCTGGATATTGGGCGTGCCGAACCGGAAGCCCTCCGAATAGAGCCCGTAGATCATCAGGTCGTCATTCGGGGTGTAGGTGAGCGACACCTTGGGCGAGAAGCCGTCCTGCTTGTCCTTGGTCGGGGTGAGGCCGGGCGGACCGGGAAAGGTCGAGAAGCCGAACTGGGTCGAGACGCTGTCGATCTCGGTCTTGAAGAGGCGGCCGCCGGCGGTGAGCTTCAGGGTCGGGGTGAAATGGAAGGTCGCCTCGCCGAACAGCGCCGACTCCTTGGCCTTCAGATCGGTCTGGAAGGTGTTGAACACCTCCCCGCCGGGCGCGATCACCGCGCCGGACCCGGCCCCGAACACGGGGGAGGCGTTGAACGCGGCCGCCGCCCCGGCCGCCCCGATCTGCTCGTAGAGGAACTTGTCGCTCTCGAAGTACATGGCCCCGACCAGCCACTCGAACCGTTCGGCGTCCTTCGAGGCGAGTCGGACCTCGAGGCTCTTGCCGGTGCTCTCGCCGCCGCTTTCGATGTAGAGCGGCGAGGTCAGGTTGAGGCCGAGATCGGCGTTGTAGAAGCCGCGGTAAGGGGTGAAGTCGAACGCGAAGTCCTGGGCCTTCTTCTGGTAGGCGCCCAGCGCCGTGAAGGTCGCGAACCCGAAGTCATGGTCCAGCCGCAGACTGTGGATCTCCACGTCGGTGACATTGATCTCGGCGAAGGCGGTGCTGCGCTTGAGGTCGCCGATCGCCGGGTTGCGATAGGGCGCGTCATCGGCCTCGGTCTTTTGATAGAGGCTGAGCCAGGAGAGCTCGGTGGCGTCGCTGGGCGTCCAGACCACCGAGAGCCGCCCGCCCGAGACCGCCACGTCGCTGGACCCGTCCTTGCCGATTCCGACATTGTCCAGATAGCCCTGGTCCTGGCGGAACGCGACCACCCCGCGCACGGCCAGCTTGCCGTCGATCAGCGGGACATTGACCATGGCCTTGGCGGCATGGCTGAAGTCGGCGTTGCGGGTCTTGGCCAGGGTGGCTTCCAGCGCCGCGTCGAAGGCGCCGGCGTCGGCCTTGCGGGCCACATAGTTGACCGCTCCGCCCATGGAGGCCGACCCGAACAATGACCCCTGCGGGCCGCGCAGGATCTCCACCCGGTCCACGTCGAAGGCGTCGATATCGGGGATGACGATGGTCCAGCCGGGCTCGGTCAGCGGGATTTCGTTGATGTAGTAGCCGGTCGTGCCCTGGCCCTGGACGTTGCCCGCGCTGGTGGCCACGCCGCGGATGACCACGTGCGAGGTGCCGGGCTGGAACTCGTTGAACACCACGCCCGGCGTCCTGGTGATGTAGTCGGCGAAACCCTGGGCGCCGATCGCCTCGAGCTGGGCCCCGCTTACCGCGCTCACGCCACCGGAAACGTCGCGCACGCTCTCCTCGCGCTTGGTGGCGGTGACGATGACCTCTTCCACCAGGCTTCCGGAATACTCCTGGCCCGTGGCCGGGGTCACCGCGGCGAGACCGGCGGCGCCCGCCAGAAGCATGGCGCGGAACGAGTTGAGAGCCTGCATGAATCCCCCTGGGTTGCGTCGAGGCTCTGAGGCCGCAGACAGGATCGAGGCTAGGCCACTCCCGCGCGCCCAGGCCTTGGACCCAGGGTCAAATAACAGCGTGACCGGGCCATCGGCGGACGGGCGCAGCCGCCCGCAGGCGCTTGGCCCGACCGCGCCTGTTTCTGACCCTCGCGCCGAGGCGCGCCGGTCCGACCTGCCTAGACTCCCGCCGCAGACGAAGACGGAGAGCGGGCGGTGGGCATGCGCGGATCGGTTTGGCTAGGCAGCGTTGTCGCGGCCGCTCTGCAGCCGGCCGTGGCGGCGGCGTCGCCATTCGAGACCCTCGATCCATACCCCGCCGCCTCGCTGGAGGTCTCCAGCGCCGTCGACTACGCCCGCGGCGGCGCGGGCGTCGGCGAGGTTATCCTCCGCCACGGCGCGGCGACCGGGCTCGGCGAGAACCTGGAAGCGTCGATCACCTTCTCGCATGGCTGGACGGACGGCGACGGCAGCCGCCGCCGGATCGCGGGCGAACCGGCCGTGGCCGTGAAATGGCGTTTCCACGAGGGGAGCCGGTCCACCGCGGCGATCGAGCCGGCCCTATCCAGTCCCTCCGGCCACGACGGCCTGCGCCTCAGCCTGCCTGTGGGGATTGCGTGGCGGTCCGGTCGCCTCGGCCTGCGCGGCGCCCTGGGCTACGATCACGTCTTCGCCGACGCGCACGGCGCGATGTTCACGGGCGTCCTCGCGACCTATGCGCTCGCCGACCATTTCACGCTTGGCGTCGAGTTGGCGGCGGACGCACCCGTCGGCGAACTGTCGGACCCGCAGGTCCGAGGCAATGTGGGCTTCATCTGGGCCCCGACCGATCGCATCGAAGTCCATGGCCTGGCCGGCCGTAGCCTGGCGACCTCCGCCAGCGAGGAAAGCACCTTGGTGCGGCTGGTGCTTCAGGCCGCCTTCTGAACGGCGGCGCGGCGGCTCATCGCGCGCCGGGTCAGCCAGAGGGCCACGCCGAAGCCGATCATCGTCGCGAGCCACAATCCCGTCAGCAGGCTGATCACCCGGCCCGCCAGGCCGATGAACTCTCCGGTGTGGACCGGATAGAGGGCGTCGAAGAACGTGATCCCCACGGGCGACTTCAGCGCGTCGTGCACTTTCAGGACCCGGCCGTCGCCTGCGTCGACGAAGACGACCGTGGTCCCGAAGATCCGGCGGGGCTCGCCGGGCTGCAGCAGGCGGATCTTGTAAAAGCGATCCTCCGCGTCCGGCATCTCGACGATCGAGAGCGCCGCGTCCGGAAACCGCCTGAGCGCGGTCGCGATGGCCTGGCCCGGTCCGACGGTCGACGGCAGGCCTGACAGCTCGCGCGGCGCCGGCGCGGCGACATAGCTCTTCGTCGCTTCCTTGAGCGGGTCGCCGAGCGCGATGAGGGTTCCGGCGAAGGCGACGATCAGGGCCGGCGCGGCGAACCAGAGGCCAAGCGCGCGGTGGAAGCCGTGCAGGCCGCTCAGGCGGGTCTTGCCCGGCGGGAAGCTCATGGTCCGGCGCCAGCGACCGCGGGCTGGCCAGGCGAGATTCAGCCCGAGACCGATGCTGACAAGCAGCAGCACGCCGCTCAGGCCCACGAGGAACAGGCCCGTCGAACCCGAGAATAGGGTCTGATGCAGAGCTAGCATGGTCAGGAAAAGGCCAGGACCCGGAAAGCCGTAGTCATAGGGGCGGCTCTGGAGCGTCCTGCCCTCCCCGTCGGCGCGGACATAGTCCAGGCCGTCGCCGGCCGAGAGCAGCACGTCGAACCGGTCCCGCGCGCCGCCCTGGGCCATCACGTAGCGGACCTCTTGGCCTGGCCGCGCCGCCTCGATGGCCGCCAGGCCCTCGCCGAACGCCTGCGGCTGCAGGGGCCGCACGGGCCCGGGCACGGTCCACTCCTCCATCTCCCGGCCGAAGACCAGCAGCACCCCCGACAGGGCCTGGGTCATCCAGAGCAGGGCGAGCGCCAGCCCGACCCATCTGTGCGCGCCTCGGATCGCAGCCTTCACCTCAAGAACTCTCCAGTTTCCGATCCGCGCGCCCATCGAGGGGGCGAGCCTCGACAGGTTCTCATTCGCGGTGCGCGGCGCCGGTCCTGACGGGTCAATCTGCGTTGCGGGCGGGCCATTGCTCATCCAAGCGGCCCGGTCGCGCGGATTGTCGGCCCGCGCTGGAGAGCCGCGCCCGACCGGCGCCCGGTAGCCTCGCTCCGAAAATTGGGAGTCTGGGCCGTGACTGGAACACCTCGTTGCTACAGCCGCCTCTTCGCGCGCAAGTCGATCGCCGCGCTGCAGAAGGACGCCGAGAGCCATGGACTGAAACGCACGCTCGGCCGCTGGAGTCTGCTGTTCCTCGGCGTAGGATGCATCCTGGGCGCGGGAATCTACGTCATGCCGGGGACGACGGCGGCGAGCTTCGCCGGGCCGGGCGTGATGCTGTCCTTCGTATTGGCCGGCGTCGCCTGCGCGCTGACCGCCCTCTGCTACGCCGAGCTCGCCTCGGCCATGCCGGTCTCGGGTTCGGCCTACACCTATTGCTACGCTTCCATGGGCGAGGTGTTCGCCTGGGGTCTCGGTTGGCTGCTGCTGCTTGAATACAATCTCGCGGCGTCGCTGCTGGCCGTGGGGTTCTCAGGCTACCTCGCCAGCCTGTTCGCCGACTTCGGGATCATCATCCCCGCCGCTCTCTCGTCCCCGACCATCCAGGGCACCGCCGACGGCGTGTTCCAAATGACCGGAAGCGTGAACCTGGTGGCCGCGGCGGCGATCTTCGTGGTGACCACCGTCCTGGTTGTGGGCGTGAACGAGTCGGCGCGGATCAACGCCCTGCTGGTGATCATCAAGACTGCGGTCCTGGCGGCCTTCATCATTGTCGGGATCGGGGCCATCCAGCCCGAGAACTGGACCCCCTTCATTCCCCCGAACGAGGGCGGCTTCACCTATGGCTGGCAGGGCGTAGTCCGCGGCGCGTCCATGCTGTTCTTCGCCTATATCGGCTTCGAAACGGTCTCCACCGCCGCCTCGGAGACGCGCGAGCCCAAGCGGGACCTGCCCTTCGGGATACTCGGCTCGCTCGCTGTCTGTACGGTCGTCTATATCGCCGTGGCCGCGGTGCTGACCGGCGTCGTGCCTTACAAGGAGCTGGGCGTCCCCGATCCCATCGCCATCGCGGTCGACCGCATGGGCCACCCGCAGTTCGCCACCCTGGTGAAGATCGGCGCCCTTACCGGCCTGGCCTCGGTGCTGCTGGTCAATGCGTTCGGCCAATCGCGGATCGCCTTCGCCATGTCGCGCGACGGACTGTTGCCGCCACTGTTCTCGAGGCTGCATGCGCGCTGGCTCACCCCCTCGGGCGGCATCGTCGCGCTGGGGACCATCGCGGCGCTCGGCGCGGCCTTCCTCCCGCTTTCGCTTCTAGGCGATTTGATCAGCATCGGTGTCGCCTCGGCCTTCTCCATTGTGGCGATCAGCGTCATGTGGCTGCGCACCACCCGGCCCGACCTGCCGCGTCCGTTCACGGTGCCGTTCGGCGGCCGGCGGATCGGCGGCGTCTGGATCGGGATCGTCCCCCTGGCTGCGATCGTTTTCTGCTGGGCCATGATCCTGCCCGTGGCGATCGACATCGGCGCGAAGGCCGCCAGGGGCGAGCTGCTGCCGGCGGTAATCCTGGGCGCCTATGCCATGCTGGGCGTCATGGTCTATGCGCTCTACGGCCTTCGCCGTTCTCGGGCAGGGCATGGCGAGCCGATCCTCGCGAGCGAAGTTCCGGCCGGTGAATGATCGAACCATGACCGCATTCGAAGACCGATATCCACCGGCCTCCAACGCCGACCTGGCCCGGCTCGTCGCCGAGCATCCCCTGGCCTGGGTCGTCGCCCTGGGATCGGACACGCCGGCAGGAACGCCCCTGCCCCTCCTAGCCAGGCTCGATGGCGAGGGCCGGGTCGTCGGACTCGGCGGTCACTATTCCCGGGCCAATTCCCAAGTCGAGGTCCTGCGCCGCGACCCCCGCGTCCTGATCCTGTTCATGGGGCCGCAGGGCTATGTTTCGCCGTCCTGGATGGCCGACCGCACCCAGGCGCCGACCTGGAACTATGCTTCGGTGCAGTTCCTGGCCGAGGTGACGTTCACCGAGGAGCCAGCGGAGATCGACGGCCTCATCGGCGAGCTGGTCCTGGCTCAGGAGCAGGGACGGCCGGCCGCTTGGACGCCCGAGGAGATGGGGCCGCGCTACCGTTCCCTGTCTCGGGGCGTGGTAGGTTTCGAGGCCGCGGTCCTGGCCATGCAAGCCCGGTTCAAGTTGGGGCAGGACGAGCGGGACGACGTCTATCCCGACATCCTGGAAGGCCTGGCGCACGAAGGCCGCGACGACCTAATCGCCTGGATGCGGCGCTCCAATCCCACCCGCTAAGGTTCGCTCGCCGCCGACTCGAACTGGCTGGCGATATAGCGGGTCGGCGCCACCCCGAAGGTGCGGCGGAACATGGCGGTGAAGGCGCTCGAGCTGTTGTAGCCGACGTCGAAGGCCACGGTGGTCACCGGCTCTCCCATCGACAACCTCGAAACTGCTTCCATCAGCCGCACGTTCTGGCGCCAGGTGGCGAAGCTGATCCCGGTCTCGCGGCGGAAGGTCCGGGTGAAGGTCCGCCGGCCCATTCCCGCGGCGGCAGCCCAGTCGTCGAGGGCGTCGCATTGCGCCGGCTCGCGCAGGATCGAGGCGCAGACCTTCGCCAACCGTTCGTTGTGCGGCATCGGCACATTGGATGGCGCGGCCCGGGTCGCGGTGAGCTCGTCCAGAATCAGCGTCATGACCCGTCCATCGCGGCCGTCGAGGTCGTATTCGAGCGGCATCTGGGTGGCGGCGAGGATCAGTTCGCGCAACAGGCTGGACACCTCGATGGCGCGGGACGCGGTCGGCAGGTGGTTGCTGGCGCCTTGCTCCACATAGAGCGTACGGATCGACACGTTTCCACGCGCGTAGGCCTCGTGCTCCATGCCCGCGGGAACCCAGACGGCCCGCTGCGGAGGGACCACGAAACTGGCCTCCTCGGTGATCACCAGCAAGATGCCCGCCGAGGCGTAGATCAGCTGGGCGCGCCGATGGGTGTGGCGCGGGTCGTGATAGCCGTTCGGATACTCGTCCGCGAGCGCCGCGATGGGACGCGGAACGTTCTGATAGTCGATCCCGCGCGTGCTGCGATCCATGTGGCCCAGACTAGACGATCTTTGGTCGTACAGCGACTGCGGCTCACGCCGCCGCCCGCTAGCTTCAGTGCAGATAATACAAGCTGTGTCTAGCGGATTCCACTTACTCGTACGTGTAGGCTGCGACAAGCATAGATCGTGCAGCTATCCATTCGCAGTCTGTGCAATTGGTGCGCGGAGAGCGATCTGTTGGGCAATTCTGCCTATCGGCTATCGGAGTTTTCTTGACAGACAAGAATGATGTTGTCGTCGACCTGCAGTCGCCGCAGGCGGTTCTTGACCCCGATATCCGCCGGTTCGTGAACGAGGTGGCGGCGAGCTATGCCAGCTATCCCAACCTGGAAGGCCAGCCGCTCTCTGAGGCGCGCCGGATCGCCGAAGAGGTGCGCGCGCCCTGGCGTCAAGGCGGTCCGGTCATGGCCAGGACCACTGAGCGGACGATCCCGACCCGCCACGGCGGGGTGCGGCTTCGTTTCCATCACCCCGACGGCGCGACCTCCAGCCCCGCCCTTATCTACCTGCACGGCGGCGGCTTCACCCTCTTCAGCATCGACA
The DNA here is from genome assembly GCF_036677185.1 of Phenylobacterium sp. Classification (GTDB taxonomy): domain Bacteria; phylum Pseudomonadota; class Alphaproteobacteria; order Caulobacterales; family Caulobacteraceae; genus Phenylobacterium. The sequence goes on from NZ_JAKFEN010000029.1 coordinate 101,186, forward strand.
CCCATGACCGGGTCATGCGCGAATATGCCGGCCGCTCCGGCATGGTGGTCATCGGCGTCGACTACCCGCTCTCCCCCGAGGCCAAGTTCCCGGCGGCGCTGGAGTCGGTCGTCGACGTGGTGCGCTGGCTCGGCGAGCACGCAGCCGAGGCCGGTGTCGACGCCTCGCGCCTAGCCATCGGCGGCGACTCGGCGGGCGGCAACATCTCGCTCGCGACCTGCCTGACCCTGCGCGACAGCGCTGCGCCGCAGTTGAGGGGCATGCTCCTGAACTACGGCGGCTTCGCCACCGTAACCTCAGTCGAGTCTGAGCGCCGCTATGGCGGCCCCGGCTTCATGCTCAACACCGATGAGATGGTCTTCTTCTGGGACAACTACCTGTCGGGACCGGCCGATCGGCAGAACCCCCTGGCGATTCCACTCCTGGCGGACCTCCGAGGACTGCCGCCCGCGTTCCTGGCCATTCCCGAGTGCGACATCCTCACGGAGCAGAGCCACGCGATGGCGCGGCGCCTGCGCGAGGCGGCCGTGCCGGTCGAAGACGTGATCTATCCGGGCGCGACGCACAGCTTCCTCGAGGCGGTGTCCATCTCTCCGCTCGCGGCCAGGGCGCTGCAGGACGGGGCAGACTGGCTGCGCCGCGTGCTGGCGAGCGGGAACTAGGCCGTGGCGGCCGGCGGCGAACTCGTCCTGGTGGGCTGCGGCCGCATGGGCGGGGCGCTGCTCGGGGGGTGGATGGCCCACCCGGCTTGGCGCGAGCGGATTTCCGTGCTCGACCCGGCCGCCAATCCGAGCGGCGTTCGCAAGCTGACGGGCGCTGCGGACCTGGCGGCGTTCCCCGGGCCGCTTACCATCGTGCTCGCGGTCAAGCCGGACCTCGTCCTGCAGGCGCTGGACGGGGTTTGCGACTATCTGGGACCCGGCGACTTGGTCATATCGATCGCCGCCGGGGTGACCCTGGAGGCTCTCGACGGCCGCTGCGGCGGCGCGAGCCTGGTCCGCGCCATGCCCAACACTCCGGCCGCGGTCCGGCGGGGCATTACCGCGGCGGTCGCTGGCCCGAGGCTGACCGAGATCCAGCGCGACCTCTGCGAAGTGCTGTTCGGCATGGTGGGCGAGCTGGTCTGGTTGTCCGGAGAGCACCAGATCGACGCGGCGACCGCCCTTTCAGGCAGTGGCCCGGCCTATTTCTTCCACCTTGGGGAGGTTCTCGCCGAAGCCGGGATCAGGCTCGGCCTGGAGCCCGAGACGGCCGCGCGCCTGGCGTATATGACCCTGGTCGGGGCCGGGGCCCTGGCCGGCGAATCGGCGGAAGATCTCGCCGTCCTGCGCGCTGGGGTCACCAGTCCCGGCGGAACCACGGCCGCGGCCTTGGCCGTGTTCGATGACAGCCAGGCCCTCGCCGAGCTTGCCTTCGCCGCCGCCGCCGCGGGCGCCGTCCGCTCGCGAGACCTCAGCGGCGCCGGCGCGTTGGCCTGAACGCGATGGAGTGCGACCCTGCTGCGCGAGCGGGATGGATCGGGCGGGAACAAGCTTCGAGCATCAACCTCCGCATAGGCGGGGCTAAAGAAGTACTAGAGGGGGTCTAGCATGTTCACGCGTTCCCACGCCCGCAGCCGGCAAGCGGCGCCCGGCCTGAGGGGCCGGCTCCTGGGCGGCGCCGTTTTCGTCGCCATCGCCCTGCCGTCCGGCGCCCTGGCGCAGGACGTCATCGAGGAACTCGTCGTCACCGCGCCGAACTACGTCTCCTCCGGGAGCGTCTCGGCCACTAAGACCGCCGCGCCCCTCATCGAGACGCCCCAGTCGGTCACCGTGATCTCCCGCGATCAGATCGACCTGCTCAACGTCACCAGCCTGCAGCAGTCCGTTCGCTACACGGCCGGTGTCGTCGGCGAGAACTTCGGTCCCGACGAGCGGTACGACTGGCTGACCCTGCGCGGCTTCAACCCGATCCAGTACATCGACGGCCTGCAGGCGCCGATCGGCTCGGTGGCCAATGTGGGAACCGATCTCTACGGCTTCGAGTCGGTCGACATCCTCAAGGGCCCCTCCTCGGTCCTCTACGGGCAGACGCCGCCCGGAGGCCTGGTCAACATGACCAGCCGCCGGCCGCAGCGCAGCTTCGGCGGCGAGATCGAAGGCCAACTCGGCAATTATGAGCACAAGCAGATCGCGGCCGACGTCACCGGCCCGCTCGGCGAGAATTTCAGCGGCCGCTTCACGGTGCTCCACCGCGACCGAGGCACCCAGATGGACTTCGTCGAGTCTAAGCGGACCTATGTCGCGCCGGCCCTCACCTGGGACATCGCGCCGTCCACCCGCATCACCTTCCTCGGTTACTTCCAGAAGGACGATATCGAGGGCGACGGCGGCGGCTTCCTGCCAGCCTACGGAACCTCCCTGCCCAACCCGTTCGGCAAGATTCCGGTCGGGCGCAACCTCGGCGAACCGGACTACAACTATTATCGCCGCGAGCAGTACGGCGTGGGCTGGGACCTGGCGCACGACTTCAACGAAGACGTCACCTTCCAGCAGAACCTGAAATACTTCTCCGCGGTCAGCTCGATGCGCTCAGTCTACGGGGCCGGTCTCGTGGACGCCGACTTCAACGGCGTCCCGGACGACTTCCGGACGGTCAACCGCTACAACTTCCCGTTCGAGGAGGATGTGAACTCCTTCAACGTCGACAACCGCATCTCGGTGTCGCTGAAGACAGGCGGGCTGGAGCACGCGATCCTCGCGGGCGTCGACTATCGTCGCTATGACCTGGCTTCGGAGTTCGGCTTCGCCTTCGGACCCCAGATCGACCTGTTCAACCCGGTCTATGGCGCGCCGATCACCACACCGACCTTCTTCCCCTACGTGAACCAGGTCGAGAAGCAAACCGGCGTCTATATCCAGGACCAGATCCGCACCGGCGCCTGGACCTTCACGGCCAGCGGCCGCCAGGATTGGGTGAAGACCGAGAACTTCGGCTCAAAGAAGGAGGCCGATGAGTTCTCGTACCGCCTCGGCGCCAACTACGTGTTCGAGAGCGGCATCGCCCCCTATGTCAGCTTCGCCCGTTCGTTCATGCCGACCGCCGGCGCGGACTTCTTCGGCGTAGCCTTCGAGCCAGCCACCGGCGAGCAGGTCGAGGCGGGTGTGAAGTACGACGGGCGCGGACTGCCCGACGATGTGAAGGTCTTCGCCACGGCGGCCGCCTACAAGCTCACCCAGCAGAACGTGCTGACCCAGGACCCGGACCCGACCCACCCCTTCTTCAACGTCCAGGCGGGCGAGGTCGAGGTACAGGGGATCGAGCTGGAAGCTGTGGCGCGGATCCGCGAGCGGGTCAGCATCAACGCCTCCTACAGCTACACCGACTCCGAAGTGACCAAGAGCAACGGCCCCGATCTGGGCAAGCGCCTGACCATGGTGCCCGAGCACAAGGTTTCGCTGCTGGTCGACTACACCGCCCAGACCGGTTCATTGGCCGGGCTCGGCGGCGGGGTGGGCGTTCGCTATCTCAGCTCGACCTTCGGCGACGCGGCCAATCTCTGGAAGAACGAGGACGTGACGCTATGGGACGCCATGATCCACTACGACACTGAGGATTGGCGCGCGGCGATCAACGCCAGCAACCTGTTCGACGAGAAGTATGTCGCCCGCTGCAGCAGCGCGGTGGACTGCTTCTACGGGACTCGGCGCTTGGTTTCGGTGAGTCTGACGCGGAAGTTCTGAATGGGCGGGCCCGCGATCCAGTTCGGATTGCGGGCCACATCCTCTGAAGGGGGCGTTTCACCTTGAGTTACCGACCCTGGCTCTCGGGCCTTGTCGCCCTCTTCGCGGCGTCGAGCCTGACCGGCGCCGCCCAGGCCGAAAAGCGACATAAGGAGGCGAAGCCGCGCGAGCCCCTTCCCTTCGCGCTCGACGCCTATCCCAGCACCTACAGCCCGCTGCCTCGGGTCGACACCCTGATCCGCAACGCGACCGTGCTGGACGGCCTGGGCGCGCGGCTGGACGACACCGACGTCCTCATGGCGGGCGGCAAGATCGTCAGCGTCGGCCGGGACCTGGCGCCGCCGGACGGCGCGACGGTGATCGACGCTTCAGGCCACTGGCTGACGCCGGGTGTGATCGATGTCCATAGCCATAACGGCACATTCGTCGCCCCCCTGACCTCGCAGGACTGGGAGGCGTCGGACGTCACGGAGTCGACCGACCCTAACACCTCCCACACCTCCGTCCTGCACGCGGTCAATGTCCAGGATCCGGCCTTTTCACGCGCCCTGGCGGGTGGCGTGACCACCCTGCAGGTGCTGCCGGGATCGACGGTCTTGTTCAGCGGCCGCGCCGCCGTGCTCAAGCCCATTCCCGCGGTCACCGCCCAGGCGATGCGCTTCCCCGGCGCCCCCGCCGCGATGAAGATGGCCTGCGGCGAAAATCCAAAAGGCCATTTCGCCGAGTCTGGCCGTTTCCCCGCGAGCCGCATGGGTGAGGTCGCCGGCATGCGGGAACAGTGGCTGAAAGCCCGCAAGCATAGGAACGAGTGGGAGGCCTACGAACGGGGCGACAAGAAGGACCCGCCGGACCGCGACTTGAAGCTGGAAACCTTGTCGGCCGCCCTGCGTGGCGAGGTGCGCGTGCACCTGCACTGCTATCGCTCCGACGACATCGCCACCATGCTGAGTCTGGCGCGCGAGTTCGGTTACCGTATCGCCGCGGTCCACCATGCCTCGGAGGCTTACAAGATCGCCGGCCTGCTGCGCGACGAGGGTGTCTGCGCGGCGGTGTGGCCAGACTGGTGGGGCTTCAAGATGGAGGTCGGGGACGCGATCCGCGAGAACGCGGCCTTCCTCGACGCAGCCGGGGCCTGCGTGATGATGCACTCCGACTCCCCCCAGGTCGGCCAGCGGCTCAACATCGAGGCCGCCAAGGCGATGGGCGCCGGCCGCCGCGCCGGCCTCGACATCCGACCCGAGCAGGCGGTTCGCTGGTTCACGTCCAATCCCGCCAAGGCGTTGGGGATGGAGGACCGGATCGGCTCCCTCGCGCCGGGCCGCAACGCCGACGTGGTGGTCTGGTCGGGCGACCCCTTCAGCATCTACACCAAGGCCGACCAGGTGTTCATCGACGGCGCCCTCGTCTACGACCGCGCCGATCCCGGCCGCCGCCCCCGCTCCGACTTCGAGGTCGGGCGACCCAATGCGAGCCCCCGGCCATGAGAGCTCTGCTTGCGGCCCTGGTCGCCACCTTGGGCCTGGCCTCGGAGGCGGCCGCCGAGACCTTCGCCATCACCGGCGCGACGGCCTGGACCATGACCTCGGACCAGCCCGTGAAGAACGCAACCATCGTGGTCACGGACGGCAAGATCGTCTCCGTCGGCGCGGGTGCTCCGGCCCCGGCAGGCGCCAGGATCGTCCTCGCCGAGGGGCGGATCGTGACCCCCGGACTGATGAACGCCGGCACGCAACTCGGGCTCACGGAGGTGGCGTCCTCGCCGGACACCGCCGACCAGTCGGTCGCCACCGGACCGCTCGGCGCGGCGTTCGACGTGCAGTATGCGATCAACCCCAATTCCAGCCTGATCGCCGTCGCCCGGGCCGACGGCCTGACCCGAGCCATGTCCTTCCCCGACGCCGCGGCCGGGTCCCCGTTCGCGGGCCAGGGCGTCCTGCTGCGCCTGGCCGATGGCCCAGACCTTGTCGATAAGCCCAAGGCCGCCCTGTTCGCCACCGTCGGCGGCAGTTCCGCGGAAAAGGCGGGCGGTTCGCGCAGCGCCCAGTGGCTGCTGATCCGCAACGCCTTGGACGAGGCCAAGGTCTACAAGGCCGCGCCGCGCACCGGCGAACCGCGCGACCAGTTGCTCAACCGGCTGGATGTCGAGGCGCTCATTCCCGTGGTCGAGGGGCGGACGCCGCTCGCCATCGCGGCGCACCGCGAGTCCGACATCCGGCAGGCGATCAATCTGGCGCGCGACTACCAGCTGCGCGTGATGATCATCGGCGGCAGCGAGGCCTGGCGCGCGGCCGACGCCCTGGCGGCGGCCAAGATCCCGGTGATCATCGATCCCATGGCCAACCTGCCGATGAGCTTCGACGAGATCGGCTCACGGCTCGACAACGCCGCCATGCTGAACAAGGCCGGCGTGCCCATCGCCCTGTCGGTGCCCGGCTGGACGATCCACCTCAGCTACAATGCAGGCTCGGCCCTGCGCGAGGCCGCAGGCCTGGCCGTCGCCAACGGCCTGCCCTACGCCGAGGCCCTGAAGGCGCTCACCATCGCCCCGGCCCGCATGTGGGGGATTTCCCACCGCTACGGGACCCTCGAGCCCGGCCGCGAGGCCGATCTGGTCATCTGGGACGGCGATCCGCTGGAGCCGATCAGCGCGCCCCACCAGGTGTTCGTGGCGGGCAAGGCGGCCTCGCTGGCCACCCGCCAGAAGGCGCTGCGCGACCGCTATTCGCCACTCAACGGGACCCAGCCATGGCCGCCCGGTTACCGATGAGCCGGTCGCCGATGAGAGCGTCCTGCGCAGCCATGGCCCTCGCCTGGGCGCTGGCCGGAGCTGCGCAAGCCCATCCCGACGCCGCCCATCCGCCGCCCCTCCCCGAGCCGAAGCCAGCTTCCGTCGGCCCACGACCGAGCGAAACCCTGCAGCCGCCCGGGCGGACCCTGCCGATGGCGCCGGCGCGCAGGATCGAGTTCGACACCCAGGAGGGCACCTGGCTGTCGGTCGACCTGTCGCCGGACGGCCGGACCGTCTTCTTCGACATGCTGGGCGACATCTATGCCCTGGACGCCAAGGGCGGGACGGCGCGGGCGATCACGCAGGGGTTGGCTTTCGACTCCCAGCCGACCCTGTCGCCGGACGGTCGGTGGATCGCCTTCCTCAGCGACCGTTCCGGCAACGAGAATCTGTGGATCGCCAGGCCTGACGGCTCGGAGGCCCGGCAGATCTCGTTCCTCGACGACAATACGACCTTCGCCTCGCCGGCCTGGTCGGCGGACGGCCGGCAGGTCTTCGTCTCGCGCATACGCCCGGACGTCCAGGCCTTCAGCCTCTGGGCGTATCCTTCGGCTGAGGACGGCAGCCCCGAGGAGCTGATTCCCGCCAAGGCCACCCCGAGCACGCCGATGGACGCCCGCAATAGCGCGATCGGCGCGGCGCCGTCGAAGGACGGCCGCTATCTGTATTATGCGGCGCGCAAGGGCTCGGTGTTCGACGAGGACGTCACCTTTCCCCTGTGGAGCGTGCGGCGGCGCGATCTTAAGACCGGGACGGACGATCTGGTGGCGACCAACCAGGGCAGCGCCATGCGCCCGGCGGTGTCCCCGGACGGACGTCTCCTGGTCTACGGCTCTCGCCTCGAGGGCAAGACCGGCCTGCGGTTGCGCAACCTGGAGACTGGCGAGGACCGCTGGCTGGCGCACGCGGTTCAGCGCGACGACCAAGAGGGTTCGGTCAGCCGCGATCTGATGCCGCGGCACGATTTCACCGCCGATGGAAAGGCGCTGATCCTCAGCCATGGCGGCAAGATCCGTCGGGTGGAGATCGCCACCGGGGCGTCCCAGGTCATCCCGTTCAAGGCCTATGTCGCCCTCGACATCGGTCCGAGCCTGCGTCGCTCGATCGCCGAGGAAACCGGCCCAGTGCGGGCCAGGGTCATCCAGGCGCCCGTCCAGTCGCCCGATGGCAAGGCCATAGCCTTCTCGGCCTTCGCGAAGATCCACGTGATGGACCTCACCGGCGGGGCGCCGCGCCGGCTGACGGCGAGCAAGGATGCGGAGTTCCAGCCGACCTGGTCCCCGGACGGTCGGACCATCGCCTATGTCACCTGGGAGCCGCGGTCAGGAGGCCAGGTCTGGGCCGCTCCAGCCGACGGCAAGGGTGAGGCGCGCGCGCTCACGACCGCGCCGGGCGCCTACTACAGCAATCCGGCCTATGCGCCCGATGGCAGGAGCATCATCGCCCTGCGCTCCTCCAACTACGAGCGCATGCAGGCCTATATGGAGTACGGCCTCCTGAGACGGGCCGACCTTGTGCAAGTCGCCGCCTTGGGCGGGCCTCAACGGGTGATCGCCTCCGGGACAATGGGGGGAGATCCTCAGTTCACAGCCGACACGGCCCGGGTCCATGTGATGTTCGACGATGGGCTCAACGCCGTCGCGCTGGACGGGTCGGGCCGAAAGCGGGTCCTCACCGTGAAGGGACCGGGTTGGTACTTCGTCGAGGGGTCTGTCCCGGTCGACGACTTGAAGCTCAGTCCCGACGGCAAATGGGCGCTGGCCCAGATCGCCCAGCAATTGCATCTGCTCGCCATGCCGGCGGGCCAGGACGCGCCGACGATCGAACTTGGCTCGCCGGGCGCGGCGCATCGGAAGCTGACCAGCGTCGGGGCCGACTTCTTCGCCTGGGCGGACGGCGGACGGTCGATCACCTGGGCGGTCGGTTCGACCTTCTATCGACGGCCCCTGGCCTCCGTCGACCCGGACAGCCCAGCCGGCGTCGAGCGCTTCGAGGTTGTCGTCGAGGCGCCGCGGGACACCCCGGCGGGGACGCTGGTGCTGCGTGGAGGCGCCGCGATCACCATGCGGGGAGACGAGGTCGTTCCCGACGCCGACATCGTGATCGTCAACGACCGCATCGCGGCCATCGGGCCGCGCGGCAAGGTGACCATCCCCTCCGGCGCAGTGGTCCATGACGTCTCCGGCAAGTTCATCACCCCGGGCCTGATCGACACCCACGCCCACTGGGCGCAGCAGCGGCGCGGCGTGCTGGACGTCGCCAACTGGGGTTTCGCGACCAACCTCGCCTATGGCGTCACGGCTGGGCTGGACGTCTCGTCGCTGAGCATCGACGTCTTCCCCTATACGGACCTGATCGAGGCGGGGCTGACGACCGGCCTTCGGACCTATTCCACCGGAACGGCGATCTTCTCGTTCAACGAGTTCGCCTCGAAGGACGACGCCGTGCAGGTCCTGACCCGCTACCGCGACCACTACCGCACCCGGAACCTCAAGCAGTACCGCACCGGCAACCGGCGCGTGCGCCAGTGGGTGGCCCAGGCCGCGCTCGAGGTGGGGCTGATGCCGACCACGGAGGGCGCGCTCGACGCCAAGCTGGTGCTGACGAACGTCCTGGACGGTTTCGCCGGCAGCGAGCACACCGCCGGTCCGCCGCCGATCCACGACGACGTGGTCCAACTCTTCGCCCGCACGCGCGCCAGCTATACCCCGACGCTGCAGCTCAACACCTCCGGCCCGCCGGGTCAGAGCTGGTTCATCACCAGCACCAACCCGAACGCGGACGCCAAGGTCCGGCGCTTCTTCCCGCCCAACTACCGCGCGATGCGGTTCGCCCGCCGTCCCTGGTACGCGCCCGAGGAATACGCATTCCCCGAGGTCGCCGAGGGCGTGGCCAAGATCCAGCGGGCCGGCGGCCTGGTCGGCGTCGGCAGCCACAGCGAGACCGAGGGACTGGGCGTCCAATGGGAAATCCAGGCCTATGTCATGGGCGGCATGACGCCCCGCGAGGCGCTTACCGCGGCCACCATCGGCTCGGCCGAGACCATTGGCCGGCTGCAGGCGATCGGCAGCCTTGAGCCGGGCAAATACGCCGACCTGCTGATCCTCGACCGCGATCCCCTGGCCGATATCCGCAACCTGCTGAGCATCCGCCAGGTGATGAAGAACGGTCGCCTCTACGATGGCGAAACCCTGGACGAAGTCTGGCCGCGCAAGCGCGCGCAGCCGCCCGCCTGGTTCCAGGACGAGGCGGCGCCATGAACCGATTGATGGCCGCGATAGGCGGAGCCGCCGCCGCGCTGCTGGCGAGCCCTGCCGCGGCCCAGAGCCCGGCCGAGCTGGCGGGGATGGTTCGCCGCCAGCAGGAGGTCATCGAGGCGCTCAGCCGGCGCCTCGAACTGCTCGAGGGCCGCCTGGCGTCGACCGCGCCCGCCCCTGCCCCGGCGCCAGCACCGGCCGTCGCAGTTGCATCACCGGTCCAGGCGAGCCCGGCCGACCCGCCGCCGGCCTACACCGCCAAGCTGCGCGGCCGCATCCACGCCGACGCCTGGCGGGTGGACGACGGCGCCAGCGGCACGGAACTGCGCCGCGCACGGATCGGCGTCGAGGGCCGAGTGGCCGCCATGCCCTATGTCATAGAGGCCGATTTCGCGGGAAACACCGTGTCCCTGCAGGACGCCTTCTTCGCGATTCCGCTGGGCGCCCGCGCCCAGGTGCGGCTCGGCTACCACAAGGTCCCCTTCGGCTTGGATGACCAGACGAGCGACAACTACAACCTGTTCCTGGAGCATCCGGCGGGGATCGATCCCTTCGTCCCGGGTCGCGGAGTCGGCGCCTCGGTCTGGGCGAAGGGCGCGCGCTGGTTCGCAACGGCCGGCCTGTTCGGCGAAGGCGAGAACGACGCCCGCGACGGCCTGACGGACGAGAGCCTGACGCTGGGCGGTCGCGTCGCCTGGGCGCCGGTGCTCGAGCAGGACCGCTATCTGCATCTGGCGCTCGCCGCCTACCACGCCGAGTTCAACGGCCCGCTGACCCTGCGCCTGCGGGCCCGGCCGGAACGCCATCTGGCGCCCTACGTCGTGGACACCGGCATGATCGGCGCGGACGCGGCCGACGCGATCGGCCTGGAGGCCGCCTTCTCGGCGGGCGCCTTCGGCGTCGCGGCGGAAGCGGCCCTGATGGAGGTTTCGGCGCCCACCGCCGATCCGACCTACGGCGGCTACTCGATCGAGGCCTGGTGGACTCTGACCGGCGAGTTCCGCCCCTACAAAATCGACGGCGCGGTGTTCGACCGCCTGAAACCCGAGCGCCCCATATCCCAGGGCGGCTGGGGCGCGTGGCAGGTCGCGGCCCGTTACGGAGCCTTGGACCTGGACGACGGCGGCCTGGTCGAGCGCGAGCTCAGCGTCGGATCCCTGGGTCTGAACTGGCACCTGGAGGACCGGGTGCGGCTCATGTTCGACCTCAACCGCTCGCACGCCGAAACGGCGGCTGGAACCCTCGACCAAACCGGGCTCGGCATTCGCGCTCAGATCGACTTTTGAGATGCGCCGCGCCGCCCGACCCTTCGCAGAAAGAGAGAAAGCAATGTCGAAAAAAGTCTCACTCGCCCTCGCTGCGGCCCTGGTCCTCACGGTGGCCGCGCCGGCCCTGGCCCAGACCAAGCCTGCCCCGGCGTCCGCCGACAGCAGCTTCAGCAACAAGGTGCTGATCGAGATCTACCGCATCGCGCCCGGCCAGCATGAGGCGTTCATGCGCGCCATCGACGCCTATGACGACGTCAACCGCGCCGCTGGCCTACCGCCGCGGCAGCTGTATGTGCATTCCGACGGCGCCGACTGGGACTTCATGCTGATCCAGCCGGCCTCGACCCCGGACGACAAGCGCGCGGCGATGGACGCGGCCTACGAGAAGTCGGGCCTGCCGTCAGGGGCGAAGTTCTTCGTCGAGTTCCGCAAGCACGTCGCCGAGCACAGCGACACCTTCGCCCGCGGCCCGACCACGGCGAAGGCCTTCCTGGCCGACCTCGCCAAGTAACCCCGAGCGTTCCGGAGCCCCCATGGATATTCGCCCCCTGCTCGCCGCCGCCCTGGCGGCGAGCCTCTGCCTGGCCGCGCCCGCCTCGGCCGCCGAACACCGCCTGACCGAGGTCGTCCCGCTCGGCGGGCCGCCGCGCTGGGACTATCTGAAGGTCGATCCCCAGGCCCGGCGGCTCTATGTGGCGCATGGCTCGGAGGTCACCGTGCTCGGGCTCGACGAGCGCAAGATCGTCGGCCGGGTGCCGGGACTGGCGGGCGCCCACGGCGTGGCCCTGGCGCCCGATCGCGATCTCGGCTTCGTGGCGAACGGCGACCGCAACACCCTGACCACCTTCTCCCTGTCGACCCTGACCGCCGTCGCCGAGACGCCGGTCGGCGCCGATCCGGACAGCGTGACCTACGATCCCGTCACCAACCGGGTGTTCGTCTTCAACGGCGAGAGCCGAGACGCCACCGTGGTCGACGCGACCTCGCGCAAGCCGCTGAAGACCCTGCCGCTCGGCGGCACGCCGGAGTTCGCGGTGGCCGACGGCAAGGGCTCGATCTTCGTCAACATCGAGGAGGGCCACGAGGTGGTGCGCCTCGACACCCGCAAGATGGCGGTCGCCGCGCGCCTGCCTATCGAGGGCTGCGAGGCGCCCCACGCCCTTGCCATCGACGTGGCCAAGGGCCGCCTGTTCAGCGCCTGCGCCAACGCTGTGCTGGCGGTGCTAGATGCGGCCACGGGCAAGCAGCTCGGCTCGGTGAAGATCGGCCGCGACGCCGACGCCATCGCCTTCGACGAGGCGCGCGGCGAGATCCTGGTGTCCAACGGCGAAGGCTTCGTCTCGGTGATCGGGCCGAAGGGCGACGGCTATGAAGTGAAGTCCGAGGTGCAGACCCGCCAGACAGCCCGCACCTTGGCCGTCGACCCCAAGACGGGTGCCTTCTTCACGCCCGCCGTGGAATTCGACATCGACTGGTCGAACCGCACGGCGGTCTTCGTCCCCGAAGGCTTGAAGCTCTACATCTTCGATCGCCGTTGACCCCTCGAGGATTGCCAGGGCTGCATTCGCGCGATGCCTTGCCGCCGCCGGCCGCCCTGACATCGCTGCAGGTCACAGCGGGCGCGGTGCAGGACGCCGAGGATCTGTATTACCGCCGCTCACGGGTGCACGTTGCGACGTCCATCACGGTGCGCAGCCGCGTCAAGCAATTGCCCCGGATGCGGCGCGGCGAGCCGGCGCATCCATAGTCGCTACCGCAGGCGCATCACCGACCTGCCGATGGCGGGGCGATCCGTCGAGCTGGCGGCCACGGTGCGCCGCTTCCGTTTCGAGGGCTCCTGTGCGACTGAAGCATCTTCACCGAGCGGTTCGACGCCAGCGTCCTGGCGCCATGGGGCAGGCGCACCGCCCGCCTTGACGGGCTGGTCCATCACCTTGGCTTGGCGCTGGGCGGTCGGCCGGCGGCAAGCTTCGCCAAGCGACTGATGCTGCCGGTCAGCAACAACACCTTGCTCCGGGTGGTCCGGAGGCGCGGCTGCCTGCCTTTCCCACGGCCCACCGTGATCGACATCGATGACTGGGCCTGGCGGCGCGCCATCCAGGTCGCCGATTGCTGGCATCTGATGGAGAACGCCAGCCGCGCCTTCCTCAACGCGGTTCGCAAATCCATGCGTCAGATCAGAAGCGCCATCGGCGCACCTCGATCATCAACAGGCACCATGCGACGAGGCGCAGGCGAGCGGCGTTCTCGGGCAGGGCGGGATCACCCGCGCGGACCGTCTCCCTCATGTCGAAGATGCGGGAGAGCAGCACGTGCACCAGGGCAAGCATCCGCGCGCCGACCAGCACCATGCGGCGGAGCGCTGGCAGGAGGCGGTCAACGGTGGCGAACCGAGCCTAGAGGCCGGAATGGAGCACTCGCGCCCACGCCGCCATGACCCTCCTCGGTCCCCTGGCTCGACAGAAGCGGCAATGGACGGCGGTGATGGAAGGGCACCAGAGAGCGTCACTTTCGCATCAGCCGATGCGGGATCGCCTTGGGCATCCTCTCGGCCAGGGTCCTCGGGGCAGGTTGAAGGAGAGCGTGCGTGTTCGCCCATTCCACGTCGCCGAAGATGTTGGTCTCCATCCGCGTCGCCATTATCGTACCGCTGGGGGCGGCGATGCTCCTAGCGCTTGCGGCGGCGACGCCCGCCCGGGCGCTGGAGCGCCGAGCATGCGCCAATTGCCCGACCATGGCCGTGGCGCCCGCCGGCTCGTTCCGAATGGGCAAGACGGTCAACCGGGGCTACGGCGACATCGATGGACCGACCCACACCGTCCGATTCAAGCGCCCGTTCGCGCTTGCGATCCATGAAGTCACCCTTGGGGCCTTCCGCGCCTTCGTGAGGGACACAGGCTACGTCTCCGAAGGCAAGTGCAACGTCTATGACGCCGGAACCAGCTGGTTCATCGATCCGCGCCGGAACTGGGCGGATCCGGGGTTCCCTCAGGCGGACGACCATCCGGTGGTTTGCGTGAGTTGGCGCGACGCCCAGGCCTACATCGCCTGGCTCAACCGCGAGACCGGCCGGCGTTACCGGCTGCCGTCCGAGGCCGAGTACGAGTATGCCGCGGTCTCGGCCGGCCTCGGGGACCCGAAAGCCGGCGGCGCGATCACTCACGACATCGCCAATATCGGCAAGGTCGAGTGCTGCGGCGGCGAGGTCGGAGGCGCCGACACCTGGCTCCATACCGCTCCGGTCGGCAGCTTCCGTGCCGACAGACACGGCCTGCGCGACCTGCACGGCAACGTATGGGAATGGCAGCAGGACTGCCACCACGACGACTATCTGGGCGGGCCCAACGACGGCTCGGCACGCGAATCTTGCCCGAAGCCAGGTCGCCGCGCGGTGCGAGGCGGCTCGTACGGGGACGCGGCGGACTACCTAAGCCCCCGCTTCCGCCTGGGCGGTCCGGAGGACGAGGGTTATTTCACCGTCGGCTTCCGGATCGCAGGTCCGGCGGACTGACCGGCGCGAGCCCGTCCCTGGTGCGCCGCCATCACCGGCCCCAGAATGATACGCATCGTCCGCCCGCACCGAACCGAGGCCATAGTGCCAGCTGGGCGCGCCGAGCGCCGTTCCGATCTTACCGCGCCAGGTGCAGGGCGCTCATCGAGGACCAGACGTGGACAAGCCCCTTCAGCAGCCATCGATGTATGCGCCGCCGCACTACATGGCGGCCGATCCCGCAGCGATCGTGCGGGCCCATCCCTTCGCGCTGCTGGTGACTCCGGGGGAAACCGGAACCTTCGCGACATCGACGCCGATCTTCTTCGAGACCGATGACGACACGAGCCCGCTCGTCGGTCACATGGCCGCGCGCAACCCGCATGCCGGGGCGCTCGCCGCCGGCCAGCCCGCCCTGGTCGTGTTCTGGGGGCCACACGCCTACATCTCGTCGCGCTGGTACAAGGCCATGCCGCAGGTGCCTACCTGGAACTATCTCCAGGCGCAGGTGCGCGGCGTTCTGGAGCCGATCGACGACCGTGAGGGGCGGATCGCGGTGCTACGCCGCACGGCCGAGGTGCTGGAGCGCAGCGGCGAACCGCCGTGGACGCTGGACCAGGCGCCCGAGGGACGCATCGACACCTTGCTGCCCCACATCCGCAGCTTCCGCATCCGCGTGGAGACGATCGAAGGCGCCACCAAGCTCAGTCAGAAGCACCCCGCCGCCGACCGAGTGCGCGTCATCGAAGGGTTGCTCGCCCAGGGCGACGACGACGCCGTGGAGATCGCCCGGCTGATGGCGGCCTTGGGCATCGAGGACGCCTAGCGTCTGCCACTGCAGCGTAAGCCTCCTCCCCCCAACGACGGCGTCGCGCACGGTCGGATCACCGCTCGGATTGCGCACCCGCTGCAGGGTGGGCTGAACGCGGACCTGGGCGGCCGGCGCGCGGTCGTAGGTCAACTCGACGATCCTCTCCGCGCGGGTGAGGCCGGCGACCTCCAGCTTGCCGAGATAACGTCCGCCGCGCGCGATTCCGCCCCGCATGTCAGCGAGCAAGTCGGCCGTGTATTCCGCCGACAATTGCAGCGCGGGTTCGGCCCACGCCGCGGTCGGCGCGGCGATCAGCCCAAGGGTGCAGAACGCGGCCCGCAAGGGCCTGCCAAGTGGCGTCCGGAGAGCCATCGCGCCCTAGGATCGCCCTGGTGAGTCTGTTACCAATCCGTCGCAACTCTGGGGGTGCGAAACGGCATGGTTGAAGGTCCGGACGAGACGGCGGGACGGTCCCCACCCTCGCGAAAGACGCTTCCGCCTTTCGAGGCCTTGCGCGCCTTCGACGCGGTCGGACGGCTGCGCGGAATCCGCAAGGCCGCCCTCAGCCTGGGCCGCGACCACGCCGTGGTCAGCCGCCATTTGCGGACCCTGGAAAGCTGGACCGGCGTCAAGCTGGTCGAGCGCACCGCCGGCGGCATCGTGCTCACGGAAGACGGACTCCGCTACCATCGCCAGGTCTCGGCGGCCCTCGACGGCATCGTCTATGCGACGGTCGATCTCATGCGCCGGGGCGACCACTCGCGCCTGCACATCTGGAGCATGCCGGGCTTCTCCCTGCATTGGCTGACCCGCCGCCTTGGCGCCTTTGAGAAGAAGCACGCCGGCATTGAGATCGAGCTGCGGCCGACCGAAAACAGCCCCGACTTCTCGATGCACGAAGCCGACGTCGACATCCGGTTCGTCTCCGCCTACGGCGAGCCCTTCCAACTGCCGGCCGGGCTCCGCAGCATCGAGTTCGCGCACGTGCCGATCATCGCGGTCGCCAGCCCGGACTACCTGCGCGAGGTGGGGCCGATCGCCGGTCCCGCTGACCTGATACGCCTGCGCCTGCTGCATGAGATCAACGTCGACGACTGGGCCGAGTGGCTGGCGGCGCATGGCGTCTACGAGGAACTGGACCTCAGCGGCCCGCGGCTGTGGCAGGGCCATCTGACCCTGGAGGCGGCGCGGCATGGGCGCGGCATCGCGCTCGCCAACCATCTTGTGGCGGCCGACGACCTGGCGGCCGGACGGTTGGTGGAGGTGGGCAAGGACAATCCCGGCTTCCAACCGCACACCATGGGCATCTATCTGTTCATCGCCCGGGCGGACCGGTGGGACATGCCCCTGACGCGGAAATTCCGCAGCTGGCTGACGAACACGATCGCCACCGAACTGCCGGACCTGGCGCCAGCCTCGGTCACCTGAACCGTGGCGCTCAGGCAAGGCCGCCCAGCAGCAGGTACTTGATCTCGACGTAGTCCTCGAGGCCGTACTTCGAGCCTTCCCGGCCGATGCCGGATTCCTTGATCCCGCCGAACGGTGCGGCCTCACTGGAGATCAGGCCCTCGTTCAGGCCGACCATGCCGTATTCGAGAGCCTCGCCGACCCGGAAGGCGCGGCCGATGTCGCGGGTCCAGAAATAGGCGGCGAGTCCGTAGGGCGTGTCATTTGCGCGCCGAACCACCTCGGCCTCGGTCTCGAACGTGAACAGCGGCGCGACAGGACCGAAGATCTCGGCGTGGGCGATCTCCATGTCCGCCGTGACGCCGGTGAGGATGGTGGGCCGGTAGAAGGTCCCTCGCCGCGGATGCCGCTCGCCGCCAAGCACCGCCAGGGCCCCTTTGGCGACGGCGTCGCGGACCAACCCATCCACCTTGCCGAGCGCGGCGGCGTTGATCAGCGGGCCGACGTTGGTGGAGAGGTTGGCGCCCTCCCCCACCACCAGCTTGGCCACCGCGGCCGAAAAGCGTGCGGCGAAGGCCTCCATGATCGAGGCCTGCACATAGATGCGGTTCGCTGAGACGCAGGTCTGGCCCGCGTTGCGGAACTTCGAGGCCACCGCGCCCGCAACGGCCGCGTCGAGGTCGGCGTCCTCGAAGACGATGAAGGGCGCATTGCCGCCGAGCTCCAGCGAGACCTTCTTCACGGTGGCGGCGCACTGGCGCATGAGCAGCTTGCCCACCGGGGTCGAGCCGGTGAACGAGAGCTTCCGCACGGTCGGGCTTGCGGTCAGCGTCTCGGCGACCTCGGCCGGGGCCTTGGCCGTGACGACGCGGAAGGCGTCAGGCGGCACGCCCGCCTCCGCCGCCAGGATCGCCAGCGCTATGGCCGACAGCGGCGTGTCCTCGGCCGGCTTCAGGACAACGCAGCACCCCGCAGCCAGGGCCGGCGCGACCTTGCGGGCGACCATTCCATTGGGGAAATTCCAGGGGGTGATGGCGGCGACCACCCCGATCGGCTGCTTGAGCGTCAGCAGGCGCTTGCCCGGCGCGTGGCTGGGGATCACGTCGCCGTAGAGCCGCCTACCCTCCTCGGCGAACCACTCTATGAAGCTGGCCCCGAAGCGGACCTCGCCCAGCGCCTCCTCGAACGGCTTGCCCTGCTCGGCGGTGAGCAGGTGCGCGAGCTCGATCTCTCGGTGGAGGATAAGGTCGCGCCAGCGCCGCAGGATCTCCGCCCGCGCCTTGGCGGTCTGCGCCGCCCAGGCGGGAAGCGCCTGCGCGGCCGCCGCGATGGCCGCCTCGGTCTCGCCGGCCCCCATGTCCGGCGCCTCGCCGACCAGCGCGCCATTGGCGGGGTTGAAGACGCCGAAGCGCGTCTCGATCCCCTGCCGGTCCGCCCACCGGCGGACATCCTGCAGCAGCGACGCCGCCGCGGTTCCGTCGGCCATCAGAGCCGTCCCAGGGCCCGCGCGGTGTGATCGAGGGCGGAGCCCAGCTTGCTGATCAGCTCGTCGATCTCGCCGCGGGTGATGGTCAGCGGCGGGCTCAGCGCCATGGCCTGGCCCAGGGCGCGGGCGATCAAGCCGTTGTCGGCCGCATAGTCGCGGCAGAGGATCGCCGCGTTGTCCTCGGCCGTGCACACCTCGCGCGTGGCCTTGTCGCGGACCAGCTGCAGCGCCGCCATCAGGCCCACGCCGCGCACCTCGCCCACGATCGGCGACTCCTCGGCCAGCTGCTGCAGGCGGCTCTGGAGATAGGGGCCCACGTCCTCGCGCACCCGCTCGACCAGGCCTTCACGGCGGATGATGCCGATGTTCTCAATGGCGACGGCGCAGGCCACGGGATGGCCCGAATAGGTGTAGCCGTGAGCGATCAGCCCGCCCTGATTGATGGTGTCGGCGACCCGCGCGTTCATCGCGACCGCGGAGATCGGCACGTAGCCGGACGACAGCCCCTTGGCCATGGTCATCAGGTCGGGCTCGATGCCGAAGGTCTGCGAGCCGAACCAGCTGCCGGTTCGGCCGAAGCCGCAGATGACCTCGTCGGCCACCAGTAGCACGTCGTACAGGCGGCAGATCCGCTGGATCTCGGGCCAATAGGTGGAGGGCGGCACGATCACGCCGCCGGCGCCCTGGACGGGCTCGCCGATGAAGGCGGCGACATTTTCGGGGCCGAGTTCGAGGATCTTTGCCTCGAGTTCCCGCGCCGCCTCGAGGCCGAACGCCTCCGGGGTGAGGTCACCGCCCTGGGTGTACCAGTGCGGATGGCCGATGTGTTCGAAGCCGGGCAGCAGGGCGTTGTCCATGCCGTGCATGTGGGCCATGCCGCCGAGGCTCGTCGCGGCCAGAGTGCTGCCGTGATAGCCGAGCGAGCGGCCGATAAAGATCTGCTTGCTGGGCCGGCCCTGGAGCCGCCAGAAGTGGCGCACCATCCGCAGGACGGTATCGATTGCCTCGGACCCGGAGTTGGCGAACACGATCTGGTCGAGCCCCGGGGGCGTCACCTCAGCGATGAGGCTCGCCAGCTCGATCATCTGCGGCGTCGCCGACTGGAAGTGGTTGTTGTAGTAGGGCAGCACCTCCATCTGGGCGCGCCCCGCCTCGACCAGTTCCTTCCGGCCGTAGCCGACATTTACGCACCAGAGCCCCGCCATGGCGTCCAGCAGCTTGGCGCCGTCGCTGTCCCAGACGTAGACGCCGTCCGCCCGCGTGATCACGCGCGTACCCTTTACGTTCATCGCCCGCGGGTCGGTGAACGAGTGGACGTGGTGGGCCTGGTCGAGCGCACGCCAATCAGCCGTGCTCATGTCCGCCTTGAGCATGACGCTCCTTTCCGATCCTCAGCCTTGGAAAGCGGTCCGCCGAAGACGCCGCCCCATTGCCGCGACCATGGCCTTCCCGGCCGTCCAGGCGGGAGATGATAAACGGGCGGCGCATGGTGCGGGGCGCGCACCATGGCCCGCCAAACGGCTCAGGGCGCGTGCAGGGTGATCTGGAAGACCCGGCAGTAGTCGCCGATCATCCGGCCGTCCTCGGCCTTGATGTCGACCGGCCGGCCGTGGGCCAGCGCCGCCAGCGCCAGGGTGAGCAGGGCCTTGTCGGCGGCGTCGGCCAGCAGGCCCGGGGCCTTGCGGCACCGCTCGGGCAGCCAGGCCTTGTCGCCGAAGCCGATGTAGATGACGTCGCTGTACTGCGGATATTTGTCGTCCTTGGCCACGGCGCTGACGGCGGTGATCGGCGCGGTCGTCCAGTACTGCTCGGCCGCGGCCGGCGTCGCCGCCAGGCCGGCCAGCAGCAGGGGAATCGCCCACCGCATCACCGCGCCTCTCCCGTGAGCCCGATCGGCCGCCCGAAGTCCGGATCGACGCGGCCGGCGATCGGCGATCCGGCCTTCGGTCGCCATTCGGCGTCGATCCGGGGATCGAGGCGCACGACCCCATCCCCCAGGTGTACGGCCCGCTTGTCGGCCTTGGCATCGAGGTCCGCGGCGTTGCCATGGACGACGCTATGGACGACGGCGATCCGCCCCTCCTCCACCGCATTCAGTCCGAACGGCTTGTTCCCGAGGATCAGCGAGTTGGCGGCGAAGATCGAACCTCGACCCGTGGCGTAGAGGCCGTCGTCGCCGTTGGCCTGGACCACGGAATTATAGAGGTGGACCGTGGCGTTCATGTAGGCGCCGATCGCCGCGGAGTCCCCGCCCTGGATGACCGAATTGCGGATGTTCGCGTGGGCGGATTCCTCGAGCCAGACCCCCATATGGCCGTCGAGCAGGCGGATGTCGGACGCGTCGATCTGGGTGTCGCCGCGGCCGGTGATCGCCATCTTGACGATCCGCTCCATGCGCACGCCGTCCAGGCGCACACGGCTGTTGATCGCGAACACGCCGTGGCCGTCGTAAATCTGGTCCTCTTCCCGGTGATAGCGGAAGTCGCGGATCGCGAGGTTGCGGAGCGACACCTCGGCGCGGTCGAGGACGAAGGCGCTGGTGGGCGGACCCTGCGCGCCGTCCAGGATGGCGCCCTCTTCGCCCTCGATCGCCAGCCGCTTGCCGCTCACCACCACGAAGCCGCGGATATGCAGGTCCTGGAAGGGCACGTCGCGGTAGCGGACAGCGATGTAGCGTCCCGCCTTGAGCCGGACGGTGTCCCCATCCCGCGCCGCGTCCACTGCGACCTGGATTCCTTCACCGCCGGTGAACCGGCAGGCCGTGTCCTGCGACGCGGCGGGGCAGACGGTGAGGATCTCCCCATGGGCGGCGGTGGCCGACGCCGCGACGGCGCCGGCCAGCAACAGGGCGCGCAGGCTCATTGCGGCGCCACCACAAGGATCTCGAACGTACCGGGCACGAAGCCCTCCTCCCCCTTGTCGTCGAGGCGCGCCTGCTGGGCGGCCAGGTAGATGCGGCCCGTCGTCGGGTCCAGGGCCGCGGTGCGCGCGCCGGGCGCGGTCTTCACCACCTGGACCGGGCCCGGTTTCCCGTCGGCGCCCAACGCGAATATGCTGAGCGTGCCCTCCTTGCAGGGGATGAACACCAGCCGCCGCGCCGGGTCGAAGATCGCGCCGTCCGCGTCCTTGCCCACCGTCACCGTGCCTCGGTCCGCGCCGGTGGCGGCGTCGATCAGCTTGGCGGTGCGGTTGTGGCAGGCGGCGATCAGCACCCCGGCCGCGGGATCGTGGGCGATGCCCGTCGGCTCCTCGCACCCGGGCAACCTGTAACGGCGCTCGACCTTCCGGGTCGCCATCTCGATGACCGCCACCTCGGCGGCGTCCTCGAGGTTGACGTAGATCCGGCCCCTGCCATCGCTCACCGCCGCCTCCGGCTTGCCGCCGAGCGCGATGACGCCGACCGCCGCGCGCTTCGCCACATCGACAAGGGTGATGTCGGCGCTCTTGGCGTTCATCACCAGGACGAGCTTGCTGAACGGGTCATAGGCCGCCGCGTCCGGCGACTTGCCGGTCGCCACTTCCGCCAGGACGGCGCCCGTCGCGCGGTCGAAGATCACCGCCTTGTCGTCGCCATAGACGGTGCTGAGCATCAGCGGACTGTCCGGGATCGGCAGCACGGCCGAGACGTCGTTGGCCTGGACCAGCCGCGGGGTAAGCGCGCGGGTCTGCAAGTCCACGGCCATGACCCCGAACGCGCGGGCCACGAACAGGCGCTGGGCCGCCGCGTCGACGGCGAGATAGTCGTAGCCGCCGTCTGGGCCCGGGATGCGGTCCACCACCGCGTGATGCGCGGTCGCGCCCCGCGCCGCCGATGCGGCGGCGAGCGCGCAGGCGAACGCCACCAGGGCGGCGCACAGGTTGGGTTTGGGCACGTCGGCTCCTTTAAGCGAGATGAGTTGAAACGGCGTCAGGCGGTCGGGGCGTCCAGCCGCAGCAGGCGGATGAAGACCGGGCGCAGCAGCAGGATGAGCAAGCCTCCGACGCCGACGATGGCGCCGTGCATCAGCCAGAATCCCGCGGCCGGCATCTGTTCGTAAAACCGTCCGAGCCAGCCGCTGACCAGTCCACCCACAAACAGCGCGAGGTAGTAGGTGCCGACCATCATGGCGTTCACTGCCGGCGGCGCGGCCCGCGACACCAGCGCCAGGGCCACCGGCGCGGCATAGAGGTAGGCGATGGCGCAGATGAAGTGGAACAGCACCGGCCAGATCAGGGCCACCTTGCCCGCCGCAGTCACCTCGCCCAGCGCCAGGCCCGCGCAGGCCACGGCGAAAGCCATGCAGCCGAGCACGATCTTGGTCATCTCGCCAGGCTCGACCTGGCGAGATGACTGCCGGCGCCACATCCAGATCACGCCCGGCGCCAGTAGCAGCACGGCCAGAGAGTCCAGCGACTGGAACCAGGTCACCGGAATCGTGGCGTCGAACACGCCGCGATCGACACGGTCGCGCAGCCACATCGGATAGGTGTTCCACACCTGGGTCTGGGCCACCCAGAACAGCGAGGTCAGGCCCAGCAGCGCCAGCAGCGAGGCGATCAGGCGGCCGTCGCCGGCCTGCAGCCCCGGCCGCGCCTCGGCTGTGGCGCGGGGGGCCTCCGGCGGCAGGTGGCGCGCGCCGGCCAGGTAGACGACGATGCCCACGAGCATCCCCACGCCGGCCGCGGCGAAACCGTAGTGCCAGCCGTAGAGCTCGCCCAAGGTGCCGCAGACCAGCGGAGCCACGAAGGCGCCGACGTTGATCGCCATGCAGTAGAGCTGAAAGCCCGCGTCCCGCCGCTGGTCGGTCTTGGCGTAGAGGCTGCCGACCTGGGCCGCGAGGTTGCCCTTCAGGAAGCCGGATCCGAGGATCAGCAGCAGCAGCGCGGCCAGGAAGCTGGCCTCGAACGCCATCAGGAAATGGCCGCCGGCCATCAAGACCGCGCCGATGATCACCGCCGCCCGGCGCCCCGTGACCCGGTCGCCGACCAGCCCGCCGAGCACCGGAGTGAAGTAGATGAGCCCCACATAGAGGCCAAAGATCTGCGAGGCGAGCGCCTGCACGGAGAGCGGTCCGGTCACCCCCTCCACCACACCGCGGAACGCCGCGAAGCCGGCGACGCCCTCGACCGTGCCGGCGTGCAGCAGGTGGCCGGTCATGTAGAGCACGAGCAGCGCCTGCATGCCGTAGAAGGAGAAGCGCTCCCAGGCCTCGGTGAACACGATATAGGCCAGACCCGGCGGATGGCCGAGGAAGCTGCGCTCGCGATGCGCGCCAGGGGTCAGGCCGGAGACCTCGGTGGCGGTCACGCCAGGGCCTCGGCCGCGGCGTTGAAGAAGTCGTTGTCGAGGATGGCCTCGGAGGCCTTGGGCTTGGGACGTGAGCTCAGCACCCCGATGATCAGGTCCTTGGCCGGGTTGATGTAGAGATACTGCCCGAAGATGCCGCGGGCGCTGAAGGCGCCGTCGGCGAATGAGCCGTCCGCCGAGGGCACCGGCCACCACATGTAGCCGTAGTTCAAGGGCTCGCCGCCCGCCTCGCGCGGCAGGGTCGCCTCGGCCATCCAGCCGGGCGGGAGGATGGACTCGCCGTCGACGACCGCGCCTTCCATCGCAAACAGGGCGAAGCGGACATAGTCGCGCAGGACCGCGCTGACGCCGCTGCCGGCCACCTCCAGGCCGCCGGGCGATTCCAGCCACCAGCTCGCGTCGGCTTCCATGCCGGCGTGCGACCAGACCTTCTCGGACAGATAGTCGGCGAGCCACTTGCCCGTTGCGGCCTTCACCAGGGCGCCGACCACATGGGTTTCGCCGGTGCTGTAGTTCCAGAGCGCGCCGGGCTCGGCGACCCGCGGCAGGCCCTTCATGTAGTCGAGGATCGCGCCGGGGCGCTGGGCGGTCTGCAGCTCCAGCATGTGCCGGCGCTCGGAGGTCGGGTCGGTGTGGGTGTCGTCCCACTTCACGCCCGAGGTCATCTGCATCAGGTGGCGGATGCTGACCCCTTCGTAGGCGCTCCCGCGCAGTTCGGTGAGGTAGGTGCTGAGGTCGTCATCGACGCCGCCGATGCAGCCGTCCTTGATCGCCGCCCCGACCAGGGTGGTGGCCATGGACTTGGCCATCGACATCGAGACCCAAGGTGTCGTCGGCGCCAGGCCGAGGTCGTAATATTCGAAGACGACCTCCCGCCGCTTGAGGATCAACAGGCCACCGATCCGATTGCGCCCCAGATAGTCGGCGAGGTCGTAGACCTGTCCGTTCGCGGATATCGGCAGGTCGGTGACCTGACGCGCGGCGTAGGGCAACGGCCGCACCGGGCCGCCGCGGGCGATCCGCCGGGTCGAGAAGGCCTCCTCGTTGCGGCGGAAGGTCTCCACCAGCATCTTGGGCAGGAGCTTGCCGGCATAGGCGTCCCGCATCGAGCCGACGGGGGCCGCGCTTTCCGCCGCCCTGCCGGCCGCGGCCGGCACGCTCAGTTCACTCAACGCCATTCCTCCCGATGCTCACCAATCGATCTTGGTCCCCACGCTCCGCAGGCCACAGGTGCTTACGGATCAGGCGGCGGTGAGCGGGAAGCACCAGGCCTAATGGTGCGCCCAGGGGCTCTTCCAGTCGATGCCGTTGTAGTCGCGGCCGGTCTCCCAGAAGAACTTGCCGCGCGGCCGCTCACGCAGCCCGATCTCGTCCATGCTGTGGGCGTCGTAGAGGCGCCCGCCCACCATTGTGTAGCGGACGCTGTTGCTGTGGCGGATGTCCTCCAGCGGGTTCGCATCCAGCACCAGCAGGTCGGCGAGCTTTCCGGCCTCCAGCGACCCGATCTCCTTGTCGAGGCCCAGGGTCCGGGCGCCGTTGAGGGTGCCCGTGCGCAGGACGTGCAGGTTGCTCATCCCACCCTGCGCCAGCAGCCACATCTCCCAGTGCATGGCCAGGCCCGCGACCTGGCCATGGGACCCGGCGTTGACCACCACCCCGGCGTCGTCGAGCTTCTTGATCGAGCGCGCCACCGAGCGGAAGCCGATGTCCCACAGTTCCTCGGCCGCGTGGATGGTGGTCATGTTGCGCACATGCGGGGGTCCGCCGTAGGGCGCGCCCAACGGGCTGTAGCCGCTGGTGGTCACCTGCACGAACTTCTGCGCCTTCGGATCCTCCCACGCGCGGGTGGTCTGGTAGAGGTAGTTCTCGCCGATCAGCTCGCCGAACAGCATGATCAAGGTGGGCGTGTGGCTGACCTGGCCGCGGGCCATCAGCTGGACGATGTCGTCGTAATAGGTCGCCACCGGCATGTTGTGCTGCAGGTTGACGTGGCCGTCCTGGATCATGGTGATGTTGTTGAACAGGTGGCTCTCGCCCTCGACGTCGACCAGGACGCCGGCCTCGCGGCCCGCCTTGAGCAGCATCTGGCGCTGGCTGCGCATGGGCTGGCGGTAGCTCTTCACGGTCAGCCCACCCAGGGCGACCTTGCGGGCCATGAAGGTGCGGGCGTCTTCGAGAGTCTGGATCGGCAGGTAGACGGCGTCCGACTTGCCGGCGCGGCCATAGGCCACCAGCCCGGAGTCGATCGCCCGCGGCCCGACCATCTGCCCGGCCTTGGTCATCTCCGACATGGCGTAGGTGGGCAGTTCGGAGCTGTAGGGGTCGTAGTTGGTGGTCACTCCGTAGGCGAGCGCGGCGTAGCGGGTCGCCTGCTTCTGCGGGGTGAGGCCGGAGGAGGTGTAGTAGCAGTTGTCGACGTGGCCGTGCATGTCGATCAGCCCGGGCATGAGGGTCTTGCCCGAGACGTCGATGACCTTGGCGCCCTTGGGGATCGTCACCTCGGCGGCGTCGCCCACGGTTTCGATGCGGTCGTTGCGGACCACGATGACGCCCCGCTCGATCACGCGCTCGCCCTGCATCGTGATCAGCCGACCGCCGACCAGGGCGAGCACCCCCGAAGGCCGGTCGCTCGCCGCCTCCAGGCCGATCCGACGCTCCAGGATCGCCGCGCCGCCGGCGCCCACCTGGGTCGAGTAGACCGCCTCGCCAAGGGTCCAGTAGACGCGCGAGGAATCCCGCGACCAGACCAGGTTGTAGCCGCCGGCCGCGCTGATCCGCGTCACCGGGCCGGCGCGCTCCTCGGCGCCCACCACGGCTGCCTCGCCGGTGGGGCTGAACGGCGTCACGTAGTATTGCTGCCGATCGCGGAAGGCGATCCAGCGCAGGTCCGGGCTGATCCGCAGCTCCGAGGTGTCGGCGTTGCGGGTGCGGGCGTGCTCGCGGCGGTCCTGGCCGTTAAGATCGACGCTTTCCAGCGTGGTGATCAGGTCGTCGCCGATATAGGTCTCGCGCGTGCGCCAGATGCGCTTGCCGTCGGGCGAGAACATCGGCGCGCCGCCGGCCTCGGTCACATAGCGGCTCTCGCCGCCGGCGGTCGGGACCAGATAGAGCCCGGGGCGCGCCTCGTGACCGCCCAGGCAGGCGTCGCCCTGGTCGATCTTGTAGAGCAGCGTCTGGCCGTCGGGCGAGAAGCTCGGCTCGCGCACCGCCCCGCGACTGGTCAGGACCTGGTGCGAGCCAGCGGCGTCGACGATGCGCAGGCTGCCGCCCTGCTCGTCGTTCCATTCCACGTAGGCGACGCGACGGCCGTCCTGCGAGAAGCTGGGTTCGGACTGCGGCAAGGCGCCGGCGACGAGGCGCTGCGGCCTGCCGCCCGCCTGGCGCCAGAGTTGGCCCAGCCCATTGAAGAGCAGGGTCTTGCCATCGGGGGAGACCGCGAGCTGCCGGATCGCCTTCACCGTGAACCGCGCCGGCGCCAGTGGCTTGGCCGGCCGGGCCGGCGTCGTCAGCTGCTGGCGCACCTCGGCCCGGAACGGGATCTCGGTCGCGGCGCCGGTCTCGGTGTCGACCTTGAGCAGTTTGCCCTTGGCCCAGATGGCCAGGTGGCGATTGTCCGGGAACCAGGCGTACTGCGGATAGTAGAGCCCCTGGCCGATGAAGTCGGCCTGGGCGTCGCGGTCCAGCCCGTCAAAGATCGGCCGCTGCTCGCGCGTGGCCAGGTCGTAGACGAACAGCACCGTCCTGTCCCTGACCCTCCGCACGAACGCGAGCCGCCGGTCGTCGCGAGACAGGGCCGGCGTCGTGGCCCCTCCGAAGCCCCTGACCAACTCCTCGACCTTGCCCGTGGCGAGCTCGCGGCGGCGGATCGCGTAGTTCATGTGGTTGGCGTCGATATAGACCCGCGACGCGCTCGGGCCACTGACCTTCTCCGTGTAGTAGACGTAGCGCCCGTCGGCGGAGAACTGGGCCTCGTGGACGTTCTCGGTGTTCGCCGGCGCCGGGACCAGCACCTTGCCGGCGCCGCCGCGCAGGTCGAACAGCCGGATCTCGGAGGCATGTAGCCTGGCGACCGTGGACTCCATCCGGGCGGCCGCGACGAACGCGCCCTTGGGCCCCCAGGCGGGGCCGGTCAGCAGGTCGACGGTTTCGCGCGTCACCTGACGCGCGTCGGAGCCGTCCGGCGCCGAGGTCCAAAGATTGTCGCTGCCGCTGGCGTCGCTGAGATAGAGCAGGCGCCCGCCGTCCGGGCTGAACCGGGGGCTGCGCTGCATGGCCGGCCCGCCATGGAGCCGCCGCGCCTCGCCGCCCGTCGCCGGGACCGCATAGATGTCGCCCAGCAGGTCGAAGACGATGGTGTGGCCATCGGGACTGACGTCCAGGCTCATCCAAGTGCCTTCGGTCACCGCGAACTCGGCGGCGGTGGAAGGCTGGCCCGTGTCGCTCACATCCCAGGCCGGCGCCGCCGCCCCGAGCATCAGGGCCGCTGCGCTGACGCCGAGCGCGGCCCACACGCCGATGCGCCTGGTCATGGTCATTGTCCCGCCTGGGTCTCGTTCCAGTCGACACCCTTGGTGTCCTGGAGCTCCCAGTAGAACTTGCGGCGCGGCCGGGGATCGGGGGCGAGCTCGTCCATGGTCATGGCGTCGTAGAGCCGGCCGCCGACCATGGTGTAGCGAACGCTGTTGGTGTTGCGGATGTCGGCCAGCGGGTCGCGGTCCAGGACGATGAGGTCGGCCAGCTTGCCAGGCTCCAGGGTCCCCAACTGGTGGTCGAAGCCGAGCGTCCTGGCGCCGTTGATGGTGGCGGCCCGCAAAACCCGGGCGTTGCTCATGCCGCCGGCGGCCATCAGCTCCATCTCCCAGTGAATGCCGAGGCCGGGGAAGTCGCCATGGGAGCCGACATTGATGGTGACCCCGGCGTCGTCCATCTTCTTGACCGCCCGGGCGACCGCCAGCACGCCGATGTCGTAGATCTCGTCCGCCGCGTGGATCGTGGTCATGCTGCGGACGTAGGGCGGCGCGCCGTGCGGGGCGAGCAGCGGGCTGTAGCCGCTGACCACCTCGTGGACATAGGCGCGGACCTTCGGGTCCTCCCAGGCGCGGGTGCGCTGATACAGGTAGTTCTCGCCGAACAGTTCGCCGAAGGTGACGTTCAGGACCGGGGTGTTGTGCGCCCCAGCCTTGCCCATCAGCTGGATGATGTCGTCGTAGTGGGCGGCCAGCGGCAGGTTGTGCTCGAGGTTGGTGTGCCCATCGAGGATCATGGAGATGTCGTAGTAGAACTGGCCCTCCCCCTCGGCGTCGATCATCACCCCGGCCTCGCGGCCAGCCTTAACGAGCATCTGCCGCTGCTGGCGGGCGGGTTGCTTGTAGGACTTGATGACCACGCCGCCCATGGCGGCCTTGCGCGCCATGACGCCTTGGGCGTCGGCATAGCTGTCGATCGGCACATAGACGAAGTCGGCCTTGCGGGCGCGCCCGTAGATCACCGAGCCCGAGCCGATCCAGCGCGGCCCGACCATCAGCCCCGCGGCCGTTCGCTCGGTGCTCTCATAGCTGGTCTGTTCGGTGGAATAGGGATCGAAGACCGTGGTCACGCCGAAGGCGAGCTCGGCGTAGCGGCCGTATTGCTGCTGGGGCATGACGCCGGAGCCGAAACAGCAGTCCACATGGCCGTGCATCTCGATCAGGCCCGGCATCACGGTCCTGCCGGCCAGGTCATAGACCTTGGCCCCCTGGGGGACCATCACGTCGCCGGCCGGTCCGACGGCCGTGATCCGGGAGCCCTCGACGACAAGGGTCCCCCGCTCGATCACCTCACCGTCGCGCATCGTCAGGACTCGGGCGTTGGTGAAGGCGACGGCGCCGCGGGGAACGTCGCCCGGCGCCTTGAGGTCGACCTCGACGAAGCGTTGAGCGCCCTCGCCCACCGGCGTCGCGCGCCGCACCGAGGCCCCGAATGTCCAATAGAGCTGGGCGGAATCGGCTGACCAGGTCAGGCCATAGCCGCCCTGGTCGGTGAGCCGCCGGACCGGGAAGGCGTCGGCGGCCGCACTGACCAGCTGCGGCGCGCCCGTCTCCACATAGGGCGTGACGTAGTACTGCTGACGGTCCCGGAACGCGATCCAGCGCAGATCGGGGCTGGGCCGCAGCTCGATGGTGTCGGCGTCCGGCGTGCGGGCATGCTCGCGCCGGTCATGGCCGTCACGGGTGACGCTCACCAGCCGGTGGACGTACTCTTTGCCCTCGGTCTCCATCACGACGAAGTAGATCCGCTCGCCGTCCGGCGAGAACATCGGCGCGTCGTCGCCGGCCGCAACGAAGGTGCTCTCACCGCCTGCGGCCGGGACCCGGTAGATGCCCGGCTTCGCCCGATAGCCGCCCATGGTCTTGTCGGGCGCCTGGATCCGATAGGCCAGGTCGCGGCCGTCCGGCGAGAAGGTCGGCTGGCGGATCACGCCGCGCGAGGTGGCGAGGGTCCGGGCGCCGCGGCCGTCGGCGGCGGCGACCTTCAGGGCGCTGCCGCGCTGGTCGTCCCACTCCACATAGGCCAGCCGCTTGCCGTCGCGCGAATAGCGGGGGTCGAACTCGTCGGACACCGCGCGGGTGACCCGGCGCGGCGCCGTGCCAACCTTGTCCGTGCGCCACAGATGGCCCAGCGCAGTGAACAGCACCCCGCCGCCGTCCGGCGTCGGCGCGATGTGGCGCAGGGTGCGGACCTTCACCTCGGCCGGCGCCAGGTCGATGCGCGGGCGGACCGGCTCGGTGATCCGGTGGCGGGCGGTCAGGCGGAACGGGATCTCGACGGCGGCGCCGGTCTCCATGTCGACGCGCTGGATCTTGCCCTTGGCCCAGATCGCCACGCTGCGGCCGTCGGGAAACCAGTCGAAGTGCGGGTAGTAGGCGGCGTGAGGCACCCAATCGGCCTGGGCGTCGCGGTCGAGGCCGTCATAGACCGGACGCTGCTCGCGCGTGGCGAGGTCGAGGACGAAGAGCACGGTCTTGGCCTTCACCCGCCGAACGAAGGCCAGCCTGCGCCCGTCCGGCGAGACCTGCGGGCTCATGGCCCCGCCGAAGCCGCTCGCCATGTCCTCGACCTTGCCGGTGGCGAGCTCGCGCCGCCGGATGATGAAGTTCACGTGGTTGGCGTCCACATAGACCCAGGAGTCGGTGAGCCGTTCGGTGTAGTAGACGTAGCGCCCGTCGGGCGAGAACGCCGCCTCCTGGACGTCGCGGCCGTTCTTCGGCGTCTCCACGATCGTCCGACCCACGCCGCCGCGCAGGTCGAGCAGGCGGATCTCGGTGGCCTGGTTCGGATAGTTCGCGCGCATCCAGGCGGCGGCCACGCCGTCGCCGGCCGCGGTCCAGGTCGGCCCCATCGGCATGTCCACGGTCTCGGCCGTGAGCCGGCGGGGAGACGCGCCGCCGGCGCCGGAGATCCAGAGATTGTCGGCGCCGTCCTCGTCGCTGAGGTAGAGCAGCCGCGTCCCGTCGGGGCTAAACACCGGCGTGATCTGGGTGGCCGGCCCGCCGTGGATCACCCGCGCCTCGCCGCCCGTCGCCGGTACGGCATAGATGTCGTTCAGGAGGTCGAAGACGATGGTCTTGCCGTCGGGGCTGACATCGAGGCTCATCCACGAGCCTTCCGTGACGGTGAACTCGATGTCGCGATGAGGCTGGCCGGTGTCGGCCACGTTCCAGCGCGGTTCGGCCGCCATCGCCGGCGCGGCCAGGCTCAGCAGAAACGCCAGGGCGAACGCCCGTCTGATCCTCGACATGATCACTCTCCCCCTTCGCCAGCCGCAACCGGAGCCGCTTGGCGCGGCCTCCAGAAGCCCAGGTTGGTCGCGTGTCCCAGACTGCCGAAAGGGGCCTTCCAGACCCCCGCCGGTGAGATGGGCGCACCACGGTGCGATCGGCCAGTAGCGCCCCTCAACCGCCTCGCGTCGACAAGACAACACACTCCCGGAAACCTGCCCGGCCCCCGGGAGTGCGTGACGCGGTCACGAGGGTAGGATCAGAACGCGTAGCCGACCTTGACGCCGATAATGCGGGGCCGCGTCCGGTTGGCGTTGGCCCAGCCCTGGTAGGGGTCGATGGAGCGGTTCTCGTCGGTGATGTTGGCGGCGAACACCTCGACGCTGACCTGGTCGAACTCGGCGCCGATCCGGGCGCTGAGCAGGTCCACGCTGTCCGATCTCTGCGGCAGCACCGACGCCAGGAAGCTCGACCGGTCGATATAGGTGACGGCGTCGCGGTGCTCGAAGTCGACCCGCACGAAGCCGGGAACCTCCGCGGCCCAGTCGAAGTCGTACTTCGCGCCGAGCGTATAGCTGAGCTTCGGCGTGTAGTCGGTACGATCGCCTGGCACATTGACCACGTCGCCGGGGTCGGTGTCGGTAATCTTGCTGTCGATATAGGCGCCGTTGGCGGTCAGGGTCAGCCCCGGGGTGGCGCGCCAGGCGGCGCCAAACTCGACGCCCTTCACCTCCACCTCGCCGATATTGCTCGACTCCGAGAGGAAGGCGCCATTCACCTGCACCAGGCGACGGCGGACCATGTCCTTATAGCTGGTGTAGAAGGCCACGACCTCGAACTGCAGGGCGCCGCCGGCGACGCTGGCCTTGGTCCCCAGCTCGTAGGTGTAGATCTTCTCGGGATCGTAGGGCTCGAACGGCGCGCCATTGAAGCCGCCGCTGCGGAAGCCCTTGCTGACGCTGGCGTAGAGGTTCGCCTGCTCGGCATAGCGGTACGAGACATAGACCCGTGGATCGACGGACTCGAAGCTCTCGGACTGCTGCGCCCCGGTGTTCGGGGCGTACTCGATCAGGCTGGTCTGCTTGTCGTGGAAGTAGCGCACCCCCGCGCCAAGGGTCAGCCGCTCGGTGACGTGGTAGGCCGCGTCGGCGAACAGCGAGTAGGATTTCGAGCTCGAACTGTCGCGGTAATAGAGGTTGTCGTAGAGCGTCCCGCCGCCGGTGGCGATGTCTCCGGCCGGCGCGTACAAATACTCGTAGTCGACAATCAACTCGCGCTCCGCGTCGCGGAAGAAGGCGCCGACCGTCCACTCCAGGGGCTTGCCCGAGGACGAGAGCCGGACTTCCTGGCTGAACTGGTTCGCCTCGACGAACCGGTCGTCGTTGCCCTCCACGAAACCGAACGAGAAGTTGCCGGCGCGCGGGATATAGGTGAACGGGTACTGGTGATCGTGGTCGATATAGGACGTGGCGCTCACCAGGTCGGCGAAGCCCAGGTCGTAGCGGACCTCCAGGTTGTAGACCGTGAAGTCGAATTCCTTGGGGAGCAGCCGCTTGCTGCGGTCGGGGCCCACGTCGACGGTGCGGTCGGGCTCCTCGAAGCCGAGGCCCAGCTTGGTTTCGGCGCGGTGCAGCTGGATCATGGCCTCGGCCTCCAGCTTGTCGGTGGGCGCCCACAGGAGCTTGCCGCGCAGATTGATCAACTTGGTGCCGTTGCCGTCGGAAATGCCGGCCTCGGGCTGGTCGATCCAGCCGCCGCCGCCCTCGATCGAGCCGGCCAGGCGCAGACCGAGCACGTCCTTCACCAGCGGCAGGTTGATCGCCCCGGCCAGCCGTCCCCCCGTCTCGCCGTGGGCGACGCCATAGACCGTGCCTTCCACATTGCCTTCCACAAGATCCAGCTTGGGCCGGTTGGTGATGTAGCGGATCGTGCCGCCCGCCGAGCCCTGGCCATAAAGGGTCCCTTGCGGCCCCTTCAGCACCTCGACCCGCGCCAAGTCGAGCGCCGCCGGGCTCAGCTGGTCGTAGCCGCTGAGCGACAGCGGAACCTCGTCGAGGTACTGGCTGACCAGCGCGCCGGAGCCCGACTGGTTGGCCAGGCCCCGCAGGAAGATGGTGTAGCTGCCCGGGCCGTCCTCGCGCATGGTCAGGCCGGGTACCGCGAAGGAGAGGTCCTGGACGCTCTGGATTCCCCGCTCGGCCATCTCCTCGCCCCCCAGGACCGACACGGCCATGGGCACGTCGATCAGCCGCTGCTCGCGCTTCTGGGCGGTGACGATCACCTCGGCCAACTCGTTCGAGGTCGGCTCCTCGGCCGCGAGCGCTGGCGACTGCAGCAGGGCTATCGCGGATACACAGGATAGAAACACCCAACGACTGTTCATTCGCCAACCCCCTATTATTCCTGGCGATAAGGCTGACTCCCGGCTCTTTGCCAAGGCAGATGCGAAAACTGGAGCGGGTGGTGCGGGTGGATCACCGCGATCGCCGAACCACGGTCTAGCGGCGCGCGCGCGCGCCGACCTGCTGCCACCGCCCAGGGTTGATCACCACCTTGTCGCCCTCGAACCGCAGGGTCAGCGGATAGCGGCCGGGCACGGCGAACTCGCTGTCCGACACCGCGACCAGCTCCGCCGGCGCGTCCCGCTTGATCGCGAAGACGTCGCGCGAACCCGTCGCCTGGCCGAACAGCCGGCCGTCCTTGACCGTGACCTGCAGGCTCGCCAGCTCGCTGAAACGGTACTCGCCCGCATGGCGCGCCAGCGCGGTCGGGTTGGACGCCACGGCGGTCGGCGCGGGCCCCTGCGGCTGAGCCGGCACGGCGGCGAGGATCGCGTCCCACATCAGCTCCGAGGCGACCGTACCGATCTCGGCGCTGACCAGGCCGTCGCCCGGGCCGGCGTCCACCTCGGCCGTGGAGACGGCGTAGAGCACATCGCCATCCAGCTCGGTGGCGAACGGCTGTATGGCCCTGGCCATCGAGGTGTGCACCTGGACCGCGACGCGCTGCAGCTCCGCCGGGTTGAGCTTGCGGTTGGTCACCACCAGGCTGATGGTCGTGTTCTTGCGGTCCGGCGCCGCGGCGCGCGCGCCGTTCCAGCCGGGCTTCAAGCTGTCGGGTGTCGCGCCCATCAGGTCGCTCGCCTTCAGGTCCTGCGGCCAGCCCTTGTCGGGATGGCAGGCGACCACGCGCCCGTCGCGATCCGTCACCACGCCGAGCGCATTGACCACCGTGAAGACCGCGATCTTCACCTGCCCAATCTGCCGGAAGGCGCCGCCCTGGCCTGAATGGGCGTTGCAGCCGAACAGGCCGCCGCTCACCGCCGAGCGGCCGGCGCCATGGGGCCCTTGCGCGAACACGCCAGGCTGGGCCGCTCGCAGGGTCGCCTGCGCCAGCCGCTTGTCCGGGTAGATCTCGTTCAGGCGCCGGGCGCCGAAATCGTAGATGATCGAGCCGACGGCAAGGCCGACATTGTCCCAGTGACCACCCCGCTCGCCGTCGTCCTTCAGCGCGGTGTTGGCCGCGGTCACGCTCTCCAGCCCGTACCAGGAGCCCCCCGAGAACACGACGGCGTCCAGTTCCGGCGCTTCGTAGCCCAGACGGAGGAAGTCGGCGTTCACGGTTCCCGGCCCGCCGCCGCGCACGTCGACGGCGCCCAGCACCTTGCGGCCGAACCGGAAGACGGTGACGCCCGTCGGCCCCTCCTCGTATTCCCCCGTGCCGATCCGCAGCATCGGCCAGTCAAAGGTCAGGGTCTGGGGCGCGGCGCCGTTGATCACCGGCGTCAACGCGTCCTGCGGCGCCGCGACGACCTGGGTCGCGCCGGCGGCCAGGAGAATCGAGAATCCTAGCGCCCGCGACCAGGGACCCTGCCCGCCGTTCTGCCTGTTGCTCATCCATCCACTCCCGATTCCGTGCCCAGGGTGGAGCATGGCCGCTGAACCGGCCCGGGCGAAGATGACAAACCCGATATCGGGTGGTGTTCGTCGCGCACCTCGCCTGCAATAGGCGCCTTACCAGTCGACCGCGCCGCGCACGGTCAGCAGGGTATGTTCCAAGTCCGGCGCGGCCGGCTTCTCCACGCGCGCCTGGATCAGGTTCGCGCCGATCCGCAGGTGCGTGACGGGATACCAGTTTACCACCACCCCGTAGGTGGTGAGATGCCCGCCCCGCAGCCCGTCATCATTGAGGTCGACCTCGGTCAGGCGGACGCCCGCCTCGACCGCGCCCGACCCGCCATCGGTCCAGCCGCGGGCTGGCGTGACGCGGCCGAAGGTTCCCGATTTCGGATCATACGGTCGGGTCTCACCGGTCAGCCGCCAGGAGGCCTGGGCCGACCAGCCCCAGAGCCGCGGACCGATGACCGAGCCATCCCACCGCAGCACGCCCCCCTCCGCCTGCACCAGCAGCGGTCCGTGCGAGAAGCCCAGCTCGCCGCCCACGAAGGCGCCGTGATCGGCGACGAATCCGCCGGTGTCGATCACCGTCGGCGCACGATTGGTCTCCGGCTTCTGGGCGAAGGTGACCGCGCCATCCGTCGCCGACGGCTCGACGTAGTAGGCCGACAGCGCCGCGTGGAGGACGTCCGTCCCGGGCAGCAGGTCGCCGGACCCCCGCAGGCTCACGACCCAGCCTTCCTTCCGGTCCACGTCCAGCGAAGCGTCCTCGCGCTCGCTGAATATGCCGCCGCGCAGGGCCACGCCGCCTGCCATGTGGTTGACCCCCACGCCTACCCGTCGACCGGGGGCGAACACCCCGGCATAGGCGGAGCGTTCCAGAAACAGGGTGTAGGTGTCCGACGTGGCGTCGTCGTTCGTCACGGGCGGCTTGAAGTAGCCGACCAGAAGTTCGGTCGTGGGCGTGGCCTGGTAGCCGATCAACACGTCCTGCAGCGCGACCTTGTTGCCGGCCAGGTCGGCCTCGGCCTGATAGCGCAGGCTCGGCGCGATCTTACCCTCGGCGCCCAGGTAGAAGCGGCGGACCTGGGTTCCGGTCGGCGACGGGTTGTCGCCGTCGTTCAGCGCGAGGCCGTCGAACTGGACGCGGCCTCGCACCTTGGCGGTCACCTCCGCCGGCGCCGGCGCCGGCGCCGGCACGGGCGCGGG
>NZ_JAKFEN010000030.1:0-50022 GCF_036677185.1 Phenylobacterium sp.
GCCGGCGCCGGCGCCGGCACGGGCGCGGGCGCGGCGCGGGGCGCTGCGGCGGGAAGCTCTGTCACGGCCGGACGACCGACCGTCGCGACCGGGGCGGCGGCGGCCAGCCTGGCCTCCAGCCCGCGGATGCGGGCGTCCTGGGCTTCGATCCGCGCGAGCAACTCCTGGATCGAGGGGTCAGCCGCCCTGGCCTCCGGCGCGCCCGCGGCGAGCAGGGCGAAGGCGGCCGCGGTGACGGCGTGGGATCTTGGGGTCATCTCCGCTCCCTGCGGCTGGTCCAGAGCACGACCCCGAGCCCACACATGGCGATCAGCCAGACGCCGACCAACAGCACGGCCGTGCGTCCGGCGGGTCCCAGAATCTGGCCGGTATGGACGGGATAGAGCAGGTCGAAGACCCGGAGGCGCCAACCTGCCCGCGTGGTGTCGTAGTCGCTCAGAAGCCGGCCATCGTCGTCGGAGACGTAGACGGTCGTCCGCCCGAACGCCTGCCGCGGCTCGTCGGGCTGCAGCAGCCGGATCCGGTACCAGGGCGCGTCCGCCGACGGGAACACCACGCCGGAGATCGCAGCGTCGGGGTAGCGGGCGAGCGCGTGGCGCATTGCCTGGCCGGGGGTCACCGGCGGCGCAGCGGCGGAGGTCGTGGCCGGGGCCGCCGGTGCGACGGGCTCGGCCCGCAGCCAGCCGCGCAGCGGGTCCTCGAAGCTGATCGCCGCGCCGCACAGGGCGAGGATTGCGGCCGGAAGGCATAGCCAGAGCCCAAGCGCCCGGTGCCAGGCGTAGCTCCAGGCCCGCACGGGACCGCCCGTTGTCGGGACCAGCGCGGCGCGCCAGCGGCCGATCCGCGGAAGCGCCAGGCTCAGCGCGAGCAGGATGTTTGACGCCAGCAGCAGTCCGCTCGTCCCGATGATCCAATGGCCCCGGTCTCCCAGGAACAGCGTCTGGTGGAAGGTGGTGAGCGTGTCGTAGAGGGCGCCGTTCGAAACCTTTTCGCCCGAGTCCATCGTCCTCAGGACGCGACCCTGGCCGTCTACGCGCCAGGTCCTCGCCTCACCGGTGGAGGGGTTCTCGAGCGTAATGTCGTAGCGGCGGCCCCCCGTCGCGCTGGACCAGATACTGCTGGCGGCCCAGCCCGGCCGCTCCGCCTCGATAAGGTGGATGCGCCGCTCGATGGCGGCCGGTGCGAACGGCCGGCTAGCACCGGCGACCGAGGCGTCGTCCAGCTCCCAGCGAAAGACCAGGGCGACACCTGTGAGCGCCTGAAGGATCCAGAGGAGCGCCAGGCCGAGGCCCAGGTAGCGGTGGAGCGTCAGGATCGCGGCTTTCATCGACTGCTCCCTGCTGGTCGCCCGCGCGCGCGTCCACAACGGCGACCTGAGGGTAAGGGGCGGCCGTACGGCGCCCACAGTGGCCAAAACCAACCCCAGCGGTGATCCACGAACACCACGGGGTGTTTGGTCCCGGGCTTTGATGGTGCAATCTTTTCCCCGAGTGGAAGGAAGCACTATGGGTCAGATACTGTACGGATGCGCCCGCACGACTGAGGCAGTCCGTCGAGCGATCGTCCCGCCAGCTCTGAAGACCGAGTCCGATCTCGATGGCGTCGAGCAACTGCTTCGCCACAACCACGTCCGGCGAACCGCCCCCCTCCTCTATAACACTTTGCCATGTAAGGATCGCCGTCTTGCAACCTCGACGCGACCATCCTCCAGCGGCCGAGTACGCGCAGGGTGTTCACCGCGTTGAACGGCTGCGAGCCGCCGCTGACCTGCCTCACCGCCAGCTAAAGCTCTCCGCGGCGACGTCGCGCCAGAAGGGCCAACGCCCACGCCATCATCCCCTCAGGGCATCATCAACGGCAGGGGTGAGATTTCCGGGTTAGGCCACCGACAGCCGCGCGGGCGGCGACTTCCTCTAGAAAGGCCCGGACCGCCGGAAAGTAGGCCTCCGGCTCTTCATGGAACGGCATATGGGAACTGGCCTCAAAGATCTTCAGCCACGAGTTCGGCAGGGCCGCGTGCATCTTCTCCGAGCAGGCCGGCGTCAGTTCATCGTGGGCCCCGCACAACACCAGGCAGGGCGCCGCGATCGCCCCCATGGCTGGGATGCGGTTCCAGTCCTTCATGTTGCCGGTGTAGGTGAACTCGTTGGGGCCTTGCATCTCCCCGTACGGCCCCATGTTCCAGTCGGCGAGCGCGGCCGTGAGGCTATCGGGCCAGGCCTGCAGCCGGCAGACGTGACGGTAGTTCAGGATCGTGATCGCCGCCTGGTACTCCGGATGGTCGATCGAGCCCTCCGCCTCGTGGCGGCGCATCATGGCCAGGGTCTCGGCCCCCAGCGCGCTCCGCAGCCGATCCAGTTCGCCGACCAGGTGGGGGATGTCGCAGGCGCCGTCGGCCAGGATGCAGCTCTTCACCTGCTCGGGATGGGTCAGGCAGTATTCGGTGAAGAGCCAGGTGCCCCAGGAATGGCCCAGCAGGTGGACCGGGCCGAGGTCGAGAGCGGCGCGGACCTGCTCGGCCTCGGCGACGTAGCGTTCCAGGGCCCACAGGGCCGGGTCCTGCGGACGGTCCGAGGCGCCGCAGCCGAGCTGGTCCCAGGCCACGACCCGCCAGCCGTCCCGGGCCAGGCGCGCGTGGGGCTCCCGAAGATAGAGGCTGGGCAGGCCCGGCCCGCCATTGGCCAGGAACAGCGTCTCATCGCCCTCGCCATAGATATAGGCCTGGACCTCGAAGCCTTCCTCAAGGCGGACGCGGCGGACCTGCGGTTCGGTCATGACGGCCTCAGATCGTTCCGGCCAGAGCCGCGTCGAACACCCGCCGGGCGGCCGCCGCGTCGAACGGCAGAGGGTTGCCGGAGGCCGAGGGATCCTCGGCCGCCTTCATGGCGATATCCGCCGCCCGCTCCGATCCGACGCCGAGGCCCGCGAGGGTGTGGGGCACGCCCAGTTCCTCGCGCAGGGCCAACACCCAGTCCAGCACGCCGGTGAAACTGGACTGCCGCAGGCGGAGATAGGCTCCCAATCGCGCCATGCGTTCTTCGATAGCGGCCCGGTTGAAGGCCAGGACATAGGGCATCAGTACGGCGTTGGTCATGCCATGGTGGGTGTCATGGACGGCTCCGATGGGGTGGGCCAGGGCGTGCATGCCGCCCAGCCCCTTCTGGAAGGCCGTCGCTCCCATGGAGGCGGCGGTCAGCATGCGCCCGCGGGCCTCCAGGTCGGTCCCCTCGCGCCACGCCCGCGGCAGCCACTCGGCCACCAGGCGCGCGCCCTCCACGGCGATGCCGTCGGCCATGGCATGGAAGCCCGGGGCGCAATAGGCCTCCAGGCAATGGGAAAGGGCGTCCATGCCGGTGGCCGCGGTGACCGACGGCGGCAGCCCAACTGTCAGTTCGGGGTCGAGCACCACGGTGAGCGGCATCATCCGCGGATGGAAGATGATCTTCTTCAGTTGCGCCGCCTCGTCCAGGATCACCCCGGCGCGGCCGACCTCCGAGCCGGTGCCCGCCGTGGTCGGAACGGCCACCACGGGCGCGATCCCCGCGACATCGGCCCGGGTCCACCAGTCCCCGACGTCCTCGAAGTCCCACAGCGGCCGGGTCTGGCCGGACATGAAGGCGATCACCTTGCCCGCATCGAGGGCCGCGCCGCCGCCGAAGGCGATCACCCCGTCATGGCCGCCCTGCCGGTAGGCCGCCACGCCTACCTCGATGTCGGCGCCGACGGGATTGGCGCGCACCTGCGAGAAGATCCCTGTCGGCATTCCGTCGGCGGCGTTCCGCTCCAGGCAGGTCGCCGTCATCGGCAGCCCGGCAAGGCCGGGATCGGTCACCAGCAGGGGCCGCTTCATGCCCGCGGCGCGGCAGCTCTCGGCCAGCTCGGCGATGCGTCCGGCGCCGAAGCGGACGGCGGTGGGGTAGTTCCAGTTGGCGGAGGTCATGATTGCACCGGACGCAGGTGGAAGGCCTTGGGACGGGTGACGGCGGCGAAGCCGTAGGCGCCCAGCGAGGCGCCGCGGCCGGTGTCCTTGACCCCGCTCCAGGGCAGGCGCGGATCGACATAATCGCAGCGGTTCAAGAATACGGTGCCGGTCTCGACGGCGGCCCCAAGGTTTCGCGCGGCCTGCGCATCGGCGGTCCAAATCGAGGCCGTCAGGCCGTACCGGGAGCTGTTCATCAGCTCGACGGCCTGGTCGTCGTCCTCCACGGGCATGATCCCGGCCACGGGACCAAAGGTCTCCTCGGTCATCACCGCCATCGCGTGATCGACGCCGATCAACACCTGCGGCCTCACATAGGCCGAGGTCTCGTCGTCGGCGGGGAAAGCCGCCCGCTCCAGGAGCGCCGTAGCCCCCCTCCCCACGGCGTCGGCGACCTGGCCACGCACCAGCTCGGCCTGGCGAAGGTTGGCGACCGGGCCCAGGGTGGTCGCCGGATCCAGGGGGTCGCCAAGGACGTAGCCACGGGCCAGTTCGGCGAAGGCGTCCACGAACGGCTGGTAGATCCGGCGGTCCACATAGATGCGTTCGATCCCGCAGCAGCACTGGCCGGAATTGTAGAACGCCCCGTCGACCAGGGTCTCGACCGCCGCCATCAGGTCGGCGTCGCTCCGCACATAGGCGGGGTCCTTGCCGCCGAGCTCCAGCGTCAGGCTGGCGAAGGTCCCGGCCGCGGCGCGCTCGACGGACCGACCGCCCTCCACCGAACCGGTGAAGGCCACATGGTCGAAGGCTCGGTCGGCCAGCAGGCCGGCCACCGCCTCATGGGACATCGGCAGGTGGGCGAACAGACCCGATGGCAGGCCCGCCTTGCGGAAGGCCTCGGCGAAGCGCTCTCCCGCGAGAATAGTCTGGGCCGCGTGCTTCAGGATCACCGCATTACCGGCCAGCAGGGCGGGGGCGATGGTGTTCAGGGCGGTCAGGTAAGGATAGTTCCAGGGGGCGATCACCAGGACGAGGCCGACCGGCTCGCGTACCACCCGCCGCTCGATCCCGTCCGGCCATTCGACGTCGGCGGGACCCAGAGCCGCCTGGGCCTGGTCGAGGATGGCTTGCAGGCGCTCCTCGAACGAACGGAACTCTCCGCCATAACGCACAGGACGACCCATCTGCCAGGCGAGTTCCGGCACGATCTCATCGTTCAGCCCGCGCATGGCCTCCAGAAAGCTCAGCATGACCTCGATCCGCGCGGCCAGCGGAGTCCTGGCCCAGTCACGCTGAGCCGCGCGGGCGGCGGCGAGCACCGAAGCGATCTCCTCGGGCTCGGCGCACCGCCGCCTCGCGAACTCTCGCGCATCAACGGGCGACACACACACCAAGTCTGGGGAGGAAGGCATACAGGGGTCCAGCGGTCAGATGATTTCGAAGTAGCGGTTGAGCTGCCAGTCGGTGATGGCCTTGCGGGCTTCCCGCTCCTCCCACTCGCGGGTGGCGGCGTAGTGCTCGACAAAGGCGTCGCCGAAGAGAT
The DNA here is from genome assembly GCF_036677185.1 of Phenylobacterium sp. Classification (GTDB taxonomy): domain Bacteria; phylum Pseudomonadota; class Alphaproteobacteria; order Caulobacterales; family Caulobacteraceae; genus Phenylobacterium. Next base: position 5,466 of record NZ_JAKFEN010000030.1, read on the forward strand.
CGCGCGCCGCCGCCGACGCCTTCAGCCGCGCCGCGGCCTCAGTGAGGGTCCCGGGCAGCGATCGACCAGGAGCCGGGGGTTGGGCGTAGGCGTTGCCGTTGATGGCCGGGTCCGGCTCGATCCGGTTCTCGATGCCCCAGAGGCCCGAGCCGATGGCGGCGGAAAGCGCGATGTAAGGATTGATGTCGGCGGCCGCGATCCGGTACTCGACCCGCTGGGCCGTAGGCGAGCCGCCGATCACCCGTAAGGCGCAGGTGCGGTTCTCGAAGCCCCAGTTCGCCTGGGTCGGCGCCCAGTGTCCGGGGATCAGCCGCGCATAGGAATTCACCGTGCAAGCGACCATCGCCAGCAGCTCGGGCATCAGGGCCTGCTGGCCGCCGACGAACCAGCGCTGGGCGTCGGACATCCCGTTCCAGCCGGCGGGATCGTGGAAGACCGGCGCGCCGGAGGCAGCGTCCTGCAGCGACATGTGCAGGTGACCCGACTGGCCGGGCCAGTCGCGCGACCACTTGGCCATGAACGTGGCCATCCAGCCGCGCCGCTGGCACAGCACCTTGACGAAGGTCTTGAAAAGCGCCGCCTTGTCCGCTGCGACCAGGGCCTCGTCGACCCGGATCGCGCCCTCCAGCACGCCGGGGCCGGTCTCGGTGTGCAGCGCCTCCAGCTCCATGTCCATGTCGACGCAAAGCGAGAGGAGCTCCTCGTAGAACTCCGAATAGAGCCCGGAGCGGAGCATGGAGTAACCGAAGGACCCGGGGCTGATGGTCTTCAGGCCTTGGTAGTTCTTGGCGCGCACCGACTGCGGCGTTTCCTCGAAAACGAAGAACTCGAACTCCGCGGCCGCCTTGACGCGATAGCCGGCGTCCGCGGCGCGGGCCAGGACCCGCCGCAACAGGCCGCGCGGGCAGATCGCCTCGGCCGCTCCGGTGAATTCGGCCAGCAGCAGAGGGATGTCGTTCTCGAACGGAATGCGCCGCAGGGTTTCCGGCAGCAATCGGACCGCGGCGTCCGGATAGGCGGTATGCCAGCCGGTGAAGGCGGTGTTGTCATAGAGCTGGTCGGCCGAGTCCCAGCCCAGCACCACGTCGCAGAAGCCCAGGCCCTTCTCGAGCCCCGAGGCCAGTTTCTCGGCATGCAGGTGCTTGCCACGGAACACCCCGTCGATGTCGAAGACGCCGATCTTGGCGTAGGCCGGCCGGCGCCCGGCGACGAGCTCGGCGATCTCCTTTGCAGTGGGGCGCGGCATTAGAACGCTCCAGCGCATGCGGCCGGCCGGGCGCGGCTCGTCGAGGCCGAGATGGCGCCGGCGAGGCGCGCGGCAATGGTCGCGATCCCCGACGTCTCGCCTATGAGGTCGTTGCGGACTTCCAGCATCAGACTGGGCAGGCCGCGCGCTTCGGCGTGCCGTTCAAGCGTGTAGTAGACCCCGTCGGCGGGGGCGTAGGGGACGTTGAGGCCGACGCTCAGGCCAGGTTCGGCCCGCAAGCGTCCGGCGACCTCCTCGGCGAGTTCCTCGTCCTTGCGGTACAGCACGCCAACATGCCAGGGCCGCACCCTGCCGCCGAGGACCGGGGTGAAGCTGTGCACGGCTACGAGGGCCGGCTCTTCTCCCACGGCGGTCCGGGAAGAAATCAGGTTTGCCACGGCCTCATGATAAGGCGCGTGCACGTCGACGATCCGTCGCGTCCGCTCGGCCGACGACAGGTTCAGATTGCCCGGGACCGGACCGAACTCCGTCTCGTCGACCACCAGATCGGCGCGTTGCGGCGCGCGGTTACAGTCGATCAGCAGCCTGGAGACGGTCGGATACGCCAGCGGCGCGTCGAGGGCGCGGGCCAGCGCTTGCGACAGGGCGAGGGCGCCGCGGTCTAGGGCCACATGAGTCTCGAGGACCTCCGGCGCCAGGCCAAGACAGTCCAGCCCCGGCGGAATCGCGCTGGCGGCGTGGTCGCACAGCACCACGAAGCCGCCGTAACGCGCCTCGCCCTCGATCCGGAAAGGCGCTCTACTCACGGCCGCCACCCCCGGCGGCTAGCGAGATCGGCTCCGGCGAGATCAGGTCGCGGAAAAAGGCGCTCGCGGCCCCGACCATGGGATCGAGGCTGTGGGTGACGCCGTCCAGAACGTCGACACGCGCCGGGACGCCGGCCGCCTCTAAATTGCCGGCGAGCTTCAGCAGCCGATCCACTCGCGTCCGGCCGCTGTCGTTGGCGCCGGGCATCCAATAAGCGCCGCCGGGCGCATGGGTGATCTCGTCGGTATCGCGGTCGTCGCGGCCGACCGCCAGATGGACCTGCACGCGTCGGACGGCCTCGAGGTCGATGTCGCGGCCGAACCGCTCGCGTACGCCCGCGATCCCGACCCACCAGTCGCGGTCCGGATCTAACAGGGTGGGCGAACCCGGCGCGCAGGCCGAGACCGCGCTCAATCGCTCCGGATGAAGGTAGAGGAACCGGTGGGCGAAGTGGGCTCCACCGGAAAATCCGAACATCATGAACCGCTCGGTGGGCACGCCGTAGCGGCCGCCCACCTCGGCCAGCATGTCGAGCAGGACGTGGTCGTACCTCAGGCCCTTGTCTTCGATGTATTTGTAGGCGTCCCGCTCGCCGGCCGCGCCGATCCCGCCGGGGAACAGCGGCGCCAGGACGATCAGGTTCAGGGCGTCGGCCAGGGGCGCGAAACTGTCGCGCAGGGCCTGGTTGGCCCGCTCGGTGCCGTGCACCACGACCAGCACTCCTGCCCCTTCGCGGGCCTGGGGCTCCCGCAGGGCGGCCGGCACATAAAGGCAGTAGGAAAAGCGCTGATCGGCCTGGCAGGCATAGACCGTGGTGCGACCGAAGTCGTACGCTGAGAGGCCTCGCGAGGGCTTGTCGTTGGGTTGGTGCATTGAATTGTCGCCGCCTATACGCCGCCGGGACTCGCGCCGGGCTCGCGGGAGATGGATGCTTGCGCCGCCGCCTGGGGGCGCGGAGGAGACCGCCCGCAGGCCGTCCCCTCCGGACACCTCAGTAGTTCACGCCCACCCGGACGAAGAGCGTCCGGCCCTCGGCCTTGCTGTAGCGGTCGTTGCGGTTGAGCATCTGGGAGGTCACGGGGAAGTAATCGGAATTCAACAGGTTGCTGACCCCGATCGAGATGTCGGCGCGGTCGACCTTGAACTCGGTCATGGCGTCGATCCGCGTCGTGGGCTCCACCTTGCCAGTGTAGAAGGCGCCCACGGGCGAGCCGGGGAACTTGTTGCGCGAGCCCGTGTAGGCCATCTGCACGCGGACCAGCCAATCGGGCGTGATGTCGTGCTCGAGATAGGCGTTGAACTGCTCGGGGCTGATGCGCCGGCCGGTGAGCGGAGTGTCCAGCTTGCCGTCGTGGGTTGCGTCACGCTTGCCTTCCGCCCAGGAGAGGTTGGCCCCCCAGCGGGTCTCCGGCCCGAAGTCGCCGTCGACCGTGAGCTCGACGCCCTCGATGCGCTCCTTCTCGCGAAGGATCTGCGCCTCGGTGGGGTGCAGCGGATCGATGACGAAGTCGGTGCCCAGTTCGGAACGGCTCTGGAAGTAGGCCGCGGTGAAGCGGATGTTCGACCAGCGGCCGCGCAGGCCGATCTCGTAGTTGTCGACCATGGCCGCCTCGGGCTTCAGCGCCTCGAGGCTGGTGAAGCGGGCGTTGCGCAGGGGAGCGCCCACGTCGGGCACCGAGAAGCCCTGCGAGAAACCGCCGAACAGCTGGATCGCCTCGGTCAGCTGGAACGTGCCGCCGAGGTTGATGGGCGTCGCCTGGTACTCCAGCTCGCCGCCGTCGACCCGCACCCCGGTCAGGCCGGCCACGAAGGGATCGGTCTTGAGGCGGAACTCGTCATGACGCACCCCTGCCCGGAAGGTCAGGCGGTCGGTCACCGGCAACTCGACCTGCACGAAGGCGGCGTAGTTGGTCTGCTCCATCGGCGGGGCGAAGGTACGTCCATCGCCGGGGATGTTGGTCAGCGGCAGCAGGGGCTGCTCGGTGGTGTCGCGGTTGATGTCCACGCCCCACAGCACCAGCCCGTCCTCGAAACCGAGGAAGCCGAGCTTGGTGCGGAAGTCGGTCTGCAGGCCGATCTTCTCAGAGTCGATCGTGGTCTGGGTGCCGCCAAGCCGGGCCGGCTCGAAGCCGAACACCCCGTAGTTCTCGACATAGTAGAGCTGGGCGTGGAACGAGCTGCCTAGGACGTCGCCCTTGGTATAGGCGAGGTAGGAGACGATGTTGCGGTTTTCCTGGTTCAGCGCGCGCGGATCCTGGGCCCCTTTCACCGTGGAGGTAGGCGTCCGGGTCGCGACGCTGCCTGGGACTAGGACGTAGTCGGTGTCCTGTTCCTGCTGGTAGAAATTGATCATCGCCTCCAGGCGCTGATCGTCGCCGAAGTTGTAACCGACCTTGCCGAACAGGTTGTAGATGTCGGAATCGGCGATACCGCCGAACAGCTGCGGGTCCGGCGGCAGGCGCCGGCCGTTGGCGTCGAACACGCTGTTCACGCGCTCGTAGCTGCCGTTGATATTGACGTCGAACCCACCGATCGCGCCGGTCGCGCTTTGGAAGACGTACGGGCGGAAGCTGCCCTTGCGGTGGGTGGTCGAGACGCTGGTCCCGGCCTCGCTGCGGAACGCCCACTCGTCGGCGGCCGACCCGCTCTTGGTGATGTAGTTGATGATGCCGCCGGCGCCGCCCTGGCCGTAGAGGGCCGAGGCCCCGCGGATCACCTCGATGCGGGCCAGCGCCGACGGCGCGATCAGGCGCACGTCGCGTCCGCCGTCCCGCAGCGGGTTTGAGATCGGAATGCCGTCGATGAAGATCCGCACCGGCCGGCCGCGCAGGCCCTGCTCGACATTGGCGGCCGTGCCGTTCCCCTGCGCCAAGCCGGGCACGTTGAACGCCAGCACGGTGGCGATGTCGCGCGTGGTAGCGAGCTGACCGGCGATCGCCTCCTCGCCGACCACCGAATAGGAACCCGGGAAGGTCTGGATGGTGTCGGAGAGGCGCGAGCCGGTCACGACGACCTCGGCGAGCTCCTTGGACGGCGCATCCTCGGCCGCGGCGGCCTGGGCGCCCAGGCTCAGCAGCGCGCCGCACGCGATCCCGCCAAGCAACGCCATCTTACGCATCTTCATACCGGCCTCCCCCTCTTGCAGTTATCGATCCGCCGAGCCGGCCGCGCCGTCGGTCATAAAATAGTAGCCAATTTAGGATCGTATCGCAACGCCAATTTGAGAAACTTCTCTGGCTTGAGGAACGCCGACTAGCGGTGGTATTGGTTGCATCTGAAATCAGAGGGAAAATCGGCTACTCAAATGGGCGCATCGGCGGCTGAGGCTCAGATCGACACTGAATCGTCCCTGGTGGCGCGGCTGGAGGCCGACCTGCTGGCCGGCCACTTCCGTCCCGGCGAATGGTTGAAACAGGCCGATATCGAGTCCGCCTACGGGGCGAATCGATTCGATGTGCGGATGGCGCTTCTCGACCTGAAGGCTCGCCAGTTGATCGAGCATGTCCGCAACCGCGGGTTCCGCGTCATCAGCCTATCGGAGCGCGAGCGCGAAGAGCTGACCGAAACACGCACGATCCTGGAAAGCGCCGCCGTCCGCATGGCCGCCCAGAAGATCAGCAAGGAGGCGGTCGACGAGCTCGCCGCCATCGTCGATGAGTTCGAGGCCAAGATGGCCGATTCCGATCTCGACGTGCTGCGCGGGCTCAACGCCCTCTTCCACGACAAGCTCTATGAGAACTGCGGCAATGCAGTCCTCGCCAGGGAGATCAAGGCCCTGCGCCAACGGGGCCTGCCCGGCAGCCGCGGCACCTGGAGCTGGCGGACCTTGACCGGCATCCGCAGCAGCCACCAGGACCACGTGGAAATGATCCGCTTGTTGCGCAAGCGCGACAGCGAGGGCCTGGCCCAGCTGGTCGACCATCACCTGAACCGCTGGCGCGACTACGCGCCGAAGCCCGCCTAGACGCTCGCGGTTTCCCTGACCGTCTCCAGGTCGAACGGCCGCTCGACCATCGGCGAGGGGATGGCCGCCCGGAACCGATCCACCTCGGCGAGGTCAAGGCTGGCCCGGACCACGCCCGCGGTCTCGCCGCCATCGGCCAGGACCCGGCCCCAGGGATCGACGATCAGCGAGTGCCCGTAGCAGCCGCGATCGCCAGCGAACTTGCCGCACTGGGCCGGGGCGACGACATAGGCTCCGGTCTCGATGGCGCGGGCCCGGATCAGGGTGTGCCAGTGCAGCGCGCCGGTGGTCTCGGTGAAGGCGGCGGGAATGAAGATGAGCTTGGCGCCGGCCTGGGCCAGGCGCCGGTAGAGGCTCGGAAACCGCAGGTCGTAACAGATGCTGAGCCCGGCCGCGCCCCAGGGCGTGTCGGCCACCACCGCGCGGCGGCCGGCGACGAAGAGGTCGGATTCCCGGTGGCTCTCACCGTCGGGCAGGGTGACGTCGAAGAGGTGGATCTTATCGTAGCGGTCGACGATCGCCCCGTCGGCCCCCAGCAGGTATGAGCGGTTGGCGAGCCGCTCGGGGGTTTCGCGCACGCTCACCGATCCCACCAGCATCCAGGTCTTGAGTTGCGCCGCCAGCGCGCGCAGCCGTCCCAGGGCCCGATGGTCCGTCTCGAACGGGGCGTAGGCGCGATAGGCGTCAGGCCCTGCCCCCTGGAAGTCGGCGACTTCCGGCAAGGCCAGGAACTGCGCGCCGCCTTCGACGGCCCCCCCGGCCATGCGCTCGATCTCGCGAAGGTTGGCCTCGGCGTCGCCGCCGCTGTTGGTCTGGATGCACGCAATCTCGAGCATGGCGCCCTCCTTGTTTGGCCGTCAAAATTGGCTACTCTTTCGGCTACTGTCAACGATCGAGGATGCATGCCGATGCCGGCGGGGGCTGAAAACACGTGGGGCCTGGACGAGCCGGGAGCCGGTGGCCGGCCGCTCCGGTTCGTGACCGGCGGGGCCCATGCCGACTGGCGCGCGGCCTTGTCGCCGCAGGAACGGGACTGGGCCGAGGTCTGCCGCTTCGAGGCGCTGGGCGGCCAGACCCTGGCCCTGCCGGACGCCGCGGGCGGGCTCGCCGGCGCGGTCGGCGGCCTCGGCGACGCCGAGGATCCGCTGAGCTACGCCCACCTCCCCGCCTCGCTGCCCGCCGCCCGTTTCGCCATCTCCGAGGGCCTGCGGCCGGCGGTCGCCGATGCGCTCGCCCTCGGCTGGGCGCTGGGGGCCGCGGGCCCACTGGACCGTCCGGCGAGTCTCGTCTGGCCGAAGGACTGCCAACGGGAGCGTATCGCCCCCCTGATCGCGGCCGAGATCGACGCCCGCTCCTGGATCAACGCCCCGCCCTGCGAGCTTGGCCCCGGCGAGCTCGCCGACCTGGCGCGGGCGGAACTGGCGGGCCAGGGCGCGGAGGTCCGCGTCCTGAGCGGTAAGCGGCTGGGCGAGGCGGGCTATCCCGGGCTCGCCCATGTGGGCAAGGGCGCCGCCCGGCCCCCGGTCCTGATCGACGCGACATGGGGACCGGCCGACGCGCCCAGACTCACCCTGGTCGGCAAGGGCGTCTGCTTCGACGCCGGCGGCCTCAACGCAAAGCCCTATCCTGACGTCCTGGCCATGAAGGCCGACATGGCCGGCGCCGCCCACGCGCTGGCCCTGGCCCGCCTGGTCATCGGCCGCCGCCTGCCGGTACGGCTGCGGCTGCTGATCGCTGCGGCCGACAACATGCCCTCGGGTTCGGCCATGATGAACGGCGACCTAGTGCGCACCGCCTGCGGCCAGACCATCGAGGTCGTCCACACCGACTATGAGGGCCGGGTGATGCTGGCCGACGCCCTGGCCGCCGCCGACGCCGAGGCCCCCGACCTGCTGATCGATTTCTCCACCCTCACCGACACCGGCCTCGGGCCGGACATCGCCGGCGTCTTCACCCAGGACGATGCCCTGGCCGAGGAGCTGGCCGCCCATGCGGCCCGCCTGCGCGACCCGGTCTGGCGACTGCCGCTCTGGGAAGGTTACGCCGGCCAGATCCGCACCCCCTCGGGACACCTGGCCAACCGCGAAGCGGGCGAGGCGCGCATCCCCTCCATCGCCGCGGCCCTGTTCCTGAAGCGGTTCGTACGGCAGGCCGGAAGCTGGCTGCATTTCGACCTGGAGGGCTGGAACGCGATCGCCTGCTCTCCGCGTCCCTTCGGCGGCAATGTCGTGGGACTGCGCGCGACCTTGGCGCTGCTGGAAAGCCGCTACGGCTAGGCGGGCCGGGTCCGGGCGCTCACGCGGCGGCGCAGGAGCCAGCTGCCGAGCCCGGCGCCGATCAGCCCGAGGAACGCCAGACCGACGCCCGCCAGGACGATGCGGCCGGGCCAGCCCAGGACCTCTCCGTTATGCAGCGGGAACAGCAGGTCCAGCGCCCGATCGGCGGCGGAGGCCGAGGCCGCGTCGTTGATCCACAGAACCCTGCCGGAATAGGCGTCGACGATTAGGGTGGTCGTACCGGCGATGGTGCGGAACTCCTCCGGCTGCAGCACGCGAATCTCGTAGGGATCGGCCGGCGCCTGGGGCAGCAGGATGGTGCTGAAGGCCGCGCCGGGGAACCAGGTCCGGGCCACCTTCAAGGCCTCATCCGCCCCCATGCGTTCTCCCCCGACGACCGACCAAACCCGTGGCGCGGCGGGCGTCGCGCCCAGGCCCTGCAGGGCGCCCCGCAGCGCTCCGTTCCAGACCATGCCCGCGCCGGTCACGGCCGTGATCGCCAGGAAGGCCGCCGCCAGCAGGCCTGTGGCCCGGTGCAGGCCGAACAGTGCCGGACGCCCGCCCTGGCGCAGCCTGAGAGCCAGGGCCTTGCCCCACTGCCCCCGGCGCGGCCAACCGGAGATCAAGCCGAGGACGACGGTCGCCAGCAGGAAGAGCCCGCTGACGCCGACCAGCACCTCGCCCCTGCGGCCGAGCAGCAGCTTCTGATGCAGTTGATAGACGAGTTCGAAGACGCGCGGCGCGTCCCAGCGGCCCGGCTCGCCGCCGGCCACGATCCGGTTCGAGGCCAGGTCGACCCAGACGGGATTCACGATGCCGGCTGGCGACCGAAGCCAGACCTTCACCGAGCGCAGGGGCTCGTCATGGGCGCCGATGCGCGTCACCGCATGCCCCGGCGCCTGGGTCGCGAGGCTCTCCACCACCGCGTCCAGCGACAGCTCGTAGGTGGCCACCGCCGGCCCGCTGGCCAGCAGCGCCGCCTCGATGTCGCGGTGGAACAGCAGGACCAGACCCGTCAGGGCGAGCAGCGCCCAGTGAAGACCGAGCGTGAGCGCGATCCAACGGTGGATCCGTCGGAGAAGCTGGGACGGCACGACCTGGAACCGGCGGCTAGGGCCGAATCGCCACGGCGTGTTCCGGCGCGAACGAGGCGAAGACGTCCGGGCTCTCCAGCAGGTCCTCGGTCTCGGCGGCGATCGCCGCCCCCGAGGTCTGGATCGAATAGTGGTAGCGCGCGCCCAGATAGCTGCGATCCAGGATTCGGCCCTGCAATACGTTGCCGTTCACCCCGACCGGCCGCTTGGCCGACAGCCGCACGTGCTCGGGCCGCACCGCCAGCAGCACGTCGTCGCCGGGGGCGAGTTGCGGGGACCAGGCCGCGGCGAACCGCGAACCCTGCACCTCGACCACGGCCTCAAACTCGGGAGAGCGGTCGATCAGGCGGCCCTTCAAGAAGTTGCTCGAGCCGATGAAGTCGGCGACGAAGGAACTGGTCGGCCGGCGGTAGATCTCCTGCGGCGTAGCGAGCTGCACGATCTTTCCGCCCTGCATCACTGCGATACGGTCGCTGAGCGCCAGGGCCTCGATCTGGTCGTGGGTGACGTAGATCGTGGTGATGGCCAGCCGCCGCTGCAATTGCTTCAGCCAGTCGCGGGCCCGGATGCGCAGCTTAGCGTCCAGGTTGGACAGCGGCTCGTCCAGCAGCAGCAGCGAGGGCTCGAAGACCAGGGTCCGCGCCAGCGCCACGCGCTGCTGCTGCCCGCCCGAAAGCTCGTGCGGATAGCGCGCCGCATAGGACTCCATCTCGACCAGGGAGAGAGCCTCGTCGATCCGCCGTGCGCGTTCGGACTTCGGCACCTTCCGGATGCTCAGCGGGAAGGCCAGGTTCTGCGCCACGGTCATGTGCGGCCAGAGGGCGTAGGACTGGAAGACCAGGCCGCAATTGCGCCGCTCAGGGCGGACGTTCAGCCCGCGAGCGGCGTCGAAGAACACCTGGTCGCCCACGCTGATCTTGCCGCCCGTGGGCGTGTCCAGGCCGGCGACCGCGAACAGAGTGGTGGACTTGCCGCAGCCGCTCGGGCCCAGCAGGGTCACGAACTCGCCGTCGCCCACCGTGAAGCTCACGTCATCGACGGCGCGCACGCCCCCGAAGTGCTTGGAAAGGCCTTCGACGACCAACTCAGACATCAGTGTGACTCCGAAGCGCGTAGCGGGCGACCAGTACGAACACCGCCGTGATCGCCAATTGAATGACCGAGAGGGCCGCCACCGGGCCGCTGTCGCCGTTCGCCCAGAACGACAGCATGGTGGTGCCGATGATCTCGCTGCCCGGCGCGAACAGAAACACCGCCGAGGAGTATTCCTTGATGAAGGACAGGAAGAGCAGGACATAGGCGCCGAACACCGCCGGCTTGAGCAGGGGCGCGACGATCCGCGTCGTGGTCGTCCACCAGTCCGCTCCGCAGGCGCGGGCCCCCTGGTCCAGTTCCTTGCCCAGTTGCATGAGGGCCGGCGAGATCGCCCCGAAGGCCGTGGGGATGCTGCGCATGGTGAAGGCGAGCATCAGGATGAAGATCGTCCCTTGCAGCAGGTGCACGCCCGGCAGGATCAGCATGGCCCAGAACAACCCGATCCCGGCCACGATCCCGGGCACCGCCCGAGGATAGAGCGCCGCATATTCCAGTTGCTTGCGAAACCGGAAGTCCGACCGGTGCACGACCACCGCCACCAGGGCGATGAACACCGTGGCCACCGCGCCGCCGACCGTGGCGATGACCACGCTGTTGGTGATCGAGCGCACATAGGCCGGATAGGCGAAGAGCAGCTTGAAATTGTCGAGGGTGAAGAGGTCGTAGGGGGCCAGCAGCGGCGTCAGGAAGGTCGTGAAGGCCCGCACCACGATCCCGATCAGGGGAATGAACAGGACCAGGACATTGTAGAGCAGGAAGAGGCCGAAGACGAACCAGCGCGCCTTGCCCAGTTCAGCGGCCTTGGGCCGCTGGGCCTTGCCCTTGACGGTGACGAAGCGGCCCGCCTTGCGTAGCAGCAAGCCCTGCAGCAGCAGCAGGATCGAGATGATCACCAGCAGCAGGGCAGCCGCGGCGCCCACCAGGCCGTAGTCCGGTTCGATGGCGCCGAGCCCCTCGCTGTAGAGGAAGGTCGTGAAGAACTCGAGGCCCACCGGCCGGCCGAAGACCAGCGGCACCGACAGCATCTCCAGCGCGCCGATGAAGGTCAGCAGGGTCGAATAGATGATCGCCGGGCGCATCAGCGGCAGCGACACCGACCACAGCACCCGCAGGGGGCCCGCGCCCAGGCTGCGGCCGGCGTCTTCGAGGGTGGCGTCGGCGAGCTTGGCCGAGCTGGCGCAGAACAGATAGACCAGGGGCGCGGCGCCGGTCCCGGCCACCACCGCCATGCCGGGGATGGTGTAGAGGTCCCACGGCGCGTGGCCGAGCCATTGCTGGGCGAACCCGGTCACATAGCCCGACGGGCCGTACATGATGAACCACGAGAAGGCGATCACCAGCTGGGAGATGTACATCGGCCACAGCACCAGGCTGCGCAGGAAGCCGCGCGCCGGCAGGTTCGTCCGCTCCAGGAAGATCGCGAAGCCGACGCCCAGCACCAGGGCGACAACGGTGGTGGTCGCCGCCAGCATCAGCGAGTTGGTGATTACCTGGTAGAACTCGGCGTGCGAGAACAGCCGCGCGTAGTTCGCCAGGGTCAGCAGGCCGCCGTCTTCGTAAAGCGGCCGGTCGACCAGCGACTGCCAGAGCACGGGAGCCAGCGGCGCCACCACCAGGGCGACGGTGACTAGCGCCACCACCCATTGGATCAGCAGGGCCCGGTTGGGCAGCTCGACGGAACGCTCAAGGGTGTTCTCAGCGGAGGCCATCAGCGCCGGACCTTGAACAGGCTGTTCCAGCGGTCGATGAAGGTCCGGTAGCCGCTCAGCATCTCCTTGCGGTAGCTGATCATCACCACGTTCTGCTCGCCGCCCACGCGCCGGGTCACCTCGGCCAGGGTCAGGTAGGGCACCTCGTCCGGCTTGATGTCGTCGCGATAGGGCGTCATGCCGCCGCGCGCCGCCGCCAGCTGGCCGTCGTGGGAGATCAGATAATCCAGCATCAGCCGGCTGGAGGCCGGGCTCTTGGCGGCCTTGGTCACGGCCACGCCGCGCATCATCACAGGTGTACCGTCGGTGGGCAGCACCCAACCCACGATCTTGTCGCGGCCCGGCTCGTCCATGTGCGGGAAGACGGTGATCGCCGAGGTGTAGTAGGCGGCCAGGTATTCGCCAGCGGTGACCTTGTCGAGCATGGTGGCGCCGCCGCTCTCGGGCCGGGTCATCGGGGCGAGCTTCGTGTAGAGGTCCCAGCCGCCGGGCTTCTGGTCGGTCACCACGGTCCAGTGGATCGCATAGGCGAAGGGGTGGCTGGAGGCGTCATAGGTGGTGAGCTTGCCCTTGAACCGGGCCGGATCGCGCTGGCCCAGCTCGACCAGGCTTCCCAGTGTGGTCGGATGCTCCTGCGGCTTCAGCAGGAGCTTGTTGTAGACCAGGATCATCGGGTCGGTGGAGAAGGTGTAGACCCCCGGCATCGGCACGGTCCACTTGGGCACGTGACCGGCTTCCGGGCTCTGGTACTTTTCGACGCCGTCGCGGGAGACGAACCTCTGCCAGGCGTCGGGTGCGCCGCTGACGATGAGGTCGGCGGAGTGCCGTTTGGCCGCGGTTTCCGAATAGTAGCGCTCGAAGACCTCGCTCGGCCCCATGTCGAGGGTCGACACCTTGATCCAGGGATAGCGCGCCTTGAAGCCTTCGAGGATGTCGCGCCAATTGTACTCCGCGACGTTGGAATAGATCAGCAAGCCGCCCTCACCCTTGGACGCCTCGATCATCTTCGAATAGTCGGCCGGATAATAGTCGGGCAGCGGCGTCGCCACCGACGGCGCCGACGTCTCGTCCTTGCCCGCCGGCGCCCCGCATGCGGCCAGCACCGCACAGGCCAAGGGAACGATCAGCTTCCTCACCGACGCAAGCACGGCTCTCTCCTCCTTGTGGAGGGCGCGGCCCCCCTTCCAGCAAATAGTCGCCAATTTTTAAGCCACGCGCAAGGCCGCGAAAGCACATAGTCGCTTTTAATTGCGTTTTTTTTGGCTACTATTTTGCACCACGCCCCTCGCCGCCACCCGGAGATGCTCGGTGTTCCGCCGCAATCGTTTGAAAACACGCCTTAATCAAGGGAAATCCAGCACCGGCTGCTGGCTGTTCCTCGGCTCCCCCGCCGCCACCGAAGTGCTGGCCCATGTGGGCTTCGACGCCCTGATCATCGACCACGAGCATTCGCCCGGGGGACTGGAGACGGCGGTGCATCAGCTCCGCGCCGCGGGCGGAAGCGACGCTACCGTGCTGGCCCGGCTGGCCGACAACAACGCCTCGGAGATCAAGCGCCTGCTGGACGCCGGGGTGGAGGGCGTGATTGCCGCCAATGTCGAGAGCGCCGAGGAGGTCGAGCGCCTAGTCCAGGCGGCCTATTACCCGCCGCGCGGACGACGCGGGGCGCATTTCACGGTCTCGCGGGCGGCCGGATGGGGCGCGTCCAGCCAGACCTATTTCGACAATATCCAGGACGAGATCCTGGTTGTGGCGATGATCGAATCGGCGCGCGGCGTCGCGACCCTGCCGGAGATCTGCCAGGTCCCCGGCCTCGATATGTTGTTCATCGGCCCGCTCGATCTCTCGGCCAGCATCGGGGAGACCGGCCGCTACGACGCCCCGGCATTCCAGACCCTGTTGGCCCAGGCCGAGCAGACGATCCTCGCCTCGGGCGTACGGCTGGGCGGAACCGAGCTGCCCGGCTCGCCGGCCGCCGCGCTCTTCGCCCGCGGCTACAGCTTCGTCACCGTCGGCAGCGATGTCGGCTTCCTGCGCCAATCGGCCTGCGCGGCCGCGGCCTCGACCTCGCGCCCGTAGGGCTGGAGCTCCCGAATGCATATCACCGCCCTCCCCCTGCTCGCCATCCTGGCGGTCGCCAGCCCCGCGGCCGCGGCCGAACCCACCGCCACGGCCGATCGCATAGCCGCCCTGGAGCGCCAGCTCGCCGACCTTTCGACCCACCTCTCGGCGGTGAACGCCGAGCTGGCCGAACTCAAGGGAGCGCATCCGGCCCCGCCGCTCGCCGCGCCCCCACCGGCGGCCGCCCAGCCGGTCGTCACCTTCGCCAAGGGCAAGCCGACCATCGCCTCGGCCGATGGCGGTTCGGCGATCTCGGTCCGCGGCCTGTTCCACTTCGACGCCGCCGCCTATCTGCAGGACGGTGCGGGGCCGCTCGCCACGGATTTCCGCCGGGGCTCCTTCGGCGACGCTACCGAGGCGAGGCGCGCGCGCGACCTGAACAGCGGCACCAACTTCCGCCGGGCCCGCCTGGGGGTGGACGGAAAACTGGTCGGCGACTTCGACTACAGCCTGGTCTACGAGTTCGGCGGCTCCGGCGCCGAGGACAGTGGGCGGGTCCTCGACCTCTGGCTCCAATATTCCGGCCTGAGCCCCTTCCGATTCCGCTTCGGCGCCTTCTCGCCCAATGTCGGGCTGGAGGACGCAACCTCCACCAACGCCATCATGTTCCTTGAGCGAGCCTCGTCGGCGGAAATCGCCCGCAGCCTAGTCGGTGGTGACGGCCGTTCGGCGATCCAAGCCTATACGAATGGGCGCAACAGTTTCGGTACGGTCGGCGTGACAGGAGGCGTGTCGGGAACCTCATCCAACCCTTTCGACGAGCAGATCGCCGTCATCGGAAGGGTGGCCTATGCGCCCTCCTGGGGCGACACCACCCTGCATCTAGGGATCAATGGAGCCGCCGTGCTGCGGCCCGCCGACGCGGGCCTCGAGGCCTCCGGCGTGCGCCGCGCGGTCCGCCTACGCGATCGGC
This sequence comes from Phenylobacterium sp., assembly GCF_036677185.1. Lineage (GTDB taxonomy): Bacteria > Pseudomonadota > Alphaproteobacteria > Caulobacterales > Caulobacteraceae > Phenylobacterium. Next base: position 20,652 of record NZ_JAKFEN010000030.1, read on the forward strand.
CGGAACTGCGTGTCGACGGGACGCGCCTGATCGACACCGGTGATCTGGAGGCTCAGGGAGCCTGGTCGCTGGGCTTGGAGCTGGCCCTGCAGCATGGCCCTCTGCTGATGCAGGCCGAACATGAGACTATCGGTGTCGATCGGCCGGGCACACCGGACCCACGATTTGGCGGCTGGTACGCCCAGGCCGGCTGGATTCTTACCGGCGAAGCGAGGCGCTGGGCGCCTGCCGCCGGCGCCTTCGACGGACCGATTCCGGCCCGCCCCTTCGATCTCTCGACGGGAGATTGGGGGGCGTGGGAGGTCGCCCTGCGCCATTCCTACATGGACCTGAACCATCATGATGGTGTGGCCGGCGGCGTTCGCGGCGGTGAACAGACCATCTGGACGGCCGCCCTCAACTGGTACGTCAACCCCTCAGTCCGCCTGATGCTGCAGGCCCAGGACGTGCGCGTGAATAGGCTTTCGCCTGGCGCGGGAACCTTCGGGGCTGGCGCCTTGACGCCGCCAGCCGGAGTTCAGATCGGCCAGCACCTGCGCTCGCTCACGCTCCGAACGCAGCTGGCGTTCTAAGGCGTCAATGCTTCGGCGAGACGCCGGCCGCGCCGTACACGTCCATGAAATCGAACCTAACGCGTCGTATAGCCGAGGAAGGCGGCGGCCGCCGCCGTGTCGAGCCTCCGCTTAAACCTAAATGGGCGGGCAGGCATAGTTCTTGCGTTTTCAGCTAGCCATCGGAATGTTTCGATCACTTATGCGAAAACGGAGCGGTGAACGGCTTACTTCCACGTGCGCGATAGTATTTTTCTCCCCCTTACCGGTCCCACCTAGGCGGAGCGCCTGATCTTTGCGAACGCGCGGTCGGCGCCCATGAACCGCGCCAGCATCGGCGGGATGAGCTTGGCAGGCTCGACGACCCTCCCGCCGCCCTGGGCGAGCGCCTCGCCATAGGCGACGAGATCCCTGTGGACCGCTGCGGGAAGCTCGACTGTCACCTTGACCGGCGTGTCGTCGAGCAGCGTGGCAAGTTTCAGCTTTTCGGCCATGACATCCTCAGGATCGATAGGGTTGAAGCACGAGATCGCGGGTCACGATCACGCGGACGGGTGCGCCGGGTCGGATCGTCAGGGTCGGCGCCACGCTCAGACCCTTGCCGACCGCCTGCTGCCCAACCTGGTTGAAGGTTCCGGCCGCGCCGGTCCTAAGAGCCTTCAGGACTTCACTATCGTCGTCCGAGCTGCCGAGTTCGGTTCCGACGCCGAGCAGGGTCGAGAGCGCCGCCATGCCGAGCAGGCCCGACCAATGCCCGTCGACCTGGTCTTCCAGCCCAGCATAACCGGCGGCGTCGCCGGCCGGGAGCTTCTCCAGCACCAAGGACCGACCGTCGGGCAGGAGAAGCCGCGTCCAGGCCAAAAGCACCCGACGCTGCCCGAAGGCGATCCGGTTCTCATACACCCCGAGAAGGCGAGCGCCCTGAGGGATGAGCAGGATGCGGCCGGTCGGCGTGTCATAGACATTCTGGGTGACCTGCCCGACCACCTGCCCCGGCAGGTCGGAGCGGATCCCGGTGACCAGCGCCGCTGGGATCACCGCCCCGGCTTGAACCACATAGGGTGATGCCGGCGCGGCCAATCGCTCGACGCTGGTGGTGCGGCGATCCACAGGCCCCTCGAGTGTTCCGGCCTCGCCGGGCTGGCCGGGCGAGAGCGTGGCCACGTCGCCGGCCGCCATCGTCAGCAATGGCGTTGAACTTGAGGACTGGGCATCGCTTGCGAACAGCCGGCTTGTCCGAGCCGCATCGCGTTCCTGCACCTGCCGCTGTTTCGCGGCCTCGAGAGCCGTATCAGGTGGAGCCGCGGGCAGTGGTTCGCCTGGGCCGATGACGGGCGCCGGCGCGCCCGCGGCGAGGATCGGACCGCCGAGATCGCCAGGCAGCGGCGGGCCGAGGCGAGGCGCCGATCTATAGTCCGCCGGCAGGGTCCTAACCTGTTCGGGCGGGCCTCCGCCCACGTTGTAGAGCTCTGGGCCGACCTTCAAGGACCGCTGGGCCGTCATGGCGTAGGCGACGACGCCCAGCAGCGCCACGGCCGACACCGAACCGGCGCCGATCAGGACCTTGCGCGATAGGCGCACCACAGGCGGCCGTTTGGAGCGCAGACGCAGATCCGCTGGGATTTCGTGTTCGGGCGCGGATGTGGTCACGACGCGTCCTCCACCAAGCGGGACAGGCGGACCCGTTGTCGACCACGCCGATCGCCGAGCCGAAGCTCGGCTTGGTCGAAGATGCGGTCGACGATCATCCGCCGGCCGTGGACACGGTAGTTCACGAGCTCGGCCACACCTCCCGCCGCGACGACGAAGAGCGGCGGCATCTCGCCCTGGGCAACCGACCCGGGGAACTCGATGAAGGTCTGGCGGCCATCGTCATAGACGCGGACGGGCCGCCAGGCCGCACGACCCTGGATCCGGTAGCCGAAGTTGAGGGCCGCCGACGACGGCGCCTGGAGCGCGGCCGCCTCGGCCTGCGCTACGCGCCGGGCTTCCGCATCCGCGGCCGCGGCGCGGGCCTCGTCGGCAGGATAGCGCCACGACACCGCGGCCATGTAGGTGCTCGCCGTCGCCCGGAGCTCCAGGTGATAGGTCCGGCGGTCGGTGTTGATCACCAGATTGGTCAGCAGGTCGCCGCGGGTGGGCTTGACCAGGATATGCACGCGCTGCTCAGCCCCTGAGCCACTCTCGGTGTCGCCGATCACCCACCGCGTGGTGTCGCCAGCCGCGACCGGCCCGGCGCCGGCGAGCTTCTCCTGCGGCTGCAGCATGATGTCGGTCACCCGTCCGGGGGTGGCATAGACTTGGTAGAGCGCACTCTCGGAGAAGGCGTAGACCTGGGCGGCGTTGGCGTAGCCCTCCAAGCGGGGCTGGACACGGGCGGCTGCATTGGCTTTGGCCACCCTGGCCAGAGGGTTCTCCGCCTTCGCCTTGCGCGCCGGCGATCGGACAAGCGGTCGCTCCGGCGGATTCGGGATCGGTGTCGAGGCGAGGATTCGGGGCGTGAGCGAAGGCTTGGCCGATTGCGGCGCGCTCGCGATCGGAGCCAGAGGCTCCAAGGCCTCGACGGGATCGGGTGAGGTGGCGCAGCCGCTGAACGCGAGCCAAGCGACGGCCGGGACGATCGCGCGCATCAGCCCAGCTCCTTCGACCAGTTCAGAGCGTGGACGAACACCCCCAACGGGTTCTTGCGGAGTTGCTCGGCGCTCTTCGGGGGCTGCACAACCACCCCGACGATGGCTGTCCATCGCTCGGTGGCGGCCAGGGCGCCGTCGACGTAGCGCCGTTCGGTCCAGGCCACGCGGAAGCTCGACGGCGAGGCCCGGATCACGCTGGAGACATCCACGGCCACCTGAGTGGTCCCCACCCTGGCGAACGGATCGTCGGCGCGGGCGTAGTCGCTCAGCGCCAGGGCGCCACGATCTGTGGTGTAGTCATAGGCCCGCAGCCAATTCTGGCGGACCACCACCGGGTCGGCCGGGATCGAGCGCACCTCTTCGATGAACCGCGAGAGGTGCCAGGCGATCTGCGGGTCGGTGGGCCGATAGCCAGCCACGGCCGGCGCCACCGCCTGGGCCTCCCCGAACCGGTCGACCTGCACGACCCACGGCGTGATCGAGCCGTTGGCGCCTTGCCAGACAAGAGCCGCGGCGAGGCCCGCCGACAGGGTCAGGCTCGCAAAGGCCATCAACCGCCAGCTGTGGGCCTGCACGCGGGCCGAGCCGATGCGCTCGTCCCAGGCCTGGCCGGCGCGCTGATAGGGCGTCTCGAGAACCGGGGTCTCGCCATAGCGGACGCCGGGGCGACGAAAGACACTCATGAGCGATCCTCCGAAAGGGACACCGAGGCCCCGCCGCCGGCGTTATCGCCGGCCCTGACCGCGTGGGCCGCGGCGGTGGCGCCATGGACGGCGGCCTGGCGCTGCTGCAGTCGTTTGGCCCAGGCTGGCGCGCCGGAGCCGCCCGCCGCAGGGGCCGAGCCGCCGGCGGGGCCGGAGGCTTTGGGACCCTGCCCGCCATCACCGGAGCCGGAAGGCCCGGCGCGGCCGCGCCTGGCGGCGGAGACCGCGGCCTTCGCGCCGCCGACACCCGCGCCGATCATGGCTCGCCCGGCCATGGCGCCAGCCACGCCGAGACCGCCAGCCGCCAGGCCCGCACTCACCGCCGCGCCGGCGCCCAGTTGCGGCGCCCCGGAGACCAGGCCGCTGGCGATGGCCGGCCCGAAGATGCCGAGGCCGAGCAGGCAGAGGGACGCCAAAGCTAGGGCCAGCACCTCTTCCAGGGAGGGCGACTGGCCGCCGAAGTCCTGCACGAACTCGTCGAACAGGGTCGAACCGATCCCGACGATCACCGCCAGGACCAGGACCTTCACCCCGGACGCCACCACATTGCCGAGCACCCGCTCGGCCAGGAAGGCCGTTCGGCCGAAGAGACCGAAGGGGACAAGCACGAAGCCGGCCAGGGTGGTGAGCTTGAACTCGATCAGGGTCACGAAGAGCTGCACGGCCAGGACGAAGAAGGCGACCAGCACCACGAGCCAAGCCAGCATCAGCACAATGATCTGGGCGAAGTTGCTGAAGAACCCCGGGAAGCCCGACATTTGATTTACGGCGGCCAGGATCGGTTTTCCGGCGTCGATGCCCGTCTGACCAAGCTTGCCCGGGCTCAAGAAGTCCGCTGGGCTCATACTGCCACCCGCCGCTTGAAGGCCCAGGGCGGAGAAGGACTCGAAGAGTATCTTGGCCAGGCCGTTAAAGTTCGACAGTAGGAAGGCGAAGAACCCCACATAGAGGGTCTTCTTGATCAGCCGCGCGATGACGTCGTCGCTTGCCGACCAAGCCCAGAAGAGCGCCGCCAGGGTCACGTCGATGGCCACCAGGGTGGTGGCGAGGAAGGCGACCTCGCCGCCCAGCAAGCCGAACCCGGAATCAATGTAGCGGGTGAAAACGTCCAGGAAGCGGTCGGCTACGCCGGTGTTCATTTCGCGCCGCCTTCACCAAGGAAACGCGAGAAGCTCTCGTCTTGGACCTTCTTGCACTCGGCACTTTCGGCCACCTCGACCCCACCTCGAGCACAGCGCGCGACTTCATCGCGAAGCTCGACGCCGGACAACGTTCCAGGGTCGCGGCTCGGCGGTTTTCCGCATCCTGACAGAGCGACCAGTACGGCGATGGCCAAAGGACCCGTGTTCTGACAGGACGTCACCGGAACATCCTCACCGGCTGCGGTTGGTGTCCCTCTCCTCGGCTCATGAAACGCCGGAACTGCTCCTGAGCCTGCTCGCGGCCGGCGGCGCGCTCGGCCTGTTCAAGCGCGCTCGCGCGGCCCTGGGCCGCCATCATCGCCGTCAAGTCAGCGAGCTGCTGGGACTGCAGCGCCAGCAGTTGATTGCCCGCCTGGGTCGCCTGGACGATGCCGGTGGCGCCCTGGCTGGCCGTCACCAGCGCGCGGCTCTCGGCCTGGGCCGACGCCATGCCGGTGACGACGCCCGCCTGAACGTTAAGGGCGTCGCGGAAGGCGGCCGCCGAATTGGTCCAGCGCTTCCGCGCCGACGCCACCAGGGCGAGATCCGAGGCCGTGGCGTCCAGGGTGTAGTGCTTGCCGAACTCGCTCTCGATCGCCTTGACGTCGTAGGCGATCTGCTGAGCTTGTTTCATCAAGCCACTGATCCGAGACAGATTTCCCTGGATCGTCTGCAGTGAGGAATAGGGCAGTTGGGCCAGGTTGCGGGCCTGGTTGGTCAGGCTGGTCGCCTGGTTCTGCAGGGCGCGGATCTGGTTGTTGATCTGGTCCAGCGCCCGGGCCGCCTGCAGGACATTGGAAGCGTAGTTGGTGGGGTCGTAGACCGTGAGCTGCGCGCCGGCCGGGGTCGCGACCAACAGGCTGAGCGCCGCTGTCGCGGCCAGCAGGCGAAAGCGGTGTCCTGACGTCTTCATCTCGCAATCTCCAGGGAGGCATGAGGTTGGGGTTCCGCCACCAGGTCGGCGGCCCATGGCAATCCGCGGTGGCGAAGCCAGGCCGAGGCGAAGCCACTGGCCCCGTGCCGCTCGACAAGGTCGGCGATGACGAGTTGATCGGCCTTGGCGGAGGCCGCGCAAAAGGCCAACGCCACGTCCCCGAGGCCCAGCTCGAAGAGGCGGTTTCCGCGCCGCGACTGGCAGTAGTAGTCGCGCTTGGGGACGGCCTGGCTGAGGATCTCGATCTGGCGTGTGTTCAGCCCGAAGCGGGCGTAGGCCGCCGCGATCTGCGGTTCTTGGGCGCGGTCGTTGGGCAGGAAGACCCGCGTCGGACAGCTCTCGATGATCGAGGCGGCGATGGCGCTGCCCTCGATATCGGCCAGCGACTGGGTGGCGAACACCACCGAGGCGTTCTTCTTGCGCAGGGTCTTCAGCCATTCGCGCAGCTGGGCGCCAAAGGTGGGATCGTCCAGCGCCAGCCAGCCTTCGTCGACGATCACCAGGGTCGGCCGGCCGTCGAGCCGCGAGGCGATGCGGTGGAAGAGATAGGCGAGCACCGCCGGCGCGGCAGACGTCCCGACCAGGCCCTCGGTCTCGAAGACGCTCACCGAGGCGACCCCGAGGTGCTCATGGTCGCCGTCCAGCATCCGACCCCAGGGCCCCGCCAGGGTGAAGGGCGCCAGCGCCTGCTTCAAGAGCGTCGACTGCAGCAGGGCCGCAAGCCCGCTCAAGGTGCGCTCGCCGGCCGGCGCCGAGGCGAGATTGCTCAGCGCCGACCAGACGTGCTCCTTCGCCTCGGGCGATAGCGGCACGCCTTCGCGCGCCAGCAGGCCCGCCACCCACTCGGCCGCCCAGGCGCGTTCGCCATGCTCATTGACCTGTTCCAAGGGCTGCAGGCTGACCGAGGCGACGGTCTGGTCGGCGAGGGGCGCGCCGAGATCATGGAAGTCGCCGCCCATGGCCAGGGCCGCGGCCCGGATCGACCCGCCGAAGTCAAAGGCGAAGACCTGGGCGCCGGGGTAGCGCCGGAACTGCAGGGCCATCAAGGCCAGCAGCACGCTCTTGCCGGCCCCCGTCGGCCCCACCACGACGGTGTGGCCCACATCGCCCACATGGGTGGAGAACCGGAACGGAGTCGCGCCCTCGGTCTTGGCCAGCAGCAACGGCGGTCCCCCGAGGTGCTCGTTGCGGCTAGGCCCCGCCCAGACCGCCGACAGTGGGATCATATGGGCGAGATTGAGGGTGGAGATCGGCGGCCTGCGAACATTGGCGTAGGCGTGACCGGGCAAGCCACCCAGCCAAGCTTCCACGGCGTTGACGGTCTCCACCGTGCAGACGAAGTCGCGGCCCTGGATCGCCTTCTCCGCCTGCCGAAGCTTGGCGTCGGCGACCGCGGCGCTGGCGTCCCAGACGCAGAGCGTGGCCGTGACATAGGCGTGGCCGATCAAGTCCGCGCCGAGCTCCTGCAGCGCCGCGTCGGCGTCGAGCGCCTTGTTCTGCGCGTCGCTATCGCCCAAGGCCGAGGCCTCGTTGGTCATCACCTCCTTGAGGATCGCCATGATCGACTTTCGCTTGGCGAACCACTGACGGCGGATCCGGGCCAGCACCTTGGCGGCGTCCACCTTGTCCAGGCAGATGGCCCGGGTCGACCAGCGATAGGGGAAGGCCAGGCGGTTGAGGTCGTCGAGCAGGCCAGGCCAAGTCGCCGCCGGAAACCCGCTGATGGTGAGGACCCGCAGGTGGCTGGACCCCAGCCGCGGCTCGAGCCCTCCGACCAAGGGCTGGTCGGCCAGCAGCACATCCAGCTGCATCGGCGTCTCCGGCACGGTGACGCCATGGCGCGAGGTGGAGATGGTCGAGTGCAGGAAGGCCAGCGTCTCGGCGTCCGAGAGCCAGGCCGCCTGCGGCAGCACCCCTTCGAACAGGGCGAGAATCCGGTCGGTGCGGTCCTCGAAGCTGCGCAGGCTTTCACGCCAGTCCACGCCGCCAGACTGCCGCCCCTCATAGAGCCAGCCCTCCAAACGGGCGCCCTGCTCGGCGGGCGGAAGGTAGACGAAGGTCAGGAAGTATCGGCTCTCGAAATGGACCCCGTGGGCTTCGAACTGCGCGCGCCGCTCCTCGTCCACCAGGCCCGAGACCGGGTCCGGGAAGTCGCTTTCGGGATAGGTCTCGGCGCCGTCCCGCTGCGCCTCGACGAAAACCGCCCAGCCCGAGCCGAGCCGGCGCAGAGTGTTGTTCAAGCGACCGGCGACCGCCATCAGCTCCGCGTCGGTCGCAGAGTCGAGGTCCGGGCCACGGAAGCGCGCCGTCCGCTGAAAGGCGCCGTCCTTGTTCAGGACCAGCCCCTGCCCTACCAGCGCCGCCCAAGGCAGGAAGTCGGCGAGGTGGGCGTTGCGGCGGCGGTACTCCCGAAGATCGAACATGGCGTTCAAACCTCCAGATGGGTCGGGATGCGGACGTGGCGCCGCACCACCTCGACGAAGAACGGATCGCGCTTGGCCGCCCAGACCGCCAGCAGGTGGCCGACAAGCCAGATCACCAGGCCTGCCAGCCAGAGCCGCAAGCCCAGGCCCAGGGCTCCGGCGAGCGTGCCATTGAGGATCGCCAGCGATCGCGGCGCGCCGGCCAGCAGCACGGGCTCGGTCAGCGCCCGGTGGACCGGCGCCTCGAAGCCTTGAGGGGATTGCGTCTCGCCCATCAGATCAGCGCCCCGCCGCCGAACGAGAAGAACGACAGGAAGAAGCTCGATGCGGCGAAGGCGATCGAGAGGCCGAAGACGATCTGGATGAGCCTGCGAAAGCCGCCGGAGTTGTCGCCGAAGGCCAGGGTCAGGCCGGTGACGATGATGACGATCACCGCGACGATCTTGGCGACCGGTCCTTCGATGGACTGCAGGATCTGCTGCAGCGGCGCCTCCCAGGGCATGGAGGAACCGGCGGCATAGGCCGGCCCGGAAACCAGGACGCTCGCCGCGGCGACGCCGACGGCGGTCCATCGCGAGAACCGCGTGATCATGGGTTGTCTCCTTGGGGGATGGGGTTCGAGGACAGGCGGTAGTCGCCCGACGGCGTGAGGCCGCCGACGGTGGCGAGTTCGGTCAGCCGGCGCTCATCGCCCCGGCCCGACAGCACGGCGATCACGTCGATGGTCTCGGCGATCAGCGCCCTTGGCGCGACCGCGACGACCTCGAGGACGAGTTGTTCGAGACGGCGCAGGGCGCCCATGGCCGAGCCGGCATGGATGGTTCCGATCCCGCCGGGATGGCCGGTGCCCCACGCCTTCAACAGGTCCAAGGCCTCCCCGCCCCGCACCTCGCCGATCGGAATCCGATCCGGGCGCAGGCGGAGGGAAGACCGGACGAGATCGGTCAGTGAGGCGACGCCGTCCTTGGTGCGCAGCGATACGAGGTTCGGCGCGGCGCACTGAAGCTCGCGGGTGTCCTCGATCAGCACCACCCGGTCACTCGTCTTCGCCACTTCGGCAAGCAGGGCGTTAGCCAGGGTCGTCTTGCCGGTGGAGGTTCCCCCGGCGACCAGGATGTTGCGCCTCTCCGCGACTGCGACCTGTAGGGCCAAGGTCTGGGCCGAGGTCATCACGCCGGCGGCCGCGTAGTCGTCGAGGGTGAAGATGGCGACGGCGGGTTTGCGGATCGAGAAGGTCGGAGCCGACACGACAGGCGGCAGGAGGCCTTCGAACCGCTCGCCCGTCTCCGGAAGCTCGGCCGAGATCCTTGGCGCGCCGGCATGGACCTCAACGCCGACGTGATGGGCGACCAGCCGGATGATCCGCTCGCCGTCGGGCGCCAAGAGACGTTGGCCGCTATCGGCGAGCCCGCTTCCTAGCCGATCGATCCAGAGTCTGCCGTCCGGGTTGAGCATGATCTCGGCGACACTGGCGTCATCCAGCCAAGCGGCGATCTTCGCGCCCATGGCTGTCCGCAGCATGCGTGCGCTGCGCACGAGGACTTGGCTGCTGGTCGGTGCGATCTGCACTGTCGGCTCCGCTGTCGCTGAAGCGCGACGAGACGGCGACTAGTGAGCGACGGAAGATCCCAGACTCAAGGGTGCTTGGGGTGTCGTAGTAGCTTAGCGGCCAATGACTTGTATCCGGCGGACCGGGCCAGGTGGGGGCTATTGGGCGCCTCCCTGAATCCTTGAGACTTCGACCCAAATTGAGGCCTTCAGCTCTGCGCCGATACTGTTGATTTAGTCGGCTATTGATCGGCGCCTGGTGGCGTGATTCCCTTGTCGTTGTTGGCTTTGGGAGGCCATGGCGATGATGGGGAGGCAAGACGCTCCGCCGCAGTTGTTCTACGATTTCCGCCTCGATGATCACGTGCCGGCAGACCACCTGCTGCGGCGGATCGATCGGTTCCTGGACCTGGAGCCGGTGCGTGAGCAGCTCCCCCCCTTCTACTGTTCGATCGGCCGCCCCTCGATCGATCCTGAGCTGATGATGCGGATGCTGATCGTGGGCTACGCCATGGGCATCCGCTCCGAGCGGCGGCTGTGTGAGGAGGTGCATCTAAACCTCGCCTATCGCTGGTTCTGCCGGCTTGGGCTGGACGGCAAGGTCCCGGATCATTCGACGTTCTCGCGCAACCGCCATGGCCGCTTCCGCCGGAGCGACATCCTGCGGCGGCTGTTCGAGAGCGTGGTCGAGCGCTGCCTGGCCGAGGGCCTGGTGGGCGGCGAGGGCTTCGCTGTCGACGCCAGCCTGATCGCCGCCGACGCTAACAAGCAGCGGTCGGTTCCGGGTTCAGATTGGCGGCCGCCGGAAGACCCCCGCGTCGCGGTCCGGGAGTATCTGGAGCGGCTGGACGACGCCGCCTTCGGTGCGGCCAGCGAGACCACGCCGAAGTTCATCTCGCCGTCCGATCCAGCCGCCCAGTGGACCGGCGCCCACAAGGACCACGCCTTCTTCGCCTACGCCGCAAACTACCCGATCGACACCGAGCACGCCGTCATCGTCGATGTGGAGGCCACCCGCGCCATCCGCCAGGCCGAGGTCGGCGCCTCGCGCACCATGCTCGATCGCACCGCCGAGCGCTTCGGGCTCAAGCCCGACCACCTCGCCGCCGACAGCGCCTACGGCTCGGCCGCAAACCTCGCCTGGCTGGTCCACCAGCGTCAGATCTCCCCGCACATCCCGGTCTTCGACAAGTCCCAGCGCACCGACGGGACCTTCTCCAGATCGGACTTCGCCTTCGACCCGGAGCGCGATCTTTACACCTGTCCTGAGGGCAAGACCTTGCTGCTCTTCCGTCGGTCCTTCGCCACACCCCGCCCCGCCCGCAGAGGCCGTGAAGGTGCTCGGCGGGGGCGTCCGGGGCCTGCGGATCGGGGTGGATCGCGATTACGCGCTGGCTCGCACCGACGCAGGACCGGCCCGGGCCATCGAGGCGGCGCTGAAAGTGCTGGAACGCCAGGGCGCGGTGATCACGCCGGTGCGCATGCCCGACCTCTCTGACCTCGTGCCGACCTGGGCGGCGATCTGCGGCGCGGAAATCGCGGCCGCCCATGCCGCGACCTACCCGTCCCGCGCGGCCGAGTACGGACCCTATCTTCGCGAGTTCCCGGCCATGGGCGCCTTGGTCAGCCCGCAAGCGCTGACCGCGGCGCGTCGCCGGCGCGCCGAGATCACCGCCCAACTGGACGCCCTGCTTGACACGGTGGATGCCATGGCCGGACCTGCGGGCGGCGACCCGGCCTGGCCGATCACCCACGCGCTTCAGACCGGCCCGCTGCCGGCCTACCACCAGGCGTGGGGCGAGGCCCAGCCGCGCAGCGCCGAGTTCACCATGCCGATGGACCTCGCCGGCGTGCCCGCCATCTGCCTACCATGCGGAGTCTCGGCGGACGGCCTGCCCTACAGTATCCAGTTCACGGGCCGCCGCCTCGGCGAGGCCCTGCTGTGTCGGCTGGCCTATGCCTACGAACAGGCGACGGACTGGCACAATCGTCATCCGCAGGTGCAGGCCTAGAAGCGCCAGCACTCGACATCCTAACATTCAAGCTCGGCGTGCCGCTGAAGGCCCGCTCCGGGACGCCCGTAGGGAGGAGACCATCTGGGCATGTTCGAATACGTTGTTGTCCTGACGGGAGTCGTGATCGGGCTCGCACTTACTCACCTGATGCAGGGCGTTGCCCGACTAATCGAACATCCCGGCCGCATGCGCATCTGGTGGGTGCATGCACCTGGGCTGGGTCGCCTACATGTTCGTCAACGCCGTGTTCTGGTGGTGGTGGGAATTCCGGCTACGGTTGATCACCACCTGGTCGTTCCCGCTCTACGCCTTTGTGCTCGCCAATGCCTTCCAGATCTATCTGATCTGCGCGGTGTTCTTCCCCAGCGACATCGCGCCATTCCGAGGCTTCAAAGAGTATTTCATGGCCCGAAGGCGCTGGTTCTTCGGGATGCTGCTCGCATGGTTGGCGACCGACCTGTTCGATACCTAGGCGAAGGGTTCGGCCTATTTCGCCTCGCTTGGGCTCGAATATCCGATCGCTCAGACTTGCCTTGCGCTGCTTTGCGTTGTGGGCCTGTTGAGCCCGCGCGAATGGGTCGAGGCCGCGGTCTTGCTGCTCATCGCCGGCTATCAGGCGTCGCGGATCGTTCGCTTCTATGATGTCGCCAGATAGGACAGGCGGAGAAGCCTTGGCCGGCGCCGTTGCGCGCCAAGTCGTAGCTGACGCTCCCGCGGGTGGTGGAGAGCCGTCCGCAGCATCAGTTGCGGACCTTCATCGAGTGGCGTTATTTCAGTGACCAGGCCTCGCATTTGCAGCCTGAACTGGACAGTATGCCGCGCGCTGTCGTCGATCCTCGGGGGACCATCCATGACGCTGAGAGCCATCATCCTAGCCGCGGGTCTGACGCTCGCGCCGTTGGCCGCCTCGGCGGGCGACACGGCCGTGACCCACTTCCCGGCCTCACCCCTGCAGGATGGGAGCCCTGCTCCCTACAGCGCGGCCGTGAAGGCCGGGGAGACGGTCTACGTCGCAGGGATAACCGATAGGGGCGGCGCCACCCCGACCGAGTCCGCACGACGCGTGATGGACAACTTCAAGGGCTTAGTGGAGGCCGCAGGCCTTACCATGGACGAGCTGGTGTCGGTGCAAGTCTTCTCCAGCAACCTCGCCGACTACGAGGCCTTCAACGCCGTCTATCGGACCTACTTCAAAGGCCCGATGCCCGCCCGCGCCTACCTGGGCGTGAATCAACTGCTGGGGAACGCCCGGTTCGAAGTGACGGGGATCGCCGTGCGCAGGGCGAAGTAGCGGCGCGGCTCGCAGACCACCGACTAGCAGTCATGGAGGCCGTCTTACAGCCAAGCCAAAGCGCCGAGGCGGCGACCAAATTCGGCTCCGCGTCTCCTAGAGCCTGCTTCCTCGGGCAACCTCACCGTGGCGCGGAATAGCTCAGGCCCCGGTTCGAATGCCTACGGTTCAGAGCGATGATCCCCCGCTCGCTCCAGCTTTTCGCAAGCAGCCATCGCCGCGCCGAGAAGACGAATCGCCGCGCCAGGCTCAGGCGGCGCGCGGACGTTAGCGCGAGAAGACGACCCCGTGCGGGACCGCCGCCCCTGTCCATCCGTGTGGCCACGAACGCGGCTCGAAGGAGAAGCCCAGCTTTCCCGACTTGTCCTTGAACGCTTGGTCGAGCGCGACCTGTCCCGTTTCACGATCCAGCTTCAGCAGGTAGAATCGCGTGTCGCCGGGCGGGTAGCCAGTGAGCGCCAGCCTGCCCGTGCGGGCATCCCAGCCCGTCCAGTGCGCATTGAGCGTGTCGCTGACGCTCAAGCGGGAGACCTCGACCGGCCGGTCAGGGCGACGGATGTCCAGCACGACCACCCCATGAATGTTCGGAACGGATTGGATCAGGTAGTTGTCGACGATCGTCGGGACGCCGCAGCCGCCTCCGGGAAACTGATGCACCAGCTTGGCTTGGGGGCGATCGGTGTCGAGGCCGGTGATGCGCTGAAGTCCGCAGCTCAGCGTCTGGACCAGGACCGAGCCGTCCGGCGCCACCCGCGGCTCCTCCGGATCGGTGTGGCCGACCAGCTGGGGCCCGGGATCGAATTGATGTGTCGACAGAAGCTTCAGGTCCGACAGGCGCCAGACCTGATACGTCGATCCGTCGCGATCGACCGAACGCATGGACGAGTTGGTCGACACCACCCGGTCGATCGCCGGCAGAACGGCCAGGCCGTATTGCATCAGGACCGCGTGCGGGAATGCCGGATCCTTGGCGCTCGCCGCCCGGACAAGCGTTCCATCGACCCCCAGTTCCACCAACCCGCCCACGCGGTGGCCATCGGCTGAGTGGCCCGCGCCGTGGCTTTCGCTGTGCATGAATGTCGCCAGGACGTTGCCGTTGGGCAACCGGGCGAAGGAGTGGGGCGAAGAGAACCCCGCGACGTCACGAAAGCTCATCGCCACCTTCGGCTGCTCCGGAATGCGGAGGTCGAACAGGAAGGATCGGCCGGCGTTGTGATCGTTCGCGAACAGCATGCCGCCTTCCGGCATGACGTACTCGGTGTGGTGGGCGTTCATCGAGACCTGGTCCGTCGCAACGGCGGTGACCAGCCGCCCATAGGCGGGCGACGCCGGGTCGGCATCGATCACAGCCAAGAAATCGACGCCCGGTCGCCCCTCGCCGTCGTGGCCGGTCGCGCTGGTCCAGACGAAGGCGTAGTGCGCGTTGGCGCCGCGGGCCGGAGCTTGCGCGAGCGCGCCACCGCCAGCAAGCAGGACCGCCGCGAGGGCGACGCAGACGGCCCTTAGTCCGCTTGAAATGGTTCCCTTCCGCAAGATCGATCCCCCAGCGCAGGACGGGGCCCTACCCCGTTCGCTGCGCCTGAAGCGACGCTGTGAGGGCGGGCTGGGACCGTCAAGCCGCATTCGTTTACACCGCCCTTCAATCGCCCAATTGCGGATCTGCTCAATGTCCGAGATGAGCTGTGTTTCCGGTAGATCGCCGCCAACAAGCTTGGCGGCATGCGGCATACCCGTGTTAGCCTGTCGGCCCGGTGGGGGGAGCTGGCGAATGGCGACTTTCGTATTGGTCACGGGAGCATGGCACGGCAGCTGGTGCTGGAAGCGGGTGCGCGATGCGCTGACCGCCCAGGGACACGCCGTCTTCACCCCGACTCTGACCGGCTTGTGCGAGCGGCGTCACCTGCTGTCGCGGGATGTCGGCCTTCATACGCACATCGACGATGTCGCCAACCTGATGCGCTGGGAGGAACTGACGGACGTTGTCTTGGTGGGTCACTCCTATGGGGGCTGCGTGATCAGCGGTGTCGCGGATCGGATGAGCGAGAAGATCGCGGCGCTGGTCTACCTGGACGCCTTCGTGCTGGAGAACGGTCAGTCCCTGCACGACACCCTGCCGGCGGAACATCGCCAGGCCCAGTTGGAGGCCGCCGCGGCGCTCGGCGACGGCTGGCGCGTGCCGCCGATCCCGGCGGCGGTGTTCAACGTCAATGCCGCTGACCGGGCCTGGGTCGACGCCCAATGCACCGATCAGCCACTGGCCAGCTTCCAGCAGAAGCTGCACCTGGACCACAGCGCTCCCACTGTAGGGTCGATCCACTACATCTATGCGGCGGGCTGGGAAGGGACGCCGTTCTCCGGCTTCTACGAGAGCGCCAAGGCGCGAGGCTGGTCGACGCGGGAGATCGCCTGCGGCCATGACATCATGCTCGACCGGCCGGAGGAACTCACAGCGGCGCTATTGCAGGCGGCTGCTCGCTGAGAGAGCCAAAGTTCTGCGTCCCATCCCCGCCGGAAGTTCGCAACGTCCGCTGCTGGGCAGATGACCGTCCGTTCAGACGTGCTTCCGGACCACCGCTCATGTTCTCTTCGTCGGGCCGCGCCGCTCGACGCGACCTGGCGCCGCCGTTCGGCGTCGCCGAGCCTGGTGCGGACGGAGGGACTCGAACTCCCCCGCCGTAAAGCGTTCGGACCTAAACCGAGTGCGTGTACCAATTCCGCCACGCCCGCACAGAGCGCCTGATATAGCCGTGCGTCTTCGGCAGGCCAACCTCGCCCACTCGATGGTCAATCGACCCCTTAACTCCCTGATTGTTAAATCAAATCGCCGCACGATCGTACAATTGCCGGTAACGACGCTTTCAAAGCGTCGGCTTCTTGATTTTTTAAGGGGAGTTTTCGACCTCAACTTTTCGTGCTCCTCAGCATCTACCAAGGATGATCGCCCGGCCCGGCCTCGGGGAGCTCCTGGGCATTGCGACGAGCCAACGCCCCGACGCGGGAAACACCTCGTCCCCATCACAACTCTCGTGGCCTCCAGCCGCGCCCGATTTTGGGTAGTGAAGATGGCGTCTCCACATGACCGCCAAATCGAAAAGCCGACACGTTTCGATCTCTCAGACGCCCCGGATGATCCGACGCACCGAACTGCGGCGCATTGCGCCCCTGGCCGACAGCACCATACGACCTGGAACGGAGCGGCCACTCCGCTCGCCCATCACCCCGACGGTGCGGACCGGGAGCAGCACTGCGAAGGCCTGCCAGATCGCATCGTAGAGGCTGGCGTTGCGGATCTCCTCCAGATAGACGACGTTGGCTTGCGCAGGATGTCGCAGCGCTCCCGTGTCGCCTCGATCAAAATCAGCCGACGACGTGCCGTCCGAGGAAGGCCCAGAAGGCCACCGCGAGCGACAGGTACACCGCGACGACGATCTGAAACCTGTGGCTCCTAATCCACATGGCGAGCAGCGCCAACGCGGGCAGTTGCACGATGAAGAGCGGGTAAAGGAAGGGCGAGAACAGCTTGCCAAACTGAGCGGCTTGAACCGCGTCCAACACGGCCGACAAGGTCAGGAGCAGCAAGAACGGACGCCGGTGCGACTCGAACGTGTTGTCGGCGTCGTCGACCGGCGGAAACAACGCGACGCACATGCCGAAAAAGGCCACGCTCTGCGCCACCAGAACGAAGAACTGTTCGAACGTCCACGTCTCGACGTCGCTGAAGATGAACAAGCCCCACCACGACACCAGCATAACCTGGAACGTCAGCACGGCGTAGGCGATCTGCAGAAATTCGAGGCGCTTTCGATAGAATTGCTGAATCGCGTTCGTGAACAGATGGGCGATGCCCAGACCGTATAGGATCGATGCGAAGACCGAGGCGAACTCGAACTGGGTCAGGCCGGTCTCCTCGCCTTATCGATGCTCTGACGCGAACGTTCTCGAGCGGACACTAGAAACCGCCGTGGATCAACTCTTAAGCAGAGCGCAGTAATCAAAGATGACGCGGCGTCCGCCATACTCCCACACGATTATGCCGTCGACTGCGCCTTTGGCGTGGCCGACCGAGCGTTGCCGTAACGGGGACGTCCATCCACACTCGCGGCATGGGGCCATGGCCGACAATTCCCGATGACGTTGTGCGAGGAGCGGACCTTCTGAGCTTCGCCTTCGAGTCAGGACTTCACGTTGAGGGCCGCGCTAGGCGCTCTGCCGCACAGCAGACCTTCCGAACGTCGCTAGGAGCCCACAGCGGTCATGGGAGATTTTCAGAAATCTCCCGCATGAAGCTCGCGCCCTTCGCCAGCCTCCGGCCCAACGCACTGACAAACCCGTCGTAGCGTTCCTGCCCCTTGGCGCGCGCCGCGGCTTGCTGGGCGTCGGGGATCTGCGGTGTCGTGGTCAGCCAAAACCGGACGAACAGGGCCAACATCTCGATCGAGATGCCGAGGTTGCGCTGCAGGCGCTCGACGGTGCGCGTGTGCTGGTCCAGCCGCCGTGTGATCGCCGCCTCCTGTCGCTCGGCGGCGTCCGGCGCCAGGAAGGACGCGATCGCAGCTTCCGCGACCAAGGACTTGGACTTGCCGCGCTGATCGGCGAAGGCCTCGAGCTCTCGAAGCAGCTTCGGCTCGAGATAGACCGACAGCCTCGATTTCGCGCTCACAGCTCGACTCCGTCGTCGGGATCGAGCGCCGCCTGTCGGGCCACGCCGCGAAAGCGCCGCTGGAGTTCGCGCGCCCCCTGGTCCTCGTCGCCGGTCTCCGGCTCGTCCAGGAAGTCGAACTCCCGCTGGGCGGACGCCGCCGGCTCGACCACGTCCTCCAACAGGGGTTCAGGCTCCCGACGCAGGCCGCCCTCCCCGCTCGGCCCCGAACCGAAATGCTCCGTCTCGCGCGCAGGTTCGAGCGGCGGCCGGCCAGACCAGTCGTCGGGGGGCGACGGGCCGGGGGCCGAACCAGCGGCGGCGCCGACCCGCGCTTGCAGACGCGGGTCCTTGAAGTAGCGGACCTTCCGCGCCCGGATCGGCGGAGTTCCGGAGAGCAGCACCAGTTCCTCCCCGGCCGGAAGCTGCATCACCTCGCCGGGCGTCAGCAGCGGTCGGGCCGTCTCCTGGCGCGAGACCATCAGATGGCCCAGCCAGGGCGACAGGCGATGGCCCGCATAGTTCTTCATCGCCCGCAGTTCGGTGGCGGTGCCGAGCGCGTCGGAGACCCGTTTGGCGGTGCGCTCGTCGTTGGTCGCGAAACAGACCCGGACGTGGCAGTTGTCGAGGATGGCGTTGTTGGGGCCGTAGGCCTTCTCGATCTGGTTGAGCGACTGGGCGATCAACACCGCCTTCAGCCCGTAGCCGGCCATGAAGGCCAGCGCGCTCTCGAAGAAATCGAGGCGGCCCAGCGCCGGGAACTCGTCGAGCATCAGCAACAGCCGGTGACGCTTGGCCCGTGCGCCCAGGTCCTCGGTCAGCCGCCGGCCGATCTGATTGAGCAGCAGCCGCACGAGCGGCTTGGTCCGGCTGATGTCGGACGGCGGCACCACCAGGTAGAGGCTGGCGGGCGCCGCGCCCTCCACCAGGTCGCTGATCCGCCAATCGCAGCGCCGGGTCACCTGGGCCACCACAGGATCGCGGTAGAGACCGAGGAAGGACATGGCCGTGGAGAGCACGCCGGAGCGCTCGTTCTCGCTCTTGTTCAGCAGCTCCCGGGCGGCCGAAGCCACGACCGGGTGGGGCCGATCGCCCAGGTGCGGGGTGGTCAGCATCGCGCGCAGGCTCCGCTCTATCGGCCGCCCGGGATCGGAGAGGAAGGCCGCCACACCGGCCAAGGTCTTGTCCTGACCGGCATAGAGGACGTGGAGGATCGCCCCCACCAGCAGGGAATGGCTGGTCTTCTCCCAGTGCGAGCGCCGCTCGAGCGCGCCCTCCGGATCCACCAGGATGTCGGCGATGTTCTGGACGTCGCGCACCTCCCGCTCGCCGCGGCGGACCTCCAGCAGCGGATTGTAGGCCGCGCTTTCCGGGTTGGTGGGATCGAACAACAGCACCCGGCCGACGCGGGCGCGGCAGGCCGAGGTCAGGGTCCAGTTCTCGCCCTTGATGTCGTGGACGATCACCGAGCCCGGCCAGGTGAGCAGGCTCGGGACCACCAGGCCGACGCCCTTGCCGCTTCGGGTCGGCGCGAAGCACAGGACGTGCTCCGGGCCGTCGTGGCGCAGATAGTCGCCGCGGAATTCGCCGAGCATCACGCCGCGGTCGCCCATCAGGCCCGCCCGGCGCACCTCCCGGGGCCTCGCCCAACGGGCCGATCCGTAGGTGGTGACGTTGCGCGCCTCCCGGGCCCGCCAGATCGACATCGCCAAGGCCACGAGGATCGCGATCATCGCCCCGGAGACGGCGACGGCCGCGCCCTCCAGGAAGATTTCCGGCGCATAGGCGTCGAAGGCGAACCACCACCAGAAGAAGGCCGGCGGCGGATAGATCGGCCATCCCTCGATCACCAGCCAGGGCGCGCCGAGTTGCGGCTGGAACCCGAGCCGGAACGCGGTCCACTGGGTGGCGGCCCAGACCGCCGCCAGCACCAGGGCGAAGACCACCCCGAGCTGCCCCCACATCACCTTGGTGCCGGACATGACGGTCTCCTCATCGCTCGGGGCCGCGCTGGCGACCCGGGGTCCAATCCACACCGCCGTTGGGCGTCATGAGCCCCTCCACCTGACGCCCGCGCTGTCGCTCGAGGTCGGCGCGCCAGGGGACGAGCGCAAATCCGAGGCTCCCCTCGATCACCGCGAACCGTCCCGAGGCCAGGTCCAGCCGCCGCCGGTAGAGGCCGGAGACGGTGTCGCCCTCCCCCGGGCGTACAGGATCGAGGCCCGTTTCGGCCACGACCCGCGATATGGCCTCCGCGAGCTCCCGCGCCCGCAAGGTCTCGAGCAGGCCGCTGGCGAAGCTCACCCGCTGGCCCACGCGCCGGGCCAGCCCCTCGCCGATCAGGTGCTCGGTGCGCTTGGCCATGGCCTGCTCGACCTCGGCCCCGAACCCGCCCTGACCGGTCTCCACGGGCGCGCGGCCGACCAGCTGGCGATCAAGCCAAGTGGCGCCCGGCGCGCTTGTCTGCTCCTCGAGGGCGAGGTCCGAACGCACCGCCAGGATCCGTCGGCCGCGATCGCCCACCGCGCGGACCTCGACGACGGCGCCCAGCGGCGCATCCGAGGCGTCGGCCAGGTCTTGCAGACGGACGTGATGGGTTCGCCCGTCGGCGCCATCGACCACGGCGTAGGCGCTGGCCTTGAGTTCGTCGTCGAGGCCCCGCCCCACCAAGCGGCCGACCACGGGCTGTTCGCCGTCGACCACGAAGCGCGTGGCGTCGGCGGCGATCCCCTGGCCGGTGAGCGCGCGGTGCATGCGCGCGATGACGTCGCCGCGCTGGCCGAGCGCGCGCAGGACCGGCTCGGCGTCGGGCGCCAGCCGCCAGCGACCGGGCCGGACCTCTTGGGCCAGCCCCATCCGCTCCAGTCGGCGCAGGCGGGCTTGCCGCGGGACATGGTCTGCGGTGGGCCGGTCTCTCGCCGGGGGACGCATGTCGATCAGACCGTCAGGGTCGCGGGCCAACCGCGCCGAGCGACGGTCGAGATCGGTCCAGCGATCAGCCTTCACCTGCTGGTCGAGCCGGCGGCGAATCTCCAGGTCGCTGCGCGGACCAAGCTCAAGGGTCGCCAGCTCGCGGGCCCGGGCCCGCAGGCCCTCGGCGATGTAGTCGCGAGAGATCACCAGGTCGGCCCCGGCCTCGTCGCGCCCCCGGACGATGACGTGCACATGCGGCTGGCCGGTGTTCCAGTGGTCGACCGCCACCCAGTCCAGGCGTGTCCCCAGGTCG
The DNA here is from genome assembly GCF_036677185.1 of Phenylobacterium sp. GTDB lineage: Bacteria > Pseudomonadota > Alphaproteobacteria > Caulobacterales > Caulobacteraceae > Phenylobacterium. The sequence continues at coordinate 41,797 of NZ_JAKFEN010000030.1, forward strand.
CGCTCGGCCTGACGCATCAGGTCGCGGGTGAAGGCCCGCAGATCGGAAAGCTGTTCGGCGTCCTCGGGCGAGACGATAAACCGGAAATGATGGCGGTCATCGGCGGTCGTCTCGGCGAACGCCGCGGCGTCGGCCATGTCCCGCTCGGCGGCGAACATCTGGCCGCGCTCGCCGTCCAGGGTCACGCCCTCCCGCTGCAGATATTTCAGGTGCAGCGACAGCGGCGCGCGGCCCTTCGTCTGCCGCACCACCCGGGCCTTGATCACCACCTGCCGGGCGCGGGCGCCGAGCCCGCGGCTGGCGGCCAGGCCCGAGGCGCGGCCTCGGCCGAACACGCTCTTGCGGCTCGGCGCGCTCCCGTGCAATCCGCCCGCGCGCTGGGCGGCGGCCAGGGCCTCGCCGACGAAGGACTTCGGCCCGCCCGCGCCCCGGCTGCGGATCCGCCCGGGCCGAAGCTCGAACTCGTCCTGGGTCATGACCGGCGCGCCTGGCGCGAGGTGCGGCGATCCCAAGGCGCACGGGCGTTCCAGCGCGTCCGCAGCCTGGACGCTGCTTTCGCACATCGCGACAGATGATTGTTATTTCTTGACTTCTTCACCCCCGACCATCGCCGCACATCGCGGCTTTTATCTTGCCATCGCACCCTCGCTTGGAGAGAGACCTGCCCGCTCGCCGCCGATCGCGCGATGGCGTGCGACGGCGAGCCTCCGGATTCGCAAAGGCTCATGGCCTCATCTCCCGAGCGGTGAGCGTGACGAAGAGCGATGGCGCCCCGACCCCCGGGTCCCGCGCGGGGTCCAAGCGCACGAACACCGAGGGCGGGGTTGGGCGCGCCGACGGCGGCGCGGCGGCGATGGGCCCGACGACCTCAGTGATGGCCGGCGCCAGGGCGGCCACATATCGGCGGGTCTCCAGGGGCAGCGGCCGGCCGTGGTCGAGATGCTGGGCATAGCGTTTGGGGCCGGCGTTGTAGGCGGCGAGGAACCCCGGCGCGCCGAAGCGGTCGTACATCTCCCGCAGGTAGGCCGCGCCGGCCAGGATGTTGTCGCGGGGATGGAACGGGTCGGCGCCCAACCCGTAGCGAAGCCGCAGCTCCGCATAGGTCTTCGGCATGACCTGCATGAGACCCATGGCCCCGGCGGACGACACGGCCGCCGCATCCAACCCGCTCTCGGCGCGCATGACCGCCGTGATCCACCGCGGGGGCAAGGCGAACCTGGCGGCGGCTTCCGCCACCAGTTCACCGCGGTCGGCTGGAGCTGTTTGCGCGCGTGCGAGGTCGCCGGCCGCGGTGAGGGCGCTGGTCAGGATAACCATCCCGAGCCAACGCCAGCCTGCCGGCGGGCTCACGGCCCTCCAGAGCAAGGCGCTGACGCGCTGGCCTGCCGACCGCCCTGGACCGCCGCTCCGCGCGCCGGCCCTGCGGAGCTTGGTCGGAACGAAGGCGCGGCCATCCCTAGTTCGGTCGAACAAAGGCGCAGGGTCGAAGTGAAGGTCAGGCGCCATCAGCCGAGACCTTCGAGAGCCAGAGCGGCGTCACGCGGCCCACGACCGCGTCGCGCTTCAGCGGGCCGAAATAGCGTCCGTCGAGCGATCCGGCGGCGGTGTTGAGGAGGAAGACATCACCTTGGCCAAGCCGTCGGCATCCGCGCCAGCTCGGCAGCGGGCGGCCCTGCCGGTCGGCGAGGCTGGCGCGGGCCGCAAGCGCGCCGTCGATGGTGACCTGCGCCTCGCGCCGGCAGACCATGCTGGGCGCGAGCGCCGCGACACGCTTGATGAGCAACACGCCTGGCGGCAGGGCGTTGCGCTGGGCGAGCCAGGCGGCGAGAGGCTCGGGCGGCCGGACCGCGACGAGGTCGCCGGCGTGGAGCGCCTGCGATGGGCGCAGCCGATAGAGACCTTCGGGCGCACTGGCCGTGGTGTTCCAGATCAGGCTGGGCGGACCGCCCATGAGGCGGGGCGCGCCGAGCGCGACCAGGCCCAGGAGGCCGAACGCTGCGATGATGGGGCGGCGGGTCATGCGTCGAGCGCCCGCCGCAGCCGCCAGGCGCGATGGCGCGCCAGGGTATAGGCCCACGCATGGCTGCGACCGCTGAGACGATTGTGGACATGGCGCCAGTGGTCCGGCGCGGCGAGGGCGGGATCGAGGCCCAGCGCCTCCACCGCGTCTATGGCCGCCAGCGCCTGGCGCACGCGCGGCCAGCCGGCGACCCGCAGCAGTGAGTCACCGCCGGAAACCACGCCAGGCACGGTCGAACAGGGCCAGCCCGGCCCGACGGCGCGCAGGACGTCGAGCCGGGAGGCGCCGGTCCCGATCTCATTGACGATCCAGCGGACGAAGGCGAAGACGGACCCCGGCGCGAAGCCGACCCGCCGCCGCCGCCGGTCGAGGACCTGGTCGGCGGCGATCTGACCGAAACGGATCCAGTGCTGGATCCGCGCCTCGACCCAGACCAGATCGACATAAGTCAGGTGCGACGGGCGTTCCCCGGCTGTCGGCGACATGGCGCTCAGCCGCGGTTCCAGGTGCCGGCCTCGCGCGGCCGGCGCGCCGGATGGACGACGCCCACCCCCGGTTCGCTGGTCGAGGTGCGCGCGCCCCGGTCGGCCCAGGTCTGCAGGTCGCCCACGGCATAGACCACGCGGCCGCCGATCTTCTTGTAGCTGGGGCCGGTTCCGTAGGTGCGATGCTTTTCGAGGGTCCGGCCCGAGAGGCCGAGGAAACGGGCGGCTTCTGGGGTGCGAAGCATGCGCGGCGGCATGGCGGGAGAGATGTCGGTCATCTGCGGGCTCCTGGGTTTCTGCTGGTCGCCGCGGCGATCTGCGGCGCGAACCCGGACAGCCTGTCGGAGCGCGAATCAGCCGGTGGATGGCGAAGACCGACGCTGGCTGTTTCGCCACCCGACCGAGCAGAGCCGGTCCGCGCCGCCGTACGGCGCGGACCGGCCAGGCTAGGGCTGGCTTCCCGTCGGCTGCAAGCCCTGCAGGAAGTCGGCCGCGCGCTGGGCGTGCGCCGCGGCGGTGAAGATGAAGCGCTTGTCGCCCTTCAGGACGCCCAGCCAGTGGTCGAGATAGGCCGCGTGGTCCTCGCGGGGGGTCAGCTCCAAGCCGAGATCGGCGCAAAGGAAGGCCGCGCCCAGCTCCGCCACCAGCTCCTCGCGGGCATAGCCCTCGTCGCCCCAACGCTTGCGGCCGAAGTCGCGGTCGAGGCGCGTGGGATGGCCCGTCCAATGGGTGCATTCGTGCGCCAGCGTCGCGTAGTAGCTCTCCGGATCGATGAAGCTCTCGAAGGGCGGCGACTGCACGTGGTCGGCGTGCAGAGCGTAATAGGCGCCGTCGCCGCCGTGGCGGATGTCGGCGCCGGTGGCGGCGAAGAAGGCCTCGGCGTGGGCGATCGGCTGGAGGGGATCGAGCTTGGGCGCGGCGAGGGCGTGGAAAGGCTCAGGCAGGCCGTCGATCTGCTCGACGTTGAACACCGTGTAGGCCTTCAGGAACGGGATCTCGCGCTCGACGTCGTGGCCCTCGCCGTCGGTCTCGGTGCGCTTCAGCCGGTTGGCGTAGACCACCGTGGAGCCCGTCTCGCCCTTGCGGACATGGGCGCCGAGCTCCAGCGCCTGGCGGAAGGTCATCCAGATCGGGGCGGACAAGCCGCGGGCTACGGCCTCCGACCAGAGCAGGATGACGTTGACGCCGCTGTAGGGCTGGCCGTTGTGACGGAGCGGCCGGCTGACGCGGCCGGCGAGGTGTTCGGCGGACCAGGGCTTGGTCCAGGTGCGCACGCCACGTTCGAGATCGGCGATGATGGCGTTGGTGACACGGGCGTAGAGGTCGGGACGTGTTTTGGGGTCGGGGCGCGACATGGCGGCCTCCTTGAGCGTTCGAATTGTGAGGAAGGACCGCCGCCCCGCGCGGCGGGGCGGCGGCGGGGCGTCAGTCGGCGGCGCGGCTGCGCGACCAGATCAGGGCGTAGCCTTCGTCGGCGTCGACCAGGGAGGCGTAGATCGGCGCGGGGAAGCTGGGGTCGTCCAGCTTGACGGAGAGGTAGTCGCGGTTTTCGCGGGACGTCTTCTTCCAGGCGGCCCCGAACTCGGTCGCGCCGGCGAAGATGCGGTAGTCCGGGGCCTTGTCGTTTTCCTTCTCCGAGGCGCGGAGTTGGGCCTGCTTGACGTTGAGGGTGAGGGTCTTGATGGCGCCGCTGTAGGAGCCGTCGGCTTGCTTGCTGAAGGTGCCGATGGTGGCCATGGGGAAGTCTCCTGTTGTCATCGGTCCGCGACCATCGCGGCCTCGATGGCGATCCCCAGGCCGAGGGGCGAGCGACCCCGCAGCCGGCACGGCCCGCAGCGTCAGTGAAGGACGGCGGCGGGCGGCTTGTTTGCCTCGCGAGGAATGGCGCGCGAAGCGCGGCAGGGGAAAGAAGCCGCCCGCCGCCGTTGCGGAGGGCGATCGGGGCCTCAGCCCGCACCCATCGGCCAGATCACGCCACGAGAGACCGCCTGGGCCGATCCGCGCGACGACGGCCGCGCGCCCTGGCCGCCTCGACGCCTTCAGCAAGACGATGGCTCCGCGGCGGCGCAGGCCCTCGTGCCTTTCAAGCCGCTTTCGCGACCTCTTCGGAAGCTGTGGACAAGGTCGCCCATGTGTCGGCCGCCACGGATTTCGGGACTCCCCAGGACGCCAAAGTTCTGCTTATGTTCCAAGACGGAGGCGCTCATGCAGGACCCCATCATCATCGACGGCGTGCCGTTTTTCGCCGTGTCGCACCACGACGGCCGCTTCATCCGCGCGCCCGGCCTCGCCGCCCTCGCCCGCCACGACGCGGACGGCGGCTATACGATCCTGCACTTCGAACTCTGCGAGGCGATCAACCGCGCCGCTGCGCCCGACCACCCCCGCTGGGCCTGGGCCCTCGGTCAGGGCCTCAACGCCTTGCTCGTCCATCTGGCCGAACACGAGGCGCGCCTGCCCGACGCCGCCCAGGTCGAACGCGCGCCGAAGGTCCGCTGGCATCCGCAAGCCCAGGCGCCGTTTGGCGAAGCCGAACGCGACGCCGAGCTCGCAGTGGAGACGAACACGGATCAACCGCGTGCGGGAACACGCGGCTGATCCGCAGGTGAGGGACGCGCGCCCGAAAGAGCGCGCGTCCTTCCGCTCACAACGTCACGCGGCGACCTCGACCGGCGCGGAGTTTTCGGCGTCCGGCGGCACGGCGGACGCCCTGCGCAGCAGCGGCGGCAGCCAATCGGTCCCGGCGATCAGGGGCTCGGCGGCCTCGACCATCTCGGTCTTGCGCAGGGTCTTGAGGCGCGCGGCGGCGTCTTCCCCAGCGGCCTCCGACACAGCCTCCAGCACCCGGCCCTTGGTGACGCGGCCGAGGTAGCTGCGCGCGGTCGCGGTCCAGTCTCGGGCCATGTCCAGCGACAGCCGCGTCGCCAGATCGTCGGCCTGGGCCTGGGCTTGCGGGCGGCGCGGGAAGGCCTGGACGGCGTCGGCGGTGAAGCCCACGCAGTGGGCGAACAGCGCCATGCGGCTGTCGGTGTCGAGCCCGAGCACGAAGGCCCAGACCGCCTCGGGTGCGACCGGAAGCTGACGCGCCCAGGCCTCGTGCCGCGCGTCGATGCGGCGACAAGCCGGAGCGTCCTCGATGCCGGGCGCGTCCTGGACGAGATACCGCGAGCCGGCGCGGATATCCAGGCAGGTGGCCACGGCGCCTGGATAGAAGACCCGCAAGGCCAAGGCGTGGACGACGCCGAGCAGGGCGATCTCTGGGTTCTCGGCCAGGGCGTCGCGCAGGCTCGCCGTCCGGTAGGCGCTCAGCTCGGCGACCAGCCGGTCGGAGAGCGGCGCCAGTTCGTCCTCCGGCGCGTCTTCCTCGACCGGCGGTTCGGGCTCGGCGGCGTCTCCCGGCGATGGGTCGGGCGCGTCTTGGCTCGGCTCGACGGCGTCGGGGTCGGGCTCGGGGGCCAGGTCCTCGGCGCGGACCAGGCCGCGTTCGACGCGCGGCGTCCCGTCGTGGTTCAGGATCACGAACACGCCGCCACGCGCCAGCTCGTCGGGGTCATAGGCGTAGCCGTCGCCCAAGGCCTCCAGGGCCGTGTCGATCTCCTTCAGCCGCGCCTCGATGTCCGGCGGCAGGTCTTCGACGTCGGCGTATTGTTCGGTCAGGGCGTCATACTCGGCGCAGATGGCGTCGATCAGCCCCTGCTGCTCGGGGGTGCGTTCGACCTTGTGCGGGTAGACGCGCGCCAGGCCGTGGCCTGAGGGATAGTCCAGGTGGGCTTCCGCCCACTTCCAGCCTTCGCGGTCGCGGACGTCGAGGGCCATCGCCGAGAGTTTTTCGTGGGCGAGCCGTTCCAGCAGCACGACATCTTCCAGCCAGCCGCCGCCGTCCTCCGTGAAGAGGTCGCGCAGGATCGCTCCACCCGCCTCGGCATAGGCTTCGATGCCGACGAAGACCGCGCGCCGGTCATGGGCTTCGACCTTGGCCTCGGTCATGGCCCGGCGGATGAAGTTGGCCGAGCGGTTGTAGGACAGGCTCTCGAAGACCTGCTCCTGGCGCTCGTGGTCCTCGCTGACCGCGAAGGCCATCAATTGGTCCAGGGTCAGGCCGTCCTCGCGATAGACGGCCATCAGCTTGGGACTGACCGCGCCCAACCGCAGGCGTTGGCGGACGATCTGGGCCGAGACCCCGAACCGGGCGCCGATCTCTTCGGCGCCGAGGCCTCGGCGCTCGGCCTGATCGCGGAAGGCCTCGAACTGGTCGGCGGGGTGCATGGCGGAGCGGGTGACGTTTTCGTCCAGGCTGATCTCCTGGGGATCGAACTCGGTGTCGACCGTGCAGAGCACCGGATGGGTTTTCTTGATCTGCTTGCGCTGCGCCAGGAGGCGAAGCGCCAACCGCCGTCCCTCCCCGATGGTGACCAGCCAGGAGCCGGTGAGCCCGCCCTCGGCGTCGCGCTCGGGCTCCACCACGGGCTTCTGCAGCATCTTCTTGGCGCCGATGCTGGCGGCCAAGGCCTCAATGGCGGCTTGGGCATGGGGGACCTTGCGCGCGTTCCTCGGCGACTTCTTGAGTTTATTGAGCGGGATTTCGATCTCGGCGCCCGAGACGATTTCGATATCGGTTTCGACGGTCATGACGACCTCCTTTGGGGTCAGGGTTGCAGGCGCAAGGCGCGCCTGCGGCCCTGCCCGTCGGCGAGACCGGGGGTAGCAGAGGCCAGGGCGAGCGGGCGGAGGGGGATCGCCCGGCCTGCACAAGCTCGCAATCGGGATGGCGCGCGGGCTGTGGCCGCGCGGAAGGTCGGGGACACCGCCCGCGCGGCGGCGCAGGCGCCGCTTCACCCTGGCCGGCGCGAGGGGCGGAGCCCCTTCCCTCTCCTTCTGAGGAAGCCTAGCGACGCCAAGGTCCGCCGCGCCGCAGGCGCGGCGCTTTCAAGTGTGAGACCTCTTCACCGGTTCACCGGGTCGAGCGCGCCGCCGTCGGCTATATCGCGCTCTCCGGCGTGGCGGTGCTCAACGGTCTGGTCATGGTCATCAGCGTCCAACGACGCCTCGACCAGGGCCCGCGGCTGGACGCGGCCACGCGTCGGTCGCCCTCGAGCGGCTGCGGTCGCCCGCGAGCTGCTCAGGGCCGAAGCTCCAGAGAACGGCCCATGGAGAGGCGATGACCGACGCCTCGTGACGTCGCGGCGTTTCAGCTACAGCAGGTCTTTCCCGCCTCCTGGACAGGCGGGCAGACGACATCGCCGTAGGAGCAGAACACGCAGCAGTCGCCGGCCTTCGGCTTCAGGACCGCCCCGCACCCACGACAATCGTAGAAATACTGGCAGGCGTCGGTCGGCATGGACTCGATCGCCCGATGGCCGCACTGCGGGCAGGTGAGAATCGACCTGCTCAAGATCGGCAGGGCGCTCATCCTCGCGCCGCCCGCAACAGGGTGAGGAGCCAGGGTTCGATCGCGGGCCGCCAGACGAGCGCCGCCAGAACCAGCGCCGTGGCCGCGTTCAACAGGCCCATGGTGAATTGCGATGGCGGCGGGCAGGTCCCGTCCTTCCAGCAGGCGCGTGCGCGCCGCCAGGTCAGCCACCAGCCGAGGCCGACGGCCGCTGCCGCCGCGAGGGTCAGCCAGGTCCGTTGGCCCGCGATCCAAGCTGTCGCGCCAAGGCCGAGGCCGGCCAGGGAGAGCGCCAGCGGCAGGACACAGCATGCGGCCCAGGCCAGGACCGC
>NZ_JAKFEN010000031.1:0-1831 GCF_036677185.1 Phenylobacterium sp.
CGGCCATGGGGTGGAACAGCGGCGAGCAGAAGGCTTCCAGGCAGTGCGACAGCGCGTCCATGCCGGTGGCGGCGGTGAGCTTGGCCGGCAGGCCGATGCTCAGCTCGGGGTCGAGAATCACCAAAGCCGGGAGCATCCGGGCGTGGAAGATGATGCGCTTGATCTGCGCCGCCTCGTCGGTGATCACCGCGGCGCGGCCGACCTCCGAGCCGGTGCCCGCGGTGGTCGGCACCGCCACCACCGGCGCCATGCCGGCGACATTGACGCGATCACAGTTGTCGCCGATATCCTCGAAATCCCACAGCGGCCGGTCCTGGCCCACCATCAGGGCGATGGCCTTGCCGGCATCCAGGGCCGAACCGCCGCCGAAGGCGATCACCCCGTCATGGCTGCCGGCCTTGAACGCCGCCACCCCGTCCAGCACGTTCTGTCCAGTGGGGTTGCCCTTGATGCCATGGAACAGCCCGGCCCTGAGGCCATCGTCGCGGCATTGCAGCAGCGCCCGGTCGATGATCGACAGACCAGCCAAGCCCGGATCGGTGACCAGCAGCGGCGCGCCCATGCCCAGCTGACGGCAGGCGTCGGGCAGCTCGCGAATACGCCCGGCACCGACGCGGATCGCGGTCGGGTAGTTCCAGTTTATGCGGTAGTGCTGCAGATCCATGGCGCGCCTCACAACTGGGTCTTGAAGTGGAAGGATTTTGGCCGGGTCAGCTGCTCGTAGCCGACCCGGGACAGGCTGCAGCCGCGTCCGGAGTTCTTCACCCCGGTCCAGGCCAGCGCCGGGTCGAGGTAGTCGCAGCGGTTGAGAAACACAGTGCCGGCCTCGACCCGATCGGCCAGGGCCAGGGCCGCCTCGACATCGCGGCTGAAGAGGGCGGCGGTCAGGCCGAACTCGCTGTCGTTCATCAAGGCCAGGGCCTCCTCGTCATCCTTGACCTTCTGGATACCCACCACCGGGCCGAAGGATTCCTCGACCATCACCCGCATGCCGTGGTGCACATTGGTCAGCACCTGGGGCGCCAGGTAGGGCGTGCCGGGCTTATCCAGGGCGAAGTCGGCCGACAGCAGATGGGCGGTCGCACCCTGCGCCATGGCGTCATGGATCTGCCCACGGACGAAATCCGCCGCCGCGGCGTTCACCAGCGGCCCCAGGGTGGTTTCCGGAGCATCGGAGCGGCCCAGCCGGTATTGCTTGACCAGGGCCACCGCCTGTTCGACGAAGGCGTCATACAGGGCCTCATGCACATAGATGCGTTCGATAGCGCAACAGGACTGCCCGGAGTTGAAGAAGGCCCCGTCGATACTGGTGGCCACCGCGTAGTCCAGGTCGGCGTCGGCGCGCACATAGGCCGGGTCCTTGCCGCCCAGCTCCAGGCCCACGCCGATAAAGCGCCCCGCCGCCGCCCGCTCGACCAGAGAACCGCCCGCCACCGAGCCGGTAAAGGCCACATGTTTAATGCTCGGCGAGCGGATCAGGTGCTCGGTTTGCGCATGGCTCAGGTGCAGGTACTGAAACACCCCGCCCGGCAAACCGGCCTCCTGGAAGGCCTCGACCATGCGCTCGGCGCACAGCGGAGTCTGCGCCGAATGCTTGAGCAACACCGCGTTGCCGGCCAGCAGCGCCGGCATCACCGCGTTGACGGCGGTCAGATAGGGGTAGTTCCAGGGCGCTATGACCAAGGCCACGCCCAGCGGTTCGCGGCGAATAAAGCGGGTGAAGCCGGGCTTGTCCGGCAGCTGGATATCGGCCAGGGCGCTTGCGGCTATATCCGCCATATAGCTGGCGCGCTCGACAAAGCCGCGAATCTCGCCGGCGGCGTAGCGGATC
>NZ_JAKFEN010000032.1:0-1654 GCF_036677185.1 Phenylobacterium sp.
ACCTTTTGACGAGGGTCAAATGCAAAACCTCGGGTTAACCCTAGATTCCTCTCGACGGCTCACGAGGCTGTCGGCCAGCGGGGGCCAGCCCCGCGAATCAGAGGAAACAAGGTCCCACGATGAAAGCCCCGAAGTTCGCTCCCACCGCCGTCGCCGTCGCACTGCTGTTCGCCGCGGCCCCCCTGATCGGCTCGGTCGGTGCGACCGTCGTGACCGGCAAGAGCGCCGGTTCCGCAGCGCCCACCGCCGTGGCCGCCAAGGCCAAGGCCGGCCAGGTCCACAAGATCACGCTGAAGACCGGCATGGCGGGCGGCAAGATGGTGTACCTCGACGAGAAGGGCAACGCCAACCCGGTGCTCAAGGGCAAGGTCGGCGACACGCTGGAGATCACCCTCTCCAGCGGCGAAGGCGCCGAACACGACATCGTGTTCCCCGAGCTGAAGGTCAGCTCGGCCAAGTTCAGCGGCAAGACGGTGGTCAAGGTGACGGTGCCGCTGACCCAGGGCGGCAAGTTCACCTACTTCTGCTCCATCCCGGGCCACAAGCAGATCGGCATGGAAGGCGTGGTGGAAGTCGAAGGGCCGGCCGGCGCGGCTGCCGCGGCCGTCCCCGCCGGGGCCGTGAAGACCGTCGCACTCGGCGCCGGCGCGGCCAGCGTGGCCGACGCCAAGGCCGTCGCGCCGGCCGCCGCCAACGCGGTCAGCATCGCGATGGATCCGAACGCGGTGCCCAAGCCGATCGGCAAGCGGCCGCCCCAGCTGGTGAAGTACCACATCGAGACGGTGGAACTGGAAGGCAAGCTCGATGACGGCACCACCTTCACCTACTGGACCTTCGGCAAGAAGGTGCCGGGCCCGATGCTGCGGGTCAAGCAGGGCGACACCGTCGAACTGACGCTGAGCAACGCGGCCAACAGCAAGGCGATCCACTCGATCGACCTGCACTCGGTGACCGGCGGGCACGGCGGCGGCGAGCACACGCAGGTGGCGCCCGGCGAGTCCACGACCATTCGCTTCAAGGTCCTCAACCCGGGCCTGTACGTCTACCACTGCGCCACCGCCTCGGTGCCGCACCACATCTCGGCCGGCATGTACGGGATGATCCTGGTCGAGCCGCCGGAGGGGCTGCCCAAGGTGGACAAGGAGTTCTACGTGATGCAGGGCGACCACTACACCTCGCACGCGTACGGCACCAAGGGCCACCAGGCCTTCGACCACGACCGCGCCGCGGACGAACTGCCCACCTACTACACCTTCAACGGCTCGGTGGGTGCGCTGACCAAGGAGCACAAGATGACGGCCAAGGTCGGCGAGACGGTGCGGGTGTACTTCGGCGTCGGCGGCCCGAACAAGGTCTCTTCGTTCCACGTGATCGGCGAGATCTTCGACAAGGTCTACAGCGAAGGCTCGATCAAGGCGATCAAGACCGACGTGCAGACCACCCTGGTGGCCCCCGGCGGCGCGACCATCGTGGACTTCAAGGTCAACTACCCGGGCAAGTTCCTGCTGGTGGACCATGCCCTGTCGCGCGTCGGCAAGGGCGCGGCGGCGGCCCTGGAAGTGACCGGCCCGGCCGACGACAGCATCTACAAGGCGTCGAGCGGAGCGATGCACGTCGAGCATTGATACCGGTTCGTGCGTGAGTGAGGAAGGGG
>NZ_JAKFEN010000033.1:0-50606 GCF_036677185.1 Phenylobacterium sp.
CCCCGCCGCCTCCCCCGCCGCCGCCTCCCCCGCCGCCTCCGCCGGCGTATGAGGCCAAGCAGTTCATCGTCTACTTCCCGTTCGATCAGTACGTCCTGACGCCGGAAGCCCAGACGGTGGTCCAGGAAGCCGCGAGCTACGCCTCGGCCGGTAACGCCACCCGCGTCATCGTGGTCGGCCACACCGACTCCTCGGGCTCGGACGCCTACAACGCCCGCCTGTCGGAACGCCGCGCCAAGGCCGTCGCCGACGCGCTGGTTGGTCTGGGCCTCGGCCAAGACAAGCTGCAAGTCGATTGGAAGGGTGAGACCCAACTCGCCGTTCCGACCGGCGACGGCGTCAAGGAACCGCTGAACCGCCGTTCGACGATCGACATCAACTTCTAAGATCTCGATCCAAGACGACGAAACGACAGGGAGCCCGGCCGCAAGGTCGGGCTCTTCTGCTTTGTGAGGGCGCCTTTCGCGGGGGCCGACATCGTCGAGTACAATCCCCGCTGCGACATCTCCGACCTGACCGCGGTAGTGGCGGCCAAGCTGTTGAAGGAGATCGCCGGAATGATGGCCAGGACGAACGGCGGATGATCCGAAGCCTGCCAGGCGTGCTGCTCCTCTGCCTCGTGGCGCCGCCCGCCTGGGGTCAGGCCTATGTGGGCCACCCGTGCCCCGCCGACGCCCCGCCCGCCTTCGTGGACCAGCTCCAGCCGCTCTGGTATCGCCGCTTCTGGACCGGGGAGTGCAGGGACCTCCCCCTGCGCTGCCGCGGCGGGCGGCCCTATTGGAACGACGTCGTCCGCACCCTGACGGACCGTACCCCCGCGGCGCAGCGCCCGCAGATCGCCGCCCGCGCCTGCGCCCTGGGCCGCCGCATCGGCTTCGAATGGACCCTCCCCAGCGCCAGGCGCCGCATCGACACCCGCGAGTTGCGGGCGCTCCACGCCATGCTGGAACAGGCCCCCGACGTCGCGACGGGGCTGAGCGCGGTCGAGGCCCGCGTACGGACGACGACCGACCCCTGAGCCAGACGGTGGGGCCGTCAGGCGGAGCGAGCGATGGTGATGATCTCCGGACTGGCGTCGGTGAACGGGCTGCGGTCCCAGTCGCCGAATTGGGCCTCGACCGCCAGGCCGGCCTCGGCGAGGGCGGCGTCGAGTTCCGCCTTGCCCAGGAACCGCAAGGTGCTGTGGCTGACCCGTGGCCGGTCCCAGGCCTCGCTCCGGAAGGTGTGGGTGAACGACACCACCCGGCCGTCGAAGGGCGCGGTCACTTGCCGCGACATCCTCACCTTGGCCCCGTCCGGACCATCCGCGGCGGGACGTTCCTCACTGTCCCAGGCCTCCCATGCCCGGACCAGCGGATTGCGGGTTTCAAAGGCGAAGCGGCCGTGATCGCTCAGGGCCGCTCGGATGGCGGCCAGGGCGCTCCGCAGCTCCTCGTCCTCGACGAACACCTGGAAGGCGTGGCCGGTCATGACGACGAGGTCGAACTCGGCGGCCCAGGCGGCCGATGAGAGGTCGCCCAGGACCCATTCGATGTCGGTTCGCCGCCGCGCCTGGGCCAGCATTCCCGGCGCGGGATCGAGTCCGCAAAGCCGCCCGCGGTGGCCGGCCTTGCGGGCGTCGTGCAGCATGGCGCCCGTGCCGCAGCCGACGTCGAGCACGGAGCCGGCCGCCATGACCATCGGCATGTAGAAGTCGACGTCGTCCCGCCCCGGGTTCATCCCGTCATAGAGGGCGGCGAGTTCGGCGTCGGCGAAGATCAGGTCGGCCATCGGCCAAGCCTGTCAGACTCGCTAGCGCAGCTCCAGCCCCGTCAGGTTCCCCGCCGCGCGCCAGTCGCGGACCAGGGCGAAGAAGGCGTCCGAGCCCGGGCCGTAGAGGTTGTCGAACAGGCCCTCCCCTTTGCCGGCCTTGCCCTCGCCGTTGTAGTAGCCGGGCGTGCAGTCCTGGCGGAATTGGATGTTGTTGAGCGCCATCTTGACGATGGTCTCGCACCACTCGGCCTCCGCCTCCGCGCTTGGCTCCACGGCCTGGGCCTGGCGCAGGTTGGCCTGGCGGACCACCTCGGCCACATGGCTCGCCTGCTCCTCCAGCATGTGCGGGAAGTTCGGGGTGAGCGTGTTCTGGGTGATCCCCAGGTGGAAGCAGTTGGGGAAGCCGTGGCTGTAGAAGCCATGCAGGGTTTTCATCCCCTTGGCCCAGTGGTCGCTCAACTTGGCGCCGCCGGTTCCGTAGACTTCGAACCCGGCGCGGCGGGTATAGGCGGTGCCCACCTCGAAGCCGGTGGCGAAGATGATGCAGTCGACCGGATACTCCGCCCCGTCGAACACCAGGCCGGTCTCGGTGACCCGGTCGACGCCGCGGCCCAGGGTGTCCACCAGGGTGACGTTGGGCCGGTTGAAGGTCGGCAGGTAGTCGTCGTTGAAGGTCGGCCGCTTGCAGAACTGCCGGTACCAGGGCTTCAGCTTCTCGGCGGTGTCCGGGTCCTTGACCAGGGCGTCCACCCGGGCGCGGACCTGGTTCATCTTGCGGAAGTCGCTGAGCTCCATCATGGCGCCCAGCTCCTGCGGGTCGAGGCCGCCGGCCGCCGCCCGCGCCGCGACGCCGGCCCCCAGGTTGCGGATGATGTCGGTCCAGCCGTCGGAGACCAGGTCCTCGTCCTGGTGGCCGCCGGCGACCAGGGTGTTGAAGTTCTCCATCCGGCGCTTCTGCCAGCCCGGCGTCAGCGACGCGGCCCAGGCTGGGTCGGTGGGCCTGTTGCCGCGCAGGTCGACGGACGAGGGGGTGCGCTGGAAAACGTAGAGCTGCCTGGCGTGGGCGCCCAGGTGCGGCACGCACTGGATCGCCGTCGCCCCGGTGCCGATGATCGCCACCCGCTTGTCGGCCAGCTTGGTGAGGTCGCCTTCCGACGAGCCGCCCGTATAGGCGTAGTCCCAGCGGCTGGTGTGGAACGAATGCCCCTTGAAGGTCTCGATGCCCGGGATGCCCGGGAGTTTCGGTCGGTTCAGCGGGCCTGAGGAGGTCACGACGAAGCGGGCCTTCATGGCGTCGCCGCGGTTGGTGGTCACCAGCCAGCGCGCCTCATCCTCCAGCCAGCGCAGTTCCTCGATCTCGGTCTGGAAACAGGCCAGGTCGTAGAGGCCGAAGTGCTCGCCGATCCGCCGCGCATGGGCGCGGATCTCGTTTGCGAAGCTGTACTTCTCCTTGGGGAGGTAGCCGGTCTCCTCCAGCAGCGGCAGGTAGATATAGCTCTCGATGTCGCACTGGGCGCCGGGATAGCGATTCCAGTACCAGGTGCCCCCGAAGTCGCCGCCCTTCTCGATGATGCGGATGTCCTTCACCCCGGCCTCGCGCAGCCGCGCCGCGGCCAGCAGGCCGCCGAAGCCGCCGCCGATGATCGCCACGTCGACGCTGTCGGTCAGGGCCGCGCGGGTGAAGCCCGGCGCCACATAGGGGTCGTCCACATAGTGCCGGAAGTCCTGGGCCACCTCGACATACTGGGCGTTGGCGTCTGGCCGCAGGCGCCGGTCGCGCTCCTGGCGATAGCGTTCGCGCAGGGCGTCCGGGTCGAAGTCCAGGTCGCTCACGGGGTCCAGGGTCTCGAGGCTCATCGGGGCGCTCCAGGGTTTAGCCTGTCGAGCAGACACCCCAGATTGGCCGAATTCAAGATTGACGTAGCGTCGCCCAACTCGCGAAATCGACGAGCCTGGGCCTCGCCGCGGCGGCGGCCCTGCCGCGCCGGCCAATCCAACCCAGGAGGCAAGACCATGAGCAGCAGCACGATCACCACCAAGGACGGCGCCCAGATCTTCTACAAGGACTGGGGCGCGGGTCAGCCGATCGTCTTCCACCACGGCTGGCCGCTGAGCAGCGACGACTGGGACGCCCAGATGCTGTTCTTCCTGTCGCAGGGCTATCGGGTCATCGCCCACGACCGTCGCGGCCACGGCCGCTCGAGCCAGACGGACACCGGCAATGAGATGGACACCTACGCCGCCGATGTCGCCGCCCTGGCCGCCCACCTGAACCTGAAAGACGCCATCCATGTCGGCCACTCGACCGGCGGCGGCGAGGTGGCCCGCTATGTCGCCCAGTACGGCGGCGGCGGCCGCATCGCCAAGGCGGTGCTGATCGGCGCGGTGCCGCCGATCATGCTCAAGACCCCGGCCAATCCGGGCGGCCTGCCGATCGAGGTGTTCGACGGGTTCCGCGCCGCCTTGGCCGCCAACCGCGCCCAGTTCTTCCGCGACGTCCCGGCCGGCCCGTTCTTCGGCTTCAACCGTCCCGGCGCGCAGGTCTCCCAGGGCCTGATCGACAACTGGTGGCGCCAGGGGATGATGGGCGGCGCCAAGGCCCACTACGACTGCATCAAGGCCTTCTCGGAGACCGACTTCACCGAGGACCTGAAGAAGATCGACGTGCCGGTCCTGCTCATGCACGGCGACGACGACCAGATCGTGCCGATCGCCGACTCGGCCCTGCTGGGGATCAAGCTGCTCAAGAAGGGCGAGCTGAAGGTCTATAAGGGCCTGCCGCACGGCATGGCCACGACCCATGCCGACATCATCAACCAGGACCTGCTGGCCTTCTTCAAGGCCTAGGCCCGGCTCACGTCCGGGCTTCCCGACCCGCCGCGCAAGGCGTAGCTCAGAGGCGATGAGCTATCCGTTCTCCACCGCCCTGCGCGAGGCCCTGTCCGCGAGCTGCCTGGCCTTCCCCCGGATCGCCTATGAGGGCCCGGCGCTGAAGCACGCCGCCGTGGCGATCACCCTGGTCGAGGCCGACGACGGCTCGGGCGAGGCGGCCTTCCTGCTGACCCGGCGGGCGGCCGCCATGCGCGCCCATGCGGGCCAGTGGGCGCTGCCGGGCGGCCGTTGCGATCCCGGCGAGACCCTGGAGCAGGCCGCCCTGCGCGAGCTCCAGGAGGAACTGGGCCTGAGCCTGCCGCCGACCGACATCCTGGGGGTGCTCGACGACTACCCGACCCGCTCGGGCTACGCGATCACCCCGGTCGTCGCCTGGCTGGACGACGCCGCCGCCCTGCGCCCGAACCCGCACGAGGTCGCCTCGGTCCACCGCATCCGGCTCGACCATATCCACGCCGACGAGGCGGTGGCGTTCGAGACCATCCCGGAAAGCCCGCGCCCGGTGATCCGCCTGCGCATGGGCGGGCATCACATCCACGCCCCGACGGCGGCCCTGGTCTACCAGTTCCGCGAACTGGTCGCCGGCCGCGTCACCCGCGTCGCCGACCTCGAACAGCCGGTGTTCGCGTGGCGCTAGGAACAGATCGCCATCGGCAGGCGTAATGCCAGGAAGCAGGAGGCCGCAATGTCCGACACCACCGCCGACGCCGCCGCCACGGACATGGTGGTCGTCGCCTGCCCGACCGATGGCTCGCTCAACCGGATCCCGCGCCGCAAGCTGACTCAGGATCCCAGGTGCGGCCGCTGCCACGACCCGCTTTTTCAGGGCAAGCCGGTCGTCCTGACCGCGGCGAATTTCGACCGGCACACGCTGAAGAGCGATCTGCCGGTGGTGATCGACTTCTGGGCGGCCTGGTGCGGTCCCTGCCGGATGATGGGCCCCAACTTCGAGGCCGCCGCGGCGCGGCTGGAGCCCCGCGTCCGCATGGCCAAGCTGGACACCGAAGCCGAGCCCGTCATCGCCGGCCGCTACGGCATCCGTGGCATCCCGTGCATGATCATGATCGCCAAGGGCCGCGAGATCGCACGCCTCTCCGGCGCCATGCCGACCACGGCCATCGTCCAGTGGGTCGAGCAGGCGCTGGCCGGAGCGTAGAGAGCCGTTGCCCAGCCGCCCGGTCAGGATCGCCGCGGCCCAGACCGCCGAATACCGAGAAGACCTCGAGGCCGCGCTGGCCTGCCTGGCCGATGTCGCCGCCCGCGCGGAAGCCGAAGGCGCGGCCCTGCTGTGTTTTCCGGAAGGTTTCCTGCAGGGCTACCTGACCGAGGAAGCGCCTGCGCGCCGACACGCCCTGGACCTCGCCTCGCCCGCCTTCGCCGCGGTGCTGGACCGGTTCCCGAAAACCGGACCCATGCTGGTCGTCGGGCTGATCGAGGTCGAGGACGGTCGGCTGTTCAACACCGCCGTGGTGGTGGATCGCGGCGCCCTCGTCGGCCGCTATCGCAAGACGCACCTGCTGGGGGGCGAGTCGATCTTCGATCCGGGAACCGAGAGCCCCGTCTTCGAGGTCGCCGGCCTGAAGTTCGGGATCAACATCTGCTACGACACCAACTTCCCGCAGGCGGCGCGCAAGGTCGCCGACGGCGGCGCCTCGCTGATCGTCTGCCCCGCCAACAACATGCATCGGCGCGAGACCTCGGAGGCGTTCAAGCACGTCCACAACGCCGCCCGCGGCGACCGCTGCCGCGAGACCGGCCTTTGGCTGGTCTCGTCCGACGTCACCGGCGAGCGCGCCGGGCGGATCTCCTGGGGGCCGACGGCGGTGCTGAACCCGGCGGGCGAGGTGGCGGCGCAGTTGCCCTTGGAGGCGGCGGGGCTGCTGGTGTTCGATGTGCCGTGCAGGCCGCGAACGTGAAGGTTCGGGGCGGCAATGACCGACGCGGCTTGGCTGGAGACCGGCGCGCCAGCCCAGGCCCCGGCCCCGGCCCGCGAGCGGGGTGGCTTGCACGCGCTTGACCGGCTAACTCCCTCAGATGGCACGAACCAAGCAAAGCCCTGAATTTGAGATCGAGGTCGACGGGGAGCCTTATGTCTGGCGGCTTCAGCGCCAGCCCCAGTGGTCCAGCGACACCGCGGGATGGCGCGGCATGGCGATCGCCGCGCGTCACAAGGAGGGGCAGCGCGAAGCCGTGCTGGAGTTTCCACCGGGCCCGCAGCCCAAATACGGCGCGCCGCACCTACACGCCTCGCAGATCGCGCCGGAACTCGTGGCGACAGCCATCGCATCCGCCATCGTGGCGGGATGGGAGCCGCTGTCCCGGGGCAAGACGGTCACCATCGTCGTGGATGCGGCCGGCGGCTAACGCGATGGGGCTGGCCTAGTCGCCGAAACCGACGAACACCGTAGCCTCGGCCACCGCCTTGCGTTCGGACACGACCGCGTTCGCCGGGAAGCTTTCATCCGGCCAGCCCAGCGCGATACTTTTCATGATGACCTGATCGTCGGCGATGCCGGCGTGCTCCCGAACCACCGGTGACTGCATGATGCCCTGGCTGTTGATCACCGCTCCCAGCCCCCGAGACCATGCGGCATTGACCAGGGCCGTCGTCACGGCGCCGCAATCGAAGGGCGTGTCGTCGCTGCCGTCCAGCACACGGTCGTAGGTCACGATCACGCAGACGGGCGCGTCGAACTGACGGAAGCCGCGCAGCACCCAGTCCTGGCGCATTTCCTTGTCATCGCGCGCGATCCCCATCGCGGAGAACAATTGCTTGGCGACGCCGACCTGCCTGTCGCGGTGCGGACCCGCAAAGGCCTGCCCTGTGCGGAACTCTCGCGATTGCGGTACGCCCGACACCATTCGCTCGGTATTGCCGGCGCGGATCCGATCCAGCGGTTCGCCCGTGATGATGTAGAAATTCCAGGGCTGGGTGTTCATCGACGACGGAGCCCGCATCGCCAAGCCGATGATTTCCTCAATCAGCGCCCTGGGAACGGGATCGGGCTTGTAGCCGCGGATGCTCCGGCGACCGAGGATAACGTCGTCAAACTGCATGGATGTTCCTTGGAAAATGAGCTCGGTTTCAATCGGTCGAGAATTGTCAGTTTTCGTCCGTGAAGCCAATCTCCGGTTCTGGCGCAAAAGCGACCTCGCCGCGGTCCACGCCAGCGCCTCGACCTACCCCCGGACCAGCACCCAGACCCCGACCGCCGCGAAGCACGCCGCCGCAGCCCAGCGGATGTATCTGAGCGGCAGCCGCCCCGCAGCCGCCTCGCCCAGATAGACCGCCGGGACGTTGGCGATCATCATGCCGAGCGTGGTGCCGGCCGCCACCCACAGAACCTGGTGGAACCTGGCCGCCAGCGCCACGGTGGCCACCTGGGTCTTGTCGCCCATCTCCACCAGGAAGAAGGCGACCAGGGTGGTGAGGAAGATCGAGGCGCCGGCCTTCTCGCGCGGGGCGTCCTTGTCCTCGAACGTGTCGGGGATCAGGGCCCAGGCGGCGAAGGCCAGGAAGGCCCCGCCCAGCAGCCATCTCATCCACGGCCCCTGCAGGAACTGTCCCGCCGCCACCCCCACCAGGGCGGCCAGGGCGTGGTTGGCCAGGGTGGCGATCAGTATGCCCAGGATGATCGGCGCGGGCCGGCGGAACCGGGCCGCCAGCAGCATGGCCAGGAGCTGGGTCTTGTCGCCGATCTCGGCGATGGCCACGAGGCCGGTGGAGACGAGGAAGGCTTCCATCGAGGCGGGTCATCCGGGCGGGGTCGAGGCGAACCAATGGCCTTCCGCGCCGGCGACCCCGCATGGATCGACGCACGAAAGCCAAAAGTCTCGCCAAGCAAATCTGCCGGATGCGCCATGCGGCGGGTCCAAGGACCTTTCGCAAGTTTGTTGACGCACCCCCCGCTGGAGCTACGGGCGGCTACTCCCCAGTGACGGCGTGCTGGATAGGCACGTACCCCGAGAGAAGCAAGTGCGAACAGTTCGCGCCTAGGGCGAGGCCCATTGTCACATGCGCGTGAGGGCGCCGCCGAACCGCCCGTTGAAAAACCAAGGCGCTTCAATCCCCGGCGAAGCGCGTTAACCTTTTGTTAGCGAAAAACACTCGGGGACAACCCCGCGACCCCGTTGACGAGTCATTAGGCTTGATGCCCCATATGATGCGTATCCGGGTGGGGCACCCACTAGATATAGTTCCGGTAGGCGACGACGGGCGGGGGGCTCGAAGCGCCTGATAGTTATGGGTTTTGGGTCATGAGCAGCAGCGAAGCGGCAATTCGGACGGTTTCGGACGCGACCCAGGTCGCCGCCGAGCGATCCGAGCGACCGCAGCTCCAGCTGGTCCGCAAGGTCGAGGTCGACCGCTCGCGCGACGCCCTGCTGACCGATTTCGGCAAGACCACGCTGGAGGACCGCTACCTCTTGGCCGGCGAGAGCTACCAGGACATGTTCGCCCGGGTGGCCACCGCCTATGCCGACGACGCCGACCACGCCCAGCGCGTCTATGACTACATCTCCAACCTCTGGTTCATGCCGGCCACCCCCGTCCTGTCCAATGGCGGCGCTGGCCGCGGCCTGCCGATCTCCTGCTTCCTGAACGCCGTGGGCGATTCGCTGGACGGCATCCAGAGCGTCTGGAACGAGAACGTGGCGCTCGCCTCCAACGGCGGCGGCATCGGCACCTATTGGGGCGGCGTGCGCTCCATCGGCGAAAAGGTGAAGGGCGCGGGCCAGACCAGCGGCATCATCCCCTTCATCCGCGTTATGGATAGCCTGACGCTGGCCATTTCGCAGGGCTCCCTGCGCCGCGGCTCGGCGGCGGTCTATCTCGACATCCATCATCCGGAGATCGAGGAGTTCCTCGAGATCCGCAAGCCGTCGGGCGACTTCAACCGCAAGTCCCTCAACCTGCACCACGGCATCTCGATCAGCGACGAGTTCATGGAAGCGGTCCGCGAGGGCGCCATGTTCGGCCTGCGCTCGCCCAAGACCAAGGAGATCATCCGCGAGGTCGACGCCCGGTCGCTCTGGCAGAAGATCCTCGAGATCCGCCTGCAGACCGGCGAGCCCTACCTGATCTTCTCCGACACCGTGAACCGCGCCATGCCGCAGCATCAGCGCGAGCTCGGCCTTTCGGTGCGCCAGTCCAACCTGTGCTCGGAGATCATGCTCCACACCGGGACCGACCACCTGGGCAAGGAGCGGACCGCCGTCTGCTGCCTCTCCTCGGTCAACGCCGAGAAGTTCATGGAGTGGCGCGACCACCCGACCTTCATCGAGGACGTCATGCGCTTCCTCGACAACGTCCTGCAGGACTTCATCGAGCGCGCGCCGGCCGAGATGGCCAACGCCGTCTACGCCGCTGTCCGCGAGCGTTCGGTGGGCCTGGGCCTGATGGGCTTCCACACCTTCTTGCAAGCGCAAAACGTGCCGTTCGAGAGCGCGCTGGCCAAGTCCTGGAACATGCGGCTGTTCAAGCACCTGCGCCGCCAGTGCGACGCGGCCTCCCGCACCCTGGCCGCCGAGCGCGGCGCCTGCCCGGACGCCGCCGAGCGCGGCGTCATGGAGCGTTTCAGCCACAAGCTGGCCATCGCGCCCACCGCCTCGATCTCGATCATCTGCGGCGGCACCAGCGCCGGCATCGAGCCGATCCCGGCCAATATCTACACCCACAAGACCCTGTCGGGCTCCTTCGCGGTGAAGAACCCCTATTTGGAGCGCCTGCTGGAGCAGACCGGCCACAACACCGCCGAGATCTGGGACTCGATCCTGGAGAACGAGGGCTCGGTGCAGCATCTCGACTGCCTCAGCCAGGACGACAAGGACATCTACAAGACCGCCTTCGAGCTGGACCAGCGCTGGGTGATCGAGCTGGCCGCCGACCGCACGCCCGACATCTGCCAGTCCCAGTCGGTGAACATCTTCCTGCCGGGCGATGTCGATAAGTGGGACCTGCACATGCTGCACTGGCAGGCCTGGGAGCGCGGCTGCAAGTCGCTCTACTACATGCGTTCGAAGTCGGTGCAGCGGGCGGCCCATGCCGGCGGCGAAGGTGCGGCGGTGGTCACCATGTCCGACGAACGCACGGACTACGACGAGTGCCTCGCCTGCCAGTAGAACGTGCTTTTCGCCCGTTAGTAGAACCCATGCACTGCGCGCTAACCGTCGTGCCATAGTCTTCGGGACGAACGTCGCTGCTCTCGGGGGGCACATGCGAAACGTCCCGACCACCGAACGTCGAATTCCAGGCTCAAAGGCCGCGCGGACCCACGGTCTCGCGCGGCCTTTTGCTTTTATTTCAAGACGATATGTCGCGCCGGGAACGGATTTTCCACTTGCGCCCTTCCTAAAGCGTGGAAGGATGTTCCCTGGGTCGTGCGCTCAAGGACGCGATCCTGGGAGGATGCGTATGAGGCTGTTGGCTCAGTTGGCCATCGCCTGTGTTTTCACCGCCGCGGCAGGCGCGGCTGAGGCTGGTCCCAATGGCGTGGCGCCCAAGGCGACAGTCGACAAGCTGATGGGGGCGGCCTTCGCGCCCAAAGCCCCGACCCGCATCGACGATGGCCTGACCCCTCTGTTGAATCGCGACAGCGACGCCGACTGGCGCACCCGCGAGATCGCGGTGGGCAAGGGCGACCGGCTGAGGCTCAAGCTCGGCGAGCCCGCCTTGCTTCCAGGCGCCCCGCTGGATCTCGACCGCCAGCGCTTCGCCGCCGACGCCTATGAGGTCGCCGTGACCCGCGACTGGCCAGGCGTGAAGTTCGAGGCCGGCGCATACGATCTGCGCCTCGCGCCCCATGCCGAGCTCGGTGTCTCCAACGCCGGCGGCCAGGCCGGGGCGGGCGCCATCCTTACCGTCGGCCAGCGTCGGGACAACATGGTCAAGTCCCAGCTCGGCGACCTGGGCGTCCAGGATGGGGCGGCCTTCGGCGACCAGGGCCGCTGGTATCTGTTCGCCGCCGCCAGTGGCCGGGCCGTGGGGCTCAACATGCTGCGCAACGACGGCGAGTGGGACCGGGCTGGCTGGTCCACCGATCCCTCAAGCACCCTGGTCGGCGACGCCCAGGTGGGCGTCGGCTTCCGCAAGGGGATGATGCAGACCTCCTTCGGCGTCATCCACCGCGAGGTGAAGGGCGAGCACCGCATCTGGGGCCAGAGCACCAAGGACGACACCCTGGCGGCCTTCTCCCTGTCGATCCGGCCGCGGCGCTGAGTCCTTTTCCCTCCCCCTTATGGGGAGGGACGGCGGCGAAGCCGCCCGGGTGGGGAAGTCCGGCGACCTCATCAGAGCTTCAGAAAGCCCCACCCTCGGCCCCTGCGGGGTCTGCCCTCCCCATAAAGGGGAGGAAGAGACTCACCCCATCCGTGACGCCCACAGGGCCTTGAGCCGTGGATCTTCGTCGACGCGCTTGACCACCTCGCCCATCTTCGGCGCTTCGCGATAGAACCGCTCGCGCCTGGGCCGGAACCGCGAGACCACCGCCACGTAGAGGTCCAGCACGCCGAGCTCGTCGCCCAGGATGTAGCGGCTGGGCGAGATCTGGCCGTCCATGATCCCCCAACACTCGGCGATCCGCTCCAGGGTCCGCTCGGTGAGCGCCTCATGCCCCGCCGGATCGGGGACCAGCCGTGAGGGATCGTCCTTCACCCAGTAGAGCGAGTAGATGGCGCTGGAGACGAAGCTCATCCAGCGCAGGAACTGCGCCCGCCCCGGCGCGCCGGGGCGGGGCGCCAGGCCCGCGTCCGGATAGGTCTCGGCCAGCCAGGTCAGGATCGCCGCGCTCTCGGTGATCGCCTCGCCGCCCGGCAGCACCAGGGCCGGCACCTGGCGCATGGGGTTGGCGGCCAGCACCTTGTCGCCGCTCTCCGGGCGGTCCTTGTCCCAGGTATAGGCCTCGACCAGCCGATAGGGCTGGCCGATCACCGTCAGCGCCGCCTCCACGGCCACCGCGCCGGAGCCCCGGGCTCCGAACAGGGTCAGTTGCTCAGACATGCTTATCCCAGGCTTGTTCACAACATCTTGGGGAGCTGCGCCAACTCGCCGCTAGATATGGATGTGGATCGAGAGATAGAGTTTGCCCGTTAACGCTACGTCCGTCGATTCCGCTCCCGTTCGAAAGTCCGCCCGTGACCGCCAAATCCACCCTGCCAGGCCTGCTCACGCCGTCGTTCGCATACAAGCCCTTCCGCTATCCGTGGGCCTACGACTTCTGGAAGAAGCAGCAGCAGGTCCATTGGATGCCGGAAGAGGTGCCGCTAGGCGAGGACCTCAAGGATTGGGCCGCGAAGCTCAACGACAAGGAGCGCAACCTCCTCACTCAGATCTTCCGGTTCTTCACCCAGTCGGACGTCGAGGTGAACGACAACTACATGGAGCGCTATTCCCGCGTCTTCAAACCGACCGAAGTGAAGATGATGCTGGCCTCGTTCTCCAACATGGAGACGATCCACATCGCCGCCTACGCTTTGCTTCTTGAAACTATTGGAATGCCGGACTCAGAGTTCACGGCCTTCCTCGAGTTCCAAGAAATGCGAGATAAGCATGATTACATGCAAAAATTCGGAGTAGAGACCAACGCGGATATTGCTCGTACTCTGGCGATGTTCGGCGGGTTCACCGAGGGGCTGCAGCTGTTCGCCAGCTTCGCCATGCTGATGAACTTCCCGCGGCACAACAAGATGAAGGGCATGGGCCAGATCGTCTCGTGGTCGGTGCGCGACGAGAGCCTGCACTGCGAGGGGATCATCAAGCTCTACCACGCCTTCAACGCCGAGACCGGCTGCGTGACCAAGTCCGTGGCCGACGACATCGTCGACTGCTGCAAGACCGTGGTGGGCCTGGAGGACAAGTTCATCGACCTGGCCTTCAGCGCCGGCGAGGTCCAGGGCATGACCCCCGACGACATCAAGAACTACATCCGCTTCATCGCCGACTGGCGCCTGCGCCAGCTGGGCCTGCCGGAGGTCTACGGCGCCAAGACCAACCCGCTGCCCTGGCTGCAGTCGATGCTCTCGGGCGTCGAGCACGCCAACTTCTTCGAAGCCCGCTCGACCGAGTATTCCAAGGCCGCCACCAAGGGCAAATGGGACGGCGACGGCGGGGTTTGGGCGGAGTTCGACAAGACGCTCGCCAAGCGCGGCGACAACATCCTGCCCGCTGAATAGGGCGCCGCGCCATGACCAAGCTCGTAGAGGTTTCCGACGCCGGCCACGTGCGGACCATCCGCCTCAACCGGCCGGAGAAGAAGAACGCGCTCAGCCTGCAGCTCGCCTGGGCGGTGATCGCCGCGGTGGACGAGGCGGCCCAGGACGACGAGGTCTGGGTGGTGGCGCTCACCGGCTCGGGCGACGCCTTCTGCGCCGGCCTCGACCTGGCCGGCTCCGAGCCCCATTCCCCCTATCCGCCCATGACCGCCCAGCTGGACGATATCGGCTGGGTCGGCCAGTTCCTGCTGGCCATCCGCAAGCGCTGCGACAAGCCGGTGGTCGGCGGGATCAACGGCGTGGCGGTGGGCGCGGGCCTGGGACTGGCCATGGCCACCGACGTCCGCCTCATCGCCCACAGCGCCCGGCTGATGGCCGGCTACACCCGCATCGGCGGCTCGCCCGACGCCGGCCTGACCATAACCTTGCCCCAGGCGATGGGTTATGAGCGGGCGATGAGATTCATGATGGAAAACCGGACCTTGACCGGCGAGGAGGCCGTCGAGTGGGGCATGGCCGGGGAGGCGGTGGCCGACGCCGACTTCGCCGCTCGGCTGGCCGAATATTGCGCCAAGCTCTGCGAGTGGTCGCCCATCACCCTGCGCCTGCTGAAGCGCGGCATGGTCAAGTCCTACGAGTCCCACGACATGGAGCAGCAACTCCGCTACGAGGTCGCCAATATCGGCCGCGCCTTCCGCAGCGAGGACGGCCAGGAGGCCCGCCGCGCCTTCCTGGAGAAGCGCAAGCCGGTGTTCACGGGGCGCTAGAGGCCACCACCAGCCGCAAGGCCCCGGTCTCGGCGACCCGCACCGCCTGCATGGCGCTCGGCCGGGCGATCACCGGGCCATAACCGGCCTGAGCCACGAACCGCCGGGCGTCCTCGAGGTCGGCGGCCGTCATCCGCGCGGTGAGCGCGGCCAGCGTCCGCTCCGCCTGGGCGCGCACGGCCGCATCGGCCCCGTCGTTCGAGGCCGCCAGCGCCGTCCAGACATAGGCGTCGATCGGGTCCTTCCGCGCCAGCCGCCCCTGCGCATAGACCTCGCCCAGGGCCAGCTGCGCCGCCCCGTCCCCATCGATGGCCTGATCGTGCAGCCGGTTGACCTCGACCTGGGCCGGGGTGAGCGCGGCCACCACCCAGGGCAGGCCCGGCGCGGCCCCGCCGCCGCCCCGTCCGCCCGAATGGGGATCGAGATGCAGATGCGGACCCTGGGTCCCGTGCCGCCCCTCGGGGAAGATGGTGGCGAACGGCGCGCCGGCCCTTCGCAGCTTGGCCGCCGCGCGGAACGGGCTCATCCCGTCGACCACCACGTCATAGGCGCCCGGCGCCCCCGGCCGCCCCATGGAGTGGCGCGACAGCCGCCCAGCCGGCACGGTCAGGGCGCCCTGGGCCCGCAGCTCGTTCTCGCGCTCAGGGGTGCGATAGCCGCCGGTCACCCGCCAGGTCCCCGATCCGAACACGGAGTCCATGGTGGCGCGGAACCGCGCATGCGGGTCCTCGCCGGCCCAGGCGCCGGACGCCGAGGCCGCCAATGCGATGCTCAAGACCAGCGCGATCCTCACGCCCCGTCTCCCGAACAGCCGTAGAGGCGTCGAGCCTATGCCCGGGGGAAACGCAGGGAAAGCCGATACAACCGGCGCGCGGCGCCGCGCGCGCTCAGGCCTCTGCTCTAGGCGTGCGCGTAGGCTGCCGGCCAGGCTGTCTGGCGCCGGCGGCGGACCGCGGCGCCCATCAGGCCGAAGCCCACGATCATCATCGCCCAGGTGGCGGGCTCAGGCACCGCCGTGGCCACGGCGATATTGTCGAGCTCGAAGGAATTGCCGGTCGAATAGAAGATGACCTTGGTCACCCGGTCGGACCCGAAATTGTAGGTCATCCGCCGTCCGATGGTCTGGTCGCCGTTGAACGCGCCACCCGCCAGGGCCGCGCCGGTGAGCGTCTCGTCGAAGCCGTTCAGCCCGATGAAGCGGATGGCGTTATAGGCGTCGGGCGAGCCGATATAGACGCTGACCGCGCTGATCAGCGGCGTGTCCAGGGTGGCCGCGCCCCCCGCCCGGATGGCCAGGTAGTTGGTCGTCGTGCCGGGCGGCGGGGCCGCCACGCCGGGGAACAGGCCCAGCGACCCGTCGAAGGTTCCGGCCGCGCCGCTGAGCGTCAGGGTGTAGCCGGGGGCCACATAGCCGTCGAAGTCGTAGATCACGAACTGGTCCGCCGGCGGCGGCGTATCCACCGGCGAGGCGATCACCGTCAGGGCGTGGGCCGGCGCGGCCAGGGAAACGGTGGCCGCGGCGGCCATGGCGGCGATGCTGAACTTCATTCTTGGACCTGTAACGAAAACGCCCGCTAGCCGAGCCTGCTCGACCGATCCGAGGCTTTTAGAGCATCTGGCGGGCGCCTGACGGTAATTCCCTCACGAGTTGATCGTTCCAACTTCAATACGGGCTCGCGGAAGAACAGACCTTAATTGTTCATAACCAGCAAACTGGACCGGAACGACTGACCCGCGGCGGGGTTTGAGCTTCGCAGTTGGTCGCCCCTATCCGTTGGGCGGTCACCGGGCGCGCGGTCTGGAGGGATCCCGCCCAAGGTCTGAAGCGTCGGCCCCTCGGCAGAGACGTTCGACCGAGCCGGCTCGGGACGCGCCGCGTGGCGCGACCGGGCCGGCATTCGGCGCCGCGCCCTACCGCGTCGCGATCATGTGCAGCCACAGCCGCGGCTCGCGGTCATAGCCGCCGCCCGGCCCGCTGCGCACCTCCAGCTCGCCCCACGGCCCGGCCGCCTCATAGGCCGCGCGCAAGGCCGGCTCGGTGGGGAAGTTGAAGAACCGCCCCAGCGCGTCGCGCCCGTCGCCGTCGCCGGCCTTGTAGCCCGCATAGAAGGTCCCGCCCGGCTTCAGCGCGCGGCGCACCCGCGCCAGAATCGCCGCCAGCCCCGCCAGCGGCACGTGCAGCAGGCTGGCATTGGCCCAGACCGCGTCATAGGCGTCCTGCGCCTCCAGCTCCTCGAACAGCATCACCCGCACCGGCCGCCCGATCCGCCGCTCGGCCTGCGCCGCCAGCCCCGGCGACCCGTCGGTGGCGTCGACCTCGAACCCCTCCGCCAGCATGGCCGCCGCGTCCTGCCCGCCGCCGCAGCCCAGCTCCAGGATCCGCCCGCCGGGCGCCACCCGCGCCAGGAAGTCGAACAAGGCCCGCGACACCGTCGTCCGCCGGTTGGCATAGGCCACGGCCTCGCGGTCGTAGAAGGCCAGGGTGTCAGGGTCGTGGAATGGGTTGGTCATGGGCCCCCGCGCGGACCAGGTTTCGCCGGAGGGGCGGCGCGGTCAAGCGTCACGCAATGCCCCACACACCCCCGCTCGTCATCCCGGTTTCGGCGCAGCCGAAGACCGGGACCCATACGCACCTGATCGCGACGAGCGCGCGCGGCGCCGCTAGAGCTTCTCGTCGATCGTTGCGGTCTGGTATGCGCCGACGCTCGCCTTGCCTGTCTCGGGGTCGATCATCACCGCATAGCCTGGGCCGCCTGCCGGCTGGGGTCGCGGGATGACGACCCAGACCGTGCCGTCGTTGGTCGCCTCGTATCGTGGGTTGGGGCCGACCGGCACGTCCTTCAGCATTCGCTTGGCGATCTCGATGGCCTCGGCTTCGGATCGAACGGGATGGGAGGGGTGCCGGTCGAGCGCCGTGCAGCCGGCGACGCCGGCCGCCGCGAGCAGAAGCGCCAGCTGCGCTATCCGGATCATGCGCTCATCCATTCGGATTTCGGGGACACTATACTTAATTGCGGTCATCTCAATCTCGCCCGTCGCGGGAGTCCGAAGCGTCGAGCGGGGTTGGTCATGGGGTCCCCGCGCGGCGCAGGGTTCGCCTGAGGGACGGTGCGGTCAAGCGTCACGGAATGTCCCCACACCACCCCCCGATCGTCATCCCGGTTTCGGCGCAGCCGAAGACCAGGACCCATACGCGCCTGAGGGATGCAGCCAATGGCGCTGCGTCAGCGGCCGAGCGGCGGCGTCTGGCTTGGCGGCCTCAAAGGCGGAGGGGAGCGAATTTAGTATAGTGTCCCCGAAATTCCAGTGTCCCCGAAATTCCCGGCGCGACGGGGCCCTATTTCCGAGCCCTGGCCCAGCGGCGGGCGATAGGGAAATAGGTGTCGTGTCCCCTCATTCCCCCATCCAGTCCGAGTCGGGGCTGCCGATGGGCATTCCGGGCGGGATAGCGGGGGCGACCTGCCGCTTGGCGAATTCGCGAGCAAGCATGTCCTCGTCGGTCAGCAGCCTGGCGACGCTCCGGCTCCAGGCGCCGTCCTCGCCAGCGCCACCCTTGGCGAGACGGGCCGCGATGGTCCGCAGCCGGTCATTGACGATCGCCACGACATCCGGCGAGCTTTCCGGATCGCGGGCGACGCGCGCCATCGTGATCAGGGTGCGATAGGCGACGCGGCGTGCGACCGCGTCCCCGCGTTGATCGACGGTCGCGGCCGTGAGGCGATCCAGCAGCATGTCCAGCCCCGGCAGCGAGGGATCGCGGCGATGCTGCTCGTACACGCGGATCAGGCGCGTCGTATCGAGCAGCGCATCCAGCGTGATCTGCGCGGCGACGTCGGCGGCGACCAGCGGATCGAAGGCGGTGTAGGCGGCGGTCTTGAGCACTTCCTGGCTGAACTGCGCGTTGCGCGGGCCGGTGGCGGCCGAGGAGAGCGGCATGACCAGCCGGTCGGGGACGCTCAGCTCCTTGGCGGAGAGCGTCTCCAGCAGCGCATCGAGCGCCGCGGCCTGCATCGCGGCGGGCGCGGGCTTGGCGAAATCGCGGCCGTCGCCGACGACGAGATAGTCATAGTCGATCCCGCCGATCGCCTTGGCGGCCGAAAAGACGCTGTAGCGATGGAGCAGCCAGACCGGCACGAAGACGCGCTGGAGGTTCGCCATCGGCTCGCCCGCATGCAGCACGCCGGGGCCGAAATTGGTGAGCGCGACACGGCGAACCGCCATGATCTGCTTGAGCGACGCGGTGGGATCGGGGCCATCGTCCCACATGCTCGAATAGGGGCTGACGCCCTCAGGCCCGCGGCTGCCGTCGATCACATAGCGGACCTTGCCCTGGACCGCCTGCGCCTTGTCCCAGGCCCATTTGTTCGCATCGACGCCGGGAGGCGGCGCCGAATAGAGCCAGTCGACCGTGAAATCGTCCCACGCGCCGCCGCTCTCCTTGTAGGCGTCCGACAGGTCGATCTTGCCGTCCACGAGCTTCACGCGCGGGCCGGGATATTCCATCACCGAGGTGCGATCCTCGGTCGAGCCGATGAAATTGTGCTGGAAGCCGAGCGCATGGCCCACCTCGTGCGCGCCGAGCTGGCGGATGCGCGCGAGGCTCACGCGAACCGGATCGTTGGCGGCGCCCGTATTCTCCTGCGCCGTGCCGACCAGGCCCTGGAACAGGATCATGTCCTGCCGCACCCGAAGCGCGCCGATCACGACATTGCCCTTCACGATCTCGCCGGTCCGCGGATCGACGATGCCGCCGCCATAGGACCAGCCGCGCGTCAGCCGGTTGGTCCAGTTGACCATGTTGTAGCGGACATCGAGCGGATCGGCGCCGGGCGGGAGCATCTTGGCCTCGAAGGCATCGATGTAGCCGGCCTTGTCGAACGCGGCCCTCCAGTAATTGACGCCTTCCATCAGCGCGGTGCGGACGGGTTCGGGGGCGGCGGTGTCGATATAGAAGATGATCGGCTTCTTCACCCTCGAGCGCGTCGCCGCGGGATCGACCTTCTCGAGGCGGAAACGGTTGGCGACGATCTGGGCGACATCCTCCCCCAGCGGTGCGCCGTAATCGTAGTGGAGATTGCCTGACGCGCCCGAGCGCTGATCGTACTTCCGCGGCACGAAGCCGGGGCCGGGCAGGCGGATGAAGCTGTGGTGGACGATGAAGCTCACCTGCCGCGGATCGGGTGCGATATTGCTCACCTCGCGGCCAGGCTGGTCCGACGCGAAGGTCTGCAGCGCATCGACCTCGATATTGTCCGGGAAGGCCTTGAGCGAGGCCGGATCGACGGTGCTGAGCGCATCGACCAGGCGGAAGCCCTTGCCGGCGCCGGCGTTGCTGCCGCCGGTAAGGCCCCCGCCGCCGTTCAGCACATCGGCTATTCCGATCACGTCACGGGTGACGAACGGCGAGATATCGACAACGAGGTCGCCTGCCGCATCGGTGGAGACGACGTCCAGCATCGCGATGACGCTGGTCGGGAAGCTCTCCACCCCGCCCTTCACGACATCGGCGTCGCCGGTCGCACGGAACTCGTGGTTCTCGAAGACGACCACCACCTTCTTGCCGATGCGGCGGAAGGCGAGGATCTGCTGGCTGCGCACCATGCCGCGATCGATCGTGAGATCGGCCGAGCCAAGGCCCTGGCGAACCGAACTGGCATAGAGGAAGCGACCGGCGACGCCCTGGGCGTCCGGAGCCGGCAGGGTGAACAGCACGCGGCCCTCCGCCGGCGCCGTGCGCACGGGCAACAGGGTCGCGGTCTGCGCGACGGCGGGACCTAGCCCAAGACCCAGCCAGGCGGCGGACGCCATCAACGCGCCGATCGCGCTTGCCTTGAGTTTCATGAAGCCTCCAGTTTTCTGCGATCCGTGCCGGCGCAGCTTAGGTCCGACGATGCCTACCGCTTCATCATGTCAATTTGCGGCGCGAAATCGCTGTGTATCGCTCGAAAACAAGCGTCATGACCAATTTCGCAGGATATTCGGTCGTCATTGGACGGTTTTGCGGCATTTAATATCATGGCAAACGGACGCGGGAATTTCGGGGGGGAATTTCGGGGACACTATACTTAATTGCCTACCACCCCCGCTCATCATCCCGGTTTCGGCGCAGGCGAAGACCGGGACCCATACGCGCCGGAAGGATGCAGCCAATGGCGCTGCGTCAGCGGCTGAACAGCGTCGTCTGGCTCGGCGGCGTCAAAGGCGGAGGGGTGAGAAATTAGTATAGTGTCCCCGAAATTCCCGCCGCTCCGCGCTACACTCCCCCCATGCCCGCGCGCGCCTACGCCCAGTCCCACCCGCAAGTCCGCCAGCAGATCCTCGACCGGGTGACGGCGGGGGCGAAGCTGTCGCGGGTCTGCGCCCCGCCGGACATGCCGGCCCATGAGACCGTCCTGGCCTGGACCCGCGCCGACCCCAACTTCGCTCAGGCCCTCGCCAACGCCCGGCTGAGGGGCGACCGCAGCCTCGCCTTCGATGAGGCCAAGGCCAGGGCGCTGCTGGGGCGTCTGGCGGCGGGGGAGGGGATCGTCTCGATCCTGCGCGACCCGGCCATGCCCTCGCGCCGGGTCTACGCTTATTGGCGGGCGACCCAGGGGGAGTTCGCCGGCGAGGTCTGGCGGCTGAACCAGGTGAAGGTCCGCGAACTTGCCCGGCGAGGCGAAGCCGGTTTCCGGACTTTCGATCCCGTCCTGGCCGACCGGATCGTCGCGCGGGTGGCTCGCGGGGAGGGCTTCGCGGCGATGCTCAAGTCCGGCCAGGGCCTGCCGTGCCGGAGCGTGGTGGAGCGCTGGCGCAAGACGCAGCCGGAGTTCGACGAGGTGCTGAGGATCGCGCTGCGCGCGTCGGTACGGGCGGCGCGGCGACGGCCTCGCGGCCGGACGCCGGACTATCTGGTCGAGGCGATCTGCGAGGGGGGCGCCGAGGGCGGCACGTTCGAAAGCCTCGGCATGCTGGCGGACATGCCGTGCGCGCGCACTCTGCACAACTGGATGCGGACCCGGCCCGACTTCGCCGCGGCGGTGGCGGCGGCCAAGATCGAGCGCAAGGGGCGCAAGGCGGTGGACGCGGAATATGCGCGGTTGCGGCGGCGGCTGGAGACGGCGAGCTAGTCGCCGACGCCTCTTTTCCCTCCTCCTTGTGGGGAGGGCAGACCCCGAAGGGGTCGAGGGCGGGGCTTTCTGACGCTTCCGCGCAGACGGCCGGACTTCCCCACCCTGGCGGCTTCGCCGCCGTCCCTCCCCATAAAGAGGAGGGAAAGATTTAGCGCCGCGCGCGCAGGGCGGTGACGGGGGCCTCTTCGACCGGCTCGGCGCGGGGGCCGAGCTCGGCGGCTTGTTTGCGGATCAGGGCCTCGACCTCGGCCGCCGGCATGGGGCGGGCGAACAGGAAGCCCTGCATGCGGTCGCAGCCGGCGGCGCGCAGGAACAGGGCCTGGGCCTCGTCCTCCACCCCCTCGGCGACGATGCGGGCGTCCAGCGACTTGGCGGCGGCGAGCATGGCGCGGACCAGCTTGGAGACCCGGGGATCGCGGCCGACATCGCCGATCAGCGACTGGTCCAGTTTCACCGTATGGATGGGCAGCTGCAGCAGGGCGCGCAGGTTGGAATAGCCGGTGCCGAAGTCGTCCAGCGCGATGCGCACGCCCTTCGACGCCAGGCGCTCGATGTGGCGGCGCGCCAGGCCCAGGTCCTGGACCAGGAAGGTCTCGGTGATCTCGACGGTCAGCGCCGTGGCCGGCAGGTCGGTGGCCTTCAGCCGGCGCAGCAGGTCGCGCGAGAAGCCGGGGTCCAGCAGCTCGCGCGGCGAGACGTTGCAGGAGACCACGTCGATCAGGCCCTGCGCCACCCACGGCGCGGTGGTCTGGCAGGCGCTGGCGAAGATGGCGGCGTCGAGGTCGGCGATCAGGCCCAGCTCCTCGGCCAGGGGCACGAAGACGCCCGGCGCCAGCAGGCCCTTCTCCGGATGGTTCCAGCGGGCCAGGACCTCGACGGCGACGATGCGGCTGTCGGCGGCGTCGACCACCGGCTGGTACCAGGGGACGATCTCGCCGGCCGGGATGGCGCGGCGCAGCTCCGCCTCCAGGCTGTGACGGGCCTCGCCGGCCAGGCGCAGGTCGGTGTCGAAGGCCGACCAGCGCCGGCCCCCGGCGCTCTTGGCGCGGTAGAGGGCCATGTCGGCGTAGCGCTGCAGGTCGACGGCGTCCGTGGCGTCGTCGGGATAGACCGCCACGCCGATGGAGGCGCCGGGCGAGACCGTCCGGCCATAGATGGTGTGGCCCTGGCTGAGCAGCTGGGTCAGGGCCGCGGCGCGGCGGGCCACCTGGTCGCCCGAGGCGATCACCGCGAACTCGTCGCCGCCCAGGCGGCAGACCAGGTCGCCGGGCCTGGCCTCGCCCTTCAGCCGCCGGCCGATCTCGTTCAGCAGCTGGTCGCCGGCGTGGTGGCCCAGGCTGTCATTGAGGTGCTTGAAGCGGTCAAGGTCGATGACGAACAGGGCCAGGCGTTCGCCCGATCGCTGGGCGGCCTCCAGCCGGTCGATCAGGGCCGCGGTGAAGGCGCCTCGGTTCAGCAGGCCGGTGAGCCCGTCGGTGCGGGCCAGGAGCAGGGTGAGCGCGCGCTCGGCCTCCAGCTCGTCGACGCGGGCGGCCAGGGCCTCGGAGATGCGGGCCACCTCCTCGCGCGCCATGCGCTCGGCCGCGTCGTCCTGCATCGCCGTGAAATCCCCTGCCGAAGGGGCGGATCATCCCATGGTGGAGCTAGCCGACTGTTAACGGGGGCTGAGAAGGTGCTCGGCTTCCGGGGGGTCGGGGTCCTCGATCTGGTTCTCCCACTTGGCGACCACGGCGCTGGCTACTGAATTGCCCAGGACGTTGGTGGCCGAGCGGCCCATGTCGAGCAGATGGTCGACGCCGAGGATCAGCAGCAGGCCAGCCTCGGGCAGGTCGAAATAGGTCAGGGTGGCGGCGATGACCACCAGCGAGGCGCGGGGGACGCCGGCCATGCCCTTGGAGGTGATCATCAGCAGCAGCAGCATGGTGACCTGCTGGCCGATGGAGAGGTCGATGCCGTAGGCCTGGGCGATGAACAGCACCGCGAAGGTGCAGTACATCATCGAGCCGTCCAGGTTGAACGAGTAGCCTAGCGGCAGGACGAAGGAGGCGATCCGGCGCGAGATGCCGAACTTCTGCAGCTCCTCCAGGGTCCGCGGATAGGCCGCCTCCGACGAGGCGGTGGCGAAGGCCAGCAGGGCCGGGCCGCGGATCGCCGCCAGCAGCTTCATCGCCCGCGGTCCGACCACCAGCAGCATCGCCCCGATCAGCAGCGCCCAGAGTACGCCCAGCGACGCATAGAACCCCAGCACGAACTTCGCGTAATCGACCAGAACGCCAAGACCTTGCGTAGCAATCGTCGCGGCAAGCGCGGCGAATATTGCGAGAGGTGCGGTCTTCATTACATAACCGGTCACCTTGAGCATTATGCTGGCGATCTGATCGACTAGAACGACGACGGCGGGAGCTCTATCGTCGAGCGAGGCGACGGCGGTGCCGACGAAGATCGAGAACACCACGATCTGCAGGATCTCGTTGTTGGCCATGGCCTCGACGATGGATTTCGGCACCAGGTGGGTGATGAACTCCTTCAGGGTGAGCTTGGTGGCGTCCACCGTACCCGCGACGCCCGCCGCCTCGTCGATCAGGTCCATGCCGACCCCCGGAGCGATCAGGTGGACCATCACCAGGCCGATGGTCAGGGAGACGATCGAGGCGCTGATGAACCAGGCCATGGTCTTGACGCCCACCCGGCCGATGCTGGCGGCGTCCTCCATGTGGGCGATGCCGGCCACCAGGGTGGAGAACACCAGGGGCGCGATGATCATCTTGATCAGGCGCAGGAAGACGTCGGTGATGATGGTCAGGTTGCCGGCGACCACCTTGGCCTGGGCCGGATCCAGGCCCTGGTTCACCCCCCAGCCGACGACGATGCCGAGCACCATGGCCGCCACGATGAAGGCGGTGAAAAGACGATTCATGAGGACTCCCCGGCGTTCGCGCCGGCCTTTGTCGCCGAGAATGGGGCCGTTCGTCCATAGCGCCACGAAATGGAGGCAGGGACGTCTCGCAACCGTCACCAGAGCGGTCTAAACTGCCCCATGTCCATCGAGAAAGAAGCAGCCGCCATCGTCGAGCGGCTGGACGCCGAATACCGCGCCACCGTCGAGGCCCTCCGGGCCGCCCTGAAGATTTTCCTGGCCGGCGGAGCGCCGCCGGATCCCGGCGTCCGCGCCAGCGGGGCCTTCGCCTATCCCGAACTTCGCCTGACCTGGCCGCCCGGCGAGATCCATCCGCGCCTGGGCCGCGCCTATGCCCGGCTGTCCCAGCCCGGCGACTATGTGGTGACGGTCACCCGGCCCGACCTCTATCGCGACTATCTGATCGAGCAGATCAGCCTGCTGATGACCGACTTCAACGTCACCATCGAGGTGGGTCGCTCCAAGCAGGAGATGCCCTTCCCCTATGTGTTGGACGGGGCGGTCGACATCGCCATGGCCGACATCGGCTCGGCCGACATCGCCCGGCACTTCCCGACCACGGAGCTGGCCCATATCGGCGACGAGATCGCCGACGGCATGTGGAACGCCAGCCTGGAGCCCGCCCGGCCGTTGGCCCTGTTCGACGGCTTGCGCACCGACTTCTCCCTGGCGCGGCTGACCCACTACATGGGCACCCCGGCCGAGCACGTGCAGCAGTATGTGCTGTTCACCAACTACCACCGCTATGTGGACGAGTTCGTCCGCTGGGGCTGTTCGCAGCTCAAGGCCGGCGGGCCCTATACGGCGCTCTCGGCCTCGGGCCAGGTGATGGTCACGGCCGACACCGAGAACCCCGAACAGGTCATCGCCGACGGCCCCTGGCGGCGCCACCAGATGCCGGCCTACCACCTGATGGCCGAGGGCCGGACCGGCGTCACCCTGGTCAATATCGGGGTCGGCCCCTCCAACGCCAAGACGGTCACCGACCACCTGGCGGTGATGCGGCCCCAGGCCTGGATCATGATCGGCCACTGCGGCGGCCTGCGCGGGTCGCAGACCATCGGCGACTATGTCCTGGCCCACGCCTATCTGCGCGACGACCACGTGCTGGACGACGTCCTGCCGCCGGAAATCCCGATCCCGCCCATCGCCGAGGTGCAGGTGGCGCTGGGCCGGGCGGCCGAGGCGGTGACCGGCGAGTCCGGCGAGATGCTGAAGCGCCGCCTGCGCACCGGCACCGTGGTCACCACCGACGACCGCAACTGGGAGCTCCGCTTCTCCTCCAGCTCCCT
The DNA here is from genome assembly GCF_036677185.1 of Phenylobacterium sp. GTDB lineage: Bacteria > Pseudomonadota > Alphaproteobacteria > Caulobacterales > Caulobacteraceae > Phenylobacterium. The sequence continues at coordinate 25,940 of NZ_JAKFEN010000033.1, forward strand.
GCGCTTCAACCAGTCCCGCGCCGTGGCCATCGACATGGAGAGCGCCACCATCGCCGCCCAGGGCTACCGCTTCCGGGTGCCCTATGGGACCCTGCTCTGCGTGTCGGACAAGCCCCTGCACGGGGAGATCAAGCTGCCCGGCCAGGCCAACGCCTTCTATGAGCGCGCCATCGGCCAGCACCTGCAGATCGGCATCGCCACCATGGACCTGCTGCGCAAGGAAGGCCCCCGGCTCCACTCGCGCAAGCTGCGCAGCTTCGACGAGCCGCCGTTCCGGTGACGCGACGTCATACTTGCCAAGCGGCTTCGGCGGGTGAAGATGCATCCATTGGATATATTCATTTGGAGGCCTCGATGCCCACCGCCCTTCGCGAGACCAAGAGCCACACGATCACCTGGGATGTCGGTCCGCAGGACCAGCGCCCGTCCGGCATGACCGGCCTGGAGGCCCTGCGCCACAGCCTGGCGGCGGAGCACCGGCGGCGCACGCCGATCGCGGCCCTGATGGACTTCGACCTGGTCTCGGCGGAGGACGGCGTGGTGGTGCTGGAAGGCCGCCCGGGGGAGCAGCACATCAACCCCATCGGCATCGTCCACGGCGGGTTCGCCGCCACCCTGCTGGATGCGGCCCTATGGAGCGCGGTCCAGACCACCATCCAGCCGGGGGAGGGCCACACCACCCTGGAGCTCAAGGTCAACTATTCGCGGGCCATGACCCCCAAGACCGGCCCGGTGGACTGCGAGGCCCGCATCGTCCATCGCGGCGGCCGGGTGGCGGTGGCCGAGGCCCGGATCACCGACAAGGCCGGCAAGCTCTACGCCTACGGCTCCTCGACCTTGCTGATCGACAAGCGCTGACCGAACGGGCGGCCCCGCCTATAAGGAGGCCATGAGTCCCCGCCCGGCGCGCGACACCTATCACCATGGCGCCCTGCGCGCGGAGGCCGCCCAGGCCGCCTATGACCTGGTGGTCGCGGGCGGCCACGAGGCGCTCAGCCTGCGCAAGGTGGCCGAGCGGGTCGGGGTCGCCCACCGCTCGCTCTACAACCATTTCGAGGACCGCGAGGCCCTGCTCGACGCCGTGGCCGAGCGGGGCTACGTCCAGCTCGCCCAGCCGCTGAAGGCCGCGGCCGACCCGGCGGGCTATGTGGCCGCCTATCTCGGCTTCGCCCTGGCCAACCCCAATCTCTACCGGCTGATGCGCAGCCGGCCCCACGCGACCATGAAGCTGAAGCCCGCTTTGCAGGCCGCGGTTCACCTCGGCATCACCGAGGCGCTGCGGATCTTCGGCCGCCCCGACCGCAGCTCGGCGGAGAACCGCCGGGCGGTGATGAAGACCATCATCCTACTGCAGGGGGGGCTGGCCATGCACCTGTGCGGGGTTCTGGACGTGGATGGAGACGAGGGGTTCATCGCCGAGCTGCAGGCCATGGTGGCGTCGGGGTAGCGGCGTTCCTTCTCCCCTTGCGGGAGAAGGTGGCCGCTCGGAGAGCGGTCGGATGAGGGGTCTCTCAGAACCCTCCGGCTGGATCGGCGAAGCCGAATTGAACCACGAAGGACACCAAGGACACGAAGGACCACGAAGTTCGTGAGGACGCGGATGGCGCGAGGCCCTGACGCGGACTCTTGGTGCTCCTTGGTGTCCTTGGTGTCCTTGGTGTCCTTTGTGGTTCCTCTGTCTTCGGGCATTCGCGGCTGCGCCGCCACCAACCGGATAGGGCTTTCGACCCCTCATCCGACCCCGCTCTCGCGGGGCCACCTTCTCCCGCAAGGGGAGAAGGAGTGTCGGGCCTAGCTCGCGAGTGCGCTGGGTGGCGGCTCTCAGGCAAGGACTCCCGCGCGAAAGCAAGCTCATTTAACGCCCCGCCGCCTCAGTAGGTGGGGGAGTACGATACAAACTCTCGGTCGTGCAGTCGGCGGCCTCGTCCCTCTGATCCAAGATCAAAACACGAACGACCCTCTCGCAATCCGGGCTCGATTTCGCTAAATCCACCCGCATGACGCCCAAGCACATCGACTTCGAAGGCATCGAGAACTTCCGCGACTTCGGGGGTTACGCCACCGCCTGCGGCCGGGGGCTGAAGGCCGGGCGGCTGTTCCGGTCGGCCAACCACGCCTACGCCACCGACGAGGACCTGGCCAAGCTGCGCGACCTCGGCGTGGAGGTGATCGTCGACCTGCGGCGGCGCCGTGAGCGCGAGCGCGAGGTGTCGCGGCGCTGGGAGGGGTTCTCCGGCACGGTGATCGAGAACGACATCGACGGCACCTATGCCGACTGGCAGGAGGCCATGGCCCAGGCCGACAGCATCGACGCGGCCTGGTTCTATAATGACAGCCTGACCTATTACCGCCGCGCGCCGCACGAGCCGCGGCACGTGGATCTGTACGCCCGCTACTTCCAGGCCCTGGCGGAGACCGACGGGGCGCTCGTCGTCCACTGCGCGGCGGGCAAGGACCGCACGGGGCTGATCTGCGCCTTCACCCACCACATCGCAGGCGTCCATCGCGACGACACCCTGGCCGACTACCTCGCCACCAATGACGAGGCGCGGATGGCGCGGAAGACCGGCTTCCTGGGACCGTGGATCAAGGACCTCACCGGGCACAGCGTGGACGATGCGGGGTTGCGGCGGGCGGTCAGTGTCGACGAGGCCTATCTGGCCGAGGCGCTCGCGGTGATCGACGAGACCCACGGCTCGGTGGACCGCTACCTGGAAGAGGTGCTGGGGGTCGACGCCGAACTGCGCGCCAGGATCGAGGCGCGGATTCTCGGGTAGGCTCGGCTTCGAGATCCAGCCCTTTTGGGCGGCGGTTGGCGCGCTTTCGGCGAAGCCGTCCAGAAGATGGGACACAAAGACCACAAAGGACACGAAGAGACAGCGCTGACCCTTCGTGTCCTTTGTGGTCTTTGTGTCCAACTATTCCGGCTTCGCCGATCCAGTTCCCTCGCCCCAGGAGGGGAGCATCTATCGGTCTTCGGCTGACAAGGCCGGTCGCTTCCCCTAATCGTCCCCGCAACGAGAAGGGGACCATCATGCAGAGCTTCCAGCCGCCGCGGCGCATCCTGATGGGCCCGGGCCCTTCCGACGTCAGCCCCCGCGTGCTGGCGGCGCTCGGCCGTCCGACCATCGGCCACCTGGACCCGGCGTTCCAGGAGCTGATGGAGGAGATCAAGGGCGCGCTGTCGCGGCTGTTCAACGCGCCCGGCTATGCCTGCGTGCCGCTGCCGGCGCCGGGGACGGCGGGGATGGAAGCGGCGATCATGAACCTGCTGGAGCCGGGCGACCGGGCGGTCGTCGCCGTCAACGGCGCCTTCGGCGGCCGCATGGTCGACATGGCCGACCGGGCCGGGGCCGAGGTGGTGAAGGTCGAGTTCGAGTGGGGCAAGCCGGTGGATCCGGCGGCCGTGGAAGAGGCCCTGAAGGCGGCGGGAAAGGTGAAGGTCCTGGCCTTCGTCCATGCCGAGACCTCCACCGGGGCGCGGTCGGACGCGGCCAGTCTCTGCGCCCTGGCGCGGAAGTACGGCGCGCTCTCCATCGTCGACTGCGTGACCTCGCTGGGCGGCATCGTGGTGGACGCCGCGGCCTGGGACGCCGATGTGGTCTATTCGGGGACCCAGAAGTGCCTGTCGGCGCCTCCGGGGCTGTCGCCGATCTGCCTGTCGCCGCGCGCCCAGGCGGCGATCGCGGCGCGGACCACCAAGGTCCGCAACTGGCTCTGCGACTTCAACCTGCTGATGAGCTACTGGGGCGGCGAGGGCGGCCGGACCTATCACCACACCGCGCCGATCAACGCCCTCTACGGCCTGCACGAGAGCCTGGTGGCGCTGTTCGAGGAGGGCCAGCAGGCGGTGCTGGTGCGCCACGCGCGAACCTACGAGGCCCTGGCGGCCGGGATCGAGGCGGCCGGGCTGCGGTATTTGGTGGATGAGCCGCACCGGCTGCCGCAGCTCAATGCGGTCATCGTGCCGGACGGGATCGATGAGGCGGCGGTGCGGTCCTATGTCCTGGCGAAATGGGACCTGGAGCTGGGGGCGGGGCTGGGTCCGCTGAAGGGCAAGGTCTGGCGCATCGGGCTGATGGGCGCCTCGGCGACGCCCTGGCACGTGCGGCTGTGCTTGACGGCGCTGTGCGAGGCGCTGGCGGCCCAGGGATTCGCGGCCGACGCCAAGGCGGCGCTGGCGGCGTGCGACGGGAAGCTGGGCTGACCCTTTCGCCGCTCATCCCGGCGAAGGCCGGGACCCAGGTGAAACCCACCAAGTGCCCCGGATGTATCTGGGTCCCGGCCTTCGCCGGGATGAGCGGAGGAGGAGGTGACTTTCCGACTCCCCATCGCGCCGCGAATGCGTACCTTGCCTTCGAACGCCGCCGGCACGAGCGGTCGAGGGGAACACCATGACCACCGTCGTCGAAGCCAGCGGACCCGGGTCCATCGCCGACATTCCGATCGAGGCCGAGCTGATGGGGGACGGCAAGCTGTCGCGGGGGGCGGCGGCGTGGGCGGTCTTCGAGGGGGCGCGGATCCCCTATGTGATCCTCATCACCATCTACATCTTCATGCCCTATGTGGCCGCCGTCATGGTCGGCGACCCGGTGCGGGGCCAGGAGATCATCTCGCGGTGGAGCCAGTATTCCGGCTGGTTCATCATGGCCACGGCGCCGTTCCTGGGCGCGTCCATCGACAAGCTGGGGCGGCGCAAGACCTGGCTGGCCCTGGTCACGATCCTGATGATCCCGATGATGTGGGCGCTCTGGTGGGCCAAGCCCGATGGCTCGGGGATCTCGGTGCTCACCGTGATGATCCTGACCACCCTGGTGGGGGTGCTCTATACCTACTCGGAGGTGCTGCATAACTCGCTGCTGGTGCGGGCGGCGGGGATCTCGGCGGCGCACAAGGCGTCCGGCCTGGCGCTGGCGCTGGGCAACGCCTTCGCCCTGCTGACCCTCGGCTTCACGGCCTGGGCCTTCGCCCTGCCGGGCAGCGGCCTGCCCTTCGTGCCCGAGAGGCCGCTGTTCGGGCTGGACCCGCTGCTGCACGAGCCCGAGCGCATCGTCGGGCCCATGGCGGCGATCACCTTCATGATCGGGGCGATCCCGCTGTTCCTGTTCACCCCCGACGCCAAGCCGACCGGCGTCCCGGTGCTCCGCGCCCTGGCGGAGGGCGCCCGCGACCTCTGGCGGATGGTCTCGGGGATGAAACACTACAAGGACGCGGCCATCTTCCTGATCAGCCGGATGTTCTATGTCGACGGCATGACCGCCATCCTGATCTATGGCGGCATCTATGCCAGCGGGGTGATGGGCTGGGGCGCGCTGGAGATGCTGATGTACGGCATCATCCTCACCGTGCTGGCGGTGCTGGGCGGCTTCGTCGGGCGCTGGCTGGACGCGGGGCTGGGGCCGCGCCGGGCGGTGCAGGTGGAGATCTTCATGTCGCTGATCGGCACCATCGCCATCATCGGCATGGGGCCCGAGCAGATCCTCTATTTCTGGGCCTATGACCCGGCCGCCCACGCGCCCATGTGGAACGGGCCGTTCTTCCGCAGCCTGCCGGAGTGGATCTATCTGCTGATCGGCTTCTCCAACGCCATCTTCATCACCGCCCACTACGCCTCGAGCCGCACCCTGCTGGTGCGGCTGACCCCGCCGGAGCAGACCGGGGCCTTCTTCGGGGTCTATGCGCTGTCGGGGACGGCGACGATCTGGCTGGGCTCGTTTCTGGTCAATCTGGGCACCAATATCTTCCACAGCCAGCAGGGCGGCTTCGCCATGATCATCATCCTGCTGACTGTCGGCTTCGTCGGCCTGCTGTTCGTGCGCGGAGGCGATCGCCGCATCTGACTTCCCCTCATGGCCCCTGAAGGCTAAGGGCCCCGCCATGCAGTGCGTGGCCCAGCTCCGGACCTCCTGGCGCGACCCGGTCGAGGTGCTCTCGGCCTTCGCCGAAGAACCGTGGGCGATCGGTTTCGTCTCCGGCGGCGGGGGCCCAAGGGGCCGCTGGTCCTATGTGGCGCGCGCGCCCGAGGCGACCTTCACAGGCGCCCCCGGACAGGATCCCTTCGAGGGACTGGCCGAGCTGCTGGGTCCGGCAGGCCTAAGCCTGGCCGACGGGCCGCCGTTCCAGGGCGGGGTGGCGGGGCTGGCCTGCTACGAACTGGGCGACGTGGTCGAGCCGTTGGGGCTCAGCCGAACCGGGTGGCCCGACCTGGCCGCCGGGCGGTATCCAGCCGTGCTCGCCTTCGATCACGAGCTGGGCGAGGCGGCGGCGGTGGGCCGCGGGGCCGACGCGACGGCGGCGCAGGCGCAGGCCGAGCGGGCCTTGGCCTGGCTCGATCTGGTTCCGGAACCGCCCGCCGGGGGCGCCTTGGCGCGGGGGCTGAGCGCGTCCGATCCCGACGCCTATGAGGCCGCGGTGGCGCAGGTGGTGGCCCGCATCCATGCCGGGGAGATCTTCCAGGCCAATATCGCGCGGGCCTGGTCCGGGCGGCTGGCGCCAGGCGCCGCGCCCTTCGACCTGTTCGCGCGGCTGGCGGGGCAGAGCGCCGCGCCCTTCGCGGCCTATCTGCGGCTGCCGGGCCTGGCGGTGGTCTCCAACTCCCCCGAGCGGTTCCTGCAGGCGCGGGACGGGGTGGTCGAGACCCGGCCGATCAAGGGCACGCGGCCGCGCGGCCGCTCTGCCGACGAAGACGCCTGCCTGGCCCGGCAGCTCTCCGCCAGCGACAAGGACCGGGCCGAGAACCTGATGATCGTCGACCTGATGCGCAACGACCTGGCGCGGGTCTGCGCGCCCGGCAGCGTGCGGGTCCCGGAGCTGTTCGCGGTGGAGAGTTTCGCCAATGTCCACCATCTGGTCTCGACGGTGACCGGGCGGCTGGCGGCAGGACAGGGCGCGGTGGATCTGCTGCGCGCGGCCTTCCCGCCGGGCTCGATCACCGGGGCGCCCAAGGTCCAGGCCATGAAGGTGATCGCCGGGCTGGAGACCCCGCGCGGCCCCTATTGCGGCTCGCTGTTCTGGGCGGGGGTCGACGGGGCGCTGGACTCCAGCGTGCTGATCCGCACCGCCGCCTTCGTGCAGGACGCCGAGGGCTGGAGCGTCGAGGCCCGGGCCGGGGCGGGGATCGTCGCCGACTCCGATCCCCACGCCGAGCGCCTGGAGACCGAGGCCAAGATCGCCGCCCTGCTTCGCGCCCTGGAGGGGACAGCCGCATGATCCCGCACGACGATCGTGGATTGTTGCTGGGCGACGGCCTGTTCGAGACCCTGCTGGCCAAGGCCGGCGTGCTGGTCGACCTCGAGGCGCATCTGGACCGGCTCGCGGTGGGTTGCGCGGCCCTGGGCCTGCCCATGCCCGACCGGGGCGAGGCCGAGCGGCTGATGCGCCAGGCCCTTGGCGCGGTGGAGGCGCCGCGCGCCGCGGTGCGGCTGACCCTGACGGCGGGCTCGGGCGGCCGAGGGCTGGACCGGCCAGGCGAACCGGTCCCGCGGCTGTTCGCCAGCGCAGCGCCCGCGGCGACTCCGGAGGGTCGGGCCCGGCTGACCCTGAGCGCGGTGCGGCGCAACGAGGGCTCGCCCGCCTCGCGCCTGAAGACCCTGGCCTATCTCGACAACCTCCTGGCCCGCCAGGAGGCCCGCGCGCGCGGGGCCGACGAGGCGGTGATGCTCAACAACCGCGGCGAGGTGGCCTGCGCGGCGGTGGCGAACCTGTTCTGGGTGCGGGACGGACGGTTGTTCACGCCGGCCCTGGCTTGCGGCGTGCTGGCCGGCGTGATGCGGGCCCGGGTAATCGCGGCGGCGGCGGCGGAGCTAGGCGTCGAGGTCGTGGAGACGGCGGCCGAGCCGGGAGAGCTCGACGCCGCCGAGGCGGTGTTCCTGACCAACAGCCTGGTCGGATTGCGGGAGGTCGCGGCGCTGGACGCCGTCGCCTACGGGCCGAGCCGGCTGGCCGAGCGCCTGGCGCGCGCCCTGGACTAGTTGGGGCGCAGCACCGCCACGTAGCCCCGCGGCCGGATATACATGGTGTGCGACATCTGGATGGGCTCAGGCATCATCTTCTGGAGCGGGGAATTGTAGGTGTAGCTGGTGTCGGCGCGGATCACGCCGCTGCCGGGCACGATCCAGGGCGCCGGGACCGAGGTGATGACGCCCGACAGGCCCGTCATCGATCCCCTGGTCTGGGACCAGACCACGGTCTGCTGGCCGTTGGCCTCGATCCGGATGCTGGTTAGACGGATGCTGAGCGTGTCGGTCGGCAGCGGGCGGAAGATCGCGCTGGCGATATCGAAGATGTCTTCGACCTCCTCGCTGCTGGTCTGGCCGTTCTGCGCCACGATGTCGCCCACGGCCGTGGCCACGTGACCGGCGCGCCGGTTGGCCAGCATGCCTTGGCTGGACTCCACCAGAGCGTAGTAGAACAGGATCGCCACGGGGGCGATGAAGGCGAATTCGACGGCGGCCGATCCCCGCCGGTTGCGGATGAGACGTCTCAGCATTGCGCGCCTACCGGATCCTGGTTCGGGTCATAGGGCTCGTTGCGGAAGGCCGAGGCGGACACGATCAGGCGCTTGCCGCCGCCCATGTTCTCGAGCGCGGGCGTGAGCACCGGCGTGATCAGGTCCCACTGGTAGTAGACCCGCATCAGGACGATGTCCCGCGGTCCGCCCACCGACCAGCAGCGGTTTCCCTCCGGATCGAAGGTGGCTGGGGCCGCCGAGAGCGAGGCGCCGGCCGCGGCGTAATTGGCGAAGGTCTCGGACTCGACGATGACCCGGTTGGCGCAACCGCCCTGCAGCCAGGTCATGTTGCGGCAGACCAGGGCTTTGAAGTCGGCCTTGCTGACCGCGCCGGCGCTCTGGAACTCGCCGGTGCGGACATTGCGGGCGGCGTATTCAACGGCGGTGTCGAGGGTGGCGGAGATCAACAGCACCATGCCGATTTCGACCACGCCGAACAGCAGCGCCATGAAGGGAATGGCGATGATCGCGAATTCCACGGCGGTCGAGCCGCGCTTCTCGCGCGCGAACCGCCTTAGGGCTGCGGCATATTTTCCGACAAGGCGCGACATGGCGTCCCCAGGTCTCCGAACCGGGGCAGTCTAGCGAAGTCTGGCTAACCGGAGGTTTAAGGCGGCGACGCGCCGGGGGCCTTGGCCTTGCCGTCCTCGACCGGCTCTTTTTCGCAGGCCCCGGCGCAGGCGTAGCTGTCGACCTGGGCGCCGCGAATGACCGAGACGCGGCCGGAGTTCGGTCCGGAGACCACGACCTGTCGCTCCAGCACGGTGCGGCCCAGGGCGTCGATGACCAGCAGGTTGGTGACGCCATAGCCCTTGCCCAGGACCACCACGCTGCGTCCGTCGATGACATTGACGTCGGCGATGGTGGGATTGCCGATCATCACGTCGCGGGCGCCGGCAGGCAGCAGGAGGCGGGCGCTCTGGTGGATCGGCACCGAGAGGCTCGGCGCATCGGCCTGCGAGGCGGTCGCCAGAAGCGACAGACCGGCGGTCAAGCTGAGCAGAAGACGTCGCATGGGATCGCTGTCCGAAAAAAAATCGCAGGGCGAGGCTGGGCGCGAATGGTCAAGAAAGACTGAATTTCCGCCCTTACGTGCGCGCGCGAGAATCATTAAGTCGAAACGCCGATTCCGGTCCGTTTTGGGCCCCATGGTTAACGGATGATAACAGTAAACACAAGTAAACCATAGAAAGTTCTCAGCGAATACTCCGATGTTTACTCGCAATTAAGCGCGGTGGGCGAAATTGTCCCTGCGTTTCGGGGCGAGCAGGCCAATCGGGCTTGATCCCTCAACAGTTTGCTCGCAGCAAAAAAGGAGATCGAGCATGTCTAAGTTTGTCACCCGCTTCCTGAAGGACGAATCCGGCGCCACGGCCATCGAGTATGGTCTGATCGCCGCCCTCATCGCCGTCGTGCTCGTGAGCGCCATGGGCCTGGTCGCCGGCAGCCTCTCCAGCCTGCTTGGCGGTATCTCGGCCGACCTGGACACCGCCGCGGCCTAAGGCGCCTAGGCTCCAAAGACGCGCCGCGGCGGCGAAAGCCGCCGCGGTTGCGTTTTGGCCTGAGGCTCCTAGAGCCAATCTCAATCCCGCCGTGGAGTGCGTCATGGTCTTCCTTCATCGGTTCCTGAAAGACCAGTCGGGTTCGAACGCTGTGGAATACGGATTGATCGCCGCCTTGATCACGGTGACCTTGATCGGCGGCATGATGGCCATCAGCGCCAGCCTCTCCGACGTCTTCGGCCAGGTGATCAGCGCGATGCCTCAGGACTGAAGCCAGGCCCTCCGGACGGCGAGACCTCACGCCCTCCCATCCGCAGCCGCGTCGCGAAAGCGCCGCGGCTCTTTGCATTTCAACGCTCCGTTCATCCGATTGGCGGACTCTGCGGGGTGTTTTTCGCCGCCAAGGTTCCTCGCCGATGCCGCCGATCGTCCAAGCCGCCCTGCTGTTCGTCTTCCCGGCCCTGGTCATCGTGGGCGCCTTGCGGGACGTCACAACCTACACCATCCCCAACTGGATCTCGGGCGGGCTGATCCTGGCCTTCATCCCGGCCGCCCTGGCTCTGGGCCTGCCGCTGGAGACCATCGGCCTGCACTTCAGCGTCGGCGCGGCCGCCCTGGTCGCCGCCATGGCCATGTTCGCCCTGGGCTGGATCGGCGGCGGCGACGCCAAGCTGTTCGCAGCGGCGGCGCTCTGGATGGGCTGGCCGGCGGTCGTCACCTTCGTCCTCCTCACCGGCGTCGTCGGCGGGGTCTTGGCTCTTGGCCTGCTCAGCCTACGCTCGGACATGTTGCGCGGCATTATCTCGATCGGACCAAGCTGGCTCGGCCGCCTGGCGACGCCGGGCGAGAGCGTGCCCTACGGCGTGGCCATCGCCGTGGGCGCCTTGGCCGCCTTTCCTGAGACTGCGCTGCTGAAGGCGTTCCCGGGCCTGGGATGAGTTACGGCCCTTAGCCGGACGTTAACCATGGCGGGCCAATAGACGTGTAACCGGCAGAAGGTCGGACATTCGAATCGCGGGCCTGGGCGAATGCCGGGGTCGCGTCGGTCGCCCGCCTTGCGGGAGTTTCGGGTAGTCGCACATGGGCGCCGTCCGCATCGGTATCCTCGCTGTCGCCGCGATCGCAGCGATCGCGCTCGCCTTCCTGGTGCGCGGCATGCTCGTTCCAAAGGCGCCGCGCGCGCCGGTGATCGCCGCCGCGGCGCCAGCCAAGCCCATGGCCCAGGTGCTGGTGGCCAAGCGCGACCTGCCCGTGGGCGCCCGTCTGGCCGTCGCCGACATGAGCTGGCAGGCCTGGCCGGCCGACGCCCTCAATCCCGCCTACGTGACCGACGGCGCGGCGCCCGCGCTGCCCGCACAGGGCGCCGACAAGGCGGTCAAGACCGCCGCCAAGGTGACCACAGACCTGATGGTCACCCAGGCGCCGATGGAGGCCTTCGCAGGCTCCATCGTCAAGGAACCCATACTCAAGGGCGAGCCGATCATGGCCCGCAAAGTCGTTCGCGCCGGCCAGAGCGGCTACATGGCGGTGGTCGTGACGCCCGGCATGCGCGCCATGTCCGTGCCCATCAACGCCGAGACCGCCGCCGGCGGCTTCATCCTGCCCGGTGACCGGGTCGACGTCCTGCAGAGCCGCAAGGCCGCCGAGGGCGACGGCTTCATCACCGAGGTGCTGATGCGCAACCTGCGCGTCCTGGCCATCGATCAGGCTACCGGCCCCAGCAAGGATTCCAAGACGATCGTGGGGGCCGTGGCCACCCTCGAACTGCCGGCCTCAGATGTAGAGGTCCTGGCCCGGGGCAAGGCCCAGGGCGAGATGCAGCTGGCGCTGCGTTCCTACGCCGACGCGGGCGGCGGCCCCGGTCGCGGCGGCCCCAGCCGGACCGGCGACGGGCTGCGGGTCTATCGCGGCGGTGAAGTTACGGAGGTTGTCGCCCAATGAGCCCGTCCCGAATCCTGCGGGCGCTGACCCTCGCCGCCGCCGCCCTCCTGACGCCGCTGTCGGCCGCCTCGGCTCAGTCCGATCCGTTCGCCGCGGGCTTGGCGACCTCGGCCGCCGTGATGCGCGTCGACCTGGCCGGCCGCGGGAACAGCCAGTCGCTCAGCCTGCCGGTCGGCAAGTCCGCCGTGGTCGAGCTGCCGGTCGATGCGCGTGACGTGCTGGTGACCAATCCCGGCGTCGCCGACGCCATGCTGCGCACCCCGCGCCGGATCTTCATCCTGGGCCTCAAGACGGGCACCACCGACGCGGTGTTCTTCGACACGGCCGGGCGCCGCATCCTCAGCCTGGACATCCGGGTCGACCAGGATCCGAGCGCTGTCGCCCAGACGATCAACCGCCTGGTGCCCGGCGCCCACGTGCGCGTCGACGCGATGAACAGCAGCCTGATCCTGTCGGGCCAGGTCGCCAACCTGTCCGACGCCGACAAGGCCCTGCAGATCGCGCGCACCTCGGTGGAGAAGCCGGAAATGGTGCTGAACATGCTCAGCATCGCCGGCAAGGACCAGGTGATGCTGAAGGTCCGCATCGTCGAGATGCAGCGTAATGTCATCAAGCAGCTTGGGTTCAATCTCGACGCGATCATCGGCGAGCTTGGCGACGCGCAGTTCCTGTTCAGCAAGACGGCGACGTTCGGTGTGAGCGGATCGCTCCTGGGCGGCGGCGCCGCGAGCGTCAGGGAAGTGGGTGGCAAGGTCCAAGGCGACGCCACACTGCGCGCCTTCGAGCGTGTGGGCCTGGTCCGCACCCTGGCCGAGCCTAACCTGACGGCCGGCTCGGGCGAGTCGGCGCGGTTCCTGGCCGGCGGCGAGTTCCCCGTTCCGGTGGCGCAGGACGACACCGGCGCGGTCACCATCGAGTTCAAGCCGTTCGGCGTGGGGCTCGGCTTCACCCCGGTAGTGCTGTCCTCCGGCCGCATCGCCCTGAAGCTCTCCACCGAGGTCTCCGAGCTGACCACCGAGGGCGCCTTCTCGCTGTCGACGGCCGGCGCGAATACCAGCCTGACCATCCCGGCCCTGACGGTCCGCCGCGCCGAGACGTCCGTGGAGCTGCCCTCGGGCGGGTCGATGATGATCGCCGGCCTGCTGCAGGAGAAGACCCGCCAGAACATCGACGCCCTGCCGGGCATGACCACCCTGCCGGTGCTGGGCGCCCTTTTCCGCTCCCGCGACTATCTGGCCGGAGAGACCGAGCTGGTGATCATCATCACGCCCTACATCGTCGAGGCGACCAGCGCCGACCGCCTGCAGACCCCCGTGGACGGCATGCGTACGGCCGACGACGGCTCGACCCTGCTGATGGGCGCACTGACCAGGGCCTATAAGGCTAAGCCGCAGGCCGCCGCCGGCCGCACCTATCAGGGGCCCTATGGGTACGTGATCGAATGAGGTTCGCCCCGATGCATCGTTTCGTCGTCCTGGCCTCGTTCGCCGCCCTCTCGGCCTGCGCCAGCCTCCCGTTGCAGGAGCCGAGCGTCGCGTCCCAGGCTCGCACGCCCACCGAGCTTTGGAAGACGGAGATCACCTCCCAGCCGCATGAGATCGCGCTGGCCGTCCACGCCGCGGGCCTTTCGCCGACCCAGGCCGACGCGCTCGCCGCTTTCGTGGCCGAGTGGCGCGAAGGCGAAGGCGGCGCCATCACCCTGCAGTCGCCCAGCGGCGGCCCCGACAGTTCGGCGGCCTTCCGCACCGCCGAGGGCGCGCGCGGCTTCCTGATCGGCCAGGGCGTCCGCGCCGAACAGGTGCGGGTCGTCGGCTACGACGCCAAGGGCGAGGCGCGCGCGCCGCTGCTGGTGGGCTATCTGCGCCACGCGGCGACCATCCCCGACTGCGGTCGCGCCTGGACCAGCATCTCCCACAGCATGCTGAACGAGGTGCAGCCCAATTTCGGCTGCGCCACCGTGGCCAACATGGCCGCCCAGATCGCCGATCCGGCGGACCTGAAGGGACCGCGCGCCACGACGCCGCCGGACGCCGGGCGCCGGGCAGACGTGCTGGCCAAGTACCGCAAGGGTGAGAACACCTCCACTCAGACGGACAAGCAGGCGACCGGCGTCGTCGCGCAGGCGGTGAAGTGATGCGGGGCCAGGTCTGATGAACCCGAAATCGAGCCAAGACCCCTTCGATCTGGACTACGAGGCCGACGACGAGTTCGCCGCGCCGCCGGCCGACGCCTGGCGTGAGGCGCCCCTGGCGGCGGCCGACGAGGAGACCGATCCCTTCGCACCCGCTTCGCAGGCTGCCCAGGCGATGGGCGGGCCGCAGATCGAGGCCGGCGAACCGGCGCGCCCGGCGGTCGCCAATCCGGTGCACGAGATGCTGGCCGGCGCCGAGGCGGCGTTCGGCGAGACCCTGCTGCCGCGGATCACCATCCACATCTTCTGCGCCACGGCGGAAACCGCCGAGCTCGCCGACCGGGCGGCCGAGGACCGCCGGATGGAGCGAACCACGGTGGTGACCCGCATGGGCGGCCTCGCCGCGGCGGTCGATAACTATCAGAACCAGGCTACGCCCTCGCTGGTGATGGTCGAGTGCCTGGACTCCGCCTCCGAGCTGCTCACCCTGCTGGACCGGCTGGCCCAGGTCTGCGATCCGGGCACCAAGGTCGTGCTGATCGGCTCGGCCAACGACATCGCCCTCTATCGCGAGCTGATGCGCCGCGGGGTGTCGGAATATCTGGTGCCGCCGCTCAGCCCGCTGCAGATGGTCCGCACCGTGGCCGGGCTCTATGCAGACCCCTCGGCCCCCTTCGTCGGCCGCCAGATCGCCTTCTGCGGCGCCAAGGGTGGGGCCGGGACCTCGACCTTGGCCCACAACGTCGCCTATTCGATCACCGAGCGCCTGCAGACCGGCGCGGTCCTGGTCGACCTGGACCTGGCCTTCGGCACCGCCGGCCTCGATTTCAACCAGGACCCGATCCAGGGCATCGTCGACGCCCTGTCGCAGCCGGATCGCCTGGACCCCGTCCTGATGGACCGGATGATGGCCCGCTGCACCGATCGGCTGTCCCTGTTCGCCGCCCCGGCCACGCTCGAAGCCGACTACGAGATCGGACCCGAGGCCTTCGAGGAGGTCACCCAGAAGATCCGCGGCGCGGCGCCCTTCGTGGTGCTGGACCTGCCCCACGTCTGGACGGCCTGGAAGCGCAAGATCCTGTTGACCTCGGACGACCTGGTGATCGTGGCCACGCCGGACCTGGCCTCGCTGCGCAACGCCAAGAACATGGTCGACCTGGTCCGCCGCGCGCGGCCCAACGACGCCCCGCCGCGGCTGGTTCTGAACCAGGTGGGGGTGCCGGGTCGCCCGGAAATCCCGATCAAGGACTTCGGCGAGGCGCTCGGCCTGACGCCCACCCTCTGCCTGCCGTTCGACCCCAAGCTGTTCGGCCAGGCGGCCAACAATGGCCAGATGGTCTGCGAGGTGGGCCCCAAGTCGCGCTCGGCCGAGGGCATCGACCACCTGGCCCAGCAGATCGCCCGCCGCGATCCGCCGGCGGTCCAGAAGACCTCGCTGCTCTCCAGCCTGCTCAAGCGGAAGTAGCATGTTCGGCAAGCGTCCCACCGAAGGCGAAGCGCCGCGGCCCCGGCCGACCCCCCCGCCCCCCACGGCGGGCGAGGGCGCGCCGATCGCCACGCGGCCGCAGCGCATCGAGCCCGCCGCCGGGCCGGCCGCGGCGTCCGCCGCGCCGCAGGCTCCCATTCCCATTCCCACCAAGGCCGAGCGCGCCGCCCAGGGCGCGGGGCCGAAGTCGACCCTGGCCTTCGAACAGCTCCGCGCCGCCCAGGGCCCCGCGCCGGCCACCCAGGTGGTTCGCGAGCAGTCCGACTATTACCACGCCACGAAGACCACGATCTTCAACGCCCTGATCAACACCATCGACCTGGCCCAGCTGGCGCAGCTGGACGTCAAGCAGGCCGGGGAGGAGATCCGCGACATCGTCGCCGAGCTGGTGGCGATCAAGAACGTCTCCATGTCGGTGGTCGAGCAGGACCAGCTGGTCCAGGACATCATCAATGACGTGCTCGGCTATGGGCCGCTGGAGCCCCTGCTGGCCCGCGACGACATCGCCGACATCATGGTCAACGGCGCCAGCCGGGTGTTCATCGAAGTCGCCGGCAAGGTTCAGCTGACCAATGTCCGGTTCCGCGACAACGCCCAGCTGATGAACATCTGCCAGCGGATCGTCAGCCAGGTCGGCCGCCGGGTCGACGAGAGCTCGCCGATCTGCGACGCGCGTCTGCCCGACGGCTCCCGCGTGAACGTGATCTCGCCGCCGCTCTCGCTGGACGGGCCCACGCTCACCATCCGGAAGTTCAAAAAAGACAAGCTGACCATGAAGAACCTGGTGGAGTACGCCTCCATCAGCCCCGAGGGGGCGCGGGTTCTTGGGGTCATCGGCGCCTGCCGATGCAACCTGATCATCTCCGGCGGGACGGGCTCGGGGAAGACCACCCTGCTCAACACGCTCACCGCCTTCATCGACCCCACCGAGCGGGTGGTGACCTGCGAGGACGCCGCCGAGCTGCAGCTGCAGCAGCCGCACGTGGTGCGCCTGGAGACCCGGCCGCCGAACCTGGAAGGCCAGGGCCAGATCACCATGCGCGACCTGGTCAAGAACTGCCTGCGGATGCGTCCGGAACGCATCATCGTCGGCGAAGTCCGCGGCCCGGAGGCCTTCGACCTGCTGCAGGCCATGAACACCGGTCACGACGGCTCCATGGGCACCCTGCACGCCAACAGCCCGCGCGAGGCGATCAGCCGGATGGAATCGATGATCACCATGGGCGGCTACGGCCTGCCTTCGCGGACCATCCGCGAGATGATCGTGGGGTCGGTGGACGTGATCATCCAGGCCGCCCGCCTGCGCGACGGCTCGCGCCGCATCACCCACATCACCGAGGTGGTGGGGCTGGAAGGCGAGGTGATCATCACCCAGGACCTGTTCGTCTACGAAATCACCGGCGACGACGCCGACGGCAGGGTGGTGGGCCGCCACCGTTCGACCGGCATCGCCCGGCCGCGGTTCTGGGACCGCGCCCGCTATTACGGCCTGGAGCGCGAGCTCGCCGAAGCCCTCGACGCGTCGGAATAGGCATGGGATCGACCCTCGCCACCCTGCTGATCGCCGTCCTCGGCTTCATCACGGTCGCGGGCCTGGGCCTGGCCCTGGCCGGCGGCGACAATGGCCAGGCCAAGACCGTCAAGCGCGCCCAGGCCCTGGCGGGCGCCGAAGCCCGCCCGGGCGGCCGGCGGCGGCCGGCCGTGAGCGCCCAGGACCAGCGGCGCCGCCAGATCCTCAAGACCCTGCGCGACCAGGACCGCCAGCAAAAGAAGGCGACCCTCAGCATCAGCGCCAAGATGCAGCAGGCGGGGCTCGGCGATAACATCCGCAACTTCTGGATCGCCAGCGGCGTGGTCGGGGTCGTGGTGCTGCTGGTGGTCATCCTCCTGCGTCAGTCGCCGCTCATTGGCCTGGGCCTGGCCTTCGCCGCCGGATTCGGCCTGCCGCGCTGGGTGCTGGGGTTCCTGGCCGCGGCGCGGGTCAAGAAATTTACCGAGGCGTTCCCGGACGCCATGGACATCATCGTCCGCGGCATCCGCTCGGGCCTGCCCGTGCACGATAGCCTGCGGGTCATCGCCCGCGAGACCTCCGAACCCATGGCCGGCCAGTTCAACCGCCTGGTCGAGGGCATCGGCATGGGGGTCTCGATGGACCAGGCCCTGGAGAAGATGTTCGAGCAGATGCCGACGCCGGAGGTGCGGTTCTTCGCCATCGTCCTGGCCATCCAGGCCAAGACCGGCGGCAACCTGGCCGAGGCCCTGGGAAATCTCTCGACCGTGATCCGCGCCCGCAAGCTGATGCGCGAGAAGATCAAGGCGCTGTCGGGGGAGGCCGTGGCCTCGGCCTTCATCATCGGCTCGCTCCCGCCCGGCGTCATGGGCCTGATCAGCATGACCGCGCCGGAATACATGAAGCCGCTGTTCACCGACCCCCGCGGCCACATGATGCTGCTGGCCGGCGCCGTCTGGATGTCGATCGGCATCTTCGCGATGCGCAAGATGATCAACTTCAGGATCTAGGTGGCGAGCGTGGACCTGGTCAGCACCATCGTCGATCCCGACAACCTGCTGGCGGCCTTCGTCGCCGTGGTCTGCTTCGCGACGATCGTCACCATCGCCATGCCGATGATGACCCGCAACAGCCTGGAGACCCGGCTGAAGTCGGTTTCGAGCCGGCGCGAGGAGCTGCGGCGCAAGTCCCGCGAGGCGCTGGCCGCCAAGAACAACACCGGCCAGAGCAGCCTGCGGCACGTGGACGAGGGGCTGTACAAGAAGGTGGTGGAGCGCCTGCAGCTCTCGCGCCTGCTGGAGGACCCCCAGGTGGTCGACAAGCTGGCCCAGGCCGGCTACCGCGGTCCCCGACCGGTCTCGACCTTCTATTTCTTTCGCTTCGTGCTGCCCTTCGTGTTCGCCGCGGCGATCGGGTTCTACCTGTTCGTGATCAAGGACTTTGGCCTCCCGACCCTGACCCGGGCGGCCTTCTCGATCGGCGGCCTGACGCTCGGCTACTATGCGCCGAACGTCTACATCACCAACGTCGCCACCAAGCGCCGCGAGTCCATCGTCGGCGCCTTCCCCGACGCGCTCGACCTGCTGCTGATCTGCGTGGAGAGCGGCATGTCCATCGAGGCCGCGATCCAGAAGGTGGCCGCCGAGATCGGCTCGACCTCCATCGAGCTGGCCGAGGAGCTGACCCTGCTGACGGCGGAAATCTCCTACCTTCCCGAACGGCGGCAGGCCTATGAAGGCCTGGCCAAGCGGACCAACCACCCCGGCATCCGGTCGGTGACCACGGCCATGATCCAGGCCGAACGCTACGGCACGCCGCTAGGCGCGGCCCTGCGGGTCATGGCCAAGGAGAACCGTGACATGCGCCTGGCCGCCGCCGAGAAGAAGGCCGCCCAGCTGCCGGCCAAGCTGACCGTGCCGATGATCGTGTTCTTCCTGCCGGTGCTGTTCGTGGTCATCCTCGGCCCGGCGGTGATGAAGGTGACCGACATGATGGGCGAGAACCCCAACATATCCCGGCCCCACTAGGCCAGCGGTCCGCCGGCGATGGTGATGCGGTGCATCAGCCGCCGCTGGCCCTGATAGTCGTTCATGGCGTGGTGCCAGGTGGCGCGGTTGTCCCAGATGGCCATCGAGCCCGGCCGCCACTTGAAGCGGTGGACGAACTGCGGCTTGACCGCGTGCTGGTAGAGGTAGGTCAGCAGGGCCATGCTTTCCTCCCGGCTCCAGCCCTCGAAGCCCACCGTGAAGGCCGGGTTCACATAGAGCGCCTTGCGGCCGCTGCCCGGGTGGACGATCACCGCCGGGTGCACGGCGCTGGGATTGTCGGCATGGCCGGCGAGGTGGGCCTGGTCGGTCATCCCGTAGACGCCCTTGGTCCCGTAGATGTGCTCCGAGGCATGGACGGCGCGTAGGCCCGAGAGGGTCGCCTTCAGCCCGTCCGAGAGGGCCTCATAGGCGGCGTACATGTCGGCGAACAGGGTGTCGCCGCCCTCCGGCGGGGTCTCCACCGCCAGCAGGACCGAACCCATGGCCGGCGCCTGGTCATAGCTGTGGTCGGTGTGCCAGCCGCCGCCGATATTGGTGGTCTGGGCCTGCGTCTTCTCCACCTTGGCGATCTGAGGATAGCGTTCCGACGGCGGGAAGTAGCGGTTGACCACGATCGGCCCGATCCGCTCGGCGAAGGCGATATGCTCCTCGGCCGTCAGGTGCTGGCCGTGCAGGAAGGCGACGCCGCGCCGATAGACGGTGTCGCGGATCAGGTCGATCTCGGCGTCGCTGGCCCGGGCCACCGCGACATCGGCGATCTCGGCCCCGCAGCCTTCGGTCTCTTGGACGATGGCGGTCATGTTCGCCTCCCTGGCGTCGTGTTTTGTCGATCCAGTCTAGGGGTGGCGTGGCGCAAGTTTGTAACCAGAGTTACAATCTTCCAATGCGCTCGGATTCTGAGAAGGCCCTCGAACTCCTGACCGCCTCGCGGTGGCTGGCGCCCTATCCGCCGGGATTGGCCGAGGCCCTGGTGGAAGAGGGCGGGCTGGCGCGGCTGGCCGCCGGCCGCTGGGCCCAGGCCGAGGGGGACGAGGAGACCGGCCTGATGGTGGTGGTCGAGGGCGCCGTCGACCTCTATTGCCAGGCGCCGGGCGACCGGGAGGTGCGGGTCGGCCACGCGGCGGCGAGCGCGGCGCTGGGCCAGACCATGCGCTTCGGCGGCGGGCCGCGCCTGGTCACCGCCGTCTGCGCCGAGCCCAGTCTGATCCTGCGGGTCTCCGACGCGGGGCTGGAGCGGATCGCCCGCGCGCGGCCCGACATCTGGCGGGCGGTGGCGGCCCTGGTCTATCTGCAGCTCCGCAGCGCCCTGCAGATGGCCGCCGAGACCACGGCCCTGCCGCCGCGCCAGAGGATCGCCGCGCGGCTGCTGGCGCTGACCCGCTCACGGCCAGATCCGAGCGTGCTGAACCTCAACCAGCAGGCCTTGGCCGAACTGGTCGGCCTGACCCGCAAGACCGTGAACATCCACCTGGCTTCATTCCGGCGGGAGGGCTTGGTGGCGTTGGAGTACGGGAGGATCGCACTCCTCGATCCACGGCGGCTGCAGCAGGTGGCCGACAGCTAGGGTGCGAACGCGCAGGGGCTGTCACCCAGCACGGGAGGTCTGCAACGGGTGGATTGCGGACCTAGAGGCTCTTACCCGAACGCCACCGCCAACCACCCTCGGTCTTGGCGGCCGCGACAATCACCGTCGCCACTACGAGTCCGGTCACGGCCATCGCGCGCGTTGTCCCGTCCAGCAACGTGATTGCGCCGACCAACCCGGCGAATAGAGCGATGAGCAGCACCCAACCCTGCCATACAATCGGAAAGCCGGCTCCGTAGCCAAAGCGCTTCGGTGCAAACCAGGGCCTCGGTGCGCGCGCCATGCGTTACCTCCAGCGGATCGCTGACTATAACGTGCGATATTGCTGACGTCAGCAATGGGTCGAAAGCCGCCGGCCGAGCAGCCGTCCTACTGCGGCCGCCCGACGTCCTGCCAGGAGCGGCCGGCCGGCGCCGGGGCGGTCGCCGCGCGCAGCCAGGCCATGTTGTTGGCGACCAGTTCCGGGGGGAGGTCCTGGCGGGCCAGTTTCTCGGCCTCGTCCAGGCGGCCTTGCAGGCCCAGCACCAGGGCCAGGTTCTGGCGCACGGCCATGGGGGCGCCGGGCCGGGCGATGGCCTTGCGCAGCAAGGCCTCGGCCTCGGCCGACTGGCCGTGGCTGGCCTGGAACAGGGCGAGGTTGGAGATGGCCGAGGGATTGTCCGGGGCGAGGCTGAGCGCCAGGCGATGGGCGGCCAGGGCCTCTTCGTCGCGCTGGGCCTGCTCATAGGCCACACCCAGCAAGGACGGCGGGCGCCAGTCACGGGGCGCCAGTTGCTGCGCCCGGCGCGCGGGATCGATGGCGTAGAAGCCCTGGCCGCGGCCGACATGCGACTTGGCGAGCTCCATCAGGGCCTCGATGTTGTCGGGCTGGACGGCCAGGGTCCGGCCGATGGCGGCGATGGCGTCGTCGTAGCTGCCCATGGTGCGCAGGGCGATGGAGAGCTGGACGCCGGCCTCGGCGTCGGCGGGGTCGACCTCCAGCTCGCGGCCCCAGAAGGCGGCCCGCGCCAGGGGGTCCATCCGCGCGACGGCGACGCGCTCGGCTGGGGTCGCCTTGCGGCGTGGGGCGGGGGCGGCCGGCGCGTCGGTCTTGGCGGCGACTGGGGCGGCCGCGGGCTTGGCTTTGGACCAGGGCAGGGCGCTGGCCGGCGATCCGGACGCGAGGGCCAGGCCCAGGGCGGTTGCGGCGAGCGCCGACATGCGACACATGATTTCACGGGCTCCGGATGACTGGCCGCCAGTCTCCCCCGCCCGCTTAAAGGAAGCGTTAAGCATAACTGCGCTCAGTCAAGGGCGCCGGAGAGCGTCATGACCGAAGTCGTCGTCGAGCACACGCAGGGCGCGGCCGTTCCCGTCCACGCCCTCTACGAAAAGGACCTGGCAGGGTTCCTGGACGGTCGGCGAGCCTTCGTGAAGGCCTTCGCCGAGATGTCCGAGTTCAAGGCCAAGGCCGGCCAGGCCCTGGTGGTCCCCGACACCGCCGGCGGCCTGGACCGAGTGCTGTTCGGCTTGGGCGCGTCCAGCGATCCCATGACCTTCCGCGCCCTGCCGGCCCGGCTGCCGGCCGGCGATTTCCGCATCGCCTCGGCCCCGCCGGAGTTCGCGCCCGACCTGATCGCGCTCGCCTTCGCGCTGGGGAGCTACCGCTTCGACCGCTACAAGAAGAAGGGCTCGCCCCAGCCGCGCCTGGTGGTCGACGGCGTCGACGTGGCCGAGGTCCGCAGCATCTCCCACGCCTGTGCGCTGGCCCGCGACATGATCAACACCCCGCCCAACGACCTGGGCCCGCTGCAGATCGAGACCATCGCCCGCGAGATCGCCGAACAGCACGGGGCGGGGATCACGGTGATCACGGGCGAGGGCCTGCTGGAAGCCAACTATCCCGCCATCCACGCCGTCGGCCGCGCCGCGGTGGAGGCCCGTTGCCCGCGGATGATCGAGATCGACTGGGGCGAGGCCGGCAAGCCGCTGATCGTCCTGGTGGGCAAGGGCGTGGTGTTCGACACCGGTGGGCTCGACATCAAGCCGTCGGCCGGCATGCGCAACATGAAGAAGGACATGGGCGGGGCGGCCCACGTCCTGGCGCTCGCCCGCATGATCATGGCCGCCAGGCTGCCGGTGCGGCTGGCGGTGCTGATCCCGGCGGTGGAGAACGCCATTTCCGGCGACGCCATGCGGCCGGGCGACATCCTGGACAGCCGCAAGGGCCTGACCATCGAGGTGGGCAACACCGACGCCGAGGGCCGGCTGATCCTGGCCGACGCGCTCACCCGGGCCGCCGAGCTGGAACCCGCGCTCACCCTGGACCTGGCCACCCTGACCGGGGCGGCGCGCGCGGCGCTCGGGCCGCAGCTACCGCCCTTCTACACCGACGACGAGGAACTGGCCGGCCAGATCGAGTCCGCCATGGCGAAGGTCTCCGACCCCATGTGGCGCATGCCCCTGTGGAAGGGCTATGTGGACGCCCTGGACAGCGACGTGGCCGACATCAAGAACGATCCGGACGGTTGGGCCCAGGCGGGCTCGGTGACCGCCGCCCTCTTCCTGCAGCGGTTCGCCCCCACCGGTCCCTGGGCCCATTTCGACATCTTCGCCTGGAATCCGCGCGGCCGGCCCGGCTTCACCTCGGGCGCCGAGGCCCAGGCGATCCGGGCCCTCTACCGGATGATCCGGGACCGCTTCGCATGAGCCTAGACCCGCGCGTGACCCTGGCTCGCGGCGATCTCGCCAGCCGCGCCCTGGAGGGTGTGGTCCCGGCCAAGGCCTATGCCGATCCGCGGCCCATGACGGCGATCGTCCCGGCCGCCGCCTTGCGCCGCGCGGCCGACCCCTGGTCCGAGCAGGTCGACCAACTCTTGTTCGGCGAGGTGTTCGAGGTGTTGGAGGAGGCCGACGGCTACGCCTGGGGCCAGGCGCGGCGCGACGGCTATGTGGGCTTCGTGGAGACTGGCGTCCTGGCGCCGGCCGGGCCGCCGGCCACCCACAGGGTCGCCGCGATCCGCACCTACGCCTTCGCCGAGCCCAGTATCAAGTCACGGGCCCTGGGGCCCTATTCGATCAACTCGCTGGTCGCGGTGGAGGCGCGCGAGGGCCGGTTCGCCAAGGCGGCCAATTCCGGCTGGTTCATCGAGGCGCACCTGGCGCCGATCGGGATGTTCGAGACGGATCCCGTGGCGGTGGCCGAGCGGTTCCTGGGCGCGCCCTATCTGTGGGGCGGGCGCGAGAGCCTGGGGGTCGACTGTTCGGGTCTGGTGCAGCAGGCGCTGCTGGCCTGCGGCAAGGCCTTCCCGCGCGACACCGACCAGCAGGAAGCGGTGGGCGAGCCGGCGGAGACCCTGGCGCGGGGCGACCTGGTGTTCTGGACCGGCCACGTGGCGATGATGCTGGACGCGACGCGGATCATCCACGCCAACGCCTTCCACATGGCCACGGCCATCGAGCCCCTGGCCCAGACCCGCGCGCGCTACCTGGCGAATGGTGTGGGCGAGCCGACGGCGTATCGTCGGGTTTGAGGAGCAATTGTCCTTCTCCCCTTGCGGGAGAAGGTGGCCCCGCAAGAGCGGGGTCGGATGAGGGGTCGAAAGCCCTATCCGGTTAGTGGCGGCGCAGCCGCGACCGTCCAGAAGAACTGAAACCACGAACCTCACGAACCACACGAACACGCAGCTTCACCGGCCGTCGAGATCGGATCCGTTCGTGTCGTTCGTGAGGTTCGTGGTTCGAATCCGGCTTCGCCGGGAGCACTAACCAGCGAGTCCTGAGAGACCCCTCATCCGACCTTGCTCCGCAAGGCCACCTTCTCCCGCAAGGGGAGAAGGGCCTGTCTCGGCTTCTCGCGATCTAGTGCGCGGCGGCCTTGGCGGCCGGAGCGGCTGGGGGCGCCGGAGCAGCGGCGGGGGCGGCGGCCGGGGCGCCGGCGGGAGCCGCGGTCGAGGCCCCAGCTTCGGCCGGAGCC
>NZ_JAKFEN010000034.1:0-2664 GCF_036677185.1 Phenylobacterium sp.
CTGACGAGTAGTCCTACGGCAATCCTGAGCCCGCGCACGGTGAATTCCCTTCGAAAGTGAGTGGCCAAATTATAGCCAAGCCGTTATGTAGCGGAATATGCCCAAGATGGCCAGTCCAGACGCTGTGAAAGCGACGGCTGGCGGCGTCGCGCCGACATTGGGAGGCGTTCCCGACCGCCTTGTGCGCGCTGTCCTGGCGCCGGCGGCGCGACTCCAGGCGCGTTGCGCCGTTGGCCCGCCGCCGGGCGGCGAGCCAACGGCGCGGGGCTTCGCGTCTCAGCCCTCGCCGCGTTCGCGGGCAATCGCCCGGTAGCCGATGTCCTTGCGGTAGAAGCAGCCGTTCCAGTCGATCTTCGCCGCCAGCTCGTAGGCCTTCTGCTGGGCCGCGGACACCGTCTCGCCGAGCGCCGTGGCGCAGAGCACGCGGCCGCCGGAGGTGACCACCTGGCCGTCCTCGAGGGCGGTGCCGGCGTGGAATACCTTGCCGTCGGGACTGACGGCGGCGTCCAGGCCGCTGATCGCCTCGCCCTTGGCGTAGTCGCCCGGGTAGCCGCCGGCCGCCAGCACCACGCCGAGACTCGGCCGCGGGTCCCACTGCGCTTCGATCTTGTTCAGCGCCTCGGCCAGGGCCGCCTCGATCAGCAGCACCAGGCTCGACTGCAGGCGCAGCATGATCGGCTGGGTTTCCGGGTCGCCGAAGCGGCAGTTGAACTCGATGACCTTCGGCGCACCGCTCTTGTCGATCATCAGTCCGGCATAGAGGAAGCCGGTGTAGAGGTTGCCTTCGCTGGCCATGCCCTTGACGGTCGGCCAGATCACCTCGTCCATCACCCGCTGGTGTACCTCGGCGGTGACCACCGGCGCCGGCGAATAGGCGCCCATGCCGCCGGTGTTCGGGCCGCTGTCGCCGTCGCCGACGCGCTTGTGGTCCTGGCTGGTGGCCATCGGCAGCACGTTGTGGCCGTCGACCATGACGATGAAGCTGGCTTCCTCGCCGTCGAGGAATTCCTCGATCACCACCCGCGAGCCGGCCTCGCCGAAGGCATTGCCGGCGAGCATGTCGCGCACCGCGTCCTCGGCTTCCTGCAGGGTCATGGCGACGATCACGCCCTTGCCGGCGGCCAGGCCGTCGGCCTTGATCACGATCGGCGCGCCTTTCGCGCGCAGGTAGGCCAGCGCCGGCTCGACCTCGGTGAAGTTCTGGTAGTCGGCAGTGGGAATCTGGTGGCGGGCGAGGAAGTCCTTGGTGAAGGCCTTGGAGCCTTCCAGCTGCGCGGCGCCGGCGGTGGGGCCGAAGCAGGCCAGGCCGCGCGCGCGGAACAGATCGACGACACCCTTCACCAGCGGCGCTTCCGGGCCGACGATGGTCAACTGCACGTTGCTGGCGGCGAAATCGGCCAGTTGCTCCAGGGCCAGCACGTCGATGGCGACGTTCTCGCACTTGGGCTCACAGGCGGTGCCGGCGTTGCCGGGGGCGACGAAGACCTTCTCGACCCGCGGATCCTGGGCGACTTTCCAGGCCAGGGCGTGTTCGCGACCGCCGCTGCCGATGATCAGTACGTTCATGGGGTTCTCCTGACCGTAGCCCGGATGAAATCCGAGGCTTTGAGTGGGATGTACCCGGATCGCATCCGGGCTACGGGTGGTGGATAAGCGAAGCGTTATCCCCCTACGAAAACTGGCGACCCCTATCGAGGTCGCGATGAAGCCGGTAGATGCAAGGCGCCCAGGGTTTCGACAAGCGGAGTTGCCTGTTGGCAATGAGCATTGGCGGAACTCTGGGCAACGCAGCAGATGCCGGTTTCAGTGCGGCCGAATCAATGTCTAAAGTGGCGCATAGAGGTGAATACCATGGCAATCCCGGCTTCGTCGGCCGCGGCGATCACCTCTGCATCGCGCATCGAGCCGCCCGGCTGGATCACCGCGGTGATGCCGGCCTTGGCCGCGTTGTCGATGCCGTCGCGGAACGGGAAGAAGGCGTCCGAGGCCATCACCGCGCCCTGTACCTGCAGGCCGGCGTGCTCGGCCTTGATCGCGGCGATCCGCGCGGAGTTGACCCGGCTCATCTGGCCGGCGCCGACGCCGACGGTCTGGCGGTTCTTGGCGTAGACGATGGCGTTGGATTTGACGAACTTGGCCACTTTCCAGGCGAAGATCAGGTCGTGGATTTCCTGCTCGCTCGGCGCGCGCCGGGTGACGATCTTCAGGTCTTCCGCCGTGATCATGCCGATGTCGCGGCTCTGCACCAGCAGGCCGCCGTTGACCCGCTTGAAGTCCCAGCCCGGCGCGCGCTCGGCCGGCCATTCGCCGCACTCGAGCAGGCGCACGTTGGCCTTGGCAGCGACCACGTCGCGGGCGGCCTGGGAGATTTTCGGGGCGATGATCACCTCGACGAACTGGCGTTCCACGATCGCTTTAGCGGTTTCGCCGTCCAGCTCGCGGTTGAAGGCGATGATGCCGCCAAACGCGGATTCCGTATCGGTGGCGTAGGCCAGGTCGTAGGCCTTGCGGATGCCGCCGTCTGCCTCGGGAACCACGGCCACGCCACAGGGGTTGGCGTGCTTGACGATGACGCAGGCCGGCTTGACGAAGCTCTTCACGCATTCCAGGGCGGCGTCGGTGTCGGCGACGTTGTTGAACGACAGTTCCTTGCCCTGCAGCTGC
>NZ_JAKFEN010000035.1:0-41020 GCF_036677185.1 Phenylobacterium sp.
CGATTTGGGGGAGGTGGATCGTCGCCTCTTCGCGACGAGACGGAGGGGGTTGAAGCGCACAAGAGCGAGTCAAAGTCCCCCTCAGTCAGCTTCGCTGACAGCTCCCCCAGGAGGGGAGCATCTATGAGCTTGCGGTCTCCGTTCGGTTCAGCGCCGTTCATAGGTGCGGATGAGGACATCGACCTCGGTGTCGAGGCGGTCCCGCCCAGCCAAGCGGTCGCGAGCGTCGGCGGCCCAGGCGTAGGGGGTCATGCCGATGAGGGCGGCGACGGTCGGCGCGTCGCGCAGTTCGAGATCGTAGCGGACGCGGGTCTCGGCGATGAGCGCGAAGCCCTCGGTGATTGGGGCGACCTCGGGGTGCTCGGTGGGGGTCTCGTAGATCAGGGTGCGCAGCCCGAACAGGTGGCGCGGGCCCGGGGCGCCGACGATCAGCCGGCCGGCGGGGCGCAGGGCCCGGTGCGCCTCGGCGGTCTCCAGCGGCGCGAAGTGGGAGATCAGGGCGTCGGCGGCGCCTGTCAGGATCGGCAGGCGGTGGGCGCCGGCGACGGCGTAGAGGCCGGCCGGATCGCGCTTGGCGGCGGCCTCGACGGCGTGGCGGGAGATGTCGAGGCCATGGAGCTCGAGCGGCCGGTCGCTAAGTTCGCGTAGGCGGCGCAGATAGTGGCCCTCGCCGCAGCCGACATCGACGATGCGCCGGGCTATGGGGTCGGCGAGGGCTGCGTCGGCCAGGGCGTCGGCCACCGGGACGTACCAGCCGGCGTCGAGGAAGGCGGTGCGCGCGGCCATCATGGCCTTGTCGTCGCCGGGGTCCTTCGAGCGCCGCTGGTTGGCCAGCAGCAGGTTCACATAGCCCGAGCGGGCGACGTCATAGGCGTGGCCGCCCTCGCAGCGGAACGCGGCCCCATCCCGCGCGAGCGGCTGGGCGCAGACCGGACAGGCGAGGAGACCGGACGTGTGCGGCTCCTACTTCGCGCCGGCGCGGATGAAGGCGCGGATGTCGGTGGAGAGCTTGGCCAGGTCGGCGTCGCGCACGTACATCATGTGGCCGGCGTCGTAATAGTGGAACGAGATCCGGTCCGCCGGCACCCCGGTGCGCGACAGGGCGTATTCCGCGCCGAAGAAGGGGGTGGCGAAGTCGTACCAGCCCTGGCCGACGAAGACTCGCAGACTGCTGTTCTCGCGCATGGCCTTCGCGATATAGGGCGTGACGTTGAGATAGGCGTCCAGGTCGCGGTCGCCGCCCAGGCGCCAGTCCCAGGGTCCCACGGGGCCGATAGTGACGTATTCCCGGTCCATCTTCAGCTTCAGGTCGCCGCGGACATAGGCGTTGATCGCCGCGGTATAGGCGCCGTCTATGCCGTAGAAGCTGGGGTCGTTGTCGGGCTGCTCTCCGGCGCTGTCGTAGTCGACCCCGGTGTAGCGGCTGTCGAGGCGGCCCACGGTCAGGCCGCGATCGCGCAGCAGCTCCTTGTAGAACCGCCCGGTGGTGACCCGCAGGTCGGCGTGGTCCAGGAAGGTCTCGGAGAGGCCGGTGAAGCGGGCCAGCTTGGCGCGGACGGCGGCGCGCTCCGGGTCCTTCAGGCGATTACCCTTGAGGAGGGCCGAAGCGTATTCGCCAGCGGCGAACTCGCGGGCCTGCTGGACGAAGGGCTCCACTGTCGCGGGGCGGTCGGCGAGCTTGTTATGGTACCAGGCGGTGGCGGCCATGCTGGGCAGGGTGACCACATAGCTCATCTCATTGCCCTGGACGTCGGCCTGGGCGCCGAAGTCGAGGATGGTGGAGATCAGGATGATCCCGTTCAACGAGACGTCGTTGTAGGCGCCCTCCAACTGGTTGACCACGGTGGCCGAGCGGGTGGTGCCGTAGCTCTCGCCGCCCAGGTACTTGGGCGAGTTCCAGCGGCCGTTCTCGCGCAGCCAGATGCGGATGAACTGGGCCACCGAGCGGGCGTCGGCGGTGAGGCCCCAGAACTCCTTGGGCTCGGTCTTGCCGAGCGCCTTGGAGAAGCCGGTGCCGACCGGATCGATGAAGACGATGTCGGTGACGTCGAGCAGGCTCATCGGATTGTCGACGATGGGATAGGGCGGGGCCGCGTCGTCCTTGGCGTCGGAGGGCACCACCACCCGCTTGGGTCCGAAGGCGCCCATGTGCAGCCACACCGAGCCGGAGCCGGGGCCGCCGTTGAACAGGAAGGTCACCGGGCGGTTGGGGTCGGGCTTGCCGGCCTTGACGTAGGAGGTGGAGAAGATCGCCGCGGTGGGCTTGCCGTCCTTGTCGGTGAGATAGGTCTCGCCGGTGGTGGCCACATAGTCGATGGCGACGCCGCCGAACCGGCCGCTATGGTTGGTGACGGAGACGGTGGCCGGCGGGATGGCGGGGTCGGCCTTCGCCTCGGCCTTGGCGTCGGGCTTGGGCGCGTCCTGGGCCAGGGCGGCGGGCGCGAGGAACAGGGCCGCGAGCGCGGCGGCGACGAAGAGCGATTTCATGGCGGGGGTCCCCGATCTCACGCAAGCTTCAGCGGTATCTGGCACGATCCCGGCGCGGGCGGAAGCGGGTCGGACGAAGCGCATCCTTCTCCCCTTGCGGGAGAAGGTGGCCCCGCGTCAGCGGGGTCGGATGAGGGGTCGCACGGCGTCTGGGGGCGCCGCGCCCGGCACGGCGTCGATGATCGCCATCAGGATGTTCTCTGGAGCCGTGACGATCTCGTTGTTTGGGAAACGCAGGACTTTGAAACCCTGCGCCGCCAGCCACGCGTCGCGATCCAAGTCGCGTGGATTGTCCTCATGCCATGGACCGTCGGCCTCGACGATCAGCCGATGGCGCAGGCAGATGAAGTCAGCGACGTACCGACCAATCGGGACTTGACGCCGGAACTTGAAGCCCTCTAGCCGGCGATTGCGCAGCAGCTTCCACAGCAGCCGTTCTGCCATGGTCGGCTGTCGCCGCATGCGGCGTGCGAGGGTGATCTTCGGCCGGTCCGTTCCCGCCATGGCTCAGCTTGGCAAATCCGAGAGGGCGGCGCGACCCCTCATCCGACCTTGCTCCGCAAGGCCACCTTCTCCCGCAAGGGGAGAAGGACGCGAATGGTCTGCGGCCACTGAGATCGGTTAGATGCGCCTAGCCCGCCCGCCGCGCCGTGATGATCTTTACGGGCTTGGCGAGGATCTCGCCCTTCATGACGCCCTCGCCCTTGGTGGGGGAGGTGGGGGCGGCGAGGATCTTGCGGACGGTGTCCATGCCCTCGACCACCTTGCCGAACACCGCGAAGCCGAGGTTGTCGCCGGGCAGGGCGGGGTTGGCGTCCATGTAGGTCATGTCGCCCACCACGATGAAGAAGTCCGAGGTGGCGCTGCCCGGATTGAAGCGGCCCATGGAGATGGCGCCGTCGGTGTGGGAGAGGCCGGTCTTGGTGGTGGGCTCGTGGGCGATGGGCTTCAGCACCCGGGCCGGATCGTTCTGGGCGCCGCCCTGGATGAGGCCGAACTCCGGGGCGTTGGGGGTCTTGGACGCCCGGTAGAAGGTCACGCCATCATAGCGCTTCTGGTCGACGTAGCGGAGGAAGTTGGCGGTGGTGATCGGGGCCTTTTCGCGCTGCAGCTCCAGGACGATGGGGCCTTCGGAGGTGGTGAGGGTCACCTTGACGGTGGCGGCCGGCGGGGGCGCGGCGGGGGTCTGGGCGAGGGCCGGGGCGGCGACGAGCAGGACCGCGGCGGCGAACGCGCGCAGGGCCAGGCGGCGGAGGGATCGGTGCGACATGGGGCGAGATTACAGCGGGAAGGCGGGGTGGCAATGGCCGCGATCCGTGGCGGTTGAGCACAGGATCCTCCCCCAGCGCGCAGCGCGATTTGGGGGAGGTGGATCGTCGCCTCTTCGCGACGAGACGGAGGGGGTTGAAGCGCGCGAAAGCGAGTCAAAGTCCCCCTCAGTCAGCTTCGCTGACAGCTCCCCCAGGAGGGGAGCATCGGGAAGGGTTGTCGTTCTCAAAACCGCCGCGCGCCGACGCGGGCCAGGGCGCTGAGCGCGAAGGCGGCGAAGAGGCCGCTGCGGCGGGCGGTCTCGGGGTCGGGGGCCTGGCCGCTGGCCGCGATCCCGGCCGGGCGGCGCAGGGTCCAGGTCCAGGTGCGGCCTTGGACGGTCAGCAGGATCTCATAGCCTTCGGGGACGTCTTGCATGGGGTGAGGATCGGCGGGCCGTGTGGAGCGGTGACGGCGGCGATGTGGAGATGCCGTGCAGGGCGCTCAGGCCTGGACCCGCGGCAGGACGATCTCGAACCGGGCGCCGGCGGGCGAGGCGACCAGGTCGAGGCGGCCATGGCTGGCGGCCAACAGGGAGCGGGCGATGGGCAGGCCCAGGCCCGTGCCGCCCTCGGCCCTGCGGCTGGTGAAGAAGGGCTCGAACAGGCGCTCGCGGTCGGCGGCGGGGATCCCGGGGCCGTCGTCGGCGAGGGTGAGGGTGACGGCCTCCTCGGAGACGGCGGCGGCGAGGGTGGCTTGGCGGGCGCCGGCCTGGCGGCTGTTCTGCAGCAGGGCGGTGAGCACGGCCTCCAGGGTGGCCTCGGGGACGGCGACCCTGGGCAGGGCGGACGGCAGGTCGATCCGGACGGCGAAGGCCTCGCCCGAGAACCCATCGGCGACCCGGCGGACCGGGGCGGCGAGGTCGATGGCGGCGTCGGCCTGGGGCTGGGCCATGTCGGCGCGGGCCAGGTCGAGCAGGCGGGTGACCAGGTGCGAGAGGCGGGCGTTGTCGGCGGCGATGTTGGCCAGGAAGCGGCGGCGCTCCTCCGGGGTCATGGTCTGCGCATGGTCCTGCAGCAGTTCCACGGCCCCGCCGATGCCGGCCAGCGGGGTCTTGAACTCGTGGCTGACGGCGGCGGCGAAGTCGCGCAGGTAGCCCGAGCGGCGATCGATCGCCTCGCCCATGGCGCGGAAGTCTTCGTAGAGGGCGCGGATCTCGATGGCGGCGGTGGCCGGGGTGGCCGGCATGCCGCCGCGCCCGGCGGCGACCTCGCGGGAGGCGGCGCTGAGCGCCTCGATGGGCCGGGTGACGCCGCGCGAGACCAGGCCCGACAGCACGATCAGCATGCCGAAGATGCCGGCGACCCCGATGGCGATCTTGCCCCGATCCTCGTAGAGCCCGCGGAACAGGGCCCGCGGCGAGCGGGAGAGCAGCAGGACGCCCACCACACGACCGTCGGCCACGACAGGGCGGGCGTGGTGCAGGCGCACGGCCGAGGCGCGGCTGAGCCACTCGAAGGAATAGACCGGGTGGTAGTCGCCGTTGCGGCGGATGACGGTGCGAGCGCCGCCGGTCAAGGCGGCCTTCACCTCGGGCAGAGCCGCGAGGCTTCCGC
Organism: Phenylobacterium sp.; assembly: GCF_036677185.1. Taxonomy (GTDB): domain Bacteria; phylum Pseudomonadota; class Alphaproteobacteria; order Caulobacterales; family Caulobacteraceae; genus Phenylobacterium. Next base: position 5,352 of record NZ_JAKFEN010000035.1, read on the forward strand.
CGCCCGGACGGCCATCGGCGATGACGCCCCGGCCGTCCAGCAGGATGACCGAGGCCAGGGTGGTGCGAGTGGTCTCGGCGATCACAGGGGCGAGGCGGGCGGCGATGGCCACGGCGCGGGGGTCGGGCGGGGCTGCGGGCGCCGAGGCGGGGCGCTCGGCCAGGATCGGCGAGGCGTAGAGATCGATGCTGGTGGGCTCGGGCCGGTAATAGTCGCCGGGACGGTCGTGGGGCGGGGGCGGCGCGTTCGGCCGCGCGCCCGGCCAGCCGGCGCCGGCCACGGCGGCCAGGGCCGCGCCCTGGGCGACCAGCTCGGCCTCGGTCTGGCGCACCAGGGCGTTCTCATAGACCCGCAGGCCGATGGCCCCGAGCCCCGGCAGGGCGGCGGCGAACAACAGCACCGAGAGCAGGATGGTGCGCAGGCGCAGGGCCGGCCACCAGCGCTTGGCGAGGTCCTTGATCGCGCCGATCACGCCGCCGGGCCGCGGCAGGGTCCCAGGCGGTAGCCGACGCCGGGACGGGTCTCGATCACGTCGTGGCCGCCCAGGCCCGCGAACTTGGCGCGCAGGTTGCGGATGTGGCTGTCGATGGTGCGGTCGGTGATGGCGAAGCCGGGGCCGTGCAGGCGGTCGATGATGGCGTCGCGGGTGAAGACCCGGCTGGGCGCCGAGGCGAGCGCGCGCAGGATGCCGAACTCGGTGACGGTGAGCGGGGCTTCGGCCTCGCCCCACCAGGCGCTCCAGCTCTCGGGATCGAGGCGCAGGCGGCCGCGGGAGAGGCCGGCGTCGGGCTCGGCGGGCGGACGCGGGGCGCCGGCGCGCCGCAGGATGGCCTGGACGCGGGCCACCACCTCACGGGGGCTGAAGGGCTTGACCACGTAGTCGTCGGCCCCGAGCTCGATGCCCAGAACCCGGTCGATCTCGTCGTCGCGGGAGGACAGGAAGAGGATCGGCAGGTCGCCCTGGGCGCGCAGGCGGCGGCAGACGTCCAGGCCGTTCAGCCGCGGCATGTTGATGTCGAGCACCACCAGGTCGGGGGGATCGGCGGCGACGGCGGCCAGGGCGGCCTCGCCGTCCGGCGCCTCTCGCGTCGCCAGGCCCGCCTTGGCGAAGGCGAAGGCCAGGAGCTGGCGGATGTGCGGGTCGTCGTCGACGATCAGGATCGTGCGGTCCATGGGGCGCATGTTCAGTCTGCCGGCGGCGCGGTCAATGCCGGGGGAACGAGGCGTCCGTCGCATTCGCCACGCGGGCCGGGCAGGGGCGGGGGCGTCGGGTGGGCGGCCAGCAGGCGTTCGGCGCGGTCCAGGCGGCGCTGGTCGCGCCAGGTCCAGCCGCGCCACTGGGCCTGGTCGGCTCGCAGCTGCTCCAGGGTCTGGGCGCGGACATGGGCGACGCGGTCGCGGAAGGCCGGATCGATGGGCGCCTGCTCCAGCTCGACCAGGGAGACCAGCGCCGAACCGCCCAGGCCGTCCAGGTAGCAGAGGTCGAGCGCCGCGCCGCGACCGCCGACCTCGCGGGCATGGCGGACGTTCCAGGCGGCGGCCAGGGCGCCCTCGTCGACCAGGCTGGCCAGGGTCAGGACCAGGCCGGCGCAGAGGACATTGGCGTTGATCAGCCAGGCCGCGTCGCGGTTCTTCAGCATCCGCCAGCAGATCAGGACCAGGCCCGCGGCCACCAGGACCATCCAGGCGAGGGCTGCGATCCGCAGGCGGGTCAGGGAATAGGCCTCCACATAGTCCAGGGTGCGCAGCATGGTCGAGGCGACCAGGAACAGGTTCTGGGCGATCCAGGCGATCACCAGCCAGCGGACCAGGGGCCGCTCGGCGGTCTCACTGCCCGGGCGCAGGGCGACCAGGACGAAGAGGCCGGCCAGCAGGGCGGTGACGATCAGCGGATAGGCGCCGCGATGGGCGTATTCCGCCAGGGTCACGCCTTCGGGCAGGGGCGCGCCGCTCCACAGGAAGGCGAGGTCCAGGCCGTTCTGGCCGGCGAACAGGAGGTTGAACACCGCGAGCGAGAGGATGGTCGAGGCGGTCGAGACGCCGGGCGTCGGGCGCCGGCTTCGCTCGCGCAGCGCCAGGGGGCGGCGCAGGAAGCGGGGCCGCAGGACGGCCCAGACGGGGACCAGCACGACCAGCCAGAAGACCCCCCGGCCGAAGTCCGGCGGCGGGATGCGCAGGCGCGCCAGGGCCTGGGAGATCACCGGGTTGGCGAAGGCGAAGAGGGTGAAGAAGACCAGGCCGCCCAGGATCGGCACGGCCACCAGGCCCAGGGTGGCGGCGAGCCGGCGCGGCGCCGACCGCCGGCGGGCCTTGCGCAGGGTCAGGCCGTCGGCGACGGGAGCGATGATCGCCGCCAGTCCCTGGAAGGCCAGGCGTTGGAACCAGCGCCAGGCGTCGTCGCGGCGGCCGGCGCGGGGGGAGAGCACGGCCACGCCCAGGGCCGCGCAGAACAACAACCAGCCGACCAGGGTGAAGGCCTCGACCAGCAGCAGGCCGAAACCCAGGGCCAGGCCCGCCGCGATCCGGGCGCGGCTGTCACGGCGCAGGGCGGGGTGGGCGACGAGCGCGCCCGCGACCCAGGCCAGGGCGAAGATCCCCAGGGCGGCGCCCAGGCGGCCCTCGGCCTGGAAGAACAGCAGATCGGCCAGCGCCGCCAGGGCGGCGGCGAGGATCAGCTTGATGTGGAAGCTCAAGCGGCGCGGCATGTGGTCGGTCCCCGGCGGATGGAGACGCGGTTCTGCTCGCGGCAGGTCCAGTCGGTTCGGGGCTCGCCGTGCAGGGCCCGACCCGGCCTCATGCAGATCTCGTGCAGGTCGCCGGACGGCGGTGTGCGCTGCTAGGCGATCATTTTTACTACCACCAATTGTGAAGCTTCATGAGTAACGTTCGACTCGACTTGGCTTCGAATGCAGCAACTCGCGTTCCCAAAAGCGGTATGGTTAACGGACGATCTTGGTCTCGCCGCGGGGACAGGTCACGTTCAATAAGCGACTTTCGCAGCCATGATTTCGAGCGCGCACGCGCGCCAATGATTAAGCTTCAAAGCCTTTCTGGTTAACGGATTCCGCGCGTCGATCCGAGCCTCATCCGTCGTCCAAGTCACCATCGCTTCGGCAAGCTTCACCGGAGAGTAAGCTGGCTGATCGGGATCTTGGCCTAGTGCGTACGAACTTGGGTCGCCGGTTGTGCTTGAGATAAGCCGTCAATCTTGAGCCGCGTTATCGGCAACCCCTTGTTGAAATGACATGTTTATGACGCCGGACAACTGCTCATCTTGTCCCGAAAACAGGGAATCAGAGAACGCGAATCGCTGAAAGTGTTGACAAGAGATTAAGCCCAGTGACCAATTGCCGCATTCCGGCCGCAATAACCGGCCCCTCCGGGGGTGGGTTGGGGGGCCATGTGAACCACCTAGTTTGGGAGCTTTACATGCGTAATCTGGCAATCGCCTGCGTTGCGGCTTGTAGTGCGCTTGCGTTCTCTGGCGCCGCCAACGCGACCATCGTGACGGTCTTCGACAGCATTCCGGGGGGAACCGCCGACTTCAACAACACCGTGACCACTGCGGGAGGCACGCCTCTTTCGGAGCAGCTGCTGTACGGTGACTCGACCTATGCGGACTTCTCGCTCAGCAAGAACCCGTACAATTCCTATACCCAGACCACCGGCTATCTGACCGACATCGGTCCGGCGGGCACGGTCAAGGGCCCGGCCGGCGACTCCCGTCCGAGCGGCGTGACGCTGACCTTCACTACGGCGATCAACTCGTTCGGTTTCGAGGTGGGCGATTGGGGCACCTGCTGCTACCCCTCGGCGCTCTACATTGCCTTCGACGGCGGTGCGCCGATCCAGGTTGGTCTTTCGGACGGTTCCAACAACGTCTACCTGACCAATGGCTATCCGGCCGTGTTCGTGGCCGCCTTCGACGACAGCGGCTCGTTCAATACGGTCGAGTTCTGGGGCGACGGCTTTGGCGAGGTTCTCTACGCCGGTGGCACCGTCCGTTACGCCCTGCTCGATGAAGGCAGCCTGCCGGGCATTCCGGAACCCTCGACCTGGGCCATGATGATCGCCGGCTTCGGCCTGGTAGGATCGGCTCTCCGTCGTCGTCGTCCGGCCGAGATCATGGCGGCCTGACGCACACACGCAATAGGACGCTGCCGGCCCCCACGGGCGGCGTCTTCATGCGCGCTCCCAGGCCCAACTGCGAGCACGCAAGATTTTCGGGGCTTATCGATCCGCTCACGGAGCGCGGCATCAAGATGTTGCGTCTAGGTTTCCGCGATTCACAGCACGTGGTGCGGAGTTCATCAACAGCAACGTCTTAGCAATCGGATTGAGATCGTGGCGCCGTTTGCGGATTCTGCACGCCAAAAACGCGCAAAGACTGATCACGTTCTCAGCCGGAATGTAGAAAATTGTTAAACGCCCATTAGGAATAGTTGACTTTGCCGCAGTTTGGGCGTTTTTCAAAAAACGCTGGAACCTGAAGAAGCGCCCCCACGCCTCGCTATGTCCAGATGGGTTTGCCCGCTGCGAACTCGTTGGCTTTTTGTGCGATTGGGAGATACGAAATGAACCGCCTCTTTGGCAGCGCGATCGGCGCGGCCTTGCTTCTCGCGGCGACGGGACTTCCCGCCACGGCGTCGGCAAAAACACTTGTCCTCGAAGGCTCAGACGCCACGAGCTACCACCAGGACACCAACTACACCAGCCAGCTCTTCGGCTATCTCAAGGAAGGCTCGTCCAAGCCCGTCCTGGTGTTCGGCAGCGTCAACCTGACCCACGCGCCGGGCGACACGGTCTATACCAACGACCTCAGCACGTTGGATTTCACCACCTACAGCGCCGTCTACATCCAGAGCCCCGGTGGCTGCTGCGATGACAACCGTACCGGCGCGCTGACCTACCAGAGCGAGATCGCCACCTTCTATGCGGCGGGCGGCAGCTTGGCGATCCAGGACTATCAGGGCGGCGATTGGGGCTCGATCCTCAGCTTCAACGCGCCTTCGAGCGTCATCGGCGGCTACGGCGGCGGTGCGGGTGGGGCGGGCTGCTTCGACACCGAGACCTTCAACGCCACCGGACTCGCGAAGGGCTTCACGCAGCCTGGCTCCCTGGGCTGCTGGGGTCACCAAGCCTATGCGATGTCCTATTTCGCGCCGCTGGGCTTCATCAGTCTGGTGGACTCCAACAACGGGCTTGGCTCCAAGCCCAGCGACTATTCGAGCTTCCTGGCGCTCGGCGGTTCGCTCGGGACCCCGGTCACCCCCGGCGGCATTCCCGAGCCGGCGACCTGGGCCATGATGATCGTCGGCTTCGGCCTGGCGGGCTCGGCCCTCCGCCGTCGTTCGGCCGCCCTGATCGCGGCCTGACACGCACACGCAATAGGACGCCGCCGGCCCCCACCGGCGGCGTTTTCATGCGCGCTTCCCGCGCCTGTGCGATCCTGCTCCCGACAGCAGCCCGCGCCGGAGCTCCCGATGAATCCCGACGAACCGATCCCGCCCCGCCGCCACATGCCGGCCGGCGTGGAGCTCGCGCTGCGGGCTGTCGGCCTGGCGGCGATCGTGGGCGCGGTGTTCGTGGACGAGGGTCCCGGCCGCTGGCTGGCGGTGGGCGGCGGCCTTTGGCTGGCCGGGATCTACCTCTATCGCGCGCTCACCGAGCGGCCGAACCGCCGGCACCTGTTCTGGGCGGTGGTGTTCGTGGCCCTGTCCGCCTGGCTCTGGACGCGGGCCTAGGACTCCATCTCCTCGCGGATGGTCTTGCGGGCGATCCAGAAGAGCGCGAAGGCCAGGAAGCCGAAGCAGGTCGAGAGCATCAAGGCCCAGCGCACGCCCTGGGCCGAGCCTAGGCCAAAGCCGTTGGACATGATGTCCGACAGGATGCCCACAGCCAGCGGGCCGAGGCCCAGGCCGATCAGGTTGATGGTGAACAGCAGGATCGCCGCGGTGGTGGCCCGCATGTGCGGCGGCACGATGGACTGGCCGATGGCGTAGACCGGGCCGTACCAGAGCGAGCCGAGCAGGCCGTTGATCACCAGGATGCAGAGCGCCACGCTGGCCGAGGGCACGCTGACGGCGATGATGTAGACGGGTACGGCGATCAGCGAGGCGAAGGCCGGGACCACCACATAGCCGCGCAGGTCGCTCTTGGCGTACTTGTCGGCGATCTGGCCGCCCATCCAGGACGAGATGGCGCCGGCGGTGCCGCCCATGAGACCGAGCGCCAGGCCCAGGAAGCCCAGCGACTTCAGGTCGAACATCGCCGCCAGGCCGGCGACTTCCTCGCCGTGGACCCGCATGAAGAAGGAGGCGGTGAAGGGGGCGTGGCCGTAGCCGATGAAGGCCTTGATGGCGGCGCCGATGGCGATCAGCCAGAAGGTCTTCTTCTTGGTGAGGTATTTGAGGGTCTCGCCGAAGGTGGCCTGGGCCGCGACGATCTTGGAGCTGTGCGCCGCCAGGATCTTGCGCGGCTCCTTCAGGGTGAACCAGCAGAGCAGGGCGAAGAGGATGCCGGGGACGCCGGCCACCAGGAAGGCGGCGCGCCAACCATAGGCGTCGGCCACCAGCCCGCCCATGACCAGGCCCAGGAGGCCGCCCAGCGGCGTGCCCATGGAGTAGAAGGCGAGCGCCGAGGCGCGCTTTTCCTTGGGCACGTAGTCGGCGATCAGCGAGTGGGCGGGCGGCGTGCAGCCGGCCTCGCCCACGCCCACGCCGATGCGGCAGAGGACCAGGGTGACGAAGCTGTTCGCCTGGCCCGACAGGGCGGTGAAACCGGACCAGACCGCCACGGCCGTGCCGATGATGACGGGGCGGTTCTTGCGTTCGGCCAGGCGGGCGATGGGGATGCCCAGCACGGTATAGAAGATCGCGAAGGCCAGGCCGCTCATCAGGCCGAGCTGCCAGTCGGCGAGGTGGAGTTCGTTCTTGATCGGCTCGGCCAGAATATTGATCACGGCGCGATCGAGGAAATTGACGATGTAGATGCCCAGCAGCAGGAACATCGCATAGCGCGTATAGGCGGGCGAAAATGGAGCGGCGCTGACCGTGGACGTGGCGGGGGGGACAATCGGATCGGCCGACGGTGCGGCGGTCTCGGTCATGAAAGCGTTTCCTCGGAAATGACGAACTGAAATTCTTATTGTTGAAGTCACTGTAGCCGATGGCCCCCCTCATTGGGCAATAGGCTGACCCCAAGGAATAGGAGCGGGCATGGAACTCGTGATCGGAACCAAGCGGTGGTCGACCTGGTCGCTGCGGCCCTGGCTGGCGCTGAAGAGGACCGGGGCGCCGTTCACCGAGACCCTGATCGCGCTGCGCCAGGCCGACCACCAGACCGAGGCGGCGATCCTGCCGCACTCGCCCTCGGGCATGGTGCCGGCCCTGAAGGACGGCGACCTGCTGATCTGGGATTCGCTGGCGATCTGCGAATACCTGGCCGAGAAGTTCCCCGATGCGCGGCTGTGGCCGGCCGATCCGGCCCTGCGGGCCTTGGCGCGGGCGGCGGCGAGCGAGATGCACTCGGGCTTCCAGTCCCTGCGCGGCGAATGCCCGATGGCGCTGGAGGCGCCGCCGAAGGTGGCGACCCTGTCGGAGGCCACCCAGAAGAACATCCGGCGGATCGTCGCCCTGTGGTCGGAGCTGCTGACCCGCTCGGGCGGGCCGTTCCTGGCCGGCGAGTGGAGCATAGCCGACGCCTTCTACGCCCCGGTGGCGACCCGGTTCCGGACCTATGGGGTGCATCTGAGCGACTACGGCGACGACGGGCGCTGCGGGACCTATATGACCCGACTGCTGGCGACGCCGGAGTTCCTGGAATGGGAAGCCGCGGCCAAGGCGGGGAGTTGAGGGGGGCCGACGTGGCGTCAGCCTTCCTTTCCCACGGTCGCGGGGACTAGGGTCCTCGCCAACAAGGGAGAGGAACATCATGGCTCAGGACACCCAACTGGCGGGCAAGACCGCCTTCGTCGCCGGCGGCTCCAGCGGGATCAATCTGGGGATCGCCAAGCGGTTCGCCGCGGCCGGGGCCAATGTGGTGCTGATCAGCCGCAGCCCCGAGAAGATCGAGGCCGCGGCCAAGGAGGTCTCCGCCTTCGGCAAGCCGGCCATCGGCATCGCCGCCGACGTGCGCGACTACGCCGCCGTGGAGGCGGCGCTGAAGCGCACCTTCGACGAGCACGGGCCCATCGACATCGTGCTGTCGGGCGCGGCGGGCAATTTCGTGGCCCCGGCCCTGGGCATGAGCGCCAACGGCTTCAAGACCGTGGTCGACATCGACTTGATCGGCACCTTCAACGTGCTGCGCGCCTCATTCGAGTTCCTGCGCCGGCCCGGCGCCTCGCTGATCTCGATCACCGCGGGGCAGGCGGAGCGGGCCAGCCTGTTCCAAGCCCATGTCTGCGCCGCCAAGGCCGGGATCAACATGCTGACCAAGTGCCTGGCCCTGGAGTGGGGACCGGCCGGGGTGCGGGTCAACGCCATCTCGCCCGGGCCGATCGCCGACACCGAGGGCATGGCGCGGCTGGCCACCACGCCGGAGGCCGAGGCGCGGGTGAAGGAGCGCAATCCCCTGCGCCGCTACGGCACCAAGGACGAGATCGCCGACATGGCGCTGTTCCTATCCTCGGACCAGGCCCGCTACGTCAACGGCGCCATCGTGCCGGTGGACGGCGGCAGCGGCGTCGGCGATGCTACGGGCAACGCGCTGGCGAATTACGCCTGAGGCGTCGACGCCATTTTCCAGGGAAGTATTTGAAATGAAGCTCTATTCCGGGGACCTGAGCCCGTATTCCGCCAAGGTGCGGATGCAGATCTACGCCAAGGGAATCTCCGACATCGAGATCGAACTGCCGCCCGGCTTCCTGACCGGGGAGTTCCACAAGGTCTCGCCACTGGCCCGCATCCCGGTGCTGGACCTGGGCGGGGACGTGATCCCGGAGTCCGAGGTCATCTCGGAATATATCGAGGAGATCCACCCGACGCCGCGGCTGCTGGGGGCCACTCCCCGGGAGACGGCGGCCATCCGCACGGTCTCGCGGATCGCCGACATCTACCTGATGAACAACATGTTCATGCTGGCCGGCCAGGGGCGGAAGTCCACCCGCGACCAGGCGGTGGTCGACCTGCTGAGCGGCCAGGTGATCCGCGGGATCAAGGCGCTGGAGCACTATATCGGCACGGACGGCTTCGCGGTCTCGGGGCGGCTGACCCTGGCCGACTGCACCTTGGTCCCGGCGCTGTTCCTGGTGGAGAACGTGATCCCGACTGTGGGGGTGGAGAACCCGATCCCGGGTTCGCCGAAGGTCGCCGCCTACTGGGCCGCGATCTCGAAGAACGAGCACGGCGCGCGGACCCTGGTGGAGCTGCATCGCGGGCTGGAGGAGCGCCGCGCCCTGATCGCCAAGATGGCGGCCAAGGCCAAGGCGGCGGAAACCGCCTAGGCTGTGCCGGCGGTTCCCCGCCGCTGGCGGGGGGCCACCGCGAAGACATGGATGGCGGCGGACTCGGCCTCTGGGCGGGTAGGGGCGAAGCCGCCGGCCACCAGTTCGCCGTCGACGTCGAACACCCGCCAGCGCCAGTCGGTGTCGGCCTGGTCGATGGCGTAGGCCAGCATCGGGTCGCCCATATTCCCCTCCGGTCACCCCGTCGGCCCGTGTCAGAACGGGACCGCGAGGGCTGAAGCGAGCAAATGGCGGGCCGGGTCGCCTTGGCGGCGCCGGGCGGCTATAGAGCCAGGGCGGTCAGCGGGCGTGGCGGAACTGGTAGACGCACCGGACTTAAAATCCGTAGGGCCGCAAGGCCCGTGCCGGTTCGACTCCGGCCGCCCGCACCATGAGTTCGATGACCGCGCCCTGTTGGTGATCGCCGCCGGCAGGGCGCGATCGGCCCACCAAGTCAGGCGACTTGAGCCCTCAAAAATCAGCCACTTGCAGGTCCTGGCCGGAGTTGAAGCGCGAAAGGCTATATGGTCGAGGGTCCACGATCGGCGGAGCGCCCGTCGCAAGATCAGCGACCAGTCGTCCGGCACCCGGACCGATCCCGAAACCGTGACCGCTAAAGCCCGCTGCCAGGATGAGGCCCGGCGCCGAGGGCGCCTCGCTGATGACCGGTACGCCATCCGGCGTGCTGTCGACATAGCCGGCCCAGGAACCGACGATGGGCGCGGATTCAAGCGCCGGCACGAGGGCGGTCGCCCGCTTCCTCGTCAAACTGATGGCGCTTGCATCGACCTTCGGGTCGAGGATCCTCATGCTCTCCATCGGCGTCGGTCGGTCGAGGCGCCAACGGGTTAGACCTTCATGACCTGAACGTATGCCCTCCAACCCGCCCGGCGAGAGATTTCGCCAGCGGCGAAGGAACATCGGCACGAACTCACGATGGAAACGGAGGAACTGCGACGTCGGATCGACGCGGGCCCGACCGCTGATCGCCAAGGTGTGGCAACCGTCGCCCCGACGCGTGATCGACACCGACTTGCTGTAGAAGGCGTCGGGCAATGCCAGATTGCCCGTCGCGACAGCCATGATCGACTGTCGGACCGCCGCCTGCGGAAGGCGGACGCCGAGCTGATAGCAGAAGGACGATGCCCAGGCGCCTCCGGCCATGATCACCAGGCGCGTTGAAATCGTACCCTTCTCGGTCACGACACCGCTCACGGCGCCGCCGCTGGTTTCGATTCCGCGAGCTGCGCAGGATTGGTGGACGCCGCCCCCCAGTTTCATAAGCGCCTTCGCCGCCGCGGGCGCGGCGAGGGCGGGATTGGCGATGCCGTCGGTCGGCGAGAACACGCCGCCTCGCCAACGCTGACCGGTGAACGCCGCCCGCTCGCTCGCCTCCTCGCTGCTCAGCATCAGGGAGGAGACACCGACCGTCCGCGCGAACTCGCCCCAGTTCGCCCAGCCTGCGAGCTCTGCTTCATCGTTGCTGACGTAGAAGAGCCCACACCGGCGGAAGCCGGTGTCTTCGCCACTGTCGGCTGAAAATTGCTCCCAGAGCTCCAAGCTCTTGGTGGAAATCGGCAATTCACGCGCATCGCGATTCTGTTGCCGACACCAACCCCAGTTGCGGCTCGACTGCTCACCGCCGACGACGCCTTTCTCGAGAAGGGCGACTTTCAGTCCCGCCTTTGCGAGGTAGTACGCGGCGAAGCTGCCGACGATCCCCGCGCCGATCACGACGGCATCGGCTTCGGCCGGAAAATCGGGCGATGATTCGATCAGACGTAACGGCGCTGGCACGACGATATCTCTCCCTTATCCGGCGCTCAGGCGAAGCCCAGGATCGCCTTTGTTTCGAGATATTCCTCGAAGCCGAAGACGCCGTATTCCCGGCCGTTGCCCGATCGCTTGTAACCGCCGAACGGCGCGTGAGCGTCCCACGCCGGCTGATTGAGGTGGACTTGACCGGTGCGGATCCTCAGCGCGACCGCGCGGGCCTGCTCGATGTCCTCGCCCTGGACATGCCCCCCCAGGCCGAAAACCGTGTGGTTGGCGATAGCCACCGCCTCGTCCACATCGTCATACGGCATGATGCACAGCACCGGGCCGAAGATCTCTTCCTGGGCGATCCGCATGGCGCCGGTCACATCCGAGAAGATCGTCGGACGAACGTAGAAGCCGCGGTCGTGTCCGTGCGGTCGTCCTGGCCCGCCGCAAACGAGGGTGGCGCCTCCGCTGATCCCCACTTCGATCATCGCCTGGACGCGATCGAACTGGGCGCGATTGGCGATGGGCCCCAGGACTGTCCCGTCGTCGAGCGGATCACCGACGATGATCGCCTCCGCGGTCGCCCGGGCGATCGCCTCGACCTCGGCCAGCTTCCCGCGAGGGACGATCATGCGCGTCGGGGCGCTGCACGACTGGCCGACATTCCGGAACGCGGCCATCACGCCGAGAGGGACCATGCGCGCGAAGTCCGCATCGGGCAGCAGGACATTCGGAGACTTGCCCCCCAACTCCTGGGTCACCCGCTTGACGGTCGGCGCGGCGGCCTGCGCGACGAGCGCGCCGGCACGGTTCGAGCCCGTGATCGAGATCATGTCGATGTCGGGATGCGCGGCCATGGCCGCGCCAATCTCCGGACCCGTGCCGTTGACGAGGTTGAATACGCCGGGCGGCGCGCCAGCGTCGTGGACGATCTGCGCGAACATCAATGCGCTGAGCGGCGCCAGCTCGCTGGGCTTCAGCACCACGGTACACCCCGCGGCCAGCGCGGGCGCGACCTTGGCGGTGATTTGATAAAGGGGCCAGTTCCACGGGGTGATGAGGCCGCACACCCCGATCGGTTCGCGGACGATCGCGGTCGTGCCGCGCAGGGTGAGGAACGGATACTCAGCGAGGACCTCGGCCGCGGCGCGGACGTGCGCGGCCGCCAGCGGAACATGCGCCGCCCGAGCGTGCGTTATCGCCGCCCCCATCTCGCGCGCGAGGGTCTGGGCAAGCGGCTCCGCCCGCTCGAGGATCAGAGCATGCATGCGCTCGAGCAGCGCGAGCCGTTCCGAGACCGGTGACGCCGCGAAGGCCGGGAAAGCCCCGCGCGCCGCGGCGACCGCTCGGTCGAGATCAGCGGCTTGCCCGGCCGCCACCTCGGCGATCACCGTTTCGCGCGCGGGATCGACGACGGACAGCATCTCGGCGCCGGAAACCTGGCTCCAAGCACCGTCGATGTAGGCGGAGTGGTGCGTCTTCGTCGTGGCGCCTTCGCCAGCCAGGGCCTTCGTCATCCGACCAAATCCAGGGGCGCGCCGCGAACCGCGACCGCGTCGATCTCGATCAACATGGCCGGCATGGCGCCGCCAGCTCCCGCAGCTTCAGCGAGCGTGCGCGCCTGCTCCGTAGAATCAATCAGCACGGCGAGGTCCACGCCCAGCGCGACCGGCGCACACGCGCGGGCGATCTGAGGAGAGACCCGTTGCAAATGGTCCCGCCAACGCATGTCTCGTTCCCCTCGCCGTGGGCGGTAGCCGCCGGATCCTCTCCATTTAGCCAGCCCTGGCTCGCAACATCTCCTGTATGTCGTCGAGCCGCGACGGCCTCGTGCGGTGGCGCGGGCCCGCAGCGCTATTTCCTGCCGCGCGGTGCGGTGACGCGTGTTCGGTCGTCGCTTGAGGGCCTCGGGACGGTTCGACAGGACTGTGTCGTCGACCTCAATCGATCTCGACGATCGACCGGATGGCGAACCGGGACACCAAGCGCTGGCCCCCGTGAGCCGCTGATATGGCCGGCCGCCTCCAGCAGCAGGGCGACGGCCCAGATCATGGACGCGGCTCAGCGAACTGTGAAGCTGTACGCGCCCTGCATGCGGTGGCCGTCGGCGGTCACCGCATGCCAGTCGACCTTGTAGGCGCCCGCGGCGAGCGGCTTGGCCGGCGCACCGATCAGGGTGATCCCGTCGCTGGCGATGGATGTCTTCACCGGCGCCTTCGCGCCGCCGACGCTGAGGTCTAGGCCCGAGAACTTGGGCTCGAGCTTCTCATTGAAGCGCAGCACAATCTGGTTGGGCGCGGTGACAGTGGCGTTGGCGGCCGGATTCGATTCCACGAGCTTGGCGTGGGCCGCGGCCTGGCCGGCGCAGGCGACGGACAGTAGGGCCGCGGCGGCGAGCGATTTGATCGAGTTCATGGCGTTCTCCAGCGGCGACGAGAGGGGCCGCGTTCAAGCATGCGTTCCGTGCTCGGCGATCCCTCACGGCGTCGGCAGCCAGGGTGCGCCGCTCTTCGAAGTCTGCTCTTTTCGCATGGCATGCGCCGCGCAATCTGCCGTTTGACTGGCGGGTTTCGGCAAATGATCGTCGCCTGACGCCGTGCAATTGGCAGGTTGCGCCTGGGCCGGGAGCCTATGCTTCGCGTCAGGTGGGCGGCGTGGGCAAGCCCAGGACAACGCCTCGCCGACGACTGACGGAGGATCGCATGAGTACCGTGATGGGCGGCGAGGCCGCCGTTCCGCTAAACGTCGCGCCCAGGGCCGCGGCCAGCGCCCAGGCGGTCACCCGCACGCGGCTCCTGGCCATCGATGCGCTGCGCGGCCTGGTCATGCTGTTCATGATGGTCGACCATATCCGCGAGGTCTTCTACGCCCACCACGGCGTGACCGATCCCATGGACGCGCTGACCATCGAGCCGGCGCTCTTCTTCACGCGGGTCACCAGCCAAATCTGCGCGCCCGTCTTCGTGTTCCTGACCGGCCTCTCCGCCTATCTGTACGGTCAGTCGCACACGAAGAAGGAGACGGCGCTCTTCCTCCTGAAGCGCGGCGCCTTCCTGATGGTTCTGGAACTCACCGTCGTGGGCTTCGCCTGGGCGGCCCAGACCCTGCCGCCGACCTTCTGGCTGCAGGTCATCTGGTGCATCGGCGTCTGCATGATCGCGCTCGCCGGCCTGATCTACCTGCCGCGGGTGTGGCAGCTCCTGGTGGGCGGCGTGATCGTGGCCGGCCACAACCTGCTGGACGGGATCGTCCTGACGGCCCAGTCGCCGTTCTTCGTCCCCTGGGCGATGCTGCACCAGCGCGCCGTGATCGAACTGGGTGGCGGCATGGTCGCCAAGACCACCTATCCGGTCCTGCCTTGGATCGGCGTAATCCTGCTGGGTTACGCCATCGGTCCCTGGTTCGCGCGCGGGACCGATCCTGCGCTGCGCATGAAGCGCCTGCTGATCACGGGTGGGGCCCTGGTGTTCGGGTTCTTCCTCATCCGCTACGCGAACGTCTATGGCGACAAGCCGTGGGGCGAGACGGGCGACGCCCTGCGCACCGTGATGAGCTTCCTGGCGCTCACCAAGTATCCGCCATCCCTCCTCTTCCTGATGCCGACGATCGGCCTCGGCCTTGTCCTGCTCGCGCTGTTCGAACAGATGCAGGACGGGCCGACCATCGCGCGCCTGGGCATTTTCGGCGGTGCTCCGATGTTCTTCTACATCCTGCACCTCTACGTCCTGAAGGTGCTCTACTTCGCCGCAGTCGCCATCTGGGGGCTGAACGAGGGCAAGTATTTCGGCTTCGACAATATCGGCATGGTCTGGCTGACCGCGCTGGTCCTGCTGGCCCCCCTCTACCTGCCGTCGGCATGGTTTGCGCGCCTCAAGCAGCGCCGCCGCGACATCGCCTGGCTTCGCTACCTGTAGGGCGGAGGGAGATGGTTTTTCAGGGGCGCGATCCACGAGGATCGCGCCCTTTTCGTTGCACCCTTAGGGACCAGGGCGCTATCGCATGAGTTGTGGACGCAGCCTGGACTTGCGACCGGCATTTTGTGCGGTTTCCGCACCCAATACCGAAGGTTCGCCTGCCGCATTGTGCCGATTTGATGACAAATTCCCGAGGGGCGGCCGGACACTCATCCTGCAAGCGAGAGTAATCGTTTGGTTTGAATAAGCGAAACCCACCTCCGGCATGGCTAGGGGCGGCAGAAAAATACGTCTCGTGTCACTCGCCGAAGATCACACTGAGGTATTGGGGGTTCAAAATGCCGATCGAAAAAGCTCTTCGACTTTCCCTGCTTTCCGGCGCGGCGGTCCTGGCGATTGCGCCTGCGGTCCAGGCGGCCGAACCGGAGACCCCGAGCAGTATCGAGGAAGTCGTCGTCCTCGCCCAGCGCCAGCAGTACCGGGGTGATATCCCCCTGCAGGACTTGCCGCAGAGTGTCTCGGTGATCGACGCGCGGGTGCTGGAGAGCGTCAACCTCACCCGCTTGGACGGCGCCCTCGACCTCGTGGCGGGCGTCGAGCGGCAGAACAACTTCGGCGGCCTCTGGGACTCCTTCGCCGTGCGTGGCTTCGTCGGCGACCCGAACGTGCCCAGCGGCTACCTGGTCAACGGCTTCAACGGCGGTCGCGGTTTCGGCGGGCCCCGCGACGCCTCGAACATCGACCGCATCGAGGTCCTCAAGGGTCCCGGTTCGGCCCTGTTCGGTCGCGGCGAGCCGGGCGGCACTGTCAACATCATCACCAAGAAGCCGCAGTTCAGCCCCGAAGGCAGCCTCACGATCGGGGCGGGGCGTTACCAGACCTATCGGGCCGAGGGCGACTACACCGGGCCGATCAACGACATGATCGCCGTCCGCATCAACGGGGCCTACGAGAGCGCCGACAGTTTCCGCGACCACCTGTCGTCCGACAAGATCGTCGTCTCGCCGTCGGTGGTGGTGAAGTTCTCGGACTCGACGTCGCTGAACTACGAGATGGAGATCGTGCGGCAGGACGTGCCGTTCGACCGCGGCGTCGTGGCCGTGAACGGCAAGCTGGGCGTCATCCCCAAGTCGCGCTTCCTCGGCGAGCCCGGCGACGGCCAGAATAGGGTCGAGGTGCTAGGTCATCAGCTGCAGCTCGCCCAGAAGCTCACCGGCGACTGGGTGGTGATGCTTGGCCTGGGCTATCGCGACACCTCGCTCAAGGGCTTCTCCTCCGACGCCGAGCTGACCGCCAGCCGCCAGCTGCTGTTCTCGACCGGCCAGTTCGTATCGCGCCAGCGGCGCTACCGCGACTATGGCGCCGAGCACCTGGTGCTGCGAGGCGAACTGGACGGCAGCTTCGACACGGGCCCGTTCCTCCATCACGTGCTGGTGGGCGTCGACGGAGAACGGTTCAACCTCGACCAGATTCAGAACCGCTTCCGCCCGCCGAGCGTCGCCGCCAACCCCTCGCCGGCCGCGCATAACGCGGTGAACATCTTCAACCCCGTCTACGGCAACCGGCCGGTTCCCGGGGTCTTCCAGGACATGATCGAGAAGCAGAGGGCCTGGGGCGTCTATGTCCAGGACCAGATCGACCTGACCGATCAGCTGAAGCTGCGCCTGGGCGTCCGCTACGACGACTTCCAGCAGCGGATCACCAACCGCCTGAACGGCGCTCGCTCGGGCCAGGACGTCACCAAGGTGAGCCCGCAAATCGGCCTGATGTTCCAACCCACCGAGGCGCTCTCGCTGTACGCCAGCTACGGCAAGGGCTTCCGCCCGAACAGCGGTTCGGACGTCAGGGGCACGCCGTTCAGCCCCGAATTCACCAAGTCGTACGAGGTGGGCGCGAAGGTCCAGCTGATGGACCAGGCCTTGGTCGGCACCCTCTCGGTGTTCAAGACCGAGAAGACCAACATCATCACCGCCGACCCGGTGAACACCGGCTTCTCGCTGGCGATCGGCGAAGCCGAGAGCAAGGGCTTCGAGGCCGAGCTGGACGCCAAGCTGCCGGCCGGCATCCAGGCGCGGATTTCGTACGCCTACCTGGACGCCAAGATCACCACCGACATCTTCGAGCCGGACTTCGGCCGGCCGGTCCCGGCGGGATCGTCGCTGCTGGGCATCCCGAAGCAAAGCGGCAACCTGCTGGTCTACAAGGACTTCGAGTTCGCCGACGACCGGGGCCTGACCCTGGGCTTCAACGTCCACCACTCGGGCCGTCGCCTAGGGGAAACGGCGACCACCTTCTACCTGCCGAGCTACACGCTCGTGAAGGTGTTCGCCGCGTACAAGCTGAACGAACACGTCCGGCTGGCGGCCGACGTGAACAACTTGTTCGACGAGACCTACTACCCCGCCTCGTTCTCGCGGCTGTGGGTCGCGCCCGGCTCGCCGCGGACATTCACGGTGCGGGCCACCTACGAGTTCTGATCGGGCCCGTCGCGCCTGATCCGGGCCGTCGGCGACACGCCGGCGGCCCGCGTCCGTTCTGAGGGTGAGCATGGTCCCCAAGCGGCTCCTGTTGCAGATCCACCGGTGGTCCGGCCTCGCGGCGGCGCTGCTCATCCTGCTGCAGGCCGGCACCGGCGCGCTGCTGGTCTTCCGCACCGGGCTGGCCGAACTGGTCGATCCGGCCGGTATGATCCGCCGCTCGGCGGCTGGCGCGGCGCCCCTGAGCCGGGTCTTCGACGCGGCCCGTGCGCGCTACCCTGGATATGGCGTCGACAAGATCGTCTTCCCGCAGACCGGGCAGGGCGTCTACCTCGTCCATCTGCTGGATCCGCGAGGCGCCAGCCGCTACGTCTCGGTCGATCCGGGGACTGCCGACGTGTCGCGCGCCGGAGAGATTTGGGCGTTCCCGGCGGAGGCGATCCTGCAGGTTCACTACCGGCTGCTGACCGGACGTCCGGGCCTCGCGCTGATGATGCTGTCGGGGCTCGCGCTGCTGGTCATGGCCGCCACGGGCCTGAGCTACTGGTGGCCCAAGCGCGGTCGCTTGAAGAAGAGCCTGATGGTGGATACGCGGCTGCCGGGAAAGGTGGTGCTGCGCCAGGTCCACCGAACCCTTGGGGTCGCCTGCGCCGCCAGCGCCGTGTTCTCCGCGACAACGGGGCTGGTCGTGGCGGGCGAGTTCATCCTCGCGCCTGGGCCGCTGGTTCCGTTCACCGCGTCGGCCGAGCCTGTGCGGGGAGACCTGGACATGGCGCTCGCGCAGGCGCGGACCGCCTATCCGGGACGGTCGATTCGCGACGTGCGCCTACGGCAGGCCGATGCGCTGGACGTCTTCTTCTGGGCGCCGGAGGCGAGCCCGCATGCGGTCCATCGCGTGCGCGTGGACTTGGCGGGTGCGCGCGTGCTCGAGGTGACCCCCGCCACGCGCGCGGGAACGCTCTGGATGACCCTGCTGCCGATCCACTCGGGCGACATGTTCGGGCGGCTCGGATCGCTCGTGATCCTCTTCGGCGCGCTGGGGCTCGTGACCCTGGCGGCGACCGGACCAATCGTCTGGCTGCTCTCCCGGCGGCGTCAGTAGCCGCGGTCGCGGTCGATCAGGCCGAGGAGCGGCTCGCCGCGCTGGTGGCGACGGAGGTTCTCGAGCATCACGGGCGCGGCGGTCTCCGGCTGGGTCATGCTGGCGACGTGCGGGGTAAGCAGGATGCGCGGGTGGCGCCAGAAGGGATGGTCGGCCGGCAGCGGTTCGGGATCGGTCACGTCGAGGATCGCGCGGGAAAGCTGACCCGACTCCAGCGCCGCGAGCAGGGCCGCCTGGTCGAGGTGCCCGCCGCGTCCGACATTGATGATCGCCGCGCCGCGGGGCAGGGCGGCGAACACCTCCGCGCCCAGGATCCCGCGCGTGGCGTCGGTGAGCGGCAGGAGGCAAACCAGGATGTCGGCGCCGGCCAGGAACGGCGCCAGACCCTCGGGGCCCGCGAAGACTTCGACGCCTTCGCTCGCGCGCTCCGAGCGGTTCCAGCCGCGCAGGCGGAAACCGAACGGGGCGAGCCGGGCGAGGACGGCCTGGCCCAGGACACCCATTCCCATGACGCCGACGCACCGGGCCGACGCCGCCCGGACCTCGATCGGCTCCCAGGCGCCGCGGGCCTGCCGCGCCTGATAGTCGAAGAGGTCGCGGTGCAGGGCCAGCACCGCCATGGTCACGTACTCGACCATGCCGTTGATGATCCCGGGCTCGACCATTCGCACGACAGGGATGTGCGGCGGGATGGCCGCAAAGTCGACGTGGTCCACGCCGGCCCCCGACGAGAACAGGACCTTCAGGTTCGGCAAGGCGGCCAGCAGCTCGGGCGGCGCCTGCCAGGCGACGAGGTACGCCACGTCGGCCAGGTCGCCGTGATCGGGCCAGACATGGAAGTCCACGTCCGGCGCGTGGTGCGCGAAGTATTCGGCCCAGGCGCGCCCGCGCGCCGCATCCGACCGGTAGAGGACGCTCGTCATCTGCTTCAACCTCTTGCCTGGCCTATTGTCACCCGTCCCGACGCGGGGGCGGCGCCGTAGAGGGCCGGCGCGAAGCAGAATCTACGGTCGAGGGGTGTCCGGCGTGGCGATTCATGCGGCGATGGCCGTCTTGGCGAGCGGTCCTCGCGAGGGGAGACCACGGCCCTGGAACGTTCACCACAGGCGGCGCCCTATGCCGAGGCGCTGCGGCAGAATGAGCGTTTGTGCGCCCTGCGCGCCGCAATCGGAGCCATGTGTCGGCGCCGCCATGCGCTACTGATTGTGACGGAGCGCCCCAAAACGCCATGCGGCGTGGGGCCGGACACGAGGATGCAAGAGGCGCCAATGAGCCGGTTCCGACCGAAGTACATCACCTTCGACTGCTACGGCACCCTGACCAACTTCCAGATGTCGCCGATGGCGCGGAAGCTGTTCCCCGACCGGATCACGCCCGAGCAGATGGAAGAGTTCTGCGACGACTTCCGCGGCTACCGGCTCGACGAGGTGTTGGGCGACTGGAAGCCGTACCGCGAGGTCGTGCGCAATTCGGTGGCGCGCACCTGCAAGCTCTGGGGCGTCGAGTTCCGGGAGTCGGACGCCGAGGAGATCTATGCGGCGGTGCCGACCTGGGGGCCGCACCCTGACGTGACCGAGCCGCTGCGCCGCGTGGGCAAGGAGATCCCGCTGGTGATCCTGTCCAATGCGGACAACGCCCAGATCCACCAGAACGTCGAGCTGCTGGGCGCGCCTTTTGCGCACGTCTTCACCGCCGAGGACGCCAACGCCTACAAACCCCGCCTGCAGGCGTTCGAGTACATGCTGGACCAGCTGTGCGTCGGCCCGGAGGACTGCATGCACGTCTCGTCCAGCTACCGCTACGACCAGATGTCGGCCTACGACCTCGGCATGGGCGCCCGGGTGTTCGTGGCGCGCGGGCACGAGCCGGCCCTGCCGCACTACGCGACCCACGAGATCAAGGACATCGGCGGGCTGCCGGCGCTCGTCGGTCTCTGAGGACCATGTCGCGATGAAGCTGACCCCGTACTGGCTCGACACCGCGCCGACCTTCGGCGGAGCCGCTCAGGGCCCGGTCGAAGGCCGAGCGGACGTGGTCGTGGTCGGCGGCGGCTTCACCGGGTTGTCCGCGGCGCATGCGTTGGCCGGCCACGGCGCCTCGGTGACGGTGCTGGAGGCAGGACGGGTCTGCGGTGAGGCTTCAGGACGCAACGGCGGTCACTGCAACAACGGTCTCGCCCACGACTACGCGACACTCGCCCAAGGCATCGGGGCCGAAAGGGCGCGCGCCTACTACCGCGCCCACACGGACGCCGTGGACGCCGTCGAGCGCCTGATCCGGGACGAGTCCATCGACTGCGGCTTCCATCGGCCCGGCCGTATGAAGCTGGCCGCCAAGCCGGACCATTTCGAGAAGATCGCCCGGGCGTACGAGACCCTGCGCGCTGAAGGCGTCGACCAGGACGTGACGCTCGTGCCCCCGGAGCGCATCCGCGAGGAGGTCGGGTCCGACGCCTTCCACGGCGGGATGATCCAGACCCGCAGCGCGCAATTCCACGTGGGCCAGTTCGGGGTCGGACTGGCGGAAGCGGCGGCACGGGCCGGTGCGCGTGTGCACGAGCAGGCGGCCGTAACCGGCCTCCAGCGGGTCGCGGGCGGCCGCTGGCGCGTGACCTCCGCGAAGGGCGTCGTCGAGGCGGACCAGGTGTTTGTCGCCACCGGCGCGGCGACGCAGGGGCCGTTCGGCTGGATCCGCCGGCGGATCGTGCCGGTGGGCAGCTTCATCGTGGTGACCGAGCCGCTGGGCCGCGACGTGCTGGACCGGCTGATCCCCAACCGCCGCAACTACGTCACCAGCAAGAACATCGGGAACTATTTCCGCCCGACACCCGACGGCCGCCTGCTGTTCGGCGGCCGCGCCCGGTTCGCCATGTCCAACCCGCGCGAGGACGCCAAGAGCGGCCGGGTGCTGCAGGCGGCCCTGG
This sequence comes from Phenylobacterium sp., assembly GCF_036677185.1. Lineage (GTDB taxonomy): Bacteria > Pseudomonadota > Alphaproteobacteria > Caulobacterales > Caulobacteraceae > Phenylobacterium. The sequence goes on from NZ_JAKFEN010000035.1 coordinate 26,977, forward strand.
CCGACATCTTCCCCGAGCTTGCGAGCGTGCGGATCGACTACTGCTGGGGCGGCCTCGTGGACATGACCGCCGACCGGCTGCCCCGCGCGGGCGAGCGCGACGGCCTATTCTACGCCATGGGCTACAGCGGCCATGGCGTGCAGATGTCGGTGGGCACGGGACAGCGGATGGCGCAGGTCATGGAGGGCCGCGCCGAGGCCAATCCCTGGCGCGAACTCAGCTGGCCGGCGATCCCGGGCCACTTCGGCAAGCCGTGGTTCCTGCCGTTCGTCGGCGCCTACTATCGCCTGCAGGACAGGTTGCACTGATGCGCGATCCGGCCGCCCTCGACGTGCTGACGCGCCGCGGCCTGATCGGCGCCGCGGGCGGGGCGCTCATCCTGCCCGAGCCGGCGTTCGCCCAGCCCCGGCGGGGCGGGCGCATCCGGGTGGCCACCACGTCGAGCTCCACGGCCGACACCCTGGACCCGGCCAAAGGGGCGCTCAACACCGACTACGTCCGCCACTACATGCTCTACAGCGGGCTCACCCAGTTCGACGCGCGGCTGACGCCCAGGCTCGCCCTGGCCGAGTCCTTCGAGACGCGCGACCGGATCCGCTGGCGGATCCGGCTGAAGAAGGGCGTGCCGTTCCACGACGGTCGCACGCTGACCGCCGCCGACGTCGTCTTCTCCCTGATGCGCCACAAGGACCCGCGGGTCGCGTCCAAGATGAAGACGGTCGCCAGCCAGTTCGCCGAGGCCCGCGCGATCGGGACCGATGAGGTCGAGCTGAGGCTCACGAGCCCCAACGTCGATCTCCCGACGATCCTGGCGACCTCGCATTTCCTGATCATCCGGGACGGGACCACCGACTTCCGGACCGCGGTCGGCACCGGGCCCTATCGGCTGAAGGTGTTCAAGCCGGGCGTGCGCACGATCGTCACGCGCAATCCCAACTACTGGAAGCCGGGCCGACCCTATCTGGACGAGATCGAACTCATCGGCATCCCAGACGAGGTCAGCCGGGTGAACGCCCTGCTGTCGGGCGACGTGCAGCTGATCAACGCCGTCAACCCGCGCTCGACCAAGCGCATCCGCGCCTCGGCCCGCCACGCCATCCTGGAGACCAAGGCCGGGCTCTTCACCGACCTGGTGGTCCGCCAGGACCGCGCGCCCACGGGCCACCCCGACTTCACCATGGCCATGAAGCTGCTGATGGATCGGGAACTGATCCGCCGCGCCCTGTTCCGCGGCTACGCCACCATCGCCAACGACCAGCCGATCGCGCCCACCCATCCCTATTACCTGCCCGGTCTGCCGCAGCGCGGCTATGACCCCGATCGGGCCCGCTTCCTGCTGAAACGGGCGGGCCTGCTGGGCGTCCGCCTGCCGGTCTACGCCTCGCCGGCCGCCGAAGGCTCGGTGGACATGGCGTCCATCCTGCAGGAGGCCGCGTCGAAGATCGGCCTGCGGCTGGCGGTCAACCGGGTGCCCGCCGACGGCTACTGGTCGACCCACTGGATGAAGCACCCGCTCACCTTCGGGAACACCAACCCGCGCCCGACGGCCGACCTGGTGTTCAGCCTGTTCTTCAAGTCGGACGCCGACTGGAACGAGTCCGGCTGGAAGAACAGCCGCTTCGACCAGCTGCTGCTGGCCGCCCGCTCCGAGGCGGACGAGGCCCGCCGCCGCCAGCTCTACGGTGACATGCAGGTGCTGGTGCACGAAAAGGGCGGGGTGGCGATCCCCGTGTTCATCAGCAGCCTCGACGCCTACGACCAGCGTTTGAAGGGCTTCGGGTCGATCCCGATCGGGGGCCTGATGGGCTACGCCTTCGCCGAACACGTCTGGCTGGAGGGCTGAGCGGATGGCCCTGACGCTCGCCCTGATCCTGCGCAGGCTCGGCGCCGCGGTCCTGACGCTGCTCCTGGTGTCTCTGGTGGTGTTCACCATCTCCTCCCTGCTGCCGGGCGACGCGGCGCAGGAGACCCTGGGCCAGAGCGCGACGCCCGAGGCCGTCGCGGCGCTGCGCGAGCAGCTGGGCCTGAACCAGCCGGCGCCGGAGCGTTATGTCCGCTGGCTGGGCGGGCTGGTCACCGGCGATCCCGGCCGCTCCATGGCCAACGATCTGCCGGTGCGTGAGCTGATCGGGGCGCGCCTGCCCAAGTCGCTGCTGCTGGCCGGCCTGACCGCGGCGGTGTCGGTGCCGCTGGCGCTGGCCATCGGCATCCTGTCGGCGATGTTCCGCGGCTCGCTGCTGGACCGCGCGCTGAACGTGGCGACGCTGTCGATGGTGGCGGTGCCCGAGTTCCTGGTGGCCACCATCGCCGTGCTGATCTTCGCGGTGAAGCTGCGCTGGCTGCCCTCCCTCACCCTGATCCCGGAGGAGGCGACCCTGGGCGAAATGCTGCGCGCCTACGCCCTGCCGGTGATGACGCTCTGCTTCGTGATCGTGGCCCAGATGGCGCGAATGACGCGGGCGGCGGTGATCGACCAGATGAGCCAGCCTTACGTGGAGATGGCCGTGCTGAAGGGCGTGAACCCGGTCCGCGTGGCGCTGACCCACGCGCTGCCCAACGCTGTTGGGCCGATCGTCAACGCGGTGGCGCTCAGCCTGTCCTACCTGCTGGGCGGGGCGATCATCGTGGAGACCATCTTCAACTACCCGGGCGTCGCCAGCCTGATGGTGGACGCCGTCACCAGCCGCGACATGCCGCTGCTGCAGGCCTGCGCCATGGTCTTCTGCAGCGCCTACCTGCTGCTTGTCCTCATCGCCGACGTCATCGCCATTCTCGCCAACCCGCGGCTGAGGCGCTGATGACCGACACCGCCGCCCCCGCCGCTCCTGCCGCCCGGCCGTCGCCGGTCCGCCGCGCCGCCGGGTTCTGGGCGTCGCTGCCGCTGTCCGGCCGCGTCGGCCTGGCGCTCGTGGTGTTCTGGGTCGCCGCCGCCATCGTCGGGCCGTTCCTAGCGCCCTATGAGGTCGGAGCCATCGTCGCCCCGGACGTGTTCGAAGGTTCCAGCGCCGCCCACCTGCTGGGCAGCGACTACCTGGGCCGCGACGTGCTGAGCCGGGTGCTGTCGGGCGCGCGCTACACCGTGGGGTTGGCGCTGGCCGCAGCTGTGCTGGCCAGCACAATCGGCACGGCGCTCGCGCTCACCGCCGCGGTCAGCGGGCGCTGGGTCGACGAGGCGCTGAGCCGCCTGATGGACGCCATGATCTCGATCCCCAGCAAGGTGCTGGCGCTGGTGATGGTCGCCGCCTTCGGCTCCTCGATCCCGCTGCTCTTGCTGATCGCGGCGGCGACCTATGTGCCCGGCGCCTACCGCATCGGCCGGTCGCTGGCGGTGAACCTCAACGAGATGGACTATGTCCAGGCCGCCCGGGCGCGCGGCGAGGGCCGCTTCTACCTGGCGCGGGTCGAGGTCCTGCCCAACATGATCAACCCGATGCTCGCCGACTTCGGCCTGCGCTTCGTCTTCGTCGTGCTGCTGCTGTCGGGCCTCAGCTTCCTGGGCCTGGGTGTGCAGCCCCCGAACGCCGACCTGGGCTCGCTGGTGCGCGAGAACACCTCCGGCCTCGGCGACGGCGCGCTGGCGGTCCTGATGCCGGCGCTTTCCATCGCCACCCTGACCATCGGGGTCAACCTGCTGATCGACGCCCTGCCGGGTCGCGCCCGGCGCGTGCAGGGAGAGCCGTGATGGTCGACCATGTGCGGGTGAGCGGGCTGAAGGTGACGGCGCCGGGCGACGACGACCGGCCGGTGACCATTGTGCACGACGTCAGCTTCTCGATCCCGAAGGGCGAGGTCCTGGCCCTGATCGGCGAGTCCGGCTCGGGCAAGACGACCATCGCGCTCGCCCTGATGGGCTACGCCCGCGGCGGCTGCCGGATCGCCGAGGGGTCGATCGAGGTGGCGGGGACGGACGTCCTGGCGCTCAACGCCGCCCAGCTCGGCGCCTATCGCGGCGCAACCGTGGCCTATGTCGCCCAGAGCGCGGCCGCGTCGTTCAACCCGTCCCGCACCATCATGGACCAGGTGACGGAGCCCGCGACGATCCACGGTCTCCTGAGCCGCGCTGACGCCGAGGCGAAGGCCGTGGAGCTGTTCCGCGCCCTGGCGCTGCCCGATCCCGACACCATCGGCCGCCGCTATCCGCACCAGGTCTCGGGCGGACAGCTGCAGCGCTTGATGGCGGCCATGGCGCTGATCACCGATCCGGCCCTGGTGATTCTGGACGAGCCCACCACCGCCCTCGACGTCACCACCCAGATCGAGGCGCTGCGGGTGTTCAAGAAGGTCGTGGCCGAGCGCGGCGCGACGGCGGTCTATGTCTCCCACGACCTCGCCGTGGTGGCGCAGATGGCGGACCGCATCGTGGTGCTGCGTCACGGCGAGGTGCGCGAGACGGGCCTGACCGACCAGGTGCTGCACGCGCCGCAGGACGCCTACACCCAGACCCTGATGGCCGCCGCCCGGCCGCAGGTGCGGACTGCCGCCGCGGCCGAGGCCACGGCCGCGCCCACGCCGCTGCTCGAGGTGCGGGGCGTCACCGCCAGCTACGGCCGGGTTCCGGTGCTGCAGGACGTGAGCCTCAGCATCGCCCGCGGCTCGACCCTGGGCGTGATCGGCGAGTCGGGTTCGGGCAAGTCGACCCTGGCGCGCGTGGTCGCGGGCCTCTTGCCACCGTCCGCCGGGACCGTGCTGCTGGACGGCGCCGCCCTGCCGCCGGCGCTGGCCCGCCGGTCGCGGGAGCAACTGCGCCGCGTGCAGATCGTCTTCCAGAACGCCGACACGGCGCTCAATCCCGCACATAGCGTGGAGCGCATCCTGGGCCGCCCGCTCGAGCTGTACCACGGTCTGAAGGGGGAGGCGCGCGAGCGGCGGGTCGCTGAACTGCTGGACCTGATCCGCTTGCCTGCCGCCCTCGCCAGCCGCCGCGCCGGCGAGCTCTCGGGCGGACAGAAGCAGCGCATCAACCTCGCCCGCGCGCTGGCCGCCGAGCCCGACCTGATCCTCTGCGACGAGGTGACCTCGGCCCTGGACACGGTGGTCGCCGCCGCGGTCCTAGACCTGATGGCCGAGTTGCGCCGCGGGCTCGGGGTGTCGTTCATGTTCATCAGCCATGACATCTCGACCGTGCGGGCGATCTGCGACGAGATCGTCGTGCTGTACGCGGGCCGCAAGGTGCAGGCGGGCGGCCGCGAGGCGTTCAGCGCCCCGCCGTTCCATCCCTATACCGATCTCTTGGTCGGCTCCGTGCCCGAGATGCGGCGCGGCTGGCTGGAGGAGACGGCGGTGCGCGAGGCGCGGAAAGCCGCGCCGACCGTCGCGCCCGGCCTCTGCGGCTTCCTGGACCGCTGCCCGGTGCGCATCCAAGGCGTCTGCGATCGCCTGCCGCCGCCACGCGTCCGGTTGGCCGGTTCGGAGGTGCTGTGCCACCGCAGCGAAGAGGACCTGTCGACACGGCCGTCCCTCGGACAGCGGACGTCGAGGCCGTCACCCGCGCCCTCCACATAGCCCGCGCCGAGGCGGTGATGGGGCCGCACATCATGCCCACTGGGGTCAGATTTCCCCATGGCGGCGCTCGTCCAGGTTGTACTCAGCCGAGGGGTTGCGCGCGGCATTTCCGGCCCATCGGGCTGGATGACGCGCGATAAGTCACCGATTTGCCCCGCAACCCGGCAGCGAATGCCAACGCAGGCGCCGTATGCTGTCGAAAACTAGGATGCCGGGCCTCGTTTCGGAGCCGGCTCCGATTTCGAACAGGCCTGACTGTGCTGCGCCGGATCGGCATGCGGCGGCGAGGAGTAGATTGCGATGGAGATTTCGGCGGTGGCCGACCTGCGGCTTAGGGACATGACGCCGGCAGACCTGGTCGCGGCCCATGCGCTTTCGAGCGAGGCGCAGTGGCCGCACCGGCTCGAGGACTGGGAACTGATGCTGAGCGTCGGCTTCGGCGTCGTCGCGGAGCTGGACGGCCAGATCGTGGGCACGACCATGGGCTGGCCCTACGGGTCGGACGCCGCGACGCTCGGGATGGTCATCGTCTCGCGCGCCTGCCGCGGCGGCGGCGTGGGCCGCAAGTTGATGGAGGCGGTCCTGGCGCGGCTCAGCGGGCGGACGGTGTTGCTCAACTCGACAGAGATCGGCGCGCCGCTCTACCGCAAGCTGGGCTTCGAGCCGGTGGGCACGATCCACCAGCACCAGGGCGCGGCCTTCTCGGTCCCGGTCGCAAAGCTGCGCAAAGGCGAGCGGGTGCGGCCGCTCGGCGCCAGCGACGGCGCCGCGATCATCGAGCTCGACCGCCGAGCCACGGGCCTCAAGCGGGAGGCGCTCGTCTCGGCCTTGCTGGAGAGCGGGCAGGGCGTGATCCTCGACCGTGGCGGCGAGGCCGCCGGCTTCGCGCTCTTTCGCCGCTTTGGCCGCGGCTATGCCGTGGGTCCGGTGGTGTCGCCGGACCGCGACGGCGCCCGGGCGCTGATCTCGCATTGGCTAGGTTCCAACGCCGGCATGTTCATCCGCGTGGACACTCCGGGGGACGCCGGTCTCGCGGACTGGCTTGAGAAGATGGGCCTCAAGGAGGTCGATTCCGTCACCACCATGGTCCTAGGTCCCCCGCCGGCCCGCGGCGACGGCGTCGCGCCGTACGCCATCGTCAGTCAGGCCTTCAGCTGAGCTCCGCCGCTATCATGAATAAACTCGCCGCGCCGATCCTCGCCGACCCGAGCCTGTTCGAGACCCGCGCCCTCGTGGACGGCCGCTGGATCACGGCCGCCTCCGGCGCCACGCTGGCCGTCCAGGACCCGGCGACCGGCGCCGTTATCGGCCACGTCCCGGACTGCGGCGCCGAGGAAACCCGCGCCGCCATCGCCGCGGCCGAGGCCGCCTTCGGGCCGTGGCGGGCGCGCACCGCCGGCGAGCGTTCTGTGATCCTGGAGCGGTGGCACGCCCTGGTGCTGGAGAACGCCGCCGACCTGGCGCGCATCATGACGGCCGAGCAGGGCAAGCCGCTGGCCGAGGCCGAGGGCGAAATCCGCTACGCCGCCTCGTTCATCAAGTGGTTCGCCGAGGAGGGCCGCCGGATCGCCGGCTATACTGTGCCCGCGCCCGAGGCCGACCGCCGGATCCTGGTGACCAAGGAACCGGTCGGCGTCTCGGCCGCCATCACGCCCTGGAACTTCCCAGCGGCGATGATCACCCGCAAATGCGCGCCAGCGCTCGCCGCGGGCTGTCCGGTGGTGGTGAAACCCTCGGAACTCACGCCGTTCACAGCCTTGGCCCTGGCCAAGCTCGCTGAGCGCGCGGGTCTGCCGGCGGGCGTCCTGAACGTGGTGGTCGGGCGGCCCGAAGCCATCGGGACCGAACTGACCGCGAACCCGGTGGTGCGCAAGCTCTCGTTCACCGGCTCCACCCGCATCGGCGCGCTGCTCATGCGGCAGTGCGCCGACACCCTGAAGCGGCTGAGCCTGGAGCTGGGCGGCAACGCGCCGCTGATCGTCTTCGACGACGCCGATCTGGACCTGGCGGTGGCCGCGACCATGGCGAGCAAGTTCCGCAACGCCGGCCAGACCTGCGTCTGCGCGAACCGCATCCTCGTGCAGGACGGCGTCCACGACGCCTTCGCCGAGCGCCTCGCCCGCGCCGTGGCCGGCCTCAAGGTCGGACCCGGGACGGCGAGCGGCGTCACCACCGGACCGTTGATCAACGGCGCGGCGGTGGAGAAGGTGCGCGCGCACCTGGCGGACGCCCTGGACCGGGGCGCCCGCATCCTGGCCACCTCGGACGTCGACCTCGACGCCGGCCGCTTCGTGGCCCCGGTGGTGCTCACCGGCGCGACGCGCGAGATGCGCCTGGCGAGCGAGGAGACCTTCGGCCCGGTGGCGCCGCTGTTCCGGTTTCGCGACGAGGCCGAGGCGATCGAGCTCGCCAACGCCACGCCGTATGGACTGGCCAGCTATTTCTACACCGAGAACCTGCACCGGGCGTGGCGCGTCGGCGAGCGGCTGGAGGCCGGGATGGTGGCGCTGAACACCGGCTCCATCGCCATGGAGATGGCGCCGTTCGGCGGCGTGAAGCAGTCAGGCCTCGGCCGCGAGGGCGGCCACGCCGGGCTGGAGGAATACCTGGAGACCAAGGCCTTCCACTTCGGCGGCCTGAAGCTCTCGACCTGAAGCCGGAGCGGAAGCGAAGCATGTCGGACGAACGAGTCTACCGGATCTCCGTGATCCCGGGCGACGGGATCGGCAAGGAGACCACGCCGGAGGGGATCCGCGTGCTGGAGCGTGTCGCCGCGATACACGGCTTCCGCGTCGAGCAGCAGTGGCACGACTTCGCCTCGTGCGACTACTACGCGCGGCACGGCAAGATGATGCCGGACGACTGGAAGGACCGGATCGGCCGGCCCGACGCCATCTTCTTCGGCGCGGTCGGCTGGCCCGACACCGTGCCGGACCACATCTCCCTGTGGGGCTCGCTGCTGCAGTTCCGGCGCGAGTACGATCAGTACGTTAACCTGCGCCCCGCGCGGCTCCTGCCCGGCGTCGCCAGTCCGCTGGCCGGCCGTGAGCCTGGCGACATCGACTTCTGGATCGTGCGCGAGAACACCGAGGGCGAGTACTCCTCGGTCGGCGGCCGGATGTTCCCGGGCACCGAGCGCGAGGTGGTGATCCAGGACACGGTGATGACCCGGATCGGCGTCGACCGGGTGCTGCGCTACGCCTTCGAGCTGGCGAGCCGCCGGCCTGAGAAGCATCTGACCTCCGCCACAAAGTCCAACGGCATCTCCATCACCATGCCCTACTGGGACGAGCGCGTGGAGGCGATGGCGGCGAGCTATCCCGACGTGCGGTGGGACAAGTATCACATCGACATCCTGACCGCGCAGTTCGTGCTGAATCCGGACCGCTTCGACGTCGTGGTGGCCTCCAATCTGTTCGGCGACATCCTCTCGGACCTGGGCCCTGCCTGCACGGGCACTATCGGCGTCGCCCCCTCCGGCAACATCAACCCCGAGCGCACGTCGCCCTCGCTGTTCGAACCGGTGCACGGCTCGGCGCCCGACATCGCAGGCAAGGGGATCGCCAATCCCGTGGGCCAGATCTGGTCGGCGGCGATGATGCTGGAGCACCTGGGGGAGCCGGCCGCGGCGGCCTCGATCATGCGCGCCATCGAGACCGTGCTGGCCGAGCCCAAGCTGCGGACCGCCGACCTCAAGGGGACCGCCGACACCGTCACCTGCGGCGAGGCCATCGCCCAGGCCCTCGAAGCATAATCTGCCGCGGACGTCGAAAAAACGCCGCCGCGCCCTCACGCGCAAGGCCACGACGGCCGATCCGCGCGCCGCGTCTCGCCTAGCCTAGCGGCAGCGAGGAGACGGGCAAATGCCGCTGCCGAACCCCATCAGGTCCAACCGAACGCTCCAGGAGCTCGACCGCGACCATCTGATCCATCCGGTCAGCGCCTACCGCGCGCACGAGGCGCGCGGCGTGACGGTGCTCGAATCCGGGCGCGGGATGTGGCTCACCGACGGAGACGGCCGTGAGCTGCTGGACGCCTTCGCGGGCCTCTGGTGCGTGAACGTCGGCTATGGCCAGGAGAGCATCGTGCAGGCCGCGGCCGAGCAGATGCGCCGGCTGCCCTACGCCACCGGCTACTTCGATTTCGGCAGCGAGCCCGCCATCCGGCTGGCGCAGCGGTTGGCCGAGCTGGCGCCGCCCGGGCTGGAGCGGGTCTACTTCACCCTGGGTGGGTCGGACGCCGTGGACTCGGCCATCCGCTTCATCGTCCACTACTTCAACGCGCTGGGGAAACCGGCGAAGAAGCAGTTCATCGCCCTCGAGCGCGGCTACCACGGCTCGTCCAGCCTGGGCTCGGGCCTGACGGCGCTCCCGGCCTTCCACCGCAATTTCGACGTGCCGCGCGCCTGGCAGCATCACCTGCCGTCCCCCTATCCGTACCGCAGCGGGCTCAGCGACGAGGCCCTGATCGCCCGCTCGGTTGGGGAGCTGCGGGCCAAGGTGGCCGAGCTTGGCGCAGACAATGTCGCAGCCTTTTTCTGCGAGCCGATCCAGGGTTCGGGCAGCGTGATCGTGCCGCCGAAGGGCTGGCTCAGGGCCATCCGCGACACCTGCGCCGAGCTCGGGATCCTGTTCGTCGCCGACGAGGTGATCACCGGCTTTGGCCGCACGGGGCCGATGTTCGCCTGCGAAGACGAGGACGTGTCGCCCGACCTGATGACCGTCGCCAAGGGCCTGACCGCGGGCTACGCCCCGATGGGCGCGGTCCTGATGTCCGAGGAGGTCTATTCGACCATCGCCGACGCGGCGCCTGATATGCCGGTTGGCCACGGCTTCACCTATTCGGGCCATCCGGTCAGCGCGGCCGTGGGCCTGGAGGTGCTGCGGCTCTACACCGAGGGCGGGATCCTCGCGAACGCCCGCGCCGTGGCGCCGCGGTTCGCGGCGGGCCTCGCGCGGCTGGCCGAGCACCCGATGGTCGGCGACACGCGCGGGCGGGGCCTGCTGGGCGCGATCGAGCTCGTGGCCGACAAGGCGACCAAGCGGCCGTTCGATCCTGCGCTGAAGTTGCCCGATCGCCTGTTCAGCGGCGGCTATGGCAATGGCGTGATCTATCGGGCCTTTGGGGACGCGACGATCGGCCTGGCGCCGGCGCTCTGTTGCTCGGAGGCGGAAATGGACATGATTTTCGAGCGCATAGGGAGGACACTGGACGCATTGCTCGAAGAGCCTGACATTCGGGCGGCATTGGCTTAGCGCCGGGGCCTCAATGAATACGCCGAAGCTCGATCGGATCGACCTCAAGATCCTAGCCCAGCTCCAGAAGAGCGGGCGGATCACCAACGTCGAGTTGGCGGACGCGGTCGGCCTGTCGCCCAGTCCTTGCCTGACGCGGGTCAAGCGGTTGGAGCAGGCGGGCTACATCACCGGCTATGGAGCCCAGATCAACCTGCACAAGCTGGGCGAGTTCCTCACCGTTTTCACGGAAGTGACCCTGCAGGACCACAGAAGCCCCGACTTCGCCCGCTTCGAGGCCAAGATCCGCACGGTGGACGAGATTATCGAGTGCCACCTGGTCAGCGGTGGCTACGACTATCTGCTCAAGTTCGTGACCCCCGGCGTGAGCCACTATCAGACCCTCATCGAGTACCTGCTCGAGAGCAACATCGGGATCGAGAAGTACTTCAGCTACATCGTCATCAAGTCGCCCTTCATCAAGACGCACTACCCGATCCAGGGGCTGTTCGGAGAGAAGGCCTGAGCATGTCCACGACCGCCTCCGACATCGCCGACCTGATCGAGCCCCTGGTCGCGTTCCGCCGCGACATCCACGCCCATCCCGAGCTGGGGTTCGCCGAGCACCGCACGTCGGCGAAGATCGCCGAGGCGCTGCGGGAGATCGGGCTCGAGGTCCACGCCGGGATCGGCGGCACCGGGGTGGTGGGCGTGCTGCGCGCCGGCGGCTCGGACCGGAGCCTTGCGCTCAGGGCCGACATGGACGCCCTGCCGATCCGGGAAGAGACGGGGCTGGCCTATGCGAGCCGGACGGCCGGCGTCTTCCACGGCTGCGGCCACGACGGTCACGTGGCGATGCTCCTGGGCGCGGCGCGTCACCTGGCCCGAACGCGCCGCTTCGACGGCACGGTGAACTTCGTCTTCCAACCGGCCGAGGAAGGTCTGGGCGGGGCGCGGGCGATGATCGAGGCCGGCCTCTTCGACCTCTGCCCGACGGACCAGGTCTACGCCCTGCACAACTGGCCCGACCTGCCGGCGGGGACGGCCCAGACCCGCGCAGGACCGATCATGGCGGCGGCGGACAAGTTCGAAATCAGCCTCGAGGGCCGGGGCGGCCACGCCGCCATGCCGCACCAGACTCCGGACGCCATCCTGGCCGCGAGTCACCTGGTGACCCAGCTGAACAGCATCGTCTCGCGCCGCATTCCGCCCACATCATCGGCCGTGCTCTCCGTGACGAAGATCGAAGGCGGCCAGTCCCACAACGTCCTGCCGGCGATCGTTCGCGTGACGGGCACGGTGCGCAGCTTCGAGCCCGAAGTGCAGGACACGATCGAAGCAGCGTTGCGCGACGTCGTCGCCGGGGTCGCGACCGCGCACGGCGTGAAGCCGACGATCATCTATGATCGGTACTACCCGGCGACCATCAACCACCCAGAGGCGGCGGCCGAAGCGCTCGCGGCCGCGCGATGCGCCTGCTGCCACGCCGACACCGCGCCCGCGCCGGCGTTCACCTCCGAGGATTTCGCCTTCATGCTGCAGGCGCGGAAGGGCGCCTACATCTGGCTGGGCCAGGCGCGCGAGGGCGAGCACGTGCCGTTGCACCATCCTGCTTACGACTTCAACGACGCCGTGATCCCCACGGGGATTCGGCTGCACGCGGCGATCGTCGAGCGGCTGCTAGCGGCCTGACGGCCCGCTCCACGCCATCTCGAACCGTAGCCCTACCACCAGCGCGTTCTTCAGAGCCGGATCAGCGCCGGGGTTGATCACGTACTGCACGTCGGGCTGCACCGCGAGCCAGGGCGTGACCTGGGCGCGGTAGGTCAGCTCCACCGCCGTCTCGTGCTTGTCCACGGGCGCGCCGAGCGCGGCGCGCGCGCGCCTGTACGGCCGGCTGGTCTGCGCCGTGGTGAAGGCCACGCCGAGGGCCTCATCCTCGAGACCCAGCAGGCGGCCGCTCAGCACGAGGCCGGCGCTATATGCGGCTGCGATCTCTTCCGTCTTGGGCTCGGCCAGACCCAGGCGAACGAAGCCGTCAAGGCGCTGATCGCCCCACCGCGCGAGGGGGCGCTCGACCAGGGCGTAGCCGCCCATCGAGGAGTCGCGCTCGACCGCCCCGCCCATCGCGTCGAACTTGGCGGTGTGGCTCCAGAGCCCCAGCGCGAGCCGCGTTTCGTTGTCGCTCTCGTGGAGGAGTTCCGCCACGATCAGGGCCCCGTCGTCAGCGCCGATGCGGAAGGTCGGGCCGGGAGGCCCGTCGAGATTGCGGGGCACGCCGTCGAACGCCCCGATCTTGACCTCCCAGTGCCCGTCGATCGGAAGCTCGGCCAGCACGCCCAGGCCGGTGTTCGGGAACACCGAGGGGCCGTTCCGCCCGATCTGAGCGAGATCAAGGCCGAGGCCCTGCGCCCCGTTCACGAACAGGAGCGCAGCCTTGTTGAGGGCGAGATCGCTGTTGAGGTCGATGACGCCCAGCTTGACGCCGCCGCCGCCGATCGCCTGCCGCACCCAGGCCTCATAGAGGCGGGTCCCGCCGGTGGCGTCCTTGCCGCTGACCGCCTGGGTGTCGCCGACCAGCCGTTCGGAGAGGGTGTCGTCGTCGTTCCAGAAGGCCGACACGCGAACGGTCGCGCCACGCCAGCCGGACGCGCGCTCCATATCGACCTCGGCGGCCGCCTCGAGGTTCTCGAGGTAGGCGGAGCCAGGGCGCAGGCCGCCGTGGAGGTTGCGCCAGGCTTCGCCGGTGTAGGTCGCCGACAATTGGACGGCGGGAGTCTCCTCGGCCGACGCCGTGGTTCCGAGCGCGAAGAGCGCCCCAACCGCACCGATGATCCGATGTGCAACCACGCGGAAACCCGACAAGCTAAGTTGGGCGATCATCGCCGGAGCAGCGCCCCATGTGATTGCGAACAGGCCTCGCTGTTCGGCGCGGCGGCTGCGTCGCCAGCCGCGAAAACCGCAGATCATTCCGGCGGGTGCGTGGGAGAACGTCGGCGCCGCGGCCTCGCCCCCCTGGTCGCTGGCGCCCGCCGACCACGGCCACCCCGGCCTTCCGCGCCGTGGCGGCGGGCTGTTCCCGAACCCGGAGGTGAATGGTGTCCGAAGGCGAGGTCTTTCCGGTTCCGAGCGCCTGGGCCAAGCGCGCGCATATGGACGCCGCCGGCTACGAGGCCGCCGTCGCGCAGGTGGAAGCCGATCCGGAGGCCTATTGGCGCAAGGTCGCCGGCCGCCTGGACTGGATCACGCCCCCGACCCAGATCAAGGACACCTCCTTCCACAAGCACCCGTTCCACATCCGCTGGTAC
>NZ_JAKFEN010000036.1:0-42591 GCF_036677185.1 Phenylobacterium sp.
GGCATGTCAAAAGGTGGTAAGGTTCTGCGCGTTGCTTCGAATTAAACCACATGCTCCACCGCTTGTGCGGGCCCCCGTCAATTCCTTTGAGTTTTAATCTTGCGACCGTACTCCCCAGGCGGAGTGCTTAATGCGTTAGCTGCGTCACCGACATGCATGCATGCCGACAACTAGCACTCATCGTTTACGGCGTGGACTACCAGGGTATCTAATCCTGTTTGCTCCCCACGCTTTCGCGCCTCAGCGTCAGTAACGGGCCAGTGAGTCGCCTTCGCCACTGGTGTTCTTCCGAATATCTACGAATTTCACCTCTACACTCGGAGTTCCACTCACCTCTCCCGTACTCAAGATAGCCAGTATCAAAGGCAGTTCCAAGGTTGAGCCCTGGGCTTTCACCTCTGACTAAACTATCCGCCTACGCGCCCTTTACGCCCAGTAATTCCGAGCAACGCTAGCCCCCTTCGTATTACCGCGGCTGCTGGCACGAAGTTAGCCGGGGCTTCTTCTCCGGGTACCGTCATTATCGTCCCCGGTGAAAGAATTTTACAATCCTAAGACCTTCATCATTCACGCGGCATGGCTGCGTCAGGCTTTCGCCCATTGCGCAAGATTCCCTACTGCTGCCTCCCGTAGGAGTCTGGGCCGTGTCTCAGTCCCAGTGTGGCTGGTCATCCTCTCAGACCAGCTATGGATCGTAGGCTTGGTGAGCCTTTACCTCACCAACTACCTAATCCAACGCGGGCCGCTCCAATGGCGATAAATCTTTCCCCCGAAGGGCACATACGGTATTAGCTGAAGTTTCCCTCAGTTGTTCCGTACCAAAGGGCACGTTCCCACGCGTTACTCACCCGTCCGCCACTGATCCCGAAGGATCCGTTCGACTTGCATGTATTAGGCCTGCCGCCAGCGTTCGCTCTGAGCCAGGATCAAACTCTCAGGTTGAGATGACTCTGACTTCAATGTGTCAAACCCGGGCAGGGTTTGACTGGCATTGGTCTACTTAGTTCTTGACGAGTTCCCATTTACCTCACGATCCGAAGATCGGTTGGTACATGGTATTGTCTTCAAGAGACCGCAGATTTAGTCAGCGTCGAGATAGTGTGGTTAGCACTATCGCCAGAGCGCCGCCGCCTGCGTTTCTCTTTCCAATTCAACGATGTCAAAGACCGAGACCGGCTTTCGCCCGCCCCACTGTTTAGCGCCGGTGGTCGGCGGAGGCGGCTATCTAGTGGCCGGCCTCTTTCGTGTCAATCGATCCTTTCGGACTTTTTTGCGCCGCCCGGGAAACCCGGAAATTTGGCGCAAAAATCACCGCGGGCCGCCGAGGGGCTTCCCTCATTTGTCCGTAGCGATTCGATTGAAGGCCGGAACCTAACGACCGAGGGAGAGAAAATCAAGGACTTTGTTCAAGTCCCTGGCCTGTCTCGCCGCCGGGGCGGTTCCGAAGAAGAGCGGCGTATCTAGTTGCCGGCCCCTCCCCTGTCAATCGGCTCTTTCGAGCTTTTCGAACCTGCCCGGAAAGCTCCGGACCCGTTCGAAAAAACCTCCGCCGGTCTGCGCTGGAAGCTAGGCCTCCAGGCTCTTGGCGAAGATCCGATCGCCGCTCTTGGATGTTCCGGTTCGGCAACGAATTCAAGAGCTTGTGGCCCCGTCAGTCGTTTCCGTCCGGCCCGTCGTCCGAGCGAGGGGGGCTTCTACCCGCCGCCCTTGGAGGGCGCAACCCCTTAGCGACAGAATGACGACATTTCCCGCCCTCGCCTTGTGGAAAAGCCTGCGCCATCCTTTATGGCGCAAGGCTGGGAGGCGTTCGAAGAATGTTGTCGCAAAAGGCCCGCTACGGATTGCGCGCGCTCGTGGAGCTCGCCAGGGCGCAGGGCGCACAGGTCACTTCGGGCGAATTGGCCGTCCGCGCGGACGCTCCGCGCAAGTTCCTCGAGGCGATTCTGCTGGAACTCGCCCGCAATAAGGTCGTGGTCAGCCGCCGCGGCAAGTTCGGCGGCTATGTCCTGGCCCGCCCGGCCGGCGAGATCAGCTTCGCCGAGATCATCCGCATCATAGATGGGCCCCTGGCCCTCGCGCCCTGCGTCAGCCGCCTGTCGTTCCGCAAGTGCGACGACTGCCCCGACCTAGCGACGTGCTCTCTACGTGAAGCTCTATTGCGCGCCCGCGACGCCACTTCCGAGGTGCTGGAAGGCTACAGCCTGGAGGCGGCCGCGGCTTGCGAGGGCGCCGAGGTGTTCGGACTGACTTGATGCGAGACCGCGACGTCGTCAGTGGCAGATCCTCACAGGCGTGATGGGAAAGCCCTTCATGGCGTCGTTGGGAAAATAGCCCGACTCGCCTTCGCGCTTCTGCAGGGTCAGGAGATGCGCTGAGAAATCCGGCTCCAATCGAAACTTGATCCGGCCTTCGTGGGTCCTCTCCTGCACCTCGGTAAATGAGCCGTAGTCATACTCACAGCGGCCCGCCGACATTACGATGCGTGGCGGCACGATCCGCTCGCTGAAAAAGTCCCATTTCCCGATCGCTATGCGCTGCTGCCTAAACGACCGGGTCTCCACGCCATGACGCGTCTTTACCTCGACGACGCGCATGCTCAGCGGCACGCCGGTCTCGTTAAAAATCTCAAGGCCATGTTCAGGCGAACACCCGGCGAGCAGCATTGCGCACACGACAAGCTGTGAAAGCGATGAGGCCTTCATGGCCTTCTCGCCTTCCACGGCCGCGACGGATTATCCTGCGGACCCGTCTCGTTCCAGTTGCCGTCGCCATGCCACCCCTCTCCCTTCCTCAGGGAGTTGAGACCTCCCAGCAGATTTGAAGGCAGATAGAGCGCGCCAAGCATTTCACCCTGTAGCGTATGCTGCTTCTCGTGCTCCATCTGAGTGTGCCCGTTCTCAAGCTTGGGATTTCCCTTGGCGTCATGCCAGCTCCGAGCTCTCGGGTCGGGCGAGCCACGACGGCTGTAGGGATCGCCGTTCCAGATGGTCGTGTTGCCCAGGGTGACAACGCTGACGCCGCCAAATGGGTTGTCGATGAACTGAACGGCGTTCCCTCCGATACCTATACGCGAATCTCTTCCCATCGCCTTGCCGGCCACATGCCCCATCAATCCGTAGGCAAGCCCGAGCGCGGTGTTCGGCGCATTGCGCCACTTGCCGAGAGGGTTCCCAGCCTCCTCAGATCCAGCCTTTCGATATCGCTCGATAATCGTCCGCTCTTGGATCGAAGGCTTGCGCGGCACGGGCGGTATCGAGGGCGCGCTATCGGATCTGGCCGCGCCGCCTGGCGGGCGCTCTCTGGTCTCGCTCAAGTTCGGTCTCCACAATCCGCCGCGCCATCAGGCCACCACGCACGACCAGAATAGTCTCACGGCCAAGCTCGATTGTCGAGAACAAACAGAGAACATCTTGGAACGCGAGCGAGCCGATGGCTCGCGACGCCCCACCCTAACCCGCCGCTATATAGGCCTTGAGACCATCGGCCTCGGCCTCGACCTCGGTGATCTTCCACTTCACCAGGTCGCCGATGGAGACGATGCCCACAAGCCGCTCGCCTTCGCAGACGGGAAGGTGGCGAATCCGCCGGTCGGTCATCCGGCTCAACAGGGCGTTCACCGTCTCGTTCGGCTCGGCGAAATGCACGTCGCGGGTCATGCAGCTGGAGACCGGCTTGGAGAGCGCGCCGGCCCCCTCTTCCGCGAGGGCCCGGACCAGGTCGCGCTCGGAGACGATGCCGACCACCCGGTCGCTGTCCATCACCACCATGGCGCCCACCTTGCGCGAGTGCAGCAGGGCGCAGATCGCGCCAACCGTCTCGCCAGGCGTGGCCGTGAAGACCAGATCACCCTTGGTCTTAAGGATCTGAGACACCAGCATCGGCGCGTACTCCCTATTCCCGAAGGTCAGAGTCGCTCAGGACGCAGGCGAAATCAATGTTATCCGAGAGCTTCCTGTGTCGCGCGAGGCCCGCGCGCCAGGCGGCCGAACAGGTCGATGAGGAACAGACCCGCGAAATAGCCGAAGATGTGGGCCTCCCAGCCGACCTGAGCCGATCCCATGCCTGGGGCGAAGTTGATGAAGCCGAGGATCAGGTTCAGCGCCACCCAACTCAGGGTCATGCTGATCACCGGCGAACTGGTGAAGGGGCCGGGCGTCCCGCGCCCGCCCAGC
The DNA here is from genome assembly GCF_036677185.1 of Phenylobacterium sp. Lineage (GTDB taxonomy): Bacteria > Pseudomonadota > Alphaproteobacteria > Caulobacterales > Caulobacteraceae > Phenylobacterium. The sequence continues at coordinate 4,173 of NZ_JAKFEN010000036.1, forward strand.
AGCCGGGTCGCACCGCCCACCAGGCCGGCCACCCCACCCGACGCGCCGATAAGAAAGGTCCCCGGGCTCAGCCAGGCGTAGCCCAGGCAGCCGATGGCGCCCGTCAGCAGATAGAAGAGCGCGAAGACCAGCACTCCGCGTGGCCGCACGCCGAAGTAGCGCGCCACCGGGGTCCCGAAGGCCAGGGCGAAGCCGGCGTTCATCAGGGCGTGCGCCCAGTTCCCGTGCAACAGCATGGAGGTGAACATCGTCTCCCAGCGTCCGCCGGCGAGCGCCATGGACGAGAAGGCGAAATAGCGGACCCCCAGGTCGCTCAGCAGCACGGACTGCAGCCCGTAGCTCACCACGATCGACACGGTGACCAGGACGGCCGGCCATGGCGCGTTGAGAATCGGCTGGCGCGGCTCGTTCAATACGGATGCTCCCAACTCAGAATGGTGTCCGGCGCCAGTTTCCCTCATTGTTCTTAACCAAATCGCGAGGGTCTTGGCTTCTAGATGCCGGGTGACCGGATAAGGCGCGCCCGCTTGCGCGCCGTCCGGCGCAGGTCTGTCGGTGCGGAGTCACTAGGTCAATGATCGAAGTTTTCCTCGCGGCTCGGCGTGGCGCATGGATCGCCGCGGGCCTCGCCGTCGGCTTGGCTGCGGCTCCGGCCTGCGCCCAATACATGTCCACCAACGCGGCGGACTTCAACGCCGGCTACGGTCGCGTCGCTGGATCGGAGAACCATCCGGTCGACTATGCGACCCGCGACGCCAACGGCAACCGGGTCATCGTCGACGGCATCATCATGACGGGCGAGGATCAGTCGAGCTTCGCCTTCGGCTCGGGCTTGGGCGCCGGCGGATCCTATTCCGGCGTCGGTTCGCTGGGCGGCGGCTCCACGGCCATCGGCAACAACCTGGTGGTGGTCACCCAGGGCAACAACAATACCGTCATCGTCAATTCGAGCCAGACCAACAACGGCAATGTGACCGCGGGAACGCGCGTCAGCGGGGGCGTCGGCGACGATGATCAGTAAGAGCAACCTCATGCGTACGGTGGCGCTGCTCAGCGCCGCGGCGCTCGGTCTCTCGGCCTGCGCCACGCCGATCGCCGGCCCCAGCGGCAACTATGCGCGCACGATCGGGACCGCCCCGGTGACGGTCAACCCGACCCCCTATTCCGCCGCCCTGGTCTGCATGGCCGGCTATGCCCGCAACGCCCGCATTGTCGCCCCGCGGATCGCCATCGGCCGCATCGCCGACTACACGGGCAAGTCCGAGTCCGACGGCTCGGGGCGCAAGATCACCCAAGGCGCCTCGCTGATGGCCATGTCGGCCTTCGCCAAGGCCGGCATGCCGCTCGTCGAACGCTTCGACACCTCGGTCTCCGAGCTGGAGCTAAAGTACGCCAACAACAAACTGATCTCCGATGCGCCCAATCCGGCGCCGAACCAGGCGGCCGAATATCGCCGGATCGTGGCCGGCCAGGTGCCGGGCTCCGACTTCTATGTGGCCGGCGGCGTCACCGAGCTCAACTACAACATCCGCTCGTCCGGCTTCGATGTGGCCGGCGGCGATGTCGACGCCACCGACGCCAAGGGCACGTTCCGCGGCCGCCTGTTCATCATGAACATCGGACTCGACCTGAGGTTGATCAACACCCGCACGCTCGAGGTGGTCGACGTCATCTCCTATCAGAAGCAGGTCGTGGGCCGCGAAGTCGGCGTCGGCTTCTTCGACTTCCTCAATGGCAACGTCTTCGACATCTCGGCCGGCGCGGGCGCGCTGGAACCGATGCAACTGGCCGTCCGCAGCCTGGTGGAACGCGCCGTGGTCGAGATGACCGCCAATCTCTATGGCATGTCCGGTCCGCAGGGCTGCCTGACCTCCGACCCGCTGGAAGGCTCCACCGTCGGCCTGACCGGCGGCTATGTGCCGGCCTACAACAACCTCGGGACCAACAATGGCCAGACTCGCGAAGACCCTTCTCGCTGGAGCTCTCGTCGCGATTCTGCCGTGCGGGGCCGCTACTAGTCAGACCCCGCCCAGCAGCGTCCTGAACAATCAGGTCCAGTTCGGCGACGTCTTCTCTCAGCAGACCATGAACGTCGTCGAGGTCACCGACTTCACGACGGCCGACACCAATGCGGTTGGCAACGCCTTCGAGGCGACCGCTGACGGCCAAGCCCTGGACGTCCGCTCCGACCAGGCCGCCAACGGTGACGTGGCCGCCGACACCCGGCTCAATGTCAGTGGCTATTCGGGCGACACGGTCACCGTGACCAACACCGCCACCGGCAACAGCGGCTTTGTCGGATCCTATGATGGGACTGTGACCGCGGTCACCAATCAGAACACCGCCGCCACGGCGGCGATCTCCGGGAACAGCCGGATCAACGCGGCGGGCGGCTCGGCCGGCGATGTCGACTCCCTGAACCAGGCCACGGGCAACAGCCAGTCCTTCGGCCTCGAATACGCTTCGGCCGGCATCCGCGCCAACCAGACCAACGGCGCGACCGTCTCCACCGACGGCGGCGGCGACTACGCCTATGTCTCCGGCACGGCGAATTTCGCCGCCACCAGCACCGGCAATGACATCACCCTGGACGGCCAGGGCTCGGCCGCGGCCGTCATCGCCGGCCAGCTCAACGAGACCGACCGCGTCCAGGCCAGTTCCTTCACCGGCTACGGCAGCGTCCAGACGGCGGCCACCCGCGCCACCGCCGCCGGCAACAACATCAACGCCGTCAACGAAGGCCCCCTGCTGGACGCCTATGCCGACCAGCGCAACCAGGCCTATGTCCGCGCCGAGGCCCGCAATGCCGCCTCGGCCTACGGGACCGGCAGCGTCAACGCCTATGGCGTCGGCAACGCGCTCACCGCCGGCGACATCGGCGGCGAGCTCATCCTCGACACGGTCCAGCTCAACGAGGGCGGCGGCATCGAAGCGGTGGCCAATTTCATCGGGACCGACGGCTACGACGCCACGGCCACCTCGACGGCCATGGGCAATTCGGTCACCGGTTACGCCTGTTCGGAATGCGAGGGCCGGATGAGCATCACCAACAGCCAGGTGAACCGCTCCGACGTCGGCGCCCAGAGCATCGTCAACGTGACCGGCGGCGGTCGCTCGGCCAGCGGCGTCTCGACCGCGGTGGGTAACACCGCCACCTACTATGTGAGCCGCCCATCGGGCCAATGACGCCCTTATCGCGCCTTGCGAACGCCATATGCGGCGGCGCATGGTGAGCCTACCTTGCCCAAGCCGGATCCCTTGCACTTGATGATACGACCCACCGCGGTGACCGCGCTCGTCCTGGTCCTGGCCGCGCCCGGCTATGCTTCGAGCCTCCCCTTCCCCAAGTTCGGCCTTGGCAAGGACCGGCCCGCGGCGACGGCCTCGAGCGCCAGGCCCAAGGCTGGCGAGTGGGCCCAGGCGCGCTCGGACGTCGCTCCCGACCCGGACATCGCTTTCGGCGCCCTGCCCAACGGCATGCGCTATGCGATCCGCAGGCAGCAGATTCCGCCGGGCCAGGCCGCCCTCCGGCTGCGCTTCGACGCCGGCTCCCTGATGGAGAGCGACAAGCAGCAGGGCTTGGCCCACTTCCTGGAGCACATGGCCTTCAACGGCTCCAAGGCCGTGCCCGAAGGCGAGATGATCAAGATCCTGGAACGGTTGGGCCTGGCCTTCGGCGCCGACACGAACGCCTCCACCGATTTCGACGAAACCACCTACAAGCTCGACCTGCCGCGCACCGACGACGAGACGGTCGACACCTCGCTGATGCTGCTGCGCGAGGCCGCGAGCAACCTGACTCTCGACCCGGCCGCCATCGACCGCGAGCGCGGCGTGGTGCTGTCGGAAGAGCGCGCCCGAGATACGCCGTCCTACCGGGTCTACAAATCGCGCCTGGAATTCCTGCTGAAGGACCAGCGTCCGCCCACCCGCTACCCCATCGGCAAGGTCGAGGTCCTGCAGACCGCCCCGGCGGCCGAGTTCACCGACTTCTACAATCGCTTCTATCGCCCCGAACGTGCGGTGCTGGTGGCGGTCGGCGACTTCGACGTTGCGGCCATGGAGGCCAAGATCAAGGCCCGGTTCGGCGACTGGACGCCGGTGGGCCCCGCCGGCGCCGATCCCGCCCTGGGCGCGCTCAAGTCGCGCAAAACCGAGGCCAAGCTGTTGGTCGAGCCCGGCGCCCCGCTCCAGTTGCAGATGGCCTGGATGCGCCCCGACGACCGCGAAACCGACACCACGGCCAAGCGAAAGCGCGACCTGGTGCAGCAACTGGGCTTCTCGGTGCTGAACCGCCGTCTGCAGCGTCTGGCGCGCGGGACCCAGCCGCCGTTCCTCGGCGCCGGCGCCTTCGAGAGCGACGAGTACGACGCCGCCGAGATAACCATGGTGACGGTCAACGCCGAGCCGACCCGCTGGCGCGAGGCGCTCACCGCCGTCGAGCAGGAGCAGCGCCGCGCCGTGCAGTACGGGGTGCGTCAGGACGAGCTCGACCGCGAGATCGACGAATACCGGACTGCGCTCAAGGCCGACGCCGCCGGCGCGGCCACCCGGACCCCGGGCTCCCTGGCCGGCGAGATCGTGGGCTCCCTGTCCGACGACGAGGTCGTGACCAATCCCGCCCAGGACCTCGCCCTCTTCGAAGCCACGGTGAAGGGGCTGAAGGCCGGCGAGGTCAGCGCCACGCTCAAAGCCGCCTTCAAGGGCGACGGTCCGCTGCTGTTCATGGCCTCGCCCAAGCCTATCCAGGGCGGCGATGGCGCTCTGGTCGCCGCGCTCGAGACCTCGCGCAAGGTGGCGGTGGCCGAGCCCTCGACCCCGACCCAGGTCGCCTGGCCCTATGAGAGCTTCGGAACCCCCGGCAAGGTCGCCGAGACCCGCGAGGCCGCCGATTTCGACACCGTCTTCGTGCGCTTCGAGAACGGCGTGCGCCTGACGATCAAGCCGACCCGTTTCAAGGACGATGAGGTCCTGGTCCGGGTCAATGTCGGCCGCGGCCGGATCGACCTGCCCAAGGACCGCCAGAACGTCGCCTGGGCCTCGGGGGCCTATGTCGAGGGCGGCCTCACCCGGATCAGCGCCGAGGACATGGAGCAGGTGCTGGCGACCCGGGTCTACGGCGCCCAGTTCGGCATCGGCGACGACGCCTTCGTCTTTTCCGGCGCCACCCGGCCCGACGACCTCGACGTCCAGCTCCAGGTGCTGGCGGCCTACGCCTCCGAGCCCGGCTGGCGCGAACAGGCCTTTCAGCGGCTGAAGAGCAGCGGCAAGACCATCCACGATCAGTATGAGGCCACCGTCTCCGGCGTGGTCTCCCGCGATCTGGCCGGCCTGCTGCACGGCGGCGACGAGCGCTGGGTGTTCCCGTCCCGTCAAGAGATGGCGGACGCCAAGTTGGAAAGCTTCAAGGCCGAGGTCGCCCCGGCGCTGGCCAACGGCCAGATCGAGGTGGTGATCGTCGGCGACACCACGGTGGAGAAGGCCACGGAGGCCGTCGCCCGCACCTTCGGCGCCATGCCCGCGCGCCCGGCGGCCGCCCCGCCGCCGAAGGCCGAGATCGAGGTCGGCTTCCCCGCCGCCGTCGCCCAGCCGGTGATCCGCACCCACAAGGGCCGCGCCGACCAGGCCGTCGGCTATATCGCCTGGCGGACCAACGACTTCTTCGCCAACCCCCAGCGCGCCCGCGACACCGCGGTCCTGGGCGAGGTGCTTGAGCTGCGGCTGATCGAAGAGCTGCGCGAGGCCCAGGGCGCCACCTATTCCCCCAACGCCGCCTACAGTCACAGCTTCGTCTGGCCGGGCTGGGGCTACATCTCGGCCAGCGTCGAAGTGCCGCCCGACAAGCTGCCCGCCTTCTTCGCCGACGTGAAGAAGATCGCCAACGACCTCCGCACCAGGGAAATCAGCCCCGACGAACTGGCCCGGGCCAAGAAGCCGCGCCTGGAACAGATCGACAAGGCCCGCGAGACCAACGGCTACTGGCTGCAGGAACTCTCCGGCGCCCAGGCCGATCCCCGTCGTCTCGACGCCACGCGCGCCATGATCCCCGGCACCGAGCGGGTCACCCCCGCCGACGTCAAGCGCGCCGCCGAGGCCGTCCTCAAGGACGAGACCATGTGGATGTTCGAGGTGAAGCCGGCAGGGGCCTAGCGCCCCGCCTCTTTCGAAATCGCGTCCAGGTCTTCGTCGAACTGGCGCGCGGCGATCACCGCCGTCCGCACAGAACGGGCGAAGAAGTCCCGCGGAACGGTGGCGAAGTCGTCCGTCGGCCGGTGGTACTCGGCGTGGTCCTCCACCCCCAGATAGACCCACGGCACGCCGGCCTGATGGAAGGCCGCGTGGTCCGACTGCGCGGTCCAGTCGTCGTCGCCAAGCCAGGGCGGCCCGTCATGACCCTGCTTTAGGCTCACCGGGACCTTGCCCGCCAGTGCGGTCAATCGCGGCTTCAGCCAGGGGAAATGATAGCCGCCCGACGCGTAGAGCTCGCCCTTGGCGTTCTTGCTCAGCATGTCGAGATTGAGCGCCAGTGCGATCCTGGCCAGCGGAACCGGCGGCTTGGCCACAAGGGCCCCGGAGCCGCGATGCCCCACCTCCTCGGCGTCCACCACCGCGAAGATCACCCTATGCCGGGGCGGCGTCTCGGCGAACGCTTCGGCGATGGCCAGCAGGGCCGCCACGCCGGAAGCGTTGTCGTCCGCGCCGTTATAGATCTCGCCCTTGCGGACTCCCAGGTGATCGTAGTGGGCGCTGATCACCAGCACCTTGTCGCTCTTCCCGGTTCCGGCGATCTGGCCGATCAGGTTGATCCCCGCGCCGGTCTCGGCGGCCACGGCGAAGGCGAAGGGCTGTTCGAAGCTCCCATAGGCCGGCTTCAGCCCGATCTGGGCGAACCGCTTGAGGATATGGGTCCGCGCCAAGGCCGATCCCGGCGAACCCATGGCGCGGCCGGCCATGGCGTCGGTCGATAGGATCTCGACGTCCCTCAGCGCCTGTTCGCCCGCCGCCCAGGCGCTCGAGGCGGCCAAGCAAACCAGGCCTGCCGCGGCCAAGGCGGCTACGCGCGAAAAACTCGGAACGTCGGACAAGAAACCCCCCATGAACGCTGATTTGCACCGACCATCCAGCCGTCGCGAAATATTCGCAAGCGCGGTTGAAACCTCGGGAGTCTGGCTGCGTTCGGCTCTCAGGGGAGGCGCCTTCCTTCAAGCCAGGAGCACAGCACCATGAGCCTTTTCGACTTTGCGCGTGAGGCGGGGGAAACCCTGCGCGAGAAGCTGTCCGGCAAGCCGGACGTCGACGCCCGGGAGTTGGCCAAGGCCCTTCAGGAGAATGGCGTCACCCTCAAGGACGGCCGTATCACCGTGGCGGACGAGACCGTCACCGTCACCGGCGAGGCCAACAACCAGCAGGAACGCGAACTCGCCGTCCTGGTGCTGGGCAACACCAAGGGCGTGGCCCGTGTCGACGACCAGATCACCTTGGCCGCCCAGCCCGCCGCCGCGGCGACCACCACGGCCGGCGCAGCGCCCCCGGCCCAGGCGACCTTCTATACGGTGAAATCTGGCGACACCCTGTCGAAGATCGCCCAGGCGCACTACGGCGACGCCAACCGCTATGGCGAGATCTTCGACGCCAACCGGCCGATGCTGAAGGATCCGGACAAGATCTATCCCGGCCAGGCCCTGCGCATCCCGGGCACGACGCGGCACTAGCCCAAAGCGGGCGGGTGATTCACTGATCGGCCGCCCGCGACGGACTCAAGCCCGTCGCCGGCGCGCTCGAACGATCGGCCAACTTCCGTAGCAATCTGTACGGAAGCACGACCATGCTCAACGCCGCTGTCGCGGGATGCAGCACCAGCGGCGACCATGGCCGCCCGCGCCTTCCGAAGCGGCCCAGGAGCCCGTCGAGCAGGCCCTCGCGCATTGACCTACGACCGTTGGCGTCACCCCGCCGCGCGCGCTGCAGCTCTTCATGGATCAGCGAGATCGGGCTCTCCTGCTCGCCGCTGATGGAGACGCGCCGTCGAAGCGCCAGAAAGCGGTTCCGCGTCCTGTAGTATTTGGCGTTGTCGTTGCTGTCGGAGGCGCTGCCTTCGTGCATGACGATGGAAGCCCCGTCGAGCACCAGGTTCCAGCCGCGCTGCCTGGCCGTGATGAACCAGTCCGCCTCTTCCCAGTAGAGAAAGTAGTCCTCGGGAAACGGTCCCAGGGCGGCGAAGGCCCGCATCGACAGCGCGAAACCAGCGCCATGCAAGGTGCGCACGGGCCTGACGCCCGGCCGCAGGACACTCGCCTGGCGCTCGGCGTGGTTCTTGAAATGGAAATACTCGCCGTCGAACGTCACCCTCTTGCCGGCGTCCTGCAGGATGACGCTGCCGACGGCGGCGCAGTTCTCGCATGAGCGCAAGGTCGCGACCGCCGACTCGACCGCGCCGGGCTGGGGGATGGCGTCGTTGTTCAAGAGATAGGCGGTGTCATAGCCCTCGCTCAGCACGACGCGAAGGGCGCGGTTGTAGCCGCTCGCCCATCCGCCGTTCTCCGGCAACCGAAGCGTCCTGAGGTGCGGGAATCGGGCCTCCGCCTCGGCGGTCCGATCGTCGTCGGAGCCGTTGTCCACGAGCCAGAGGTCGCTCAGGTACGCCTGCATCGTCTCGATGCCCGCGAACGTTTCGTCCCAACGGTTGAAGTTGAGGATCAACACCGGGACGCGCCGTGTTCGGGGGGAGGCGTCAGCCATCATCATGTCGCCGCTCCGTGGACGACCGGCTAGTAGACGGTCCCGCCGACCCCGCCATCGAGGCTCATGGTGGTCGCGACCGAGGACTCGACGCGCTCTTCTTCCTCGCGATAGGCGGTGTAGCGTTCGACTTCGACGATGGTCAGGATCTTGATCCCGGCGCCGAAGCGGCGAAGCAACGAACGCTCATTGCAGTCCCGCGCGGGGGTCTGCCTGCGGCACTCCAGCTTGCCGTCGCGGCCATGATAGAGGGCGTCGCCCTTGCGGCAGGCAAGCGTCTTGCCGCCCGAGAAGTCGATCTTCTCATTGTAGTCGGCGATGGTGGCTTGCAGCCAGGTGCCGGCGATGCAGCGATAGAGTTCCCCCTCGAAGCCCTGGTCGATCTCGCGATCGGGGCGGACCTGGGAAGCGGCGTGCGGGATCTCGCGCGCGTCGATGCAGAAGGCCTGGATCACCACGCGGCGGACGCGGGTGCGGCTGGCTTCATAGGCCACGCGCTTCATGCGCTTGCCCTGTTCGACGTTCAGCTGGACCATGCCGGTGGCCATGGGCGGGGCGTAGCCGCCACCACCGCCGCCGCCGCCGTAGTAGACGGCCGCGCCGGCCAGGCCCGCGGCGCCGGCGCGCGAGCTGGCGTTGGCCACCGCGACGTTCACGCTGGAGACATGGACATTGATATTGGGCGTGCGCGGGGTGTCGCAGCACGGGGTGACGGGCGGCGGGGCCGGCGGCGGCACGCAGCAAGGCGGCTGGGGCGGAGGCGTGCAGCAGGGCGGCGGGGCTGGCGGCTGGCAGCACGGCGGGGGCGGCGCGCAGCATTGCGCCAGGGCGGTTTCCGGAGCGGCGCCGGTCAGCATCAACATGCCGAAACCGAGCAGGAAGCCAAGAAGGGTCGTACGCGTCTTCATGGACGGCCCCTCCAAAGGCCCGCCGGAATCCCATCGTTGCGACGATTAGATCAGGCGCGGCTTAAGAATCTCTGAGTCCGTCAACCATGCCGCACTCGCCGCGGCCAAGGTCTCGTTCCGGCACAGGCGGGCGCCTGGCGCCGATCTTCCTGCAAGCCCCATGCGGTCAATCCCGACCCCATTGGAGGCGCGTGATGTTCCATTCCAACACGCAGACCCTGATCGACTACTGGCGCGGACAGGGCGGCTATCGCGGCCTGCCGACCCGCGCCCAGATCGATCCGGCCGCCTTCCCCAAGCTCATGCCCCAGGTCTTCATCCTGGGCCGCGTCAATACGGGCTTCTATCCCATCCGCCTGGCCGGCGGGTTCGTGGCCGACCTGCACAAGCGCAACCTCAAGGGCCTGAACGGGCTGTCCTTGTTTTCCGAGCGCAATCGCCTGACCCTGCACACCGCGCTCGAGACCGCGCGGCGGCGCCCCGAGCCGGTGGTCGCCACGGTCGAGGCCTTCACCGATCAGGCCAGCCTGGCCATGGAGGTGCTGTTCGCGCCCCTAGCCGGCGCCGACGGCTCGCCCGAGCGGTTCCTGGGCCTCTACCAGCCCCTGGCCCTGGTCGCGCGCCTGGACGGCCGGCCGGTGCGTGAGATCGTCGCCCATAGCGTGCGCGGCGTCGGCCCCGCCAACGAAGAGACCCCGCGCCTGCGCCTGGCCACTCTCGACGGCCGCCGGGTGGCCTAGGCGGCCTGCGTTGCCGGCGCGGACGCTGTGTCCAGCATCGCCAGGTCCGACGCGTCCAGCTTCAGCCGCGCCGATCCCATCAGCTCCTCCAGCTGCGCCACACTGGTCGCAGACGCGATCGGCCCCGTCAGCCCGGGCTGGGCCATGACCCAGGCCAGCGCCACCTGGGCTGGGCTTGCCCCCCTGCCCGCGGCGACCTTGTCCAGGGCTCCAAGTATCCTCAGCCCGCGCTCGTCCAGATAGCGCTTCACGCCGCGTCCGCGCGGGCTCTTGGCCAGGTCTTCCTCGCTGCGGTACTTGCCGGTCAGGAAACCCGAGGCCAGGCCATAATAGGGGATCACCCCCACCTCGTTGTCGATGCAGACCTGCTGCATCCCGCTCTCGAAGCCCGCCCGGTCATAGAGGTTGTAGAGCGGCTGCTCGCTTTGATAGCGGGCGACGCCCTTCTTCTCGCTGATCTCCAGGGCCGATTTCAGCCGGGCCGGTTCGAAGTTCGACGAGCCGATAGCCCGGACCTTGCCCGCCTTGACCAGGCGTTCATAGGCCTCGGCGGTCTCTTCCTGCGGGGTGTCGGGATCGTCGCGGTGGCTCTGATAGAGATCGATGACGTCGGTCTGCAGCCGCTGCAGCGAGGCCTCCACGGCCTCGACCATGTACCTGGCCGACAACCCTTTCATCCCTTCGCCCATTTCCGAGCCGAGCTTGGTGGCCAGCACCACCTTGTCGCGCTTGCCGCCAGCCTTGAACCAGGCGCCGATCACCTTCTCCGAGGCCCCGCCGCCGGCCGGAGCCCAGCGCGAATAGACATCGGCGGTGTCGACCATGTTGAAGCCTGCATCGACGAAGGCGTCGAGGATGGCGAAGGAGGTCTTCTCGTCAGCCGTCCAGCCGAACACGTTGCCGCCCAGCACCAACGGCGCGACCTTCAGCTCGGACTTGCCCAGCCTGCGCAGTTCCATGGCGATTCTCCCTACGCCGCCTTCTGGCCGTCCTCGTAGACCGGCGCATCGTCGGCCGGCAGGGCGGCCTTGCCCCGGATCATGTCGGCCGCCTTTTCGGCGATCATGATGGTGGGCGCGTTGGTGTTGCCCCCCACCAGGGTCGGCATGACCGAGGCGTCGATGACCCGCAGGCCCGCAAGTCCGCGCACCTTCAGCTCGGCGTCGACCACCGCCATCTCGTCTGTCCCCATCTTACAGGTGCCCACCGGGTGGTAGATGGTCTCGGCGTGCTTGCGGATCCAGGCGTCGATCTCGGCGTCGGTCTGCACCTGCTTGCCGGGGAACAGCTCTTCGGTGCGGTAGGCGTCGAGCGCCGATTGCTCGGCCACCTTGCGCATCATCCTGACCCCTTCGCGCAGGGCGCGGCGGTCCTCGTCGGTGGCCAGGTAGTTGGCGAAGATCGCCGGATCGGCGAACGGATCGGCCGAGTTCAGCCCCACCCGGCCACGGCTCTCGGGACGAAGCTGGCAGACGTGGAAGGTGAAGCCGTCCTTCTCCACCACCGTGTTGCCGTGGTTTTGCATCACCGCCAGCACCGTGTGGATCTGCAGGTCGGGCCGGTCCAGGTCGGGCCGCGACTTCAGGAAGGCGCCGGACTCCAGGAACTGCTGGCGGCCCAGGCCCTTGCCGAAGAAAGCGTAGTTCATCCCGATCAGCAGGGTCTTCACCAGCCCCTTGCGCAGGGAGAAGGCGGTGATCGGCTGCGGGCATTCCCAGGACATGGTGACGTCCAGATGGTCCTGCAGGTTGGCGCCGACGCCCTTCAGGGCGTGGACAACCGGGATGCCGTGCTTGCCGAGTTCGTCGGGATCTCCGATCCCCGAGAGCTGCAGGATGTGCGGCGACTGGACCGCACCGGCCGACAGCAGCACCTCCTTGTCGGCATGGACCATGTGCTTCTGCTTCTTGGCGTCCACATACTCGACGCCGACCGCCCGGCCGTTCTCGACCACGATCCGGGTGGTCCGCGCCCCGGTCAGGCAGGTCAGGTTCGGACGGCTCATGGCGGGGTGCAGATAGGCCCGCGCCGCGCTCCAGCGCTGGCCGTCGTGGATGGTCATCTGGTACGGCCCCCAGCCTTCCTGCTGGAAGCCGTTGAAATCGCTGGTGACCGCGTGGCCGGCCTGACGGCCCGCCTCGACGGTGGCCTTGTAGATCGGGTTAGGCGAAGAGGCCTTGGAGATCTTCAGCGGGCCGTCGCCGCCGTGCCAGGCGTCGCCGCCGCCCTCCAGGCTCTCCGAGCGTTTGAAATAGGGCAGCACGTCGCGATAGGACCAGCCCGGCAGGCCCATCTGCCGCCAGTTGTCATAGTCCCGCGCATGGCCGCGGATATAGATCATGCCGTTGATCGAGGACGACCCGCCCCAGCCCTTGCCGCGCGGCCACCACAGCTTGCGGTTCTCGAGCTGCGGCTCCTCCTGCGTCCAGAATCCCCAGTTATAGGTCCCCGCCTTGCCGATCAGGGCGCCCACCCCGGCCGGCATCTTGACCAGAATGGAATTGTCCTTGCCGCCGGCCTCCAGCAACAGGACCCGCACGCTCGCGTCTTCGCTCAGCCGGTTGGCCAGGACGCACCCGGCCGAGCCGGCGCCGATGATCACGTAGTCGTAGCGGTCCATGGGCGGTCCGTCCCTAAACACTGTTAAGTTTGGCGCACACTTACCCAGACGCGCCGCCGAAACAAGGCCGGGAGGGACCGCTTTTTAGGTGTCGCAACGTCAAGCCTGGCGGCGGAATTCCATGATCCAGTTGGTCTCCCAGGTCATCTTTCAGACGACCTGAGGAGAAGGAGATCTCGGGACTACCGCCCCTTCCAGGCCGGCGCGCGCTTCTGGGCGAAGGCCATGGGCCCTTCGACGAAGTCCTCGGACTTGAAGAGGGCCGCGGCGGCCGGATAGCGCATCTGGCCCTTGATCGCGGCCTCCAGGCTGGGTTCGTCGAGGCCCTTGAACACGGCCTCCTTGGAGGCGCGGATCGACATCGGCGAGAGCTCGCAGATCTCCGCCGCCCATTTCCGCGCCGTGGCCATCAGCTCCTGCGGGGGGACCACTTCGTTGACGAATCCCAGCTCGTAGCCGTGCGCCGCCGAGACCCGCCGGCCGGTGAGGATCATGCCGAGCGCCCGCTTGGTCCCGATAGCGCGCGGCAGGCGGTGCAGGCCGCCGGCCAGGGCCGCCAGGCCCACGCGCGGTTCCGGCAGGGCGAAGGACGCGGTCTCCGAGGCGATGATCAGGTCGCAGGCCAGCGCGATCTCGAACCCGCCGCCCATGGCCACGCCGTTCACCGCCGCGATCAAGGGCTTGGTCAGGTCGAACCGCGACGTCAGGCCCGCGAACCCCGACGGCGGGCTCTTCATGTCTCCGCCCATGGCCTGGTGCTTCAGGTCGTTGCCGGCCGAAAAGGCCCGCCCGCCCGCGCCAGTGACGATGCCCACCCACTGGTCCGGATCGGCGGCGAAGGCGTCGAAGGCCTCGTGCAGCTCGAAATGGGCCGGCGAATGCAGGGCGTTCATGACGTCCGGGCGGTTCAGGGTGAAGATCGTCACCGGACCCTCGCGGTCCACGCGGATGAACTCATAGGCCATGGGGCGTTCTCCTCATTTGGTTGGCGCGACCGTCGCCAGGCGCCGCTACGTACGTCAAGCGCGCCAGCCCTGTTGCGAGCCTGTGACGATATCGGTCGCCGGCCCGCCGTCGCGGACGGTCTTGTCGCGGTAGATCACCGCCCCGATCAGGTTGGGCCGCCGGCGAATGGCCGCGCAGAACTCGGGCCAGGCCTCGGAGGGAACCCACAGGCAGGGCGCCCGGGGGTCCTCGTCGATGGCGATGTCCACCAGGGTGCGGATATCCATGATCGGACTCGGGGTCAGACCACAGGGGTGAGCCCGGCGTAATAGCGCTTCCAGTTGTGCACATAGTGCATCGCGCCACCGGCCATCACGCGCGCCTGCTCGTCGCTGATCTCCCGGACAACCTTGCCGGGCGCGCCCATGACTAGCGAATTGTCGGGAATCTCCTTGCCCTCGGTGATCAGGCAATTGGCGCCGATGAGACAATTGCGCCCGATCCGCGCGCCGTTCAGCACGATCGAGCCGATGCCGACCAGTGAGTTATCGCCGATCGTGCAGCCGTGAAGCATGACCATATGGCCAACCGTCACATTGCTTCCGATGGTCAGGGGCGAGCCGGTGTCGGTGTGCAGGACGCTGCCGTCCTGGACGTTGGAATTCTCGCCAATGATGATCGGATCGTTGTCGCCGCGAATTGTCGCACCGAACCAGACGGAAGCGTTTTTCTTAAGAATCACCCGACCCATCACCGCGGCGGTCGGCGCAATCCAGTATTCACCCTCATTGGGCAACTCCGGACCAACGTCGCCCAAGTTGTAGACACTCATCCGCATACCCCATTTCTTGAAACCGAAGCCTGTTTAACCATTCGTAAACCAAGCTAGCATCATCTTAGTCGTGCGATTCGAGAGGGTGAAACGCCTTCCCGCATCCCGCCGCGAGTCGGCCTTCGGCTCCCGGCCTTGCGTTTGGACGGAGTAAAGGGTGTCGCGTCTGCTTCGGCGGGTTCTCCCGCCCGGATCACAAATCGGAAGCGAGCCGCCAGGCCGCAGCGCACGACGCCGCCGTTCCAATTCCAATCTGCCGATGACCAAGGGCGAGCCATTCCGGCTTCGCCCTTTTTTCTTGCCCCGATGGAGGCCTTGATGACCAAGCGAGCTCTCAAGCGACAACTGCGCGAAGGCGCGTTCGACGCCGGCCAGTTCGAGGATGACGGCAAAATTCGCCGCCTGCCCGTGGATCGAGCTTGGTCTCCGCTGGCGCATCATAACGATGATCGCGATCAGGGCCGTGACCAGGGCTATGTGAAGACCATCAAGGCCAAGTCCCCGGGGCAGCAGGAGTTGATCGACGCCATCGACGCCAAGAACCTGGTCATGGCGCTTGGCCCGGCCGGCACCGGCAAGACCTATCTGGCCATCGCCAAGGCCGTGGAGGCCCTGGAGGCCGGCAAGGTCGGGCGCATCGTGCTCTCCAGGCCCGCGGTGGAGGCCGGCGAATCCATCGGCTACCTGCCAGGCGACGCCGAGGACAAGCTCGCGCCCTACCTGCGCCCGCTCTACGACGCCCTGTCGGACCGGCTTTCCATGAAACGGGTCCGGGCCCTGATGGCCGAGGGCGCCATCGAGATCGCCCCGGTCGGCTTCATGCGCGGCCGCACGCTGAACAACGCCTTCGTGGTGATCGACGAGGCGCAGAATTGCACCTACGGCCAGCTCAAGATGCTGCTGACCCGCCTGGGCTGGCACTCGACCATGGTGGTCACCGGCGACCCCAACCAGTCGGATTTGCTGCCCGAGCTGTCCGGGCTGGGCCCGGTGGCCGACAAGTTCGATGCGCTCGCCAACATCGCCGTCGTGCGGCTGAAGGACGTCGACATCGTCCGCCACCCGCTGGTGGCCGAAATGCTGGGCGTGCTCTGACGGCCTAGAGCTTCACCGAAACCTCAGCCGGTCCCGGAAACCGCCCCGGGGCCGGCTTTTTCGTGGGGCGAAGCCTAGGGCAGGTCTTCGGCCAGGATCGCCATCTCGAACATGAACGAACCGTCGCCGTCCTCGTCCTCGAACACCACGCCGATGAACTCCTCGCCGACATAGACCTCGGCGGAATCCTTCTGCTTGGGACGGGGCGTCAGGGTGATCCGGGCATTGGCGAAGGTGCCGCGCAGGTGGCCTTCGATCTTGCGGATAGTCTTTTCGTCCAGCACGCCGTGCTCCTGCGTCAATTTCGGCCGGAACCTAGCGCGCTTTGCTCATGGCGTGAAAGCGTCTGGGCGGGAAAAAGCTGGGGACGCGGCGGCGGGCGCGTTTAGTCTGCCTGCAAATCAAGGCGGGGAGACAGGCGTGGCGGGCGTCGAACTGGGACTGATCGAAGGCTATTACGGCAAGCCCTGGTCCTGGGCGGCGCGGCGGGACGTGATCTCGAAGCTCTCGGCGCACGGCTATGGCTTCCACATCTACGCGCCCAAGGCCGACCCCTTCCTGCGCCGCCGCTGGCAGGAGCTCCATCCCCCCGAGGCGTCCGAAGAGCTCGCCGCCTTCTCGGCCTATTGCCGCGACCTGGGCGTCCGCTTCGGGGTCGGTCTCAGCCCCTACGAGATCTACCGGGACTTCGGGAGGGAGGCGCAGAGCGCCCTCGCCGCCAAGCTCGAGCACCTGGAGAGCCTCGGCCTCGACGACCTGGCCATCCTGTTCGACGACATGCGCGGCGACCTGCCGGACCTCGCCCAGAACCAGATCCGCATCGTCCACTGGATCGCCGAGCGGACCACCGCCACGCGGCTCATCGTCTGTCCGTCCTATTATACGGACGACCCGATCCTGGACCGGGTGTTCGGCCGGCGGCCGGAGAACTATCTGGAGGACCTTGGCGCGGGACTCGATCCGGCGATCGAGGTCTTCTGGACCGGCGAGGAGGTCTGCTCGCGCGAATACAGCGTTGGCCACCTGGAGCGGGTGGGCCGCCAGCTGCGCCGCAAGCCGTTCCTGTGGGACAACTATCCCGTCAACGACGGCCCGTTGATGTCGCCCTTCCTGCACGTCCGCGCCTTCACCGGTCGGCCCGCCGAGATCGGCGCCCGCCTCTCGGCCCATGCGGTCAATCCGGCCCTGCAGCCGGTGCTGTCGCAGATTCCCGCCATCACCCTGGCCGAGAGCTATCTCGAGGGCGCCGCCTACGAATATGGCGCCGCCTTCGAGCGCGCGGCCGCGGAAGTACTGGGCGAGGGTCTGGCCGCGGCCCTCCAGCTCAACCTCACCCAGGTCCAGGGCTTCGGCCTCGACCGGCTGACCGAGGAGAATGTCCGGCGGATGCGCGCGCGCTATGAGGGCTTCGACCATCCGGGCGCGCGCGAGGTCCTGGCCTGGCTGGACGGCGCCTATCGCGTCACCCAGGCCGAGATGGACGCCTCTTGAGGTTTCGCCCTCCCGGGGCCTAAGCTGCTCGCGGCGAAACACCTGAACCACGGAAGAACCCACTCAGTGGCCGGCTGATCAACTCACAGGACTGGTCGTTCGCAGGCCTAGGCCCGCGACGGCGCCCTTCGTTGATCTTCTCCTGGATATTCGGGGCCGAGCCACATGGCGTTCTTTCGCAACACCACCGTCAATCTTCTGAACCTGCACTACGGCGTCCACGCCCTGGCGCTCAGCGGCGGCGGCGCGTTCTTCGCCGTCTTCCTGCTGCGGGCCGGCGTGCCGGCGCCAGGCGTGCTCAGCGCCTTGGCCGCCATCCTGATCGGTCGGTTCTGCATCCGGCCGTTCGTCCTGCCGCTCGGCAAGCGCTTCGGGCTCAAGCCCCTGGTCATCGCCGGCACGATCCTGACCGCCCTGCAGTACCCGCTGCTGGCGCAGGTGGACGGCGTCGGCTGGGCGCTGTTCGCGCTCTGCGCCGTCTCGTCCATCGGCGACACCTTCTACTGGACCTCCTACCACGCCTATTTCGCGTCGCTTGGGGACGCCGAGCACCGCGGCCACCAGATCGGGGCTCGCGAGGCCGTGGCCGCGCTCGTGGGGATCGTCGCGCCTCTCCTCACCGGCTGGGCTCTGGTGACGCTCGGGCCCCGGACGACGTTCGGGGTGACCGCGGCGGTGCTGATGCTGTCGGCCCTGCCGCTGCTCAAGACGCCGAACGTCGCCGTCCTGGACGACGCGCCCGGATCCCTGCGCGCCGCCCTCCCCGGCGCCTTGATGCTCGCCGCCGACGGGTGGGTCGCGTCCGGCTACTACTTCGTCTGGCAGATCGCGCTCTTCCTCTCGCTGGGCGAGAGCTTCACGGCGTTTGGCGGCGCGATGGCGATCGCCGCCGTGGCGGGCGCCGTCACCGGCCTGTTGCTGGGTCGGTTCATCGACGCGGGCCATGGCCGCTGGATCGTCTGGCTGGCGGCCGGCACGGCTGCGGCGACCATACTGGCGCGCGCGGCGGGCTACGGCGATCCCGCCCTAGCGGTGGCGGCGAACGCCGCCGGCGCCCTGGTTGTGGCCATTTACACGCCCACCATGATGACCGCGGTCTACAATCAGGCCCAGGCCTCGCCCTGCACGCTGCGCTTCCACATCGCCACGGAAGCCGGATGGGACGTTGGTGGGGCTGCGGGTTGCCTTGTCGCCGCGGGACTGCTGACCCTGGGCGCGCCGATGTCGGTGGCGATCTTGATCTCCCTGGCGGGGACCGCCGCGGCGTTCTTCCTGCTGCGGCGTTACTACCGTGCGACCGACCTCGCCGCGGCTCAGATCACGTAGTCGTAGACCGCCTCGGCCAGGGTGTGGTCCATGCTGCGCGCCGGCTCCTCGCAGGTCGGGCAGTTGACCAGGCGCGCGGGTACGCCGGCGGCCGTGCAGCCGGGCGGCACGGGCTTCAGCACCACCGAACCCGAGGCCACCTTGGCGTAGTCGCCGATAGCGATATTGCCCAGCACCTTGGCGCCGGCGCCCAGCAGGACGCCCTTGCCGATCTTGGGATGGCGGTCGCCGCGCTCGGCGCCGGTGCCGCCCAGGGTCACGCCCTGCAGCAGCGAGACATCGTCGCCGATCACCGCGGTCTCGCCGATGACGATGCCGGTGCCGTGGTCGATGAATACGCCGGAGCCGATCTTGGTGGCCGGATGGATGTCCACCTGGAACACCTCCGACATGCGGCTCTGCAGGTAGAGGGCGATGGTCTCGCGCCCCTGATGCCAGAGCCAATGCGCCACGCGCTGAGTCTGCAGGGCCTGGAAGCCCTTGAAGAACAGGAACGGCTGGACGTAGCCCTTGCAGGCCGGGTCGCGCTCGAACACCGCCTTGAGATCCAGCTCGGCGATGTCGACCAGCCGCGGATCGTCGCGATAGGCCGCGTCGGCCAGCTCGCGCAGGCTCATGGCCCGCAGCTCCTGGTCACCCAGCTTGCGCGCGAGCTGGTAGGACAGGGCCGCGCCCAGGTCCTCATGGCTCAACACCACGGCGTTCAGCAGCGAGGCGAGCGCCGGCTCGGCCTTGGCGGCCCGCTCGGCTTCATTGCGCAACGACGCCCAGACCGGCGGCGGCGCGCCGAGCTCGATGACTTCCAGACGTTGGCTCAAAGGCTCCTCCCGTCCCACGGCGGCTCCCCTATCCTAACATGGCGCGCGCGAGCGCGTCCGGCAAAAGCCCTTCCCGAGCCATATGGTAACCCCGAAGCAGCATCGCCACCGTTAGGGCGTCCTGAATATGTCCCGCCGTCGCGGCGTCGAGGATTTCGCGGAACGGAGCGCGGACCCGGGCGATGTCCTCGGTGCCGTCGCCCCGTGGCTCGGCCGCCGCCTGAGTCAGGCCGGTGGCCAGATAGCCGATGGCCAGTTCGTCGGTGACCGAGTTGGAGAGCTGCATCCGCAGCACCTCCGTCCAATGGGCGGCGGCCAGGCCCGTCTCCTCCAGCAGTTCCCGCTTGGCGCCTTCCAGCGGCGCCTCGTCGAGCGGCCCGCCGCCTTCCGGGATTTCCCAGCTGTAGTCGGCGAAGGGGAAGCGGTTCTGGCCCACCAGGGTCACCGTCCCATCCTCGTGCAGCGGCAGGATGGCCAGGGCGCGGTTCTTGAAGGCCACCAACCCGTACAGCGCCGGCTGGCCGGTGGGCGCGATCGCCGTCTGCTCGGTGACGCTGATCCAGGGATTGTCGTAGACGCGCTTGGGCTCGCCCCTCTTCCAGGGCGTCCCGTGCGCGACCAGCCAGTCGGGTTTTTGCGACATATTCTCAACTAGCCTTGCGGGACGACCGCCCAAAGCCCAATAAGGGATATCCCCTCTCGGTTTTCCTAACGAGGCGCCCGGACGTGACCGTCGCTCTCCCCCCCACGCCGCTCTTCGGGACGCCCGTCGATCAGCCGCCCCATCCGCAGGTCCTGGACTTCCTGGCCCGCCGAAGGTCGTCCTCGGCCGTAACCCTGGCCGAGCCCGGCCCCACCCCCGACGAGATCGCCGCCCTGATCGGCCTGGCCTGCCGGGTGCCCGATCACGGGAAGTTGTCGCCCTGG
This sequence comes from Phenylobacterium sp., assembly GCF_036677185.1. GTDB lineage: Bacteria > Pseudomonadota > Alphaproteobacteria > Caulobacterales > Caulobacteraceae > Phenylobacterium. Next base: position 24,614 of record NZ_JAKFEN010000036.1, read on the forward strand.
CGGTTCATTATCCTCGATTCAGCCGGCAAGGCGGCCTTTGCGGCCAAGCTGGAAGCCTTGGCCGAGGGCCGCAACGACCCGCGCGCCGCGGCCAAACTGGCCAAACTCAAGCTCCCGCCGGCGGGAATCGCGGTGGTCTCGCGGGCTGTCGAACACGAGATCCCCATGTGGGAGCAGGAGCTCTCGGCCGGGGCGGCCTGCACCACCCTGCTCTATGCCGCCCAAGCCCTGGGCTATGGCGCGAACTGGATCACCGACTGGTACGCCTATGACGCGCAAGCCAAGGCTCTGCTTGGCGTTGCGGAGGGCGAACGGGTGGCGGGCTTCATCCTGCTTGGCACGCCCAAGGAGCCGCCGCTGGAGCGCGAACGCCCCGATCCCACGGCGCTGACCACCCTCTGGCGGCCCTGAGCGCTCGCCAGATACACGACGGCCGGACGGCGATGGCGCGCCGCCCGGCCTGAAGTGTGACACGCCCGAGGAGAGATGGGCGATGTCGTAATAGCACACCGCACCCCTGTCGGCTAGTCGACGCCGACTCCGTCACAGCCAAGCTCGCCGCCTTAGCAACCGGCGCGCTTAGGTGGAGAGTGATCGAGGGTTGTATTCGGAAATGCGAATACTTCTGCAGACACGAACTTTTGGATCAAACTAACCGTTCGATCTCAAATCATTAACTCTTCCAAACGCTGAATTCTGAATCAGCCCCGTCCACGATAGGGCGCGACGCCTTGATCGGGGATCCACAACCCGTCCGGCGCCGGTCCCGTCTGCCAGAAGACATCGATGGGGATACCGCCGCGCGGGAACCAGTAGCCGCCGATCCGCAGCCATCGGGGCGCCGCCACCTCCACGATCCTGCGTCCGATGGCCACGGTGCAGTCTTCGTGGAACGCCCCATGACCGCGGAAGGCGCCGAGATAGAGCTTCAGCGACTTCGATTCGATCAGCCAGTCGCCGGGCGCGTAGTCGATCACCAGGTGCGCGAAATCCGGCTGCCCGGTCACCGGGCATAGCGAGGTGAACTCCGGCGCGGTGAACCGCGCTAGGTACAGCACGTCGGCCTGCGGATTGGGCACGCGCTCGAGCACCGCGGCTTCGGGACTGTCGAAACCGCGGACCTCGCGGCCCAGTTGGGTCAGGTGCGTCTCGTCCATGGCGGCGATGTAGCCCTTGGGCTTGCGCCCGGCAACCAAGGCGGCCGACAGTGGGGCCAAGACAGATACCGATAAGTCAAATTGGAGAAGCTGCGATGGCCGGCCGGGATTTCGAGAACTTCGTGGTGGTGGTGACGGGAGCTTCCACCGGGCTTGGCCGGGCGATCGCTGTGGAGACCGCAGGCCGCGGCGCGGCGGCCGTGGTCATCAACTATGCCCGCAGCGCCGATGAGGCGCAGGAAACCGGCCGGTTGGTGGAGGCGCAGGGCGCCAAGGCGGTGCTGGTCCAGGGTGATGTGGCGCTCGACGCCGATTGCCGCCGGATCGCCGCGGCCGCCGAGCCCTTCGGCCGGATCGACGCGCTGTTCAACAATGCCGGCGTGACCAAGTTCGCCCCCAACCACGCCGATCTCGAGGCGGTCTCGGCCGAGGATTTCCTGCACCTGTACGGGGTCAATGTGGTGGGCGCCTTCCAGATGGTGCGCGCCTGCCGCAGCCTGCTGGAGGCCGCCCCGCAACCGGGCGCGGTCGTCAACACCTCGTCGATCGCCGGCGTCGCGGGCATCGGATCGTCCGTGCCCTACGCCGCGTCCAAGGGCGCGATGAACACCATGACCCTGTCCCTGGCCCGCGCCCTGGCGCCGAAGATCCGGGTCAACGCCATCTGTCCGGGCTTCATCGACACCCCGTGGTTCGGCAAGGGCGTCGGGGCCGAGCAGGCCGCCAAGGTCCGCGCCGGCGCCGCGGCCAGCACGCCCCTGAAGGCCGCCTCCACCGCCGAGGACGTGGCCGCCGCCGCGGTGTTCCTGGCCTCGACCGCCTCGCGCCACGTCACCGGCGAGACCCTGCTGGTCGATGCGGGGACTCACCTGCACTACGCGCCCCTCTCCATGCGTTGAGAGGTTGCTCAGGAGCGACCTGTGACGGGAAAGTCACAGCATTTCGCCTAAAATCGCGGCGCTACGTTCTGTTAACGCTCAAAAATCGAACACGGCATAGGTAGAGCCATCCATCGGCTCCGCTCGCGTTGATCTGGAACTCGCTCGCGTGGCGATCTCCCTCGACGATTGGGCGGAGCTCGATCGAAAAATAAGGGGATAAACGAAATGAAACTCTTCAAGACCACGCTTCTCGCCGCCGTGGCCTCCGTCGCCATGGGCGGCGCGGCCTTCGCGCAAGACGACGCGAGCCCGTTCGACTTCTCGTTCAACATCGGCGCGAACACCGACTACGTGTTCCGCGGCGTCAGCCAGACCGACGAGAACTATTCCATCTTCGCGGGCGTCGACACGACCCTCTGGGGCATCGGCTACGCCGGCGCCTGGGTCTCCAATGTCGACTTCGGCAACGGCACCGACGGTGAATTCGACCTCTATGCCGGCGTGAAGCCGGTGGTCGGCCCGGTCACCCTGGACGTGGGCGTCGTCTATTACGGCTACATGAACCAGCCCAACGGTTCGAACGAAGACTATGTCGAGTACAAGCTCGCCGGCTCGGGCGCCGTCGGCCCGGCCACCATCGGCGCGGCCTTCTACTATTCGGACGACTTCTTCGGCGGCACCGGCGAGGCGACCTACTACGAAGTGAACGGCTCGTTCCCGGTGGCCGAGAAGGTCACCATCTCGGGCGCCGTCGGCCATCAGAAAGTCGTCGGTCCGCTGGACTACACGACCTGGAACCTGGGCGCCGGCTTCGCTCTGAACGACACGGTCGGCTTCGACCTGCGCTACCACGACACCGATGAGCATGGCTTCGGCGACATCTACGACAGCCGGGTCGTTCTCGGCGTCAAGGCCGTGTTCTAGGGTCTGACCCTGGGTCGTGGTCGCCGTCGGCGGCCACGACGCTCCGGCCCCGAAGGGTTCCGGCATGCTCGATTCGAAGATGCCGTGGGCTTTTCAGTAATTTAGGCCTATGAGAAGCCGCCCCGGTCCCGGGGCGGCTTTTCTGTCTCGGTGCGCACGCGTCAGGCGAAGAATGGTTCCCCTAGTGCGCGAAAAATGCTCCGACTGTGGGAGCTAAGCCTCAGTCCCCGAGTTTCATTGGACGGTCGCGTTCGCGCGTCTATGTTGCGGTTAAGGCGAGCGGAGCGCGACTCATGGAGCAGATGGCCAATCGGGCCCAGACCATTGTCGCGGACACTCTTATTGCTGCCGGGGCTTTCTTCCTGGCCTACATCCTCTCCTCCGCGCGAATTCTAGAACTGGGCGTCGCTGGCCTTCCCACGCTGAAGCTTCTTCAGCTGATCGGCATCTACGCTGCGCTCGCCGCGGTGTTCTCGACCATCTTCCGGCGCGAGCTCTCGCCGTGGCGCTATGTGTCGATTCCCGACGCCCTGGTGCTCACCCGCACGGCCTTCCTCACCGCCGGCGTCTTCCTGCTGACCGTGTTCGTCATGGACCGGGCCGACGGCCTGCCGCGCTCGGCCCTGGCCATGGCGGTGATCTTCCAGATGGTCGGCTGCATGGGCGCGCGGATCGTGCGCCGCGCCCTGCACGAGCACGCGTTGGACTCCTTCGCCCCGCTCAAGACGGTCAAGGATCGCGCGCCCCAAGCCCCTTCCCTGCTGCTGATCGGTCCGCCCTCCCTGGCCGACAGCTATCTGCGCGATGTGGCGCGCCGCCACGACCACGCCTGGACCCCGGTCGGCATCGTCGGCCCCGACGCCCGCGACGTGGGCCAGCAGGTTCGCGGCGTCTGCGTCATCGAGAGCCTGGACAATCTCGACGCGGCCATGACCGACCTGCGCCGCTGGAACCGCTATCCCCGCGCCATCCTGTTCCTGGACGAGCCCGGTCGCCTGCGCGGCCTGACCGCCGACCAGCTCGGCCAACTCAAGAACGACGGCATCCGCCTGCTGCGCCTGCCCTCCATCGTCGAGCTCGCCCACCAGGACGGCATGGCCCTGCTGCCCATGCGCGAGATCAGCGTCGAGGAGCTGCTGGCCCGCGATCCCATCGAGCTGGACCGCGCCGCGGTCGGGGCCCTGATTCGCGGTCGCCGCGTGCTGATCACCGGCGCCGGCGGCTCCATCGGCGCGGAGCTCTGCCGCCAGGTGGCCGCTTTCCAAGCCGCTCACGTCACCATGATGGATTTCTCGGAGACCTCGCTCTTCGAGATCGACCGCGAAATGACCGAGACCTGGCCGGCCCTGTCGCACAGCGCCGTGCTCTGCGACGTGCGCAATGCGCGCCGCCTGGAGCAGGCCTTCAAGAAGGAAAAGCCGCACCTGGTCTTCCACGCCGCGGCGCTCAAGCACGTCTCCATGGTCGAGCGGCACCCCTGCGAGGGTGTGCTCACCAACGTGGTCGGCACCTGGAACGTGGCCGAGGCCGCCAAGTCCTGCGGCGCGGCCCAGATGGTGCTGATCTCCACGGATAAGGCCGTCGATCCGTCCAATGTCATGGGGGCCACCAAGCGCCTGGCCGAGGCCGTGATCCAGGCCCAGCAGGCGGGCCAGGGCACGCGTTTCTCCGCCGTGCGGTTCGGCAATGTCCTGGGCTCGGCGGGGTCGGTGGTGCCGATCTTCAAGTCGCAGATCGATCGCGGCGGGCCGGTGACGGTCACCCATGAAGAGATCGAGCGCTTCTTCATGACCATTCCGGAGGCCGCCCAGCTGGTCCTCCACGCCACGGCCACCTGCGCCGAGGACGAAGAGACCGCCCACGCCCGCCTGTTCCTGCTGGAAATGGGCGAGCCGGTGCGGATCATGGACTTGGCCCGGCAGATGATCGCGCTCTCGGGCCGCATCCCGGGCAAGGACATCGACATCGAGATCACCGGCCTGCGTCCCGGCGAGAAGCTCACCGAGGCCCTGCTGGACGAGACCGAGCGTTCCCTGCCCTGCGCCCCCAAGGTGATGGAGGTGGTCTCCTCCTCAGCCCTGCGGATCACCAGCAGCCACCTGGTGGAGATCGAGGGTCTGGCCGAGATGGGCGATGTCGAGGACGTCCGCCGCGCTCTGTTCGACCTGGTCGGCCAGATTCGAGGCGAGAAGCCCGGCGCCGCCCCCACCCTACGGGTTGTCGCCAACGGGTGACGCCCGCGCCAAGACGGTCTAAGCGGGCTGCATGGCGCTCATCCTGGTCACCGGCACGGCCGGCTTCATCGGTTCCCACGTCGCCCACCGGCTGCTCGATCGCGGCGACACGGTGGTCGGGCTGGACAATCTCAACACCTATTACGACCCGGTCCTGAAACAGGCGCGCCTGGCCCGTCTGGAGGCGCGCGAGGGCTATCGCCACGCCGCCGTGGATCTCGTGGACCGCGAGGCCGTGGCCGCCCTGTTCGCCGAGACCCGACCCGAAGGCGTCATCAATCTCGCGGCCCAGGCCGGCGTCCGCTACAGCCTGGAAAAGCCGCAGGCCTATGTGGATTCAAACCTGGTGGGCTTCGGCAACATCCTGGAGGGCTGCCGCGCCGTCCAGCCCCGCCACCTGGTCTTCGCGTCCACCAGCTCGGTCTATGGCGCCAACGGCAAGCTGCCGTTCTCGGTGCACGATCCGGTGCACCACCCCATCACCCTCTATGCGGCCACCAAGCTCGCCAACGAGTCCATGGCCCATTCCTACGCTCACCTGTTCGGCGTGCCGGCCACCGGCTTCCGGTTCTTCACCGTCTACGGCCCTTGGGGCCGGCCCGACATGGCGCTGTTCAAGTTCACCGAGGCGATCCTGGCGGGCCGGCCCATCGACGTTTTCGGCCAGGGCAGGATGCAGCGCGACTTCACCTATATCGACGACATCGTCTCGGGCGTGGTCGCCGCCTTGGACCGTCCGCCCGCCCCCGACCCCGACTGGAACCCACAGGACCCCGACCCGGCCACCAGCGGCGTCGCCCCCTGGCGGATCCTCAATCTCGGCGCCAGCACCCGCGTGGAGCTGATGCGCTACATCGAGGTCCTGGAGGAGAAGCTTGAGCGCAAGGCGCAGATTAACTTCTTGCCCATGCAGCCCGGCGACGTGGCCCGCACCGAAGCCGATGTCACCGAGACCAAGGCGGCCCTCGACTACGCCCCCCAGACCCCCATCGAGGTGGGGGTTTCCAACTTCGTGGACTGGTATCGCGAGTACTACCGGGTGGGCGCGAACTAGCCGGCCGCCTCCAGGGTTTGGGGCGCCTGCGCGAACGCCTTGCTGAACCTCACGCGGAACAGCCAGAAGATCATCAGGACAAGCGGCGCCAGGATCGGCACGAAGAGAATCGGCGAGCCGTGCAGGACCTCGGGCAGGACCTTCTGCTGCCCGAGGAAGAACGATGTGGTGGCGATGAGCAGGGCGACGCACATCCGCCAGAGGTGCCGCGCGATGCGCGGGGCGCCGGAAATCCCGCCGCGCCGGATCACGCGGAGGTCCGTGACCGCGGCCAGGGTCGCGACACCGCCGAAGACGAAGATCATCTGATAGGGAATGTGGTCCATGGCCCCCTTGGGGCTCCCGGCCGCCACCCAGCCGGCGATGAAGTCCAGCGTCGCCACGACCGCGACGATGGCCAAGGCCGCGACCTCGAAGCGGCCGATCCGGCCCTCCTCGCGCCGGACGGTCATCCATGCCGTGGCCACCAGGTAGAAGGTGAGCACGCCCACGAGGATGGTGGGCCGGTTCGGCAGGAACACCGCCATGACCGCTCCGATGCCGGACATGAACAGCATGGCGACGAAGAAGGCCGTCCCCGCGATCCGGTGCAGGCGCTCGCCCTTGCGGAAGGCCAGGGCGGCGAAACCCGAGGCGAGGCCGACGCCGCCCGCGGCGATATGGAGCATCATGGCCGGAGGCATGGCGGTCACCCTGGAAGCGCCAGCGGCGCGTCTAAAAAGCAAGAAGCGAAACCAAGATCGACCGCAGGGAAGCTGTCGCGTTTGTCACTTGGTCTGGCTTCCTTTGGGCGTAGCCTCGTCCACGACGGACATGATGGACATGGCGGCGCGCATCAAAAGCATGACCCGAGGTAACAGGCGGCTCCGCGGCCATGGCTGAGTCCACGGTCTCGGCGGGTTTCGCGCGGGGGCTGATGGAGCTCGCCGTCAAGAAGGGCGCGCGCCGGGCCGCGCTCGCCGAGCGCTCGGGAGTCCGTCTCGAGGACCTGGACGACCAGGACAGCCGCATCCCGTTCGCCAGCTATGTCGCGCTCATGCGCGCGGCAAAGGCGCTCGCCGGTGATCCGGCGCTCGCGCTCCACTACGGCGAGACGGTCGACATCGCCAAGGTCTCCATCCTGGGTCTGATCGGCCAAGCCTCCGAGAACATGAGCGAGGCCTTCGCGCAGCTCAACCGCTACGTGCCCCTGGTGGTCGAGACCGACAACGCGGACGGCGGTGATCGCTTTCGGATGATGGGCGACCGGGACGGGTTCTGGATAGTCGACGCCCGCAACGACCCCAATGAGTTTCCCGAGCTCACCGAATCCGCCTTCGCCCAGCTGATCTGCGCACCCCGCCGATTCGACGAGACGCCGGTGGCCAAGGCGGTTCACCTCACCCACGCCGACCCGGGCTATCGCGACGAATACGAGCGCATCTTCCGCGCCCCCGTGGTCTTCGGCGCCGACAAGAACGGGATACTGGTCCACGGAGACTGGATGCAACGCCGGATCGCCCACCTGCCGCGCTACGCCTTCGGCATCCTCAGCGAGCGCGCCGACGCCCTCCTGCAGAGCCTGGAGAACTCGAAGTCCACCCGCGGCCGGGTCGAGGGGGTCCTGATGCCGATCCTGCACACCGGCGACGCGAGCATGGACAGGGTCGCCCGCCAGATGGCGGTCAGCCGCCAGACCCTGTTCCGCAGGCTGAAGGCCGAGGGCGTGACCTTCGCCGGTGTGCTGGACGAGCTGCGCCACAAGCTCGCCCTGCACTATCTCAACGGCAGGAAGGTCTCGGTGAACGAGACGGCCTATCTGGTGGGCTTTTCCGATCCGGCCGCCTTCTCCCGCGCCTTCAAGCGCTGGACCGGATGCAGCCCGCGCCGGATGCGCGCCTCGAAGCTCGTGGAGGACCGGACGGCGGCGTCCTAGCCCCTAGAGCCTAAGGTCGGCCGAGCCCTTCGGGAACATGCCCTTGACGTCGTAGAGGATGGCGTTCGGCTTTCCCAGGGCCCGGATCGCCGCCAGGCCCATCTCGCGGAACTGGGCGTGAGCCACGGCCAGGACAATGGCGTCATAGGCGCCGGCCTCGAGCGCCGCCACCGGGGCGACCCCGTACTCACGCTCCGCCTCGGCCGGGTCGGCCCAGGGCTCGTGCACGTCGACGGCGACTTCGTAGTCGGCCAATTCGCGGACGATGTCGATCACCCGGGTGTTGCGCAGGTCCGGGCAGTTTTCCTTGAAGGTCAGGCCCATCACCAGCACACGCGCGCCGCGCACCTGGATCTCGCGCCGGATCATGGTCTTGATCAGCTCCTGGGCGATGTAGCCGCCCATACCGTCATTGATCCGCCGCCCGGCCAGGATCACCTGGGGGTGGTAGCCCGCGTCCTCGGCCCGGTGGGTCAGGTAGTAGGGATCGACCCCGATGCAGTGGCCGCCCACCAGACCCGGCCGGAAGGGCAGGAAGTTCCACTTGGTCCCGGCGGCGTCCAGCACCTCCTGGGTGTCGATGCCGAGCCGGTTGAAGATCAGGGCGAACTCGTTGATCAGCGCGATATTGAGGTCGCGCTGGGTGTTCTCGATCACCTTGGCGGCCTCCGCCACCTTGATGGAGCTGGCCCGGTGGGTGCCCGCGGGCACCACGGCGCCATAGAGGGCGTCGACGAAGTCGGCGGCTTCCGGCGTCGAGCCGGCCGTGACCTTGACGATGCTGGAGAGCCGATGCTCCCGGTCGCCCGGATTGGCCCGCTCGGGGCTGTAGCCGGCGAAGAAGTCGCGATTGAAGGTGAGGCCCGACAGCGCCTCGATCACCGGGACGCAGTCCTCCTCGGTGGCGCCCGGATAGACGGTGGATTCGAAGATCGCCACCCCGCCCTTGGATATGCTCCGCCCGACCGTCGCGCTGGCCGCCAGCAGCGCCCGAAGGTCCGGCCGCTTGTGACGGTCGATCGGGGTCGGCACGGTGACGATGAACACATTGCAGCCGGCCAGGCCCGCCTCGTCGTCGGTGAAGTTCAGACCCTTGGCGCCGGCGAGTTCCTCGGCGGTCACTTCCAGGGTCCGGTCGAGGCCGGCCTGCAGCTCGGCGATCCGTTCGGTCCCGATGTCGAACCCCACGACCTCGAACCGGGCGGCCAGCGCCACCGCCAGCGGCAGGCCCACATAGCCCAGCCCGATCACGCAGATCTTCGGAGGCGTTCCGGTGAAGGGGTTCTGCGGCATCTAGCGTCCCGTGACCTTGAACAGCTCAAGGCAGGCGCCGAGGATATGGTAGAACGAGGTGGCCGGCGCGGGCTCCTCGACGAAGGTCCCGTCCGCCCGCAGCTTGTCGCGCCAGGCGCCGGGGGTCGGGGTTTCCAGGTAGCGCCGCAGGGCCTGGGCCGCCGCGAGGGATGCGGTCTCCTCGTCGAACAGCAGGGTCGCCTTCAGGTGCTCGGTCTGCGGCCACAGGCGCGCCGTGGTGTCCCGCGGGCTGAAGTCGTCCCAGAGCTCGTTCACCGCCACGCCACGCACGGGATCGACGCCCCGCCGGCCGGCCGCGTAGAGCCCCCGCGCCGCCTTCCCGGCCCGCGGGTCGCCGCGCCGCTTGGCGTGGCGGTCCATCAGCCAGGCCCATTCGAACTGGTGGCCGGGCTCGACCAGCCGCCCGTCGTCGCCGTCGGCCAGCCGCCACTCGGCGTCGAAGAACTCCCGCAAGAAGCCGCCCTTGGGGTCGATGAAGACGGTCAGGGCCATCTCGACGATCTCGTCGACCATCACCTCCCAGTCGCCGCCCACCAGCTCGGCCCAGGCCATGGCGCCTTCCAGCAGGTGCATGTGGGCGTTGGCCTGGAATGGATGGGCGATATTCTCGCGATAGCCGCCGGCGGGGTGGCGCATGGCCTCGAGACCCTGGCGGACGCCGCGCGCCACCTCGGCCAGTTCACCCCCCCGCGGATCGGCCTGGTGCAGGGTGGCCGTGCCCAGCAGGGCGAAGGCCTGATCGTACAGCATGGCCGTGTCGTCCAGCACCGCGCCGTCCAGCCCCACCAGGGTGCGGAACAGGCCGTCGGGCCGGGCGAACCGGTCGAGGAAGAAGTCCATCCCGTGCCAGGCGGCCTCGCGCCACGGCCCGTCCCAGCCCAGCACGCCGGCCGTAGCGTAGACGAAGGCCTGGCGGCCCTGGACCCGGGCGCGCCGCGGCGCCGGGCGCGGCTGGCCCTCAATGCTCAGGCCCTCGAAGAAACCGCCCCGCTGGCGGTCGGCGCCGGCCTCCCACCACAGCGGAAAGGCCCGTGTCCGCAACCAGCGATCATACCAGTCGGCCGCCTGGGCCAGGCTCGCGAACCCGTCGCCCCCCGCTCGCGAACCCGTGTCCGCGCGCCTGATCGCCGAATCGATAGCCAAAACGCCTAACCTCGCCACTGGAGCGTCCCTCGATAGCGCTCCCGAAGCCGCACGTCACACAACTTCCGCCACCCGGCCCGCGCGTTTTATCGCAGGCCACGTCCTCGGTTTGGACAAAGGCGTCGAGAGCCTAGGCGCCGGCCAGGCGCATCACCTTGGCGGGGTCGGTGCCGATCAAGGCGCGGCGGCTGTCGGCCGCGACGGCGGACAGCATGGTGGGGATGAAGCGGTCGAGAACGGCGAAGGCCTCATCGGCGTCGTCGTGCACGATCGAGCTGCGGACCAGCACGCCGTCAGGGATCAGCCCCTTGAACGACGTCCTCAACAGGATCTCCCTCTGGTCCGTATTGTTGGTGGGCAGCGCTTCGCCGACCCGGGTCCAATAGACCACGTTCTCCTGACGATCGCCGGCGACGGCGACAAGACGCACGACCGGCAGCGCCACGCCGCCGGGAAGTTGAACGGTCGACGCCTTCTTCGATCGAATGGCGAAGCCCAGGGCCGGATAGCAGACCTCTGGCCTGTGGATCTGCAGGAGGTCGCTCTGCAACCCCCCATAGGCGATGAGCAGCATGACGTCGGCGCCATCCGCATCGCCCTTGTAGGTGCGCTGGACGACCTCGTCATAGAGCTCGGCGGCCAGGCCTTCGGTCTTCGGCTTGACCATGCCTTCCGAGAGCTCGGCCGACCATCCGGGGATGGTCACCGGCACGATGGCCTCCATCTTCGCCGATCCCAGCAGGGAGAGCCGCTTGCGCGGCTTCAGCCCGTAGGCGAGCGCGCCTGCCCCGAAACAGGCCCCGGCGATTAACAGGTTCCTGCGCGTGCTCATGCCGGCTGCCCCTTGGCGCGCGGCCAGAAGCGTGAGGCCAGGTGGTCGATGACAAACACCAGGCTCAACGACGTGGCGAACAGCACCAGGCCGGCCGCCTGGTGGAGGAAGCCCTGCGCCACCGCATCGCCGAAGAAGTAGGTAAGCAGCACCAGGATCACGATCCGCACGATATTGGCCGCCACGGCGATAGGAATGACGAAGCAGGCCAGGAACAGCGAGTAACGCCAGGAGGCGTCCCGAAGAAGATAGATATAGAACAGGCTGATCGCCACCAGGCCGGTCAGGGAATTCATCCCCGAACACGCATCCTCGACCAGCAGTTGGTAGTTCCCGACGACCAGCGTGACCCCCTCGCGGGAGATCGGCAGGCCGAATATCTGCAGCCCGTCGGTCGCCACCCAGGAAGCGAACAGCTTCAGCGGCGCGGTCAGATCGTCCATCAGCCAGCCCGGGGGCGGGATGAGGAAGGCCAGGTAGAAGATCGGGAACCAGTTCTTGAACAGGGCCTTGAGGCCAAACTCGGAGTGCAGCATCGAGACGAACGCGCCGTACAGGCCCGCCACCTCGAGGCTGATAAAGCCATAGGCCCGCCCGAACACATAAAGGGGAAGCGACACCAGGAATCCGAGCGTTGTCAGCCAGGGAGAACCCTCGGTCGTCGCCTCTCGAAATTGGTCGCGCGCGCGCCAGAACAGCCAAGCCGCGGTGCCAAGCACCAGCGGGCCATGGGCGCCTGAATCACGCGACCACTCCTGATCTCCCAGGGTGATCACCGTCGGGACGGCGATCACGGCCAGCCCCAGGGCCAAGGCCCAGAACCTCCAATGAGGGAGGGCCCCCGGAGCCGAGATGCCGGATACCGCGACCACCGATCAGGCCTCTCTCAGAACCGTTCCGATGACCCTCGCGCCATCCTGCTGCAGCTGGGAGATCAGGGTCCCGATATCGGTGATCCGGCTCTGATGCTGACGGGCAACGACGAGGCTGTAGCCCACGACACTGCTCACTCGACGCGCGTCCGCGCAGCTCATGGCGGGAGGGGTGTCGATGATCGTCATCTGAAAGTCGCGCAGGCAGTGATCCATGAGGGTCTTGAACCGTTCGCCGGCCAGCAGCTCCTGAGGGTTGCCCGGCGTTCCGCCCGAATACATGACCGAAAGACTGGGCAGGACATCCTGCTGAATGAACTCGTTGAAGGCGCCATCTTCCGCCGCCAAGCATTGGCGCAGGCCCGATACCGGCCGGCTGGGCCGGATGTAGTTCTCCAGGCTTGGGCTGCGTAGGTCGCCATCGATCAACAGCGTCGTTACGCCGACCTGTGAAAGGGCCACCGCCAGGTTGGCGGCGAGGAACGAGCAGCCGGCTCCTGGACTAACCGCACAGACCGAGAGCGCTCGGCGTCCCTGATCCACATGCTGGGCCATGATGTGCGTGCGAAGCACGCGAATGGATTCCGCCTGGGCCTTGGCCGGCTCGGAGATTGTCACAAGCGTGTTGGCCAGGGCGAAGGTCAGAGGCTGATCGGCCGCGGACCGCGGCGCTTCGGCCAGCGTCGCCGGCCGGACCTCTTCTGGCGGTTTCAAGACGGGCTGGTTCACGCTCGTATCGCTCTCTTTCTGGTCGGCAACTTGACGCTGCCCGCCAGGCCGCGCCGCGCCGTCCTAGGACGCCTCGGGGCCGCCTCCGGCTTCACGACGGCCAGCAGGGGCACGTCGAACGCCGCTTCCATGTCTTCGACACTGCGCACCCGGCGCCCAAAGAGCTCCAACAGCAGCGCGACCATCAATCCCATTCCAAAGCCCAAGCCGGCCGCGCCGCCCAGGATCAGCGGGACATTGGGGAAGTTCGGCTTCCGCGGCGTCACCGCGTTCCCCATCGGCGACATGCCCGGATCGGTCACGTTGGCTTCCTGACGATACTCGGCCGCCCGCGCCATGGCGCGATTGTACTGTTCGCGGCGCAGGTTGACCTCCGACTGGAGTTGGCTGAGCCGTTGGATCTTGTCGCGCTTGGCGATGACGCGCGACGTCTGCGTCTGAACCGCGCTTTCGATGGCCGCCGCGGCCTGGGCCGCGCCGCTGGCCGCCGCGCCCGCGGCCGCGCGCTGCGCCGCGCGCTCCTGGGCCGCCATCTGCACGAGCGTCGCCCGCCGATTGTTCAGCTCATTCATCTGAGGATGGTTCGGGCCCAGGATCTTGGAGATCTGGCTGATCTGCGCGTCAAGCTGGGTGAGCGCCATCTCGGCGGGCGTCGTCGTCGCGGCGACGGTCGGCTGCGCCATGCTGATCCCGGCGCCCTGGCCGGCCAGGGCCCGAAGCCGGGCCGTGTCCACGTCCGTGTTGTCGGACTGCATTATGATGCCGTTGGCGCGCTCATAGTCGGTCTTCGCCTGATCGGCGGCGACCAGCTGCTCGCGCAGCTTGTCGGCCTGCTGGGTGAACCACTCCGCGTTGCGGTTCGCCTCCTGCCGCCGGGTCTCGAGAACCGATTCAAGATAGGCCGATCGAAGGGCCTCGGCGATCGCCCGGGCTTGTTCGGGGCTGGCGGAGCGATAGCCGATCTCGATGAAATTGGTCGCGGGCACCTGGGTAACGGTGGTTCCGTCTATGACGCGCTGCGCCAGCCACCGGCGCATGTCGCTGCTGGCTCCCGAAGCCTGGTATTGAGACATCAGGCCGGGATCGTTCATCCAGCCCAGTTGATCGACGACCTTCCCAGCGACCCCGTAATCCCGGATCAGTTCCGCCTGCGTCTTGATGTAGACGCCGGCCGTGCGGCTGCCGATCACCTCGCCGGTCACCGGGTCGGGCTTCAACAGGTTGAGCATGACCCTGGCGCTGGTCTGATAGCTCGGGGCGACGATCAGGACGACGATCATGGCTCCGACGAACGAGGAGATCGTCGTGACCAGCGGCAGCCACTTGTGGGCCCAGAATATCCGCAGGAATTGGGTAATCGACATGTCACACCTTTGGCGGAGACCGCCGCTTAGAACAGCCGTTCTTTAACGACGAGCACGTCTTCCGGCTCGACCTTGGCGCTCGGGTCCAATTTTAGCTTCTTGCCGGCGCGCGTCACCTCGATCTTCTTCCCGTTACCCGACTCCGTGAGGCCGCCGCTCCGCGCGATCGCCTGGCCGATGGTCATGCCCGGCGCGATGGGAAAGGTGCCCGGCGCGCGCACCTGGCCTGAGATGTAGAAGATGTCCGCGAGCGGCGCGTAGATCTTGTCGCCTGCCTGAACGAACGGGTCCTTGCTCGCGTCACCCGTCGCCAGGTCCCGGATGAAGTAGCGCTGTTCGGGTCCGCTTTCCGGACGGACCACGAGGTATTCCGCGGCGGCCCCGGTCACCCCGCCCACCCGGGCGAGAATCTCGGACATCCGATAGGCGCGGTTGATTGGCACGAGGCCCGGCGCGCTCACGGCGCCCAGGACGGTCACGTAGCGGCTGGCGAAGGACACGACTTCGACGTTCACGACCGGATTGGCGTAGAAGCCGCCGTCCTTCAGGAGCTTGGCCAGCTGGTCGCCCAGCTGCCGCGGCGTCTGACCGGCGACCTGGACCTTGCCCAACAGATTCAGTTGGATGGTGCCATCAGTATAGACCTTGGTGCGCGCGCGGTCCGGAAGCCCGACAACCTCGACCTCGATGACATCTTCCGGTCCGACGATGTATTCGTCATCCGCCGCGGGCGCCGCCTTCGCGGGCGACTGCGCTCCGGTCAACGGGACGACGGGCGGCGCCACGGCGGCCGGTGTCTGGGCGCCCGCCGCGGCGGGCAGAATCCCAACCAGGCAGAGCGCCATCGCGAATTTGATCAAGGTCGTACGGATTTGCATCACCAGTTCTCGTCAGACTCAGAAGCTTACGCTCGTTGTCAGCCCCACACGTGTCGCCGAATAGTCAAACAGAGGATCGTTAGCGTCGTATTTAGTATGAGAAGCGTCCAGCACGAAAGAGAGGCGGTCGCTCTGTTGGAAACGAAGTCCGGTGTTCCATTCGTCCGAGCGCGATTTCGCCAGAGACGGGACCGCGGCGAACAAAGAGCCCCTCGACGTATTGTCGCGACGACGGACACCCACGGAATAGGTGAACCGCGTGCCAAGCTTGTAACTCGCGTTCAGCGCGACGCCTTCCCGAAGACTGTATAGGCGGCCGACCTGGACCGAGGGCTTGACGCTACGGTCCCAGAGCAGTCCCAAGGACAGCCTGGATGTCGGTTGGTAGTCGACCTGCACCGCGTAGTTCAGGCCTGAATAATTGCTGCCGGCGCCTGCCACGGCGGACGTCGAATTCACTTCGGTCTGGGACGCCGACACCGACCCCTTGAGCCTCGAACCAACCTTCCGAGAATAGGTTGCGCCGATGCTCTCGACCTCATAGCCCGAGGTCGTCGCAGGCACGAGGGCGTTGGAATACTCGGTTTCCGCGTGACTGATGAAGACCTGAGCCTCGCCAAGCGTCGAGCGCCGGTAGACCAGGCCCGCGCTCACGGACTGGGTTTCATAATCGACGGTGTCGGCGGCGCCGCTGGATTCGCCCCAAATCTGCCCGGCGCCGAGCGAGACGCCGAGGCCGGCTGTCAGTCCGCAAACCGTCTGCAGGTTGACGCCGGTGGTGTCCTGGATGGCCTTTGGGTTCGGGATCGCCAGATCTTCGAGGTCGCGCTGTCGGCGCGAGAAGGATGCTACGGCCGAGCCCTGGCATGGCCCCACGCGGGTGCCGAATCCGCCCTGGATGTCGGCGACCTCGCGATTGAGGTCGGTGTTCTTGTCGTAGATTCGATAGCCGACGCTGCCGCGCGCGAACACAGAGCTGCGGCCGATCGGCTGGGTCCAGTCGATGCTGGCCGAAGGCGTCAGGATGGTGTCCTCGCGCTCAACCCCCCGCGCCAGCGCGAGCGCCTCGCTGCTTCGCGCGACGTTGGTGTCCCGCAGGACGCCGAGACTAAGGTTTCCGCTGAAATTTCTCGTGACCTGCGCCGCGGCGGGGACCGCCAAGACGCTGGATCCGATGAGTATAGCGAAGGCAAGGGCCCTCTTCGCCATGTGATGTGCCCCCCAATGAACCCGCACGCAGGATCGCGGTCTGAAGCTAACTGACAGATAACGCCAATCCATGGAAGGCGCATTGGAGACGGCACAGTGCGTAGCCAATGGGGATGTCTTCTGCATGCGGCATGCCACCGGGCCGTGTCCTCGGCAAACAGGGATGAAACAGGAATGCGGCGTCGTGAAGGCCCGCGCATGCGAAGAAACCCGCCGGCGATCACCGGCGGGTTCCAGTCTGTTCGCGATGGGCGCCCGGGCGGGCGGGCCGCGCGCCTAGCCGTTGATGATGAAGCTGGTGCCGGTCGACTGCAGCTCGTGCGCGTCGACGCCGGTCAGGCGGATCGAATTTCCGGTGTCGAACTGGATCAAGGTGTCCGTGCCCAGGTCGGTGATCGTGAATTTCACGCCGGCCTTGGCGTAGGCCGAATAGTCGATCAGTTCGCGCGCGCCGCCCGCGCCGAAGTCGGTGATGACGTCGGCGCCGCTGCCGCGGCCGAAGATGAAGCGGTCCAGGCCGTCCCCGCCCGTGAGCACGTCGTTCCCGGCGTCGCCGAGCAGCGCGTCGGCCCCGGCGCCGCCATTGATCGTGTCGGCGCCAGCGCCGCCGGACAGGCGATTGTCGCCCAGGTTTCCGGTGATCTGGTTGTTCAGCGAGTTGCCGACCACGCCGGACCCGCCCTTGCCGGTCAGGGCCGCGTTCTCGACGTTCGCGCTCATGGTGATGCCGTTCATCGATTTCACGGTGTCGATCCCGGCGCCGGCGGCCTCCACGACACTCGCGTTCGCATTGACGATATAGGTGTCGTCGCCCGCGCCGCCTTCCAGAAGATCGGTGCCGCCCTGGCTCACGAGCGTGTCGTTGCCCGCGCCGCCGACGAGGTGGTTGCTGCCGTCATTGCCGGTGATGAAGTTGTTCAGTCCGTTGCCGACGCCGTCGATGTTGGCGGTTCCGGTCAGGGTCAGGTCTTCGACATTCGCCGACAGGGTGAAGGAAACGGAGGACTTCACCAGGTCCTGGCCAGCCCCGGCCAACTCGGTGATGACGGTGGTGGTCTTGCTGACCACATAGACATCGTCGCCCGCGCCGCCGGCCAGGGTGGTCGAGCCGTCGGTGTCCGTCAGGGTGTCGGAGCCCGGGCTGCCGGACTTCGTTCCGACCGTCGTCGTGGGCGTAGTGGGCGTGGTCGTGGCGGTGTCGCCGACGGGGGCCGAGGCGCTGGTGTCGTAGAGTTCCGCCGCGACGCTGTCGGGATGATTGTCCATCCAAAGACTGAGGATAGCCATGCCGCCGTCGGTCGGGACGGCGATGAGGATGTTGCCGGTGTCGGTGGTCACCTGGACGATTTCCTGGCGGATATAGTCGGTGGCCTGGTTGTTGGTGAGGGTGACGTCGACGGTGTTCTTGAGGGCGATGCGGGCCTTCATGTCGGCGAAGCCGGCGACGATGTTGTCGCTGATGATCAGGCCGT
>NZ_JAKFEN010000037.1:0-3190 GCF_036677185.1 Phenylobacterium sp.
GATTGGTTGCCGGCAGTGAGGCGATATACGTCGGCGATCATATGCCGATCCGAGGAATCGGCGCATTCTTCGAACAGCTTGGGGGGCGCGCTGGCCACAGCCTCCTTCGCGGGCGGGGGCGGGGGCGCGGGCGGGGCCGCGGCAGGGGCCGGGGCAGGGGCAGGGGCCGGGGCCGGGGCCCGGACGGCGTCGGGCACGACGTCGAGCACTGGCAGCGGGGGCAGGGCGAGCGGGGGCGGCAGGGCGATGGTGGGAGGGGCGATATTCTCGGGCGGAGGTTCGGGAATCTTTTTTTCCGGTACTTTCTCCTGGAACAGGACCACGTCTACGCTGCGCGCCGGTGGTGGCTCGGGAACGCGCGCGCGCGACAGCAGAATGGCGGCCAGCAAGGCCAGATGGATGAGCAACACGAAAACCAGCGCGTAGCGCCGGTTCTCGCGCCGCCACGACGTCTGCCCTTCAGTTGCGGGCGGGGGCAAACTGGATTCCGGTGTTGAACGCATACGTTTCCAAATACAATGTCAATTGATGAAAGTTTGGTGCCTTTGCGGTCAGCGGGCGCCGCCGCTTTGCCCGATCCGGTAGTAGTCAAAGTCCACACGGCCGCCGGCGGACTTGGTCGAATAAAAGAAGAGGGCGTAGCGGTAACCCATGAAGTGCGGGAAGGTGTAGGCAAGGCGCGAGGGACGACCGATGGGGGTCCAGGATTTGCCGTCGAGGCTGTAGGAGAAGCGGGCGACTTCAGGCGCCCCTGGTATGCCGTAGATCTTTGCGCCACCCTCGTCGAGGCCGAAGCGGGCGTCTTCAGGCGCAGACTGAAATTCGGCTTCGACCTTGAGGTGAACGGTCTTGCCGGAGAGGGGAATGGAGGCGATCTCCTCGGGCTGGTCGGAGTCGGCGCTCACCATGACGAGAGATCTGGCGCCGTTGCTCATCTTTACGCCAACAAAACCATACTTTTTCTGAAAAGCGGCCAGGCCGGCCCAGTCGCCGTCTTTCATGCCGCTCACGTCGATGCTGGTGGTGGCGAAACTGTCAGGGCCAAAGGCGCGCTGGGTGAGGGTATTCCTGGCCTCGGGCAGGGTGGAATCGACCCGGCTGGTGACGAAGCTCATGTAGCCCGGGCGCTTGGTGAGCGACCAGTTACGAGGCTCGGGATTGTGATTCCATTGCCAGGCGAGGGGCAGGTCGGGGGCGCCGGGCAGGCGGTCGAATTCGTCGGAGGCGACGATGCCGGAGGCGCCGGAGGCGCCCTGTCCGGCGGCGGGGATGTCGAGCGTCATGGGCACCTCGCCGTCCTGGCCGAGCACGGGCCAGCCGTCCTTCCAGGTCACGGGCACGAGGTAGGGGATGCGACCGACGGCGCCGTTGTCCTTGAAAAGATAGGCATACCATTTGCCTTCCGGGGTGTCGATGAGGCCGCCCTGGGCGATACCGCGGTCATCGAGCGCGATGCGACCCTCGTAGGGGCCGTCGATTGCGTCGGCGCGGTGGACGATGACGGTGCGCGCCCAGCGGGTCTTGGGCGAGGCGATGTTGAGCAGGTAGTAGCGGCCGTTGATCTTGGAAAGCTGCGAGCCCTCGCCACACAGCCCGCCCTGGTTGGCGCCGAAGAGGGCGTTGACGTGTTCGATGATGGCCTTGTTCACGCCGCCGGGCTTGACGCCGGAGAGATCGCGTTTCAGCTCGGTGAGCATGATGCGATTGCACCCCCAAACCATGTACACGCGACCGTCGTCGTCGAAGAACAGGCTGTGGTCATTCATCAAGGGCTCGAAACTCGTCTCTTTCCACGGGCCGCGCTCCGGATCGCGCGTGGTGTAGATGTGGGTGCGCCCGCCGGTGGTGGCGGCGAACGTCGTGGCATGGAACACGCCGTCGTGGTAACGGATGCTGCTGGCCCAGGAGCCGGCGCCGTAGGCATTCTTGCCGTTTTCGAGGCGGAAGGCTTCGTTGTCGGCCAGGGTTTCATAGGCGTAGGAGGCCATGCTCCAGTTGACCAGGTCCGTCGACTTCATGATCGGCAGGCCCGGGCTCATGTGCATCGTCGTGCTGCTCATGTAGTAGGTTTTTCCTACACGGATGAGTGAAATGTCCGGGACGTCGGCCCAGATCAGGGGATTACGGGCAGGATTCGCCAGGGGCGCCGGAAGGGGCTGGGCCCCGGCGGAGGCGTTCTGGGAAAATTGCCAGAAATCAAACTTGTACAGTTCTTCGCCGGCCGCACCGCGGAACACGAAGACGAGATCGTGGACGCCGGCGGCGCCGGAGACCAGCACAGACTGCGGCTTCCATTGGCCGCCGGTTCCCGAGACCGGCAGCGTGCCGATCAACTGGCCGTCGAGCTTGTCCAAACGAATCTCGATCTTCGCCCCGGTGGCCACCTTCGCCTTGGCTGTGCTGGACAGGCTGGCCATGAAGGCGCGCGCGCCGGCCGCGCCGAAATCGACATTGCGCACCTTGATGTGGTCGCCGTCGTGGATGTCGCGCACATTATGTCCGCCGACGCCGATGGTGGGCTCGATCTTGACACCGGAAGACCAGGCGATGGTCTCGGCTTCCACGCGCTTGTAGGGATCGAGGGTGGCGACCGGCGCCGGCCCTTCCTTGGTCGGCTGCACCATTTGGACCGAACCATCCAGGTTGAACTTCAACTCATCGACGGCCACGGAACGTTTGAAACCATCGCCTCCCGGCAGCGCGGCGTTGTGGTAGAAGAGGTAGGTCTTGCCCTTGTAATCGACCACGCCCGGGTGGTTGGTGAAGGCGCTTTGCGGGGTCATGACGACCCCGCCGTAGGTCCACGGGCCTTCGGGTGTGGGGCCGGTGGAGTAGGCGAGATGCTCAGGGATGGGACCCGCGGCAAAAAACAGGTAATTGAGATTCTTGCGCTTGTAGAACCAGGGTCCCTCTTCGTAGGATGTGCCGCGCAGAGCAGGCTTTGGTAGCGTAGTGCCTTGTGTGTCCGGAGGGGTGCGCTCGCCCAAGGCCTTGACGGTCATCGGATGGCCGATGATGCCCTTGTCCCCGACGCTGGTGTCGTAGGAAATCATGTCCTTGTTCAGCTTCACCGACCACAGATTGGGATTGCCCCAGGCGAGATAGGCCTGGCCCTTGTCGTCGATGGTGACGGTCGGATCGATGCTGTCGTACAGGCCGCCGGCGTGGCCGGCGATCAGCGGCTTTTTGA
>NZ_JAKFEN010000038.1:0-128867 GCF_036677185.1 Phenylobacterium sp.
GCTCCCCTCCTGGGGGAGCTGTCAGCGAAGCTGACTGAGGGGGACTTTGACTCGCTCTTGTGCGCTTCAACCCCCTCCGTCTCGTCGCGAAGAGGCGACGATCCACCTCCCCCAAATCGCGCTGCGCGCTGGGGGAGGAACTGCAGGCCCTATTTCCGCACGAAGTCGAAGAACACCGGGGCGCAGTCGCCCAAGCGCTTTTCCTCATAGCGGGTGGTGATGTGGTCGGCGGGCGGCGTGCGCCAGTCGTCGGCCCGTTCCGCCGGCCATGCGAAGTGCGGCGAGGCCAGCACCCGCTCCAGCGCCCAGTCGGCATAGCCCGCCACGTCGGTGGCGAAGCGCAGGCGCCCGCCCGGCTTCAGCACCCGGGCCAGGTCTTCCAGAACCTCGGGCTGCAGGATGCGCCGCTTGTGGTGCCGCGCCTTGGGCCAGGGATCGGGGAACAGGACGAAGACCCGCTCGAGGCAGGCGTCCGGCAGGTGGCCGATCAGTTCGCGGGCGTCGCCGTCCTGGATGCGGACGTTCTTCAGCCCTTGTTCCGAGACGTGGCGCACGGCGCTGGCCACCCCGTTGAGGAACGGCTCGCAGCCGATGATCAGCACCTCGGGCGCGCGGCCGGCCTGGGCGGCCATGTGCTCGCCGCCGCCGAATCCGACCTCCAGCCAGACCTCTCGCGCCTCCGGCATCAGCTCGCGCGGATCGAAGGGCGCCTGCGGCGCGCGGATCTGCGGCAGCAGGGTCTCCACCAGGGCGGCCTGGCGCGGCTTGATCGGGCGCGACTTGATGCGCCCGTAGGAACGCATCAGCGGGTGGGCGGTCTCTTCCATGGGCGCCCTCTACCCCGCCGGGGCCGCAATGACAAAGGCCGCCGCGTTGTCCCGCGACGGCCCCTGCTCAAGACGATGCGCGCCTAATGGATCAGGCGAGACCCTTCAGCTGGTCGACCAGGTCGGTCTTTTCCCAGGAGAAGCCGCCCTCGTTGTCCGGCTGGCGGCCGAAGTGGCCATAGGCCGCGGTGCGGGCGTAGATCGGGCGGTTGAGACCCAGGTGTTCGCGGATGGCGCGCGGCGTGGCGCCGCCGATCATCTGCGGCAGGGCGAGCTCCAGCTTGGCCGGATCGACCTCGCCGGTGCCGTGCAGGTCCACATAGAAGCTGAGCGGGTTGGCGACGCCGATGGCGTAGCTGATCTGGATGGTGCACTTGCGCGCCAGGCCCGAGGCCACGACGTTCTTGGCCAGGTAGCGGCAGGCGTAGGCGGCCGAGCGGTCGACCTTGGTCGGGTCCTTGCCGGAGAAGGCGCCGCCGCCGTGCGGGGAGGCCCCGCCATAGGTGTCGACGATGATCTTGCGGCCGGTGATGCCGGCGTCGCCGTCCGGGCCGCCGATCAGGAAGCGGCCGGTCGGGTTGACGTGCCACTTGGTCTTCCTGGTCAGCAGGCCCGCGGGTAGGACGCTTTCCACATAGGGCTTGATCATCGCCTGGATGCGCTTCGAATTGGCGCCGAGGTCGCCGATCTTCTTCTTGTGCTGGGTGGAGACCACGATCTGCAGGATCTCGACCGGGCGGCCGTCCTCATAGAGCACGGTCACCTGGCTCTTGGCGTCGGGTTCCAGGGCCTCGCATTCGCCCGAGTGACGGACCTCGGCCAGGCGGCGCAGGATGTCGTGGGAGAACTGCAGCGTGGCCGGCATCAGCGCCGGGGTCTCGTCGCAGGCGTAGCCGAACATGATCCCCTGGTCGCCGGCGCCCTCTTCCTTCTTCTCGGTCGAGTCGACGCCCACGGCGATGTCGGCCGACTGAGCGTGCAGGTAGTTCTGGAACTTGGCCTTTTCCCAGTGGAAGCCCTTCTGGGCGTAGCCGATGTCCTTGACCGCCGCCCGGACCTTGGGCTCGAGGCTGGCCAGGATGTCCTTGGTGAGCTGCTTGCTCTCGGCCTTGGAGCTGCCCGGCTTGCCGGCGCGGACTTCCCCCGCCAGCACGATGCGGTTGGTGGTCACCAGGGTCTCGCAGGCCACCCGAGCTTCGGGCTCCGCGGCCAGGAAGGCGTCCACGACCGTATCGGAGATGCGGTCGGCCACCTTGTCCGGATGGCCTTCGGACACGCTTTCGCTGGTGAAGATGTAGGAGGAACGGCTCAAGACGATAGCTCCGGAAAATGGGCGCGGACCACCGCTTCCGGGCGATCCGACTGAACGTCGGCGCGAACCTATAAAGAAATCCTTATATCCCGCAAGCGCGAGCATGCCGCGCTTGGTTAAGGGTCCCTGGAGCGTGACCGCCTGAAGTGGATGCCGGTTCAGGCGGCTGTCACGCTCCAAACTTTGGAAGATAGACCCTTTTCATCCGGTCAGATGAAGCCACCTGACCCGGAAAGGGTCTAGGCCTCGTCCTCCTCCTCGACCATGGCGCGCACCAGGTCGAGGATGCGCCGACGCACGCGGGCGCGGCGGATCTTGGGGAAGGTGTCGGCCAGCTCCAGGCCCTCGGCGGTGAGCAGGAAGGCCTGGGCCCCGGGCCGGGCCTCAACGGATTCCAACCCCTCGGCGTCGCCCTCGGGCAGGCCTTCGTAGAAATAGGCGATGGAGGTCTTCAGCGCCCGGGCCATCTCATAGAGCTTGGAGGCCGAGACCCGGTTGGCGGCGCGCTCGTATTTCTGCACCTGCTGAAAGGTGAGCCCGATGGCTTCCGCCAGCTTTTCCTGGCTGACGCCCATCTCCTTGCGCCGCAGGCGGATGCGCAGACCCACGTGCAGGTCGACCGGATTGGGGGCAGGATTGGTTTCCTTGGCCATGCTTAACCCTAGACGAAGGGGAGCCTGACCGTCAAAAAATTGACGACCCTGTCAGTTCAAGGTCGCCGCCTGACCCGCCCCAGCGCAAGAATCGCCGCTGAAACGAGCAACATCGCGGCGAAGGCGGCGTCCCCGAAGCGGGAATACGGGGTCGGCGGCAGGGCCGCGGGCAGCACCGCGTCAATCACCCCTTCCGTACCCAGTCCAAGCCTCGCCTGGATGCGCCCGTGGGCGTCGATCATGGCCGAGACCCCGGTGGGGGTGGCCCGCACGATGGGCAAGCCCTCCTCGATGGCGCGGTAGCTGGCGATGTTCAGGTGCTGCAGCGGCCCGCTGGCCCCGCCGAACCAGGCGTCGTTGGAGACATTGAGCAGCCAGGCCGGCCGCAGCCCCGCCCTTTGCGCCGCCGCCCCGGAGAAGTGCGGGAACAGGGCCTCGTAGCAGATCAGCGGCTGGACGGCGGGCAGGCCGCGCGGCGTCAGGGGCCGGGGCTCGGGGCCGGCGGTGAAATCCTCGGGCATATGCACCAGGCTGCGGATCCCCAGCCGCGTCGCCAGGTCGCCGAAGGGCAGGAACTCGCCGAACGGCACCAGCCGGTGCTTGTCATAGACCCCGGTGACCGTGAACCCGCTCCCCTCGCGGCGCAGGGCGACCAGGCTGTTGAAATAGTCCACCCCGCCGGTCGGCGAGAGCCCGGCGCGGTTGGCGCCCATGAGCAGGGTCTGGCCCGGCGCCAGCGCACCGGCCAGGCGGTCCACATAGGGGCTTCCCGGCGCCAACAGGTCGTCGATCACCGCCGGCAGGGCTCCCTCCGGCCAGACCACGATCTGCGGCGTCGCCCCGCCCTGGCGGGTGAGCCGACCATAGGTGGCGACGATCGCCTCGAGGTTCTCGGGCTTCCACTTGTCCTTCTGGTCGATATTGGCCTGGACGATGCGCACCCGCGGCGCGTCGGCGGCCGGGGCGGGCGCGGCGGCCAGCCGCACGGCGCCGGCGGCGTGGACACCGGCCAGGGCCAGGACCGCGAGGCCCACCGCCACGGCGCGCGTCCGGCGCGGGGCGGCGTCCAGGATCAGGATCGGGGCCGCGGTGATCGCCAGGGTGATCCAGGTCAGGCCATAGGCGCCGACCACGGCCGCGGTCTGGGACATCATCCCGCCAGCCGGCCAGGTCTCGCCCGGCAGGTTCCAGGGAAAGCCCGTGAAGATGTGACCCCGTGTCCATTCCAGCCCGGCCAGGACGCCAGCGAACACCAGCACCCGCCACGGGCCCCTGGGCGCGGCCCAACGGTAGGCCAGGGCCGCCAGACCCCAGAACGCGGCCAGGCCGCCGGCCATGAAGGCCAGGGCGAAGGGCGCCATCCAGCCCTGGTTGGCGGCGTCCACCTGGAAGGGCTCGGTGATCCACCAGACCCCGACGGCGAAATAGCCGACCCCGGCCAGCCAGCCGCGGAAGAAGGCCGAGCGCTTCGGGCGCGCGCCCTCGGTTTCGATCAGCCCCAGCAGCAGGGCGTAGCCCAGCAGACCGGGCAGCAGGCCAAACGGGGGATGGGCGAACCCCGCCGCCAGGCCGGCGGCGAGCGCCAGCAGGCGCGCGGGCCAGGCGGACGGCGGCTTCAGGGTCTTAAGCCTCGACCATGGGTTCGGGCTTGGCGGCGGGCTTGAACCGCACGCGCTTCACCCGCCGGGGATCGGCGTCCAGCACCTGGATCTCGAAGCCGCCGGGATGGGCGATGACCTCGCCCCGCTGCGGCACGCGTCCGGCCAGGGCCGAGACCAGGCCGCCCACGGTGTCGATCTCCTCGTCCAGGTCGGGCGGGGCCAGGTCGGTGTCCAGCGCCGCCTCCAGCTTCTCCAGCGGCGCGCGGCCGTCCACCTCGAACACCCCGCCGGGGCGCGGGGTGACGCTGGCGACGGCGGCCTCGTCGTGCTCGTCGTCGATGTCGCCGACCACCGCCTCGACCAGGTCCTCCATGGTCACCAGGCCGTCGGTGCCGCCGAACTCGTCGATGACCAGGGCCATGTGGGTGCGTTCGGCCTGCATGCGCAGCAGCAGGTCGGCGCAGCGCATGGAGCCCGGCACATAGAGGATTTCGCGGCGCAGCTTCTGCAGGATCAGGTCGCTGGGACCCGGGCGCTTCCCGCGCCCGGCCAGCAGCTTGAAGATGTCCTTCACGTGGATCACGCCGATCGGATCATCGAGGGTGTCGCGATAGATCGGCATCCGGCTGTGCTCGGCCTCGGCGAACCGTTCCACCACCTCGGCGAAGGGGGTCGACAGCTCCACGGCCACGATGTCCACCCGAGGCGTCATCACGTCGTCCACGCGCATGGTCTGGAAGGCGGCGGCCTGCTCCACCAGGGCCCCGCCGGCGCCGTTGGCGGACGGGACGGCCAGGACCTCGCCGGCCTTGCCGCGCAGTCGGCGGAGGAAGGCCCGAACGCCCCGGCTCTGCCGGGCGGGTTCGGGCGGTCTGGAACCGTCGGAGGAGTTAGCCATGGTCTCCCTGTTCGGCGGCATAGGGATCAGGGATCCCCAGTCCCGCCAGGATGACGCGCTCAAGACCTTCCATCTGTTCGGCCTCGGCGTCGGTCTCGTGGTCGTATCCTACTAGATGCAGCACCCCGTGCGCCACCAGGTGCTGAAGGTGGTGTCCCAGGGGCTTGCCCTGTTCGGCGGCCTCGCGGGCGCAGACGCCATAGGCCAGGGCCACGTCGCCCAGGTGCCGCTCGGGGTTCTGCGGCGCCGGGAAGGACAGGACATTGGTGGCGCTGTCTTTCTGCCGGAATCGGAGGTTGAGCTCGCGCACCGACTGGTCGTCGGTCAGCAGCAGGGTGACCGAACCCTCGGTGAAGTCGATATAGGCGAGGGTCGCCTGGGTCACGGCCAGGGCCAGGGCCTCCGCGTCGGGTTCGGCGGCGAGCCAGGCCTGATCTTCGATCTCGAGGTCGATCACATCGCGCGCCCCCGCTTGGCGGCGTCAGCATCATAGGCCCGAACGATCCGCTCGACCATCGGGTGGCGGACCACGTCCTCCACCGTGAACCGGTTGACCCCGACCCCCTGGACACCCTCCAGCAGGCTGACCGCGTGAGCCAGGCCTGAGTCCGTCGGGTTGACCAGGTCAATCTGGGTGGGGTCGCCGGTCACCGCCATGCGCGCGCCTTCCCCCAGCCGGGTCAGCACCATCTTCATCTGCAGGCGCGAGGTGTTCTGCGCCTCGTCGACGATGACAAAGGCGTGGCTGAGGGTGCGACCGCGCATGAAGGCGATCGGCACCACCTCGATCTCACCCTTCTCGCGGCGGCGGCGGAACTGTTCGGCGCCCAGGATGTCGGTGAGCGCCTCCCAGACCGGGGCCATGTAGGGGTCGACCTTCTCCGACAGGTCGCCGGGCAGGAAGCCGAGCCGCTCGCCGGCCTCCACGGCCGGGCGCGAGACGATCAGCCGGTCGACCTCGCCGCGCAGCAGCAGGCCCGCTCCATGGGCGACCGCCAGGAAGGTCTTGCCGGTGCCGGCCGGGCCCAGACCGAAGACCAGCTCGCAATTGGCCAGGGCCTGGAGATAGCGCGCCTGGCCGGGAGTCTTGGGGACCACCTGGCCGCGCTTGCCGGTGGGCAGGCCGCCGGGCGCCTTGCCCGTGCCCGTGCGGGCCTGGCCGATGGCCACGCGCACATCGGCCTCGGCGACCTCGTGGCCGGCGTCGGCGCGCTCGGCCAGGGCGTTGATCACCTGCTTGGCGCTGGCCCGGGCCTTGGAGTCGCCGCTGAGCGCCACCCCGCCGCCGGGGGTCTCCACCAGCACGTCCAGGGCGTCCTCGATCAGGGCGGCGTGGCGGCTGGAGGTTCCGGCCACGGCGCGAACCGCGGCGTCGGAGAGGGGGATGAATTCCGGGGGCTTGCTCACGCGGGGACCTGTTCCAGGACGCCGGCCAGGCTCATCTTGGCGGCGGCTTCGATACGCACCGGAACGATCTTTCCGATCAGACGATCCGGACCGTCGCAGTGGACGGCCTGAAGATAGGGGCTGCGGCCGGAAAGCTGGCCCGGATGGCGGCCGTTCTTCTCGAACAGCACCGGCAGGACCTTGCCGACCTGGCTCAGGTTGAAGGCCTTCTGCTGTTCGTCCAGCAGGGCGTTGAGCCGGGCCAGGCGCTCGTCCTTGACCTCTTCGGCCACCTGGCCCGGCATGGCTGCGGCCGGGGTGCCGGGGCGGCGGGAATATTTGAAGCTGAAGGCCGTGGCGTAGCCGACCTCGCGGACCAGGTTCAGCGTCGCCTCGAAGTCGGAATCCCGCTCGCCGGGGAAGCCGACGATGAAGTCGCCGGACATGGCGATGTCGGGCCGCGCGGCGCGGATCTTCTCCACCAGCCGCAGATAGCTCTCGGCGGTATGGGCCCGGTTCATGGCCTTGAGGATCTTGTCCGAGCCCGACTGCACCGGCAGGTGCAGATAGGGCATCAGCTGCGGCAGCTCGGCATGGGCGTCGATCAGCGCCTGGTCCATGTCGGCCGGGTGGCTGGTGGTGTAGCGGATGCGGTCCAGGCCCTCGATCTTCGCCAGCCTCCGGGCCAGGCCGGCCAGGCCGCCCTCTCCGGCATAGGCGTTGACGTTCTGGCCCAGCAGGGTGACCTCGCGGACCCCTTGCTCGGCCAGGCTGCGGGCCTCGACCAGGATGGTCTCGACCGGCCGCGACCACTCCCCGCCCCGGGTATAGGGCACCACGCAGAAGGTGCAGAACTTGTCGCAGCCCTCCTGCACGGTCAGGAAGGCGGTGACCCCGGTGGGATGGCGCTCGACCGGCAGGGCGTCGAACTTCTCGTCGGCGGCGAAGTCGGCGGCCAGCCGCTCGCCGCGGGCCCGGTGGGTGCGGGCGATCAGCTCGGGAAGCTGGTGATAGGCCTGCGGCCCGACCACCAGGTCCACCGCCGGCTGGCGCAGCATGATCTGCTCGCCCTCGGCCTGGGCCACGCAGCCGGCCACCGCGATCACCATGTCACCGCCCGCCGCCCGGCGGGCCAGCTTCATGGCCTTGATGTAGCCGAGCTCGGAATAGACCTTCTCGGTGGCCTTTTCGCGGATGTGGCAGGTGTTGAGCACGACAAGGTCGGCGTCGTCGGGCTGCTGCGTCATGGCGTAGCCGAGCGGGGCGAGTACATCGGCCATGCGCTCGCTGTCATAGACGTTCATCTGACAGCCGTAGGTCTTGATGAAGAGGCGCTTGGTGGGCACGGACATGGCCGGGTTTATGGGGCTGTGGATAGTTGGGCGCAAGGCGATGGCCGGTTCAGGCTGGCCGGTAGTTCAGCTCGACCTGCACGCCGTTCGGGTCGCGGATGAACAGCTGGCGGATCGCGGTCCCCGGCACGTCGAGCGGCGCATAGGACACGCCGTGCTTGTCCAGCGTGGCGACCATGGCGTCGTAGTCGGAGATCTGGAACGCGAAGTGGTCCAGCGCCCCGCCCTTCGATGGCGTGGTGGATTCGGTGGTCCCCACCAGGTGCACGATGGCCCGGTCGCCGGCGTAGAGCCAGTGGCCCGGAACGCCGAAGTCGGGGCGGAAACCCTCGGTCAGTCCCAGCACGGACATGAAGAAGTCTCGGGTCTCGGCTAGCCGCGGGGTCGAGATATTGATGTGGTCGATGGCCCGCAGCTGCATGCCCTAGTCCTCGATCGGCACGCCGTAGAGTTCCAGGCGGTGGTCCACCAGCTTGTAGCCGAGCTTGTGGGCGATGGCCTCCTGCAGGGCCTCGATCTCCTCGTCGACGAACTCCACCACCTTCCCGGACTTCATGTCGATCAGGTGGTCGTGATGGATCTCGGTGGCCTCCTCGTAGCGCGAGCGGCCGTCGCGGAAGTCGTGGCGGGCGATGATCCCTGCCTCCTCGAACAGGCGCACGGTGCGATAGACCGTGGCGATCGAGATGTGTGGGTCCACGTCGTGGGCGCGGCGATAGAGCTCTTCCACGTCCGGGTGATCATGGGCTTCCGACAGCACGCGCGCGATCACGCGGCGCTGTTCGGTCATCCGCATGCCCTTTTCGACGCAGAGATTCTCGATCCGGTCCACGAACGGCTCCTGGCGACTTGGTGGGCGCAAGATAGAGCGCCTAGGCCGATGGGCCAAGGTCGAGACGCATCACTACGGCATCGGCCGGCGGTTTTGCCCCTCGGTCGTAGTATCCGCGCCGCAGCCCCACCTCGCCGAAACCGGCCTTGGCGTAAAGTCCGCGCGCCGCGGGATTGTCGTCGGCCACCTCCAGGAACAGCGACTCGGCCCCGGCCATCCGCGCCGCGCCCGTGGCGGCTTCGACCAGGGCCAGGGCCAGACCCCGGCGCCGCGCGGCGGGATCGACGGCCAGGGTGAGGATCTCGGCCTCGCCGGCCACGGCGCGGCACAGGATGAAGGCGAGCGGCCTGTCCTCATCCTCCACCAGCAGGGCGAAGCCGCCCGGCCCGTCCAGCAGGCCGGCGATCTCCTGGGGCGGCCAGCCGGCGGCGAAGGCCGCGGCGTGGACCCTGGCGAGCGCATCGGCCTCATGACTCCAGGCGCCGCGCAGCCTCACGGCGGCGGCAGCTTTCCACCCGGCAGCCGGGCGTCGGGCGCGCGCAGATAGAGCGGCCGGGGCGGGATCGGGGAACGGGCGGCGGCCAAGCGCGCCACCGCCGCCGGATCGGCCTGCTCGGCGGCGACCACGCGGGCCGAGGGGGTCATGTCGGCGAACAGGGCCGCGCCGGAGCCGATCAGCACGTCGGGCGCGAATTCCGCCACCCGCGCCGCGGCGGTCTCGAGGGGCAGGACGTCGGGGGCGCTGACCGGAACGCCGTCAGCGAAGGCCTGGAGATAGACCTGGCCGCGCTTCGCATCCAGCACCGCCAGGACCCGGCCCGGCGTTGCTTCCGCCAGGGCCTCCAGGGTGCCCACCGCCACCACCGGAATAGCCAGGGCCTGGCCGATCCCCTTGGCGAAGGCCAGTCCCACCCGCAGTCCGGTGAACGAGCCCGGCCCCACGGTGACGCCCACCCGGTCGAGTTGGTCGAATGAGGTCGCCGCCTCGGCCATCAGTTCGGCCACCAGGGGTGCGAGCCGTTCCTGATGCCCGCGCGCCATGGGCTCCACGCGCGACGCCAGCACCCGATCGCCGTCCAGCACGGCCGCCGAACAGGCGCCGAGGCAGGTGTCGAGGGCCAGGACGATCACGGCCGGGTCGGGCCCCAGCAGGGCTCCAGGCTCTTCAGGGTCTTCTCGGTCCAGGCGGCCACGGGCGAGTCGTCGACGGCGCGCAGCTCCATCCCGGCCGTGCTGTCACCGGCGGACCAGCGCGCGTCGGTGGCCCAGAGGAAATAGCTGCTGCCGTCCAGGGTGAGCTTCAAATCGTCGACCGGGCTGGTCCGGGGCGGCGCGATCACCGGCGTGGGCAGGCGCGCCAGCTCGGCCAGGGCCGGCTCGAGCTGCGGACAGGTCTCAGAACTCGCCCAGGAGATCTCGGCCTTGCCAGACTGCGCCTCGACCCGGCGCGCCAGCAGATAGGGCTTCAGCGCGTCGGGCCGCTGCATCCGGTAGACGCCGAAGCCGGTCGAGCGGTAGCTGAGCGAACGATAGACGGCGAAGGCCACGGCCGGCGGCCGGTTCTCGACCCGCGCGCCCTTCAGCACCGGCCAGTCGTCCTCGTCGGCCAGGCATGGCGCCGCCGCGGACGCGACCGCCAGCGACAGGAGAAGAATCCGCCCCGAAAGCGGCCAGCGCCGTCCTTCTCCCCTTGTGGGAGAAGGTGGCCCCGCGAGAGCGGGGTCGGATGAGGGGTCGATAGCCCTATCCGACGATCCTGCAGCCGCCGTCATGTGCCGCCCCGCCAACCGGAAAATTCTGAGAAACCCCTCATCCGACCTTGCTCCGCAAGGCCACCTTCTCCCGCAAGGGGAGAAGGACCAACCTTGCCGACAACCTACTTGAGTCGCGGTCTAGAGCGTCTGCTCGACCCGGGTCACTTCGGGCACATAGTGCTTGAGCATGTTCTCCACCCCGGCCTTGAGGGTCGCCGAGGAGGACGGGCAGCCCGAACAGGCGCCGCGCATGTGCAGCCAGACCACCCCGGTCTCGGGCTCGAAGCGGTTGAACAGGATGTCGCCGCCGTCCTGGGCCACGGCCGGGCGGATGCGGGTGTCCAGCAGGTCCTTGATCTCGGCCACCACCTGGGCGGTCTCGCCCTCATAGACCTGGTCGTCGTGGCCGCCGGCCTCGTCGCCCTGGCTGTCGGAGAACAGCGGCCTGCCCGAGGTGAAATGGTCCATGATCGCCGCCAGGATCGGGGCCTTCAGATGGGCCCAGTCCAGGTCCTCGCCCTTGCCGACCGTGACGAAGTCGGTCCCGAAGAACACCCGGGTGACGCCCTCGACAGCGAACAGGTCGGTGGCCAGAGGCGAAACTTCGGCTTCTTCGGCGCTGCGGAAGTCGCGCGATCCCTCGGCCATGATCTCACGGCCGGGCAGGAACTTCAGGACCTCGGGGTTCGGGGTGGCTTCGGTCTGGATGAACATGCAGGAGATGTGGCGCTTTGGAGCCGGAATCGCAAGCTTGGCCCTTTTCCCTCCCCTTATGGGGAGGGGCAGATCGCGAAGCGATCGGGGTGGGGAGGTCTGCCGAGGTCACCCCACCCGTCCGATGCTTCGCATCGTCCACCCTCCCCATAAAGGGGAGGGAAAAGCCTAGGCCAGGTCCGCGATCTCGTCGTCGGTGAGGTCGCCCGGCACCACGGTGACCGGGACCTTGCGGGTTCCCCACTTGACGCCTTCCTTGGCGATGGAGGCGACCAGGGGCCCCGGACCGCGCCCGCCCACCGCGGCGGCCAAGACCAGGATCTTGATGTCCGGGTCCTCGGAGATCACCTTGCGCAGAGCCGTCCGCGTGTTGTCGGCGTCCAGGATGATGAATTCCGGCGCCATGCCGGACTGCTCCACCACATATTCGGCCATCTTCTGCAGGACCTGCTCGGCCTCCTCGCGGGCCTGGCGCTCGATCTCCTCGCGCACCCCGCTCCAGTGCTCGAACACCGCCGGCTCGATGACCCGCAGCAGGGCCACGTGCCCGCCGGTGGAGCGGGCGCGGCGGCAGGCGAAGCGCAGGGCCGCCTGGAACTCCGGGCTGTCGTCGGCGATGACGAGGAACTTGCGCTGGCTCATGGGGCGACGGTGGCGCTAGGCGGCGGGGAAGGCAACAACCAACAAACGCGTCATCCTCCGGTCAGCCGAAGGCTGATCCGGGGGACCCAAGCCGAGCCAGCCACATCCGGAGAGTCAGCTTGGGTCCCCCGGATCTCGCTTCGCGAGCCCGGAGGATGACGAGCTTTGGGGAGCGGCTCAACTTCCCCAGTAGCCGACGATCTTCTTCACCTGCGCCAGGTTCGGGGCCGCGGCGGCCCGAGCGCGTTGCGCGCCGTCGGCCAGGACGCGGTCGATCTCGGCCGGATCGGCCATCAGCCGGCGCATCTCCGCGCCCACCGGGCCGAGCTTGGCCACCGCCAGGTCGGCGAGCTTCGGCTTGAACGACTGGCCGAAGCCCTGGCCGGTGAACTCGGTCAGCACCTCGGCCGGCGGACGGCCTTCCAGGGCGGCGTAGATGCCGATCAGGTTCAGCGCCTCGGGCCGGTCCTTCAGCTCGTCCAGGGTGGCGGGCAAGGGATCGGGATCGGTCCGCGCCTTGCGCACCTTCTGGGCGATGGTGTCGGCGTCATCCAGCAGGTTGAGCCGCGAATTGTCCGACGGGTCGGACTTGCTCATCTTCGCCGAGCCGTCGCGCAGGGACATGATCCGCGCCCCCGGACCCTCGGTCAGGGCTTCGGGCAGGGGGAAGAAGGCCGGAGCGTCGAAGTCGTGGTTGAACTTGGCGGCGATGTCGCGGGTCAGTTCCAGGTGCTGGCGCTGGTCCTCGCCCACTGGCACATGGGTGGCCTTGTAGACCAGGATGTCGGCGGCCTGGAGCACCGGATAGGTGTAGAGCCCGACGCTCTCGCGCTCCTTGTGCTTGCCGGCCTTGTCCTTGAACTGGGTCATGCGGTCCAGCCAGCCGAGCCGGGCCACGCAGTTGAACACCCAGGCCAGCTCGGCGTGTTCGGGCACCGCCGACTGCGGGAAGATGGTGGCCTTCTTGGGGTCCACGCCCGCCGCCAGATAGGCCGCGGCGATCTCGCGGACCTGGGAGGCCAGCAGCTTCGGGTCCTGCCACACGGTGATGGCGTGCATGTCGGCCACGAAGATGAAGGTGTCCATCTCGTGCTGCAGGCGGGTGAACTTCACCAGGGCGCCGAGATAGTTGCCGAGATGCAGGGCGCCGGACGGCTGGACGCCGGAGAGCACGCGCGAGGGGCCCGAATAGACGGGAGGAGCTTGGTCGGTCATGGGGTCAGGCTTCGAATGAGGGGACAGACAGGCGCGGCGTCGCGCGCCGTGAAGGCGGGGTCAGGCGCGGCGCCATCGCCGGGTGTTTCGTCCTTGAGCCATGGCCAGCGAATAAGGCTTCGCGCGGCGGCCCGCAAGTCCGTCAGAGGTCTGTGGGGATGGGCGGGTCCCCGGCCCGGCGGCGTAGGGCGGCGCGGATCTCGCTGGGCGTGATCCCTCGGAAGGCCAGCAACAGCAGGCCATAGACCCCGACGCCCACGGCGCTGACGCAGAGTACGGCGATCTCCTTGGGGCCCAGGCCCAGGACGCGGACGCCCTCCAGCGGCGCTTCCAGCCAGGCCCGTTCGTGCGAGGCGAAGGCCAGCAGGGCCCCGAAGGCCGCGCTGGCCACGGTGATCCGGACGATGCGGTTCCAGGCCTTGAGCGTCGGCGAATAGTCCCCCCGGCGAGCCAGCAGGACCGCCATCTGCAGCACATTGAGCCAGGCCGCCGCGCTGGTCGCCGCGGCGATGCCCTGCACCCCCACCAGCGGGAACAGCGACAGGCCCAGCACGATGTTCACCGCCACCGAGATCAGGCCGAACCGCATGGGCGCCTTGGTGTCGGCGCGGGCGAAGAAGGCCGGCTGCAGCACTCTGGCGAGAACGAAGGCCGGGACGCCCCAGCCGTACTGGAACAGGATCTGGCCGGTCTGGCGCGCGTCCTCCAGGGTGAACACACCGCGCGTGAACAGGCCGTCGATCAGGAAGATGGGCATGGCCACCAGGGCCGCGGCGGCTGGGGCGGTCAAGGCCAGGGCGAAGATCACCGCCTGGTCGGTGGCGCCCTGGGCGTCCTCGTGGTCCCCGGCGTGAATGGCGCTGGAGAGCCGGGGCAGCAGCGCCACCCCCACCGCGACCCCGATCAGGCCCAGGGGAAGCTGGTAGAGCCGGGCGGCGACCTCCATCCACGCGCGGCCCCCGGGCGCCTGGGAGGCCAGGATGCCGGAGATGAAGATGTTGATCTGCACCGCGCTGGCGGCGATGGCGCCGGGGATGGCCAGGGCGATCAGCGACTTGATCTCGGGCGTCAGCTTGGGCCGGCGCAGCGCGATCTTGGCGCCGGTCTTCTTGGCCCCCCACCACAGCAGCCCCGCCTGCAGGACGCCGGCGATGGGGATGCCGATGGAGGCGGCGTAGGCGGCGCGGATCGGATCGGTCTGCGGCCAGACGGCGATCAGCATCACCACGTTGAGGATGGTCGGGAAGATGCCGGTGACGATGAACCGCCGGTGCGCGTTCAACACCCCCGACAGCAGGGCCCCGATCGCCATGCAGGGCAGGTAGGGCATGCTGATCTGGGTCAGCACGATGGCCAGCTTGAACTTCTCCGGGTCCGAGGCATAGCCCGGATTGATGGCGTACATCAGCCAGGGCATGGCCAGCTGCGCCGCCAGCGTCAGCACAAGGGTCGCCGCCGCCAGGGTGGCCATGGCGTCCGAGGCGATGCGGTCGGCCTCCGCCTGGCCGTCCCCGCCCAGGGTCTTGGTGTAGGAGGGCACGAAAGCCGAGGTGAAGGCGCCCTCGGCGAAGATTCGCCGGAACAGGTTGGGGAAGGAGAGCGCCGTGTAATAGGCGTCGGCGGCGATGGTGGCGCTGGCCCCCAGCCGCGCCGTGAGCACGAGATCCCGCGCCAGCCCCATGAACCGGCTGACCAGGGTCAGGCCCGACAGCACCAGCGAGGAGCGGATCAGGCCGCTCTTGGGCGGAGGGGATGGCGGGACGGTCACGAGCGTTTGTGTGCGCTGACGCGCCTCCAGGGGTCAAGGGATGACCGGCGGCCCTGAGCGCTGGTGGTCGGATCGCCTCCTCTCCCCTTTCGAGGGGAGAGGGTAGGGTGAGGGGATGCGGCGCGAAGCGGCGCACTCCGGTCTCTCAACGAACTCAGTGCAGCGGCAAAGCCCCCCTCACCCTACCCTCTCCCCCCGAAAGACGGGTGGAGAGGAGGCGCTGTTCGACCGCGCCTCACCGCCCGACGCTGGCGCGGGCCTTCTGGATATTGGCGCGAGACTTGGGCGTGGCGGCGGCCTCCACCTCTTCGAGCGAGGCCATGAGCTGGGCTTTGAGCGCGATCATCTTCTTGCCGTCGGTCAGCTTCCGGCCGTCGGCCTCGACCACGTAGAAGGCGTCCACCGCCCGCTCGCCATAGCCGTCGATATGGGCCGAGAGGATCGAGAGCCCCGCTTCGGAGATGTTGCGCGCCAGGGCCACCAGCAGGCCCGGCCGGTCGCGGCCCGAGGCCTCAACCACGGTCGAGGCTTCCGAGGCCTCGTTGTCCAGCATCACCGTGGGCGTGATGGTGAAGGCCGCGGCCCGGCCGAAATCGGCCACTCGGCGCGGCTCGGCCTTGCTGACCTCGCCCCGGCCGGCGGCCTCCAGCGACTGGGCGAGCTTGGTCAGCACCCGGGGATTGTCGTCCCCATAGGGCTTGCCGGTGACATCCTGCACGAAGAACACGTCCAGGGCCTGACCCTGGCGGGAGGTGAAGACCCGTGCGCCCACCACATTGGCGCCGGCCCCGGTGATGGCGGCGGCCAGGTCGACGAACAGCCGCTGACGGTCGGTGGCGGCGACCACCACTTCGGAGGCGTTGAGCCCCGAGCGGATATGGCCCTCGGCGGCGGCCCCCCCGGCCTGCTCGGCGCGGCGGCCGAGCTCGGCGTGGGACAGGATCTCGGTGTCGGTGAAGGAGGTGAAATAGGCGTCCTCCATCGCCGTGGCCCAGGCTTCGGACGAGGGGTCGGCGGCGATCAGCCGGACGCGGGCGTCATAGGCGGCGTTCTCGTGATAGCGGCGGATGGCGGCGGCGGCGTCCGAGCCGCGCCCGCCGCGGAACACCGCTTCGGTGGCGCCATAGAGTTCGCGCATCAGCTGGCCCTTCCAGCCGTTCCAGACCCCCGGCCCCACCGCGCGGATGTCGGCCACGGTCAGGACCAGCAACAGGCGCAGGCGCTCCGGGGTCTCCACGATGCGGGCGAAGTCGGCCACGGTGCGCGGGTCGGAGACGTCGCGCTTCTGGGCGTAGTCGCTCATCACCAAGTGATGCTCAACCAGCCAGGCCACCATCTCGATGCGCTTGCGGTCCAGGCCCAGGCGCTCGCAGGCCTGGCGCGCGGCCCGCGCCCCGGCCTTCTCCTGGCCGCCCGCCCCACCCTTGCCGGTGTCGTGCAGCAGCATGGCCAGGAACAGGGCCTCGCGGTCGTCGATCAGCGGCATGATCGCCGTCGACAGCGGATGGTCCTCGGCGAACTGGCCGTTGGCTATGTCGGCGATCACCCCCACCGCCCGCAGGGTGTGCTCGTCCACCGTGTAGGAATGGTACATGTTGAACTGCATCTGGGCGACGATCCGGCCCCACTCCGGCACGAACCGCCCCAGGACGTCGGCCTCGTTCATCATCGACAGCGTGCGCTGCGGATTGCGGCCGTGGGCGAGGATGTCGAGGAACACCTTGGCCGCCTCGGGGTCGCGCCGCACCTTCGAGCCGATCATGGCCACGCCGCGGCTGGCGGCGGTGAAGGCGTCCGGGTGCAGGTCCAGGTCGCGGCGGTCGGCCAGGCGGAACAGCCGCAGCATGTTGATCGGATCGGCCTCGAAGACGTGCGGGCCGTCGATGTTGAGACGGCCGCCCTCCTCGTGGAAGCCGGGATCCAGCGGCTTCTTCTTCAGCCGCCCGCGCCCCGGGATCAGCCGCGAGAAGCCGCGCGGCTGCTGCTTGATCTGCTCGGCCTCCAGCTTGGCCGCGAAGACCCGGGTCAGCATGCCGACCTCCTTGGCGATCAGGAAGTAGCGGCGCATGAACCGCTCCACCGCCGGCGCGTCGCCGCGGTCGCCATAGCCCATCCGCCGGGCGATCTCCGGCTGCAGGTCGAAGGTCAGCCGCTCCTCGGGCCGGCCGGTGGCGAAGTGCAGGTGGCCGCGCACCGCCCACAGGAAGTCGAAGGCCCGGATGAAGGCGGCGACCTCTCGGCGCTCGAACATGTCGAGCTGGACGATGCCGTCCACCTGGGCGACCGGATGCAGGTACTGGGCGATCCAGAACAGGGTGTTGAGGTCGCGAAGCCCGCCCTTGCCCTCCTTGACGTTGGGCTCGACCAGGTAGCGGCTGGCGCCCGCCCGGTCCTGGCGCTCGTCGCGCTCCTTCAGCTTGGCGGCGACGAACTGGGCCGCCGTGCCCTTGACCACCTCGGCGCGGAACCGGCGAGTCAGCTCGTCGGCCAGCTTCTCGTCACCCGTCAGCCGCCGGGCCTCCAGGATCGAGGTGCGGATCGTGTAGTCCTCGCGGGAGAGCTTGATGCACTCCTCGACCGTCCGCGAGGCGTGGCCGACCTTGAAACCCAGGTCCCACAGGGCATACAGCATGTACTCGATCACGCTCTCGGCGTGGGCGGTCTGCTTGTAGGGGCGCAGGAACAAGAGATCGAGGTCGGAGAAGGGCGCCAGCGCGCCGCGGCCGTAGCCGCCCACCGCGATCAGGGCCAGGCGTTCGCCCTCGGTGGGGTTGCGGGCCCGGAATACGTGGACGGTGGTGAAGTCGTATAGGGCGGTGACCACCTCGTCGGTGACCCCCGACAGCAGCCGCGCGGTCTCGATACCGCCGGCGCCGTTCTCCAGCCGCTCCTTGGCGATCATCCGGCCGCGGAACAGGGCCTGTTTGAGGATCTCCAGCGCGCGGCGACGCTGCTCGGCCTCGTCGCCCGCCGCATCCAGGGCCGCCGCCGAGAGCTGGGCGCGCAGCCGCACGCCGTCGACGACATATTCCAGGCGGGTGGGGCGAAGGCGGGGGGGCATGTCACCGCATATAGGGCAAGCCGCGCGCCAGCGGCAGGGGATACGAAAAAGGGCCGGCGTTTCCGCCGGCCCTCGAACGCAACAAAAGGAAACTTGGGCTTAGTCGGCCGACTGGGCTTCGGCCAGCTTGGCCTGGGCGGTCTTCAGGGTCGCGCGGACGCAACGGCCGTAAGCGTTGGCGATCAGGCTCTCGCCGTAGG
This sequence comes from Phenylobacterium sp., assembly GCF_036677185.1. Classification (GTDB taxonomy): domain Bacteria; phylum Pseudomonadota; class Alphaproteobacteria; order Caulobacterales; family Caulobacteraceae; genus Phenylobacterium. Next base: position 18,216 of record NZ_JAKFEN010000038.1, read on the forward strand.
TTTCGCGCATGCAGACGGTGCGGGCGGCGCGGGTCAGGTCGGCGTCGATCTGGGCGGCGGACTTGCCCACCAGCGAAACGCGGACTTCGGCGGCCGAGGCGGGGGCGGCGAAGGCGATGGCGGCGGCTGCGGTCAGGACGGCAATGCGGATCATCTCAAATTCTCCTTTGGCGCGGCGGGAGGAATGTCCGCGCTGACGGGGGCCTTTTCGACGCTGGAGATTAATTTATGGTGCAGCGCGGTGGTTAACATTGTGCGACGCACAATAATCCGCGGCCGGAGGGTTCAGAGCCCCGCCTGGGCCAGGGCCTCGGCCAGCCGCAGCTCGCCGGTCCAGAGGATCGCGTTCCAGCCGCAGGCGCGGGCGGCCTCCACGTTTCGCACACTGTCATCGATCAGCAGCAGCTCGTGCGGCGCGAAGCCGGTGCGCTGCTCCACCAGATGGAAGAAGGCCGCGTCCGGCTTCTTGCAGCCGTAGTCGGCGGCGTAGTGCATGGCCTCGAACTGGGCGTTCAGCCCCAGGGACTGCCACAGGTGCCGGGCGCGATGATGCTCCTGCACCGTGGCCAGGTGCAGCTCCAGTCCGTCGGCGCGATAGGCGGCCAGGTCCTCCAGCAGCACGTGGTCCAGATGGCCGTCCTGCTCGAACCAATAGGCGGCGAGCCGGTCGCTGGTCAGGTGCGGGGCGATCTCGGCCAGGGCCGGGGCCAGGCGCTCGTGCAGGTCGGCGCGGCCCAGCACGATGTCCTCGAAATGGGGCGTGAAGAACGCCCGCTGCAGGTCGTCGGGGGAGAGGCCGAGGTCGGCCTCCATGTCGGCGTCCCAACGGCGGCCGTCGGGATGGCGGACGACCACTCCGTCGACATCCACCATCAGGGCCCGCACAGCCATTAGAGCAGGCCCTTCAGACGGTAGAGGGCGTCCATGGCTTCCCGGGGGCTCATGCTGTCGGGATCGAGGTCGCGCAGGGCGGTCTCCGCGGCGCTGGGGCCTCGGCGCTCGGGTTCGGGCGCGGTGGCGGCGAACAGCGGCAGGTCGTCCAGGTGGGCCGGCGCGCCCGCCTCCCGCTCCAGCCGGTCCAGAACCTCGCGGGCGCGGACCACCACAGCGGGCGGCACCCCGGCCAGCTTGGCCACCTGCACGCCGTAGGAGCGGTCGGCCGGGCCGGGACCGGCCTCGTGCAGGAAGATCAGCTCGCCGTTCCACTCCTTGGCCTTGAGCGACAAATTGGCCACGAAGGCCAGGCGGCCCTCCAGCACGGCCAGCTCGTGATAGTGGGTGGCGAACAGACCCCGGCAGCGGTTGGTCTCGTGCAGCGCCTCGGCGCAGGCCCAGGCGATGGCCAGGCCGTCATAGGTGGCGGTCCCGCGCCCGATCTCGTCCAGGATCACCAGCGAGCGCGGCGTGGCCTGGGTCAGGATGGCGGCGGTCTCCACCATCTCGGCCATGAAGGTCGAGCGGCCGCGCGCCAGGTCATCCCCCGCCCCCACCCGGCTGAACAGCCGGTCCACCACGCCCAGACGCAGCCGTTTGGCGGGCACGAAGCATCCGGCCTGGGCCAGCACCGCCAGCAGCGCGTTCTGGCGCAGGAAGGTCGACTTGCCGGCCATGTTGGGCCCGGTGACGATGGAGAGCCTGGCCCCCGCCACGCCGGCGCCGTCCAGGCGGCAGTCGTTGGGGGTGAACGGGTCGCCGGCCCGCTTGACCGCGGCCTCCACCACAGGATGGCGCGCCGCCTCGGCCTCGAACACGGTGGAGCGGTCGACGATGGGACGGCTGGCGCCCACATCGTCGGCCCATTCGGCGATCCCGGCGGCGACGTCGAGGGCCGCGGCCCCTTGCGCGGCGGCCTGGATGGCGGCGGCGACCGCGATGGCGCCCTCGCGCCAGGCCTCGAAGGTGGCGACTTCCATGGCCAGCGCCCGCTCGGCGGCCTGGGCGATGCGGGCGTCCAGCTCGGCCAGCTCCACGGTGGTGAAGCGCACCTGGTTGGCCAGGGTCTGGCGGTGGATGAAGGTGGCGTTCAGCGGCGGGGCCATCAGCGGCTCGGCCGCCTTGGCGGTGGTCTCGACGAAATAGCCCAGCACCGCGTTGTGGCGGACCTTCAGCGCCACGCCGCTCTCGGCCTGCAGGCGAGCCTCGAGCTGCAGGATCACCTTGCGGCTGTCGTCGCGCAGGGCGCGGGCCTGATCCAGCTCGGCGCGCACGCCTGCGGCCACGAAGCCGCCGTCGCGGGTCTGGGCCGGCAGGTCGGTCCCCAGGCCCTCGCCCAGCATCCGGCGGAACTCGGCGAGGTCGGCGTCGGCCAGGGGGTGGAGGGCGGCCAGCGCGCGGGCGATCTCGACCGGCGGCGGCGGATCGAGCGGCTCTGGGTGGGTGAACAGGTTGGCGATCACCTCGCCGCCGGCCAGGCCGTCGCGCAGGCAGCCCAGGTCGCGGGGACCGCCCCGGCCGAGCGCCAGGCGGGATAGGGCGCGGGCCATGTCGCCCATGCCGCGCAGGGTCTCGCGCAGCTTCTGGCGCAGGGGCCGGCGCTCGCAGAACCATTCCACCGCGTCCAGCCGCGCATCGATGGCGGCGGGGTCCAGCAGCGGGCGGGCCAGGCGCGCGGCCAGCATCCGGGCGCCCGGCGCGGTGATGGTGCGGTCGATGGCCCCCAGCAGCGAGCCGTCGCGGGCGCCTGACAGGCTCTTCTCGATCTCCAGGCTCGTGCGGGTGGCCGGGTCGATGGCCATGACGTCGGCCTCGCCCGCCCGCCGCGGGGCGGTGAGCGCCGGGAGACGGCCGGCCTGGGTGGTCTCCAGATGGGCGGCGATCAGGCCCAGCGCCGAGACCTCCGCGCCTGACAGCTCACCGAACCCGTCCAGGGTGTCGACCCCGTAGAGCCGCTTCAGCCGCGCCTCGGCGGCGGCGGGTTCGGCCAGGGCCGAGGCCATGGGCTGGATCAGCCCGCCGACGCTCTTGAAGGTCTCGCGCAGGGTTTCGTCAGCGAACAGCCGGTCGGGGACCAGGATCTCCGACGGTCCCAGCGAGGCCAGCGCCGAGGCCAGGCCGTCGCGGGAGAGGGTCATGCACTCCACCTCGCCGGTGGAAAGCTCGACACTGGCCACCGCCGCGGCGCCGGCCCGCACCGCCACGGCGGCCAGGCGGTTGGAACCTCGGGCGTCCAGCAGGCCATCCTCGGTGAGCGTGCCCGGCGTCACCACCCGGACCACGTCGCGCCGGACGATAGACTTGCCGCCGCGCTTCTTGGCCTCGGCGGGGTCCTCCATCTGCTCGCAGACGGCGACCTTGAAGCCCGAGCGGATCAGCTTGGCTAGATAGGCCTCGGCGGCATGGACCGGCACGCCGCACATCGGGATCGGCGCCCCGCCATGATTGCCCCGCGCGGTCAGGGTGATGCCCAGGGCCGCGGAGGCCCGTTCGGCGTCCTCGAAGAACAGCTCGTAGAAATCGCCCATGCGGAAAAAGACCAGGGCGTCGGGCTGGCGCGACTTGGCCTCGAAGAACTGGGCCATGACCGGCGTGGCGCCGGCGGCGTCGGGAAGGGCGGGGGTCTGGGCGTTCATGCGTCGCCGTGAGCCTAGCGGCGCCCGCCGCGCGCGTCAGCCCCCACAGACCCCTTGAACCTAGCCGCCGGACTCCCAAGCTGTGGTTTGAGTGAGGAGCTGCGCTTGACCCACGTCATCTTCCCCGCTGGACCCGACGACGCCGAGGACCTGGCCCGCATCCATGTGGCCTCCTGGCGCGAGACCTATCGCGGCCTGCTGCCCGACTCCTACCTGGCCCGGCTGTCGCCCGGCGTGCACACCCGGCGCTTCCGGATGAGCCTGCTGCGCCCCGGCGAACACGAGGCGACCCTGGCCGCCGCCGACCGCCAGGGCCTGGTGGGCTATGTGGCCGGCGGCCCCTCCCGCGCCCGGCGGCTTGGCGAGGCGGAGATCACCACCCTCTACCTCCTGAAGACCGCCCAGGGCCAGGGGACCGGCCGGCGGCTGGTCTCGTCCATCGCCCGCGTGTTCGCGGCCAATGGCGCCACCTCCCTGTTGATCTCGGTGCTGCGCGACAACATCCCGGCGCGAGGCTTCTACGAGCACCTCGGCGGCCAGGCCGAGGCCCCCCGCCGCGAGGCCGGCCCCGGGGGCGTGACCTATGAGGTCAGCTATCGCTGGCCTGAGATCGGGGCGCTGCTGGACGGCTGAGCCGGATTTCCGGATGATCGACGGCTGGCGCCTGACGCGCCATCCAAGGGCGGGGGCGTTTCATGGGTGTTTCGCGTCGGACTTTCCTCACCGCGCTCGGCCGCGCCGGCGGCTATGGCGCGGTTTTCACCGCCATGCAGGCGCTCGGGCTGCTGGCGGCCTCGCCGGCCTATGCGGGGCCGCCGGAGCTGCCGGCCGGCTCCGGGCGCGGCATCAAGGTGGCGGTGCTGGGCGGCGGGGTCGCGGGCCTGGTCTCGGCGCTCGAGTTGCGCAAGGCCGGCTACGAGGTCACCGTCCTGGAGGCCCTGGACCGCCCCGGTGGGCGCAGCTGGACCATCCGCGGCGGCGACACCGTGCGCCAGCTCGGCCGTCCGGACCAGGTGGTCGACTGGGCCCGCGAGCCCAACCACTATTTCAACGCCGGCCCCGGCCGCATCCCGCAATCGCATCACGCCGTGCTGGCCTATTGCCGCGACCTGGGCGTGCCGCTGGAGGTGATGGTCAACGCCAATCGCGCCGCCAAGCTCGACTTCAACGGCCAGGTGGTCACCAACGGCCAGGCGACCAACGACACGCGCGGCGCGTTTTCCGAACTCCTGGCCAAGGCCATCGACCGCCGGGCCCTGGACCGCGAACTGACCGGCGTCGATCGCGAACGGCTGATGGCCTATCTCTCGGCCTACGGGGCGCTCGACCGCAACAAGACCTATGCCGGCTCCGACCGCGCGCTGTTCTCCACCCATCCCGGCGCCTACCTGCAGGCGCCGGTGAACGCCCCGCCCCTGCGCCTCAGCGACATGGCCCAGGCGAGGTTCTGGGGGGTCAGCCTGCTGTTCGAGGAGTTCGCCGACATGCAGGCGACCATGCTGCAGCCGGTGGGCGGCATGGACCGGATCGCTTACGCCCTCTACGAGCGGGTGAAGCCCGCCGTGCGGCTGGGCTGCCGGATCCAGGCCATTCGCCGCGCGGGAGCCGGCGCGAGGATCACCTACACGGAGGGCGCCGCCGAGCGGGTCCTGGACGCCGACCACGTCATCTGCACCCTGCCCCTGCCGGTCCTGGCCAAGATCCCCTCGGACTTCTCGCCACCGGTCAAGGCCGCCGTCGCCGATGGGGCGCGGGGCTATTTCAGCGGGACCAAGGTCGCCTTCGAGACCCGCCGGTTCTGGGAGCAGGACGACTTCCAGTTCGGCGGCCTGGGCTGGACCGACGAGATCAACGAGACGGTCTGGTATCCCTCCGGCGGGCTCTCGGAGAAGACCGGCATCCTGGTGGGCGCCTATTCCATCGGCTTCTCGTCGCCCGTCGCGCCGGGGCGATTCGCCGCCCTGCCCTTCGAGGAGCGCTTCGAGATCTGCCGCCGGGTGATCGAGAAATTCCATCCCGGCCGCGGTCGCGAACTGGCCAGACCGGTCACGGTCTGCTGGGCCCAGACGGAATTCGCCGAGGCCGCGGCGGTCGGATGGCAGGAGTCCCAGCGAGCGCACGCCTACGCCCTGCTCTGCAAGCCGGACGGGCCGTTCCTCTTCGCCGGCGAGCACATGAGCTATCTCAACGCCTGGCAGGAGGGCGCCGTGCTCTCGGCCCACGAGGCCATCAAGCTGATCCGCGCCCGGGTCGCGGCCTGATCCAGAGGACGTAGGCGCCGCCGTCCAGGCGGCCACCTCAAGCTCGCCCTAGGCGCTGGTCACGTCTTCCCAGAAGCGCTTGGCCTTGCCGATGAAGTTGGCGGACTTGGGGTGCTGCTGCTCGCCGGAGAGCTCGGCCAGTTCGCGCATCAGCTCCTTCTGGCGGGCGCTGAGCTTGCTCGGGGTCTCGACGAACAGCTCCACCACCAGGTCGCCGCGTTCGCGCGAGCGGAGGGAGGGCATGCCCTTGCCCTTCAGGCGCACGGTGCGGCCGGTCTGGGAGCCCTCGGGCACCTTGACCTCGATGCGGCATTCGCCGTCGCAGTTCTCGCCGCCCATCAGGCAGGGGGCCTCGATGTCGCCGCCGAGCGCCGCCACGTACATCGGCACCGGCACCGTGCAGAGCAGGTCCAGGCCGTCGCGGTCGAACAGTTCGTGCGGCTTCACCGACAGGAAGATGTAAAGGTCGCCGCGCGATCCGCCGCGCGCGCCCGCATCGCCCTCGCCGGCCAGCCGGATCCGGGCGCCGTCGTCCACGCCGGCCGGGATGCGCACCTGCAGGACGCGTTCCTTCCGCACCTGGCCGTGGCCGTGGCAGTCCTCGCAGGGGTCCAGCACCAGGCGGCCGGAGCCGCCGCAGCGCGGGCAGGCCCGCTCGATGGAGAAGAAGCCCTGGCTGGCGCGCACGCGGCCCGCGCCGCCGCAGCTGCCGCAGACCGTCGGGCTGGAGCCGGGCTTGGCGCCCGACCCCTCGCAGGTCTCGCAGGTGATGGAGGCCGGGACGGTGATCTCGACCTCGGAGCCGGCATAGGCCTGCTCCAGCGTGATCTCCAGGTCGTAGCGCAGGTCCTGGCCCCGGGCCGGGCCGCCGCGCTGACGGCCGCGACCGCCGAACATGTCGCCGAAGACGTCGCCGAACACCTCGTTGAAGATGTCGTTCACGTCGTGGAACTGGCCGTTTCCGCCGCCGCCATTGGCGCCGTTGACCCCGGCGTGGCCGTAGCGATCGTAGGCCGCACGCTTCTGTGGATCGGAGAGGACGGAATAGGCCTCGTTGATTTCCTTGAATCGGCCCTCGGCCTCACCGCAGCCGCCATTGCGGTCAGGGTGATGTTCCATGGCCAGCTTGCGGAAGGAGGCCTTCAGGGCCGCGTCGTCCGCGCCTCGGGCTACGCCCAGGATGTCGTAATAATCCCGCATCTTATGTCAGGCGTTCAAATTGATCTGTGTGAATGAGGTGGGTGGGCGCGAGCATCGCTGCAAGGTCTGGTCCAACCGAGCTCTCCGCGCAAATGGACGGACGCCCCAAGGGCGCCTTCTCGCAAGGCCTGCGGAAAGCGCCCATGGGGCGAAACGTCACGCCGACTTCTTCTGGTCGTCGTCGTCGCCGACTTCCTCGAACTCGGCGTCGACCACGTCGTCGCCCGAGGCTTCCGGCTGATCCCCGGCCGCGCCGCCGCCCTGCTGGGCCGCGTACATGGCCTCACCCAGCTTCATCGAAGCCTGGATGAGGGTCTGGGTCTTGGCGGCGATCGCCTCGGCGTCGTCACCCTCGCGCGCCGACTTCAGGTCGGTGAGCGCCGTCTCGATAGCGTCCTTGTCCGGGCCGACGATCTTGTCGCCGTGCTCGGCCAGCGCCTTCTCGGTCGAGTGGATCACCGCCTCGGCCTGGTTCCTGGCTTCCACCAGGGCCTTGCGCTTCTCGTCCTCGGCCTTGTTGGACTCGGCTTCCTTGACCATCTTGTCGATGTCGGCGTCGGAGAGCCCGCCATTGGCCTGGATGCGGATCGACTGCTCCTTGGCCGTGGCCTTGTCGCGGGCCGAAACGTTCACGATGCCGTTGGCGTCGATGTCGAAGGTGACCTCGACCTGGGGCACGCCGCGCGGGGCCGGCGGGATGCCGACCAGGTCGAACTGACCCAGCATCTTGTTGTCGGCCGCCATGGGCCGCTCGCCCTGGAACACCCGGATCGTCACGGCCGACTGGTTGTCGTCGGCGGTGGAGAAGGTCTGGGAGCGCTTGGTCGGGATGGTGGTGTTGCGTTCGATCAGCGGGGTGAAGACGCCGCCCAGGGTCTCGATGCCCAGGGTCAGCGGGGTCACGTCCAGCAGCAGCACGTCCTTGACGTCGCCTTGCAGCACGCCGGCCTGGACCGCGGCGCCCAGCGCCACGACCTCGTCCGGGTTCACGCCGGTGTGCGGCTCACGGCCGAAGAACTCCTTCACCGTCTCCACGACCTTGGGCATGCGGGTCATGCCGCCGACCAGGATCACTTCGTCGATGTCGGACTTCTTCATGCCCGCATCCTTCAGCGCCTGCTCGCAAGGACCGACGGTCTTGGCGACCAGGTCCTCGACCAGGGCCTCCAGCTTGGAGCGCGACAGCTTGATGTTCAGGTGCAGCGGGCCCGAGGCGTTCATCGAGATGAAGGGCAGGTTCACCTCGTACTGGGCCGTGAAGGAGAGCTCCTTCTTGGCCTTTTCGCCTTCTTCCTTCAGGCGCTGCAGGGCCAGCTTGTCCTTGCGCAGGTCAACGCTGGTTTCCTTTTTGAACTCGTCGGCCAAGTAGTCGACGATCCGCAGGTCGAAGTCCTCGCCGCCCAGGAAGGTGTCGCCGTTGGTGGACTTCACCTCGAAGACGCCGTCGCCGATCTCCAGGATCGAGACGTCGAAGGTGCCGCCGCCCAGGTCGTAGACGACGATCTTCTTGCCTTCGTTCTTCTCCAGCCCGTAGGCGAGCGCCGCGGCGGTGGGTTCGTTGATGATGCGCAGGACCTCAAGCCCGGCGATCTTGCCCGCGTCCTTGGTGGCCTGGCGCTGGGCGTCGTTGAAATAGGCCGGGACCGTGATGACGGCCTTCTCGACCTTTTCGCCCAGGTGCTGCTCGGCCGCTTCCTTCATCTTCTGCAGGATGAAGGCGGAGACCTGCTGGGGCGAATAGTCCTTGCCCTGGGCCTTGACCCAGGCGTCGCCCGTGGGACCCTTGACGATCTCGTAGGGCACCATGTGCTTGTCTTTTTCGACCACCGGATCGTTGTAGTTGCGGCCGATCAGCCGCTTGATGGCGAAAAGGGTGTTGGACGGATTGGTCACGGCCTGGCGTTTGGCCGGTTGGCCGACGAGGCGTTCCCCGTCCTCCAAGAAGGCCACCACCGAAGGGGTGGTGCGTACGCCTTCGGCGTTCTCGATCACTTTGGGCGTTTTGCCGTCCATGATGGCCACGCACGAATTGGTCGTGCCCAGGTCGATGCCGATGATCTTGCTCATATCGAGTCTTGCTCGCTCCTGAATGGCGGACGCCGTCTGAAGGGCCTTCGGATGAAGCACCCCGTTTCTTCTCAACGTCCCCGGTTCGAATAAGGGCTCGGCCGGTTAACCCACGGGGAAACCGGCGTCGAGTCGCGATATGGGATCGCCCGCGCCCCCTACAAGGGTAATGACCCTAATCAATGCGGGGGCTTGATGGATCGATGTTCGGCCAAGCTTCTAGAATCCTTGCATAAGCTGGCGCGGAATGAGGCGCGGCCCCGCCCCGGCGCGCCAGGTAGGAATGCTGCACCACCATGGCTTGCTGCTCGATATTCAACGCGGAAAATTCCCGACCGTCGGTCGGATCATAGGCATAGGACGCCGGACCGTCCCCGCAGCGCAGTTTGGCCAGCGGCAGGTTGACCCCGGACTGGGCCTGCCAGACGTGGACCAGTTCGTGCACCAGCACCGAGCGGATCCACAGCGGCGCCTGAGAAAAGTCGGCATAGGCGCCCATGGCCGGCCACACCACCAGCCGCCCGTTGGGGACGAATGGCCGGTTCCAGATCGGGATGCTGAAGATGCGGATGCGGGCCAGGGCCAGGGCCGCGCCGAACACCTCGTCCGAAAGCCGCCGCTCGCCGTCGGTCAAAGCTCGCCATCGCAGCGGCTTCATGAGCGAAATACCGTCCATCGCCCCTATATGGACCCTGATGAGCCCTGCTTCGACCATCGGTTTGCGCCTGCTGCCCGGCGCCCTGGACCTACCCGCCCAGCAAGCCCTGCTGGACGAAGTCATGGCCCGGGTCCAGGCCGCCCCCTTCGTCCGTCAGGTGACCCCGGGCGGCAAGCCGATGAGCGTGGCCATGACCAGCTTCGGGGCGCTCGGCTGGACCACCGACGCCTCCGGCTACCGCTACGAGCCGCGCCATCCGACCACCGGCGCGCCCTGGCCCGACATCCCCCAGGCCCTGCTGGATCTCTGGGCCGAACTCGCCGATCCCAAGACCCCGCCCGACGCCTGCCTGGTCAATTTCTACGACGCGCAGGCGCGGATGAGCCTGCACCAGGACCGCGACGAGGCCGACTTTGGTTTCCCCGTGCTCTCGGTCTCGCTGGGCGACACGGCGGTGTTCCGGGTCGGGGGCCTGAAGCGCGGCGATCCCACGCGTTCCGTGCGGCTGGCCTCGGGCGACGTCTGCCTGCTGGCCGGGGAGGCGCGGCTGATCCATCACGGGGTGGATCGGATCCTGCCCGGGTCCTCGCGGCTGATTCCGGGGGGTGGGCGGATCAATCTGACCCTGCGGCGCGCGGCCCCCGCTTGAGCCGCCACCGGCCCAATGCGGCCCCAACGCGCCTTTGACTCCGCCGCCCCGCCGGACGCAAATGGAGGCGCTTACCGCAAGAGGTCACTGGTCATGGTCGTGCTCACCCCCACCCGGCCGGAAGGCGCCGAACCCGAGGATTTCCACCTTTCCCGCCGCGGGCTCGCTGCTGCCGTGCTGGCGAGCTACGCGCTCGCCGCCCGCTCCGCGCAGGCCGAACCCATCGTCACCGACGCCGCCGGCCTGGTCACCGAGATGGTGATGGTCGAGACCCCCGACCGCGCCATCCCCGCCTTCGTCGCCCGGCCGGACGCCAAGGGCCGCTTCCCCGTGGTGGTGGTGATCCCCGAGGTCTTCGGCCTGCACGAGTACGTCCGCGACGTCTGTCGCAGGCTTGCCAAGCTGGGCTATGTGGCGATCTCGCCGGACCTCTTCGTGCGCCAGGGCGACCCGTCCAAGGTCGCCAACTTCGCCGAGATCCGAAAGATCGTGGGCGACGCCTCCGAACCCCAGATCATGGGCGACGTCGCCGCGACGCTCACCTTCATCAAGGCCCAGAAATACGCCGACAAGGGCAAGATCGCCATGACCGGCTTCTGTTGGGGCGGAGCCATCGTCTGGCTGTCCTCGGCCCGGTTCAAGGATCTCAAGGCTGGCGCGGCCTGGTACGGCCGCCTGTCGGCCCCCAAGCCCGGCGAGTTCCTGGGCGAGCCCAACCGCACCTGGCCGCTGCAGGTGGTCGGCCAGCTGGGCGCCCCGGTGCTCGGCCTCTATGCCGGCAAGGACGGCGGCATCCCGGTCAGCGACGTCGAGGCCATGCGGGCGGCCCTGGTCGCGGCCAAGAAGGCCAGGTCCGACCTGGTGCTCTATCCGGACAGCCAGCACGGCTTCCACGCCGACTACCGCGCCAGCTACGACGCCACGGCCGCCGCAGACGCCTGGAACCGCATGCTGGCCCACTTCGCGGCCAACGGCGTCAAGCCGAAGAGCTATCGGTAAGACGAGCCGCATTCCCAACGCTCGTCATCCTCCGGTCGTCTGAAAGACGATCCGGGGGACGCTGGCGGCTGACTCTCAGGACTTGGCGGAATCGGCTTGGGTCTCCTGGATCTCGCTTCGCGAGCCCGGAGGATGACGATTGTTTTTGGACCGTCAGTAGGGCGGCTGTTCCGGCGGCGGCGGCAGCGCCTCGATCAGGTCGCCGACCTTGTCCTCCGGCGCCGGCGCCTTGGGCGCGGCGGCGGCCTTGGCGGCGGCGAGCGCCTTGGCCTCGGCCTCCAGCCTGGCCATCTCGGCGGCGCGGACTTCCTCGGTCTTCTCGGTGGTGTCCTCTTCGTCGGCCTTTTCCTCGGGCGGGGGAGGCGGCGGATCGGTGACCAGCAGCTCGCCCACCGGCTGGGCGTCGGTGGCTTCGAGGGCCGAGGCCGCTCCGCCCGCCGATTCGCCGGGCAGCCGCGGCTTGTCGGGCACGTTGCGAAGGCCCAGCGCGAAACCGCTGACGGCGCAGACGGCGATAATCACGGCCACGACCCGCAGGGCGCTTTGAGGCATGCTCCACATGGCCGCGAACCTAATCGGCTCTGGGCCCGGCCACAATCGGCGACAGCGCGATAGCCGAAAGTGGACGCCGGTTTCGGCGGCGATCGCGCGCAGGAAAGCTGCGAAAAGGCCGCACTCTCGTCACGGCAGAGTAAACGCCTCTTAACCCTCTAGGCCGCAGATATGGCGTTTCCAGAACGGGGAGCGGCGGCATGGCGCGGATGGCGCGGAAAACGGGTTTGGAGTTGGGGCTGCACATCGCGGGCCTCGCCTGGACCCATCCGACCACCGCGCGGCTCAGAGGCGGGCTGATCGCCGCCGCCGGCCTGGCCTTCGCCGTCGCCCTCGTCACCTACAACGCCGCCGATCCCAGCCTGAACGCCGCCTCGGCCGTCGCCCCGCTCAACGCCCTGGGCGGCCCCGGAGCCGCCGCCGCCGACGCGGGCATGCAGTCCCTAGGCCTGGCCGCCGGGGTCGCCGCTCTGCTGATGGTGCTGTTCGGCCTCTATCGCGCCGCCTCGCCCCAGCCCGACCAGACCCGCGGCCTGGTGCGGCTGCGCGCCTTCGTGGGCGCCCTGGGGGTCCTGGCGCTGGCCGGACTGCTCTCGGCCCCCGCCCCGCCGGCCGCCTGGCCGCTGGCCAAGGGCCTGGGCGGATTCTGGGGAGACGGCCTGCTGCGCGGCCTGGCCGGTGTCTTCGCCTACGCCCACGTGCCGCTCGGAACCGTGCTCTCGGCGGGCCTGCTGGCCGCCGCGGCCGCCACCGGCCTGGGCTACGCCATCGGCGTGCGCCGCGACGAGCTCGCCGCCGCCCTGCTCTGGATCCGCGAGGCCACCCAGAAGCGCCCGGCCCCGCCGCCGGCCAAGGCCGAGGCCCGCCCCTCGGTGGCCCGCCGCGCCCGCGCCGCCAAGGGTGAGGGGATTCCCGCCTCGTCCCTGGCCGATCCGCTTCCCCCGGCGCCGGCGCCCGCCGCTGAGCTGCTGACCGCGCCCGTCGCGATCAAGGCCCCCAAGGCCGGCCCCAAGGATTCCGGCCGCGAGCAGCGCGAGGCCCAGGGCGCCTTCGACTTCGTCAAGCCGGGCGGCTTCGCCCTGCCGGAGCTGGCCATGCTGGCCAAGCCCAAGCCCCGCGCCTCGGCCTTCGACGAGGGGGCCCTGCGCCAGAACGCCCAGCTGCTGGAAAGCGTGCTCGCCGAGTTCGGCGTGCGCGGCGCCATCGACCAGATCCGTCCCGGCCCGGTGGTCACCCTCTATGAGCTGGTCCCGGCCGCCGGGGTGAAGTCGGCTCGGGTGGTGGCGCTCAGCGACGACATCGCCCGCTCCATGTCCGTCGCCGCCTGCCGCGTCAGCGTGGTGCCCGGCCGCAACGCCATCGGCATCGAGCTGCCCAATGCGCGGCGCGAGACCGTCTATCTCCGCGACCTGCTGGCCAGCGCCGAATACGAGCGCTCGACCCAGGCCCTACCCATGGCGCTGGGCGAGAATATCGGCGGCGAGCCCTATATCGCCGACCTGTCGAAGATGCCCCACCTGCTGATCGCCGGCACCACCGGCTCCGGCAAGTCGGTGGGCGTCAACGCCATGATCCTGTCGATCCTCTACCGCCTGCCCCCCGAGCAGTGCCGGTTCATCATGATCGACCCGAAGATGCTGGAGCTCAGCGTCTATGACGGCATCCCGCACCTGCTGGCGCCCGTCGTCACCGACCCCAAGAAGGCCATCGTCGCGCTTAAGTGGACCGTGCGCGAGATGGAGGACCGCTACCGCCTGATGTCGAAGATCGGGGTGCGCAACGTCGCCTCCTATAACGAGCGCGCCAAGGAGGCCTCGGCCAAGGGCGAACACTTCGAACGCACCGTCCAGACCGGCTTCGACGACAACGGCCGGCCGATCTACGAGAGCGAGCGGATCGATCCCAAGCCCATGCCCTATCTGGTGGTGGTGATCGACGAGGTCGCCGACCTGATGATGGTGGCCGGCAAGGAGGTCGAAAGCGCCGTCCAGCGCCTGGCCCAGATGGCCCGGGCCGCCGGCATCCACCTGGTGATGGCGACGCAGCGCCCGTCGGTGGACGTGATCACCGGCACCATCAAGGCCAACTTCCCGACCCGGATCAGCTTCCAGGTCACCTCCAAGATCGACAGCCGCACCATCCTGGGCGAACAGGGCGGCGAGCAGCTGCTGGGCCAGGGCGACATGCTCTACATGGCCGGCGGCGGGCGCATCACCCGCCTGCACGGCCCCTTCGTCTCCGACGAGGAGGTGGAGTCGGTGGCCAAGTTCCTGCGCAGCCAGGGCGAGCCCCAGTACCTCGAGGACGTCACCGCCGGCGGCGATGAGGACGAGGACGGCGAAGGGGGCTTCGGCGACGAGGGTGGCGGCTCGGGCGACGATCTCTACGACCGCGCCGTCGCCGTGGTCACCCGCGACCGCAAGGCCTCCACCAGCTATGTCCAGCGCCGCCTGCAGGTGGGTTACAACCGCGCCGCCTCGCTCATCGAGCGCATGGAGCAGGAAGGCGTGGTCAGCCCCGCCAACCACGCCGGCAAGCGCGAAGTGCTGGTAGGCGCCGCGCCTTAGTCAGACGGCTTCGCCGTCCTCGCTCCGCTCGCCCTCACCGACCCTTCGGGCCACCTCTCCCGCAAGCGGGAGAGGGTAGAGAACAAGCCGCAGATCAAACCTCTTCCTCTCCCGCTTGCGGGAGAGGGCAGGGTGAGGGCGAGCGAAGCGAGGGCGCGTCAGCGCCACAAGCCGCGTAGATCGCGTCGCAAACATCCGACCGGCCTTCTAGCACGGAGCTGTTCCAGAAGCGGATCACGCGCAGCCCAAGCTTCGCGAGATACGCCGACCGCCGTGCGTCATATTCGATTGCCTCACCGTGTTGCCCGCCATCGAGCTCGACGACCAGACCCGCCTCAACGCACAGGAAGTCGGCGATGAACGAGCCGCAGGGAACCTGACGTCGCCACTTCCATCCACCGAGCCGGCGATCACGCAGCGCCTGCCACAGATAGGCCTCGGCCCGGGTCTGACCGCGACGAAGATTGCGCGCCCTCTTGGTCGCCAACAGACGCGTCATCCAGCCTCCTCCCACGAGAAAGCTAGCGGATGTTCTGCCTTTGTACCAGGACCTGCAGCTACTCCGCCGCCGCGCGCGCGCCCAGACGCTGGTTGAGCGCCTCGTACTGGGCCCAAAGTTCCTTGGGCAGGCGGTCGCCGAACTTGCGGTAGGCGTCCGGGATCAGGGAGGCCTCCTCGGCCCAGACCTCGGCGTCCACCGAGAGCAGGGTGGAGAGCGCCGCGTCGGCCAGGTTCAGCCCCGACAAGTCCAGGCTCTCCTTGGTCGGCAGGCGGCCGATGGGGGTGTCGACCGCCTCGGCCTCGCCCTCCAGCCGCTGGACGATCCATTTCAGCACCCGGCTGTTCTCGCCGTAGCCCGGCCACAGGAACTTGCCGTCGGCGCCCTTACGGAACCAGTTCACGAAATAGATGCGCGGCAGCTTGGCGGGGTCGGCGGCGGCGCCGACCTTCAGCCAGTGGCCGAAATAGTCGCCCATGTTGTAGCCGCAGAAGGGCAGCATGGCGAAGGGGTCGCGGCGCAGCTCGCCCACCTTGTTCTCCGCCGCCGCCGTGCCTTCCGAGGCGACATTGGAGGCCAGGAACACGCCGTGCGCCCAGTCGAAGGCCTCGGTCACCAGCGGCACGGCGCTGGCGCGGCGGCCGCCGAACAGGATGGCGGAGATCGGCACGCCGGCCGGATCGTCCCACTCGTCGGCGATCACCGGGCACTGGTCGGCCGGCACCGCGAAGCGGGCGTTGGGATGGGCCGCAGGCTCGCCGCCGGGGGTCCAGGCCTGGCCCTTCCAATCGGTCAGGCCCTCCGGCGCGGTGTCGGTCAGGCCTTCCCACCAGACGTCGCCGTCGGGGGTCAGGGCCACGTTGGTGAAGACGGTGTTGGCGTGCAGGGCCTCGACCGCGTTGTGGTTGGTGGCGTGCCCGGTGCCGGGAGCCACGCCGAAGAAGCCGGCCTCGGGATTGATGGCGTAGAGCCGGCCGTCGTCCCCGAACCGCATCCAGCAGATGTCGTCGCCGATCGTCTCGGCCTTCCAGCCGGGGATGGTGGGCTGCAGCATGGCCATGTTGGTCTTGCCGCAGGCGCTGGGGAAGGCGGCGGCCACGTAGCGAACCGCGCCGGTGGGCGAGGTCAGCTTCAGGATCAGCATGTGCTCGGCCAGCCAGCCCTCGTCGCGGGCCATCACCGAGGCGATGCGCAGGGCATAGCACTTCTTGCCCAGCAGGGCGTTGCCGCCATAGCCCGAGCCGTAGGACCAGATCTCGCGGGCCTCGGGGAAATGGACGATGTACTTGATATCGTTGCAGGGCCAGGCGACGTCGGCCTGGCCCGGCGCGAGCGGCGCGCCGACGGAGTGCAGGGCCGGGACGAAGAAGCCGTCCTCGCCCAGCTCGTCCAGCGCGCTCTGGCCCATCCGGGTCATCACCCGCATCGAGATGGCGACATAGGGCGAGTCGGTGATCTCGACGCCCAGGGCGGAGATCTTCGAGCCCAGCGGCCCCATGCAGAACGGCGCCACATACATGGTCCGGCCGCGCATGCAGCCTTCGAAGAGGTTTTCCAGATCGGCCCGCATCTCGTCGGGGTCGAGCCAATTGTTGGTCGGACCCGCGTCGGCGGGATCCTTGGAGCAGATAAAGGTGCGGCTCTCGACCCGGGCCACGTCCTTGGGGTCCGAAAGCGCCAGGAAGCTGTTGGGCCGCGTCTCGGGATTCAGCGGTTTAAGCGTGCCCGCCTTCACCATTTCGGCGGTCAGCGCCGCCCACTCGGCGTCCGAGCCGTCGCACCAGTGGACTCGGTCCGGCTGGGTCATCGCCGCGACTCTGTTTACCCAGGCCAACAGGCCCGCATGCTTGGTCGGAGCTTGGTCGAGCCCCGGAATGGCCTTGCCCATCTAGGCTTCGCCCCTCTTATTCCCACGCCATCACAAAGGCCCACGGCCCGCCGAAGGGGGGCGTCGCGGGCGGTGTCCGGCCGGTGATAAGTATGAATAATCGAGGGCACAAGCTTAACGCGGCAAGTTACCCCGCCGGCGCGAATTGATACCGGTGTCATCGAAATCACGCGCCGATTGACGCGTAGATTCACCAAGCTTCAGCCTGTCGAAATCAGACTTTTGGCATCCCGGCGACTAGCCCGCCTCGGGCTCGAGCACCGCCTCGACCGTGCAGATCACGCCCTCGGGCGGGAAGGCGACATGGGCCGAACCGTTCAGTTCGCGGGCCAGGCCACGCTCGATCAGCCGCGTCCCGAAGCCGCGCCGTGGCGGCGGCGTCACCGGCGGCCCGCCGGTCTCGGTCCAGGTCAGCCGTAGGCGGCGCGAGCGTGGGCCGCGCACCACGTCCCATTCTATGCTCACCCGGCCGTCGGCCGTGCTGAGCGCCCCATACTTGGCCGCGTTGGTGGCCAGTTCGTGTAGGGCCATGGAAATGGCGAGCGCCTCCCGCGGCGAGACCCCGACCTCGGGCCCCTGTCGCAGCACGCGCGCGTCGCCGCGTCCGGCGAAGGGCTCCAGGGTGGCCGCGGCGATCTCACCCAGGTCGGCGCCCGCCCAGGTGCGCCGGGTCAGGACGTCGTGGGCCCGCGACAGCGACAGGATCCGCGCCTCGAAGTCCACCCGCACGTCCTGCGGCGAAATTGCGCCGCGCAGGGTGTGGCTGGCGATCGACTGCACAGTGGCGAGCGTGTTCTTCACCCGGTGGTTCAGCTCGTTGATCAGCAGCCGCAGCCGGGCCTCGCCTCGCCGTCGCTCCAGAGCCTGCCAGCCCTGGTCGACCACCGCGGCGACCAGGGCCTCGTCATCGTCCGTCCAGCGGCGCGGTCGCGCCATATGGGCCGACACCGCGGCCACGATGCGCCCATCGCGCATCAGCGGGACCATCAGCACCGCGCGGACCTTCAGGGGGGCGAAGGCCGCGACGGCGTCGCGGGTCAGGCGATCGGCCGCCACGTCGGCCACCCGCAGGGTCCGCCCGGCCCGAACGGCCTCGGCGGCCTCGGCCCCGAAGTCGCTGAGCGCGTGGCGCCCGGAGATCGGCGGCAGGCCGTCGTGGCGCCAGCCGTCGTCGATCTCGAAATGCTCGCCGTCGGGATCGAACTCCTTGTAGCCGGCCCGGTCGGCGCCAAGCCGGTCGCTCAGTAGGGCCGAGGCGACGCGCCGGATCTCGCCGTCGCTCGCCGCCGCCCGCAGGCGTTCGGCCAGCTCGACCTGGAAGCTCAACCGCCGCTCCGCCCGCACCTTGGCCGTGGTCTCGGTGCAGGCGCAGAACAGGCCGCCCACCCCGCCGCTCTCGTCGCGGATGGGACTGTAGGAGAAGGTGTACCAGGTGTCCTCGGGATAGCCGTTGCGCAGCATCACCAGGTGCAGGTCCTCCGACCATGTGGCCCGGCCGGAGAGCGCCTCGCCGATCAGCGGGGCGAGGTCGCCCCAGATCTCGCTCCAGATCGCCTCGAAGGGGTGGCCCAGCGCGTCCGGGTGCCTGATCCCCAGGAACGGGGCGTAGGCGTCGTTGTAGATGAAGACCAGCGACGGCCCCCAGGCCAGGAACATCGGGTGGGCGGAGTTCAACATGATGCTGGCGGCGGTGCGCAGGCTCTGCGGCCAGCCGCTCAAGGGGCCCAACGGCGAGCGGGACCAGTCGTGGCTGCGCACGTGGCCGCCCATTTCCCCGCCACCGGTCAGGAAATCATCGGCCCGCGCCACCGGCGCCTGTGTCCCCGAAGCGTCCATGCGGAGTCAACGCGTGAATCCCCAATGGGTTGATGAGCGCCGGTAACTCCGTCTCAAGACGGCATGGTCCATGATCCGGACCAATGACGAGCGGGGGGAACCGCAAGCGTGACCAGTCTGCTGGACGACGGGCTCGACGGGCTTGCGGCCGCCGTCCACCGGGGCGTCGCGCTGCGAATGGTCATCGCCGTCGCGGTGGGCGCGGTGGGCGCCATGAGCCTGCCGATCTGGTTCTGCTCTCTGTGGGGCGCGGGGATCATCGCCGGCGAGACCTGGTGCTATTTCGTCACCCGGCGGCAGTTCGCGGGCGAAGCGGCCGGAACGGGGCTGCGCCTCAACTACGTCGCCTGCCTGCTGATCGTGACCTGCTGGTGGATCGTGTTCGGCGCCGCCCTGTGGTCCTCAGGTCGCCCTGAGAACGCCGCGGCCGCCGTCGCCGTCTGGCTGGCGGTGATCTACCACGCCCAGACCCACGCCTTTCAGTCGCGCATGGGGCTGGTGGCCGGCGGGATGGCGCCCGGCGCCCTGATGCTGGCGATTCTCGCTTTCGCCCCCAATCCCCTGAATCTGGACCTCGCCCTCATCGTCCCCTTCCTGGTCCTTGGCCTGCTGTTCTCCGGCGACGGCGCCATGCAGATGCTGAAGGCGCGCAGCAACTTCAACGAGGCCCAGCGCAAGCTCGCCGAGAGCGACGGCCAGTACCGGATGTTGGCCGACAACCTCACCGACGTGATCGCCCTCTCGGGCCTGGACGGGCGGCGAATCTATCTGTCGCCCAGCATCGAGGCGGCCACCGGCTACACGGCCCAGGAGCTATTCGAAACCCCCACCTACACCTACCTGCACCCAGACGACGCCATCTGGCTGCCCAAGGCCATCGCCGACATGGCCGCCGGGCCGGGCAAGGTCACCCTGGAATACCGGATCGTCCGCAAGGACGGCGCGGTCATGTGGGTGGAGACCACCTTCTGCCTGGTGGCCACCGACGACCCCACCGCTCCGCCGCAGGTGGTTTCGGTCTCGCGCAACATCGACACCCGCAAGCAGATGGAGACCGAGCTCAAGGAGGCCCGCCGCCGCGCCGAGGAGGCCGCCGCGGCCAAGTCCGACTTCCTGGCCAACATGACCCACGAGTTGCGCACCCCGCTCAACGCCATCATCGGCTTCTCGGGCGTCCTGCGCGCCTCGCCGCGCCTGGCCGGTGACGATGTGCGCCACGTGAGCCTGATCCACGAGGCCAGCGGTTCGCTGCTGGAGCTGGTCAACAGTGTGCTCGACTTCTCCAAGCTGGAGGCGGGCGCCGTCGAGGTGGAGGCCCGGCCCTTCGATCCGGCCGCCCCGGCCCGCGCCATGGCCGCCCTGATGAGCGAGCAGGCCCAGGCCAAGGGCCTGACCCTCACCGTCAACACCGAGGGCCAGCTTCTGCCCCTGCTGGGCGACGCCGGCCGCATCCGCCAGGTGCTGCTGAACTTCGTTTCCAACGCCATCAAGTTCACCGCCCAGGGCGGCGTCGCCGTCACCGTGCGCCAGACCGCCGCGCCGGGCGATTGCGCCCGCCTGCGCATCGAGGTCGCCGACACCGGCATCGGCCTGCGCGACGACCAGATCGAGCACCTGTTCGAACGCTTCACCCAGGCCGACGCCTCGGTCTCGCGCCAGTACGGCGGCACGGGCCTGGGCCTGGCCATCTGCAAGCGCACCGTCGAGCTGATGGGCGGCGCGATCGGCGCCACCTCCACCCCGGGCGCGGGGTCGACCTTCTGGTTCGAGCTGGTCCTGCCGCGCACCGACGAGCCGGTGGCCGGAGAACCCCAGATCCAGGCCGCCGAGACTCTGGAGCG
Organism: Phenylobacterium sp.; assembly: GCF_036677185.1. GTDB lineage: Bacteria > Pseudomonadota > Alphaproteobacteria > Caulobacterales > Caulobacteraceae > Phenylobacterium. Next base: position 38,802 of record NZ_JAKFEN010000038.1, read on the forward strand.
CCCGCTGCGCCTGCTGCTGGTGGAGGACGTGGCGGTGAACCGCGAACTGATTCAGGCCCTGCTGGGCCCGTTCGGCCTGGAGATCGAGACCGCCGAGAACGGACAGGAAGCCGTGGAGGCCATGCAAGGCCGCGCCTTCGACATCGTGCTGATGGATGTGCAGATGCCGGTGATGGACGGGCTGACCGCCACCCGGGCGATCCGCGCCCTGCCCCTCGAGCGCGCCCGCTCGATCCCGATCATCGCCATGACGGCCAATGTCCTGCCCGAGCAGATCGACCGCTGCCACGAGGCCGGCATGGACGACCATCTGGGCAAGCCCATCGAACCGGCCAAGCTGCTGGAGGCCCTCGCCATCTGGTCCTCGCCTCGCGAGGACGCCGATCCGGCGGCCGAGCGGGCGGGCTGACGGAACGCCGCCCTCGTCTCCGCCGTTGTTGCGCCCTATTGAGGCCCGCAGCGCCCTGTAGGCCTGCGAGCCGCGAACCTGGAGCGACCATGACCCAACTCTCCCGCCGCGCCCTGGCGATCGGCCTGGCGGCCCTGCCGCTGCCGGCCCTGGCCCAGCGGCCCGCCGCCACCCCACTGTCGGCCGCCGACAAGGCCCTGGTCGACCGCGCCACCGCCTATCTGCAAGGCCTGACCGAGGCCAAGGGCCGGTTCGTCCAGACCGATCCCCGCGGCTTGACCACCCGCGGCGCGCTCTATCTGAAGCGCCCAGGCAAGGCGCGGTTCGACTACGAGCCGCCCTCGGGCCTGCTGGTGGTGTCGGACGGGGGCAAGGTCTCCATCCACGACGCGCGCCTGAAGACCTTCGAGTCCTATCCGCTGATGGCCACGCCGCTGTCGCTGTTCCTCGCCCGCCAGGTCCGCCTGGACCAGGGGGTGGTGATCAGCCGGGTGGCCCGCTTCGCCGACGGCTTCTCCATCACCGCCCGCGACGGCAAGAAGCAGGCGGAGGGCCAGATCACGCTGACCTTCACCGACAAGCCCCTGCGGCTCGCCGGCTGGACGGTGACCGACGCCCAGGGCGCCTCAACCCGTATCCAGCTCGTGGACCTCGCGCCGGCCTCGGGCCTGGCCCCGTCGCTCTTCGTGCTCAACGATCCGCGGCCGAAGAACGTCGGCCGTGCCAAAATGTGACACAATCACAACAGGCAATATCTTACGTGTTTGGTCTTGATTTTTCCCAGACCAAGTGTCATTAATACAACTATGAGGTTCGCGCGATCGCGGACCTGATCCGTGCCGGAACCTATCCCCTCCCGGCGGCGGCATGAGAGACAACTAACGCCCGGGCTTCTCCAGTGCCCGGGCGTTTCTTTTGCGCCCGGCTCCCACTAGAGCGTGATAGCCGAAAGTGGACTCCGGTTTTCGGCGCCCATCACGCGACCAATCAAAAGATATTAGATCCATCCATGCGCCTCCGACTCTGCACCTGGAACGTCAACTCCGTCCGCCTGCGCGCCGAACAGGTCGCCCGCTTCGTCGATGAGCAGGCGCCCGATGTCCTCTGCCTGCAGGAGATCAAGTGCCAGGAGGCCGAGTTCCCCCGGGCCGTCTTCGAGGAAATGGGCCTGCCGCACATCAAGATCGCCGGCCAGAAGGGCTGGCACGGCGTGGCCATCGCCTCGCGCTTGCCCATCGAGGACGTGGCGCCGCTCGACGTCTGCCGCGAGGGCCACGCCCGCTGCGTCTCGGGCCGGGTGGCCGGCGTCGAGGTGCAGAACTTCTACATCCCGGCCGGCGGCGACATCCCCGACCGCGAGATCAACGCCAAGTTCGACCACAAGCTGGACTTCTATGAGAAGCTCAGCGCCGAGATGGCCCGCCGCGATCCCAAGGACCCCCTGGCCGTGGTCGGCGACCTGAACGTCGCCCCCGGCGAGTTCGACGTCTGGAGCCACAAGCAGATGTCGAAGATCGTCAGCCACACCCCCATCGAGCTGGAGGCCTTCGCCGTGCTCATGGCCAGCCTGGGCTTCACCGACCTGGTGCGCGAGGCGGTGCCCGACCCGCAGAAGCTGTTCTCCTGGTGGAGCTACCGCGCGGCCGACTTCCGCGCCTCCAACCGCGGCCTGCGGCTGGACCACATCCTGATCTCGCCCGGCCTGCGCGAGGCCGCCTTCCGCCTCGGCGCGGCGGCGGCCCGGGTCCACGACGACGTCCGCGAGTGGGAACGCCCAAGCGACCACGCCCCGGTCAGCGCCGACTTCGGGCTCTAGGGGCCCCGCACCCAACCTTCGTCATCCTCCGGTCGTCTGAAAGACGATCCGGAGGATGACGAGTCTTGGGGTCAGCCTACGATTTGCCCGCCACCACGCACTTCGGGATCCCGCCGGGCGTGCTCACCGTCACCGGCTTGCCGACCCCGGTCTTGAAATAGAACTCGCCCCGCTTGGTGGTCACCTTGAGTACGGCCGGAGAGGTGAACTGGCAGAGCGGCGCGAAGCCGGTTCCGCCACCGTCGCTGACGACATTGCACTCCACGTGGCCGAACCGGCGATCGAAGGTCACCTCGTTGAAGATGAAGGTCTTCTTGGGCTTCACCTCCAGGGCGTCGAACTCCGCCTTGGTCAGCACCGGGCATGGCGGCCCCACTGTGGCCGAAGGCGTGGTCGCCGCCTCGGACTCGGCGATCTTCTGGACCCGATTCTGGTAGGAGGTCACGGCCACCACCGTCATCCCGATCACCAGGGCCCCGAGCATCATCATGGGAAAGGTCTTGGCCAATCCCCACTTCGCCGCCGCCACGGCTAGGGCGCCAGCCGGTAGCCACCCGCCTCGGTCAGCAGCAGCCGCGCATTGCCCGGATCGGGCTCGATCTTCTGGCGCAGGCGATAGACGTGGGTTTCCAGGGTGTGGGTGGTGACCCCGGCGTTATAGCCCCAGACCTCTGCCAGCAGCTCCTCGCGGCTCACCGGCTTCTCGCCGGCCCGGTAGAGGTACTTCAGGATGTTGGTCTCTTTTTCCGTCAGCCGGATCTTCTTCTGGTTGGCGTCGACCAGCATCTTGGCCGAGGGCCGGAACTCGTAGGCCCCCAGGTGGAAGACCGCGCCTTCCGACTGTTCGTGGCTGCGCAGCTGGGCGCGGATGCGGGCCAACAGCACCTGGAACTTGAAGGGCTTGGTCACATAGTCGTTGGCGCCGGCCTCGAGCCCGGAAATCGTGTCGTCGTCCGTGTCGGCCGCCGTCAGCATGATGATCGGGGCGGTCACGCCCTGGGCGCGCATCTGCCGGCAGGCCTCGCGGCCGTTCATGTCCGGTAAGTCTACGTCCAGCAGGATGAGGTCGGGGCGATTCTCGACCGCCGACTTCACGCCGGCGCTGGCGGTGGCGGCCTCGATGGCCGAGAATTCCTCGGAAAGTTGAAGCTGCTCGGCGATCGCGCCGCGCAGGTCTTCGTTGTCGTCCACGACGAGTAAGGTCTTGCGTTGAGCCATGAGCCGGAACATGCACCGCATCGCCCCCGCGCGCCAACCTTTGGAAGCCCGGCAGACCATGATCTTCACGGCTATGTCAGACGGAACCTTCGATCTGGGCGGCCGGACAGCGCCCTGCGCGTTGGGTATGGGCGGGGTGATCGCGGCCAAGGACAAGCGTGAGGGCGACGGCGCCTCGCCGCTTGGAACCTGGGCCATCCGCCGCGTGCTCTATCGGCCCGACAAGGGCGACGCGCCGGAAACCGGCCTGCCGACCAAGGCCCTGGCCCGCGACGACGGCTGGTGCGACGCCCCGCTGGACCCGGCCTACAACCGCGCCGTCAAGCTGCCCCACCCGGCCAGCGCCGAGCAGATGTGGCGCGACGACGATATCTACGACCTTGTCTGCGTCCTGGCCCACAACGACGATCCGCCGGTCCCCATGCTGGGCTCGGCGATCTTCCTGCACCTGGCCAAGCCCGGCTATCCCCCCACCCAGGGCTGCGTCGCCCTGGCGCGGGAGGACCTGCTGGAACTGCTCGCCAAGGCCAAGCTAGGCGACGCCATCGCCATCGTGCGGGCCTAGCGCCCCCAAAGCTCGTCATCCTCCGGTCAGCGGAACGCTGATCCGGGGGACCCAAGCTGACTCTCAGAATTTAGCTGGCTCGGCTTGGGTCCCCCGGATCGCCCTTCGGACGACCGGAGGATGACAACGGTGAGGGTTGCGGCCCCCTACTTCGCCCGCGCCCCGAACAGGGCCGAGCCCACCCGCACGCTGGTGGCGCCGAAACGCACGGCGGTCTCGAAGTCGTCGCTCATGCCCATGGAGAGCTTGGCCAGGCCGTTGCGCGCGGCGATCCTGGCCAGCAGGGCGAAGTGCGGACCGGGCGGCTCGTCGGCGGGCGGGATGCACATCAGGCCTTCAACGCTCAGGCCATGGGTCTCGCGGACGGCGGCGATGAAGGCGTCGGCCTCGCCGGGGACCACGCCGGCCTTCTGCGGCTCCTCGCCGGTATTGACCTGGACATAGAACCGGGGCGAGCGCCCCTGCTTCTGGACCTCGGCGGCCAGGGCGGCGGCCAGTTTCTCCCGGTCCAGGCTCTCGATCACGTCGAAGAAGGCCACCGCCTCCTTGGCCTTGTTGCTCTGCAGGGGCCCGATCAGCCGCAGCTCGACCCCGTCGCGCCGCCCGCTCCAGCGCTCCATGGCCTCCTGCACGCGGTTCTCGCCGAACACGGTCTGGCCGGCCGCCAGGATGGGCGCGACCTTCTCCCAGGGTTGCTGCTTGGAGACCGCGACCAGGGTGACATCGGACGGCTCGCGGCCCGACGCCTTCGCCGCGCGGGCGATCCGGTCTAGGACGTCGGTCAGGCTAGCGGGAGAGACGGTCATTTCGGGCGGCTTCTGGACAGTGGCGCGGACGGCGGCAGCCTTAGGCGCGCGCGGCGCGTCGCGGAAGCCCTCCCTGCTGTTCTTCACCGACCCGGAGCGGACGCCCGAGATCGAAGCCGCGATGGCCCGCCTGCCCCGGGGCGCGGCCGTGGTCTATCGCGCGTTCGGCGCGGCCGACGCCGAACCCCGCGCCAGGCGCCTGCTGGCCGCTGCGCGCGCACTGGGGCTCAAGCTGCTGATCGGCGCGGACGCCGCCCTGGCGTTGAGGATCGGGGCGGACGGCGTCCACCTGCCCCAGCGTCTTGCGGCGCAGGCGCGGGGCCTGCGGCATAGGGGCCTGCTGGTGACCGCCGCCGCGCACGACCTGCCCGCCGCGCGGAGGGCCCTGGCCTGGGGGGCCGACGCCGTGGTGGTCTCGGCGATCTTCCCATCGGCCAGCCCCTCGGCCGGACCGCCCATGGGGCCGGTTCGGCTGGCGGCCCTGGTCCGCGTCGTCGGTGGGCCGGTCTACGCCCTGGGCGGCGTCAATGACAAAACAGCCCGCAGGCTGCTGCCTACGGGCGTGGTCGGGATCGCGGCCGTGGAGGCCCTTAGAACTTGAAAGCGGTCTCGAGCCGGACCCGTGGCGCGGCGTCGACCGGCTGGGTCTTCTTGTATTCCGGGGTTTCCTGCTCGCCGAACGCCACCGCGCCGCCGACCCGAAGGCTCGGCGTCACGCGGAAATAGGCCCCCGCCTGGATATCGTTCAGCTGCATGTCGCGCTCGGCCCGTTGATTCAGGTTGAGCGTGACCCCCCAGCGCCCCTTGCGCGAATCCCACAGCGACTTGGTCCCTTGCGGGGTCGCGGTGGTCTCACTGCGCACGGTGAAATCGGCGGTCTTGCCCTTCGCCGCCTGGGCATGCGCCGTCGAGGCCCCGCTCGCGAGGAGCGCCGCACCGACCAACGAAATGACCAACCGCTTGGACATGACCACCTATATAGCCCCTAAGCCCCGGCCCCGCCATTACACAGCGGAACCGTTGGATCGATTAAAGTCGCGCTGGACGCCAGGTCAACAGAATGCGACCCCGGCGCCCGGTCTGTGGACAGATCGCCCGGCGCCTGTGGCGGCAGGGCAACGCGATTCCTGTTTGGCGGTTCCACGGGCGTTGTTATAGAGGCTCCTCCGGCTCGGGGGGCGGCGCCGCGGCGCTGATCCGACGCGGACTAACGACTGGGAGCACTATATGCCGTTTGTGCGCGGTGAGTTTATGCGTGGCGTGACGACCGGAGTGCTGTTGCTCAGCCTCGTGGGCCTGACGGCCTGCTCGAGTCTGGGCGGCGGCGGCTCGCGCACCTTCCAGTCCCAGGAAGAGGGCGGCTTCAGCCTTTTCGGCGGCGGCAGGAAGGCCAAGGCCCCCGCCGGCGGCGCCCCGACCATCGGCGTCAACGGCTATCTGTGGCGCGCCACCCTGGACACGCTGTCCTTCATGCCGCTGGCCTCGGCCGACCCGTACGGCGGCGTGGTCATCACCGACTGGTACGTCAATCCGGAAAAGCCGGACGAGCGCTTCAAGTGCACCGTCTACATCCTGGATGCGCGGCTGCGCGCCGACGGCCTGAACGTGGCGGTCTTCAAGCAGAACAAGGACGCGAGCGGCAATTGGGTCGATGCGGCCTCGGCCGGCCAGACCGAGACGGACCTGGAAAACGCCATCCTTACCAAGGCCCGGCAGCTTCGGCTGTCGAACATCGGCTAAGCAGCCGCTAGGCGCATTCAGCAAGGGTGGAAACCGGTCGGATGCGCTCTCCCACCTAGGGCCAGCGCGACGTCCGCCGCTGGCCGGTTCCCCACCGAAGTCTGAAAGCCGTCCACATGGCCCGCTACAATCCGAAAGAGACCGAGCCGAAGTGGCGTAAGGCCTGGGCCGACGCCGACGTCTTCCGCGCCGGCCCGCCCACGCCGGGCGTCCCCAAATACTACGCGCTCGAGATGTTCCCCTATCCGTCGGGGAGCCTGCACATGGGCCATGTGCGCAACTACACGCTGGGCGACGCCAACGCCCGCTACAAGCGCGCCCGCGGCTTCAACGTCCTGCACCCCATGGGCTGGGACGGATTCGGCCTGCCCGCCGAGAACGCGGCCATGGAGCGCGGCGTCGATCCCCGCGCCTGGACCTACGAGAACATCGCCAAGATGCGGACCGAGCTGCAGCAGCTCGGCCTGTCCATTGACTGGAGCCGCGAGTTCGCCACCTGCGATGCGGCCTATTACGGCCAGCAGCAGGCCTGGTTCCTGGACCTGATGGCGCGCGGCCTGGTCTATCGCCGCGAGGGCGTCGTCAACTGGGATCCCGTCGACCAGACCGTGCTGGCCAACGAACAGGTGGTCGACGGCCGCGGCTGGCGCTCCGGCGCGGTGGTCGAGAAGCGCAAGCTGAACCAATGGTTCCTGCGCATCACCGACTATGCCGACCAGCTGCTGGAAGGCCTGAAGAGCCTGGACCGCTGGCCCGAGAAGGTCCGCCTGATGCAGGAGAACTGGATCGGCCGCTCCCAGGGCGCCCGGTTCGCCTTCCAGTTCGCCGGCGATCCGCCGACTGGCTTCGAGGCCGGGCTGGAGGTCTACACCACCCGTCCCGACACGCTCTATGGCGCGAGCTTCGTGGGGATCGCCCCCGATCATCCGTTGGCGGAGCAATTGGCCGCCGACCCCAAGGTCGCGGCCTTCCTGGCCGAGTGCCGCAAGGGCGGCGCCTCCGAGGCGGAGATCGAGACCGCCGAGAAGATCGGCTTCGACACCGGCCTCACCGTCGCCCACCCCTTCGATCCCGACTGGAAGCTGCCGGTCTGGATCGCCAACTTCATCCTAATGGACTACGGCACGGGCGCGATCTTCGGCTGTCCGGCCCATGACCAGCGAGACCTTGATTTCGCCCGTAAATACAAACTGTTGGTCAAGCCGGTCGTACTGCCGCCGGGCGAGGATCCCGCCAGCTTCGACGTGGCCGACGAGGCCTATGTCGGCCCCGGAACCATCTTCAATTCGGACTTCCTGGACCGGCTGGAGATCGAGCCGGCCAAGGCCGCCGCCGTGGCCCGGCTGGAGGCCCAGGGCCAGGGCCAGGGCGCGACGGTCTACCGGCTGCGCGACTGGGGGGTGGCCCGCCAGCGCGGCTGGGGCTGCCCGGTGCCGGTGGTCCACTGCGACACGTGCGGGGTCCTCCCTGTACCGAAGGATCAGCTGCCGGTCGCCCTGCCCGAGGACCTGGATTTCTCCAAGCCCGGCAACGCGCTCACCCGCCACCCCACCTGGAAGCACACCGTCTGCCCCGGCTGCGGCGGGCCGGCGACGCGCGAGACCGACACCCTGGACACCTTCGTGGACTCGTCCTGGTACTTTGCGCGGTTCACCGATCCGACTGCGTCGGAGCCGATCGACAAGGCGGCGGCCAACTACTGGATGCCGGTCGACCAGTATGTGGGCGGCATCGAGCACGCCGTCCTGCACCTGCTCTATGCCCGCTTCGTCAACCGCGCCCTGTCGGACGCCGGCATGCTGGAAGCCAAGGAACCGTTCGCCGGCCTGTTCACCCAGGGCATGGTGACGCACGAGACCTACCGCCTGCAGAACGGCGACTGGGTCGAACCCAAGGAGCTGGAGATCGTCGTCGAGGGCCAGACCCGCCGCGCCCGGCGGACCCTGGACGGCCAGCCGGTGATCATCGGCGACATCGAGAAGATGTCGAAGTCCAAGCGCAACACCGTGGCCCCCGGCGATATCTTCGAGGTCTACGGCGTCGACGCCGCGCGACTGTTCGTGCTGTCGGACTCGCCGCCCGAGCGGGACTCCATCTGGTCGGCGTCGGGCGTCGAAGGCGCCTGGCGGTTCGTCAACCGGGTCTGGAACGAGTTCGACAGCCAGCCCGCGGGCCCGCCGCCCGCGGCCTCCCCCGACCTCAGGGCCGATGAGCTGCGCGCCTTCACCCATCGCACCGTCAAGGCTGTGACCGAGGCCGTCGAGGGCTTCCGGTTCAATTCCGGCATCGCGCGGATGTACGAGTTCCTCAACAAGATCAAGGAGTTCCCGGCCGAGGGCGCGACCGCCCCGGTGCTGGCGGCGCGCCATGAGGCCCTGTCGGCCTTCGCCCGGCTGATCTCGCCCTTCACCCCGCACCTGGCCGAGGAGGCCTGGGCGCGGATCGGCGGGACCGGCATGGTGGTCGCCGCCCCCTGGCCCGATTTCGACCCGGCCCTGACGCAGGACGCCGTCCGCATCCTGCCGGTCCAGGTGAACGGCAAGCGTCGCGGTGAGATTTCCGTGGCCGCGGGGGCCGAACCGGCCGATGTGGAGAAGATCGTGCTTGACGATCCGGAGATCGCGCGGCGCCTTGAGGGTCTCACGATCCGCAAGGTCATCGTGGTCAAGGATCGCATCGTCAACATCGTGGCCGGGTGAGCCAGACATGAACCGCGTCGTCTTCGCTGCCGCCCTCATGACCGCCGGCCTCGGCCTGGCCGGGTGCGGGTTCACGCCGCTCTACGGCGCGCCAGGGGTCACCGCCCAGCTCACCGCCATCCAGGTGACCACCCCGCCGGGCCGCACGGGCCAGCTGATCCGCGAGCACCTGGACGACGCGCTCGCCCGCGACAAGGGCGCCGCGCCCCGCTACCGCATGGACCTGCAGCTCTCCGAGACCCGCTATCCGCGCGGGGTCCGGGTCGACAACGTGGCCACCCGCTACGAATACGTGCTGACCGCGGCCTACACCCTCTCGGCCCTGCCCTCAGGCTCGCCCGTGAAGAACGGCGTGGCGCGGGTCGAGGTCACCTATGACAGCGCCGACCAGCCCTATGCCTCGGTCTCGGCCCAGCAGGACGCCCAGGACCGCGCCGCGGCCGAGGCCGCCCGCAAGATCGAGCTCGAACTCGCCGCCTGGCTGGCCACCCAGGCCGGCAAGTCCTAGGCGGCCCAGGCCGTGATCCTCGCCAAGCGGCCGGATATCGAACGCTTCCTGGCCAAGCCGGACCCGCAGATCCGCGCCGTTCTGATCTACGGCCGCGACATCGGGGTGGTCCGCGACCGGGCCAAGGAGCTGGCCGGCAAGGTGGCCGCCGATCCGGACGACCCCTTCAACGTCGCCCTGCTCACCGACGGCGATCTGGACGGCGACGGGGCGCGGCTGGAGAACGAGCTCGCCTCCCAGTCGTTGATGGGCGGCCGCCGCCTGGTGCGGCTGAAGTTCGCCACCGAGAAGGCCAGCCTCGACAAGCAGGTGGCCGAGGCGCTCACGGCCCACGCCGAGGGAAAGCTCAATCCGGACGCCTTCTTCCTGATCGAGGCCGGGGCGCTGGGCCGGGACTCGGCCCTGCGCAAGGCCGCCGAGAAGGCCCCCGGCGCCGCGGTCATCCCCTGCTACGAGGACGAGCCCGGCGACGTGGCCCGCCTGGTCCGCGAAACCCTCTCCAAGGACGGCGTCGGCCTCGACGCCCAGGCCCTGCAGCTGTTCGTCAGCCGCATGCCCAAGGAGCGCGGCGTCGCCCGCCAGGAGATCGAGCGCCTGGCCCTCTATCTCGAGCCCGGCAGCGGCCGCACCGCCTCGCCGAAAGACCTCGAGGACTTCCTGGGCGTCGAGCCGGAGGCCTCGCTATCCGACGCCGCCGCCGACGCCTTCGGGGGGCGCCTGGCCGAGGCTCAGGCCGGCCTGCGCCGCGCCGCCGCCGAGGGCGAGGCCGGTCCCGCCGCCGTCCGCGCCATCGGTATGTATCTCGGGCGCATGCGCCGCACCCTGACCCTGGCCAAGAACGGCGCCGGCCTGCAGGAGGCCGCCAAGGCCAGCGGCGTGTTCTGGAAGCAGGAGCGCGAGTTCCTCCGCCAGGCGCGGTCCTGGACCCTGGACGACCTCGACCGCCTGCAACCCGAGGTGCTCGCCGCCGACAAGGCCTGCAAGACCGCCGGCTCGCCTGACGGCCTCATCGCCGAACGCCTGGCCCTGACGGTGGCGGGCCGCGCGCGGCGGCTGGGACTGTAGCCCACACGCGCGCACAGCGGCTCTGCCGCCCTCGCTTCGCTCGCCCTCACCCTCTCCCGCAAGCGGGAGAGGAAGAACACCAAGCGCGGGAATCACCTCCCTCTCCCACCTGTGGGAGAGGTGGCCCGAAGGGTCGGTGAGGGCGAGCGCAGCGAGGACGGCGAAGCCGTTTCGTAGGCCCAAAAACCGCCCCCGCAAAACTGCCTCTCACGCGCACAGAAGACCGACCGTCCGTACTCGTACACGGCCCAATCGCCACAGCTCGAATTCCGAAAACGCAACCTTATAAATCAAGGACTTAGCGGAGGTCGAAAATCAGCCCCGCGTGGTCAGCCGGCGGCAGAGCTCGTCGAGCTGTTCCAGGGTCGCATACTTGATCCGCAGCTCGCCCACGCCGCCTCGATCGACCACCTCGACGTCGAGACCGAGCACGTCGGACAGGTCGCTCTCCAGGGCCAGGGTGTCAGTGTCCTTGGTCGGCTTCGACTTCGCCTTGCCGCCGGGCGCGGGCTTGCGGACCAGAGCCTCGGCGTCGCGCACGGACAGGCCGCGGGCGACGATCTCCTGGGCCAGCCGCGCCGGGTCGTCGGCGGAGAGGATGGCCCGGGCATGGCCGGCCGTCAGCTTGCCCTCCAGCACCAGCTCGCGCACCGAGGCCGGCAGGTTCATCAGCCGCAGGGTGTTGGCCACATGGCTGCGGCTCTTGCCGACGCTTTGGGCCACCTCGTCCTGGGTGTGGCCGAACCGGTCGACCAGCTGCTGGTAGGCCGCGGCCTCTTCCATGGGGTTGAGGTTGGCCCGCTGGACATTCTCGATGACCGCGATCTCGAGCACCTGCCGGTCGTCCAGTTCGCGGATCAGGGCCGGCATGACCCGCAGCCCGGCCTTCTGGCTGGCCCGCCAGCGCCGCTCGCCGGCGACGATCTGGAAGCCGCCGGCCGCGCCGGGATCGGGCCGCACCAGGATCGGCTGCAACACGCCCTTGCCACGGATGGACTCGGCCAGTTCGTCGATCTCGGCGGGCGCGAACTGGGTGCGCGGCTGGTCGGGATTGGCGTGGATCAGCTCGATCGGGATCTCGCGCACGCTGGCAGCCTCGCCGGTCCCCGTGGCGAGGTTGGTCTCCTCGACGTCGCCCAGCAGGGCCGATAGGCCCCGGCCCAGTCCGCGTTTCTCGGCCATCATCATTCCTTACGCGGCTTCCTTGGCGCGGCGGTCGCGCTCGCGCACCACCACCTCGCGGGCGAGTTTCAGATAGGCCTGCGAGCCTCGGCACTTCAGGTCATAGACCAGCACCGGCTTGCCGAAGGACGGCGCCTCGGAGACCCGCACGTTCCGCGGGATGACGGTCTGGTAGACGGTGTCGCCGAAATGGCCGCGCACGTCGCGCGCCACCTGTTCCGACAGGCTGTTGCGGCGATCGTACATGGTCAACACCACCCCCTGGATATCCAGGGCGGGGTTCAGGCTGCCCTTGACCAGCTCCACCGTGCGCATGAGCTGGGTCAGGCCTTCCAGGGCGAAGAACTCGCACTGCAGGGGCACCAGGACCGCATCGGCGGCGGCCATGGCGTTGACCGTCAGCAGGTTCAGCGACGGCGGGCAGTCGATCAGCACATAGGTGTAGGCCTTCGACGCCCGCACGGATTCCAGGGCGTCGCGCAGCTTGAACGAACGCCGCGGCATCTGGCCCAGCTCCAGCTCGACGCCAGAGAGGTCGGGGTCGGAGGGCGACAGGTCGAGGCCGGGGATGGCGGTCTTGACGACCGACTCCTCAAGGCTGTGTTCCCCCATCAGCACGTCATAGAGGGTGACCTTGCGCAGGGCCCGGCCGATGCCCAGCCCCGTGGAAGCGTTGCCCTGCGGGTCGGAGTCGATCAACAGCACCCGCTCGCCGACGGCGGCGAGCGCCGTGCCCAGGTTGATGGCCGTGGTGGTCTTGCCAACCCCGCCCTTCTGGTTGGCGATCACCAGCACGCGCAGTTTTCGTTCAGCGGCCACGGCCGAGCCTCCTGACGCGCACAATCCGGCCTCTGGCATCGCTTAAGCTGGGCAAAACGTCCGCCTCGAAATCCCAATATCTCGTAGCGTCTTCGAGTTCGGACGCAACATCTTGGCCTTTGAGGAACAGCGCCACGGCGCCGCGCTTCAGGTAAGGCTGGCCATACCCCAACAGCCGGTGCAAGGGCGCGCAAGCCCGAGCGGTGACGATATCCACAGTCAGGGACAAGTCCTCCGCACGAGAATTGTGAACGGTGGCCGGAAGCTTCAGCCCGTCGACCACCTCGGTCAGGAATCGACAGCGCTTGGCCAGGCTATCGACCAGATGGACGTGGAAGCCGGGGCGGTCTTTCTGCAGGATCGCCAGCACGATACCGGGCAATCCTGCGCCCGTGCCGAGGTCGGCCCAGGTCAGCGCCTCCGGCGCCAGGGGCAGGATCTGGGCGGAGTCCCAGGCGTGCCGCGACCAGAAAACGTCGAGGGTCGCAGGGCCCACCAGGTTCATCCGCTGGTTCCAGTCGACCAGGTATGACCGGTATTGCTCGAGATCGGCCAGGACCGCAGGGCCGGCGCCACTGGCGGCCGCGAAGTCGGCGGCGTCGGCCACCTCGATCACCCCTGGTGAGGCCTCAGGCCGCGTGGCGACGGACATGGGCCAGCAGGGCTGTAAGCGCGCCGGGGGTGACGCCTTCGATACGGGCCGCCTGGCCCAAGGTCAGGGGACGGACGGCGCCCAGCTTCTCGCGCACCTCATTGGAGAGGCCGCCGACCGCGGCGTAGTCCAGCTCGGCCGGCAGCCGCAGGTTCTCGTCGCGTCGGAACGCAGCGGCGTCGGCCGCCTGGCGGTCCAGATAGCCGGCATAGGCCGCGTCGATTTCCACCTGCTCGCGGATTTCCGGGGCCCAGGCGGCGATCTCCGGCCAGATGGCCGTGAGGTCCTCGAAGCCGATGGTCGGATAGGCCAGCAGCTGGGTCAGGTCGCGGACCACCCCGTCCGCCTTGACCGGCAGGCCGGCCTTGGCCGCCACATTGGGGGTCAGGGTCAGTTCGGCGGCGCGGGCGCGGGCCTGGGCCAGGGCGGCGGCCTTGGCCTTCCACGCTGTTTCACGTGAAACACCGACCACGCCCAGGGCCAGGCCGCGATCGGTCAGCCTCTGGTCGGCGTTGTCGGCCCGCAGGGACAGGCGGAACTCGGCCCGGCTGGTGAACATGCGGTAGGGCTCGGTGACCCCGCGGGTGACCAGGTCGTCGATCAGCACCCCGATATAGGCCTCGTCGCGGCCGAAGGCGGCGGCGTCCAGGCCCGAGGCGGCGCGGGCGGCGTTGAGGCCGGCGACAAGCCCCTGGGCGCCGGCCTCCTCATAGCCCGTGGTGCCGTTGATCTGGCCCGCCAGGTAAAGCCCCGGCAGGCGCTTGACCTCCAGGGTCGGGTAGAGCTCACGGGGGTCCACATAGTCGTATTCGATGGCGTAGCCGTAGCGGCGCACCTGGACCTTCTCGAGCCCCGGAATGGTGCGCAGGAACAGGTCCTGGGTCTCTTCCGAGACCGAGGTGGAGATGCCGTTCGGATAGACGGTGTCGTCGTCCAGGCCTTCCGGCTCCAGGAAGATCTGGTGGCTGTCCTTGTCGCCGAAGCGGACCACCTTGTCCTCGATCGACGGGCAATAGCGCGGCCCACGGCCATTGATCCGACCGCCATAGACCGCCGATTCCGTCAGCCGCTCGGCGATGATTTTGTGGGTTTCGGCGGTCGTATAGGTCACCCCGCACTCGATCTGCGGCGTGGTGATCTTGTCGGTCAGGAAGGAGAACGGGATCGGCTCGGCGTCGGCCGCCTGCATCTCCAGCCCGTCCCAGGCAATGGTCGAGCCGTCCAGCCGCGCCGGGGTGCCGGTTTTCAGCCGCCCCATGGAAAGGCCGCTGGCATAGAGCCGGTCCGACAGGCCGATGGCCGGGGCGTCCCCCACCCGGCCGGCGGGAATCCGCATCTCGCCGCGATGGATCAGGCCCTTGAGGAAGGTGCCGGTGGTCAGCACCACGCGGCCGGCCCGGTATTGGATCCCGGTGGCGCCCACGACGCCCAGGACCACCCCATCCACGACGATCAGGTCCTCCACGGCCTCGGCGAGGATGCTGAGGTTCGGGGTCTGGGCGAGCTCGGCCTGCATGGCCTGGCGATAGAGCTTGCGGTCGATCTGGCTGCGCGGCCCGCGCACCGCCGCCCCCTTGGAGCGGTTCAGCATGCGGAACTGGATGCCGGCCTGGTCGGCCAGCCGGCCCATCAGCCCGTCGAGAGCGTCGATCTCGCGCACCAGATGGCCCTTGCCCAGGCCACCGATGGCCGGGTTGCAGCTCATCTCGCCGATGGTTTCCAGCTTGTGGGTCAACAGCAGGGTGCGGGCGCCGAAGCGCGCGGCGGCCGCCGCGGCCTCACAGCCGGCGTGCCCTCCCCCGATGACGATGACATCCCAAGCGCTCAAGCTTCGCATCCCGAAGAAAGACGCCCCCGGCGGACCGGGGGCGAGCGAAGCCTATATAGCGAAGGGCGTGCGATGTTTCACGTGAAAGCTGATGAGACCTTTTCCCTCCCCCTTGTGGGGAGGGCAGATCGCGTAGCGATCGAGGGTGGGGTGCGCTCGCAGGTTTCCCCACCCGTCTGGCGCTTCGCGCCATCCACCCTCCCCATAAAGGGGAGGGAAAAGCCCGCGTTTCACGTGAAACAGTCTATTTTCCAATGCAGAAGCTGGAGAACACCCGGTCGAGGACGTCCTCCGGGTCGATCCGGCCGGTGATCCGGTCCAGGGCGCGGCCAGCGAGGCGCACATCCTCGGCCGCCAGTTCAAGCTCATCGTCATAGGCTTCGGCCCGCTGGAGGCGTTCCAGCGCCTCGCCCAGCAGTTCGCGATGCCGCAGGCGAGTGGCGGTGGGCGACTCGGCGCCGGCCAGGGCGGCGACAACCCGGCGCTCCAGGGCGGCCTCCAGGGCGGCGATATCGGCGGTTTCACGTGCGCTGAGCCGCAGGACGTCGATCCCCAGCGCCCTGGCTTCCACCAGGGCGTGGCCGGTCTCCGCCCCCGCGGGCAGGTCGGCCTTGTTGATCAGGCAGATATCGTGCGGGTGAAGGTCGCCCGGCGCGCTGGCCCTGGCGTCGCTAGCCCCGTCCACGACCCAGACCCGCAGGTCGGCCTCCTGGGCCCAGGCGCGGGCCCGGCGCACGCCCTCGGCCTCGATCTCGTCGTGGGTTTCGCGCAGACCCGCGGTGTCGGCCAGCAGGGCCTTGTAGCCCGCGAACCGCATGGGGACCTCGATGATGTCGCGCGTGGTCCCCGGCGTCGCGGTGACGATGGCGGCCTCCCGGCGCGCCAGGGCGTTCAGGAGCGTGCTCTTGCCGGCGTTGGGCGCCCCGATCAGGGCGATCTTGAACCCCTCGCGCACCCGCTCGCCCCGCCGCGCATCGGTGAGCGCGTGCTCCAGATCGGCGATCAGCCCGGCCAGGATCGGCTTGGCGCGAGCCGCCACGTCGGCGGGCACCTCCTCGTCCGGGAAGTCAACGGCCGCCTCGAACATCGCCAGGGCCTCGATCAGGGCCTCACGCCAGCGGGTCTGGGCCTGGCCGAGCGCCCCGCCCAGCTGGTCCAGCGCCTGGCGGCGCTGCGCCTCCGTCTCGGCCTCGATCAGGTCCGCCACGCCCTCGGCCTGGGCCAGGTCCAGCTTGCCGTGCTCGAAGGCGCGGCGGGTGAACTCCCCGGGTTCGGCCAGCCGTAGGCCCAGGCCGCTCAGGGCCTCCAGCAGGCCGGTCATCACCGCAGGGCCGCCGTGCACGTGGAACTCGGCGCAATCCTCGCCGGTGTAGCTATGGGGGCTCTCGAACCACAGGACCAGGGCCTGGTCGAGCACCGCGCCCTCATGCCTAAGGGTCCTCAGCGCCGCCAGGCGCGCGTGGGGCCGGCGCCCCGCCAGGGCGTCAACCACCCTGCCCGCCGCGGGGCCGGACAGCCGCACCACGCCCACCGCCGCGCGGCCCGGGGCGGTGGCGGCGGCGAATATCGTATCCGTCATTTCGGGCGAGTGTTCCCCATGCCCGCATCGACGGCGGCGGACATCAGCTTGCGGAACTGTTCCTGGGCGCCGACCCCGAAGGCGGTCCAGTTCTTCATCAGCTCATCGGGCGACAGCATGGCCATGTTGGAGGTCATGCGGCTCTGCATCTCCTCGACCAGCTTCTCGTTGAGGGCGGTGACGTCCGGCAGGCCCAAGAAGGCGCGGGCTTCCTGCGCAGAGCAGTCGACTTCGATCGTCATCTTCATCTCAATTCCTCCGGCGTCCTGACGACATTGTTATGGCCGGTGTCGGCGCCCGCGCGCTAGTAGCCCTCGCAAGGGCTTCACGTGCAACGGGAGACGCCGATGGGCGAGATGATTACGATCAAGGGTGAAGACGGCGACTTCGCCGCCTATCTGGCGCGGCCGGCCAAGACCAAGGCTCCGGCCGTCGTGGTGATCCAGGAGATCTTCGGCGTCAACGCCGTCATGCGCGATATCTGCGACGGCCTGGCGGCCGAGGGCTTCCTGGCGGTCTGCCCAGACCTGTTCTGGCGCATCGAGCCCGGCATCGACATCACCGACCAGTCCGAAGCCGAATGGAAGCGGGCCTTCGAACTGTTCAACGCCTTCGACGTCGAGGCCGGCGTGAAGGATATCGCCGCGACCATCGACCAAGTCCGGGCCATGGCCGAGGTCAACGGCAAGGTCGGCGCGGTGGGCTTCTGCCTGGGCGGGCTGCTGGCCTTCCTCACCGCCGCGCGCACCGACTCCGACGCCTCCGTCTCCTACTATGGCGTGGGGATCGAGGGCCGGCTGGCCGAGGCCGAGAAACTGGCCAATCCCCTGCTGATGCATATCGCCGAGGAGGATCAGTTCGTCCCCAAGGAAGCTCAGGCCCTGATCACAACCACCCTGAAGAACCACCCACAGATCCAGATCCACACCTATCCTGGCCGTGACCACGCCTTCGCCCGAGTGGGCGGCGAGCACTATGATCCGGCCGACGCCAAGCTGGCCGGAGGCCGCACCCTGACCTTCTTCCAACAGCACCTGGGAGACGGCCAATGAAGGCGATCCGCTTCGAGACTACCGGCGGCCCCGAGGTCTTGCAGGTCATCGACCTGCCCACCCCCGAACCCAGGCCGGGCGAGATCCTGGTCCGCCATCAGGCCGTGGGCGTCAACTTCATCGACACCTACCACCGCTCAGGCCTCTACCCGGCCAAGCTGCCCTCCGGCCTCGGCATGGAGGCGGCGGGCGTGGTCGAGGCGCTTGGCGAGGGCGTGACCCGATTCAAGGCCGGCGACCTGGTCGCCTATGCCGGCGGACCCATCGGCGCCTATTCACAGTTCCACGTGGTCAAGGCCGACCGGACGGTGAAGCTGCCGACGGGGGTCAGCGCCGAGACCGGGGCCGCGGCCCTGCTGAAAGGCATGACCGCGGAGTTCCTGCTGCGGCGGACCTATCCGGTGAAGGCCGGCGAAACCATCCTGATCCACGCCGCCGCAGGCGGGGTCGGCTCCATCGCCGTCCAGTGGGCCAAGCACCTGGGAGCCACGGTGATCGCCACCGCCGGCTCGGAGTCCAAGGCGCAACGCGTCCGTGACCTGGGGGCCGACCATGTGATCCTCTATCGCGACCAGGACGTGGCCGCCGAGGTCCGCCGGCTGACCGACGGCAAGGGCGTGCCGGTTGCCTATGACTCGGTGGGCGCGGCGACCTTCGAAGGGACGCTCGGCAGCCTGGCGCGACGGGGCCTGTTCGTCTCGTTCGGCAACGCCTCGGGCCCGGTCCCGCCCTTCCCGCCCGCGCGGCTGGCGGCGGCGGGCTCGCTGTTCTTCACCCGGCCGACCATGGGCGACTACCAGGCCACCACGCCGGAGCTGGACGCCAGCGCCCAGGCCCTGTTCGAGGTCATCGCCTCGGGCGCGGTCAAGATCGAGATCGGCCAGACCTTCCCGCTGGCCGAGGCGCGAGCCGCGCACGAGGCCCTGGAGGGCCGCGATACGGTCGGGGCGAGCCTGCTCATTCCGTAGGCTGATGTTTCACGTGGAATATGAGTTAGTTCAGTAGTTTAGGTTCCGACGGCTCTTTTCCTCCCCCGTTTGCGGGGGAGGGGGACCGCCGATAGGCGGTGGAGGGGGCGGCCTCGAGCTCGGCGCCCAGTCTCGCCCCCTCCACCACGCCTGCGGCGCGGTCCCCCTCCCCCGTTCGCTGCGCGATGTGGGAGGAAGAGAACGCAAAAAGGGCCCGCGTCGCCGCGGGCCCTTTCTTCGTCTCGGCCGGCCGGTGAACCCTAGGTGTTCATCGACTGGAAGAAGTCTTCGTTGTTTTTCGAGGTGCGCAGCTTGTCGAGCAGGAACTCGATGGCGTCCTGGGCGCCCATCGGGTTGAGGATGCGCCGCAGGATGTAGGTCTTCTGCAGGTGCTCCTTCGGCGTGATCAGCTCTTCCTTGCGGGTCCCGGACTTCAGCACGTCGATGGCCGGGAAGATGCGCTTGTCGGCGACCTTGCGGTCCAGGATCAGCTCGGAGTTGCCGGTGCCCTTGAACTCTTCGAAGATCACCTCATCCATCCGGCTGCCGGTATCGATCAGGGCGGTGGCGATGATGGTCAGCGAGCCCCCCTCCTCGATGTTCCGCGCCGCGCCGAAGAAGCGCTTGGGGCGCTGCAGGGCGTTGGCGTCGACACCGCCGGTCAGCACCTTGCCGGAGGACGGCACCACGGTGTTGTAGGCGCGGCCCAGGCGGGTGACCGAGTCGAGTAGGATGACCACGTCGCGCTTGTGCTCGACCAGCCGCTTGGCCTTCTCGATGACCATCTCGGCGACCTGGACGTGGCGGGTGGCCGGTTCGTCGAAGGTCGAGGAGATCACCTCGCCGCGCACGGTGCGCTGCATGTCGGTGACTTCTTCCGGCCGCTCGTCGATCAGCAGGACGATCAGGTAGCACTCGGGGTGATTGGCGGCGATCGACTTGGCGATGTTCTGCAGCATCACGGTCTTACCGACCCGGGGGGGCGCCACGATCAGGCAGCGTTGGCCCTTGCCCAGCGGGGCGACGATGTCGATCAGCCGGCCCGAGCGATCCTTCAGGGTCGGATCCTCGATCTCCATCTTCAGCCGCTGGTCGGGATAGAGCGGGGTCAGGTTGTCGAACAGAACCTTGTGGCGGACGTTCTCGGGGTTCTCGAAATTGGTCAGGTCGACCTTCACCAGGGCGAAGTAGCGCTCGCCCTCGCGCGGCGCGCGGATGGCGCCATCGACCGTGTCGCCGGTGCGCAGGCCGAACTTCCGGATCTGGGAGGGGCTGACATAGATGTCGTCGGGACCCGGCAGGTAGTTGGCTTCCGGCGAGCGCAGGAAGCCGAAGCCGTCCTGGACCACTTCCAGCGTGCCCGAGCCGGAGATTTCGATCCCCTCCTCCGCCAGGGTCTTGAGAATCGCGAACATCATGTCCTGCTTGCGCATGGAGTTGGCGTTCTCGATCTCCAGGGTCTCGGCGAAGGCCAGCAGGTCGGCGGGCGACTTGTCCTTCAACTCCTGCAGCGACATGCGGGTGAGGCCCATGGCGGCGATGGCCGCCGTGACCTCGGAATGGTCGTCGTCACCATCCTCTTCCGAAGCCGCCTCGGCGGCGACTTCAAGCTGGGCGTCCTCAATGGCGGACTCGGCTTCGACCTGGGTGTCGACGACGTCGGTGGGGGTGTCTTCAGTCATGGGATTACTCTGATAGGTCCCCGCCGGCCGAACGGTTTT
The DNA here is from genome assembly GCF_036677185.1 of Phenylobacterium sp. Classification (GTDB taxonomy): domain Bacteria; phylum Pseudomonadota; class Alphaproteobacteria; order Caulobacterales; family Caulobacteraceae; genus Phenylobacterium. Next base: position 59,429 of record NZ_JAKFEN010000038.1, read on the forward strand.
CGGGCGCGGGGAGAATCGTCGGGGGCGTTAGGGGACGCCGATTTATGTTCGAGGGCCGGGCCGGTGCGGCTTTGACAAGCGCGCGGCGCACGGAGGTAGGGCGGGGCGTAGCTTCGGAAATCCGACGCCACGTGGGAGGAGCCGAACCACATACGGGGCGCGGGGTCAAGCGTGGGCGGTCACCGTCGACGACGCAGATAGGGTCAGCGCTGGCCGAATTGAAGGGTCACGGCGAGCACCGCGACGATCGCCGCCAGGAACGGCAGCTCGTTGGTGGCGCGCCAGAACTTCGCGGTCTTGGGACGCTCGCCGGCCACGAATTTCTTGTACGACCCGGCCAGAAAGCCATGCCAGCCGGAGATGAAGATCACCGCGGCCAGCTTCACGATCATCCAGGGCTGAGCCAAGAAGGACCAGCCCTCCTTGGCCGCATGGACGTGCCAGAAGATCAGGCTGACGCCCAGGATCCAAGTCAGGCTCATGGACGGATTGATGATGATCTTCAGGAGCTTGCGCTCCCAAACCAGGAAGTTCGCGTCGAACTCGCTGCCGGGAGGCGCGGTCTCGGTATGGTAGGCGTAGAGCCGCGGCAGGTACATCATCCCGGCCATCCAGGCGATGACCGCGATGATGTGCAGGCCCCGCAAGAAATCGAAGAGGTTCACGCCACAACTCCCCTGGACCCTTTCTGACAGATGGTTTCATCTGATCGGACGAAAAGGGTCCATCTTCTAAAGTTTAGAGCGTGACGGCCGCCTGAACCGACATCCACTTCAGGCTGTCACGCTCTGTCCGCCCGACAGGCGCATTTCGCATAGTCTTGCGGACAACGCCACGGGCCGTCAGGCCGCGCGCCTCCGGGCCGGGTCAGCGCATTGAGCGTCGCCGTGGTCAGGGCCGCGACGAAGCGCGGCGCGGTCCCCAGCGCTGGGGCGCGGAGATAGGGCGCGCAGCCGACGTCGCGCGCCAGGTCGCCATATTCGTGGTCCAGCTCCACCAGGGTCTCCACATGCTCGGAGACGAAGGCGATGGGGCAGACCAGCACCCCCAGGCCCTCGGCGCCCGCCCGGCGGATCTCCTCGTCCGTTGAGGGGCCGATCCATTTCAATGGCCCGACGCGGCTCTGGTAGCAGACCTTCCAGTCGGTGAGTTCGGGCAGGCGGAAGGCAACGGCCTGGGCGGTGGCGCGGACCTGGGCCTGGTAGGGGTCGCCGGCGGCGATGACCTTCTCCGGCAGGCCGTGGGCCGAGAACAGCAGGCGGATCTTGGTCGGGCTGCCCGCCGCCTCCCAGGTGGCCCGGATCGCCGCGGCGTGGGCGTCGGTGAGGCCAGGCGCCGTGGGGAAGCAGCAGACCGTCCGGCTGACGCCGGGACCGGCATAGGCGGCGTCCCAGTCCTTCAGGGACGAGGCCGTGGTGGTGGTGGAGAACTGCGGATAGAGCGGCAGCAGCACGATCTCATCGGGCGCGAAGGCCGCCACTTCCTTGGCCGTCTGGTCCGCGAACGGTTTCCAGTAGCGCATGGCGATGAACACCTTGGCCGTCAGGTCCGGCCGGGCCGCCGCCAGGCTGGCCTCAAGCGCCCTGGCCTGCTCGCGCGTCTCGGGCAGCAGAGGCGATCCGCCGCCCATCAGGGCATAGTTGGCCTGGGCCGCCTTTTCCCGCCGCTTGGCGATCCACCAGGCCAGCGGCCCGCGCGCGATGGCCGGCAGGTCGATGATCGCCGGGTCGCTGAACAGGTTCTGCAGGAAGGGGCGAACGGTGGTCTGGTCGTCCGGACCGCCGAGATTGAACAGGACGACGGCGAGCTTCATCCCCCTCTCCGCTGGCTTCCGGCAGACCTATTGCATCTGCGGTTATCGGTCCGCCTCCTCTCCACCCGTCTTCCGGGGGGAGAGGAAGATACGTCTTGCCGGCTCACCGCCCGGTCACCCGGCGGATGGTGCGCTCGATGTGTTCGATGGGAGTGTCGGGCAGGACCCCGTGGCCGAGATTGAAGATATAGGGCCCGCCGTTCCATTGGGCGATCAGGGCGTCGACCCGGGCGTCCAGGGCCGGACCGCCGGCCCGCAGCAGCAGGTTGTCCAGGGCCCCCTGGATGGTCTTGCCACCCGCCTGGATCCTGCGGCCCAGGGCCGCCGAGGCCTGGGTGTCCAGAGCCACGGCCTGGACCGGGACCTTCTCGGCATAGGTCTCGACAAGGGCGCCGGCCCCGCGTGGGAAGCCGATGAACGGGGTGTCGATCGCCGCGGCGCGAACCTTCTCGACGATGGCTGTGTGCGGCTTGATCACAATCCGCTCGAAGACATCCTCGGCCAGGCCTTCCGCCCAGCTCTCGAACAGCTTCAGCACCTGGGCGCCTGATCTGGCCTGCATGACCAGGTAGCGCGCGGTGGACTCCACGAGTATGTCCAGCAGTCGGTCCAGCTTTTCCGGGTGCTGGTAGGCGTAGGTCCGGGCCCCGGAACGGTCGGACCCCCTGCCCTCGATCATGTAGGTGGCCACGGTCCAGGGGCCCCCGGCGAAGCCGATCAGGGCGCGGTCGGGCTCCAACTCGGCGCGGACCCTGGCCAGGGTCTCGCCGATGGCGCCCAGGCGTTCCGTGGAGGCCTCAACCTGGTCCGCCAGGCTTTCCAGCGCCGGCAGTTCGCCCAGCCGCGGCCCCTCCCCGGCCTCGAACCAAACCTCCTGGCCGAGCGCCCGGGGGATCAGCAGGATGTCGGCGAAGACGATGGCCGCATCCAGCGGGAAGCGGCGCATGGGCTGCAGGGTCGCCTCGGCCGCCATCTCCGGGTTGTGGCAGAAGGCGATGAAGTCGGTCGCCCGGGTGCGCAGCTCCCGATACTCCGGTAGCGAACGTCCGGCCTGACGCATGAACCAGACCGGCGGCCGATCCAGGGTTTCGCCGGCGAGCGCCCGTAGGAGGCGCGGTTTTGAACCTTCTGACATGGGCGCCGTTAAACCGGCTTAGCGCCCCAGGCTCAAGGCCTGGGCTCCAACCCGCCTGCCTTCTTCCTAATTGGAATCTTGAATCTAAGCGGAAGGGGTAGAAGCAGGGCCGTGGATCAATGGGGACAAGTTGCGTCCCGCACGCCCCGCGAACCCTTTGCCCACAAGCCATGCGACGGTTTCGAGACGCCCACGGCCAAGCCTGTGAATTGCGGGGAGCGTCGTTAACCCCTCGTTAGGATTTACCTTTTGTTAACCCCTGCGCGGGCGCCGATCGGGGCCGAACACCGGTCGCCCGTTAATCCTTTGGTCATTCCTTGGTAAGACTTCATTAACCTCCCAGAGCGTGGATCGGTCGGACTCAAACCGGGCCAGTTCTCCCGTCCGTCCACCGGGGGCCGGGCGCGGGCGTGGCTATCCCCAATTCCGTTCGCCTTCGCTAAGAAGGTATCGACTCTTTGATCCCCAGATTTCGCCAAAGCCATATCGTCGCAGCCAGCCCTAGGATCCGATGACCCCGCCCTCGCGCATCGCCACCTATTTCCATGTGCACCTGGTGTCGGATTCCACCGGCGAGACTCTCAACGCCATGGCGCGCGCCGTCTGCGCCCGGTTCGAGAACGTCCTGCCCATCGAGCATATCTACGCCCTGGTCCGCTCACCCCGGCAGCTGGAGCGGGCGCTCACCGACATCGAAGAGGCGCCCGGCGTCGTGATTCACACGATCGTCGACGACCAGCTGCGCACGGCGCTGGAGGAAGGGGTGCGGCGCATGGACATGCCCTGCATCGCCGCCCTCGACCCGTTGGTCTCGTCCATACAGCGCTATCTGGGCGCCTCGATCAGCCGCCGGGTCGGTGTGCAGCACGCGCTGGACAACGATTATTTCAACCGCATGGACGCCCTGAACTACGCCATCGGCCACGACGACGGCCAGGGCGGCCAGGATCTGGAACAGGCCGACGTGGTGCTGGTGGGCGTCTCGCGGACGTCGAAGACCCCGACCTGCATCTATCTGGCCCACCGGGGCGTGCGGGCGGCCAACGTGCCGCTGGTGCCGACGCGGCCGCCGCCGGAAAAGCTGTTCGAGCTGAGAAGCACCCTGGTGGTGGGCCTGACCATCTCGCCGGACCGGCTGATCCAGATCCGCCGCAACCGATTGCTCAGCCTCAAGGAGGACCGGGAATCCTCCTATATCGACATCGAGGCGGTGCGTGAGGAGACGGTGAAGGCTCGCAGGCTCTATGAGCGCCAGGGCTGGCCGGTGATCGACGTCACCCGCCGCAGCGTCGAGGAGACGGCCGCCGCGGTGCTCAACCTGCTGCACGGCGGCCACGGCCAGGTGGAAGTGCTGGGATGAGCGCGGAGCCCATTATCCTGGCCTCCAAGAGCGCCGCGCGCCGCGCCGTGCTGACCGGGGCCGGGGTGCCGTTCGAGGTCGCCGTGGCCGGCGTCGACGAGGACGCCGTCAAGAACGCCATGCTGGCCGACGGTGCGAGCCCGCGCGACGTGGCCGATGCGCTGGCCGAATTGAAGGCGATCCGGGTGTCACGCTCAAAGCCCGGCTTCGTGATCGGTTCGGACCAGACCCTGGAGTTCGAGGGCCAGCTCTATGACAAGGTCGAGACCGTCGAGGCCGCCGCGGAACGGCTGAAGGCCATGCGGGGCAAGCCGCACAAGCTGCACTCCGCCGTGGTGGTCGCCAAGGACGGGGCGCCGATCTGGCGCGAGATCGTATCGGCCACGCTCACCATGCGAGACTTCTCCGACGATTTCATCACCGCCTACCTGGCCGCCGAGGGCGACCAGGCCCTGGGCTCGGTGGGCTGCTACCGGCTGGAAGGTCCCGGCGCCCAGCTGTTCTCCAAGATCGAGGGCGACTATTTCGCCATCCTCGGCCTGCCCCTGATGGGCCTGCTGGACCTGTTCCGCCGGCATGGAGCGCTCAAGGCATGATCAGCGGCGCGACCCTGCTGGCCGGAGTGGTGGGAAATCCCATCGCCCATTCCATGAGCCCGATCCTGCACAACGCCTGGCTGGCGGCGGCGGGGATCGACGGTGTCTATGCGCCCTTCCGCGTGACGGAAGAGCGGTTCGCCAGCTTCGTGGACGGCCTGCGCGGCGGCTCGGTCCGCGGCCTCAACGTCACGATCCCCTTCAAGGAACGGGCGCTCAGCCTCGCCGACCGGGCGGGCGATCGGGCGACCATGGCAGGCGCCGCCAATGTCCTGGTCTTCGAGGCGGACGGGACGATCGTCGCCGACAACACCGACGGCCTGGGTCTGCTGGCGGCCTTCGCCGAGCAGGCGCCGGGCTTCGACCCAAAGGCTGGGCCCGTGGCGATCCTGGGCGCCGGCGGCGGGGCCCGTGGCGCGGCGGCGGCCTTCACGGCGGCCGGCTGCCGCGAGGTACGCATCGTCAACCGAACCCAGGCCCGGGCCCAGGCGATCACCGATCTCCTGGGGGGCGAGGCCTTCGGCCTGCACCGGGCGGCGGCGGCCTTCGAGGACGCCATCGCGGTGGTCAACGCCACCTCGGCAGGGCTGGCCGGCGAGGGCCAGCTGGATGTCCCGCTGGAGGCGACCCCGGCGGCCTGCGTGGTGATGGACATGGTCTATAAGCCGCTGGTCACGCCGTTCCTGGCGCGCGCCCGGGCGCTCGAGCGCCGCACGGTCGACGGCCTGGCCATGCTGGTCGGCCAGGCGATCCCGTCCTTCGAGGCCTTCTATGGCCAGCCGCCGCCGGCCGATGTGGACGTCCGCGCCCTGGCGCTGAAGAGGCTGGAGGCGCGCTGATGCTGCTGCTCGGCCTCACCGGCTCCATCGGCATGGGCAAGTCGACCACGGCCGCCATGTTCCGCGAGGCCGGGATCCCGGTCTATGACGCCGACGCGGCGGTGGCCGATCTCTATGTCCTGGGCGGCGCGGCCGTGGAACCGCTCGAGGCGGCGTTTCCAGGCGTCACCAAGGACGGCGTGGTCGACCGCGAAGCCCTGCGCACCCGGGTGCTGGGCGATGACGCGGCCATGGCGAAGCTCAATTCCATCGTCCACCCGCTGGTGGGCGCCGACCGCGTGCACTTTTTCAAGGCGGCGGAGGCGGCGGGCGCCGACATGGTCGTGCTGGACATCCCCCTGCTCTACGAGACCGGCGGCCACGCCAATATGGACGCGGTGGTGGTGGTCTCGGCGCCCGCCGACCAGCAGCGCGAGCGGGTCCTGGCCCGGCCGGGCATGACGCCCGAGCGTCTCGACGCCATCCTCAGCCGCCAGATGGCCGACGCCGAGAAGCGCGCCCGGGCTCATTTCGTGGTCGATACAGGGCGTGGGCTGGAGCCGGCGCGGGCGCAGGTGGCCGAGATCATCGCCACGATGCGCGATCCACAGCGAAGGCCCGCGCGACAACAGGACCCGCTTGAAGCCTCGGCCAAACGGGGCGATTGATCGGCCATGGCGCGTGAGATTGTCCTCGACACCGAAACCACGGGTTTCGAGCCGCACCTGGGCCACCGGCTGGTGGAGTTGGCCTGCCTGGAGATCGAGGACTTCGTCCCGACCGGGCGGACCTTCCACGTCTATATCGATCCCGAACGCGACATGCCGCCCGAAGCCCAGCGGGTCCACGGGTTGTCGGCGGAGTTCCTGCGGGGCAAGCCGAAGTTCGCCGACCTGGAAATCCACCACGCCTTCCTGGAATTCGTCGGCGAGGCCCCGATCATCGCCCACAACGCCGGTTTCGACCGAGCGTTCGTGAACCACGAACTGACCGTGTGCGGCCGGGAGATCATCCCCGAACACCGCTGGGTCGACACCCTGGCCCTGGCGCGGACCCGATTTCCGGGGATGCACAACTCGCTGGACGCGCTCTGCAAGCGCTTCAAGATTTCCCTGGCCGACCGCGAGAAGCACGGCGCCTTGATCGACGCCCGCCTGCTGGCGGCGGTCTATCTGGAACTCAAGGGCGGCCGCGAGCGCCGGCTGGAGCTGACCACCAGCCAGGCCCTGGCCCAGGCGGTGTCCATCGCCGCCCAGGGCGCCTATGGCGCGCGGCCGAGGCCGCTGGCCTTCCGCTCGACCGACGCCGAGCGGGAGCTGCACGCGGTCTTCATCCGCGAGGCGGTGAAGAGCGAGACGCTCTGGAAAAAGCACGGGCTGTAAGACCCTTTTCCCTCCCTTCATGGGGAGGGACAGGCGGGGTAGCCGCCAGGGTGGGGAAGTCCGGCAATCTTCGGGAGAGCTTCGGAAAGCCCCACCCTCGACCGCTACGCGGTCTGCCCTCCCCAAAAGGGGAGGGAAAAGAAGGCCTTAGGCGTTGCCCATGGCTGGACCCTGGATCTCGCCGCCGGCCTTGCGCGCGGCGTAGACGCCGGCGAAGTCGATGGGGTCCAGCAGGAAGGGCGGATAGCCGCCGTCCGAGGTCACGTCGCCGATCACCCGGCGGGCGAAGGGGAACAGGAAGCGCGGGCATTCCACCAGCAGCACCGGCTCCAGATCAGCCGGGGCGACGCCGGTGATCTGGAAGACGCCGCCGTACAGCAGTTCCACATGGAAGACCGGGCCGTCCTCGCGGGTGGCGCGGGCCGAGAGCTTCAGGTCCACCTCGAACAGGCCGTCCTCGCGGCCCCGCGCGTTCATCTCGACGCCCATGTCGATCTGCGGCTGGCCGGCCGACTGGGTGCGCAGGGTCTCCGGCGCGCGGGGGTTCTCGAAGGACAGATCCCGGATGAATTGGGCCAGGATGCGGATGCCGGGCTCTTCGGTATCGGCGCCGTTGGACTCGGGGGCCACGTCGGTATCGGTCATGTTCTGGAAAATCCGGTTATCGGACGTCCATTCACGTCCTGTTTGTGGCGCGGGCTGCTATCATGTGGCCTAAGCCGATGCAACGTCGCCCCTGACGGGGGCGTTGCGCTGTCCTATATTGAGCCTTTCCCGTTTCTACGAGCCCTAACCGTTGTCCAACGTCCTCGAGCTGATCATCTTCGCCGGCCTGGCTGCTGTGGTGCTGTACCAGCTCTATTCGGTGCTGGGCCGCCGCGTGGGCCGCCAGCCCGAGGACGCCGCCGCCGACAAGGCTGCGGTTCCGGGCGCGCCCGTGACCCCCGTGCTCGACGCCCCGGACGACGGGGTCGGCCTCACCGGACTGCCGGCTGTGAAACATCGCGACCCTTCCTTCGACCTCTCTCGGTTCCTGGCCGGGGCGAAGGGCGCCTATGAGATGATCGTGCGCGCCTTCGCCGCGGGCGACCGCGAGACCCTGAAGAACCTGCTGGCGCCCAGCGTGATGTCCAGCTTCGAAGCTGGGATCGAGGCCCGCGAAGCCAGCGGCGCCACGGAAACCGTGGAATTCCTGCACGCTCCGCGGGCCGACATGGAGCGGGCCGAACTGGTGGGCGACGCCGCCCGCATCACCGTGCGCTTCCTGGCCGAGTTCCGCAGCCGCTCCAAGGGCCCCGAGGGCGAGGCCGTGGACGACAAGCGCACCGCCGAGCTCTGGACCTTCGAGCGCAATCTCAAGAGCCGCGATCCCAACTGGATGCTGGTTCACGTCGACGCCGCCGAGGCGTAGGACCGCCCGTTTCCCGACAGGAGGGGTGATCTTGGCCCGCAGACTCACGCCCCGCGCGCCATGGAGCGTCCTCGCCGCGGTCCTGCTGACGCTGGCCCTCGCCGCCTGCGCCACGTCCAAGCCCGGACCGACGCCCGGACCCCGACCGTCGCCGGTCAGGCCCCTGCCCCCGCCGGCGCCGACCCCGCCGCCCGAACGGCTGGAGCGCTTCGAGGATCTGCCCGGCTGGGCGAACGATGATCACGCCGCGGCCTTCGACGCCTTCCGCGCCACCTGCGGGGTGGCCCGCGATCCGGCCCTGGCGGAGATCTGCCGCCGCGCCCGCGGCCTGCCGCCGCTTAGCGGCCCGGCCGCCCGCGCCTTCTTCGAGGACAGCTTCCGGCCTGAGCTGATGGCTGGCGAGGGGGTCCTGACCGCCTATTTCTCGCCGGTCTACGAGGCTCGCGACCGGCCCGACGCGGAGTTTTCCGCCCCACTGCGCCCCAAGCCCGCCGACCTGGTGACCTCCGGTCCCGGCGCCAAGGACGCCCTGAAGCGTGGCCCCGACGGCAAGCTCGCCCCCTATCCCGACCGCGCGGCCATCGAGGCGCAAGGCGGCGGCCCGGCGCTCGCCTGGATGCGGCCGGAGGAGAAGTTCTTCCTGCAGATCCAAGGTTCGGGGGTGCTGACCTATCCCGACGGGCGGCGGTTGAAGGCGGTGTTCGCCGCCACCAACGGCCTGCCGTTCGCCGGCATCGCCAATCCCATGCGCGACAAGGGGATGCTGGCGGCCAACAACACCTCGGGCGAGGCGATCCGGGTCTGGCTGGCCAGCCATCGCGGTCCCGAAGCCCAGCAGGTCATGGCGCTCAATCCCCGCTATGTGTTCTTCACCCTGGCCCCGGACGACGGACGCCAGCCCGTGGGCGCGGCGGGGGTTCCGCTGCCGCCCGGCCGCGCCATCGCCGTCGATGTGAGCCGTAACACCCTGGGCCAGCCCTTCTTCCTCGATGGCCAGGCGCCCACCCTCAACGGCGCCTTCCCCAGCTATCGCCGCACGGTCATGGCGCTGGACGTGGGCGGGGCGATCAAGGGCCAGGTGCGCGCCGACCTCTATCTGGGCCAGGGCCCAGAGGCCGGGGTCGAGGCCGGGCGCGTGCGCCATACGCTTCGCATGCACCGGCTGGTCCCCAAGGTCGGCCCGGGACGGTGAAGCGGCCCGTCCGGCCCGACGAGCATAGGCTCTGGTCGATGGTGGCGGCCACGGTCCACCCCCTGCCCGGCCGCAAGCCCGCCCCGGCCCCGAAGGCGGCGACCGCGGCGATAGCTCCGCCCAGGGCCACGGCCGATCCGCTTCCGCCTCCACAGTGGGATGGCGCGGCCTTCACGGTCGGCGAACTCGCGGGGCGGCGGCTTCCGCCTCGCGCGACCAAGGCGGACGCCCAGGACAAGGGCATCGAGCCGCGCCGCAAGCATCGCATCGCCAAGGAACGCGACCCGATCGGCGGACGGATCGACCTGCATGGCATGACCCAGGAGCGCGCCCGGGCGGCGCTGGAGACCTTCCTGCGCCGCAGCCATGACGACGGGGCCCGCGCCGTGCTGGTGATCACCGGCAAGGGCGTGCAGGGCGATGGCGTCCTGCGCCGCCGTACGCCGGAATGGCTGGCCGATCCGGCCCTGCGCGACGTGGTGGCGGGGATTTCAGAGGCCCATCGCCGCCACGGCGGCGAAGGCGCGCTCTATGTGGCGCTCAAGCGCAAGGTGCGGGGCTAGCAGGCCCTGGCGCCAATCGGCCGATGAAGGCGTTATAGCTGGCTCAGGAGGACACCCATGGCCAAGCCGATCACCGTCAGCATTCCCCACGACCTCGGCAAGACGGAGGCCCGCAGGCGCGTCGAGGAGGGCATGGGGCGGATCCTCCAGCAGTTCGGCGAGGGCGTGAAGATGACCCATGCCTGGGAAGGCGATCGGCTGAGCTTCGCCGCCAAGGTGGTGGGTCAGGCCGTGGCCGGCCGCCTGGACGTGCTGGAAGACGCCGTGAAGATGGAGGTCGACCTGCCGCCCTTCTTCGCCATGATCGCCGACAAGGTGAAGGGCCGGCTGAAAAAGGAAGGCCAGCTCATGCTGGAGAAGAAATAGCCCCCGTCAGATTTGGTCTCCGGCGCACGAGTTCCACGATCCAGACGGTGTAGGCGGCCAGGGCCACCTCCCCCAGCACCTCGTCCAGCCCTCCGGCCGCCACCGGATCCTCGGGCAGCATGGGCGACTGGAACAGGGCCAGCATCAGGTTGGCCGCCAGATGCGCGCCAATGGCGAACTCCAGCCCGCCCAGCCGCAGAGCCGCCCAGGCGAAGGCCGCGCCGGCCAGCGCCCGCGCCGCCAGGGCCGAGGGGTCGAATTCCAGGTGGAACAAGGAGAACAGCACGCCGTTCAGGGCGACGATCACCCAGACATTGCGGGTGAAGGCGGCAGTCTGCTGCAGCACATAGCCGCGGAACACCACCTCCTCGGCCGCCGCGGCCACCAGCAGGCCCACCACCATGGCGCAGAGATAACCAAGCTTCAGATCGAGGCCGGCGGGCTCGAGGATCGGAAATTGCAGCTGGCCGCCGAACGCCAGGACGTCGATCGCCATGAGCAAGGCCACGGCCGGCAAGGTCGCCGCGGCGCCCAAGACCAGCAGCGACTTGCGGAACCGCGGCGTGGCCGTGACCCAGCTCGCCACCGGCCGGCCGAAGATCACCCGGGCGGCCAGCACCACGCCGGCCGCCAGCGAACCCAGCATGAGGGCGACTTGCAGGACATAGAGCGCCGAGCGCTGCAGCCGCGGCCCATCGGGCTCCGCCGCTCCGAGGGCGAACAGGGCGACCATGACCGGGAAGTTGATCAGCAGGCCCGCCACCGGCGCCGAGACCAGCATGATCGCCACCCGCGGCCAATCGCGGTCGTGCGGGGTCAGGGCCTTGAGGAACGGTGAGGTCACACCGGCGACTATGCGGCCGAGCCACGCCGCCGGTCGAGCCCGAAACCCTTTCACCGCAACAATTCCGCTGGGCCGTCCCACCAGGGTGCATCAGGGGTGTCGGACCAGATAGTTCGCCTGATAGGCGAATCCGGACTTGACCACGGACTGTCGCGCGCGGGACGCTTGGGCCATGCGAGGGCTGGGCGACCTGAACTTGCCGGACCGGCTGACCGGCGTCGCGCCTCGATGGGTGGTCGAGGCCGCCTGCGCTGGAATCTGCCTGGCCGGCGCGACCGTCCTGCGCCTGTTCGTCGAGCTGTTCACCTCCCAGATCGCACCCTTCGTCTTTGTCGGCCCGGCGGTGCTGGCCGCCACCCTACTGGCCGGATGGCGCTCGGGCCTGGGCGTCCTGGCCGTGGCCCTGGTCGGCGTCTGGTACCTGGTCCTGCCGCCGGAGCGGTTCGGCCCGCTGAGCGTCGACGACGGCGCGGCGCTGGTGCTGAATGCGTTCGCGGCCCTGCTGATGATCGGCCTGGCCCAGGTCTTCCGGCGGGCGGCCTCGGCGGCCGGCGACGAACGCACCACCAAGCTGGAGGTCCGCGACCTGCTGCTGCGCGAACTGAACCACCGGGTGAAGAACAATTTCCAGATGGTCGCCAGCCTGCTGGAGATGCAGCGTCGGCGCGCCGCCGATCCGGGCACCGAGACCGCGCTGGGCGACGCCCTGCGCCGGGTCCACGCCATGGGCCAGGCCCACGCCTATCTCTATTCGCCCAGCGACACGGTGGGCTCCATCGACCTGGCCGCCTATCTGCGCGAGCTGTGCACGAACCTGGCCGACAGCCTGCTGCTCACCGGGGCGGTGCGGCTGACCTGCGACCTGGAGCCGGGCGACCTGAGCCGCGACCGCACCGTGGCCCTGGGCCTGGTGGTCAACGAACTCGTGACCAACGCGGCCAAGTACGCCTTTCCCGACGACCGCGCGGGAGAGATCCTGGTGCGGCTGAAGCGGATCGAGGTCGGGCTGGAGCTGATCGTGGCCGACGACGGGGTGGGCATGCCCCCCGACAACAAGATCAAGAGTACGGGCCTGGGGCGGCGACTGGTGGAGAGCTTCGCTCGCCAGGGCGGCGCCATCCTGACCCGTGGCGAAGGGCCGGGAACCCGCTACGTCCTGGTGCTCCCCGACTGATTGCGGAGCCTTAACTTGGCCTGCGTCCGAGTCCGGGCGAAAACCGATCCATGGTCGCCGAACCCCCCGTCCGCCAGAACCTGGCCCCACACGAGCGGTTCGGCCGCCATCGCCACGAGCGGGCCTATGTCGCCCTGGTGCTGCGCGGCGGCTACGAAGAGGCGGGTGAGGCTGGGCGTCGGCGGCTGGCCGCCGGCGACGTGGCGATCCATGAGATGTTCGACGGCCATCTGAACGCCGTGGCTCCTAGCGGGGCGGTGGTGCTGAACCTCGAATTGGGCGGCCTGATCGGGGGTTTCGGCCGGATCGCCGACCCGGACGCCGTGGCGCGGCTGGCCGAACGCGACGCCTTCGCGGCCGGAACCCTGCTGCGGGCGAACCTGGTCCCGATGGCTGCCGAGGCGCTCGACTGGCCCGACCTGCTGGCCCGCGACCTGGCCGCCGATCCCGACCTGGCCCTGCGCGACTGGGCTCGTGACCGGGGCTTGGCGGCGGAAACGCTGTCGCGGGGCTTCGGCCGGGCCTTCGGGATCAGCCCTAAACGGTTCCGCTACGAGGGGCGGGCGCGGGCGGCCCTGCGCGGGGTGGTCGGCGGCGCCGCGCCGCTGGCCGACCTGGCCCTGGAAGCCGGTTTCGCCGATCAGGCCCATATGAGCCGGGCGGTGAGCGACCTGACCGGCCACGCTCCGGGCGCCTGGCGGCGCGGGTCAAGTGGATGCAAGACCGCCGCCTGAGTCAGCGCCAAGCTTGCGCCATGCTCAGACGAACCCTCCTGGCCACCGCCCTGGCCCTGCTCGCCGCGCCCGCCCTGGCGCAAACCTCGATCCGCACCCGCTGGGTGGTGAAGAGCTCCGAGGGGCTGGACGCCATCGCCATCCTGGGCCCGCTCTCGGGCAAACCCTTCTACGCCCGCTACTACGAGTCCGAGATGGCCGCCTTCAAGCCGAGGCTTTCGGCCCCGGTGGTCGAGGCCATCATGAGCCTGCACGCCGAGGCCGACGCGGCGGGCGGCCTGCTCTGGCCCGGCCTGACCCTGGTGTTCTCTGGCGGGCCGACGGCGACCCTCGGAGATCTGCTGGCGAGCCTCGACGCCGCCGAGACCGTGCTCAAGCCGCCCTTCCAGGCCAGCGTCTATTGGGACGAGGCCGACTGGGGCCGGTTCCTGGCCGGCCGCGACCGCCTGCGCCTGGTGCTGACCGGCCTGCGCGACGCGGGCTTTCCGGAGTTCCGCAGGGGCTTGGCCGATACGCCGGCCGCCAGGCGGATCGCCGAACTCAACCCGCTGCTGGCGCGGCTCGACATCATCGCCGAGCAGGAGCGGCTGCTGGGCCGCAGGCTCGACCCGCAGATCGAGATCGACCTGTCGTGGTTCTGTCGGCCGCATGGGGTCAAGGTGCAGGGCCAGAGGTTCATCGCCCATGTGGGCGCCAGCGACCAGGTCATGGTCCTGACCGCGGCCCACGAGATCCTGCATCCGCCCTTCGACATGGCCGGTCCGACCGCCAAGGCTTGCCTGGCGGTGCTGGAGAAGGACGCCCTCTTCGCCCGCATCCTGGCGGAGAAGGACAAGGGCACGGGCTACAACGAGCTGGACGGCATCCTCAACGAGGACACCTGCCAGGCGCTGGATCAGATCATCCAGGAGCGGCTGGGCTATGTGGTGCGGCCGGCGGCGGAGCGCTGGACCCGGAACGACCAGGGCATGCACATCCTGGCCGCGGGCCTCTACGGCCTGCTGAAAGCCGATGGCTACGACCGGAGAGGGGGCGATCTCGAGGCCTGGATGTCGGCGGCGGCAAGGGGCGGCAAGCTCGCCCCCGCCAGCCTGCACGCCGCGGCGGCCAGGGTGTTGGGCAAGCCCATGGATCAGTTGTGGGTGACGCCGGTCAAGGGGTGAAGCAAACCCATGGGGCTCTGCTGACCGCCGGATGGCCTCCTCTCCACCCGTCTTTCGGGGGGGAGAGGAGGTGACTGGACCTCGTCTCCCTCAGGTCGATTTCTTGCGCCAGGCCTTTTCCTCGAGGCCCGAGCGGCCTTCGCGGCTTTCCAGCCAGGCGGCGACCTCGTCCAGGCTGACGCCCGAGCGGGCCAGCAGGACCAGCCAGTGATAAATCAGGTCGGCGCTCTCGGCGGCCAGGCCGTCCTTGTCGCCCTGCATGGCGGCGATGACCGCCTCGAAAGCCTCCTCGCCGAACTTCTTGGCCGACCGATCCAGCCCCTCGGACAGCAGCTTGGCGGTGTAGGAACTGGCCGGATCGCCGCCGCGGCGGCTCTCTATGGTGGCCGCCAGGCGGTCCAGGGTCTCAGAGAAACGGCTCATGCGGGCTCCACCATGCGGACCGGGATGGCGGCGGCGGCCATCGCCTGTTTGACCTCGGAAACCGAGACCTCGCCGAAATGGAAGATGGAGGCGGCGAGCACCGCGTCGGCGCCGCCCAATGTGACGGCCTCGACCATGTGCTGCGCGTTCCCGGCCCCGCCCGAGGCGATGACCGGCACGTTGACCGCGTTCGTCACCGCTTTCAACAGGTCGAGGTCGTAGCCGATCTTGGCGCCGTCGCGGTCCATGGAGGTCAACAGGATCTCACCGGCCCCGCGCTTCACCACCTCGACCGCGTAGTCGACGACGTCGATGCCCGTGTCGTGGCGGCCGCCATAGGTGAACACCCGCCAGCCGTGATTGCGCCCGTGGCCGGACACGGCGGGACCGTGTTTGGCGTCGATGGCGACGACCACGGCCTGGCTGCCGAAGGCGTCGGCGCAGGCGCTGATCAGGTCGCGATTCTCCACCGCGGCGGTGTTGACGCTGATCTTGTCGGCCCCGGCCAGCAGCAGGCGCCGGGCGTCCTCGACCTGGCGTATGCCGCCGCCGACGCTGAGCGGCATGAAGCAGACATCGGCGGTGCGGGCGATGACGTCGAGGATGGCGCCGCGGCGTTCATGGCTGGCGGTGATGTCCAGGAACATCAGCTCGTCGGCCCCGGCCGCGTCATAGGCTCTTGCCTGCTCCACCGGATCGCCGGCGTCGCGCAGGGCCACGAAGTTCACGCCCTTCACCACGCGGCCGTCCTTGACGTCCAGGCAGGGGATGACGCGCACCTTCAACATCAGGCGGCGACCTTGAGGGCTTCCTCGGGCGAGATGGCGCCGTTGTAGAGCGCCCGGCCCAGGACCGCGCCGGCGATCGGCACGCCCTTGCGGGCCTTCAGCCGCACGATGTCCTCGACGCTGGCCAGGCCGCCCGCGGCGATGACGGGAATGGCCACCGCGTCGGCGATCGCCCCGAAGGCCTCGACATTGAAGCCCATGACCGTGCCGTCGCGGTCGATGTCGGTGATGATCAGGGCGCCGACCCCGGCGTCCTCGAAGCGGCGGGCCACCGTGACCGCGTCGAGGTCGGAGCTCTCGGTCCAGCCCTGGGTCGCCACCTTGCCGGCGCGCACGTCCACCGAGACGGCGATCTGCTCGGGCCAGAGCCGGGCGGCTTCCTTGACGATGTCCGGCTCGGTGACGGCGATGGTTCCGAGGATGACCCGGCTGACCCCGGCCTCGATCCAGCGTTCGATGTCCTTGAGGTTACGGATGCCGCCGCCCAGCTGGACGGGGATCGACACGGCCTCGAGGATCGCCTCGACGGCCTTCTCATTGATCGCCCGGCCCTGGACGGCGCCGTTCAGGTCGACCACGTGCACCCAATGGAACCCGCTCTCCACGAAGCTGGCCGCCTGGGCGGCCGGAGAGGTGTTGAACACGGTGGCGGTGTTGAGGTCGCCGTGCAGGACGCGCACGCATTGACCGTCTTTCAGGTCGATCGCGGGATAGAGGATCACGGTCGCCACTCCAGGAATCGCGCCAGGAGGGCAAGCCCGGCGCTCTGCGACTTTTCAGGGTGGAATTGTACGCCCGCCACATTGGCCTTGGCGACCGCGGCGGGGAACTTTCCCCCGTGGTCCACATAGGCCGCCACATCGGCGGGGTCGTCCGGATAGAAGGCGAACGAGTGGGTGAAGTACATGGGCGCCTCGCCGATCCCAGCGATCGGCGGCGGTCCACGCGGATCGATCAGCTCGTTCCAGCCCATGTGCGGGACCTTGGCGGCGGGATTGTCGGGCTCGATGCGGCGCACGTCGCCGGCGATCCAGCCCAGGCCCTTGGTCTCGCCGAACTCCAGGCCCCGGGTGGCGACCAGCTGCATGCCGACGCAGATGCCGAGGAAGGGCCGCCCCTTCTCCCGCACAGCTTCGTTCAGCGCCGCCTCCAAACCCGGCCGGGCCTGGAAGGCGCGCATGCAGGCGGCGAAGGCCCCGACGCCCGGCAGGACGATGCGGTCGGCGGCCAGGATCACGGCGGGGTCGCTGGTGACGCGGATCTCCGCCGACCCGTCCGCCGCGCGGACGAGGGCCTTTTCGGCCGAGCGGAGATTGCCCGACCCGTAGTCGATCAGGGCGACGCTCTGCATAGGTTTGATCCTAGAGCACGCCCTTGGTCGACGGCGCGTGACCATGGGTCTTGGGGTCGAGCTCGATGGCCGCGCGCAGGGCGAGGCCCAGGGCCTTGAAACCGCTTTCGGCGATGTGGTGGCTGTTGTCGCCGTAGAGGGTCTCGAGGTGCACGCAGGCGCCGGAGTTCATGGCGAACGCCTGATGGAACTCCTTGAACAGCTCGGTGTCGATCTCGCCGATCTTCGGGGTCTTGAAGGCGACCTTCCAGATCAGGTAGGGCCGGTTGCAGAGGTCGAGGGCGCAGCGGGTCAGGGTTTCGTCCATCGGGACATAGGCGTGGCCGAAGCGGCGGATGCCCTTGAAGCCGTCCAACGCCTGCTTGATCGCCTGGCCGATGACGATGCCGGTGTCTTCCACGGTGTGGTGGAAGTCGATGTGCAGGTCGCCCTTGGTGCGGACATGGAGGTCGATCCCGCTGAAACGCGTGAGACCGTCCAGCATGTGGTCGAAGAAGCCGATGCCGGTCTCGACATCGGACACGCCCGAGCCGTCCAGATCGACGCGGACCGTGATCTGGGTCTCTTTGGTGTTGCGGGCGACTTCCGCCGTGCGGGCCATCTAGAGTCCTTTCGACGCCGCCAGGTCCTTCAAGGACACCAGCGGACGCGGGCCGTAGTGCGAGATCACCTCGGCGGCCGCGAGCGAACCCAGCTGGCCGCAGACATTGAGCGGCCGGCCCGTCGCGAGGCCGAACATGAACCCGGCTGCGTATTGGTCGCCAGCGCCCGTCGTGTCCACGACTTTCTCCACCGGGAACACGTCGACGGTGAAGGTTTCGCCGCCGGCGGTGATCACCGAACCCTGGACGCCCCGCGTGACGGCGGCGATCTTCACCTTGCCGCGCAGCTGTTCGACCGCGGCGTCGAAGTCGTCGGTCTGGAAAAGGGCGGTGATTTCAGTGTCGTTGGCGAAGACCAGGTCGACCTGGGTCTCCAGGAAGCCCAGCAGCGCCTCGCGGTGGCGCTCCACCACGAAACCGTCGGAAAGGGTGATGGCGATCATCCGGCCCGAGGCGCGAGCGAGGCCGGCGGCCTTGGCGAAGGCGTGGCGCGCGGCCTCGGCGTCGAAAAGGTAGCCTTCGAGATAGACGATCTTGGCGCCCTCGATGACGGCGGGGTCGATGTCGTCCGTGGCGAACTCGGTGGAGGCGCCCAGGAAGGTGGACATGGTCCGCTCGCCGTCCGGGGTGACGTTGATCATCGAGACCGCGGTGGCCTTGCCGCCCACCAGGGGCGGGGTGTCGAAATGGGCGCCGATGGCGCGCATGTCGTGGGTGAAGACGCCGCCGAGCTGGTCGTCGGCGACCTTGCCCAGGAAGGCCGCGCGGCCGCCGAACGAGGCGATCCCGGCGATGGTGTTGCCCGCCGAGCCGCCCGAGGCCTCGAGGCCAGGCGCCATGGCCGAATAGAGGGCGGCGCTGCGGGCCTCGTCCACCAGCATCATGGCGCCCTTGTCCATGGCCTGCTCGCGGAGGAATTCGTCGGTCGCCGGGGCGATCACGTCGACGATGGCGTTGCCGATGGCGGCGACGTCGTAGAGCTCGGGCATGTGGGGAGGTCAGCTTTTGCGAAGGACGGTGGCGGGCTGACTACAGGCAAAAGGCCGCCGGGGCAACGCAAGGGCCCTGCAACTCCCGCCGCGCCGAGGAGTTCATATGGCTCAGTTGGGAGAATGATCATGCCCGCGTCCGACCGTGAGATCTCCAAGGCCAAGCCGCGCGATCCGATGACAGGCCAGGGCGGGGGAGCCGCCGACGCCGCCGTCGAGGGCAAGCCCCGGCTTGGCGACCACCGGAGCTTCGCGCCTCACGCCCGCAAGGTGAAACCCCTGGCCGAGGGCCAAAAATTCGATCAGCTCGCCGATAAGGAAGCCCTGGCCGAGGACCGCCAGGAAGCCCTTCTGGACGAGGCCCTGGAAGAAAGCTTCCCATCGAGCGACCCGGTGAGCGTCAAGCGGATCACCTAGGGTTTGGCTGCCCTACCAGATCGTCATCCCCGGCGTGTGTTGACCGGAACCGGCAATTCCTGGGCGGCGATCAGTTGAACCCACCACCCAAAGCCGTCATTCACGGGGTCTGCAGGCGTCTCACCGTCGCGTCAGCCGCAGCCAACGCCCCGATGGCGACGAGCCCTACCAATCCTCCCATCGCGATCAAGGTCGAGACTTCCAGCACTCCCGGCGCCAACTGCTTGGCGGTTGCGTCGAAAGGCAGCTTCCGAATTGTCTGGGCCATGTGGAAGCTATTCATGGCTCCGACTAGCAGCCCCAAGGCAGGCCCGGCAATGCGGAGATCGGAGAGCAGGCGACGCCAAGGGCCGGTGTTGGAGCGTGAAAGAAGGGCCAATAAGGGAGCTAAGAATATTGCAGCCGTCAGGATGGCTAGGACGATCCTTTGAGGCGTCGCCGCGTCGGTGAATACAGATCCGAGCGCCTGCCCAAACATCCTTGCGGCCTTTCCTTCACACCCAAAGATTACATATGTAATTCCACGAGTCAACTTCAGCGTGCCCGTTGTCGGCGCGGGCGGCGGATATTGTCGGCAGCGGCGTCTCCCCGTCATTTCAGGGCTCGTCGCGGGGACCCATACACACGAGCTGACCAGGCAATTTCCCCGAGCGCCGCGTGCATGGATGGCCGCCACAGAGGCCGGCCATGACGATCCTGGGGATTGGATGCGTCCGGCCTCAATACGGAATCTCAGACCATGCATCGGGCTCGCGGGC
This sequence comes from Phenylobacterium sp., assembly GCF_036677185.1. Taxonomy (GTDB): domain Bacteria; phylum Pseudomonadota; class Alphaproteobacteria; order Caulobacterales; family Caulobacteraceae; genus Phenylobacterium. Next base: position 79,308 of record NZ_JAKFEN010000038.1, read on the forward strand.
GGAGACGTCGGCGAGCTCGAGGCTGTCGGGGGAGACCGCCTGTTCGCGGCGCACCGGGATGACCCGCGGCTGCTCCGGTTCGTCGGCCGGGATTTCCGGCGGCAGTATGGCCGGGAACCAGTCGAAGTCGCGGACGGGCAGGCCGCGATGGGCCTCGACCATGAAGCGACGCCAGATGTCGGCGGGGATCTGGCCGCCAGTCACCCTGGCCATCGGCCGATTGTCGTCATTGCCGACCCAGACCGCGCAGAGCCAGTCCGGCGTGAAGCCGACGAACCAGGCGTCGCGGTGGTCCTGGCTGGTGCCGGTCTTGCCGGCGGCCGGACGGCCGAAGCCCGCGCCACGCGCCGTGCCTGAACGGATGACGCCTTCCATCATCCGCACCATCTGGGCGGCCTCGAACACCGGATAGACCGGGATCGGCTCGCTGGCGTTGCGGGCGTAGAGCAGGTGGCCGCGCGCGTCGCTGATGCTGGAGATCAGGTAGGGCCGGCTCTGTCCGCCGCCGGTCTGCAGCACCTGATATGCGCCGGCCAGCTGCAGCAGGCTGACCTCGTAGGCGCCGAGCGCCAGGGAGGGCAGGGGATGGGCCGGGGTCTCCACCAGGCCGAAGCGGCGGGCCAGGGCCCCCACCTCTTCGAAGCCGGTCTCCCGCGCCAGCCGCACCGAGACGGTGTTGATCGACTGGATGAGTGCGGCCTGGACCGTGACCTCGCCGCGATAGCCGCCGCCATAGTTCCGCGGCCGCCAGGCGCCCACGCGGATCGGAGCGTCGTCGCGCCGGTCCAGCGGCCTGACGCCGCGCTCCAGGGCGGCGGCCCAGACGATGGGCTTGATGGCCGAGCCGGGCTGGCGCCGGGCCTGGATCACCCGGTTGAAGCGGTCGGTGTCGCGGCTGACCCCGCCGATCATGGCGCGGATCGCGCCATCGGGGGCCATGGCCACCAGGGCGGCCTGGCGCGCGCCGCGCCGGCGTCCCTCCCCGGCCATGGCGCCGCGCACGATGGCCGCGGCCTTGGCCTGGGCGAGCGGGTCGACAGTCAGGCGGATGATCAGGTCCGGGGTCTGATCGCCCACCAGGGCCAGCGCCTGGGCCTGGGCGGCGTCGAGCGCCCAACCCATGTCGCCCTCGCGGCCCATGGCCTCCTGGACGATGGCCGGCGGCGGGCCGGCTGCGGCGGCGCGGGCGGTCTTGGGATCGATCCAGTCCATCTCCGCCAGCCGTTCCAGCACGATGCGGGCGCGGGCCCAGGCGGCGGTGGGATCGTTGCTGGGGGCGAGCTTGCTGGGCGCGCGGGGCAGGGCGGCCAGCAGCGCCGCCTCCGACAGGGTCAGGTCCGAGGCCGGCTTGCCGAAATAGGTCTGGGCCGCCGCCGAGATCCCATAGGCGCGGTCGCCGAAATAGATGCGGTTCAGATAGAGCTCCAGCACCTCGTCCTTGGTGAGCATCCGCTCCAGGCGGGCCGCCAATATGGTCTCCTGCACCTTGCGGCGCAGGGTCTTGTCCGGCGCGAGGAACAGGGTCCGGGCGAGCTGCTGGCTCAGGGTCGAGCCGCCTTCCACCGTGTGGCCGGCCTGCTGATTGGTCCAGGCGGCGCGAAGGATGGCGTGCAGATCGACCGGGCCATGCTGGTAGAACCGGCGGTCCTCTATGGCCAGGAAGGCCAGCGGCACATGGGCCGGCAACTCGGCCAGCTTCACCGCCTGGCCGTGGCGCGGACCCCGATAGGCCACAACCTGTCCGTCGGGTCCGAGGAAGGTGATCCCCGCCGGGCGGCCCATGGCCCACAGGGCTTCGCGCTTGGGCATGGGCGGCAGGTCGCGCAGGAAGGCGAGGTCGAAAGCCGCCCAGCCGCCCAGCAGCAGATTGATGATCAGCAGGGCGACCGCGCCGGCCAGCGGCCAGTTGACGGGTCGCCGCCTTGCCGCCGCCTGGCCTTCACCGGGTATGACTGGAGGGGCGTCGGCCATACCAACTCATGGCCGAGCCGGAAAAGGGGGGCAAGCCCCCGCGCGCGTTACGCGAGCGCCAGCAGGAACAGCGGGGCGGCGATGACGGCGATGGCGACGAAGAGGACGATGTCGTGCAGGACGCGGGGCGTCTTGGCGGGGGCGGGATCGGAGTATGTGCAGGACATGGGGAGGCTCCTGAGTTGAGGTTTACGCCCAGGATCAAACGCTTTCGGCCTCTGCGTGACAAACGACCAATAGGCCGTTCAGGTGATCTCAGATCAACTCCGGCGCGGCAAGCCGTCGGCGGCGGCCTGGTCGAGAAGCCAGGTCCGGAAGCGGCGGATGCTGGGTTGGTCGGCCTTTTCCGGCAGCGACAGGACCCAGTGGCTGAACGGGCTTTCCAGGGTGACGCCGAAGGGCTTGACCAGCCGGCCGGACGCCAGGTCGTCCAGGATCATGGCCTCCTGGGCGAGCGCCACCCCGCGGCCGCTGAGCGCCGCCTCGATGGCCAGATAGGAGTTGGAGAACTGCGGGCCGGTCCCGGTGTCCACCTCCGGCGCTCCGGCGGCGGCCAGCCATTCCGGCCAGGTGGGTTCGTTCTGCGCCATGCGGATGTCGTGGAGCAGCGGCGCCCGGGCCAGGTCATGGGGCGTGTCGAGCGGCCCGTAGCGCGCCAGCAGGTCGGGGCTGCAGACCGGGACCAGCATGGTCTCGATCAGGTGAGTCTCGTGCAGGCCGGGATAGGGGCCTTTGCCCAGCCGGATCGCCACGTCGACGCCGTCGCGGGCGAGGTCCGCCGGGGCGTCGGAGGCGTCGATCAGGATCTGGACGTCCGGGTGGCGCTGCTGGAAGTGCTGCAGCCGCGGCACCAGCCATTTGGCCGCCAGGGAATGGACCACGGAGACCACCAAGGGCGCGTCGCGACGGGACCGCACCGCGTCCACCGAGCTTTGCAGGGTGAGGAAGCCCTGCCGCACGCCGGTCGCCAGCTGGCGGCCCGACTCGGTCAGCCGCACCGCGCGGTTGAAGCGGTCGAACAGCCGGACCTCCAGCTCGGCCTCCAGCGTCTTGATCTGCCGCGAGACCGCGCCGGGAGTGATGTTGAGCTCCTCGGCCGCCTTCAGGAAGCTGCCGTGCCGCGCACAGGCGTCGAAGACGCGCAGGGGATTGAGCGGCAGGCGGGCGGTCACGGGGCGACGAACAGCAGCTTCGACGGGCAGAGGTCGGCCACCGGGCAATCCTCGCACTTGGGCCGCCGCGCCACGCAGGTGTAGCGGCCGTGCAGGATCAGCCAGTGGTGGGCCCGGGTCAGATAGGGCTCGGGGACCGCGGCCATCAGGTCGGCCTCGACCTGGTCCGGAGTCTTTCCCGTCGAGAGCTTCAGCCGGTGGGCCACACGGAAGACGTGGGTGTCGACGGCGATGGCCGGCTCGATGCGCAGCTCGTTCAGCACCACGCTGGCGGTCTTGCGGCCCACGCCGGGCAGGGCCTGCAGGGCCTCGCGGGTCAGGGGCACCTCGCCGTCGTGCTGCTCCATGATCATGCGGGCGGCGGCCAGGACGTTCCTGGCCTTGGTCCGGTAGAGGCCGATCGAGGCGATGTGGGGGATCAGTCCCTCCTCGCCGAGCGCCAGCATCTTCTCCGGCGTGTCGGCCACGGCGAACAGCTTGGCCGTGGCCTTGTTCACCGAGACGTCGGTGGCCTGGGCCGAGAGCGCCACCGCGGTGACCAGGGTGTAGGGGCTGTCGTAGTTGAGCTCGGTGCGCGGGTCGTCCGACAGCGCCAGGAAGCGGTGGAAGATCTCCTCGATCCGCGCCTTTTCGGCGGAGGGAAGCGGCTTGCGCTTGGCGGGGGGCTTGGCCATGGCGCCGACCATCGCTTGCGTCGGTCAGGGCGCCAAGAGCTTGGCGTCCGGGCAAACAGGTCTATGGTCTGCGGGCGATGGATGGCCTCGTCTATATGGACGCCGTGATCACCCCCAACCGCTCCTTGTCGCAGCGGGGGTTCATCGTGCTGATCTGTATCGTCACCTTTTTCAACTGCGCGGCCGCCGCGGTCTTCCTGGCCATGGGCGCGACCCTGGTGCCGTTCTTCCTGGGTCTGGACGTCCTGGCGGTGATCGCCGCCTTCCTGGCCAGCTATGCCGCGGCCCGCCGGGTCGAGCGCGTGCAGGTCACGTCCCGCGAGGTGCGAGTGGTGCGCGAGACGCCGAACAGCAGCGAGGTGGTCTGGGAAAGCCCGACCGCCTTCACCCGCGTCGCCCTCGAGCTCGACGAGGACGAGGTGGTCCAGGCCGTACGCCTGGCGGTCTCCGGCCGCCACGCCTCGGTGGCCATGGCGCTGAGCCCTCCCGAGCGCGCCGACTTCGCGCGTCATCTGGAATGGGCGATCTACGAGGCGCGGCGGGGTTAGCGTTTCTCGCGCAGGGCCATGCCCTTGACGATCATCATCTTGGCCAGATTGGCGCCGGGGATGACCATGTTCAGGGTCTCGGCGCCGACATCCAGCAGGAACTGGGTGTCCATCACCTTGCCCAGGTACTGCTCGAAGGTGACGCCGCCGGTGCGGACCTCGCCGGTCACCGCGTCGAACTCCACCACCGCCTCCTTGCCGGCCCGCCGATAGCGGAAGGCGTGGACGGGCCGGTAGTAGAGGTCCACCGCCTCCACCCGCACCAGCTCCTCCAGCACCCGGTCGGCGTCGATCTTGCCGATGGCCGCGGCGATGACGTCGCGCACCACCATGGAGGCCTTGGCCTCGGGCGGCACCACCACCAGGCCCTCGGCCGTGGCGGCGGCAAGCGCATCGGCGTCGATCTCGATGGCGTCGTGCTGCAGATAGGCTGAGAGGCCGGGCGCGACCTGCTTGGAGAGCCCGTCGATCAGGGTCTCGCGGCGGGTCTCCTCCTTGCAGCTCTCCAGGCCGCGGACCTTGAACTGGCCGGCGACCACCGGCAGCACCTGCTCGCCGATGGTCACCTGGCGGACCTCGGGCAGGACCTTCATCTCGTAGTCGCGGGCCCGCTCATAGGTCGTGGAGGTCGACACGGTCAGCCGCCAGAACGGCTGCAGGCGGCTCTCGCGATAGACGACCTCGAACTCGTCGTCCTTCGGCTGGGCGAACAGGCCGGTGACCCGCGCCATGGCCCCGAAGGCCTCGATCCGCTTGGACCAGGCCCGGCCCTCGGCGTGCTCAAGGGTGAACCGGTCGGTCATCCGGAACACCCGTTCCTCGGCGAGTTCGACCTGCATGCGCGAGTTCCCCTGCGGCGACAGGGAATTCAGCGCCGAATGCGGCGCGGAGGACAAGCGGCAATCCGCCGCCCAACCCAAATCGTCATCGCCGGGCCCTGTCCCGGCGACCCATGAACACGATTGTCCCAGGCATATCTCCGAGGTCGGCGTCTATGGGTGGCCGGCACGGAGGCCGGCCATGACGATCGGAGGAGTGTGTGGGGCTCCTACAGGATGAACCGGCTGAGATCGGTGTTCTTGGCCAGGTCGCCGACGCGGGCCTTCACATAGGCGGCGTCCACCGCCACCGTGTCGCCACCGCGGTCGGAGGCGGTGTAGCTGATCTCCTCCAGCACCTTCTCGATCACGGTCTGCAACCGGCGGGCGCCGATGTTCTCCACGGCGTTGTTCACGGTGACCGCGGCGTCGGCCATGGCGTCGATGGCGTCCTCGGTGAAGGTGAGCGTCACCCCCTCGGTGGCCAGCAGGGCCTGGTTCTGGCGGATCAGGTTGGCCTCGGGTTCGGTGAGGATGCGGCGGAAGTCGTCGCGGCTGAGCGCCTTCAGCTCCACCCGGATCGGCAGGCGGCCCTGCAGCTCGGGCAGCAGGTCCGAGGGCTTGGCCACGTGGAAGGCGCCCGAGGCGATGAACAGCACGTGGTCGGTCTTCACCGGCCCGTACTTGGTGGAGACGGTGGTGCCTTCGATGAGCGGCAACAGGTCGCGCTGGACGCCCTCGCGGGAGACGTCGGCCCCGCCGGAGCGCTCGCGGGAGGAGGCCACCTTGTCGATCTCGTCGAGGAAGACGATGCCCTCGTTCTCGGCCAGAGCCAGGGCCTCCTGGGTGAGGGCCTCCTGGTCGAGCAGCTTGTCGCTCTCCTCGGCGATCAACGGCGCCCAGGCGCCGGAGACCGTGGTCTTGTGGGTCTTGGTGCGCCCGCCGAAGGCCTTGCCCATCATCTCCGACAGGTTCAGCACCCCCATCGAAGCGCCGGGCTGGCCGGGAATCTCGAAGGTGGGCATGCCGCCGCCGGTGTCGGCCAGGGTCAGCTCGACCTCCTTGTCGTCCAACTCGCCCGCGCGGAGCTTCTTGCGGAAGCTGTCGCGGGCGGCGGTGGAGCCAGGGCCGGTGAGGGCGTCCAGCAGCCGCTCCTCCGCCGAGGCCTCGGCCCGGGCGCGGACGGCGGCGCGGCGCTTGTCGCGCACCATGGCCATGGCGCTCTCCACCAGGTCGCGGACGATCTGGTCGACGTCGCGGCCCACATAGCCGACCTCGGTGAACTTGGTGGCCTCGACCTTGAGGAACGGGGCGTGGGCCAGCTTGGCCAGCCGCCGGGCGATCTCGGTCTTGCCGACCCCGGTGGGGCCGATCAGCAGGATGTTCTTGGGCGTCACCTCGTCGCGTAGGTCTGCGGGGACCCGGCGGCGGCGCCAGCGGTTGCGCAGGGCCACGGCCACGGCCTTCTTGGCCTCGGCGTGGCCGACGATGAAGCGGTCGAGCTCGGAGACGATTTCGCGGGGAGAAAACTCGGTCATCCCCGCGATATAGGCGTCCGCGCGGTCATGTCACCTACCGTCGTCAGGCCGGGGGCTTGGGTGGACTGGGCAGGATGGCGTCATAGACCAGTTTCCAGCCGCCCCTGCGGTCCTGCCAGACCCGGATGTAGCGCCCTTCGCGGGGCTGGCCGTCACGGACCCAGGCGGCTTCGCCGTGGGTCCAGACCAGGTCTCCGGCCTTGGACGCCTCGGAGCCCACGGCGCGCAGGGCCATGGTCTTCGGCCGCGTCGCCAGTTCGCGGGCTTGGCCGGCGGGGCTGTTTTCCGGCGCGGCGCGCGAGCCGGCGATCCGCCCGTCCGCCGCCGTCACGGGCCTGAAGGCCCGGGCCAGGTCGATCGCCGCCGCGGCGTTGAGCTTGGCTTCCAGGGCCGCGACCTGCGCCTTGGCCTTCTCAGCCGAACCGGCCTTGGCGGTGGCCAAGGGCAGATAGGCCACCGGGCTTCCCGCCGGCGCCGCGCCGGCCGGATCGCTGCCCGGCCCGCCGTCATAGATCCATTTCCAGCCGCCGTCGGCCTGCTTGCGCCAGACGGTGAAGTAGTAGCCGCCGGGCTTGCCGCCCACGGTATAGGGCCCGCTGGTGAAGCCGAGATCGCCGGAGACGGCGATTCCCGCCCAGAGCGGCCACCAGGCCAGCGGCGATCCGCCCTTGTCGTCCGGCAGCTTGGGGAAGGTGTCGTGGACCTTGGCCAGGTCCGGCTGGAAGACGATGGCCTCGGGCGCCGAGTGCTTGAGGAACGAGTCGCGCACGCCCAGGGCCAGGCCGTCGGCGGCGAAGGCCCGCTCGGCGGCGACCACCGGAGCGGGATCGACCTGGGCCGCGGCCGGCGTGGCGAACAGGGCGAGGACGAGGATCAGGCGCACGCGGTCTCTCCGGAGAGGCTCAGGCGTGACCATGCGCCGTCGGCCGCGCGGCGAAAACGCGAAAACCGCCGATCCGACGCGGGCTCAGAGCGTTTCGACGGTCAGTTCGCCGTTGGTGTAGACGCAGATCTTGGCGGCGATCGCCATGGCCTTGCGGGCCACCTCCTCGGCTGACAACGCACTGTCAGAAAGCGCCAGGGCGGCGGCCAGGGCGTAGTTGCCGCCCGAGCCGATGGCGGCCATGCCGCTCTCCGGTTCCAACACGTCGCCGACCCCGGTGACGGTGAAGATGGCGTCCTTATCGGCCACCAGCAACATGGCCTCCAGCCGGCGGAGATAGCGGTCGGTGCGCCAGTCCTTGGCCAGGTCGACGCAGGCCCGGGCGAGCTGGTCGGGATACTGCTCCAGCTTGGCTTCCAGGCGCTCGATGAGGGTGAAGGCGTCGGCCGTGGCGCCGGCGAAACCCGCCAGCACCTTGCCGCCCGCCAGGGCGCGGACCTTTCGGGCGTTGCCCTTGACGATGGTTTGGCCCATCGAGACCTGGCCGTCGCCGGCGATCACGGTCTTGCCATCCTTGCGCACCGCCAGGATGGTCGTGCCGTGCCAGTCCGGAAAATTGCTGTTCGTCATGTCCTGCGATGTGGTCAGGGCCGCGTGTAAGGTCAAGCGCGATGAGTTTCACCGACGACGAAGTCGAACGCTACGCCCGCCATCTGGTGCTGCGCGAGGTGGGCGGTCCGGGCCAGCAGCGGCTGAAGGCCGCCAGTGTGCTGATCGTCGGCGCGGGGGGCCTGGGCGCGCCCGCGGCCCTCTACCTGGCCGCCGCCGGGGTAGGGCGCATCGTGCTGGCCGATCCCGACGTGGTGGACAGCTCCAACCTGCAGCGCCAGGTGATCTATGCCGACGCCGATGTGGGCCGGCTGAAGGTGGAGGCCGCCGCCGAACGCCTGCGGGGGCTCAATCCCCATGTCCATGTGGACTGCGCCCCGCTGCACCTGGAGCGCTGCAACGCCGGGCCGTTGGTGGAGGGCGTCGACCTGGTGCTGGACGGCACCGACGACTTCGCCACCCGCTTCGCGGTCAACGCCGCCTGTGTGGCCCATGAGCGGACCCTGGTCTCCGGGGCCATCGGCCGCTGGACCGGGCAGGTGGGGGTGTTCCGCGGCCGGCCCTGCTATCGTTGCCTGGTCCCGGAGATTCCGCCCGAGGCCGAGACCTGTTCGGCGGTGGGCGTGGTCGGCGCCCTGGCCGGGGTGGTCGGCTCGATGATGGCCCTGGAGGCGATCAAGCTGATCACCAGCGCCGGCGACCCCCTGGCTGGCCGCCTGCTGATCTACGACGCCCTGGCCGCCGAGACCCGGACGGTCAGGATCGGCGCGGATCCCGAGTGCGAGGTCTGCGGCGGCTAGGTGAAGCTCTTGGCGATGAAGGCGACGCACGCCTCCAGCACCTGCTTCTCCACCTTCGGCTCCCAGCCGTTGTGGCCGGTCTCCCGCAGGGTCATCAGCTCGACCCGCTTGCCCGCCGCCTTGAGCGCCGAGGCCATCATCCTCGACTGGTCCGGCGAGACCACGTAGTCATCCAGACCATGGATCAGCAGGACCGGGGCCTGGGCCTCCTTCGCCCGTCGGCGCGGCGATGCGGTCGCCAGGCGCTCGGCGTCCTTGGCCGGGTCGCCAATCCGCGCCACCCAGAGCTTGTAATAGGGCGAGTCCTCCCCGTCCCGGCGTCGGTCGGCGAGGAATTCCGGCAGGTCGCTCACCCCGGCGATGGACACCACGGAGCGGTAGAGTTCGGGTCGCCGGACCGCGCCCATCAAGGCCGCGTAGCCGCCATAGCTCGCCCCACAGATGGCCACGCGTTTCGGGTCCGCCCGGCCGCTGCCCAGGACCTGGGCCACGGCGTCCTCCACATCCTCCTGCATGCGGTCACCCCAGCGGCCGTCGCCGGCTTCGGCGAAGGCGCGGCCATAGCCGCCTGAGCCGCGGAAATTGGGCTGCAGCACAAGCCAGCCCTGGGCCGCGAAGGCTTGGGCGAAAAGGTCGAAGTCGTAGCTGTCACGCGCCACCGGCCCGCCGTGCGGCATCACCACCAGGGGCCGCGGCCCCGAAGCCAGAGGGACGGTCAGATAGGCCCGTATGGTCGCGTCGTCGCGAGTCCGCACGTCCAGGGTCTCGACCGGCGCCAGGCTCTCCTCCTTGAGCCAGGGCTTGGCGACGGCCACCGGCTCCAGGCGCCGCGCCGCGACGTCGTAGAAATAGTAGGCGCCCTGCACGCGCGGGCCGCTGACCCGGGCCATGAACCGCGTGCGGTCCTCGCTCAGCTCCGTGATCCGTACATTGCAGGTCTTCTGGAAGAAGGCCTCGACGCCCCGGACGTGGGCGCCCAGGGTCTTGTCGGCGAAATTGTAGACCACCCGGTCGTCGGTGGAGATCGCGGCGAGGTAGCGGCCCCGCTCGTCGGTCAGGGCGCCCTCGGTGTCGCGATCGGGACGCACGGCGACCGGCGCGCCGAACGCCATGCTGCGGATGTCGAAGGGCCGAAGACTGGCGGTGTTCTCGCCGTCGGCGCGGTGAACGGCCAGGAAGACGCCGGCCTGCTCGGTGTAGCCGACCACGTCGAAATCGGGCCGATTGAAGCCGTCATAGCGGGCGATGTTGCGGATCAGCTTCCATTCGGTCTCGCCGGGCGAGCGGCCATAGAGGGCGCCGGCCGTGCCGCGGCTATTGTAGTCCCAGCGCAGCAGGGGCTTGCCATCCTGGATCGACCAGTCGTCGGTGGCCGGCCCGCCGCGTTCCAGGAAGGTCGCCTCGCCGGTATAGACGTCGACGGAGTACAGGGCCCGGGTTTGGCCCTGCGGCTCCCAAGCCCGCATCAGGATGCGCCGGGGGTCGTCGGGCAGCATGTCCACGACGTAGCTCAGGTTGAAGTTGGTCTGCAGGAAGGACCGGTCGGCGCCGAACATGATGGCCGGCGGGCTCCCGTCGAGACCGACGCTCAAGGTCCGGCGGACGCTGGTGTTGAAGGTCGTGCCGAACCGCGTGCCGGTCGGCATGTAGTCCTCCTCGCGCTCCATGAGCACAGAGATCAGCAGGCGTTCGTCATTGGCCCAGACGACGTCCTCGACATCGTAGTTGCCGACAATGACCCGGACCGCGGGGGCGTCGAAATTGTCCGCCGAGATCAGGCTGACATAGGCCAGCCGCCGCCCGCCCTCGCGAAGCTCGTGCAGCAAGGCGATCCGCTTGCCGTCGCGCGACAGGGCCGCGCCGCGGTTCATGGCCGGACGGGTCAGTTCCTCGACGGTGGGCGGCCTGATCCCCTCCGCCGCGCGCGCCGAACCGGCCAGCGCCAGACCGGCGCCTGCGGCAAGCGCCGCGCGTCTCGTGAACATGAGTTATCCCCCAACAACTCCGAGTAGTATCCCGGAGCGTCGAGTCCATGGTCAAGCTTGTTCGGCGGCGCGCGCCTACAGCATCGAGACCAGCACCCGGTCGGGCGGCCGGTGGCCGTCCATCCAGGTCTTGAGGTTGATGATCACCTTCTCGCCCATGTCGGTGCGGGCCTCGACCGTGGCCGAGCCCAGATGGGGCAGCAGGACGGCGTTGGGCAGCTTGAGCAGCTTGGGATTGATCGCCGGTTCGAACTCGAACACGTCCAGGCCGGCGCCGCCGATCGCGCCGTGGGTCAGCAGGTCGGTCAGCGCGCCCTCGTCGATGATCTCGCCGCGGGCGGTGTTGACCACGATGGCGTGGGGCTGCAGCAGCTTCAGACGCCGCGCCGACAGCAGGTGGTAGGTGGCCGGGGTGTGTGGGCAGTTGACCGAGATGATGTCCATCCGGGCCAGCATCTGGTCGAGGCTCTCCCAGTAGGTGGCCTCCAGCTCCTCGGCGATCAGGTGACTGACCGGCTTGCGGTTATGGTAGTGGATCTGCATGCCGAAGGCCCGCGCCCGGCGGGCCACCGCCTGGCCGATCCGGCCCATGCCGATGATCCCCAGCCGCTTGCCGTTGACCCGGCGGCCCATCATCCAGGTGGGAGTCCAGCCGGTGAAATGGCCGGCCTGGACCACATTGGCCCCCTCCACGATCCGGCGCGAGACCGCCATGATCAGCGCCATGGTGAGGTCGGCGGTGTCTTCGGTCAGCACGCCCGGCGTATTGGTCACGGCGATGCCGCGGGCATTGGCGGCGGCCACGTCGATATGATCGACGCCCATGCCGAAATTGGCGATCAGCTTGAGCTTGTCGCCGGCCTCGGCGATCAGGTCGGCGTCGATCCTGTCGGTGATGGTGGGCACCAGGGCGTCGGCGCGCTTCACCGCGTCGACCAGGGCCGCGCGGCCCATGGGCGCGTCGTCGAGGTTGAGCTCGGTGTCGAACAACTCACGCATCCGGGTCTCCACCACATCGGGGAGTCGGCGGGTGACGATGACTTTCGGCTTGCGGGCGGCCATGGGCGTCTGAAAGGAATCTTTAACTGCGCGCGGCGCGCATTGAGTTGTTAGCAGGAACCTCTAGCAAAGCCCCCATGGACGGCCAAGGCGAGCCTCAACTGATCGAGCGTAACAATTGGGCGGCGCCTGTCCTGGCGGCGGCGCTGGTGCTGGTCCTTTCCGGCCTGCCGGCGCGGGCGGCCGAGCGGGCGACCCCGTCCGGCTATCCCGTGCCCCGCTATATCACCCTGAAGTTCGATCAGGTCTATGCCCGGGCGGGTCCCGGCGAGGATCATCGCCTGCTCTGGGTCTACCGGGTGAAGGGCCTGCCGGTGCAGGTGGTGGCGGAAAACAGCGAGTGGCGGCGGATCTGCGATCCTTCCGGCGGCATGGCCTGGGTGCACAAGCGCCTGACCGACGGGCGGCGCAATGTGCTGGTGGCGCAAGGGTCGCCGGTGGCGATCCGCAAGAAGCCCAAGGCCGAGGCCGAGATCGTCGCCTATCTGAACCCGAGATCGATGGCCGCGTTGAACCGGTGCGAAAAGGGCTGGTGCAAGGTCAAGCTGGACGGCGCGACGGGCTGGACGCCGGCGCGGGGTCTCTGGGGCGTCTCCGACGCCCTGCAATGCAAGGCGCCGGCGCGCCGATAGTCCCCTGGCGTTGAGCAACCGCGCCGGCTCTGCTAGGGCCTGACCGTCACATTTCACCGGCCCGTGAGGCCGCCGCCAAGAAAGCCGACCATGAGCCAGGGTGTGAAGGCCAAGGACCACTACAGTTTCGAGGAGCTGATGGCCTGCGCCCGCGGCGAGATGTTCGGCCCGGGCAACGCCCAGCTGCCGGCCCCGCCGATGCTGCTGTTCGACCGCATTATCGAGATCACCGACGAGGGCGGCGCCCACGGCAAGGGTCGGATCGAGGCGGAGTTCGACATCAATCCCGCCCTCTGGTTCTTCGACTGCCACTTCATCAACGACCCGGTCATGCCGGGCAGCCTGGGTCTCGACGCCCTGTGGCAGCTGGTCGGCTTCTACCTCGGCTGGATCGGCGGCAAGGGCCGCGGCCGGGCGCTGGGATGCGGCGAGGTGAAATTCGGCGGCGAGGTGACACCCTCGATCAAGAAGGTCACCTACAAGGTCGAGATGAAGCGGGTCATCAACCGCCGCCTGGTCATGGGGATCGGCGACGGGGTGTTGGAAGCCGACGGCGAGCCTATCTACTGGGCTCAGGATCTGCGCGTCGGCCTCTATCAGCGGTAAGGAACGTAGCATGCGCCGCGTCGTCGTCACCGGGATCGGGATCGTCTCGTCGATCGGAAATAACGCCAACGAGGTTCTGGCCTCGCTGCGCGAAGCCAAGTCGGGCGTGAGCGCCGCGCCGGAATATGCCGAGCTGGGCTTCCGCTCGCAGGTCCACGCCGCCCCCGCCATCGAGTGGGAGAGCATGGTCGACCGCCGCGCCGCCCGGTTCCTGGCCCAGGGCACGGCCTTCGGCCACATCGCCATGGAACAGGCCATCGCCGATTCCGGCCTGGAAGAGGCTCAGGTCTCCAACGAGCGCACCGGCCTGATCGTCGGCGCTGGCGGACCGTCCACCAGGGCGATCGTCGAGGCGGCCCACACCGCCAAGGAGCGCGGCCCCAAGCGGGTCGGCCCGTTCGCGGTGCCCAAGGCGATGTGCTCCGGCGCCTCGGCGACGCTCGCCACCTGGTTCAAGATTAAGGGCCTCAACTTCTCGATCTCCTCGGCCTGCGCCACCTCCACCCACTGCATCGGCACGGGCTACGAGCAGATCCTGATGGGCAAGCAGGACATCGTCTTCGCCGGCGGGACCGAGGAGCTGGACTGGACCCTGTCGGTGCTGTTCGACGCCATGGGCGCCATGAGTTCCAACTTCAACGACCGGCCCTCGACCGCCAGCCGCGCCTATGACGTGGCCCGCGACGGCTTCGTGATCGCCGGCGGGGCCGGGATCGTGGTGCTGGAAGAGTACGAGCACGCCAAGGCCCGCGGGGCCAAGATCTATGGCGAGATCGTCGGCTACGCCGCCAATTCCGATGGCTTCGATATGGTCGCCCCCTCCGGCGAGGGCGCGGTGCGCTGCATGCGCCTGGCCCTCGAAGGGGCCGGCAATCGGGCGGTCGACTATCTCAACCCGCACGGCACCTCGACGCCGGTGGGCGATTCAAAGGAGATGGGCGCGGTGCGCGAGGTGTTCGGCGCCAAGCCGCCGCTGATCTCCTCGACCAAGTCGCTGACCGGCCACAGTTTGGGGGCGGCCGGGGCGCAGGAGGCGATCTATTCGCTGCTGATGCTCAACAACGGCTTCGCGGCCAAGAGCGCCCACATCGAAAACCTCGATCCGGAGTTCGCCGACCTGCCCATCCTGCTGGAACGCAAGGACGTCGAGCTGCAGACGGTGATGTCCAACAGCTTCGGCTTCGGCGGCACCAATGGCTGCCTGGTGATGGCCCGGGCCTAGGGCCGCTCACGCGAACGCGGGTTGCGCAGCTTCGCCGCCCCGTCCACAAACCTGCACGAAAAACGCGAGGGAGACGCGCATGGCCAAGGATGGCTGGGACTTGCCCACGGGCGAGCTGATGAGGGGCAAGAAGGGCGTCGTGATCGGCGTGGCCAATCACGATTCCATCGCCTGGGGCATAGCCTCGCAGCTCGCCGCCCAGGGCGCCGAGATGGCCCTCTTCCACCTGCCGGGCATGGAGCGCCGGGTTCAGCCCCTGGCCGAGAGCATCGGGGTCAAGACCGTCGTGCCGGTGGACGTGACCCAGGACGACCAGATGGACGCGGCCTTCGCGGCCGTCGAAAAGGCCTTCGGGACCATCGACTTCTTCGTCCACGCCATCGCCTACGCCCCGCGCGACCAGATCAAGGGCAGCTTCGTGGATAACGCCAGCCGCGAGGGCTTCCTGCAGGCCATGGATATCTCGGCCTACAGCTTCGTCGACTGCGCCCGGCGCGCCGAGAAGCTGATGCCCAATGGCGGCTCGATCATCTGCCTGACCTATATGGGCTCGGAGCGGGCCATCCCGAACTACAACACCATGGGGGTGGCCAAGGCCGCCCTCGAGGCCGCCAGCCGCTATGTGGCCCGCGACCTCGGCCCCAAGGGCATTCGTGTCAACGCGTTGTCACCCGGCGCCATGCGCACCCTGTCCCTGGCCGGGATCTCCGGCGGCAAGGGCATGCTGTCCAAGGGCCGCGACCTCTCGGCCATGAAGCAGGACACCTCCATGGAGGGCGTCGCCGGGGCGGCCCTGTGGCTGCTCTCGGACCTCGGCCGGTCGACCACCGGCGAGCTGATCCATGTGGACGCCGGCTTCCACATGATGGGCTTCACCGAGGACGAAGAAGCCTAGCTCGCATAGGCCTTCATGAAGCGCCGCGCCGCCTCGCAGGCGATGCGGTCGATCTCGCCGGCCTCCAGGTCGCGGCCGACGCCCAGCAGGTGGGCGATCTGATGCACGCCGATGACCATGCCGGCGAAGAACTCGGCCGCCAGGCCCGGATCGTCCACCGCCATCCGGCCGGCGGCGGTCTCGAACTCCAGGAACCGGGCCAGGCGACGGCGGGAGGTGACGGGGCCTGCCTCATAGAAGGCCCGCGCCAGGTCGGGCAGGTCGATGGCGCTCTGCACCGTCATGCGCAGCATGGAAGTCCCGCGCGGTTTCATCACCGCCTCGATCATCACCCGGCCGAAGGCGGCCAACGCCTCCTCGGGATGTTCCTGGGCGCCGGGAACCAGCAGCGGGGCGGTGATCTCGGCCACGCGGCGGTCGACGATGGCGCGCATCAGCTCGGCCTTGGAGCCGTAGCGGTTATAGACGGTCTGCTTGGAGACCCCGGCCCGGCGGGCGACCAGGTCCATGGAGGCCGAGAGCCCGCGCTCGCCGAACACCATGGCGGCGGCGTCGAGGATGGCCTCGGTCTTGGCCGGGTCGATCTGTCCGGCGAGGCGGGGCATCAGTGGCCCCCGGCGCCGGCGGGGGCGGCCTTGGCGGGCTTGGCCAGGACGCCGAGTACGGCGGCGGCGGCGCAGGCCAGAGCCAGGAAGGCGAAACCGTCGGCGAAGCCCATGACGCTCGCCTCCCGCCGCAACATCATGCCCAGGGCCTTGTTCGCCGCGCCCTCGGGATCGGCCATGCCGCGCTCCCGCATCATGCCGGTCAGGCCCTCCACCATGCCCTGGGCGGCCGGGCTGGCGCTGGTCACGGCCGCCGAGAGGTCGCCCAGATGGACGGCGGTCTGGTGGCTGAGCACCGTGGTCAGCAGGGCCATGCCCACCGCCCCGCCGACATTGCGCAACAGGTTCACCAGGCCCGAGGCGTCCTTCATCATCGAGGGCGGCAGGGTGGAGACCGAGAGCTGGGAGGCCGCGATCATGGCGGTCATCACCCCCATGCCGCGGAACACCTGCAGCACCGCGAAGTCCCAGAACCCCCAGTCGGCGGTGACGTGCGAGCCCAACCCTATCCCGTAGGCCGTGACGCCGAAGCCCACCACCAGCGGAATGCGGGCGTCGAGCGCCCGGACCATGCGGCCGGCCACGGGCGCCATGGCGAACATGACCAGGCCGGAGACCAGCATGGTGGTCCCCACCTCGGCGGCGTTGTAGCGCAGCACCTGGCCCAGGAAGAGCGGCAGGATGAAGGTGCCGCCGAACAGTCCGGCCCCGGCCACGAAGTTCATGACCGCGCCCAGGGCGAAGTTGCGGTCCTGGAACGGCTTCAACGAAACGATGGGCTGGCGGTAGCTGAGCTGCCGCAGGATGAAGCTCACCCCGGTGACCGAGGCGAGGAGAGTCAGGCCCAGGATCAGCTCGTCGTCGAACCAGCCCTCGCTGGCGCCCTCCTCCAGCACGTACTGCATGGAGAGCAGGGCCACGGTCATCAGCACCAGCCCGAGCCAGTCGACGCCCTTGCCGAACCGGGGATCGCCCCGATCGAAGTCGGCGTAGCGCGAGACCAGGAACATCACCACCAGCCCGATGGGCGCGTTGATGAAGAACAGCCAGCGCCAGGACAGGGCGTCGGTCAGGTGGCCGCCGAGGGTGGGTCCGACCGTGGGGGCGAGCGTCACCACCAGGCCGAAGACCACGTTCGCGGTGACCCGGCGCTCCTGGGGAAATACCGTCATGGCCGTGGCGAAGGCCGCCGGGATCATCGCGCCCGCCGCCAGGCCCTGCAGCGTCCGCGTCAGGATCATCATCTCGATACTGGTCGAGAAGCCGGTGAGGATGGAGGTGACGATGAAGGCGCCGCAGGCCCAGACATAGACCGTCCGCGTGCTCCACATCTTCGAGAGGTAGGCGGTCAGCGGGATGATCACGACCTCGGCCAGCAGATAGCTGGTCTGCACCCAGCTGATCTCGTCGGCGGTGGCGCCGATCCCCGCCTGGATCTGCGACAGCGAGGCGGCGACGATCTGGATGTCCAGCACGGCCATGAACTGGCCCAGCACCATCCCGCCGAAGCCCAGGAAGACCGCGGTCCAGTTGACCTCGCCGGACGGCCTGCGGTGACGCACCAGCGGATCGGCGTCGTGGGCTCCGTGGGGCAGGGCTTCGGGGGGCATGGGGAGGGCTAGCGCGAGACGCCGTGGCGGGCGTATTGCGGCGCGGCGCTGGTCTCGGCGAAGCTGGGGCCGGTGTCGGCGGTGACGTCGACCTGGACCTGGACCGACAGGCCCGGCCGCAGGGCGCCGCCCAGGGGCGACTTGGGATCGACCACGATCTTCACCGGCAGGCGCTGGGCGATCTTGGTGAAGTTGCCGACGGCGTTCTCCACCGGGATCATGGCGAACTCCGAGCCCGTGGCCGGGGCGAAGCTGTCGATGCGACCGGTTATGGCCTGCTTGCCGAAGGCGTCGGCGCGGATGGTGACCGGCTGGCCGATGCGCAGGCGCGAGACCTGGGTCTCCTTGAAATTGGCCACCACATAGGCCTTGCCCAAAGGCACCACGCTCATCAGGGCCGAGCCCGGGCGCACATACTGGCCGGCGCGGACGGCGCGGGCGCCGATCACGCCCGCCACCGGCGCGCGGATCTCGGTGCGGTCGAGGTCGATGCGGGCCTGATCGACGGCGGCGTGCGCCGCCTGGGCCTGGGCCAGGGTCTGGGCGCGAGCCGAGCCCAGGGAGGCGGCGGAGCGGCGCTCGGCCTCCAGGGTGGCGCGGGCCTCGGCGACGCCGGCCGTGGCCTGGCTGGCGGCGGCGCGGGCGGACTGGGCGCGCTGGGGCGAGACCCAGCCCTGGTTGGCCAGCGTCCCGTAGCGGGCCAGTTCCGCCTGGGCCATCAGGGCCTGGGCGTCGGCGCTCTGCACGCCGGCGGCTTTCTGGGCGATCATGGCCTGTTCCAGTTGGGCCTTGTCGTCCACCCCGCGGACGGCGGCGTCCAGGGCCGCGGCGTTGGCCTCCGCCTGGGCCAGGCGCGCCTTCAGCGGCGCGGCGTCCAGCCGGACCAGGACCTGGCCCGCGGCGACCTGGGCGTTGTCGCCCACCAGCACCTCGGCGACATAGCCGTCGATCTGGGGCGCCACCGTGACCTTGTCGGCCTCGACGAAGGCGTTGTCGGTGTTCTCGTGCTTCTGCTTGTCGACCCACCACAGGCCGCCGCCGCCGATGATGACGACCGCCACCAGGGACGCCGCGGCGATGGGGACGAGGTTCTTCGGAAGGGCCATCGGGTGAGCTCAAAAAGGGGCAAACAGACGAAGGTCAAAAAAGGTCGCGGGCCTCAAGCCCGGGCGCGGTAATGCGCCACATTTAAAGTGGACGCATTGGTCCAAAAATCAACCCGCTTGGCGCCGGCCTCTGAACATCGGCATATCCGCCCCATGGCTGAGACGTACGACGCAGACGTGATTATCGCCGGCGCGGGCATGGCGGGGGCGACCCTGGCCCTGGCGCTGAAGAGCGGCGGCCTGACCCCGATCCTGATCGATCCCATCGTCTTCGACGCCCAGCTGGCGCCCACCTTCGATGGACGCGCCTCGGCCATCGCCTTCGCCGCCTTCCGCCAATGGCGGACGCTCGGCCTGGCCGCCGACATCGAACCCCACGCCCAGCGGATCGAGCAGATCCTTGTCACCGACGGGACCTCGCCGGGCGCCGCGGCCGGCGGGCCCAGCCCCTTCTACCTGCGCTTCGATTCCGGCGAGATCGCCGAGCGTTCCGAGGGCGAGCCCCTGGGCTACATGCTGGAGAACCGCCGCACCCGCGCCGCCCTGGCCGCCGCCGTCGGCAGGGCCGGGATCGAGGTCCTGGCCCCGGCCAAGGTCGCCTCCGTGGTTTTCGAACCGCGCGCCGCGCGGGTTACGCTCGATGACGGCCGGGCGCTGACCGCGCCGTTGGTGGTGGGCGCTGAAGGCCGCAGCTCGGTGGTGCGTCGCGCGGCCGGGATCGGCGTGGTCGGCTGGGACTATTCCCAGACCGGGGTGGTGGCCACGGTGCGCCTAGCCAGGCCGCACCAGGGCGTGGCCCACGAATATTTCCTGCCGGGCGGTCCCTTCGCCATCCTGCCGTTGACCGACGACCGGGCGAGCCTGGTCTGGACCGAGCCCACGGCCCGTGGGGCGGCGCTGAAAACCGCGCGCACCGAGGTGTTCCACGCCCACCTGCAGCGGCGGTTCGGCGACTATCTGGGCGAGGCGACCCTGGACGGGCCGGTGTTCAGCTATCCGCTGTCACTGCAGCTGGCCGAGCGTCTGACGGGCCCCAGGGCGGCCCTGCTGGGCGACGCGGCCCACGGGATCCACCCCATCGCCGGCCAGGGGCTGAACCTGGGCCTGAAAGGCGCTGCGGCCCTGGCGGAGGTGCTGGTGGAGGCCTCCCGCCTCGGCGAGGACCTCGGCTCGGAGCTGGTGCTGGAGCGCTACGCCCGCTGGCGAAGTTTCGACACCGTGATGCTGGCCGCCGCCACCGACGTCTTCACTCGGCTGTTCTCCAACGACCATCCGCTGCTGCGGCTGGCGCGTGGCGCGGGCATGGCGGCGGTCAACCGCATCGCCCCCGCCCGCCGGTTCTTCATGCACGACGCCGGCGGCGCGCTGGGGGATTTGCCGCGGCTGCTGCGCGGCGAGGCGCTGTAGGGCCCCAAGCTCGTCGCGGCCTCAGCCGATCTCGCGCGCCTCTTCCGGCAGCATGATCGGCACGCCGTCGCGGATCGGATAGGCGAGCTTGGCGCCCTTGGAGATCAGTTCGCCGGCCTTGCGATCATAGGTCAGCGGGCCGTGGGTCACCGGGCAGACCAGCACCTCCAGCAGGCGCGGGTCGACCTCGGCGGTCAGGGAGAGGGGCACGGAGGAGGTCATGGCCGACCTCTACTGCATCGAGTGCGGCTCGTCATCGTCGCCCTCCAGGGAATCGATCTCCAGCAGGGCCGTCAGCGCGTCGCAGCGCTCCAGCATGCCGGGCGCCTCCAGCAGGGCCTGCTTCTCGGCCGGCTCGAAGGGCAGGCCCATGGCCAGGCTGGTGACCAGGGCCTCCAGCGGCGCGGTCTCGGCGGTCTCCCAGTCGATGTCCAGCTCGCGGCGGTTCAGGTAGCGCTTCAGCGCCGCGGCGAACCGGCGGCGGTCGAAGGCCGGGATGTCGGCCTCCTCGTCCACCATGTCCTCGGCGAAGAGCTCGAAGGCGGCGCGGACCTGGCGATAGGGGGTGCGGACCGGCACCTCGGCGCCCACGGCGAAGCGGCAGACCCCGGTGAGGGTGATCAGGTAGCGGCCGTCGGAGGTCTCCGAGAAGCTGGTGATCCGCCCGGCGCAGCCGACATTGGCCAGGTTCGGCCGCACCCGCTCGCCGCCCGCCCGGGTCTGGACCATGCCGATCATCCGGTCGCCGGCCATGACATCGTCGATCATGTTGAGGTAGCGCGGCTCGAAGATCTGCAGCGGCAGGTCGCCGCCGGGCAGCAGCAGGGCGCCGTCCAGCGGGAAGACCGGGATGACCTGGGGCAGGTCTGAGGCTCGGCGATAGGGCGCGGCCGGCATCTTCAGCCTCACGAGAACAGGATCGAGGACAGCCGCCGCCGCCCCGTCCGGGTGATGTCGGAGCCGGCCCCGGCGGCCTCGAAGATGGTGATCAGCTGTTTGCGGGCCGCCTCCTCGTTCCAGGTGCGGTCGGCGGCGATGATGTGCAGCAGGTGGTCGCTGGCCTGGGCCCAGGCCCCGCGGCCGGCCAGGGCCTTGGCGATCTCGTAGCGGGCCTCGTGGTCGGCGGCGTCCTTGGCCAGGCGCTGCTCGAACTCGGTGGTCTCCTCCGGCGCCTCTTCGGCGAGCGCGAGGGCGGCGCGGACACTGTCGAGGTCGGGATCCTTGGCCTCGGGCGGCGCCATGGCGGCGATCTCCTTGGCGCGTTCCGGATCGCCGCCGGTGAGGTAGCAACGGGCGAGGCCGCCCAGGGCCTTCACATTGGCCGGGTCGGCCTGCAGCACCTGGGCGTAGGCCTGGGCCGCGCCGCCCACGTCGCCGACCTCCATCGACTCCTTGGCCATGGCCAGCAGTTCGTCGGTCTCGTTGGCCGGGGCCTGGCCGGCGATACGGTCGACGAACTGCTTCACCTGGCTATCGGGCAGGGCGCCCATGAAGCCGTCCACCGGCTTGCCGCCGACGAAGGCGAACACCGCCGGGATCGACTGCACCCTGAGCTGGCCGGCGAACTGCGGGTTCTTGTCGATGTCGACCTTGACCAGCTTGACCTTGCCCTTGGCGGCGAGGACGGCCTTCTCGATCGCGGGCCCGAGCTGGCGGCAGGGGCCGCACCAGGTCGCCCAGAAGTCGACGATGACCGGGGTGTCCTTGGAGGCCTCGATGACGTCGGCCATGAAGCTGGCGTCGGTTCCGTCCTTGATCAGGTCGGCGGCGGCATGGGGCGCGGTTTCGCCGATCAGGCTCATGGCGGTGTTTCCCGTCTTGTCTCTACCCAGGCCCACAACGCGCCTGGCGGCTAAAATGGTCCCTTCCGGCGCGCTCTTCAACGGCGCTCAGGGCCGCTCAGGACCGTTCAGGCATCCTCGACCACGGCCATGGCCGCGAAGTCCACCACCAGAGGGATGATTTCCAGCGCCGCCAGGAACCGGCGGAAGCCCGCCTTGGACACCCCGGTGGTGGCGGTGTTCTCCAGCGGATGGAAGTTCACCCGTTCGGCCGTGGCCAGGGTCTTGTCGAGGACGAAGGTCACGGCGCGGGCCGTATCGTTGATCAGAGCGAAAGCGGTGACCGATCCCGGCGTCACGCCCAGGGTCGTTTCCATCAGCTCCGCATTGCCGAACGACAGCCGCGCCGAGCCGATCACCGTGTGCAGGCGCTTGAGGTCGATCCGGGCGTGCTCATGGGCCGAGATCAGCCACAGCCGGCCCTTGGCGTCCTTCAGGAACAGGTTCTTGGTGTGGGCGCCCTCGATGTCGTCCTTCAGGCCCGGCGCCTCGCCCACCCGGAACACCGCCTGGTGCTCGACGGTGGCGTGGTCGATCCCCTGGGCGTCGAAGAAGGCGAGAAGGTCGGCGCGGGTTTTCATGATCTCCTGATTAGCGAACTGGACGCGGGCGCGACAGCCGCTCTAGACCTGATCTTCAGTCTGCTGGAGGAGCCCATGGAGCTCGAGTGCTACCCCACCGCCGAGCGCCCGCCGGAAATCGTGCCGGGCCGCCCGCAGCGCGCCTGGATGGACCGGTTCTCCGACCGCCATCCCTATCGCTGCCTGCCGCTCAGCATGGCCAACACCACCGGGTGGGAGATCCTCTGCCCCATGGCCTTCACCGCCGAATGGAACGGCGGCCTGATGCAGAGCGACATCACGCTGACCTCCGACCGGCCCAATCCGGACTTCCACAACTTCGTGAAGACCCATTTCAGCCATGGGGTTCTCACCTTTCACCCTGGCTACCTGTTCCGCACCCCGCCGGGCTGGTCGATGATCGCCCAGGGGCCGCCCAATCACATCAAGGACGGCATCCAGCCCCTGGCCGGCCTGGTGGAGACCGACTGGCTGCCCTTCCCCTTCACCATGAACTGGATCTTCACCCGGCCGGGCAAGGTGCGCTTCGAGAAGGGCGAGCCGTTCTGCTTCATCACCCTCACCCAGGACCGCCAGCTCGCCGAGTTCCAGCCGGTGATCAAGCCGATGGCGCGCAACCCGGAACTGCGCGAGCAGTACGACACCTGGGAGAAGCACCGCAGCGAGTTCAACAAGCGCATCTTCCGCGCCGATCCGGACGCCACCAAGGAGGCCTGGCAGCGGTTCTACTTCAAGGGCGAGTTCCCCGAAGAGGTCGCCGAAGCCCCCAAGGACCACGTGAACAAGCGCCGCCTGAAGGCCCCCAGATTCACCTAGGCGGATTTGACCCCATGAGGGGTGTTGCAATGGGTCGGACCCTCTGCCATAAGCCCGCTCTCGATTTTCGGGCGGCCGGTCTTCCGGCCTCTCGCGGATTGCGGGCGTAGCTCAGTGGTAGAGCACAACCTTGCCAAGGTTGGGGTCGAGAGTTCGAATCTCTTCGCCCGCTCCAATTTCCTCCAGGAAGTTGCAGCGATCAAAGCGGCCCCTCGGGGCCGCTTTTTGCGTTCCGGCTCAGCGGGCCTTGAAGTCGGGCGGGCGCTTCTCGAGGAACGAGGTCATGCCCTCGCGGAAGTCCTGGGTGCGGATCAGCTGCAGGAATTGCAGATAGACGTGGTGGACATGGTCGTTGAACGTCTCGTTCATGCCCATCCGCATCAGCCGCTTGGCCGACTGCACCGCCAGCGGCGCGTTGGCGGCGATCTCGGCGGCCAGTTCGCGGGCCCGGGTCATCAACTCGGCGTCGGGGACCACGTGGGTCGCCAGGCCCATGTCCAGGCTCTGCTGGGCCGAGAGGGTGCGGCCGGTGAAGATCAGCTCGGCGGCTTTCGACCAGCCGATCAGCCGCGGCAGGATCCAGGTGCCGCCCGACTCCGGCACCACCCCGCGCTTGACGAAGGCGGCGGCCAGCTTGGCGCTCTCGCCCATCATGCGGATGTCGCAGCCCATGGCGGTGTCCATGCCGTAGCCCGCCGCCGCGCCGTTCAGCGCGCAGATGGTCGGCTTGTCCATGGCGAACAGCACGGTGGGCGGGGTGTTGCGCAGGTCGAGATTGACCGAGACGTTCGCCGCCTGGCTCTCCGAGCCGATGCCCGTGCCCTGGGTGGCGCCCACCAGGTCCAGGCCCGCGCAGAAGGCCCGGCCGGTTCCGGTCAGGATCACCACCCGCACCGCCGGGTCCTCGTTGGCCCGGATCAGCAGCTCGGTGAGCAGGGTCAGCATCGGGCCGGAGATGGTGTTCAGGCGCTCGGGGCGGTTGAGGGTGATGACGGCGACACCGTCGGCCGCCTCGTAGATCACTTCGGGCGCTTCGCGGACCAGTTCGGCCGTCGTGCTCGAGGTCTCGCTCATCGCCTTCTCCTTACATTGTAAGCGCTCAGCCTAGGCCTCGGGCGGCGCGGGTCAAGCGCCGCGTATTGCCCGCCGCCCGCAATCTCGGCTATAGGTCGGCCGCGATCTTCATCAGCATGGCGGCCATGAGCGCTTCCCTCGACCCACGCCTGACGACCTCGACGCGCCCCGCGGCGCGCGCGGCCGGCTGCGTCTCGAAAACCATGATGATGATTATTACCCCCATCACAGGAACGGGGCGAACGCGCGCGACCTAAAAACCGCCGACGGATCGCAAGATCAGGAACCCCGCTCCCTTCTCAGGCAGCGGGGTTTTTTATTGCGCGCCGTCGGTCCCGACACCCTCACGACAAGGACCCACGACCATGCCGCCCCAAGACCCATCCCAATCCCCATCGGAGGATCCCGACGCCGGGAGCGCGGTGCGCGGTTTCGTGCGCTCCCTGGTCTCCCAGGCCCTGTTCGAACACACTGCCCGCCTGGAGGTGACGCTCGGCGGCGGCGGGGCGCTGGAGACCCTGCTGGCCGTGGAACGCGCCCTGACCTGGCCGCCCGAAGGGCCCAGCCGCGAGCTGATCTGGGCCACCGAGGCCGGAGCCCTGCGGCTCAGCGCCTACGATGAGGCCGGCCGGCTGCTGCTCAAACGCGACTATGGGGGCCGACGTGGCTGACGGGAGCGCCGTCAGATGGACGGAGGGTCAGACGGGACGCCGGACCTTCTTCGTCGAGGCCGCGCGGGGCGGCGACGTGCTGCTGCGGGTGCTGGGACCGTTCGCGGTGCAGGGGGCGGAGATCGCCGAGATGACCGCCACACAGGGCGGCGGCGGGGTCTCCATCCGCCTGGAGGTGGCGGGCCTCAGCCAGGCCCGCGCCGAGCACCTGGCCGAGCGATTGCGCGCCCTGGCGGCGGTCACCGGCGTCGCCCTGGGCTGGCGGGCGACGGCCTAGGTTTTCGAAGCCGTCGTATGCGTGCAGTCTTTTTTTACGGATTTTACGGCAAATAGCCCCGACTGCGCCGTCGAGGACTTCATTTCCCGTGCTCAAGACCCTCACCTGTCTGGCGACAGAACATGACCTCAGGCTGGTTCTCGTCGCGGGCCTGGTTTGCTTCGGCGGTTGCTTCACGACCTTTCGACTCTACTCCCGGATGCGCAACACATCTACGCATGGTGTGCGGGCGGCCTGGATCCTGCTGACCGGTCTAGTCGCCGGCTGTTCGGTCTGGGCGACCCATTTCATCGCCATGCTCGCCTATTCGACGGGGCTGAAGGCCGGCTTCATGCCGATCGGCACCCTGGCCTCCTTGCTCATCGCCGGGGTCTTCATGGCCTGCGCCTTCGGTGCGGCGGCCTTGGCCCGCGGCGTCGCGGGCAAGGTGGCCGGCGGTGTGCTGGCGGCCCAGGGCGTCGGCGCCATGCACTACACCGGCATGTCGGCCTATGTGACCCAGGGGACCTTGACCTGGGACCTGCCGACCGTGGCGGCCTCCCTGGCGCTGGGCACGATCGGCGGTGTCGGGGCGATGTTCGCCGCCGACCAGGCCAGGACCCTGCCTCGCCAGCTGCTGGGCGGTCTGGTCCTGACGCTCGGCATCTGCAGCCTGCATTTCACGGGCATGGGCGCGATCACGGTGATCCCCGACGCTCTGATCGAGGTCCCGCCTCAGCTGCTGTCGTCGGTGATGATGACCCTGGCCGTCGCCCTGATCGTCAGCCTGATCATCCTGGGCGGCCTGGGGGCCGTGCTCATCGAAGGCGGCGCCAACGACCAGGCCCTGGTGCGCACGCGCCGGCTGGCGGACGCGGCCTACGAGGGAATCGTGGTCATCCGCGCCGGTCGCATCCAGGACGCCAACGCCGCCTTCTGCGCCTTGGCCGCCGCCGATGTCGCCGACCTGGTCGGCCTCGACTTGACCTCCGAACTGCTGACCTTCGACGATGCCGGCGGCAGCACCCTCGACACCCGCCGCGAAGGGCGGCTGCGCCCCCGCGACGGCGGCGTCACCATCCCGATCGAGGCCTTCGGCCGGGTGCTGGAGACCGGCGGCGACCAGGGCGACCTGATGGTGCTGGCGGTCCGCGACCTGCGCGAGCGGCGTTCGGCCGAGGAGAAGATCCGCTATCTCGCCGAGCATGACGGCCTCACGGGGCTCGCCAACCGCACGGTCATGCAGGCCCGGCTGAGCCAGGCCCTGGACCAGGCCGCCGCCGCCGCCGAGCGTCTGGCGGTGATCTGCGTCGACCTGGATCACTTCAAGGAAGCCAACGACCTGCACGGCCACCTGGCCGGCGACGCCATCCTGCGCGAGACCGCCAGGCGCCTGCTGGGCGCCGTGGAGGCGCCATCCTTCGCCGCGCGCCTGGGCGGCGACGAATTCGTGATCGTACAGATCGGCGGCGGGGAGCAGCCGGCCGCGGCGGCCGAACTGGCGGCCAACCTGCTGGAGGTCCTGAGCGCGCCGGTGAGCTACGAGGGCCACGATCTGCCGGTGGGCGCCAGCCTGGGGGTCAGCCTCTATCCTGACGACGGGGAGGCGGGGGAGACCCTGCTGGCCAACGCCGACATGGCCCTCTACCGGGCCAAGGACGGCGGTCGCGGCCGCTACCGGTTCTTCAAGCGCGAGATGGACGAGACCATTCGCGAGCGCCGCGCCCTGGCGCGCGAGTTGCGCACCGCCGTGGCCAGCGAGGAGCTCATCCTCCACTACCAGCCGCTGGCCCGGGCCGAGGACGGCGAGATCTGCGGGTTCGAGGCCCTGGTCCGCTGGGCTCACCCCATGCGTGGGGTGATCGCGCCGCTCGACTTCATCCCCATCGCCGAGGAGAGCGGGCTGATCCTGCCGGTCGGCGAATGGGTGCTGCGCCGCGCCTGCGCCGACGCGGCTAGGTGGGACAAGCCTTTGCGGATCGCGGTCAACCTCTCGCCGGTGCAGCTGCACCAGGCGAACCTGCCCAGCCTGGTGCACGAGATCCTGCTGGAGACGGGCCTGTCGCCAAGCCGGCTTGAGCTGGAGATCACCGAGAGCGCGTTGTTCAAGGACTACCAGCGGGCGCTGGACAATCTGCGCCGGCTAAAAGCGCTCGGCGTGCGGATCGCCATGGACGACTTCGGCACCGGCTTCTCTTCGCTCTCGACCCTGCAGTCGTTCCCGTTCGACAAGATCAAGATCGACAAGAGTTTCGTGGAGAACATCCACCGCGACGACCGCGCCACCGCCATCGTTCGCGCGGTGCTCGGCCTGGGCCGTAGCCTGGACATTCCGGTGACCGCCGAAGGCGTCGAGACCTCCGAGCAGTTGGCCTTCCTGCGCGAGGAGGCCTGCGCCGAGGTGCAGGGCTACCACATCGGCCGGCCGGCCCTGCTCGACACCCTGGGCGGCTGGACCGACGTCAAAGACGCCGGCGGCGAACGCCGCAAGACGAACGCCGCCTAGCGCCTCGGCTAGGGTTTGGGAACCGGCCGCATCACGCGCGGTCCGATATTCTCCATCACGCCGCGGGCGTCGAAGGCGCGGGCGTCGTCGGCGGGCTTGGGCCCCTTGCGCATGACGATCTCGGCGGTGGCCTCGAACTTCTCGACCGTGCGCACGTCCATGCGGTCGGCCCAGAACGGGTCGCCCCAATAGGGGTCCCAGGTGCGCCAGCCGAAGCCGCCGCCATAATAGCGCCAGTAGGGCCGCCAATAGCCGTAGCTCGGGCCGTACCAGGGACGATAGAACGGGTCGCGCTCCACATAGGTCCGGCGGTCACGCTCGACGTCGCGCTCGACGATGGTGAACCAGTCATAGCCCTGCTGCACGGTCAGCTCGGCGGCGCGGTACAGCAGATAGGCCTCGACCGTGTCGCGGGAGGTCAGGCTATTGCCCGCGAAGGTGACCTTGAAACGGTCGCTCTCCAGCCGCTGTTCGGAGAAGCCGCCGGAGACGGCCTGTCCCGGAATGTTGGGTTGGTAGGGGGTGGCGGTGGCGCAAGCGCTGACCAGGCCAGCCAAGGCCAGGCTTGCGGCGATAGCGGCGGCTCTGCGTGTCATGGCTGTCGCACCTGAAAGACGTCCCTCAGTAGGATTTTTACGAAAACACATCGGCTTAATTGTGGTCGCGCTTGTCAGGAGCTCGACTATCTCGCCTTGCCCGCCATCAGGACGGCGGCGGTCAGAAGAAGCAAGCCCACCACCATCGAAAACCCTCGGCGGAATCGCGGCTCACTCATCCGCGTCGCCAGGGCCGCCCCGCCCAGGCCGTAGGCGCTCATGGCCAGCACGTCCATGCCGATGGTCGCCGCGGCGAAGGCGGCGAGCTGGGCCGCCAGGGGCCGCTGCGGATCGAGGAACGGCGGCAGGACCGCCGTGAAGAACAGGATGGCCTTGGGATTGGCGATCTGCACGGTGAAGCCGTCCAGATAGGCCGACTTGCCTTGTTTGAACGCGCCGTGTCCCGGCTCGGCGTCTTTGCTGAAGGCCCCGAGCAGGGCCTTGATCCCCAGCCAGGCGATATAGGCCGCCCCCGCATAGGCCAGCAGGTGGAACACCTGGGGGAAGGCAAGGATCAGGGCGCCCAGCCCGAGGGCCGCGGCGGCGAACCACACCAGGGTGGCGCTGTTCATCCCAAGCACCCCGGTCAGGGCGGCGGCCTTGCCC
Organism: Phenylobacterium sp.; assembly: GCF_036677185.1. GTDB lineage: Bacteria > Pseudomonadota > Alphaproteobacteria > Caulobacterales > Caulobacteraceae > Phenylobacterium. The sequence continues at coordinate 108,395 of NZ_JAKFEN010000038.1, forward strand.
TTCTGGGCGCCGGTGGCGATGGCGAAGAGGTTGGCGGGCCCCGGCGTGATCGCCATCACCATCATCACGCCCAGGAAGGTGACATAGCGCGCGGGGTCGACGGGCAGATCCATGCGTGAGGCCGGGCTTGAGGGGAGGGGCTCAGAGATGCTGGCGCCGTTCCCAGGTAATCCCCATTGCCCCGGTTCGGAAGACCTGCGACCTCCGAATTCGAACGGAGGAGCGATGGGTCCGGAATTTTGGTTGTTCGCCGCTGTAGGCTTCGCCGCCCAGCTCGTCGATGGCGCGCTGGGCATGGCCTATGGCGTGGTCTCCACCACGGTCCTGTTGGCCAATGGGGTGCCCCCCGCCGCCGCCTCGGCCAGCGTGCACGCGGCCAAGGTCTTCACCGGCGCGGCCTCGGCCGTCTCCCACATCGCCCACCGCAACGTGGACTGGCGGCTCCTGCTTCTGTTGTCCCTGGGCGGGGTGCTGGGCGGCGTCGTCGGCACCTTCGTGCTCACCTCCATCGACGGCGACCTGATCAAGCCCTACGTGGTCGGCTGGCTGGGCCTGATGGGGGTGGTGATCCTCTATCGCGCCTGGAAGGGCGCCCGGCCCAAGCCGTTCTCCTGGAGGTCGCCCTTCCCCTTGGGTCTGGTTGGCGGCTTCTTCGACGCGGTCGGCGGCGGCGGCTGGGGGCCGGTGGTCACCTCGACCCTGCTCGGGACCGGCGCGGATCCGCGCAAGGCCATCGGCACCACCAATTCCGCGGAGGCCTTCGTGGCCGCCGCCATCTCGGCGACCTTCCTGGCGGCGCTGCTCAGCGGCCATTGGGAGTCGGGCGGCATGAAGCAGTATCTGTGGTCGGTCCTGGGCCTGATCGGCGGCGGGATTGTCGCGGCGCCCATCGCCGGCTGGATGGTGAAGATCCTGCCGTTGCGGGCGCTCACCTGGATCGTCGGACTGCTGGTGACCAGCCTGGCGATCTGGCAGGGCGTGGCGCTGCTGCTCTAACCCTCGCCGGCCAGCAGGCGGTCGTTCTCAGCGGCGGCCGGCGCCAGGGCCGGATCGGCGGCCAGGGCGTTCTCCAGGGCCTCGAACAGGCGGCCGATCTCGATGGGCTTGGCCACCAGGCCGTTCATGCCGGCGGCGTCGTACTCGGCCCGCTGGTGGGTCATGGTGTTGGCGGTGAGGGCGATGATCGGCGTCCAGCGCCGCCCGGTCTCGCCTTCACGGGCGCGGATCGCCCGGGCCGCGGCGGGGCCGTCCATTTCCGGCATCTGGACGTCCATCAGGATGATGTCCCACTCCTCACGCTCCCAGGCCTCCACGGCCTCACGGCCGTTGGCGACGATGACCGGCTCGATGCCGGCCTGCATCAGCAGGGTCTTGAGCACCAGCTGGTTGACGTCGTTGTCCTCGGCGGCCAGCACTCGGATGTCGGGGGACTGCGGCTCGTTGTCCGGGAACGGGGCGGGTGCGGGCTTGACCAGGGCGTCGCCGATCCGCGGCAGCGGCAGGATGACCCGGAATGTCGAACCCTGCCCCAGGACGCTCTCGGCGTCGATGCCGCCGCCCATCAGGCCGGCCAGTTCGCGGCAGATGGCCAGGCCCAGGCCCGAGCCGCCGAACCGGCGCGTGGTGGAGGCGTCGGCCTGGAAGAAGTTATCGAACAGCCGCGACAGGCTTTCCGGCGCCATGCCGATTCCGCTGTCGACAACGGTGATCTCGACGATCTCGTCGCGACGCACGATGGACAGGTTGACCCCGCCGGACTCGGTGAATTTCACCGCGTTGGAGATCAGGTTGTAGAGGATCTGCCGCAGACGGGTGGAGTCGCCGCGATAGGCGCCCAAGGCCCCATCCTCGATCTCGAAGCCGAACGAGACGCCCTTGCGGTTGGCCAGCGGCGTGAAGGCCGCCACGACCCCGCGCGCCAGATGGGCCATGTCGAAGTCGACGAGCTCCAGTTCCAGCTTGCTGGCCTCGATCTTGGACAGGTCCAGCACGTCGTTGAGCACGGCCAGCAGGGTCTCGCCCGAGCGGCGGATGACCCTCAGGCGCTCACGCTGCACGTCGGACAGGTCATCCCCGCCCATGGCCTGGGCCATGCCCAGCACCCCGTTCAACGGCGTGCGGATCTCGTGGCTCATGGTGGCCAGGAAGTGCGACTTGGCGCGGTTGGCGGCCTCGGCGGCGCGCTCGCGCTCCTGGGCCTCCTGCTTGGCGGAGGAAAGCTCGGCCCAGGACTGGGCCAGTTGCGCGCGGGCGGTCCAGAACAGGGCGGCGAACAGGCCCAACACGGCGGCTGGGGTCAAGGCGGCCAACAGGTCGCCACGCGCCAGGGCGGTCTTGGTCAGGCCGAAGCCCACCAGTCCGAGCACCGCGATATGCGGGCTCACGCCGGCCAGGAAGGCGGCCGCCGCAAGGTGGTGGCGCATCAGGACGTGGACCATGCAGACGGCCATCAGGGCGAAGCTGAACAGCCGCGCGGCCGGGTCCCCCCAGATGATCAGCCCCAACGCCGCCCCGGCGTAGAGGGTGTTGGTGACCGCGACGAGCGCCGCGCCCAGCCCGCCGCGCGGGGTGTGGCGCGCCTCGGCCCAGACGGCGCCGAGCACGACGGCCGCCCAGGCGGCGACCGCCACCCAAGGGACCAGGGGCAGGGCGGCCACGGCGGCCAGGGCGGTGATGATCAGGCCGCCGGCTAGGTCGCCGCGCCGCCTGACGGGCGTTGCGTCCGGACTTGTTGTTGCGGGTTGCCGGCTTCCGACCATGAGACACACCTCCGCGTCCCAGTGACGGTCAAAAACCCTGAAATTGCGTTACCCGTCATAGTAGCGCTTCGACACCGCCGCCGTCTCAAATTGAAATGCCTAGGCGCCGACCACGGCCAGCGACCAGACGATCCGTCCCAGGGCCCCGAACAACAGAACGGCGGTGGCGGCGAACTGGATCATGAAGCCAGCCTCGCGCTTGCCGGGGTCGGCGAAATAGCCGAGCGCATAGACGATGCGGCCCGCGATCCACACGACGCCCAGGCCGGCGGCGACCAGGTCGTTCCAGTAGATGGCGAACAGCCAAAGGCTCGCCAGGAACACCGGCAGGGCCTCCAGGGTGTTGTAGTGGACCCGGATGGTCCGCTCGAGCAGCGGGTCGCCGACCATGGCCGGGGCGGAGATGCCACACTTGGCGCGGGCCTGGCCGACGCGGACCATCATCCAGAGATAGGTGAGAAGCGCCGCGATGGTGACGAGCGCGACATAGCCGTGTGGTTGCATGGATTTTCCCCCGAAACATTGTCGGCGGTAGCTCCGCCGTTGCCGGCAGACTGCCACGGCGCGGAGGCTGAAGGGAACTAATCCGCCAAGTCGACGCGTTCTTAAGGTCGGTCCACGGAACGTTGGGAGACCCACCATGCAGGTCGAGTCCGAAGCTATCCGCGACATCCGCTATGACGAAGCGCGGGCGAAGCTCTTCGTCACCTTCCACGACGGCGATGCGTACGTCTATGTGGGCGTGCCGGGCGAAGTGCACCGCAGCTTCGTCGACGCGGATTCGAAGGGCCGGTTCTTCGCCTTCGAGATCCGCGACCAGTATCCCTACAACAAGCTGGGAGCCTAACCCTTGATGCGCCGGTCGCGCTTGGCGGCCACGCGCAGACGAAGCGCGTTGAGCTTGATGAAACCCGCCGCGTCGCGGTGGTCGTAGGCGACCTTGCCTTCCTCGAAGGTGACCAGATCCTGGTCATACAGCGAGTAGGGGCTGGTGCGGCCGATGATCGAGACATTGCCCTTGTAGAGCTTGACCCGCACCTGCCCCGTGACCATCGCCTGGCTATGGTCGATGGCCGCCTGCAGCATCTCGCGCTCCGGGGCGAACCAGAAGCCGTTATAGACCAGCGACGCGTACTTCGGCATCAGCTCGTCCTTCAGGTGCATGGATCCGCGGTCCAGGGTGATGGACTCGATGCCCCGGTGCGCGGCCAGCAGGATCGTCCCGCCGGGGGTCTCATAGACGCCCCGCGACTTCATGCCGACGAAGCGGTTCTCCACCAGGTCCAGGCGGCCGACGCCGTTGTCGTGACCGAGTTCGTTGAGCCTGGTGAGCAGGGTGGCGGGGCTCATCTTCACGCCGTCGATGGCGACGGGGTCGCCCTTCTCGAAGTCCATGGTGAAGACGGTCGCCTTGTCCGGCGCATCCTCGGGCGCGATCGTGCGCATGTGCACGAACTCGGGGGCCTCGACCGCCGGGTCCTCCAGCACCTTCCCCTCGGAGGAGGAGTGCAGCAGGTTGGCGTCGACGCTGAAGGGCGCCTCGCCGCGCTTGTCCTTGGTGATCTGGATCTGGTGCTTCTCGGCGAAGTCCAGCAGGGCCTCACGGCTCTTGAAGTCCCATTCACGCCAGGGGGCGATCACGTGGATGTCCGGCTCCAGCGCATAGTAGCCGAGCTCGAAGCGGACCTGGTCGTTGCCCTTGCCGGTGGCGCCATGGCTGACCGCGTCGGCGCCGGTCTGCCGGGCGATCTCGATCTGCCGCTTGGCGATCAGCGGCCGGGCGATGGAGGTGCCCAGCAGGTACTGGCCCTCATAGACCGTGTTGGCGCGGAACATCGGGAAGACGAAGTCGCGGACGAACTCCTCGCGCACGTCCTCGATAAAGATGTTCTCCGGCTTCACGCCGGCGGCCAGGGCCTTGGCGCGAGCGGGTTCGATCTCCTCGCCCTGGCCCAGGTCGGCGGTGAAGGTGACCACCTCCGCCCCGTATTCGGTCTGCAGCCACTTCAGGATGATCGAGGTGTCGAGACCGCCGGAATAGGCGAGGACGACTTTCTTGACGGGGGGCGTGGTCGTTTTCATGGCGGCACCTTAGGCCAAGATCAAAACAATTGGATTGCAAAGACACCAAGAATAAGCCCGATATCGGCATAGGATGCCAATATGGCGTAGAAACGAGGCGCGTGGCGCCAATGAAACTCGACGCGATCGACCGGCGCATTCTGCGCGCGCTGCAGCGGGACGGCCGCATGCAGAATATCGAACTCGCCCGGGAGGTGGGCTTGTCGCCTTCGCCTTGCCTGCGCCGGGTGCGGCTGTTGGAAGAGGCCGGCGTGATCGAGCGCTATGTGGCGGTCCTGGATGGCTCGAAGGTCGGCGTCGGCCTGACCGTGTTCGCGCGCGTCTGGTTCAAGACCCAGGACGCCGATGTGACCAACCAGTTCGCCGAGGCCGTCCGCAGGATGCCGGAGGTCATGGAGTGCTATCTGACCACCGGCGAATGCGACGCGCTGCTGCGCATCGTCACCGCCGACCTGAACAGCTACTGGCGCTTCCAGGCCGACCACCTGACCCGTATCCCCAGCGTCCAGAGCGTCAAGACCGACGTGCCGATGGAGACGGTCAAGCGGAGCTTCGAGATTCCGCTGGCCTGAGCGCGGGTCTCAGGGCTTGAGCGCGCCTTCGGCCTCGAGGGCCGTCAGGGCGCCCCTAAGCCACTGCAGGTGCATGAGGGCGATGACCGCCGCCAGGGTGGCCCTCAGGCCGAAGAAGATCACGTCGTAGCTGATGCTGGTGACGCTGCGATGGCCCCAGAGCAGGGCCGCCCCGAAGGCGAAGGCCAGAACCAGCGGCAGGCCCAGCGCCAGGTCGCGCTTCAGGCGCGGGGCCTTGCGCGGCTCGCCCTGCATCGGGACCTTGGTGTCGGCGTCCATGCGCCGCCAGGCCGTCAGGCTGGCCGAGGCCATGATCGAGAGCGCGACGATCCAGAGGATGTCGGCGGCGATGGAGAGCAGCGTCATCTAGACCGTCACCTGGGTTCCGAGCTCCACCACCCGCCCCGGAGGGATCTTGTAGAAGTCGGTGGGATTGGCCGCGTTCTTCATCAGGAAGATGAACACCTTGTCCTGCCAGAGCGGCATGCCCGACTGGGCCGAGGGTACGATGGAGCGGCGGCCGAGGAAGAAGCTGGTGGCCATGATGTCGAACTTCAGGCCCAGCTTGCGGCACAGGCCCAGCGCCTTGGGCAGGTTGGGGCTCTCCATGAAGCCGTAGGTGATGAACACCCGCTTGAAGTCGTCATTGACCGGCTCGATGCGGATGCGGTCGTCGTCCTTCACCCGCGGGGTCTCGGCGGTGAGCACGGTGAGCACGATGTTCTTCTCGTGCAGCACCTTGTTGTGCTTGAGATTGTGCATCAGGGCGACGGGCGCCATGTCCGGGTCCGAGGTCAGGAAGATCGCGGTCCCCGGCGCGCGGTGCGGGGCCCGGGCCTTGAGGATTTCCGACAGTTCGATCAGCGGCACGGAATCGCGGCGCGTCTTCTCGCTGAGGATCTCGGCGCCGCGGGTCCAGGTCCACATGATCACCACCAGGACGCTGCCCAGGACCAGAGGCAGCCAGGCCCCGTCGGGAATCTTCAGCAGGTTCGAGCCGATGAACACCAGGTCCAGGAATCCGAAGGCCCCGGCGGCCAGGGCCGCCTGCCAGACCGGTCGCTTCCACATGTGGCGGATGATCACGAAGAACAGCAGGGTGTCGACGAACATGGCCCCGGTCACCGCGATGCCGTAGGCGGCCGCCAGCGCCGAGGAATTGCGGAAGGTGAACAGCAGGATCAGCACGCCGATCATCAGGAAGGTGTTCACCTGCGGCACGAAGATCTGGCCGGACTGGGTCTCGGAGGTCCGGCGGATGTCGATGCGCGGCAGGAGGCCGAGCTGCACCGCCTGCTGGGTCATGGAGAAGGCGCCGGTGATCACCGCCTGGCTGGCGATGACGGTGGCGATGGTGGCCAGCACCAGGACCGGCCAGTAGGCGATCTCTGGCACCATCTCCCAGAACGGATTGTGCCGCGCCAGCGGATGGGCCAGCACATTGGCGCCCTGGCCCAGATAGTTGAGGAACAGGCAGGGCACCACGAACCACAGCCAGGCGGCGCGGATCGGGCCTTTGCCGAAGTGGCCCATGTCGGCGTAGAGCGCCTCGGCCCCGGTCACCGCCAGGAAGACCGAGCCCAGGATGACGAAGCCCACCATGCCGTCGCTCAGCAGGAAGCGGACGCCGTAGTAGGGGTTGAAGGCCCGCAGGATCGAGAGGTCGTCGGCGATGTGGTAGACGCCCAGCGCCCCCAGCACCAGGAACCAGATGGCGGTGATCGGGCCGAACAGGGCGGCCATGCGATGGGTGCCGCGCGCCTGGACCATGAACAGGCCCACCAGCACCGTGGCCGAGATCGGCACCAGATAGGGCTCGATGCCGTGGCCGATGCCCGGCGCGTCCTTCAGGCCCTCGACCGCCGAGAGCACGGAGATGGCCGGGGTGATCACCCCGTCGCCGTAGAACAGGGCCGCGCCGATCACGCCCAGGAGGAACACCGCCGTCGAGCGCTGGGGCAGATGGCGCTGGGCCAGCGCCATCAGGGCGAGCGTCCCACCCTCGCCCTTGTTGTCGGCCCGCATCAGGAAGACGACGTATTTCAGGGTGACGATCAGCAGCAGGGCCCAGATCACCAGGGAGACCACGCCTAGGACCGCAAGCTCGGTCGCCCCGCCGGAGCGCGAGTGGTGCAGGGCTTCCTTCATGGCGTAGAGCGGACTGGTGCCGATGTCGCCGAACACGACGCCGATGGCCCCCAGCGCCAGCGCGTAGAAGTTATCCTTCTTGTGGGGGGAGTGAGACTCCTCCGCCGCCTCCTGGGCGGCGCCGGCTGTGTCAGCCATGAAAAGTCTCCGGGAACAGGGGTTCCCTTGGGGCGGCCCGATGCCGTCGCGGCGGGCGCGATACACCCGATTGGACCGCCATACAACGTCGGCGTGGCCGCGTCATGCTGACGCTCAGGGACTCGGAGCGCGCGCGGCTTGACCTTCCGGGCGCTTTGGCCACCTTCGGGGCTTGACCGCTACGAGAGGTTCGAGGGCCGACATGGATCGCAGACTGGCGCTGGTGACGGGGGCTTCGGCCGGCATCGGCGCGGCCTTCGCGCGGATCTTCGCCAGCCACGGCTACGACGTGGCGCTCACCGCCCGGCGCACCGACCGGCTGGACAAGCTGGCCGAGGAGATCCGCCTGCGCTACGGGGTGGAGACCCTGACCGCCACCGCCGACCTGGCCGAGCCCGGCGCGCCCACGGCGATCCTGGAGCACCTGACCGCCCACGGGCGGGTGGTGGACGCCCTGATCAACAACGCCGGCTACGGCATCCCCGGCGGCTTCCTGGAGACCTCGTGGGAGGCCCACGCGGCCTTCCTGCAGGTGATGCTGACCGCGCCCACGGAACTGGCCCATAGGGTGCTGCCGGGCATGGTCGAGCGCCGCTTCGGGCGGATCGTCAATGTGGCCTCCCTGGCCGGCCTGATCCCTGGCTCGGCGGGCGCGACGCTCTATGGGGCGACCAAGAGCTATCTGGTGAAGGCCTCCCAGAGCCTGCACCTGGAGAACCAGGCGACCGGAGTGCATGTGAGCGCGCTGTGCCCGGGCTTCACCTATTCGGAATTCCACGACGTCAACCACACCCGCGACCAGATCAGCCGCGGGGCGCCCGAATGGATGTGGCTGGGCGCCGACGAGGTGGCCGCCGCGGGCTACGAGGCCGTCGAGGCCAATCGCGCCATCTGCGTCCCCGGCGCGCCCAACAAGGCCATAGCCGCCTTCGCCAAGCTGGTCCCCGACGACTGGGCCCTGGCGCTCATGGCCAGCCAGGGGCCGCGGTTCCGGGGGAAGGTGTGAGTTTCTTTCCCTCCCCTTCATGGGTAGGGCTATCGCATATGGCTCGGAGGCTGCGGCGCTGGCCTCCTCTCCGCCGCCTTCGGGGGGAGAGGGTAGGGTGAGGGGGGCGTCTCCGCCGCACAGAGCTTGTTGAGAGACCGGATTGCGTCGCTTCGCGCCGCGTCCCCTCACCCTACCCTCTCCCCATGAATGGGGAGAGGAGGTGAACCGCCATATGCGATCGCCCTGCTTTTATGGGGAGGGCAGACCGCGTAGCGGTCGAGGGTGGGGCTTTCCGAAGCTTCGACGCAGATTGCCGGACTTCCCCACCCTGGCGGCTGCGCCGCCGTCCCTCCCCATAAAGGGGAGGGAAAAGATCACTTCGCGTAGGGCGCGGCGGCTTCGCGCAGGATGACGCCGGCCGTCGACTCCGCGATCCCTGCGAGTACGAACTGCACCGCGAGCGCGCAGAGGATCAGGCCCAGGACGCGAACCACGATGGTCAGGCCGATGCGGCCCAGCAGCCGGGTGATCACCGGGGTCGCCCAGAAGCTGAGCATGGTGGCCAGCGCCAGGGCGGCGATCACCGCCACGCCCACGGCGGCTCCGGCCAGGCCGAAGCGCTTGGCCTCGCTGGCGTAGATCACCACCGTCGAGATGGCGCCGGGTCCGATCAGCAGCGGCATGGCGAAGGGGACGATCATCCGTTCGAACCGGGCGCGGGCCTGGGCCTTGCCGCCGGCCAAGGTCCCATCGTCACCGTCCAGGGTCAGGCTGGCGGTGAAGTCGTTGCGCACCATGTCGAGGCCGAGGAGGAACAGGATCACCCCGCCGGCGATGCGGAAGGCCGCCAGCGAGATGCCGAAGAACTCCAGCAGGGCCAGGCCCGAGAAGTAGAAGAAGGTCAGGAAGACCAGCACGAACAGCGAGAGATAGACCGCGATCAGCCGGCTCTCGCGGCCCTTGACCCCATTGGTCGCCGCGGCGAACAGCGGGACGTTCCCGATCGGGTCGATCAGGGCGAAAAGGGCGACGAAGAAGTTGACCGCGAAGTCCCACTGGCTCATGCGTGGGTCTTAGCCCAATTCGACGCCGCGCCGAACTCCGCTTTGGGGGTCGCGCGCCCCTGCATGGAGCCCGCCATGAGCCTCGCCGCCGCCGTCCGCTGCGATCCGCGCCTGATCGTGCCGCTGGACCTACCCACGGTCGACGAGGCCCGCGCCCTGGTCGCGGCGCTGGGCGACGCGGTGAGTTTCTACAAGGTGGGGCTGGAGCTGTTCGCCACCGGCGGCGGCATGGGCCTGGCCCGCGAGCTGAAAGGCCAGGGCAAGCAGGTGTTCCTGGACTGGAAACTGCACGACATCGGCACCACCGTGCAGCGCGCCGCCAGCGTCCTGGCCGACACCGGCTGCGACTTCCTGACGGTCCACGCCGAGCCCCAGGTCATGGAGGCCGCCGTGCGCGGCAAGGGCCGCTCGTCCCTGAAGGTCCTGGGCGTCACCGTGCTGACCAGCCTGGGCGACGCCGACCTGGTCGAGATGGGCTTCACCGAGACCGCCCGGCAGCTGGTCGAGCGGCGCATCCACCACGCGGTCAAGGCCGGCTGCGACGGGGTGATCGCCAGCCCGCACGAGGCGGCCCTGGCGCGCGCCATCGGCGGCAAGGACTTCCTGGTGGTGACGCCGGGGGTTCGTCCCGACTGGTCGGCCAAGAACGACCAGGCCCGCGCCGCCACGCCGGCCGAGGCGCTGAAGGCCGGGGCGAGCCACATCGTCTGCGGTCGCCCGATCAGCGCCGCCAACGACCCGCGCGAGGCGGCGCTGCGGGTCGCCGCGGAGATGTTCGGGGTCTAAGGGGCGAAGTCTCGAGATGCTCTCCTTCCGGGGCGGGGGAAGGACCTGTGTCGGCGCAGCTTCCGCGACGCCCCGACTTACGCCATCCTCCCTACGAGGGGGAGCATCGCCATGGCCCGCAACATCCTGCTCGTCGCCATTGGCGTCGTCCTCTGGTTCGCCGCCGCCATGGTGGTCCGCTTCGCCGCGCCGCTCGGCTGGTTCAGCCCCGACGCGGCCCCCATCGTCTTCGCGGTCAGCGCCGCCCTCGCGCCCCTGGTGGTGCTGGCCGTCCATCGCCTGACCGGCGGCCAGCCCGGCGGGCATCTCAGGACCGCGGCCCTCGCCTCCACGCCGGCCCTGCTGCTGGATGGCATGGCCTTCGTCTGGCAGCCGCAGCTCTATGGCGTCCCCGACCTGACCCTGCCAGGCGCCTGGCTGCTCTACGGGGTGGGCGCGATCCTCGCTTCGGGGCTGACCTTGGACGTGGGGACGTCTAGATCAGCGCCATGACCCCAGAACCCTCCGCCGGCTGGCTCGACGGCCGCGAACACGTCTTGCCGGTGCGGATCTATTACGAGGACACCGACTTCACCGGCGTCGTCTACCACGCCAACTATGTCCGCTATTTCGAGCGCGGGCGGAGCGACTTCCTGCGCGTGGCCGGAATCCGGCACGCCGAGCTGCAGGGCCAGGACGCGGCCTTCGCCATCGTCCGCATGGAGCTCGAGTTCAAGCGCGCCGCACGCATCGACGACGCGCTCGCTGTCCGCACCACCTATGACAGCGCCCGCGGCCCGCGGCTCTTCATCGGCCAGCAGATCTTCCGGGCCGAGGAACTGATCTGCCGGGCCCAGGTGGAGGCGGCCTGCATCGACCTCAGCGGCCGCCCGCGCAAGCCGCCGGCCGGTATGCTGGAACAGTTGCGCCCCTACTTCGCTTGAACAGGTCCGCGTTAAGCCGCGCTTAACCAAAAATGGCGGCCTTAAGATCGCCACCCCGGCGGGTTTTGAAGTCCAGGCCCGCCGCTATTCCTGGAGCCCGCATGGACGCCGCGCCGATCACCGCCGACAGCTTTTCGTTCATCAACCTGTTCCTGCGCGCCGACTGGGTTGTGAAGGGCGTGATGGTCGGGCTGATCCTGGCCAGCCTGTGGTCGTGGACCGTCATCCTCGACAAGGTCTTCCGCCTGACCGCGCTCAACCGCGAGGCCGACATCTTCGAGGACGAGGTGGCCTCCGGCCGCCCCCTGGAAGAGATCGCCACCGACGCCGGCGAGCGCCCCGCCCACGCCCTGCCCCGGATGCTGCAAGGCGCTCTGCGCGAATGGCGCGAGGCCCGCCAGCGCGGGGTCAGCAACGAGAGCCAGGCCGCCTTCCTGATCCAGCGCATCGACCGCCAGCTCGACACCACCATCGCCCGGGAAAGCGCCCGCGTGGAGACCGGCCTGAGTTCGCTCGCCATCGTCGCCACCGCCTCGCCCTTCGTGGGCCTGTTCGGCACGGTCTGGGGGATCATGAAGGCCTTCCAGGCTATCGCCATCGAGAAATCGACCAATCTCGCCGTCGTCGCCCCCTCCATCGCCGAAGCGCTGTTCGCCACAGCCGTCGGCCTGATCGCGGCCATCCCGGCTTACATCGCCTACAACCGCTTTTCGTCCGATGCCGGACGATATTCGGCCCGTCTTGAGGGCTTCGCCGACGACCTTTCGACCGCGATCCAGCGGCGCCTGGCCGAGCGGGGCTGAGCCATGGCGCTCTCCGCCCACGACGCCTTTTCCGCCACCGGCGGGTCGCGCCGCCGGCGTGGCCGCCGCAATCGCGGGGCGCTGGCCGAGATCAATGTCACGCCGCTGGTCGACGTGATGCTGGTGCTGCTGATTATCTTCATGGTCTCCGCCCCGCTGCTGACGGTGGGCGTCGAGGTCGAGCTGCCCAAGACCGAGGCCGGGGCCATGGAGGACGACTCCGAGCCCCTGACCGTCTCGATCCGCGCCGACGGCTCGCTGTTCATCCAGGAGGACCCCGTGCCCTTCGCCGGCATGGCGCCGCGCCTGCGGGCCATGGTGGGCGAGACGGCCAAGAAGCCGATCTATGTCCGCGCGGACGGCAAGGCCTCCTACGAGGTGGTGGCCCAGGTGATGGCGGCGCTCTCGGGCTCCGGCTTCACCTCGATCAACCTGATCACCGACACGGGCGGGCCTTCCTCGGGCGGCGACGCCCGCAAGCGCTGAGGCCGGCATGGCGTCGCGCAGCCGCGAATTCTCCCCGGCGATGATCGCCTCGCTGGCCCTGCACCTGGGCGTGTTCGGCCTGGCCTTCGTGTCGTGGCCCTGGACCCGGGAGCTCTCGGTCGGCGCCTCGGTGCCGATCAACATCGTCTCCAACGCCCCCGACACCAACCTGCGCCAGGCGATCCAGGCGCCGGAGGACCAGAGCGCCCAGACCGAGCAGCCCGTCCCGGACGCCCCGGCCGAGGCCGCCGCCCCGGACCCGGCTCCGATCCCGACTCCGCCAGCGCCGAAGCCCGCCTCCGCCGCGCCGCCCAAGCCGGCCCTGAAGGCGCCGACCAAGCCCGCGCCCAAGCCGCAGAAGACCGCCAGCCTTGACCTCGACGCCCTGGCCGCCGACGTGGCCAAGGCCGCCCGCTCGTCGGGGTCGCGGACGTCCTCCGCCGCCAAGGGTCCGGCCCGCCAGGAAACCGCCAAGGTCGCCCGTCCCGACATGGGCGACGGCCTGGCGGCCAATGCCCTGAAGGGCCTGGCCGACGAGCTGCAGCGGCGCTGGAACCCCAATTGCGAGGTCGAGGGCGGCCGCTCGGTCAAGGTGCGGGTGACCTTCACCCTGGGCGCCGGCGGCCAGGTGATCGGCCAGGTCGAGGCCGGCGGCAAGGAACGCTCGGCCAACGCCGTCGAGCAGGCCGCCGCCGAACGCGCCATCCGGGCGGTCTATCAGGCCGCCCCCTTCAAGAACCTGCCCCGCGACTTCTACGGCGACCGCATCGCGGTCAACTTCAACGCCGCAGAGGCCTGTTCCTAGGCCTTCAGGAGACACGACCGATGCGACTGAAATCCCTTGTCCTGGCGGTGTTGGCGGTCCTCGCCACGACGCTCGCCGGCGCCGCGCCGGCGGCGGCTCAGATCGAGGTGGACGTCAATCGTGGCGACGTCCAGCCGTTGCCCGTGGCCATCCCCGCCTTCGGCGGCGCCCGCGGCGCGGAGATCGCCCAGGTCATCACCGGCAACCTGGAACGCTCAGGCCTGTTCCGGCCCATCGATCAGGCCGCCTTCATCGAGAAGAGCCTGGACGTCAATGTCCAGCCGCGCTTCCCCGACTGGAAGTCGATCAACGCCCAGGCCCTGGTCAACGGCCAAGTGACCGTCGAGGGCGGCCGGCTGACGGTCAATTTCCGCCTGTGGGACGTCTATTCCGAGCAGCAGCTGCTGGGCCTGCAGTTCACCTCCACCCCGGAGAACTGGCGGCGCGTGGCGCACAAGATCTCCGACGCCGTTTATGAGCGACTGACCGGCGAGAAGGGCTATTTCGACACCCGGATCGTCTTCGTCTCCGAGAGCGGCGGGCGGCTGAACCGCATCAAGCGCCTGGGGATCATGGACCAGGACGGGGCCAATCCCAGCTACCTGACCGACGGCTCCTACATCGTCATGACGCCGCGGTTCTCCTCCACCAGCCAGGAGATCACCTACATGGCCCTGCGGCCGGAGGGCTCGTCGATCTACCTGTTCAACCTGGAGACCGCCCGGCGCGAGACCCTCGGAAGTTTCCCCGGCATGGTCTACGCCCCGCGCTTCTCGCCGGACGGCGGGCGGGTGGCCTTCTCGGTGGAGCGCAACGGCAACAGCGACATCTATGTGATGAACCTGCGCAACCGCGCCGCGGCCAAGCTGACCTCCGATCCCTCCATCGAGACCTCGCCGTCCTTTTCCCCGGACGGGACGCGCATCGTCTACAATTCCGACCGCGGAGGAAGCCCGCAGCTCTATGTCATGGGTGCGGACGGTTCCGGCGCGCGGCGCATCTCGTTCGGCTCGGGGCGCTACACCACTCCGGTCTGGAGCCCGGTAGGCGACTTCATCGCCTTCACCAAGCAGGTGGGCGGCCAGTTCCACATCGGGGTGATGAAGCCCGACGGCTCTGACGAGCGCCTGCTGACCACCAGCTACCTCGACGAGGGTCCCACCTGGGCGCCCAACGGCCGGGTCTTGATGTTCAGCCGGGAAACACCTGGCGGCGCCCCGCGTTTGTGGACGGTGGACGTCACCGGACGGATCCTACGGCCCGCCCCGTATCCCGGCTCGGCCTCGGACCCGGCCTGGTCGCCGCTGTTGAATTAGTCGTTTCAGGTATTGGCGCGCCAAACGCGCCATCACCGGATTGTTAGGCCTTCAAAAAGCCGAATAGGTGCAGGTACTCGGAACGTCTGGGAACCCGCCGTCGTAAACATCAGAAGGAGAAGCCCACGTGCAGAGCTTCAACACCAAAGGCGCCGTTCGACTGGCCCTGATCGCCGCCGCGGCGCTGTCCATGACAGCCTGCGCGTCAAAGCCCAAGCCGCAGCCGCCCGCGCCGACGCCGCCCGCGCCGACGGCCCCGGCGCCGATGGAGCCGGCGCCTGCGCCCGCCCCGGCCCCCGTGGGCGTGGTCCCGGGCTCGACCCAGGACTTCGTCGTCAATGTCGGCGACCGGGTCTATTTCGACCTCGACCAGTACGACATCCGCGCTGACGCCGCTCCGGTCCTCGACGCCCAGGCCGCCTGGCTGGTGCGCTATCCCGCCGTCCAGGTCCGTATCGAAGGCAATGCCGACGAACGCGGCACCCGCGAATACAACCTCGCCCTCGGTTCACGTCGGGCCAATTCGGTGCGTGAGCACCTGGTCAGCCACGGAGTCGCGCCGAACCGTATCTCCACGGTGTCGTTCGGCAAGGAACGCCCGATCGATCCGGGCACCAGCGAAGAGGCCTATCAACGCAACCGGAACGCCGCCACGGCGATCACCGGCGGCGCGCGCTAGTCTCCAGCGCCTTCAGCATGCAGGCGGGGTCCCGGCCGGGACTCCGCCTGTTTTGCGAGCCGCAATTCGGTCGCCCGAACCAGGTTAGAGTGACGCCATGATCTTCCGCCGCCTCGCCCTGCCCCTCGCCCTTGCGCTGATCTCCACCACGGCGCTCGCCCAGACCCCGATCGACCCGCTGGACGCCCGCGACGCGCGGCGCCTCGACCGCATGGAGCAGGTGATGCGCGAACTGCGCGCCATCGTCTTCCAGGGCCGCGACTCCGGCAAACCCGTGGTGATCCAGCCGGCGGAGACCGACTACCAACTCCAGGAACTGACCCGACGCCTGGGTGAACTGGAACAGAGCCTGACCCGTATGACCGGGGACCTCGAGACCGCCGCCCGCGACGGCGAATTGGCCCGGCGCGAGAACGAGGCCCTCAAGGGCCAGATCAAGAGCCTCTCCGACAAGATCGTCGCCCTGGAAACCCGCGCCGCGGCGGCCGAAGCCCCGGTCGACGCCGGCCTGCCGGCCCCGGAGCTATCCGGCGCGCCGCCGACCCAGACCGCCACCGAGACCTTCAACCAGGCGCGGCAACTGATGCTGAGCGGCGACTATGACGGCGCCGAGGCCGGCTTCCGCGCCTATGTCGCCCGTTATGGCGACAGCCTCAAGGCGCCCGAGGCGCGCTACTGGCTGGGCAAGACGCTTTCCGCCCGGGCGGCGCATGCCGAGGCGGCCGGCGCCTATATCGGCGCGATCCGCGGCTGGCCGGCCACCCCTTGGGCGCCCGACGCCGTGGTCGAGCTGGCCCGCGCCCTGATCCAGATCAAGAAGCCCGCCGACGCCTGCCAGACCCTGGCGGAGTTCACGCGCCGCTATCCGAAGGCGTCGCCGGCCGTGCAGGGCCGTGCGGCGGCGGCGCGCAGCCAAGCCAAGTGCGCGGCCTAGCCCGCTCCGACGACGATCTCGGCTGCGGCGGCGTCCTCGACCGCCGCTTGCGCACCGACAGCGACCGGCCGCTCGCCGTGGCCGTCTCCGGCGGCGGCGACTCCGTGGCCCTGGCGCTCATAGCCGACGCCTGGGCCCGCGCCCACGGCCGGCGGTTGCTGATCCTCACGGTCGACCATGGGCTGGGCCCGCTGAGCCGGGACTGGACCCAGGCCTGCGCCGACCTCGCCGCCCGGCTCGGGGTCGGGTTCCAGGCGCTGAGCTGGACCGGCCGCAAGCCATCCACCGGCCTGCCCGCCGCCGCGCGGGAGGCGCGCCACCGGCTGATCGCCACCGCCGCGCGCCAGGCCGGGGCGCGGGTCGTGCTGATGGGCCACACGGCCGGTGATCGCGCCGAGGCTCAGATCATGCGGCTCGGCGGCTCGACCACCCCCAGTCCGCGCGAGTGGGGCCCCTCGCCGGCCTGGCCCGAGGGGCGCGACATCTTCCTCCTGCGCCCGCTGCTGGGCGCCGGGCGCGCCGAGATCCGGGCCTGGCTCACCGCGCGCGGCGAGACCTGGATCGAGGACCCGGCCAATGATGACCCGCGCTTCGCGCGCGCCCGGGCGCGGCAAGCCCTGGCGACTAAGGCGCCGAGCTGCCCCGATCCGATTGTCTCTTCACCCCGGCCCGCCGAGCTGGCCATGGTGGTCCACGACGCCGACGGCGCGGGCTTGCTGGTTCTGCCGCGCGAGGCCCTGCGCCAGGGGGAGATCGAAGCCTTTGTCGGCGCCGCCTGCCTCTGTGCGTCGGGGACCTCCCGGCCGCCGCGCGGTGACCGAACCGCCCGCCTGGCCCAACGGCTGCGGAGCCAGGAGACCTTCGCCGCGAGCCTGGCCGGCGCGCGCATCGAGGCCGGCGCCACCGAGGTCCGCTTCTTGCGCGAACCCGGCGAGATGACCCGGCGGGGCTTGGCGCCTCTCGATCTGGCGCCCGGATGCGCCGCGGTTTGGGACGGACGCTTCGAGATCACCGCCGACCGCGCCGTGACGATCCTGCCGCTCGCTGGCCTCGCCGCGCGCCTGCCGGCCGGCGAACGCCAGGGCCTGGCGGGCCTGCCGCCCAGCGCCCGCCAGGGGCTGCCGGTGGTGGTCGATGGGGATGAGGTCGCCCTGGCCGCCAGCGCCCCCGGCCTGATCGTCCGCGCCCTGGCCCACGCGCGTTTGCTGGCCGCCTGCGGCGCGGTGGAACGCGAACCCTAGACCGAGAGCACGTGCTCCACGCCCTTGACGATGGGGTCGGCGAACCGCTTGCCGAGCAGGCTGGCGTGGTTGGCGCCGCGCACGTGGTCCACATAGCCGCGCCTGGACGCCAGGGCCGGGGCCACCTGCAGCTGCTTCAAGGGTGCGGAGAGCCGCTCGTCCCCCGCGGTGACCACGGCCACCGGCAGGTCCGGGTCGAAGGGCGGGCGGCCCATCAGCGAGGTGCGTGGCCACTGCTGGACCTCCTCGGCCGCCCACTTCGTGTGGACCGCCGAGCCGTAGATGCGGCGCTTCTCGGCCGAGGCCTCGCCCTCCAGCCCGATGAGGTCGCCGATCACCAGGGAGACCGGCCGCATGAAGCCCGCCGCCGACCACATGCCGACCAGCTTCATCGCCCCGCGATAGGCGTTGACCGCGCCGGCCGCGCTCTTGACGTCCATCACCTCCGGCGTGGCGGCGTCGACCAGCACCACGCCGAGGATCCGGTCGCGATGGCGCGGGACGAAGACCCTCAACAGCAGCCCGCCCATGGAGTGGCCGACCATGACATAGGGCCCGCGCTCGCCCAGCCGCTCCAGCAACAGGGTCAGGTCGTCGGCGATGGCCGCCCCGTCGCGGGGTGAGGGGCCAGGATCGGAATAGCCGAGGCCGGCGCGGTCATAGGCCAGGCTGGCCATCCCCTTGGCGGCCAGGCGGTCCTGGACCACCGCCCAGTCGGCGGCGCAGCCGAAGGCGCCGCACTCCAGCACGATCAGCGGCCGGTCACTGGCCGGCCCCGCGCGGACCGCCCGCAGGCGGCGACCGCCGATATCCACCAGCTCGCCGCGATTGGGATGGAAGCCGGCGCCGGTCATAGGTCGATCTTGAGCATGCGGAGCAAATAGCCGAGTTTGCCCGGCGAGATCGAGGCGAAGGCGGCGGAAATGTTGCGGTTGATCCTGGGCGTGGTGCTGGGCGTGCTGGTGGGCATGGTGGTCACCGGCGTGGTCGAGGGCATGGGCCACACCATCTTCCCGCCGCCGCCGGGGGTGGATCTGACCGATCCGGCCCAGCTCTCCACCGTGATGTCCAAGATCCCGCTGGAGGCCAAGGTGGCCGTCCTGCTGGCCTGGTTCCTGGGCGTGCTGGCGGGAGCCTCGACGGGGAACCTGGTCGCCGGCCGCCGCGCCTGGGCGGGCCGGATCGTCGCCCTGGCTTTGTTCGCCTTTTCGGCCTGGACCATGTGGATGATCCCGCACCCGCTCTGGTTCATGGCCTCGGCGCCGGTGTTCGCCCTGCTGGCCGCCTTCGCCGCCGAGCGGGCCTTCGGTCGGCCCCGCGCCTAGCCGGCGGTGGGGACCGTGGGATCCGCGGCGGGGACCGTCGCGCTGGCTTCGACACCGGCTCTGTCGGCCGACTTGGCGGTGAAGGTCAGGGTCGCGCGCGGACGGTCTTCCTTGTCGGCATCGACCTTCGCAGACTTGCGCGGGCCCTCCATGAGCGCGCGCTTGGCTTCCGGAATGAACGACACCTGCGCCACGCGCACCCGGCGCGAATAGCGGGCGGCGGTCTGAAGGGGCAGGTCCTCGGCCGTGGCGAACTCGCGTCCGATGAAGGCGACGGGGTTCAGGGGCCGGTCGTCCCGGCGAATCTCGAAATGCACGTGCGGGCCGGTGGAGGTTCCGCTGGAGCCGATCTTGCCGATCGCCCGGCCGCCCAGGACGGCGGCGCCGGGCTTGGCGCGCGGGTCGACGCGGCCCAGATGGGCGTAGAAGCTGATCAGGCCCTCGGCGTGCTTGATCTCGACGAAGCGGCCGTAGCTCGAGCTGTTGCCGGCGCGGGTGACGACGCCGTCCGCCACGGCCAGGACCGACATGCCGACGGGGGCGGCGATGTCGACGCCCTCATGTAGCCGGCCGTGCTTCTCCCATGGCATGCGACGCAGGCCGAAGGGCGAATTGACCTCATGTCCTGGGACCGGTTCGCCGTACTCGAACACCGCGGGCGGCGGGGCGGCAGGCGCGACCGGGGCGGCGGCGGCTGGCGGCTGGGGCGTGATCCGTGGCGGTGACAGGTCGGCGCCGGCCGCGCAGGCGGCGGTCACCGCCGTAAGAGTCACGCCGGCGACCAGGGCGGCCTCGAGCCAAAAATGGCGCAAGCGGCCAAGCATGGCCGAGACAGTTGAATTCAAGAATATACCTCGTCCAGTACAGCCGAGCTTCTTATCGGTCCGCCAGAGGTCAAGCGGCCAAGCTTCGACAGTTCACCACCAAATCGGGGGGCTGTGTGACGGGTCTTCTAGACCAAAACGTGGCGAAATAAACCATGACTGGCCGCGCCTATTGTCGCGACCAGCCGCCAGGCTCGACTATACCGGGCGAAATCGGGCTCTACGTCTCAGAGCCCCTTGAGGATTCCCTCGACCATCTTCTTGGCGTCGCCGAACAGCATCATGGTGTTGTCGCGGAAGAACAGTTCGTTCTCGACACCGGCATAGCCCGAGGACATGCCGCGCTTCACGAACAGCACGGTGCGGGCCTTTTCCACGTCCAGGATCGGCATGCCGTAGATGGCGCTGGTCTTGTCGGTCTTGGCGGCGGGATTGGTGACGTCGTTGGCGCCGATCACGAAGGCCACGTCGGCCACTGGGAACTCGGCGTTGATGTCCTCCAGCTCGAAGACCTCGTCATAGGGGACGTTGGCCTCGGCCAGCAGCACGTTCATGTGGCCCGGCATCCGGCCGGCGACGGGGTGGATGGCGTACTTCACC
>NZ_JAKFEN010000039.1:0-51770 GCF_036677185.1 Phenylobacterium sp.
GTCATAGGGGACGTTGGCCTCGGCCAGCAGCACGTTCATGTGGCCCGGCATCCGGCCGGCGACGGGGTGGATGGCGTACTTCACCTCCACGCCCTCCTCCTTCAGCTTGTCGGCCATTTCGCGTAGCGCATGCTGAGCCTGGGAGACGGCCATGCCGTAGCCCGGGACGATGATCACCTTGCTGGCGTTCTTCATGATGAAGGCCGCGTCCTCGGCGGAGCCCCGCTTCACCGGCCGGGTCTCGACCTTGGCGTCGCTGGCCGCGGCGCTGTCGTCGGCCCCGAAGCCGCCCAGGATCACCGAGACGAAGCTGCGGTTCATGGCCTTGCACATGATGTAGCTGAGGATCGCGCCCGACGAGCCGACCAGCGCCCCGGTGATGATCAGCGTCACGTTCTCCAGCGTGAAGCCCAGGGCCGCCGCGGCCCAGCCGGAGTAGGAGTTCAGCATGGACACCACGACGGGCATGTCGGCGCCGCCGATGGGGATGATCAGGGTGATCCCGACCAGCAGAGCGAGCGCGAAGATGCCCCAGAAGGCCCAGATCGCCTGGCCGCCGCTCATCACCAGCACCACGATCAGAGCGACGATGGCCAGGGCGATGACGATGTTCAGCAGGTGGCGGGCGGGCAGCAGGATGGGCGCGCCGCTCATGTTGCCGTTCAGCTTGGCGAAGGCGATCACCGAGCCGGTGAAGGTCACCGCCCCGATGGCCAGGCCTAGGCTGAGCTCGATCAGCGAGTTGAGGTGGACGGTCCCATCCTCGCCCATGATGCCGTAGGCGGCGGGCGTGTAGATGGCGGCCACGGCCACCAGGCAGGCGGCCATGCCCACTAGGCTGTGGAAGGCCGCGACCAGCTGCGGCATGGAGGTCATGGCCACCTTGCGGGCGATCACCGCGCCGACCGTGCCGCCGATGGCCACCCCGCCCAGGATCAGGCCGAGGGTGAGGGTGTCCAGAGCGCCTTGGCCCCACAGGGTCAGCATCGCCGTGCCGACGGCGATGGCCATGCCGATCATGCCGTTGCGGTTGCCCGCCTGGCTGGTGGTGGGGCTGGAGAGGCCCCGCAGGGCCAGGATGAACAGGATGCCCGAGACGATATAGGCGATGGCCGCGATATTGGCGTTCATGGGCCTATTTCGCCTTCTTCTTGTACATGGCCAGCATGCGCCGGACGACGAGGAAGCCGCCGAAGATGTTCACCGCGGCGAAGGCCGCGGCGACTGCGCCGGCGCCCTTGGAGATCATGATGCTGCCGGTGAGCGCCCCGCCGTCGGGGCTGTGGGCGGCGGCGGCCAGCAGGGCGCCGACGATGATCACCGAGGAGATGGCGTTGGTCACCGCCATCAGCGGCGTGTGCAGGGCCGGCGTCACGCTCCAGACCACGTAGTAGCCGACGAAGATCGCCAGGACGAAGATCGCCAGGCGGAAGACGGTGGGATCGACGGTGTCCATCACTTGATCGCCTTCTGATATTGCCTGCCGATCACCTCAGACATGTCGGCGGTCATGGGCATGGGCAGGCAGCAAGCCATGTTCGCCGCTATGAGGGGCATGGCTTGGAAGAACCGATCGCGCCAACGGGTCTTGGGCGCCTCGACGGGCTCCGTGACCTGCGGGCGCCTGACGCGGTGAAGGGGAAAGACGATGACATTCATGATGTGAGCTCAGGTCGCGTGATCTTGCCGCCCTGGGTGACGAGGGCGGCCTTGAGGATCTCGTCCTCGTAGTCGGGGGCGAAGGCGCCGTCCTTGTCGAGGAAGAGGCCGGCGAAGGCCATCAGGTTGCGGGCGTAGAGCGCCGAGGCGTCGGCGGCCACGCGGCCCGGCAGGTTGGGAATGCCGAGGATCTTCGCCCCGTTGGCGGTGACCGCCACCTCGCCCAGCTTGGCGCCGACCACGTTGCCGCCCTGCTCGACGGCCAGGTCGACCAGGATCGAGCCGGGCTTCATGGTCGCCACCTGCTCGGCGCTGACCAGCTTGGGCGCCGGGCGGCCGGGGATGAGGGCCGTGGTGATGACGATGTCCTGCTTTGCGATGTGGCTCGAGACCAGTTCGGCCTGCTTGGCCTGGTACTCGGGGCTCATCTCCTTGGCGTAGCCGCCGGCGGTCTGGGCGTTCTTGAACTCCTCGTCTTCTACGGCGAGAAATTTGGCGCCCAGGCTCTCGACCTGTTCCTTGGTGGCGGGCCTAACGTCCGTGGCGGTGACCACCGCGCCGAGACGCCGGGCGGTGGCGATCGCCTGCAGGCCCGCGACGCCGACCCCCATGATGAACACCTTGGCCGCGGCCACGGTGCCCGCGGCGGTCATCATCATCGGGATGGCCTTGCCATAGGCCTCGGCGGCCTCGATCACGGCGCGGTAGCCGGCCAGGTTGGCCTGGGAGGACAAGACGTCCATCACCTGGGCCCGGGTGATCCGCGGCACGAACTCCATGGCGAAGGCCGTGGCGTTCTTTGCCGCCAGCGCCTGCAGAGCGTCCTTGTCCTGGTGCGGATTGAGAGTGGCGACGACGATGGCGCCGGCCTTCAGCGCGGCGATCTCCTCATCGACCGGCGCGCGGACCTTGAACAGGATGTCGGCCTTGCCGATCGCCTCCTTGGCGGTCTTGGCGAGCGTCGCGCCGGCGGCGGCGTAGTCGGCGTCCTGGAAAGAGGCGGTCGTTCCAGACCCGGCCTCGACCACCACGGAAAACCCGCTGGCGATCAGCTTCTTCACCGTCTCCGGAGTGGCGGCCACGCGCGTCTCGGCGGCGCGGCGTTCCTTGGTGACGGCTATCGTTGGAGCCCTGTGCACTGGTTTCATTCTCAACTCGGCTCCCGGACCTCAGCTCCCTGCTGCGTAGGCCAATGCGGGCCGCGCCGCCTCAAGGCCGGAGATCATATTTAATCGAAATCACATGGCAAGTTCAATTAATTGAAGGCAGTCACGACACCGTCGATTGGTTCTGGCTATCGCAGCTCGCGGCCTCGACACCCGCTGCGGTGCGACGAAGCCCGCCGGGCGCAAAGCGGCCGCGATGGACGGTGTCGGCGAGCCAGGTTTCGATTCGGCGATCTTGCCTGAGGAGCCCATACAGGCCGTCTACGAGCACCGAGTGCACCGCGGTCGCGAGCGTGGGGGCATGAAGCCAACTCGCTGCCGGGGCGGTCGGCCAATCCGCGGTTTCGATTTTTTCTCCAGCGACGCCTGAGCCGCCGATCAGGGCGCGTGGCAGCCGCGTGGTTGCGATATGGGTGCAGAGCTGCGGCCAGCTACTCCCCGGCAGGGCCAGAAATCCCAACAATCCATTGATATTATTGAGGCAATTGGCGCATCCGACACGATTCGGACATGTGACCTTTGCCTTCGCAGAGGCGCAACTACGCCCGAAAACGCCTCGATTGGCTGAATTCAGACGGCCTTAGCTGTAGCGCTAGGAGCCCAAAACCCCCGACCTAAACCCCGACCTAACTGCAATTCTAGGTCGGGGCGGCCCCCGGAACAGCCTGCAGACCACTGTTTTTATTGAAGAAATTGGCGCGCCCGGAACGATTCGAACGTCCGACCCTCAGATTCGTAGTCTGATGCTCTATCCAGCTGAGCTACGGGCGCGCACCTGCCTTGCGGCGAGGGCGCGGAACCTAGTCCGGGCGGCGGCGAAGCGCAAGCCAGGGACGATGGGAAATTTCAGAGGTCACTTTGACGGCAGGTCGCGCCAGGTCGGGACCTCGGTTCCAGGCCAGGGCGTGGCGGCGTAGACGGCCCTCGCCACGGCCCGGGCCAGGGCGTCGGCGGCGAGGGCGCCGATGCGGGCGATGGCGAAGTCGGCGTCCTGCGGCAGGGGGCGACGCGCCGTCGAGAGCGCGAAGACCACGTCGCCGTCGAAGGGGGCGTGGATGGGACGGATGGCCCGGGCCAGGCCGTCCTGGGCCATGACCGCCACCCGCTTGGCCTGGGCGGGGGTGAGCGCCACGTCGGTGGCGACGCAGGCGATGGTGGTGTTCATCCGCGCGCCGGGGTCGGCCTTGGCCAGGCCCCAGTCGTCGGGCGCGGCGCGCAGACCCGCGGGTCCAAGGCCGCCGAACTCCTCGCCGATCTCATAGGGCGCGGCCCAGAATGTCCGCCCGCCCGGGGCGACCACGGAGCCGAACGAATTGACGGCGACCAGGGCGCCCACCGTGATCCCGTCGGCGGCGATCAGCGAGGCCGAGCCGGTCCCGCCCTTCAGACCGCCGGCCATGGCGCCGTAGCCCGCCCCGGTCGTGCCGAGGTCGAAGTCGAGGCCGGCGCTCACCACCGCCTCGCGGCCCAACCGGCGATAGGGCGGGTCCTCGCTCCAGGCCTTGTCGCCGCCATTGGTCAGGTCATAGAGGATGGCCGCGGGAACGACCGGCGACTTCGGCACGTCTGGCCGGACCACCAGCCCATAGCCGCGGCCCTGGGCTCCCAGCCAGGCGGCCACCCCGTCGGCGGCGGCCAGGCCATAGACCGAGCCTCCCGACAGCACGATAGCGTCGACGGCCTCGACAAGGTTCTCAGGGTTGAGCGCGTCGGTCTCCCGCGTGCCCGGCCCGCCGCCGCGCACGTCGCAGGCGGTCACGGCGCGGTCGTCGGGCAGGATGACGCTGACCCCGGTGCGGACGGCGGCGTCATGGGCCTGGCCGACCCTCAAACCCGCCACATCGGTGATCAGGTTGCGCGATCCGGGGGCTGCGGCGGCTGTTTCGCTCATGAAGAACCGAAAGCACGGCTTGGCGTTTGTTGTCCACGCGCGCCGACGTCTATGGTGTCGCTTTCCTCCCCCCGCCTTTGCATGTGGTCCTTCGTGTTTCAGCTCAATCGTCTCGCCGGCCTGGCGCTCGCCCTGTCGGTGTCGGCCTGCGCCGCCATTCCCCAGCAAGCCGCCACGCCCGCGACCGGCCCCAAGGTCATGGTCGCCGCGGCCAATCCACACGCGGTCGAAGCCGGACTGAACGTGCTACGCCAGGGCGGCTCGGCGGTGGACGCCGCGGTGGCCGTCCAGGCGGTGCTGGGCCTGGTGGAGCCGCAGAGCTCGGGCCTGGGGGGCGGCGCATTCCTCACCTACTACGACGCCAGGACCCGCAAGGTGACGGCCTTCAACGGCCGCGAGACCGCCCCGGCCGGGGCAACGCCCGAGCTGTTCCTGGACGATGCGGGCAAGCCGATCGGCTTCCGTGACGCGGTGATCTCCGGTCGGGCGACCGGTACGCCGGGCGCGGTGGCGATGCTGGCCATGGCCCAGTCGGCGCACGGCAAGCTGGCCTGGAACCAACTGTTCGCCGACGCCGAGCGCCTGGCCGACCAGGGCTTCGTGGTCAGCCCCCGCCTGGCCGGCATGATCGCGGGCCCCTTCCCCCAGACCACGACCCCCGACGCCAAGGCCTATTTCAGCAAGTCCGACGGCGAGAAATACAAGGCCGGCGACGTCCTGAAGAACCCGGCCTACGCCGACACGGTGCGCAGGATCGCCGCCGAAGGCCCGAAGGCCATCCTGGAGGGCTCGATCGCCGAGGCCATCGTCGCCAAGGTGGCCGAGGGCCCGCGACCGGGGACGCTCAGCCTCACCGATCTCAAGACCTATAGGCCCGAGACCGATCCCGCCGTCTGCCGCCCCTACCGCGTCTACGTGGTCTGCGTGCCCGCGCCGCCGTCCAGCGGGGCGGCGCTGCTGGAGGCGCTCGGCATCCTGGAACGAACCGACATCGCCTCGCGCGGCCCGACCGATCCCCAGGCCTGGTATCTGTTGGCCCAGGCCAGCCGGCTGATGTACGCCGACCGTGATCGCTATTTCGGCGATCCCGCTTTCGTCGAGGTTCCCCTGGAGGGCCTGCTGGAGCCTGGCTATGTGAGCGACCGCGCCAAGCTGATCGGCGAGACGGCCGGGCCCGCCCCGGCCCCCGGCAAGCCGCGCGGCGCGGGCGTGCGCGCGCCCGACGCCACCCGCGAGCCGGCCGGCACCTCGCATTTCGTGATCGTCGACGCGGCCGGCAACGTCGTCTCCATGACCACCACGGTGGAGAGCATCTTCGGCACGGGGCGGATGGTCGGCGGCTTCTTCCTCAACAACCAGCTCACCGACTTCTCGTTCTCGCCGGCCAACCCCGACAAGACCCCGGCGGCCAACGCCGTGGCGGCGGGCAAGCGACCGCGCTCGTCCATGGCGCCAACCGTGGTCCTGGATCGTCAGGGGCGCTTCGTGGCGGCCATCGGCTCGCCGGGCGGCAACTCGATCCTGGCCTACAATCTGAAGGCCCTGGTGGGCGTTCTGGACTGGAAGATGCCGATCCAGGCGGCCTTCGACCTGCCCAACCTGATCGCCCGCGGCGACAGCTACGCCTCGGAGCCCGCCAAGTACGCGCCGGGCGTGGTCGAAGCCCTGGCGGCCAAGGGCGTGAAGTTCACCGGCTTCGGCGGCGAGGGCTCGGGCCTGCACGGGGTGGTGATGACACCGAACGGCCTGGAAGGCGCCGCCGATCCCCGCCGCGAGGGCGTGGCCAAGGGGTTCTAGACTTCAGAGCTCGGCGCGCGGCGCCTCTTGGCGGCCGCCAGGCGCGGCGGGGCGCCCGGCAGGCGCAGTTCGAACACTGAGCCCTCCGGCCCCGTCTGGGCCAGGGAGAGGTCTCCGCCGTGGCCGACCGCCAACTCCCGGGCGATGGCGAGCCCGAGGCCCGCCCCGCCCGCCCGGGTCGAGCCGGCGAAGGGTTGGAACAATCGCTCGCGGGCGCGTTCCGAGACGCCGGGCCCGTTGTCGGCCAAGGAGATCAGGCTCGCCCCGTCCTCCTGCGCCAGGGAGACCTGCACCTGGCCGGGCGCCGTGCGGCCTTCCTGCTGCTCGACGGCTTCTCGGGCGTTACGCAGCAGGTTGACCAGGATCCGGTGCAGCTGGTCAGGATCGGCGACAACCTGATCGGCGGGATCGACCCCCGTGACCAGCCGCATCCGCTCGGAAAACCGCGCCTCCTCGGCGGCGATCTCCAGGGCCGGCGCCAGCAGCATGGGCCGGGCGTCGGGCGCGGCTTCCTGGGTCTTGCCGTAGGTGAGCACGTCGGAGGCCAGGGTCACGGCGCGGTCCAGCGCCCGTTCCAGGCGCGGCAGGGCTTGGGTGACCTTGGGGTCCTTCAGCGCCGCCAGCCGCTCGGACGCGATCTGAGCGCTGGTCAGCATGTTGCGCAGATCGTGGTTGATCTTGGCCACCGCCTCGCCCAGGGCCGCCAGCCGGGCGCGGGAGGCCAGCGCCGTGTGCAGTTCACCCTGCATCCGGCCCAGCTCCACCTCGGCGCGGCCGATCTCGTCGCGGCGACCGGAGGGCGCGATGCGGGCCGCGGCGTCCTCGGGATCGGCGGCGAAGCGCTCCATCGAGCGGGTGATCCGCTGCATGGGCCGCACCAGGAAGAAGTTCAGCGACAGATAGACCAGGCCGCCGGCGAAGGCCGAGACGAAGGCCATGACCGCCAGCAGCCGCCACAGATAGCGCTTCAGCTCGGCCTTCAGGGCCGCGTCCGGGGCGACCACCTCGATGAACTGGGCGTCGTAGAAGCGCGGCTCGGCGATCACCCGGACCATGCGGCCCTCGCCGCCGCCGGACAGGGTCTGGAACGGCGCCGACAACCAGGACCCCAGCGCCCGGTCGCGCAGGTCCACGAGGTAGGGCGTGCGCGCCAGGCGCGGTCCCGGCACCTTCAGGAAGCGGTTGCCGTCATTGTCGAGGATGGCGACGGTCTGCACACCTGCGCCCGCGCGCAGCTTGGAAGCCAGGGCCTCGCTCATCACCTGGTCGGGGTCGACATCGGTGGCCAGGGAGGCCAGTTCGGCGGCCCGGACCCGGTCCAGCAGCCACTGCTCCTCGAACGCCGCCAGGGCCGGGGGCACGGCCATGGCGCCGGCGCCCGCCACGAACAGGATGGTGAGGATCAGCAGACGCGCCGAGAGTCCGCCCGGCCAGAAGAAGCGGCGCCCGGGCGACCTGATGGGCGGCTGGGGAATGGGGGCGTCCGCCATGACGACTCCCCCGTTACTTCACTGAGAACGGTTCGGCAACGAAACGCGCCCGGCGCGGGAGCGAAGCTTAACCGGCGCCGACCGCTTGGGCGACCGATGCGTAGCCGTCGGCGCGCAGGCGCGCGGCCAGATCGCGCTTGATCCGCGTGACCAGGCCCGGCCCCTCGAACACCATCGCGGAATAGAGCTGCACCGCCTGGGCGCCTGCCCGGATCCTGGCGTAGGCGTCGACCCCCGAGCCGATTCCCCCGGCTCCGATCAAGGCGAGGCGGCCTGCGGCGGCCTGCCGGAACCGCGCCAGCATGTGCGTCGAAAGGTCCGTCAACGGCGCGCCCGAGAGCCCCCCCGCCTCCCCGGCGTGGCGCGAGGCGAGCGGCGGCCGGGTGATGGTGGTGTTGGAGACGATGATCCCCGCCAGGCCGTTGGCGACCACGGTCTCGACGATGGCCTCGACCTCGCCGTCCTCGAGATCGGGCGCGACCTTCAGGAACATCGGGACAAGGCCTTCAGCCGGCAGGCTGTCGCGGGTGGCGGCGAGGCGGCCCAGCAGCTCCTCCAGCGCCGCCTTGGTCTGCAGGGCGCGCAGGCCCGGCGTGTTGGGCGAGGAGATGTTGATGGTGAAATAGGAGGCCAGGCCCCAGAGCCGCGTCAAGCCGGTGACATAGTCGCCGATGCGGTCCTCGGCGTCCTTATTGGCCCCGATATTGGCGCCGACAATGCCCGGTCCGCGTCGCGCCAGGCGCGCGGCGAAGGGCTCCAGCCCCTGGTTGTTGAAGCCCATGCGATTGATCACCGCCCGGTCTTCGCTGAGCCGGAACAGGCGCGGACGCGGATTGCCGGCCTGGGGAAGCGGGGTGACCGTGCCGCACTCCACGAAACCGAAGCCGGCCCGCAGCATGGGACCGAACACCTGGGCGTTCTTGTCGAAGCCGGGCGCCAGGCCGATGCAGTTGGGTAGGGCGAGCCCGGCGACCTCAGTCGCCAGGATCGGATCGTCGCGGCCGGCGCGGGGACCCAGCCCCGCCTGCAGGGCGCGGATGGTGAGGCCGTGGGCGTCCTCGGGATCGAGCACGTGCAGAACGCGGGCGGCGACGTCGTGAAGGATCACGCCAGGACTCCCAGCGTCGGAAGCCCGTCGGCGTCCAGCGGCGCCTCAGTCACGGCCAGGACCCGCGAGACGGCCAGGGAGCTATAGAGATGGGGAAAAAGGTCGCCGCCGCGGGAGGGCTCCCAGCGCAGGGCCTCGCCCAGGTCGTCGGCCTCGAGTTCCAGGACCACGAGGTCGGGCTGGCCGGCGAAATAGCGCCGGGCGGTCTCCGCCGCCTGGACGCCCGTGGAGAAGTGGATGAAGCCATCGGCCAGATCGACCGCCGAGCCCGCGAACAGGCCCGTCGCCTCGGCCTCCGCCCACTCGGCGCGGGTCAGGATCTTGTAGATTCGGCCCACGCTCAGTCCTTGGGGAAGAAGAGGCCGTCATAGGACGGGCGGCCCACCGCATCGAACAGGAACACCGCCGCCGCCGAGGGTGGGAAGGCGCCATGGGCGCGGGCGATCAGGGTCTGGGGCGCCGAGCCTTCGGCCAGAAGGCGGATGACCAGGTCCTGCAGGCCCGGATTGTGGCCGACGATCATCACCGTGCCCGAGGTCTCGCCCGCCGCCTCGGCCAGCTCCCGAACGGTGGATTCCTCGGCGTGATAGAGCGAGCGCTCCACCCGGAAGGCGGCCCTGGGGAAGGCGGGCGCGGCCGCGGTCCAGGTTTCCCGGGTCCGCGCCGAGGGCGAGACCAGCACCAGGTCCGGGACCAGGCCGAGGTCCGCCAGGCGCTCGGCCATGGCGGCCGATTCGACGGCGCCGCGATCGTCGAGCCGGCGGTCGAAGTCGTCGCCGCTCGCGGAGTCGCGCTCGGCCTTGCCGTGCCGCAAGAGGATAAGCCGGTCCATGAACGCTTCGCCGCGCCCCCCTACTTGCGAACGCCCCCAGACGCGTCGCCCACAAAAGTCTCATAGCGGCGTCTTCGCCCGACGCGAAGCGGTTGACAGCGATTGAGCGAAACGGTCTTCAAGGCCCCGATGACCGCTGTTGCGATCCCGACAGGTGAGACCGGCGGCGGGACGCACCGTTTTCCCGCCGACAAGCCGTTGCGCCTGGACAGCGGCGCCCTGCTGACCCCGCTGGAGATCGGCTACAAGACCTACGGCGTCCTGAACGCCGACAAGTCCAACGCCGTCCTGGTCTGCCACGCGCTCACCGGCGACCAGCACGCGGCCTCGGTCCATCCGGTGACGGGCAAGCCGGGCTGGTGGGATCGAGTGATCGGCCGCGGCCTGCCGCTCGACCCGGAGCGCTATTTCATCATCAGCACCAATGTGGTGGGCGGCTGCATGGGCTCGACGGGGCCCGGCTCCATCGATCCCACCACCGGCAAGCCCTATGCCCTGACCTTCCCGATGATCACCATCGCCGACATGGTCCGCGCCCAGGCCATGCTGGTGGAGGCGCTGGGCATTGAGACCCTGTTCGCGGTGGTCGGCGGCTCCATGGGCGGGATGCAGGTCCTGCAATGGGCGGCGGACTATCCGGACCGGCTCTATTCGGCCATCTGCATCGCCGCGGCCGCGCGCCATTCGGCCCAGAACATCGCCTTTCATGAGGTCGGCCGCCAGGCGATCATGGCTGATCCCGACTGGCGCGGCGGTTCCTACCAGGTCGAGGGCGTGCGCCCGGAGAAGGGCTTGGCCGTGGCCCGCATGGCCGCCCACATCACCTATCTCTCGGAGACCGCCCTGCAACGGAAGTTCGGCCGCGAGCTGCAGCGCGACGGCCTCTCCTGGGGCTTCGACGCCGACTTCCAGGTGGAGAGCTACCTGCGCCATCAGGGGGCCAGCTTCGTCGACCGCTTCGACGCCAACTCCTATCTCTACATCACCCGGGCGCTGGACTATTTCGACCTGGCCGGGAACCACGGCGGCGTGCTGGCCGAGGCCTTCCGCCGGGCCCGCGCCGTGCGGTTCTGCGTGCTGTCGTTCTCCTCGGACTGGCTCTATTCCACCGCCGAGAGCCGCGACATCGTCCGCGCCCTGAACGCCGCCGGCTGCCGGGCGAGCTTCGCCGAGATCGAGACCGACAAGGGCCACGACGCCTTCTTCCTCGACGAACCGGCCCTGGATTCGGCCCTGCGCGGTTTCCTGGACTCCAACGCCGAGAAGCGGGGCCTGGCGTGAGCGGTCCCTTGCGCGACGACTTCCGCGAAATCCTGCGGCTGGTGCGCCCCGACGCCCGGGTGCTGGACGTGGGCTGCGGCGAGGGCGAGCTGCTGGAGCTGCTGACCCGTGAGAAGAACGTCGACGGCCAGGGGCTGGAGCTGTCGTCCGAGGGCGTCGGCGCCTGCCTGGCGCGCGGCTTGGCGGTCGTACAGGGCGACGCCGACCGCGACCTCGACCACTTCCCGACCAAGGCCTTCGACTACGCCATCCTGTCCAAGACCCTGCAGCAGGTCCGCGATCCCAAGCACGTGCTCTCCGAGCTGCTGCGGATCGCCGAGCGGGCGGTGGTCTCGGTGCCGAACTTCGGCCACTGGCGGGTGCGGATGGCCCTGATCACCACGGGGCGGATGCCGGAGACCAAGGCCCTGCCCGAGCCCTGGTGGTCGACCCCGAACATCCACCTCTGCACCCTGCGCGACTTCACCTCGCTGTGCGCGGACCTCAATCTGCGGATCGACGCCTGCGTGTCCTTGGCGCCGGGCAAGCCGCCCCGCCAGATCGACGCCGCGCGGCCCATCGAGAACTGGCGGGCCGAGACCGCCCTCTTCCTGCTCAGCCGCAAGGCCGAGCCGGAGCCCGCGCCGGCTCGGCCGGCGAAATCGGATCTGTTCGGCTAGACGAGGCTAGAGCAGCCAGGCCGGCGCGGGGCGGCCGGACGCGGCGCGCAGGCTGATCAGGGCCATGCCGCCCTCGAACAGGCAGTAGGCGGCCACGAACAGCACCGGGGTCTCGACCAGGGCCATCGGGTCGGCGATCACCAGCAGGACGGCCAGCGACAAACAGCCGCAGGCCCCGACGAAGGCGACTTTCGAACGCCAGAGCGGGGGGCGTCCCGCGGTCCGTCTCGCGAGGCTCACCAGCACCGCGGCCACCGCCAAGAGTCCCCCGACCAAGAGCGTCATATCCAAGTCCTTATACTAGAATAGGAATCTGGCGACCACGCGGCCGTCATAAGCTTCGTAATCGTCTCGCAATTCGCCCCCGGCCTCGACCGCGAAGTCGAAATATTCGGCCTGGCCGCGAAGGGCCAAGCGCAGAACCGGTCCGCCGCCGGAAAGTTCCGGCGCGGCGAGACTGAAGGAGGGGCCTCCGGCGACGAAGCGGGCGGTCGTGACATCCACCCCGTCGCCGGAGACCTGGCGCCAGCCAGCCGTCACTTCCGGGACCCAGACGAAGGCGCTCTCCTCGCCCAGACGCGCCCCGAAGGTGACGCCCGCAAAGGCGCCAAGCTGTGAACTCGAACGTTTGTCGATGGCCAGATCCATCGCCGCGCCGCCGCCGCTTTCGGTGCGGCTGTCTTCCTTCAGCAGGAAGTAGTCGGCGCTGACCTGGGGCTTGGCGAAGAAGGCGCCGGCCTCGAACAGGTAGCTGGCGTTGGCGTGGACCGCGAAGGTCGCGCCGTTCCAGTCGGACTCCGTGGTCCGTGACAGGCTGGAGGCCGCGTCGGACAGCACCCGCTTGCTCTTCAGCCGGGCATAGCCGCCGGTCGCGCCCAGGTTGGCCGTCAGGCCGCCCGCCGTGTCGCGCCAATAGACCCCGGCAGAATAGACCTGGCCGCCCAGGGTCTCGGCGGTGTTGGAACCCTCATCCTCGACATCGACATTCACGAAGCTGGTCATCAGGCCAAGGGTCCCGACCGTGGTGTCGGGCGCCTCGATCCCGCCGGCCAGGCCGAAGCCGTCGGCCTCGTAGCTGGAGGTGCGATCGACGTCGCGCTTGACCAGGAAGGCGATCTCCTGGGTCCACAGCCGCAGGCCGTCGCGCGACATCATCGGCTGCTCTTCCTCGATCGCCCGGTTGGCGGCGTCGGAGGCGGTCGACAGCACATTGAACAGGCCGCCGGAATAGTCGGGCAGGAACTGGTCGTAGAGGCCGGCGAACGTCCCTTCGTCGGTCTTGGCCAGCAGGGCGTCGCGGACGCCCGTGTCACGGTCGAAATTGGCGAACACCGCCTCATAGGCCGAAGCCTCCGCCGCGTTCAGCCCGGCCTCGGTCGCCGTGCGGCGGCGAACGTCGGCGAAGATGGTGTTCTGGGCCGCATCGACCCGCAGGTCGGTCTTGTAGAGCCAGGGCGTGGAGCCGAGCAGGCTCTGATCCAGGGTTCCCGTGGTGAGCGCGCCGGCCTTGATCAGCGTGAAGCTGGCGGGCGCGGTCAGCTTGGTGGCGAACCGCAGGCCGAGCTTGGCGCCGGTGGCCACATTGGCCGCCCCCGACACGTTGAGCGTGGTCGACTTGCCGCCCACCGGATCGGCGGTCAGCACCAGTTCGCCGGCGGCGCCCAGGCTCAGGCTGGTGAGGTTCAGGGTGTCGGTGTTGGTGGCGGTCAGCCGGCCCTTGACGATATTCATGGTCAGGCCGCCGCCGGCGTCGGTCAGGGCGCCCGTCATCTTGGCCCCGCCGTCGATCACCAGGGTGTCGGCGCCCGAGCCGAAAGCCACCTTGCCGTTCAACACCCCGGCCAGCAGCTCCAGCCGAGCCGCGCCCGAGCCGAACAGCACGTCGCCGGTGATGGTGGGGGTGATCGTGGTCGTGGCGTTGGCGCCCTGGCGCACCGTGACGCCCGCCGTATTGGCCCGCAGGTCCAGGGCTGTCGTGCTGCCGGTCACCGCCGCGGTGTCGGTGGGGGTGATGGTCGCGGAGATGGTGTGGATGTTCTCGATCAGCCGCAGGGAGCCGGCCGAGTCTAGGACCGCCGTGGCCGCCCCCTTGGTCCCGGTGATCGCCGCGGCGATCGTGCCCGAATTGCCGAGATAGCCAGCCGATGCGCCGGCGTCGATCTGGATGGCGCGGACGTCGGCGGCGTCGGTCGCGCTGGCCGTGGCCTTGATCGTCCCGCCCTCGTTGCGGATCAGCGGCGTGGTCGCGCCGGCGCCCAGGCGCAGGGCCGTCGCGTTGGCCTTGGCGGTGGCTGCGGTCACCGAGCCCGAGACCCGAACGCCGCCGTCGATGGTGACCTTGCCGCCCAGGCCGCCGAGCTGGATCGCCGTGGAGGCCGCGCCGTCATAGACGCCTGCACTCTGCACCGTGCCCTTGATGTTGAGGCCGTAGGCGTTGACGCCCGTCCCGCCCAGACCCAGGCGGATGTCGTGGCCGGCGACGTCGCCGGCCAGGATCGCCGGGGCCGTGCCGATCGAGCTGATCGTGCCCGTGGTCTCCGAGGCGTCGGCGATCCCGTCGTCATCCTCATCGGTGTCGTTGGTGTCCAGGTCCGCCGGGGGCGCATCGACCACGATGCCGCCGAACACATCGCCGCGCACCCGCACCGCCGGCCCGCCGATCAGCAGGTCGTCGGCGTCCAGCTTGGCCAGGGCCGCGTCGGCTGGGCGACTGGTGTAGCGATAGCCGGTGGCGGTGATGGTGTTTCCCAGCACCAGCTTGCCGCCGACCCCCTGGTCGACCGCGACGCCCACGGCGTCCTTGCCCTGCACCAGGACCGACGAGAGGATCGCCACGTCGCCGCCCACCGTGCCGGTGGTGTGGACGCCGTAGATCCGGTCGCCGCTGACGGTGATGGCGCCCGCGGTGCGCACCGAGCCGTCGATGGCGGTCTCCACCGAGATTCCCGCCGAATCATTGCCCTCCACGGCGATGGAGCCGCCGCTCATGACGATGCTGCCGTGGAAGGGCTGCGCGCCGGTGACGCGCACGCCGAACCGCCGATTGCCGGTGGCGAACGGGCCGTCGTTGTCGCCGTCGGAGTCGGTGTCCTTGATCTCCGTGGTCTCGTCGACCTGGATGGAGCCCGAGATCTTCACTTCGGCGGTGGTTCCGCCCTGCACCAGTATGCCGGTGGCGTCGTCAGCGTTCTGGATGACGATCGAGCCCTCGTGGGTGACGGCGTGGTTGCTGTTCAGGGTGATCGCCGTGCCCGAGCCGAGCTTGATGGACCCGGCGCTCGTCACCTTGACGCTGTCGGGGGAACCGCTTGCCGCGGTAGCCGTCGTGATCGCGGTGGTCCGCTCAGTGGCGATCGTCGTTTCGGCGTGAGCCGCGCCCGCCAGCAGGCACAGGGGAGACGCGGCGGCGAGCAGGACGTGGCGAAGGGGCATGGAGTCTCCGGGAAGGTGGCGGGCGCCCCCGGAACCATGTTATGGCTACGACAAGGCGTTATACGTGGCGTAGAAATACGTTTCGTAATTACTGTACATAGCCTGCCCGGACGTTGCAAGATGGCTGAGCGGGCCGTCGGCGCCCGCGGTGATGGAGTTGAGACAGATGCCAAGAAGCGCGGTGGATCCGGCGCGGGCTGCGGCGACCAAGAGCCTACGCCAGGAGGCGGGGCGCTGGTTGAAGGCCGCGCGCGAAGCCGCGGGCCTGACCCAGGCCGAACTCGCCGTGCGGGTGGGCCTGCGATACTACACCTTCGTCTCCCAGGTGGAGAGCGGCCTCGGCCGCGTGCCCATCGAGACCCAGGGCGCCTGGGCCGAGGCGGTCGGCCTTGATCCCGCCGAATTTGCCCGCACCTTGCTGCGCTATTACGAGCCGGAACTCTTCCGGCTTCTGTTCGGGGATGCGGCCCAGGATGCGCCCAGCGCGCGCCTGGCCAATCGGGCTTAGGGAACTGCGGGTGTCATGACCAACGTCGTGCCGTTCACATCGCGCGCCAGCGCAGGCGGCGGGTGGACCGCTTCCGAACGCGAACGGCTGGCGGACCTGGCCGACCGGCTTTCGGCGGGTGGCGGCAAGGTCGAGGCCGTCTACGGCGTCAGCGACGACGGCGATCCCTGGTGCGTGATCAAGGACGAGAATGAAGAGGTCCTGGTCCACATCGCCCGGATCGACGGCCAGTTCGTGATCCACGACGCCGCCGCCGACGCGATCCAGGAGGGCGACACCCTGTGGAGCGCCTGTGACCGCCTGCTGGGTCCCGACTGGCGCGAGCATCGCGGCGATGTCGTGGTCTCGCTCAGCGGACGCCACGCCCAGCTCGTCGTGGCCCTGGTGATGGCCGCCACCTTCATCCACGAGGTCGACCACGCCGAGGCTGCGACCATGCCCGGCACGCCGACGGCGCCCACTGCCCTGGGCGCCGCCGCGGCCCTGGCGCCGCTGGCCGCCCAGGCCCAGACCGCCGACGACTTGCGCCACGAACTGCTGGGCGCCCAGGACAACGCCGAGAAAGTCACCACCCAGCCCGCCGACCTGGAGCCGGCCCCGGCCGCGCCCGAGGAACCCCCGCCCCTCGCCGCGGTCGAATCCCCGGCGCTGGCGACCAGCCTGGAGGACCCCGGACGGCTGGATAGCCCCGCCGCGCCCCAGGAAGATGTCCAGGTGCTGCGCGGCGGCGGCGGCGCCGACACCCTGCAGGGCGGCGAGGGCCGCGACGAGATTTTCGGCGGGGCCGGCGACGACAGCCTAAACGGCGGCGGCGGCGCCGACACCCTGCACGGCGGCGAGGGAAACGACACCCTGCAAGGCGGCGGCGCGGGTCCCGGCGAGTTCGACGTCCTTGACGGCGGAGCGGGCGACGACCAGATCGCCCTGGCCTCCGACGCCGTGGCCACCGGCGGCGCGGGGGCCGACACCTTCGTCTTCTCCGGCCAGGCCAATGCCGAGGGCCTGCTGGGCGTGGTGACGGACTTCTCCCAGGGCCAGGGCGACCGCATCGCCTTCAGCGGCGGACGGACCTACACCGTGGTGGGCGAGCACCAGGAAGCCAACATCCTGGGCGGCCTGAACGGCTTCTTCGGCGCCACCGCGACCTCGCCCCTGCCCGGCCTGCGGGTCGATGTCGACCTGAACGGCGACGGCGTCGCCGACGGCTACCTGATGCTGGGCCGGCCCGGCGGATCGGCGCCCCCCGAGGAGGCCAAGCCCGCCGAGGGCGGCTGGCACGGCGAACTCTCGACCTCCAGCCTCTATGCGGCCCCGCCGCCCCCCGGCGACTTCACCGGATAGACCCCCAGGCGTCGCCGGACGAATTGACCCCCGTTCCAATCGCCGACTAGGTTGCCGACCGAGGGCCGATCAAGCGGCCGCCGGTTTCGCACGCCCCAGGCCGACCCATGATCCACGCCGCCAAGGCCCTCGCTTGCGGGCTGATCCTGTCCCTCGGCCTAAGCCTTTCCGCCGCCCACGCGAGGCCGCCCGTCGCTACCGGCTCTGGCGGCGCGGCCGCAACGATCAGCGAACAGGCGTCGCGCTCGGCGATGATCATCCTGAACAAGGGCGGCAACGCCATCGACGCCGCCGTGGCCGCCGCGGCCACGCTGGGCGTCACCGACCCCTTCAGCTGTGGGATCGGCGGCGGTGGTTTCATGGTCATCTACCTCGCCAAGGAAAATCGCGTGATCACCATCGATCACCGCGAAGTGGCTCCAGCGGCCTTCACGCCGGCTATGTTCCAGGCGAACGGCGCGCCGATCGACTTCGACGTGGCGGTCGCCAGCGGCGCGTCCGTGGGCGTGCCGGGCACGGTGCGCGGCTGGCACGAGGCCCTGGAACGCTACGGCTCCATGTCGTTCGATCAGGTCCTCGCCCCGGCCATCGAGGTCGCGACCGCGGGCTTTCAGGTCACGCCGACGTTCAATCGGCTGGTGGCGGAAAATGAGGCGAAGTTTCAGAACTTCTCGACGACCAGCGCTCTGTATCTGAGGAACGGCAGCGCGATTCCGGCGGGCGTCATCCTACGCAATCCCGATCTCGCCAGGGCCTATGGCGCAATCGCCGCCGATGGTCTCGACGCGTTCTACCGGGGCCCGATGGCGCAAGCGATCGTCGACGCGGTCAACCGTCCGCCCCTCGCCGCCGGCAAGTCCGTCCGCCCTGGATCGATGACGCTGGCCGATCTCGCCAACTATGAAGCGCGCATCCGCCGGCCGGTGCACAGCACCTATCGCGGCTATGATCTGTACGGCATGGCCCTGCCCAGCAGCGGCGGCGTAACCGTCGCCGAGGCGCTGAATATCCTCGAGAACTTCGACCTGAAGTCCATGGACCGCGCCGTTGCGGAGCATGTCTACCTGGAAGCGAGCCGTCTGGCCTTTGCAGACCGCAGCGCCTATCTGGCCGATCCCGAATATGTGGACGCGCCGGTCCAGGGCCTGCTCTCCAAGGCCTATGCCAAGCAGCGCGCCACCCTCATCGATCCGCGCTCGGCGGCGAGCGATGTCGCCCCCGGCGACCCCTATGCGTTCCAGAGCGACCAGAGCATCCCGCTGCGCCCGCCGGGCGCGCGACGGCCCCTGGAAGGCGCGCACACGACCCACCTGACCGTGTCCGACAAGGACGGAAACGTGGTCGCCTACACCTTCACCATCGAATCCTGGGGCGGCAGCGGCATCGTGGTGCCGGGCTACGGCTTCCTGCTGAACAACGAAATGACGGACTTCGACTTCACAGGTCCTCGGCCGAACGTGCCGGAGGCCGGCAAGCGGCCCCGCTCCAGCATGGCCCCGACGATCGCGCTCAAGGACGGCAAACCGGCCTTCACAATCGGCAGCCCGGGCGGCGCGACCATCATCACCACGGTGCTCCAGTCCATCGTCAACTATGTCGACCTGGGCATGTCCATGGATCAGGCGATCGACGCGCCGCGCTTGAGCGAGCGCAATGGGACGGCGACCTCGGTCGAGCCGGGTTTCGTCGATGGGCCACAGGCGAGGGCTCTGGAGCAGTTCGGCCACAGATGGGGGGACAGGCCGGAGGAAATCGGCGCGGCCAGCGCCATCGTGTTCCATCCGGACGGCGGCGTCACGGCGGTGAGCGAAGGCAAGCGCCACGGCGTCGGCACGGCCCTGGTGCAGCGCCCGGCGCGTTGACCCCTACCCCGCGATGGCCGCGGCGTCGCGGTCGCCGGTGCGGATGCGCAGGGCCTGTTCCAGATCGAGGACGAAGATCTTGCCGTCGCCGATCTTGCCGGTGTTGGCGGTGCGGGCCACCGCCTCCATCACCGTCTCGAGGATGTCGGTGGGGACGGCGATCTCCAGTTTCACCTTGGGCAGAAGCTTCACCTCGTATTCGGCGCCGCGATAGACCTCGGTCTTACCCCGCTGGCGCCCGTAGCCGCGGACCTCGGTGACGGTAAGTCCCGAGGCCCCAGCCTCCGTGACGGCCTCGAGGACCGCATCAAGACGGCTGGGCTTGATAACCGCGACGATCATTTTCATGGCGCTGCTCCGCGAAGCGACTGTCTTTCGAAGCTAGGGCGCCGCGCGGCAGGCTCCAAGGGCTGAGCTAAACGTCCCGAGCAGGCGCCCGAGAAGCAGGCGCCCGGTTGGCCGGCAGGGGCGTCAGGCCGGGGCGCGCCACCCGCGCCCGCACCCGGGCCGGCTTGGCCTTGACGGCGAAGGTCTGCTTGACCGCCTCGGTGAGCACCAGGCCCGCGAAGCCCGGCCACAACCGTGAGCCCGCCTGCTCGAAGGCCTCGGCCCAGCCGGCCATCCAGGGGATCGGCGGCACATAGAGCGCCCGGGTCCAGCCCGTGGGCTCCAGTTCGGCCTCGCGCAGGAGGTCGGCGAGCTGGCTGCGGGTATAGGGGCGGCCGTGGCCGAACGGGGTCTTCTCGGCATTGGCCCACAGGCCGTTGCGCGCGGCGGTGACCACGATCACCCGGCCCGACGGCGCCAGCACCCGCCAGACCTCGCGCATCAGGGCGAGCGGATCGGGGCTCTCCTCAAGCGCGTGGACCGCCAGGATGCGGTCGAAGAAGGCGTTGGGGAACGGCAGGCCGTCCTCGTCGGTCAGGCAGGCCAGGTTGGCGCCGTCCGCCGGCCAGATCTCGACGCCCTGCTGGGCGGGCATGGCGGCCACCACCCGGCGCGCGGCGACCCGAATGCCGCCCAGGAATGGGATGGCGTAGCCCAGGCCCAGCAGGTCCAGGCCCTGGGCGTCGTCCCAGGTCTCCAGCACCTTGCGGCCCACCATCTCGCGCGCCGCGCGGCCCAGCGGCGTGGCGTAGAATTCGCGCAGTTCCAGGACGTCGCGGCGCATGGGGCCTATGCTCGACTTGCGGGTCGTCCGACCCTAAATGCCTGGGACCCGTACACGAAGTCTTTCGAGAGGCCGTCATGACGATCACCGTGCATCAATTCCCCTGCCTCTCGGACAACTACGGCTTCCTGGTGCGCGACGACGCCACGGGCCTGGCCGCCTGCATCGACACCCCCGACGCCGCCGCCATCCTGCGCGAGCTGGACAAGGTGGGCTGGAAGCTCGACCTGATCCTCAACACCCACTGGCATCCCGACCACGCCGGCGGCAACGCAGACATCGTGGCGGCCACCGGGGCGACCGTGGTGGGGCCCAGGGAAGTCGAGCGGATCGGCAAGGCGCCCGACCGTGAGGTGTCCCACGGCGACGTGATCAAGCTGGGCGAGACCGCGTTCCAGGTGCTGGATTCCGGCGGCCACACCCTGGGCCACATCGCCTATTTCGACTTGGCCGACCACGTGGCCTTCGTCGGCGACACCCTGTTCGCGCTCGGCTGCGGGCGGCTGTTCGAGGGCACGCCGCAGCAGATGTGGGCCAGCCTGCAGCGCCTCGCCGACCTGCCCGACGACACCAAGGTCTACTGCGCCCACGAATACACCGCCTCCAACGCCCGCTTCGCGCTCTCGGTGGACGACGATCCGGCGCTGAAGGCCCGGGCCGCCGAGATCTTCGCCGCCCGCGAACGCGGTGAATGGACCGTGCCCACCACCATCGGTCTGGAGAAGGCCACCAACCCCTTCCTGCGCGCGCCGCTGCTGCGTCCCGGCGTGCCCGAGCATGAGGCTTTCGCCGCCGTCCGCGCCGCCAAGGACAGCTTCAAGGGGTGACCATCTGATGGTCGCCAAGCCGCGGGGCTCGCGCCGGACCCTGACCCACGCCAATCTGGTCGCCCTGGGCGCCGAGCGGCTGGCCGACCTCGCCATGGAACTGGCCGAGGAACAGCCGGTGGTGAAGCGCCGCCTGCGCCTGGAGCTGGCCGCCGCCGCCGGCCCCGACGTCCTGGCGGGTGAGATCGACAAGGCGCTGGCGACCATGGCCAGCCGGCGCGGCCGGGTGCCCTGGCGCAAGTACAAAGCCCTGGTGCTCGACCTCGACCTGCAGCGCCGCCTGATCGCCGGCCAACTGGCCAAGGCGTCGCCGGCGCTGGCCTTCGACCTGCTGGGCCGCTTCCTGGGGATCGCGGAAGACGTGCTGGATCGGGTCAACGACGCCCGAGGCGAGGTCGCCGGCGTCTTCGAGGCGGCCGCGGAGGATCTCGGTCACCTCGCCCCCACGGCCGGGGTCGCCCCGCCGGCCATGGCCCAGTTCGCCCTGAAGGCCCTGCGCGATCTCGTGCCCCGGCTGGCCGTGGCCGTGCTGGCCGGCGTGATCCAGGGGCTCGATCCCCCGGCGGTCGCCTGGCTGCGCCAGGCGGTGGCCGAACTCGACCCGCGCGGACCCGGCGCGCGCACCCACCTGCGCCTGGCCAGCCAGATGCTCGCCGACGCCGCCGGCGACGTGGCCGGCTATGCGGCGACCCTCTCGGATCGAGAGACCGCCACCCCTTGGGGCGCGGCCCAGATCGGCGCGCGGCTGCTCACGGCCGGCCAGCCGGAAGAGGCCCTGCGGGTCCTCGAGACGGGTGCGCCGTCGAACCTTCGCCTCGAGCCGCCCTTCGGCAAAGGCCTGCCCCCCCTGCTCCGCCTGCCCGGCGGCCCGGAATGGCTGGCCGCCTATGAGGCGGGCCTGGAGGCGCTCGGCCGCAAGGACGACGCCCAGGCCCTGCGCTGGGCCGCCTTCGAGACCGCCCTCTCGCCGACCCACCTGCGCGCCTATCTGAAGCGCCTGTCCGACTTCGACGATGTGGTGGCCGAGGACCGCGCCCTGGCCCTGGCCATCGATTTCCCCGACGCCGCCCAGGCCTTGGACTTCCTGACCATCTGGCCCGCCGTGAACCTGGCGGCGCGGCTCGTGCTCGCCCGTTCGGCGCAGCTGGATGGCGGCCGGGTCGAAGTCATGGAACGCGCCGCCCAGGCGCTCGAGGCGCGCCATCCCCTGGCCGCCACCCTGGTCCGGCGCGCCATCATCGAGGCGGCGGTCCGCGGCCGTCCGCCGGAATGGCGCGATCTGGTGAAGCATCAGGCCGCGGCCAATGAGAGCCTGGAGGGGCAGATCGCCGACTGGGGCGAGGTCGATCCCCCAGCGCGCTTTCGCGAGCGTGTCCGCCGCATGGTCTGATCCTGCCGATCAGGAGGGATCGCCGGCCATCTGGGCCCGCCAGCTTTCGGGCAGGTTGAAGCGCACGGCGGGCTTGGGCGGCTCTGGAGCCGTCGGCGCGGGGAGCGTCGCCACCGCGATCGGTGTGGCCTGCGCCACCTGCACCGGCGGGCGCGGAGGCGGCGCCGGGTCGTCCCACTGCGCCACCTGTAACGGCGGCCCGTAGCAGCCATTGGCCGAGGCGAAGCCCTTCAGATAGGCCCGCCGGAGCTGCCCGGCCTCGCGCCCCTCACGCACCTTCTGATCCTGGCGCGACGCGCCGGTCAGCCAGCGCACCGCGCCACGGAAGGGGATGACGTCGCGGGTGATGTCGGCCAGGGCGCCCAGCACCATGGAACGGCCGCCCGACTTCGGGGCCGCGGCGCCGTCGCCGCGATCGGGACCGAGCGCGGCCTCCAGCGGCGCGATCATCGCCGCCAGCTCGGCGCAACTCGCCTTCTGTGGATCGAGATAGGGCGCTTCCTGCGCGCCGGTCAGGGACTTGGGCGCCTTGTCCCTCATGAGGTTCAGGTCCCGCAGGGGCGCCAGCAGCGCGCCCTGCAGGGTGGCCTGGCTGGCCTCGTCGGAGGTCCGCGGCTGCACGGTCTGGGCCTGAGCCGCCGCCGCGCCCAGCAGGGCCGCTCCAGCGCATCCGACGCCGACGATCCAGCGTCGCGACCGCCTGCGCATTGTCCGATCCAGCATCTGCTTCGAGGCCTCGGCTCTCGCCGTGACATCTCCGAGTGACGTTCCACAGGTGATGAGCGCGGCAATCGCCTGGGGGTTTCATGGCACACGCCTTTCGTGAAGGCCGGCGCGGCGGCGCGAAGGCGTCTAGGGCAGCAAAACCACGTTGTCCGGCAGCTCGTTCGGATTATCCCCCGCCCGCGCGGGGACGTGCTGCGCCAGGATGTCGACGCAGAGGCCGATGGCGGCCTCGAAGCCCTCGGCCGGGCGGCCGGCCTTGAAGCCCTCCATCAGCCGCGTCATCGCCGCGTCCCAGACCTGGCCGTCCACCTTGGCGGCGATGCCGTCGTCGGCGATCAGCTCGGCCATGTGCTCGTCGATGGAGACATAGATCAGCACCCCCGTCCGCTCGCGGGTGGATTGCAGGCTCTTGGCGAGGAACTGCTCGCTGGCCCGGCGGCGCACACGGTGGCGTTTCAGCGCCCGGGGCGTCAGCAGGCGGCGCACAGGCGGCAGGGCCGCCAGGATCGCAACCACCACGAACAGCACGCCCTGCAACAGGATGGCTCCGGTGAGCGCCGAGCGCGCGGCGGTCGTCGCGATGTCGGACATCTGGGCCGCCGTCCAGCCCTGACCGAGCTC
The DNA here is from genome assembly GCF_036677185.1 of Phenylobacterium sp. GTDB lineage: Bacteria > Pseudomonadota > Alphaproteobacteria > Caulobacterales > Caulobacteraceae > Phenylobacterium. The sequence continues at coordinate 23,762 of NZ_JAKFEN010000039.1, forward strand.
CGGGGCGGCGACCTGGATTCCTGCCGCCAGCAGCAGGGCCGGCGCCACCAGCGCCGCGACCGCCGCCCAGGCCAGGGGGATCTCCAGATAGTCGGAGCTCTCCTGCGCCACCACGCAGTAGATCTCGCCCGAGGTGCGGGTCTCGCCCTGGCGGATGGCCGCCTGGATGCGGGCGCGGTCGGTCTCGTTCAGCATCTCACCAACTCCCCGAGGCGCCGCCGCCGCCGCCCGAACCACCGCCGCCGGAGAACCCGCCGCCGGAGCCGCCGCTCCAACCGCCGCCGCCGCGGCTGCTGCTGGACAGGATCAGGGGCAGCAGCCACCAGAGCCCGCCGCCGCGCCGCCGGCGACGCCCGAACAGGCCGAAGACCCCGCCCAGCACCCAGAACAGGATGAGCAGGATGAAGATCAGCGGCGGGCCGCCCGAAGCGCCGCTCGCCTCCTGCGGGGCCGCCGCGGCCGCGCGGGCCTCGTCGTCGGGCAGGGACAGCTGCCGGATGATGGCGCGGGTCCCGTCGACCACGCCGTCTTCCATCTTGCCGCTCTTGAAGGCCGGCAGGATGCGCTGCTGGATGATCAGGCTGGAGAGCGCGTCGGTCAGCACCGGCTCCAGGCCGTAGCCAACCTCGATGCGGACCTTCCGGGCGGTGGGCGCGACGATCAGTATCGTCCCGTCGTCGCGTTCCTTGTCGCCGATCCCCCAGGTGCGCAGCAGCTGGTAGCCGTAGTCCTCGATCTCGTAGCCCCGCAGGTCGGGCACGGTGGCCACCACCAGCTGGCGGCCGGTCTTGGCCTCCAGGTCGGCGAGTTCGGCGGTCAGTTCCTGCTCGGCGCTGGGCGACAGCAGGTCTGCGCCGTCGACCACCCGGCCGGTCAGGGGCGGGAACTTGGGCGCCGCGGCGACCGCGCCCGTCGACAGCACCAACAGCGCGAGCGCGCCCAGGACCGCGAGGAAGGCCCGCGGTCCCCTCAGCAGGGTCATTGGGCCGGAGCGGGCGCCGGGGCGGCCGGGGCGGCCGGGGCGGCGCTGGTCCCGAAGTTCACACTGGGCGCGGTCTGGGCCGCGGGGCTGGCCTTGAAGGTCTCCATCGGCTTGGCCCAGCGGTGCACGGTCCCGGCCCACAGGGCGCCGGGGAAGGTGCGAATCTCGGTGTTGTAGTCGCGGACCGCCTCATTGTAGTCGCGCCGCGCGATGGTGATGCGGTTCTCAGTGCCCTCGAGCTGGCTCTGCAGGGCCATGAAGTTCTGGTTCGACTTCAGGTCCGGATAGGCTTCCTGGATCATCATCAGCCGGCCAAGCACGCCCGAGAGCCGGTCCTGAGCCTCGGCATAGGCCTGGAAGGCGGCCGGATCGGTGATGGTCGAGGCGTCGACCTTGACCTGGGTGGCCGAGGCGCGGGCCTCGGTTACTTCGACCAGGACCGACTTTTCCTGCGCCGCGTAGCCCTTCACCGTCTCCACCAGGTTGGGGATCAGGTCGCTGCGGCGCTGGTACTGGTTCTGGACCTCGGCCCACTGGGCCTTGGCGCGTTCATCCTTGGTGGGGATCGTGTTGATCCCGCAACCGGCGATCAGGACCGGCGCCAGCACCAGCAGGGCCAGGCGTGCGAAGCGATTGCTGAGTTTGGACAAGGACGAGCTCCCCAGAACATGTCAGCCAGGGTCGCCTGGCCCGTGAATAATTGGCCCCCGCTTCGTTCCCGCGCAATGACTCCGAGGTTAAGGTCTCGTCATGCTGGCGCTGGGGGGCGAATGGCGGAAGTCCGACCTTACTATTCCGAGAAGGGCCTCACGGCGACCTTCTACGACCTGACCACGGCCATGGACCCGAGTCTGGCCGGCGACATTGATATTTATCGCTCGCTCGTCCCGGCGGGCGGTTCGGTGCTGGAGCTGGGCGTCGGCACCGGCCGCGTGGCCTTCGCCCTGGCGGAAGCCGGGCTCTGCGTCACCGGGATCGACCTGGCCCCCACCATGCTGGTCCAGGCCCGGGCCAAGCTGGCGGCGGCCGATCCGCAGGTGGCCGCGCGGCTGACCTTCCTGCAGGGCGACATGGCCGCGCTCAACGTAGCCGGGACCTACGACGCGGTGATCTGCCCCTATTTCGGCCTGGCCCACCTGCCGGCCGGGGCGGCCTGGCGCAATGTGTTCGCGGGGGTGGCCAAGCGTCTGAAGCCCGGCGGCCTCTGGGCCTTCCACCTGCCCTCGGCCGAGCGGATGGCCCAGGCGCCGGCCACGCCGCCGGACCGCCCGGTCTTCCAGGCCCCGCTCGACGCCAGCGGCCGCCGGCTCTCGATCTTCATCCACGCCCGGAGCGCCAAGCCGGGCGTCGGGCGGTTCGACCAGATCGTCGACCATGTGGTGATGGGGCCGAAGGGCCAGGTCGAGCGCCGGGCCCGGGAGCGGATCAGCTACTACGCCGCCGATCCGGCCCCCTACGCCCTGGCCGCGGGCCTGGTCCTAGACCGTCCCGCGATTGACCTGGGCGGCGTCGGCGCGATCCACGTGTTCCGCCGCGACTAGGGGCTTCAGCCCGAACAGGGGCCGCAGCAGGTTCACCCGCCGGACGAGTTCATAGGTGGCGAAGCAGGCGGCGAAGGTGCCGGCGACCAGGATCGCGGCCTCTAGCGCCTGGTTCAGGCCCAGCCGGGCGAGATAGTGACCGGCCACCACGATGAAGGTCTGGTGGACGATGTAGAACGGGAACACCCCCAGGGTCAGGTAGGTCAGGACCGGACCGCCGCGCGTGAGGTGCTTGCCGCCGAAACCCAGCACCGCGGCGATGGCGAACCACTGGTCCAGGGCGAAGGCGGTCTGGCGGGCGATCTCGCCCGTGGTGATCTCGTCGGTGTCCGGCAGGAACCAGCCCAGGGCCGCATAGGCGCCGTAGCTCGCCATCGCCAGCAACAGGGCCGGCCAGCGCAGGGCGATGAACCGAGCCTTGAGAACCTCGGACTTGGCGATCAGGAAGCCCAGCAGGAAGACGCCGAACGAGACCGCGTGATTGTACCAGTCGTCGATCAGGGCGTGGGTCACCTCGAACATAGGGAACAGGGTGGCGCGCAGGACGACCAGGACGAGGACCGGCCAGACCAGCAGGCCCCAGCCGTCCAAGACCCGCTCCACGCCGCGGTCCAGGGTCGCCACGACGCCGCGGCCCCATTTGAGCGCCGCCGCCAGGATCAGGCTGTAGAGGAACAGATAGACCACGAACCACATGTGATTGTAGGTCGGCGTGATCAGCGGCTCACCGCCCGGCCGCCAATGGCCGCTGGCCGTGACGTACTTGCCGTAGAACTCGGCGAACGAGCCGGCATAGGCGAGCTTCTCGACGATCTCGTAGTAGGTCTGCGGCGGCACGATCACAAACACCGCCAACAGGATGGGCGGCAGCAGGCGCGCGGTTCGCGCCTTGGCCAGGTCGCCGGCGCTGAGCTTGTCGGCCATGAACCGGGTGGCCGCCCCGGAGACCAGGAACAGGAGGGTCAGGCGCCAGGGATTGGTCAGCCACATCAGGGGCTGCAGCCATTCCACCGGATGCGGCGACTTCACGTGGAAGTCCCAGGGCACGTAGAACATGCCCACGTGGTAGAGAATCAACAGGAAGAACGCGCCGACGCGGATCCAGTCGAGGTCGGGACGGCGCTCTGAAGAGACGGACGGGGTCACGGCATCACCCTATGCGGAAGCTCGATGTTCGACCATCGGCGGGCAGGATTGCTCGTGAAAAGCGCCTCGGGGCGTGCGGCGCCGGACCGGTGACGAGCGGAGGGGCCCGGTGACGAACGGCGATCAATCCGGGACGGACAGGATCTTCTGGCGCGCCCTGCCGCTGTTCGCCGCGGCGATCTTCACGCTCAACACGATCAACACCTTCACCGCCATCCAGGATCGGCCCGACGTGCCCTGGATATATCCGGCGGTGTCGCAGGCGACGAGCGCGATCACCGCGGTGGCGTCGATCTGGATCGCCTGGCTGGCCTACCGGATCGCTCCGGTCGACGGCCGGCCGCGCTGGCGCGTCCTCATGGTCCACACCCTCGCGCTTCTGGCCTTCTCGGTCTTCCACGTGGTCGGATTCTATTACCTGCGGATGCTGACCTTCGGGCTGCTGGACCTGCCCTACGAATACGACCTGTCAGGCCGCTTCATCTACGAGCTGCGCAAGGACGCCTTCGGCTACGTCGTCGGCACGACCGCCTTCTGGGGCATGACCCGGCTCTACGGCCAGGCCCCGTCGACGACGGACGGGCCCGCCACCTTCGACATCCGCGACGGCGCCAGGGTGACCCGGGTCGCTCTGGCGGACATCCTCGCGGTCTCGTCGGCCGGCAACTATGTGGAGTTCGCACTCGCCGACGGCCGCAAGCCGCTGATGCGCTCGTCGCTCTCGGCGGTCGAGGCCGAGCTCGGCCCGCGGGGCTTCGTGCGCACCCACCGCTCCTGGCTGGTCAATGTCGCCCGCGTCACCGAGCTGCGGCCCGAGAAGTCCGGCGACTACAGCGTGGCCCTGGGGCCGGTCGAAGCGCCGCTATCGCGCCGCTTTCCCGAGGCCCTGGCCCGCCTGCGCGCCGGTTGAACCTTTATCCGGTAGATACCGGATTAGAATAGCCGTATATACAGGATGATGCTGTCCACGACCGAGATGGGCCGGCTCTGTTTCGGCCATCGCAGCCGCCGCGCCGCGCGCGCCGTGACGCGGGCCTTCAACCTGCGCCTGCGGCCGCTGAACCTGCAGATCACCCAATTCATCCTGCTGGGCGCCATCGCCCGGGGCCAGGACCAGTCCATCGCCGCCATGGCCGACTATGTCGACGTCGAGGCCTCCGCCCTGCTGCGCAATCTCCGGCTGCTGGAGCAGCGCGGCCTGATCGAGAGCGAGGGTGGGCGCGGGCGCAAGGGCCGGCGCTTCTCGATCACCCAATCGGGTCTCGACCTGATCACCGCCGGCGTGCCCCTCTGGGTGGACGCCCAGGCCGACCTCGCGCGCGCGCTCCACGGAAGCGCCGCCCAGACCCACGCCGCCCTGGCCGACCTGGAACAGGCCGCCCAGGCCATGGCCAAACTCGAAAGGTAGAGTGATGCGTAGAATCGTCGTGACCGGACTGGGCGTCGTCTCGCCCCTGGGAACCGGAACCGAGATCGCCTGGAGCCGGCTGATCGCCGGCCGCTCGGGCCTGTCGCGCATTCCCGAGGACCTCGCCCCCGACGTCCCGGCCCAGGTGGCCGGCCAGGTCAAGGACAAGGCCGCCGACCCCGAGGGCGGCTTCGACCTGGACGCCGCGGTCCCGGGCAAGGACCAGAAGAAGATGGACCGGTTCATCCAGTTCGCCCTGGCCGCCTCCGACGAAGCCATCGCCCAGGCCGCCTGGGCCCCGGCCAGCGCCGCCGAGCAGGAAGCCACCGCCACGGTGATCGCCACCGGCATCGGCGGCTTCCCGGCCATCGCCGAGGCGGTGCGGATCACCGACTCGCGCGGCGTGCGGCGGCTGTCGCCGTTCACCGTGCCGTCGTTCCTGGCCAACCTGGCTTCGGGCTGGGTTTCGATCCGCCACGGGTTCAAGGGACCGCTCGGCGCGCCGGTCACCGCCTGCGCCGCCGGGGTCCAGGCGATCGGCGACGCCGCCCGGATGATCCGCGCCGGCGAGGCCGATATCGCCGTCTGCGGCGGGGCCGAGGCCACCATCGACCGGGTCAGCCTGGGATCCTTCGCCGCCGCCCGCGCCCTGGGCTCGGCCTTCAACGACACGCCCGAGAAGGCCTCGCGCCCGTTCGACGCGGACCGCGACGGCTTCATCATGGGCGAGGGCGCCGGCATCCTGGTGATCGAGGAACTCCAGCACGCCCTGGCGCGCGGAGCCAAGCCCATCGTCGAACTGGTGGGCTACGGCACCAGCGCCGACGCTTTCCACCTGACCGCCGGCCCCGAGGACGGCGACGGCGCGGCCCGCGCCATGCGCACGGCGCTGAAACAAGCCGGGGTCGAGCCTTCGGCCGTCGGCCACCTCAACGCCCACGCCACCTCCACTCCCGTGGGCGACAAGGGCGAACTCGCCGCGGTCAAGGCGGTGTTCGGGACCGGCAAGGGCCCGGCGATCAGCTCCACCAAGTCGGCCACCGGCCACCTGCTGGGCGCGGCGGGCGGGCTGGAGGCGGTGTTCGCCATCCTGGCCCTGCGCGACGGGATCATCCCGCCGACCCTCAACCTCGAAACCCCCGACGAGGCGGCCGACGGCCTCGACCTGGTGGCGCTCACCGCCCGCAAGGCCGATCTCGACTATGTGCTCTCCAACGGCTTCGGCTTCGGCGGCGTCAACGCCAGCGTGCTCTTCAAGCGCTGGGAGGGCTAGCCGACAACCACCTGCTCCTCTCCCCATTCATGGGTGAGGGTAGGGTGAGGGGCGCGGCGCGCGGCGGCGCAATCTGGCCTCTCACCCCACTCAGCGCAGCGGAGACGCCCCCCTCACCCTACCCTCTCCCCCCGAAGGCGGGTGGAGAGGAGGTGACTGGAACGCCCCCCGCGTGACCCAAAGTGGTTGACAGGCCTGCCTTTGGCCCTTAAGCACCGCCGCTCGTTTTCGACCCCGGAGCTATTCACGTGAAGCGGACTTTCCAACCGTCCCGACTGGTGCGCGCTCGCCGTCACGGTTTCCGTTCGCGGATGGCCACGAAGAACGGCGCCAAGATCGTGGCCCGTCGCCGCGCCAAGGGCCGTAAGCGCCTGACCGCCTAAGACTCATCGGTCTTTAGGATAAGGTGTCGGCATGACCGGCGCCGCCCCGCCCATCGAACGCCTGAAAAAGCGCGCCGATTTCCTCGCCGCCGCGCGTGCGCCCTCCTGCGCCCGCGGCGCGGTGGTGCTGCAGGCTCGCGACCGGGCCGACGAAACCCCGCTCATTCGCGTCGGCTTCACCGCCACCCGCAAGGTCGGCGGCGCCGTGGTGCGCAACCGGGCCAAGCGCCGGATGCGCGAGGCCGCGCGGGTGCTTTTGCCGCAGCTCGCCAAACCCGGTCATGACTACGTCTTGATCGCCCGAGGCGGCGCGCCGACGCGTCCCTGGTTGCGTTTGCTTGACGATGTGAAAAGCGCGCTGATAAGCCTCGCGGCCGAAAGCGACGTCCCGTCCCGCGCTGATACGCGCGCCCCCTCCCCTTCCGCCTGAGCGCGCGTCCTTATGCAAGACAATAACAACCGCAACACGATCATCTTCGTGGTCAGCGCGGTCATCATCCTGATCGTCTACCAGATCTTCGTGCTGGAACCGGCGTCCAAGCGCCGCAACGCCGAACTGGGGCGGCAGAAGGCCGCCGCGGCCCAGGTCGCCGACGTCGCCGCCAAGCCAGGCGCCCTGCCGAGCGCCGCCCCGGGGACGGTGGTGGTGTCGCGCCAGGAGGCCGCCGCCGCCAGCGCCCGGGCGCCGATCGACAGCCCGGCTCTCTCGGGTTCGGTCTCTCTGCGCGGGGCGCGGATCGACGACCTGTTCCTGAAGGACTACCGCGTCAGCATCGAGAAGACCTCGCCGCCGGTGGAGCTGCTGCGCCCCGAGGGCGCGCGCCACGCCTTCTTCGCCGAGTTCGGCTGGACCGGCGCCAACCTGCCGGGCCTGCCCAACGCCGGCACCGTCTGGCAACTGGTCGAGGGGTCTGTCCTGGCGCCCGGCAAGCCGCTGGTGCTGCGTACGTCCAATGGGGCGGGCCTGACCTTCACCCGCAAGATCGAGGTCGATGACCGGTTCATGTTCACCGTCACCGACACCGTGGCCAATCTCGGCGCGGGATCGGTGGTGCTGGCGCCTTACGCCTCGGTTCAGCGCCAGGGCGTGCCTGACGACCTGGGCAAGAACCAGATCGTCCACGAAGGCGCCATCGGCATGCTGGACGGCAAGCTGCAGCAGGTGAAGTACGGCAAGTGGCTGAAGGAAGGCGGGCCGTCGCTCACCTCCACGGGCGGCTGGACCGGCATCACCGACAAGTACTGGCTGGCCGCGCTCATTCCCGACCAGACCGAGAAGGTGCAGACCCAGTACCGGGTGACCAAGGCCGCGGGCGGCCTGGACATCTATGAAGCCAACTATGTGGGCCAGCCGCACGTCATCGCGCCCGGCCGCCAGATCAGCGAGACCACCCGCCTGTTCGCCGGCGCCAAGACCGTGCCGGTCCTCAAGGACTACGAGGCCAAGCTGGGCGTGCCGCGCTTCGACTGGGCCGTGGACTGGGGGAACTTCTGGTTCATCACCCGCTATATGTTCGCCTTCCTCGACTTCATCTTCCGCCAGGTCGGGAATTTCGGCATCGCCATCCTGCTGCTGACCGTCGCGGTGAAGATCGTCTTCTTCCCGCTGGCCAATAAGAGCTACGAGTCGATCACCAAGATGAAGAAGGTGCAGCCGCAGATCGAGGCGCTGCGCACCAAATTCAAGGACGACCCGGCCAAGCAGCAACAGGAGCTGATGGCCCTCTACCAGACCGAGAAGATCAACCCGCTGACCGGCTGCCTGCCGATGCTGGTGCAGATCCCGGTCTTCTACGGCCTCTACAAGGTGCTGACGGTCACCATCGAGATGCGGCACGCGCCCTTCGTCGGCTGGATCCAGGACCTGTCGGCCAAGGACCCGCTGACGGTCTGGAACCTGTTCGGCCTGATCCCCTACGACCCGGCGGCCGTGCCTCTGCTCGGCTCGATCCTGAACTCCGACTTCCTACACCTGGGCCCGCTGGCCCTGCTCTACGGCGTGACCATGTGGTTCTCGACCGCCATGAACCCGCCCGCGCCGGACCCGGTGCAGCAGAAGATCTTCCAGTTCATGCCCATCATGTTCACCTTCATCATGGCGCCCTTCGCCGTGGGCCTCCTGATGTACTGGTGCTGGTCGAACGTGCTGACCGTGCTGCAGCAGTACGTGATCATGCGCCGCTTCAAGGTGGACAATCCCATCGACCAGATCATCAACAAGCTGACCGGCAAAGCAAAGGCCGCCGGGTGACCGACACCGGAGACTTCGACGAGGACGAACTGGAAGCCGGCCGGGTGCTGTTCGCCCGCGAGGCCAGCTTCCTGATGGGCGCCGTGGCCATCGACGGCCTGCCCGCGCCCGACCTCCCGGAAGTCGCCTTCGCCGGCCGCTCCAATGTGGGCAAGTCGTCGCTGATCAACGGCCTGGTGGGTCACAAGAAGCTGGCGCGCGCCTCCAACGAGCCCGGCCGCACCCGCGAGGTGAACTTCTTCGTCCTGGACGACCGCCTGCGCCTGGTCGACCTGCCCGGCTATGGCTGGGCCAAGGCCTCCAAGGCGACGGTGAAGAAGTTCCAGAACATGGGCCGCGACTATCTGCGCGGCCGCCCGAACCTGAAGCGCGCCTATCTGCTGATCGACGCACGCCACGGCCTGAAGGAGGTCGACAAGGAGCCCATGGACGCCTTCGACAAGGCCGCGGTCTCCTACCAGATCATCCTGACCAAGGCCGACAAGATCAAACCGTCCGAGGTCGCGGCCATGGTCGCCAAGACCCAGGCGGCCATCGCCAAGCGCCCCGCCGCCTTCCCGCGGGTCCTGGCCACCTCGTCGGAAAAGGGCACGGGCCTGCCCGAACTGCGCGCCGAGATCATGGCCGCCTGCGGGATCACGCTCACCTAGCTCGTCATCCCCCAAAGCTGTCATCCCGGAAAGCGCGCAGCGCTTATCCGGGACCCATGAACACCTGATGGAACAAGAAACGGCTCGGCCCGGCCATCTTCCGACAGCGTGGCGCGTATGGGTCCCGGCTCTCCGCTTCGCTGCGGCCGGGATGACACGGAATGGGTATTGCCGGCTTTGCGTACCCCACGTCACATGGAACATGGTGCCTGAAACCAACCAGGGCCCGCCACCATGCTCACCACCGTCGGCCGCACGGCCTATGACGCCGAACTCGACTCCTTCCGCGACCAGGTCCGCAAGGTGTTCGACAAGATCCTCCACCCCCACCTCGACCGCTGGGAGGAGGAGGGCATCGTCGATCGCGATTTCTGGCTGGCCTATGGCGAGGCGGGCCTGCTCTGCCCGCAGGTTCCGGCCGAGTACGGCGGGCTGGGCCTCGACTACCGCTACAACGCCATCATCGGCGAGGAGCTGGCCTATGCCGGTTGTTCGGCCGGCGTCACCCTGCAGTCGGACATCACCGTCGACTACCTGATCAACTACGGCTCGGAGGAGCAGAAGGCCCGCTGGCTGCCCGGCATGGTCTCGGGCGAGGTGATCACCGCCATCGCCATGACCGAGCCCGGAACCGGCTCGGACCTCCAGGGGGTCAAGACCACCGCCAAGCGGGATGGCAACCACTATGTCGTCAACGGCTCGAAGACCTACATCACCAACGGCCAGAACGCCGACCTGGTCATCGTGGTGGCCAAGACCGACCCGACCCTGGGCTCGAAGGGCATCTCCCTGGTCCTGGTGGAGCGCGAGCGCGAAGGCTTCGCGCGGGGCCGCAACCTCGACAAGATCGGCCAGAGCTCGGCCGACACCTCCGAGCTGTTCTTCAACGATGTGCGGGTGCCGATCACCAACTGCCTCGGCGAAGAGGGTCGCGGCTTCGCCCATCTGATGGGCCAGCTGCCGCAGGAGCGTCTGCAGATCGCAATCGCCGGCCAGGCCGGCGCCCAGCGCGCCTTCGACGAGGCGGTGACCTTCACCAAGGACCGCAAGGCCTTCGGCCAGTCGATCTTCGACTTCCAGAACACCCGCTTCACCCTGGCGGCGCTGAAGACCAAGCTGCAGGTCGGCTGGGCGCACCTGGACTGGGCGATCAAGCGCCACGTAGCCGGCGAACTGACCGCCGCCGAGGCCTCCGCCGCAAAGCTGTTCCACACCGAGCTGCAGTGGGAGGCCTGCGACACCGCCCTCCAGCTCCATGGCGGGGCGGGCTACATGAACGAATACCCCATCGCGCGCCTGTGGCGGGACGCGCGGGTTCAACGCATCTACGGCGGTACGTCGGAGATCATGAAGGAGGTCGTGGCCCGCTCGATCTAGCCGCCGCTACGGCCGCTTCACGACATCCCCGCCCTTCATGACGAAGACGGGCTTTTCCAGCACGGTCACGTCGTTGAGCGGGTCGCCGGTCACGCCGACCAGATCGCCATAGCGGCCTACCGCCACCTGGCCGACATCCTTCTCCCAGCCTAGCGCCTGGGCGGCGTTGACCGTGGCGGTCTGGATAGCCTGCAAGGGCGTCGCGCCATAGCGCACCATCACCGCGAACTGCTTGGCGTTGTCGCCGTGCGGATAAATCCCGGCATCGGTGGAATAGATGTGCCGCACGCCGGCCTTCAGGGACTTGCGGAAGTTCTGGCGCTGGATCTCGCCGATGTCGCGGTCCTTCTGCAGGTTCTCCTCCAGCACGCCGTTCTTCTTGCCCTCGGCCTGGGTGTAGTCGGTGTTGTAGATGTCCATGCCGAACCACGTGCCCTTCTGGGCGGCGAGCTTGATCCCCTCGTCGTCCACCAGGCTGGCGTGTTCGATGGTGTCGACGCCGGCCTTGACGGCGGCGGTGATGCCCGGCGCGCCGTGAGCGTGGGCGGCGACCTTCATACCGGCCATGTGCGCCTCCTCGACCACCACGCTCATTTCGTCGAGGGTGAGCTGCTGGGCCCCCGGCGAGGTGCGGCGCGAGAAGACCCCGCCCGTGGCGCAGATCTTGATCACCTCGGCGCCGTACTTGCGCACCCGGCGCACCGCCTCGCGGGCCTGGTCGCGGCCGTTGGCGACATAGGGCGCCTGTTGTTCCATGGACGGCGGGAAGAAGGTCGAATCGCAATGCCCGCCGGTCGCGCCGAAGGAATAGGCCGCCGGGATCACCCGCGGCCCGGGCACGAAGCCGGCCTCGATCGCCTCCTTCAGGCCGACATCGCCGTAGAACTCCGAGCCCACGTTGCGCACCGTGGTGAAGCCCGCCTCCAGGGTGTCCTTGGCGTGGCGGGTGGAGATCACCGTCCCGAAGGCGTCGGAGAACTGCAGGGAGGTGTAGCCGCCATAGAGCGGCGACGACGTCAGGTGGACATGCATGTCGATCAGGCCGGGCAGCAGGGTCACCCCCGGCAGGCTGACCTGCTCGGCGCCGGCGGGGACCGCGTCGCCCTGCCGGCCGACCGCCGTGATCCGCCCATCGGTGATGATCACCAGGGGCTTCTCCGTCACCTTGCCGTTGGTGACGTCGACCAGCCGCTCAGCGCTGACCGCCACCGTCTTGGCCTCCGCGGCGCCGACGGAGAGCGCCGCGAACGCGGCGGCGAGAGCAATGGAGCGCATGAAATCCCTCTGGGTTTGGACAGTGCGGCGAAGCTAGCACGGCCGGGGCGTGCGTCGAGGCGGTGACATGCGCGCCAGGGTCCGCTATCGGAACCTCCCGACAAGAGCGTGATAGCCGAAAGTGGCCACCGGTTTCGGCGGCCATCACGCTCTTACTTTTGATTTGGAGCCATCCGGCTCCGGGAGGGCCGCGACCTTGACCGACGACGCCGAAGAACAGGGCTGGGCCACCGCGAAGACCCTGGCCACGGCCCTGCCCTATATCCAGATCTATGACCGCGAGGTCGTGGTGATCAAATACGGCGGCCACGCCATGGGCGAGGAGAGCGTCGCGCGCCTGTTCGCCGCTGACGCCGTGCTGCTGAAGATGCTGGGCTGCCATCCGGTGGTGGTGCACGGCGGCGGGCCGCAGATCTCCCGGATGCTGGACAAGGCCGGGGTGAAGTCGAGCTTCGTCGACGGCCTGCGGGTCACCGACGAGGCCACCATGGAGGTCGCCGAGATGGTGCTGTCGGGCGCCATCAACAAGGAGATCGCCAACTGGATCACCCTCGCCGGCGCCGAGGCCGACGTCCGCGGCGTGGGCCTGTCGGGCAAGGACGCCCGGCTGATCACGGTGGAAAAGGCCGTCCGCACCAAGAAGGACCCTGACAGCCAGATCGAACAGGCCGTCGATCTGGGCTTCGTGGGCGAACCCACGGTCATCGATCCCAAGCTGATCGAGGCCCTGATCTATGCCGACGAGGACTACGTTCCGGTCGTCGCGCCGATCGGGGTGTCGGTCGAGGGCCAGACCTACAACATCAACGCCGACACCGTGGCCGGCGCCCTGGCCGGGGCGCTGACCGCCAAGCGCATGCTGCTGCTCACCGACGTGCGCGGCGTGCTGGACGCCAAGGGCGAGCTGATCCGCCAGATGAGCGTCGCCGAGGCCCGGGCGGCCATCGACAGCGGCGTCGCCACAGGCGGCATGATCCCCAAGCTGGAGACCGCCATCGCCGCCGTGGAGTCCGGCGTCGAGGCCGTGGTCATCCTGGACGGCCGGCGCCCGCACGCCATGCTGGTGGAGCTGTTCACCGAGCACGGCTCGGGGACGCTGATCTGCGCATGAGCGCCGACCTCCGCCACATCGACACCTGGCTCTTCGACCTGGACAACACCCTCTATCCCGAGGAGTCCGGGTTCATGGGCTCCGTCGAGGCGCGGATGACCGACTTCGTGGCCAAGGTCTCAGGCCTGCCCCGCGACCAGGCCTATGCCCTGCAGAAGAAGTACCTGGCCGAGCACGGCCTGACGCTGAAGGGCCTGATGCTGAACCATGGCGTCGATCCGGCCGACTTCCACGCCCTGTTCCACGACCTGTCGCTGGAGGTCCTGGCCCAGGATCCCGACCTGCTGGCGGCGCTGGCCCACCTGCCCGGCCGCCGGTTCATCTTCACCAACGCCGACGACAAGCACGCCGAGCGGGTCATGGCCCATCTGGGCTTGGCCGACCTGTTCGACGACGTCTTCCACATCCATTCGTTCGGCTTCGCGCCCAAGCCCGATCCCCTGGGCTTCCAGCGGATGATCGACGCCCACGGCATCACCCCGACGACCACCGCCTTCTTCGAGGATTCCGAGCGCAACCTGAAGCCCGCCGCGGACCTGGGCATGACCACGGTCCTGGTCGGCCCTCGCGCCGCCGCGTCCACCGCCGATTTCGTCCACTATCGCACCGCCAAGCTCGCGCCCTTCCTGAATGCGGCGCGCCTGAAGGAAGCCGCCTGATGTCCTCCCAAGCGAACCAAGACTTGAAGTCCGTGATCGAAGCCGCCTGGGAGGCCCGCGACGAGGTCAACACCGCCACTCAAGGGCCGACCCGCGAGGCGGTGGAAGAGACCTTGAACCAGCTCGACGCCGGGATCCTGCGGGTCGCCACGCGCGGCGACGACGGCGTCTGGACCACGCACCAGTGGGCCAAGCAGGCGATCCTGCTGTCGTTCCGGCTCTTCGCCAACAGGCTGATCGAGGCCGACGCGCCCGGCCCCTACTGGGACAAGGTGCCCTCCAAGTTCACCGGCTGGGACGCCGCCCGGTTCGAGGCCGCCGGCTTCCGAGCGGTCCCCGGCTGCGTGGTCCGCCGCGGCGCTTTCCTGGCGAAGAACGTGGTCCTGACCCCGTCCTTCGTGAACATCGGCGCCTATGTGGACGAAGGGACCATGGTCGACACCTGGGCCACCGTCGGCTCCTGCGCTCAGATCGGCAAGAACGTGCACCTCTCGGGCGGCGCGGGCATCGGCGGCGTGCTGGAGCCCCTGCAGGCCAACCCCACCATCATCGAGGACAACTGCTTCATCGGCGCCCGCTCCGAGGTCGCCGAGGGCGTGATCGTCCGCGAGGGCAGCGTGCTGTCCATGGGCGTCTACCTGACCTCCACCACCCCGATCATCGACCGCCGCACCGGCGAGGTCTTCACCGGCGAGGTGCCGCCCTATTCGGTGATCATGTCCGGCAGCCGCCCCAGCCCGCACGAGGGCATGCCGTCCACCTACTGTGCGGTGATCATGAAGACGGTCGACGCCCGCACCCGCTCCAAGACCAGCATCAACGAACTGCTGCGGGACTAGCTCTCTTCCGCTCATCCCGGCGAAGGCCGGGACCCAGATTCATCCGCCGCGCCGGGAATTTCAACCGGAAGCACAGTCTTACGACCTGGGCCCCGGCCTTCGCCGGGGTGAGCGGGGTTTGGGTAGCCCACGCTCAATAAGGCGTCCCATCCTTGTGGACGTAGCCGTCCAGCCCCGCCGGCGCCGCCAGGTCGATGTCGGGATAGGCGCAGGCGTCGTACTCCGGACGTCGCGAGCCCACCTCCAGCAGCACGGCCTCACGGTCCGAACGGTTCTGCAGGTGGTGGCCGTCGGCCACGCCCGCCGGGAAACCGGCGCAGTCCCCGGCGCGCAGGACCTCCTCGCCCGCGTCGGTGACCAGCACCACCTCGCCCTCCAGCACCTGGACGAACTCATCCTCGGCGGTATGCCAGTGCCGCTGGCTCGACCATTGGCCGGGCGGCAGCCGCAGCAGGTTGACCCCGAACTGGCTGAGCCCCACGGCGTCGCCCAGCATCCAGCGCTGGCGGCCCTGGCACTCCCTGTCGAACGGCGGCGGATAGCCCGTGCCCGATCTGGAGGGCGCGGCGGCGATGTCGATCTTCGGCATTCACAGGTTCCGTTTGCGATTGGATCGTTGGAACCGTAAAGCGCGCGGATGTCGCTCGCCATTGATCCCGTCGCCCTCACCCAGGAATTGATCCGTCGCCCGTCGGTGACCCCCGCCGACGAGGGCGCCATGGACATCGTCCAGCGCACCCTGGAGGGCCTGGGCTTCGCCTGCCGGCGGATGAAGTTTGGCGAGATCGAGAACCTCTACGCCCGCTGGGGAACGGCGCGGCCCAATCTCTGCTTCGCCGGCCACACCGACGTCGTGCCGGTGGGCGACGCCCAGGCCTGGAGCCGCGAGGCCTTCGCCGCCGAGATCGTCGACGGCGTCCTGATCGGTCGCGGCGCCGTGGATATGAAGAGCGCCGTGGCCGCCTTCGCCGCCGCCGCCGCCAAGGCCATCGCCGCGGGCCAGGTGACGGGATCGCTCTCCTTCCTGATCACCGGCGACGAGGAGGGCGTGGCCACCCACGGCACCAAGATGGTGGTCGAGGCCTTGAAGGCCCAGGGCGAGGTGCTCGACCATTGCGTGGTGGGCGAACCCTCCAGCGCCGAGACCTTCGGCGACATGATCAAGATCGGCCGCCGCGGCTCGATCAACACCTGGATCACCGTCGACGGCAAGCAGGGCCACGTGGCCTACCCGCAGCGGGCGGCCAATCCGATCCCAGTGCTGATCGAGCTCCTGGCGCGGCTGCAGAACCATGTGCTGGACGAGGGCTATACCGGTTTCCAACCGTCCAACCTGGAAGTCACCACGGTCGACGTCGGCAACGGCGCGACCAATGTCATCCCAACCCAGGCCAAGGCGCGGCTGAACATCCGCTTCAACCCGAACCACAAGGGCGCCGACCTCGCCGCCTGGATCGCCCGCGAGGCCGCCGCCCTGGACATCGACTTCGCCGGGACCATCAAGGTCGAGCCGGTGATCAGCGGCGAGGCCTTCCTCACCGCGCCGGGCCCGTTCACCGACGTGGTCAGCGCCGCCGTCGCCGACGTGGCCGGCCAGGCGCCCGAGCTCTCCACCACCGGCGGCACCTCCGACGCCCGCTTCATCCGCGACCTCTGCCCGGTGGTGGAGCTGGGCCTTGTCGGGACCACCATGCACGCCGTCGACGAGCGCGCGCCGGTCGACGAGATCCACAAGCTCCAGGCGGTCTATGAACGCCTGATCGCGCGCTACTTCGAAGCGTTCGGCGCGTAACATCCCTCCTCTTTATGGGGAGGGACAGGTCGCGTTGCGACCAGGGTGGGGAAGTTCGGCCGTCTGTGCGGTAGCTTGAGAAAGCCCCACCCTCGACCGCTACGCGGTCTGCCCTCCCCACAAGGAGGAGGGAAAAGGTCAGTAATCCACGCCTGTCAGGTAGAGCCCGTCGGCCGGGGCGACGGGACCGCAGGCGGTGCGGTCGCGGGCCTCCAGGGCGGCCTTCAGGTCGCCGGCGCTCCAGCGCCCGATCCCCACCTCGACGATGGACCCGGTCAGGGACCGGACCTGGCGGTGCAGGAAGGATCGCGCCTCGAACACCAGCCGGACCTCGTCGCCCTCGCGGCTAACCCGAACCACGTCGAGGGTCTTCTCAGGCGACTTGGCCTGGCAGTGGATGTGGCGAAACGTCGTGAAATCGTGGTGTCCGACCAGGGCCTGGGCCGCCGCATGCATCGCCTCTACGTCCAGCGGCTTGGCCACGTGCCAGACCCGGCCCTGGTCGAGTCCCGGCGGCGCTCGGCGATTGAGGATCCGGTAGAGATAGCGTCGCCCGGTCGCCGAGAACCGCGCATGCCAGTCGTCCGGCGCGGCCTGGGCGTCCAGCACCACGATCGGCTGGGGCCGCAGGTGGGCGTTCAGCGCGTCGCGCACCACCTCTGGCCGCCAAGCCTTGGCCAGGTCGATGTGGATCACCTGCCCCGTGGCGTGGACCCCGGTGTCGGTGCGTCCGGCCGCGTGGACCCGCAGCGTCTCGCCGCAGAAGGCCTCCACCGCGCGCTCGATGGAGACCTGCACCGAAGGCAGGCCGTCCTGCGCCTGGAAGCCGCGATAGGGCCGGCCGTCATATTCGATGGTGAGGCGGTAGCGCGGCATCAGCCCAGCACCGTCCCGGCCGGCACGGCCAGGCCGCGCAGGAAGGTCGCGGCGTCCTGCGGTCCCTTGCCCTCGCGCTGGACCCGCAGCAGGCGCGCCGCCCCCTCGCCGCAGGCCACCAGCAAGGCGTCGTCCAGCACGGTCCCGGGCGCGCCGTCGGCGTCTTCCGGCTGGGACAGCAGGGCTTTCACCCGCACCGGGCCGCGCTCGGTGGGCAGCTCGAACCAGGCGCCGGGAAACGGCGACAGGCCGCGGATCTTGCGGTCGACCTCGGCGGCCGGCCTGGTCCAGCGGATACGCGCCTCCTTGGGGCGGATCTTCTTGGCGTAGGTCTCACCCTCGGCCGCCTGCGGCTTGGCCCGGGTCTCGCCGCGCTCGACGGCGGCCATGGTGCGGGCCAGCAGGGCCGAGCCCACCTCGGCCAGCCGGTCGTGCAAGGTCCCGGCGGTCTCGAGGGCGTCGATGCGCAGGGTTTCCGAGGCCAGGACCGGGCCCTCGTCCAGGCCCTCGGTCATCTGCATCACCTCGACCCCGGTCAGCTTGTCGCCGGCCATGATCGCGCGCTGGATCGGGGCCGCGCCCCGCCAGCGCGGCAGCAGCGAGGCGTGCAGGTTGAAACAGCCCAGGCGCGGCGCGTCGAGCACCTCGCGCGGCAGGATCTGGCCGAAGGCCACCACGACGCCGGCGTCCAACTCAAGCCCGGCGAAGGCCTCGATCTCGGCGGGGTCGCGCATGGAGACCGGGGTGCGCACCGGAATGCCGCGCTCCTGGGCGTAGGCGTGGACCGGCGATGGCTTCAGGTCCTGGCCCCGGCCGCGTGGCGCGGGGGGCTGGGAATAGACGCAGGCGACCTCGTGCCCGGCCTCCACGAGAGCGGCCAGGGCGGCGACGGCGAAGTCGGGGGTTCCAAGAAAGGCGATGCGCATTGACGCTCGTTTAGCGGCGTGGCGGAGTTTTAGGAACCAGGCGCAAGCTTGGCCGTTCCTCTGAGCGCTCGGATAGGGAGTCCATACCTCATGCGCACGCTACTGACCGCCGCCGCCGTCGTCGCGATCCTCGGCCTTTCGGCCTGCTCGCAGTCCGACAAGGCCGACGCCCAGGCCGCCGCCGACAAGGTCGCCGCCGAAACCAAGGAGGCCGCCAGCACCGTGGCCGCCGAGACCAAGGACTTCGCCAACAGCCCCGAGGTCAAACAGGCCGGAACCGAGATCAAGGAAGCGGCCAAGGACGCTGGGGCCGCGGTCAAGGAAGGCGCGAAGGACGCCACGGTCGAGGCCAAGCAGGCGATCCACGAAGCCACCGCCCCGACCCCGGCTGACAAGGCCCGCCAGGACGCGAAGTAGCTCGGAACCTAGGCCGCGCGGGCCTGCTTCTTGACCTTGGCCACGGCCCGGTCGCGCTTCAGGCGCGAGAGGTAGTCGATGAACAGCACGCCTTCGAGATGGTCCATCTCGTGCTGGATGCAGACGGCGAACAGGCCCTCAGCGTCCTCGATCACTTCCTCGCCCTGATAGTTCAGGTATTTCAGCTTCACTTGGATGGGGCGCTCGACCTCATCGAAGATGTCGGGGACCGAGAGGCAGCCTTCCTCGTAGGGCTGGGTCTCTTCCGACGCCCAGAGGATCTCGGGATTGACGAAATAGCGCGGCGCCTTCTCCTCGTCGGGTCCGGCGAGGTCCATGACGATGACCCGCTTGGCCACCCCGACCTGGATCGCGGCCAGGCCGATGCCGGGGGCGTCGTACATGGTCTCGAGCATGTCATCCATGAGCGCGCGCAGCGCGTCGTCGACCTTGTCGACAGGCTGGGAGACCTGTTTCAGGACCGGATCGGGGACAACGAGGATTTCGCGTAAGGCCATGAGAACGCAGGTAGGTCAGCGACCCTTGGCCGTCAAGGCGGCGACTTGCCCCGCCTCGTCCGGCTCGAAGTCGGTTGCGAGCTTGGAGAGCGCCCGAACCCCGCCGTCCACGGGGGTCAGCTCCGGCAGTTCGCGGTGCTCGTGGTCGACCTTCAGGTCCTCGAAACGGCGGGCCTGGGTCATGACCTGGGTCTCCAGCGAGCCCACGAAGGCGTTGTACTTGCCGACCGCCTGCTCCAGGGCCTTGCCGACCGAGGCGGCGTGGCCGCCCATCACCGACAGGCGCTTGTAGAGCTCGCGGCCCAGCTTGGAGATCTCCTGGGCGTTGGCCGCCTGCTCCTCCACCCGCCAGCCGTAGACCACCGCCTTGCACAGGGCGAACAGGGTGGTGGGCGTCACCACCAGCACCCGGCGATCCATGGCCTCGCTCATCAGCTCGGGCGCCCGCTCCAGGGCCGCGGCCAGGAAGCTGTCGCCGGGGATGAACATGGCCACGAAGTCGGGGGAGCCCTGGTTGAACTGATCCCAATAGGTCTTGGCCGACAGGCCGTGCATGTGGGCCCGAACGCTCTGGGCGTGACGGACATAGCAGGCCTCGCGCACCGCCTCGTCCACCGCGTCCTGGGCGTCCAGGAAGGCGTTCAGCGAGCACTTTGCGTCGATCACGAACACCGCCCCGCCCGGCAGGCGCACGGTGACGTCTGGGCGCCGGCGGCCCTCCTCGGTGTCGGTGGAGGTCTGTTCGTCGAAGTCGTAGCGATTGTGCAGGCCCGCGGCCTCCAGCACATTGCGCAGGGTCTGCTCGCCCCAGCGCCCCTGGACGCCGGCCCCGCGGCGCAGGGCGGCCGACAGCTTGCGGGCTTCCGACTGGGTGTCGACCGAGGCCTGCATCAGGGCCGCGATCTGGGCCTTCAGCCCCCCGCTCTCCTCGGCCCGGCTCTTCTCGACGGCGACCACCTGCTCCTGGAACTTGGCCAGGCTCTCGGCCACCGGCTTGAGCTGCGCCTCCAGGCGGGCCTGGGCGAGCTGTTCGCGGTTGTGGAAGGTCTCGTCGGCGCGCTTCAGCACCTGTTCGGCGATGGCGTTGGCCGCCTCGCCCTGCAGCAGGGCGGCGTTCTTCGCGCCCATTTCCTCGATCACCTTCACCCGCGTGGCGGCGTCCTGGAACTGCCAGGCGCGGGCCTCGGCCCGGTTGGCGCGCCCGCGCTCCATCAGCGCCCAAGCCAGGAGGGGCACGGCCACGAGCAGCACGGCGACGAGGATCAGCAGCAGGGTCTCGAAGTTCATGCTCCGTTCTTTAGCCGGAGTCGGAGATAAGCGCATCCCTCCTCCTTGTGGGGAGGGAAAGGCGCCTAGGCCGGACGCCGCGCCCGCATGGCCTGGTTGATGGTCCCGTCGTCCAGCCAGTCGAGCTCGCCGCCCACCGGCACCCCGCGGGCCAGCATGGTCACGGAGACCCCGGCGCCGGCCAGGCGTTCGGCCAGGTAGTGGGCGGTGGTCTGGCCGTCGACCGTGGCGGGCAGGGCCAGGATCACCTCGCGGATGGCCTCCGCCTCGGCGCGGTGGACCAGCGGCCCGATCTTCAGCGCATCGGGTCCCACCCCGTCCAGGGCGGACAACAGGCCGCCCAGCACGTGGTAGCGGCCCCGGAAGGCCACGGCCCGCTCCATGGCCCAGAGCGCCCCCACCTCCTCCACGACGCAGATCAGCGAGCCGTCGCGGCTCTGGTCGGCGCAGATGGCGCAGGGATCCTGCGTATCCAGCGACCCGCAGACCGAGCAGGTGCGCACCCGCTCGGCGGCCTGGGCCAATGCCTCGCTGAGCGGCGCCAGAAGCTGGTCGCGGCGCTTGAGCAGGGCCAAGGCCGCGCGCCGGGCCGAGCGGGGGCCCAGCCCCGGCAGCTTGGAGAGCAGCGAGATCAGCCGCTCGATCTCGGGTCCGGCGGAAGCGGCCAAGCTAGAACTTCGGCATGCCGGGGATGCCCAGGCCGGCAAGCGGGCCTGCGGCCTCGCGCATCAGTTCGGACTGCTGGGCGTCCAGCTTGCGCTTGGCGTCGGCGTGAGCGGCCACCAGCAGGTCGGAGATCACTTCCCCCTCGCCGGGTTGCAGCAGGCTCTCGTCCAGCACGACGTCGGCGAGCTCGCCGGTGCCCTTAAGGGTCAGCTTGACCATGCCGCCGCCCGAGGTGCCCTCGACGGTGATCTCGGCCAGCCGCGCCTGGGCGTCGGCCAGCTTCTGCTGCATGGCCTGGGCCTGCTTCATCAGGCCGCCCAAATCCTTCATCGGGCTAACTCTTTCATCGGTAAGTTCTCCTACTCGTCCTCATCCTCGTCCGGCGCGTCGGTCATCGGCGACGCCTCCGGAACGGGCAGGTTGCGCACGCTGACGATCTCGGCGCCAGGGAAGGCCTCCATCACCGCGACGATGAAGGGGTCGGCCTCGATCTGGACACGGACCTCGCGCTCCTCGCGCTTCTGGCGTTCCCAGGCGCTCTCGGCCCCGCCGCCGCCCTGGGCGGCGATCAGCCAGGGCTGGCCGGTCCATTCCTTCAGGCGGCCCACCAGGCGCTGGGCCAGGTTCACCGGCGCGCCCGGGGCGGGCTCGTATTCCAAGGCGCCGGGCCGGAAGCTGATCGGCCGGACATAGCGTTCGACGTCCAGGCGCAGCGCGATGTCGCGCTTGCGCTCGATCAGGGCGATGACGTCGGCGAAGGACTGCAGGGTGGGGGCGGGCTCGTTGGCCTCCGGATCCCGGGCCACCATCCGCGCCTGGGCGTTGACCGAGCCGCCGATGCCGGCCGCCGACATCCCGCCGCCGCCGCCCGAAGGCGCGGGCGCTGGTCCGCCGCTGGGCAGGGATTCGCCCGACTGCAATCGTTTCAGGGCCTCCTCCGGCCCCGGCAGGTCGGCGGCGTAGGCCAGGCGGATCAGGGCCATGTCGCAGGCCGCCGCCGCGTCGGGCGCCCGGCGCACCTCGTCGTGGCTGCGCAGCAGCATCTGCCAGACCCTCGACAGGATCCCGGCCGAGACCGCCGCGCCGATGGCGGCCAGGCGTCCGGCCTGCTCCTTGGGCATGATCAGGGCCTGGGGCCCGATGGCCTTGGCCACCGCCGCGCCGTGGGCGTGGTCCAGCAGGTCCAGCATCACCTGGCCCGGATCGGCGCCGAAGCCGTAGAGGGTGCGGAAGGTCTCGATGGCCGGCCCGGCCTCGCCGCGCATGGCCTGTTCGAACAGGGTGATGGTCTGGGCCCGGTCGGCCAGGCCCAGCATGTCGCGAATCGAGGCGGCGGTGACCGTCTGGCCGGCCTCGGCCTGGACGATGGCCTGGTCCAGCATCGACTGGGCGTCGCGCACCGAGCCCTCGGCGGCGCGGGCGATCAGCAGCAGGCCCTCGGCCTCGACGCGCGAGCCCTCGTTCTCGGCGATCATCTCCAGGTTCTTGACGATGACCTCCGGCTCCACCCGGCGCAGGTCGAAGCGCTGGCAGCGGGAGAGAATGGTCACCGGCACCTTGCGGATCTCGGTGGTGGCGAAGATGAACTTGGCGTGGGGCGGCGGCTCTTCCAGCGTCTTCAGCAGGGCGTTGAACGCCGCCGTCGACAGCATGTGAACCTCGTCGATCACATAGACTTTGTATCGCGCTTCGACGGGAGCGTAGCGCACCCCGTCCAGCAGCTCGCGCATCTCGTCGACCTTGGTGCGGCTGGCGGCGTCCAGCTCCAGCACATCCATGTGCCGCCCCTCGATGATCGCCTTGCAGTGGCGGCCGTCGACGGAGAGGTCGAGGGTCGGCTCGTGGATCGTATCGCTTTCGTAGTTCAGCGCCCGGGCCAGCAGCCGCGCGGTGGTGGTCTTGCCGACCCCCCGGACGCCGGTGAGCATGAAGGCGTGGGCGATGCGGCCGGTGGCGAAGGCGTTGCGCAGGGTGCGCACCATCGCCTCCTGGCCGAACAGGTCCTCGAAGGTCCTGGGCCGATACTTGCGGGCGATGACGGTGTAGGCGGCCGAGGGCTCGGCGGCGGCGACCGGCTTCGGAGCCGCGGGCGCGCCGAACATATCGCTCGTGTCGGGATCGCGTTCGACTGTCTCGGGTTCGTCTTCGTCGGCCATTGGCGCCCGAGGGTAAAGCTTTGGGTGGAGACCGAACGACGACCCGGAGCGAAACTCGTTGCGGCTGCTTCCTTCCGGACCTGACCGGGTTGGCGAGGCGTCCGCCCGTCGCCGATCTCCACCCCCTATATCGCGGCCTTGAGGGTCGCGCGCAAGCGCTGGCGCAGCTACAACTCCGCGCATGCCTCTTTCCGCCTTCCAAAACACCTTCGCCGGCAACCCGCTGAACCGCGCCAGCGAGAAGCGAACCGATGTCGCCTGGCTGACCGAACAGCTTCGTTCCGACGAATCGCTAGCCGTGGCGATCTGGAACGGAAAGCCCTTCGTGGAGACCGCCAAGGACGGCGGCCTGCAGATCGCCTACCTGCCGGCCAGGATGGCCGAGGAGCTGTCGGGCGGCGGCGAACGCCTGCTGTTCCTGGGGCTGTGGCAGGAGACCGCGGTCTTCGCCGTCGACCTGGAAGGCGGGGCCGATCCCGCCGATGGCCCGCTGGCGGGCCTGGGGCGGTTCGAGGACCTGCGCGCCGTCGCCCTGCGCCTGCCGCCCACCGATGCAGCGATCATGGCCACGTCCAAGCAGATGTTCGAGTGGCGCCGCCGTCATCGCCACTGCTCGGCCTGCGGCGAACAGACCGACGTGGTCGAAGGCGGCTGGAAGCGGGCCTGCCCCGCCTGCAAGGCCGAGCACTTCCCGCGCACCGATCCGGTGGTGATCATGCTGGCCGTCCATGGCGAGCGCTGCATGCTGGGCCGCCAGGAGATCTGGCCCAAGGGCATGTTCTCGGCCCTGGCCGGCTTCCTGGAGCCCGGCGAGAGCATCGAGGAGGCCTGCGCCCGCGAACTGCACGAGGAGGCGGGGCTGAAGACGCTCAGCGTCCGCTACCATTCCACCCAGCCCTGGCCCTATCCGTCCTCGCTGATGATCGGCCTCATCGCCCAGGTGGAGGACGACGACGCCACCCCCGACCAGACCGAGCTCTCCGAGGTCCGCTGGTTCACCAAGGCCGAGGCCCGCGACGTCCTGGCCGGCAAGGGCGACGGGGTGAATGCGCCCGGCGGCATGGCTATCGCCCACCAGCTCCTGAAGGCCTGGGCCGAGGAGCCCTAGGCGCCGAAGGGGGTCGTCGCCGCGAAGCTGGGGCGCTCGCGCATCCGGTCGAGCCAGGCTTGCGCCGCCGGCGCCCGCTCGAGGGCCTGGGCGCCTTCCGGCGTCGCCGAGACGAAGTGCAGGTGCGGCAGCAGGAAGCTGTCGGCCAGGCTGATCTCGCCGTCCACCAGGAAGTCATGTTCCGCCACCGCCCGGTCGATGTACTGCACCTGCAGCTCCAGCGGCCCCTTGAAGCTCGCCAGCACCTCGTCGTCGGGCCCCTCGGCCCGCCACATGGCCGACGTCCGCTCCTTGAGAAGCCCGTTCATGACCGGGAACATGTAACCGTTCACGACGCTGATCCATTGCAGCATCTCCGCCTGGGCCAGGGCCCCGCTGGGCTGCAGCGCCGGGCCGGAAAAGGCGCGATCGATATAGTGGACGATGGCCAGGGTCTCGTAGACGATCACGCCGCGGTGCTCGAGCACGGGCATCTTGCCGAAGGGGTGCAGTTTCCAGTGCGCCGGCAAGGCGACGTTCACGGGCTTCAACCGCCAGGACACGCCCTTTTCCGCCGCGACGAGCCGCGCCGCCCAGCCGTAAGGGCTGAGCACGTCGGTGTGCAGGACGATGTCGGCCATTTGATCACCTCGCCGGAAGAGACCCTAGGCCCCATCTGGGCGCGACGCTCGCCGATCCAAGCCGGACCAGCCTTGATCGGTCTCAAATGCGAGGCCGCTTAGCGCCGTCCTATCTCCAGCACCACCGGGATATCCTCGCCCTTGCGGGTGCGGCGGTCGGTGCGGGCGGCCTCCAGGGCGTCGGAGAGCTCGCGGGCGAAGCGGCCGACCTCGCGGTCGAGCTTGCCCACGACCTTGATCGTGTAGGGCGGGACGAGATCGCTCACTCCGGTCCCCCAGATCATCGAATCGACGAAGGCCGGAATGCTGCCGCCGTGGCCCGGCAGGGCCTGGATGGCGTCCTTCAGCTGCGTCGTGAAGGCCTTGACGGTCGGACAGTCCGCGGCGTCGATCGCGATGATCTTCATCTAGCCGCGTGACCGGAACGGGTCGGCCGGATAGACGCCCATGATGGCGAACTGCTCGGAGAAGAACTGCAGTTCCTCGAAGGCCAGAGCCAGGCCGCGATCCTCCGGACGCCCGTCGACCTCGGCGTAGAAGAAGGTCGCCGTGAAGGCGCCGTTCTCCATGTAGCTCTCCAGCTTGGTCATGTTGACCCCGTTGGTCGCGAAGCCGCCCATGGCCTTGTAGAGCGCCGCGGGCAGGTTGCGCACGCGGAACACGAAACTGGTCACGCAGGGGGTGGTGAACGGCGGCGGCGGCGGATTCTTGTCGGCGGTCATCACCAGGAAGCGGGTGGTGTTGTGGTGCTCGTCCTCGATGTCCCGGGCCAGGATCTCCAGGCCGTAGAGCTCGGCGGCCAGCGCCGGCGAGATCGCCGCCCGGGTCGGATCGGGCTGGGCGGCCAGCAGCTTGGCGGCGAGCGCCGTGTCGCCCACGGCCTCGGTCTTCAGCTTCAGCCGGCGGATGGTCTTGCGGCACTGGACCAGTGCGATCGGCATGGAGGCCACGGTCTTGAGGTCCTCCAGCTTCACACCGGGATTGGCCATCAGCTGGAAGTGGATCGGCTTGAACCGCTCGCCGACGATCTTCAGCCCGGAGGACGGCAGTAGGTGATGCACGTCCGCCACCCGCCCGGCGATGGAGTTCTCCACCGGGATCATGCCCAGCTGGCAGTCGCCGCTCTTCACCGCCTCGAAGGCCTCCTCGAAGGTGGCGTGGGGAACCGGCTCCATCTCGGGAAAGGCCGCGACGCAGGCCTCATGGCTGTTGGCGCCGAGCTCGCCCTGGAAGGCGATCCGTCCCTTGGTCATGGGTTCATCCTTGCGTACTGCCTTGCATACTGGCGCGCCCGTTCGAGGTCGGCCGGGTTATCCACCGAGATCGGGGCTTCGTCGATGACCGCCGCCCAGATGGTCATGCCCATCTCCAGGGCGCGCAGCTGTTCCAGCCGCTCGCGCAATTCCAGGGGGGAGGGCGGGCTCTGCGTGAACCGCTCCAGCGCCTCGCGCCGATAGCCATAGACCCCGTGGTGCAGCCAGACCGGCGCGTCGCCATAGAGCACCGAGCGGGTGAAGTAGAGCGCCCGGCCGCTGCGCCCGTCGGGCGCCATGGCCGCCACCACCTTTGGGATGTCGGGATTGCTGCGCTCGGCCGGGTCCGATTCCGCCACCATGACCGTGGAGAGGTCGCAGTCGGGCCGGTCGGCCAGCAGGCGCGCGGTCGCCTCGACCACGGACGGCGCCAGGAAGGGGATGTCGCCCTGCAGATTGATCACCACGTCGTGGCGTCCCTGCGGGTCCAGCGCGTTCAGCGCCGCGATGATTCGGTCCGAGCCCGAGGGCAGGTCCGGATCGGTCAGCACCGCCTCCCCGCCGGCCGCGCGCACGGCCTCGACGATCGCAGCGTCGCCCGCCGCGATGGCCACGGGGCCGACGCCGGCGGCCTGCGCCTGGCGCAGCACACGGACGATCATCGGCACGCCTTCGATATCCGCCAAGGGCTTGCCGGGCAGCCTGGTGGCGGCCATCCGCGCGGGGATCAGGACGATTGGGTTCATGTGCGTCCATGAGCGACCAACTGGCCGGTTGCGCGGGCGGCGGTAGCGTGTAAGAGAGCCGGGCGCAATAAGGGGCGGGGATTCCCGCGCTTACGCTGGCCTCCGGGCCGGCTGATAAGAGGGCCGATTTCAGGACTATGAGCGACCTAACGTTCAACAAAGTCGCCGGCGCTGTGCTGGCGACCGGTCTGGCCATTGTCGGCCTTCGCGAAATTTCCACCGGCGTGTTCGCCACCCACGAAGTCGAAAAGCCCGGCTATGCGATCGCCGTGGTGGAAGACACCGGCGGCGGCGCGACCGCGGAAGCGCCGATCGACTGGGGCAGCGTCCTGCCGACCGCCGACGTCAAGGCCGGCGAGGCGGTGTTCGCCAAGTGCAAGTCCTGCCACACCATCGAGGCCGGCGGCCCGAACGGCACCGGCCCCAACCTGAACGGTGTCCTGGGCAAGAAGCCGGGCACGCGCGCGGGCTTCGCCTATTCGGCCGGCATGACCGAACACGGCGCCGCGGTGGGGACCTGGCAGTTCGCCGACCTCTCCGAGTTCCTCAAGGCGCCGCAGAAGCACATCGCCGGCACCAAGATGACCTTCGTGGGCCTGAAGAAGCCGGAAGAGCGCGTCAACCTCATCGCCTATCTCAACGCCCAGGGCTCGAACCTGCCGATCCCGGCGCCGAACCCGGTCGTCGCCGCGGCTCCGGCCGCCGAGGGCGCCGCGGCTCCGGCCGAAGCTGGGGCCTCGACCGCGGCT
>NZ_JAKFEN010000040.1:0-243773 GCF_036677185.1 Phenylobacterium sp.
CCCGGCCGCATGGCCGGGTGAGGGGGACTAAAATGCCCTTCAGCGGAGGTTCGACGGCTCCGAACAGGAGTCAAAGTCCCCCTCAGGCCCTTCGGGCCAGCTCCCCCAGAGGGGGAGCATCTTGTCGCATCGCGGCCCGCGGGACGGGGTGGAACCTCAGCCGCGCCGGGCCGCCTCGATCGCGGCGACGTCGATTTTCTTCATGGTCATCATGGCGTCGAAGGCGCGCTTGGCCTCGGCGCCGCCCGCCGCCATCGCCTCGGTCAAGACGCGCGGCGTGATCTGCCAGGAGATCCCCCACCGATCCTTGCACCAGCCGCATGCGCTCTCCTGGCCGCCATTGCCGACGATGGCGTTCCAGTAGCGGTCGGTCTCGGCCTGATCGTCGGTGGCGATCTGAAACGAGAAGGCTTCGTCGGGCTTGAACGCCGGACCGCCGTTCAGGCCGATGCAGGCGACGCCCGCGACGGTGAACTCCACGACCAGCACATCGCCCGCCTTGCCGGACGGGAAATCTCCGGGCGCCCGGCGTACGGCGGTCACCGCGCTGTCGGGAAAGGTCTCGGCGTAGAAGCGGGCGGCCGCCTCGGCGTCCTTATCGTACCAGAGACAAATCGTGTTCTTCGCCATTGGATGGTCCCTTCCCTTCGAAGTCTTCCTAACGAGATGGCCAGCCACTTTGCTCCGCGCGGAAGCATCTCCGTGGAGCCGACCTACTGCGACGCGATCTCCGCGAGGCGCCGGGCGTCCGCCTCGGTCAGACCCCGCGGCCTGTAGCTGGAATGGGCGGCGCTTCGGCCGGTGAAGAAACGATAGAAGCTGGCGGCGGAGAGGTAGGCGCCCGACACGCTGGGGTGATGCCGATCGGCGGCGAACAGGTCCTGAGAAAGCGCGTTCTGGGCGCGGAAGAAGCGCTGGCCCACCGCCACGACGGACATGGATTGCACCCGCGCGAGGTCGGCCGTCTCTTCGGATATCTTCGTCTGGCACATGGCCGGCGTGACATTCTGCAACACGCCGCCCGCGGCATAGACGGAACTGCCGACGCCGTCGGACCAGGTCTCGTACAGGACGGGCTGCGCGCCGTTGCGCCGGATCAATTCGGCCCAGTAGGCGACGTCCGCGCTGGTTTCGGCGACCCAATCCGGGCTGTAGGCCCAGAAGCTCTGCTGGTTGAGCACCACATAGTCGAAGGATCGCGACGCAAGCACCTTCGCGGCCCTGCCGTCCGCGCGATGATCGGCCAGCGAGGTCCCGCCGCGGGTCACGGTCCAAACCCTCAGCCGCACGGGGTTGGCGGGATCGGTCGAGGCCAGGTTGACCAGCATGGCGGGCATCGCGTGGCTGGAGGTGAAGCTGTTGCCGATGAAGAGGACATCGACCGTCCGCTCCGTCGCCGAAACCGGTCGCGACACCAGCCCCAGCGAATGGTCCCAGGGTTCAAGCCGATAGATCCCGGTCAAGCTGGGATAGGCGAGCCACCCCACAAGCGCCGCGAGCACGAGGCTGAGAAAAACGATTCTCGGGCGCATCAGGCTGGGCGGGCCAGCGCGAAGTTCCGTTTCATGAACGCGGTCATTCTCAAGGTCGGGATTTCGGGGGGATTTCGGGGACACTATACTAATTACGGCCCCTCTCTGTCTCGATCGCCACGGCGGCCCAGGCGTCGGGCTCGGAGCCAAATAAGTATAGCGTCCCCAAATTTCCCGGGGATTGTCGCCGCCGACGCGACTGAACGGGCGGACCAACGTCCCAGGCAAGGAGAAGCCCATGATCAAGGCGGCCTGTCACTGCACCGCGGTCCGTTTCGAGATCGCCAAGGCGCCGGACTGGGTGCTGGACTGCAACTGCACGCTCTGCCGGCGCTATGGCGCCCTGTGGAGCTACTATCACCGCGATGGGGGCCAGGCCCTGCTGGTTCGCAAGCCGGATTCCGGGACGACCGAGACCTATCTCTGGCTGGACGAGGATCTCGCCTTTCACCGGTGCCGGAGCTGCGGCTGCGTCACACATACGGAGGCGGTGAAGCTGGATCCCCCGCTGATCTATGGGGTCAATGCGCGCATGATGGTCGGGCTGGATCCCTCCGGCGTGAGGGTGATTCAGGTGGACAACGGCCACACCGGCCATTTCTGGACCCGGTCCGACGAGCCGAGGCGCGAGAGCCGCCATCCGCCCATGCCGCCCCCCGGGCCCGACGACTGGCGCTAGACGAGAATCCGCCGCTCGGCCGCCCGCAGACCCGCGTTATCCCTAAGATTGACAGGCCCGGGTTGCGGCGCCCGTATGGCGATGGACGGGGTTCCAGAGCCCCGCGGAAGGGGAGGCATCGATGCCCAGGATCGCAAAGGCGCTGGTTGTGCTCGCGGGCGCGGGCCTGATCGCCACTCAGGCGCGTGGCCAGGCAGTGACCGTCATTGGCGAAGGTCTCGCGCGGCAATGCTCGCAGGCCGCGCTCGCCGGCGAGTCCGACCACCGATCCGAACAGCTTTGCTCTAACGCCTTGACGTTTGAGCCCCTGGACCGCCTCGACCGCGCCGGCACCCTGGTCAATCGCGGGGTCATGAAGCTGCGGCGCAAAGAGTTCGCCTCGGCCCAACTCGACTTCGACAGCGCCATCCGCGCCATGCCCGAGTTCGGCGAGGCCTATATGAACCGCGGAGCGGCGCGCCTCGGGGCGCGGAAATTCACCGACAGCCTGGTCGATATCAACCGGGCGCTCGAGCTGGGGGTGAGGGAGCCGGAGAAGGCCTTCTACAACCGCGCCCTGGCCTATGAGGGGCTCGGCCTGCAGGAAATCGCCCGGCAGGACTACCAGCAGGCCCTCACCCTGAAGCCCGAATGGGAGCAGCCGCGGCGCGAGCTCACCCGCTTCACGCCGGACCCCCGCTAGCCCTTGCCGCGGAGCAAACCCGCCGAACGAACCTCGGTTCGCAAGCTGTGGAGAGCGAATGACGGTTCTGACAGGCAGCTGCCTCTGTGGTGCGAGGGCCTATGAGATCGACGGCGAGATCGATGGCGTCTGGGTCTGCCACTGTTCGCTGTGCCGCAAGGTCTCCGGCTCCAACGGCAACGCGATCCTGATTGTGCCCAAGGACCGCTTTCGCTGGGTCCGGGGCGAGGACCACGGCGTCACCTTCGCCCTGCGCGAGACCTACACCATCACTCGCTGCAAGACCTGCGGCACGCCGCTTCCGGCCGAAACCGACGCGCGGAATGTCTATGTCACGGCGGGGACGCTCGATGCGCCGCTCGGCAGCGGCGTCCGCACCCACCTGTTCTGCGCCTCGAGGGCGGACTGGGATCGTGACGAACCCGACACGCGCTTCTTCGATGAGCGTTCGAGTTGACGACAGGGTCCGCTACGGTCCCTCAGTCACACAAGGAAAGGGCCGGCGCATGATCACCGTTTGGGGCGGACAGACCTCGCGATCGATCCGGGTCGTCTGGGTGCTGGAGGAGATGGGCCTTCCCTACCGCGTGCGGCAGGTGGACATGCTGGCCGCCGAGCAGGATCCCGAGTTCCTGGCGCTCAACCCCGCCGACTACATCCCGGCGATCCAGGACGGCGACGTTGTCATGGTCGAGTCGATCGCGATCATGGAGTACCTGATGGCCCGCTACGGGCCGACGCCGCTGGCGCCCGCGCCACACGATCCGACCTTCCCCGCCTACCAGCAGTTTCTGCACCTGGGCGAAGCCGGCCTCGCGACCCTGATGATGCCCGTCGTCGTCAGCCGCTTCATCGCGCCCGAGGCCGAGCGGGAGAACTGGGGCGCGACCTGGTGTCTGCGGTCGTTCCAGAAGCGGCTGAAGCTGGTCAGCCAACGGCTTGCCAGCTCGCCCTACCTCGCCGGCGAGGCCTTCACTGCCGCTGACATCTCGGTGACTTACGCTCTGAACCTGGGCCAACGGAACTGCGGCATCACCCTCGGCGACGCCGAACAGGCCTACCTCGCCCGCACCACCGGCCGCGACGCCTACAAGCGCGCCATGGAGCGTTCGCACGAGGGGGTGAACGCCTAAACCCCCGTCTCCTCCGTGAATCGAGATAGGAGAGGGCGGCACTCAACATCCGGAACGGGTCGGAAGGCGACGCGCCCGATCTCCACGCTCGCAAGCCAATTGGATAGGGTGGCGCGCCCCTCATCCGACGTTGCTCCGCAAGGCCACCTTCTCCCGCAGGGGGAGAAGGATCATGACGTCATGCTGCTGGTTCTGACCTAGCTGCGCACGGCCAACTGCCCATCGCCAGACCCGGCTGTTCGACGAAGGCCGAGCTCAGCGGGCGCCAGGTCGCACCGCCTCCTAGAACGAATACCGCAACGTCACCCGGGCGTTCCGCGGCTCGCCGAAGACGTAGCCCGCGAACCAGGCGTTGTTGTTGAAGTAGGTCTTGTCGAACAGGTTGTTGACGTTGACCTGGGCCGACACCCGCTCATTGAGCTGGTACTCCGCCATCAGGTTGACGACCGTGTAGGCCGGCTGTCCCACGCGCTCGGTGACGCCGGAGCCAGGGTTGACCGCCGTCTGCGGCGGCCGGCTCTCCCAGCGCAGCGACCCGCCGACGCGCAGGCCCTCGACCCAGTCGTGCAGGTCGTAGACCGTGGCCAGCTTCAGCATCCGCCGGGGGTGGTGCGCCACCACGTCGGCGCCCTGGGCGTCGCGGGCCGAGTAGTCGGTCCAGCCGAGGTTCACGTCCCAGTTCGGCGTGATCTTGCCGGACACTTCGAGCTCGTAGCCCTTGGCGACCGTGCCCTTGGCGGGGCGGGACGCCGGATCCAGCGTGCCGGGGACGAGGAAGCCGGGATCGGGCTCGGCGACATTGTCCTGCTCGACGCGGAACACGGCCAGGGACGCGAACAGCCGCCCGTCCAGGAAGTCGGCCTTCAGACCGGCCTCGTAGGCGTCGCCGGTGACCGGATCCAGATAGTCGCCGTTCCGGTCGCGCGCGGTCTGCGGCTGGAAGATGCTGGTGTAGCTGGCATAGGCCGACAGATTGCCGGTGATGTCGTAGATCGCGCCGGCGTAGGGCGTGAAGATCCCGTCGTGCCTTATGGTGTAGGCGGCGGGCGTATAGGTCGCGACCTGCTCGTTGCGTTCCCAATAGCTCAGGCGCCCGCCCAGGATCACGTTCAGATTGTCGGCGAGGTTCAGCCGCGCCGCCGCATAGCCCGCATATTGCTCCGTCACGCCCTGGTCCGACAGGTCGTAGCGCGGACCCCAGGTCGGCTCAGGGTAGGAGCCGTCCCAGTCGAAGAAGTCGCCCACGGCCGCCACGGGCGAGATGGGGTCCCTGTTGGTCCAGCCGCCTTTCAGGTGGTTGTACATCGCCCCCGCCACCAGTTCGTGCTCGCGTCCGAACAGGTTGACCGGCCCCTGAGCCATCAGGCCGGCGTTCCACTGCCGGGGCCGGGAGTCATACCAATAGGGATAGGCGGACATGCCCTGGCCGGTGACCGGGTCGGGCAGGTCGTAGGTCCAGATCAGCTTCGAGTTCTCGATCTGTCGGTGATAGCCGACGTCGCCCCGCAGCTTCCAACCGCTCTCGAACTCATGATTGAGCATGACGAAGGCGGTCTGGTCGGAGGTGTCCCACTGATTCCACCTGGCCGCGGTGGTCGTCGACCGGTCCCAGTTCGTGCGGCTGCCGTCGCTGAACCAGTAGGGCAGCTGGCCCCAAAGCACGCCGCTGCGCTCGTCCTTCTGGTACGCGCCGCCGACGCTCAGCCGCGTCCGCTCTCCCAGGTCGGCATCGACGATGCCGTAAAGGACATAGCCCTGGGTCTCTTCCAGGGCGACGAAGGCGTCCTGGCGGTAGGCCTGGGCGACCACACGGCCGCGGACCGAACCGTCCGCATTGAGCGGGGTCGATACATCCAGGGTCCCGGCCAGACGGTTCCAAGTTCCGCCTTCCAGGCTCAGTTCGCCGCGTCTCGCCATGCTGTCCGCGTGCTTGCGGATCAGGTTGACCGAGGCCGACGGTTGGCCCGCGCCGTTGAGCAGCCCCGTCGAGCCGCGCACGATCTCGACCCGCTCGTAGATCGCGGTCGAGGTCTCGTCGAAGCCGATGTTCCCAGTCTGGAACGGGGCGCCGTCGATCTGGAAGTTGGTGATCTCGAATCCGCGCGCCGAGAGCGTGTTGCGTCCCCGATCCACCGCCTTGGCCGAAATGCCCGTGGCGAAGGCCAGCACGTCGGAGACGTTGGACAGCGCCTGGTCCTCGATCTGCTGTTCGGTGATGGCGGTGATCGACTGCGGCGTCTCGCGCGGGGTCAGGTCGAAGCCGATGGCCGCGTTGGTCGGCTTGTCCGCGTGGCCATAGATGACCAGCTCCGCAACCGCGGCGGCCTGCTGGTCCGTCTCGGACTGCTGCGCCGTTTGGGCGGCGGATGGCGAAACCAGAGCCAAACCGACGCCGCTCGCAAGCAGCCATGCCTTGAATGTCATAGCGGTATCCCCCAACGCCGAACCCATCGCTTTCCGGCCATCACCGACGCGGCGATCACGCGCCTCGACACCCGGCAAGGTGGGCGGATAACAACCCCTCCGGTTATTTGCAAATCATTTTCAATCGCATTAAAAGCGCGTGGCCGCCTGGAAATCGAGGGTCGGCGCCGTCTCGCAACACCTTGAGGCCCGACGCATGAGCCTGCGCCCCTTCCTCGGCTTCCTTCACCGTTGGGTCGGCCTGACCATTGCGGGGTTCCTGGTCATGTCGGGGCTGACGGGGGCGGTGATCTCGTGGGACCACGAGCTCGACGACCTGCTCAACCCGCACCTGATGCAAGCGACGTCGCAGCGGCCCGCCCTGCCGCCTTTGGAGTTGGCGCGGAAGGTGGAGGCGCGGGATCCCAGGGTGCAGGTCACCTTCGTCCCGCTGGTGACCGAGCCCGGCGAATCCGCCGCGCTCGGCGTCACGGGGCGCGTGGATTCAAGGACCGCGCGGCAGATCGAACCCGGCTACAATCAGGTCTTCCTCGATCCGGCGACGGGCGAGGAGCTTGGCCGGCGCGACTGGGGGGCGGTCTGGCCGATCACCACAGAGAACTTCGTCTCGTTCCTCTATGTGCTGCACTACAGCCTGCATATCCCGGAGATGTGGGGCATTGACCGGTGGGGGGTCTGGCTGATGGGCGTCATCGCCCTGGCCTGGACCATCGACTGCTTCGTCGGCTTCTACCTCACCCTGCCCTCGCGCGGCGCGGCCGGCGCCAAGGGCAAGGGACTCGGCGGCTTCTGGACCCGCTGGAAGCCGGCCTGGAAGATCAAGACCAAGGGCAGCCCCTACCGGATCAACTTCGACATCCACCGCGCCTTCAGCCTGTGGCTCTGGGGCGTGCTGTTCACCGTGGCCTTCACGGCCTTCTCGCTGAACCTCTACAGCGAGGTCTTCTTCCCGGCGATGTCGAAGGTCAGCCAGGTCACGCCCAACCCCTTCGACCAGCGAACGCCGCGGAGCGACGACGAGCCGGTGATCGCCAGGGTCGGCTACGCTCAGGTCATCGAGACAGCCACGGCCGAGGCGCAGCGGCGCGGCTGGACGGACCCTGCCGGCGGAGTCTTCTACTCGCCCGCGTTCGGCATCTACGGCGTGGCCTTCCATCAGCCGGGCGGCGACCATGGCGCGGGCGGCGTGGGCGTTCCCGAGCTCTACTATGATGGCCTGGACGGCCGGCTGCTCGGCGATCGCCAGCCCTGGAAGGGCACGGCGGCGGACATCTTCGTCCAGGCCCAGTTCCCGCTGCACTCCGGCCGCATCCTCGGCATTCCCGGGCGCATCCTGATGTCCCTCACGGGGCTCGTGGTCGCAACGCTCAGCGTCACCGGCGTCGTCATCTGGCTGAAGAAGCGCAAGGCCCGGGTCTATCGCCGGCGTCGCGCCGTCGGCTCGCCCCCTCCCGGCTCCCGTACGCCCCTGCCCGCCGAATAGCGTTCCCGCGCGATCCCGAACGCCGGCCTCAGACGCCGGCGTCCAGCTGCCCGATCAGCAGGCCCATGTTCTTGATGAAGGCCGAGGTCGAGATGCCCATGACGGGCCTGTCCGTCGGATAGGGCGAGGTGTCGTAGGCGTCGCCGACGTGGGTGGTCGCATAGTCGCCCGGCGTCGGCGTGGCGAGTCCCGGGCCCTTGTAGCGATGACTGGTCGCCACCAGCGGCGTCGGCCACCAGCCCTGCGCGTTCAGGCTCGCCACCAGCCGCGCCGCCTCGTCGGGCGAGGCCTTCAGCGGGGCCAGGGACTGGCCGCCATTGAGATCTGACGTCGCCAGGTCCTGGTTGGCGAAATAGCGCGGCAGCGGGCCCTTGTGGACCAGGGGCGAGCTGGCGGCGACCTTCTCCGGCGGCGTGGCCTTGAGTGTCTCGTAGCGCCGGCGCAGGGCGTCGACCTTCACCGCCCGGAAGGCGCCGTAGTGGCCCAGCGTCTTCTCCGGGCCGCCGTCCACATAGTAGGCGCCGTTGACGACATTGGACCCGCGGCGGTGGACATAGAGCGGCCGGTCGGTCCCGATCTCGATGAAGGTCGGATGGGTGCGGCCGTTCCGGGGTTCCGGCAGGGCGACCCTGGCCAGCCAGTCCAGGGCCTCGGGGACGCGGGCCAGGTATTTCGGATCGCCGGTCAGCTCGTAGAAATTCATCAGCTGCTCGACATTGGTCGCCGTGGTGTGGGTGGCGAGCGCCCTCGGCTCATAGCTGCGCGCGGCGACGGGCTTGAGGTCGGGCAGGCTGTGCTGCAGGCCCCAGCCGGCCTGGGGCGCGGGCTGCTGGGTGATCAGGAACACGTCCATGGCCCGGCGGATGGCGTCGGCGGCGCGCGGGTCGCCCAGGGTCTGGTTCAGCATGACCAGGAACTTGATGTTCTCCCCGGCCACGTCGTCATTGAAGGTGATGTGGCCGGTATAGTCCGCGCCGTGGACGGTGAACGGCCGCCCCGCCGGCCAGCGCTGCGGCCAGCCGCCGTTGGGATATTGGCTGTTCAGGACGAAACCGACCGCCCGGTCCAGGGCCGGCTTGAAGCGGGGATCGCGCTTCTCGAGATAGAGCCGCAGCAGGAACTGCATGGCCTCCGAGGTCCCAGCGTCGTCGAAGGTGCCGTTGCCCCAGTCGTGCTGGAATTCCTCCATCCGCCAGGCGTTGGCGCCCGTGGTGGCGTACCAGTCGGCCTTGGAGGCCTCGCCACCGAAATCGATCAGGTAGTTCCAGCCGCCGGAGGGAAGCTGGCCGTCCATCAGGGCCTGGGCCGCCTGGGTCGCGGCGGCGTAGTAAAATTCGTCGCCGGTGGCGTGATAGGCGTCGAGGAACAGGTGGCCCATGGTCCCGGTCCCTGGCGGCTGGACCCAGACCATGGTCGGCTTGGCCTCCAGTTCGCCCCAGCGGCGCGAGAAGTCCGGCAGGTAGGACCAGACATAGCCGCCGTGGACGGCGGCCTTCTCCGTCATGAAGGCGGTCGCGCGCTTCATGGTCGCCAGCACCTCGGCTCGGGAAGGACCGTCCGCCGCCCGCGCCGGCAGGGCCAGGCCGGCGGCCAGGGACGCGAGGATGAGCCGTCTGGTCGCGTGCATGGACCCTCCCTGGCCTTTTGGTTGGCCGCATAATGACACCGGTGTCAGTCCTGGCAAGCGCGGCAACTTGATTTACCCGTGGGAATTATAGGCTCTCTCCTCGAGAGAGTTCGTCAGGGAGGCGGCCAATGATCGATCCGCAGGCGCGCGAGCGCTTCGAGGACCAGGCCGTCCGAGGCGACGACGCCGCCGAGGCCCAGCGCCTGGCCATGTCCCTGAGGGCCGGCGAAGGCCCGGCCGGCCTGCAGCTTGCCGCCTTGTGCCTGCATGTGGCCGCCATCGCGCCGGAACGGCTCGCCGCAGTCTACGACGGGGCGGCCGAGGGCTGGCTGGGCTGGCAGCCCCGCGGCCCGATCGTCGAGGCGCCGGCCGGGACCGAAACGCCGGCCCCTGAATTCTGGACAGAGTTCTGGGCGCTCGCCCTGGAACCCGCGACCGGCCAGGACGCGCTGGAGATCACCGCCCGCACCGCCGCCCTGTCGGGCCGGCTCGCGCCGGCGTTCAAGCTGCGCGTCGCCGCCATGGCCCGCGCCTATCCGGGCGTCGCCCAGGCCGCGGCGGCGGGCTATCCCAGCAAGTTCAGCCTGGAGCGCCTGGCGCTCTGCCCGACGGAGTCGCTTGGCGGGGCGTTCCATTCGCTGATCGTCGACAACGGCTTCGACCTGGAGGTGCTGGACCGCGAGGCCCTGGGCCTGGCCGACCTGCCGCCCCCGCTCGACTACCTCAACGCCCGCATCCTGCAGTGCCACGACCTCTGGCACCTGCTGGCCGGCTACCAAACCACCGCCCTGCATGAGGTGGCGATCTCGGCCTTCCAGATGGCCCAGTTCGGGCACCACTATTCCTCGATGTTCCTGGCCATGGTCCTGACCAAGACAGCCGTGACCCAGGCGGAGGCCCTGCCCCTGTTCCTCGACACCATCCTCACCGCCTGGATCCACGGCCGCGAGACCCCGCCGCTGATCGGGCTGGACTGGGAGTCGATCTGGGACCGGCCGCTGGACGTCCTGCGCACGGAACTGGGCGTCACAGCCTATAGCTCGCCCTACCCCGCCGACCTGTTCGAGCAGTTGCGCGCGGCGTGAGCGCTCACCAGCGCCTCAGCTCTCCGGCGTCCCCAGGAACTCGGTGATCGCCTCGATCGTCTCGACCAGACCCAGGCGATCCACCCGCACGCCCTCGGGCAGGCCGGTGAACAGGCGGCTCGGAGACGAGGCGTCCAGCATCACGAACACGCCCTTGTCGTCGGCGCGGCGGATCAGGCGGCCGAAGGCCTGGCTGATGCGGTTGCGGGCCACGCTGTCGTCATAGGTCTTGCCGCCGAACCGCACGCGGCGGGCCTTGTGCAGGATGTCGGGCCGGGGCCACGGCACCCGGTCGAAGACCAGCAGGCGCAGGGAGCGGCCCGGCACGTCGACACCATCCCTGACGGCGTCCGTGCCCAGCAGGCAGGAGTCCTGCTCGGCCCGGAAGATGTCGACCAGGGCGCCGACCTCCAGCGGGTCCACATGCTGGGCGTAGAGGGCCAGGCCCTTGTCGGCCAGGGGGGCTGCGATCCGCTCATGCACCGCGCGCAGGCGGCGGATGGCGGTGAACAGGCCCACGCCCCCGCCCCCGGCCGCCAGGAACAGCTCGCGCATGGCCGCGGCCACCTGGCGCGGGTCGTCGCGACCGACATCGGTGACCACATAGGCCCGG
Source organism: Phenylobacterium sp. (assembly GCF_036677185.1). GTDB lineage: Bacteria > Pseudomonadota > Alphaproteobacteria > Caulobacterales > Caulobacteraceae > Phenylobacterium. The sequence goes on from NZ_JAKFEN010000040.1 coordinate 11,259, forward strand.
CTGTTGGCGGCATAGTCGAAGGGCGAGGCGAGCTTGAGCGTCTTGGGCCGGTCGGGCAGGCGCGCGGCGCCGGTGCGCATCTCGGCGAGCGCGAAGGGGTCGTCCAGGGCGGAGTCCGACAGGGTGGCGCTGGTCACCAGCACCCCGTGGGCCGGGGCGATGACGGCGTTGGTCAGGGGCTCGGTGGGGTCGACCCAGTGGCGGCGGCAGGCGGCGTCCACCACCCGGCCATAGAGGAAGGTGGCGTCGAACCAGTCGACGAAGTCGGGGTCGTCCTCACTGTTCTCGTCGATGGCCTGCAGCATGGAGCGCCAGGCCGGCAGGGTCATGCGGCACCGGCGGTCGAGGCCGCGCAGGGCGCCCTCGATCCGGCCCCGGTCACTGGTGACGATCTGGGCGGCCTCGTCGTCCAGCAGGTCTTCAAGGCAGCGGGCCAGGGCCAGAAGCGGCGCCTCGATCTTGGCGAGCGCGACGGCGGCGTCGCGGGCCGTGACCCGCACCAGGTCGAGCGCCGGGCGCGCGGCGCATTCCATGCCGATCTCCGAGGCCGCCGAGCGGGCGCGGAGCTGTTCGATCATCGCCACCAGGAAGGACTCGATCGGCCCGATGGGATTGACCTCGCCATTGGGCGGGGCGATGCGGCCCGACCAGCCCTCGCCCGGCAGGGCGGCGGCGGCGTTGAGCGTGTCGGTGAGCGCCCGGCGCGCGTCCTCGCGGTCGCCCAGCATGTCCATCAGCCGCGCCTCGAGCCCCCGGCCCCGGCGGCCCCGACCTTCGGGGCCACGGATCCAACGCCGCATCTCGGCGGACTCCGCCCCGGAGAGCGCGGCGGAGAAGGCCGCGTCGGCGGCGTCGAACAGGTGGTGGCCCTCGTCGAAGACGATGCGCTTGAGCTGGGTGGTCTCCTCGTCGCCCTTTGAGCCCCGCGCCGCGCGGGCGCCGTCGAAGGCCGCCTGGGTCAGGACCAGGGCGTGGTTGGCGATCACCAGGTCGGCCTTGCGCGAGCCGCGGATCGCCTTCTCCACGAAGCAGGTGCGGTAGTGGGAGCAGCCGGCGTGGATGCACTCGCCGCGGCGGTCCACCAGGTTGGCGGCGCTGGCCTGGGCGGCGGGCGGCACGGCGAACAGGGTCGGCAGCCAGGCCGGGAAGTCGCCGCCGGTCATGTCGCCGTCGCGGGTGGCCCGCGCCCAGCGGGCGGCCAGGCCCATGCCGATCAGGTCGGCCCCGCCCATCTGGGCGGTGTTGGCCACGTCCTGGAAGTTCAGCAGGCAGAGATAGTTCTCACGCCCCTTGCGGACCACGGCCTTCTTCGCCCGCACCTTGGGATCCGGATAGATGGCGTGGCTCTCGCGCTCGATCTGCCGCTGTAGGGCCCGCGTATAGGTCGAGACCCAGACCGCCGGCCCATTGGCCTCGGCCCAGAGCGAGGCCGGCGCCAGGTAGCCCAGGGTCTTGCCGATCCCAGTGCCCGCCTCGGCCAGCATCATCCGCGGCTCTCCCTCCCGCTCGCGGGGCTGGAAGGCGAAGGCGGCCTCGGCGGCGAACTCGGATTGGGCGGGACGCGCCTCGTCCAAGCCGGCGCGCTGCAGCAGCTCGGCCAGGCGGGCGGACGATTGCTCGGGGGTGAAGGGCTTGGAGGTGGCCTCGCCGGGCGGGGCGGAGTCCTCCCACTCGGCGATCCGGCTCCAGACGTCGAGGCCAGAGGTGCGGAACTGGTTGCCCACCGGCGCCGAGCGCAGGGCCGCGACCACCGCCGGCCCCCAGGCCCAGCCGGCTCGCGCCAGGGTCTCGGCCACCGCCAGGGCCTCCTCGCGGCTGGGCTCGGGCGAGGCGGCGAGCTCGGCCAGCAGCAGGCGACAGGTCTCCAGCAGGGCGCCGGCCTGGGCCGCCGCGCCCTTGGGCTCGGGGAGGCCAAGCGCCAGGGCCATGCCCGCCGCCGAGGGCGCGCAGAACCTGGCCGGTCGGGTGAAGGCGAACAGCTCCAGGGCGTCGAACAAGCCCGGCGAACGCCCCGGCGCGTGCAGCCCAAGCCGCTTGGCGGTCATCGAGGCGTGGGCCACCAGCACCGGCCCGTGCTCGAAGAGGTCGCGGGCCTCCGGCGCCCGGATCATCTCGGCCCGCGTCGCGTCGGCCGCCGCGGCGCGCGGGCCGGGCAGGACCACGAGGGCCGGCGCCAGGTCGAGACTCGGGGAGAGAGCGTTCACCCGCCAGGATTAGCCGGTTTGGGCGGGGGAGTCAGCGGCCCGTTCTGGTTTTGATCCCACATGTCGCGCCAACCGTCGCGCCATGGTCCTGGCCAGTTCGTCCGGCGCCTCGTCGGGGATGGGGAACACCGAGCTGACATTGATCTCGCACAGCACATAGGTGTCCTCGCCGGCCGCGTCCTGCGGCCCGTAGAGGAAGTCGGCGTCCCAGATCACCGGCAGGGCGTCGATCCCCAGCAGCCGGGCCATGGCCGGTGTCCAGTCGCCCTCCATCTTGGCGCGCAGGGCCTGGAACGGCGGATGGTCGGGGCCTGACATGATGCGTGGCCCGGGAGGACCGGCGTCGGCGGGCATCAGGCCCCGGATGATCTGGCGTCCGAAACCGACCACGCGCCCTTCCGACATGTAACAGCGGATCATCCCCTCCGGCAGGCGGGGCTGGAAGGCCTGGTCGATCAGCTTCCCACCACCGTCGAAATAGGTCCGGCATTCGTAGAGGAAGGCGCGGAGCGGCAGGACCCGTGGCTCGGCGTCGCCCCTGCCCTCCTGCACGCGGACCATCCCCGCGTCGAGGGATTCGACCTTCCACACCCCGATGCCGCCATTGCCGCGGTTCTGCTTCAGCACCCGCGGACCGGAGGCGTCCAATCGCCCGGGGAACTCGGCCTCGAAGGCGGCGCGGCTCGCATAGAGATGGGTGTCGGCGCCCCAGCCCAGGTCGCGGGTCGCGTAGAGCACCTCCTTGACCCCCATCTTGAGGACGAGGTCGGGATGGGTGCTGACCACAACGCCGGCTGCGGCGACCGCGCGAAGGATCTCATCCAGCACGTCGCGCCGCAGACCTCCTGAGATCGGATCGACCCAGACCAGGACGCCGTCCATCCGCAGTAATTGCTCGCGGACCTCGTGCGCCAACTCTTCGCAGAAGACGCAGGGTTCGGCGGCCACGCCTTGGCGGGCCAGGGCCTCGAACACCGCCTTCTGGCGGCTGGTCTCGGGCGTGGCGTCGCGCCGGGCCTGGGCGTCGCCGCGCCAGACGATCGCCACCTTGGGGGCCATATCAGGGGATTGGGCCTTCGCCATCTCACACGCTCCCGCCCGGCGCGGAGCCGGGCCTTCAGGAGCGGGTCTTGGACGGCGAGCCGTCTGCCCGGGCGCCCGCGTCGGCCCGGAGCGCTCAGGATAGTCCTCCGGCCGGCCGGTTCAAGCCTTGCGACGGTCAGCGATGCCGTCCGCGACGGTCCAGGCCGCCCCGGTCAGGCTCAGCGCGATGGCGAGCATGGTCCATTCCAGCCGGCTGTCGGGATCTGCGAACACCCGGGGCGCGTGCAACAGAATCACGAAGCCGGCGAACATCACACTGAGCAGCCGCGCGGCGAGCCTGGCTTGGACGCCGGAGAGGATGCCGAGCCCCGCCGCCACATGGAAGGTTCCCGTGGCGTAGGCCCAGAACAGCTGGTTCGGCGGGATCCAGGCCGGCACCATCGAGGCGGTGAAATCGGCATAGGTGAAGTGGGCCAGGCCGAACACCAGAGGACACAGGCCGAAAATCAGTTGTCCGGCCCGGGAAAGCCCGGCGGCGCGCGCGCCGTTCCAGAGCGAGGCGAAGCCCACCAGCCCAGCCGCGGCGAGCGCCGAGATCTCTGCGATGCCGTTCCAGGCGCCGATATTGGTGGGATGGCCCGCCACCCGCGGCCCATGCAGCAGGACCACCCAGGCCAGGTACATCATCGCCAGCGCCGCTGCGCCGAACACGGCCGAGCGGCGCGCCTGGACCGCCGCCCCGGCTAGCAGAAGAGCGGCGGCGCTGAGATAGGCCAGCGGCAGGCGCAGAGGAATGTCCTTGGGAACCGGCTGCCACTGCAGGGCGAAGTCGGACCAGACGAGCCCGACGAGCCCCAGGAGAATGGCTCCCAGCCCGTAGATGCGAACGCCGAACCTTCCCATGGCCTGCCCCCAGACGCCGCGCACGACGCGCTGGGGCAAGCTTCAGGACGATTGCGGTGCGATCGTGGCCGTTGCTCAATCATTACCGGAGCTTAGTGGGTCGCCTCCGGGGTCGGCTCGCTGATCTCCTCGAGGGTCTTGCCGACCTGCTTGGCGCCGTAGTCGAGGGCGATGTCGCCCAGGGACAGGATGCCGACCAGCTTGCCCTTGTCGCCGGTGACGACCAGGCGGCGGATCTGGTGGCTGGCCATCTGGGCCGCGGCGTCGGCGACATTGTCCTCTTCGCTGCAGGACTGGACGTCGGGGGTCATCACCTCCGAAATCGGGGTGTCGAGATTTCCTCCGGCGGCGATTACCCGCAGGACGATATCCCGGTCGGTGACCAGGCCGATCACCCGGTCTTCTTCGACCACCGGCACGGCGCCGGAATCGACATTGGCCATCACGCCGGCGACCTTGCGCACCGTGTCGGTGGGGCGGGCGGTGGCGACCTGAGCAGTCATGACATCGGCGACTTTCATGGGGCGTCCTCACGGTTGGAGAGCCCCTTAAACCCCCCGCCACGGGTCTCGTTCCGGTGATCGCCGACCCGACCTGGTCGGGAACAGGCGCATTCGCCGCGAATTGCTCTATGAGTCGCTATCCGCCGATGCCGCCGTCCGGAGACGGCCCGCATCGCCGAGACCCTCAAGCTCGATTGGCATCTCCACCGTGCGGCGGCCTACGGGGTTCCCCGGACTGACGGACGGCGTCCTGAAAGGACTGAACAAGATGAAACCCAACGCCGCCCCCGAGCCCTATCGCTCCACCTCGGTCTTCGACGAGGCCACCCTGCCCGCCGCCCTGCGCCGCGCCCACCGCACCAAGGCCGGCGTCTGGGGGGTCATCCGCGTGTTGCAGGGCGAATTGAAGCTCTGCTTCACCGAGCCGCCGGAGACCAAGGTCCTGTCGCCGGGCGCGGACGGCGTGCTGGAGCCGGACCAGTCGCACTTCGTGGAGACCGAAGGGCCCATGCGGATGCAGATCGACTTCTACACCCAGGCCCCGCAGCTGGCCGCGTCGGAGGAGGCCTAGTACCGCGGGATCGGCTTGCAGATGGTGACGTCGCGGTCGTCGACGCAGGCCATGCCCCGGTCCCGGCGGCCGCGACCATCGCGGAACAGCAGAACCCGCGGCGGACTGGCCTTGGCCGCGGGAACCGCCGGACGCTCCGGCGCCGAGGGCGCCTTGGGCGCGGCGGCGAGGACCGCGGCCTCGGGCCGGCAGCGCGCACCATCGTACAGCTTGCCCGCCGGGCACTCGCCGGCCGGGGTCGGCCGCGAACTCTGCTGCAGGGTGCGGCCTGTGGCCCGCGCCCGGCCGTCGTCGCCCCGGCACCAGAGTTCAAGTGTAGCCGGCGCCTCGGGCATGGCGACCCAGTGGCAGTTGGGCGGGGTGTCGACCTGCGCGACCGCGCCGCCTCCGCCTCCGACCGCCAGGGTCAGGACCGCCAATCCCAGAGCATACCGCATCGCCGACTCCATCGATCAGACTGAAAACCTACTCCGGAATCGCCTCGCCGGAACCGCCGAACTCGGCGGGGAAATCCTTCAGCTTGGGCAGGCCGTCCTTCATCGGCAATACCGTCTCGGCGTAGTTCACGTGCACGCCCGGCTTGAAGTCCAGGCCCGGCAGGGTGGCGACGAACACGTCGATCAGGCTGAGCGGCGGATGATTGGTCATCAGGTGGCCGCCGCACTTGGAACAGTACTGGCGCTGGCTGAGGTCGGTCTTCGAATAGGTCGCCACATATTCCGCGCCTGACGTCACCCTCACCGCCTCGGGCTTCCACAGGCTGAAGGCGTTGACCGGCCCGCCGGACCAGGATCGGCATGATCGGCAATGGCAGTAACCCATGGCTTCGGGCTCGCCCGTCGCCTCGATCTTCACCGCGCCGCAAAAGCACTCGCCCGTCTGGGTCATGGCCAGCCTCCCTATGTCGTCTCCCACAATGCACTCTACCCCTGGGCCAGCCGGAGGCCATTAGGTAGTGTTCGAGTGAAACGTAACGGGAACATGTTATAGGCGACGGGATGGCTGACGCAGCGGCGACCCTGCCGGACCTCCTGCCCGAACGTTTCGCCGCCTGGTTCGAGAACCGCGGCTGGAGCCCGCGCGCCCATCAGCTCGACATGGTGGCCAAGGCCCGGGAGGGCCGCGACGCCCTGTTGATCGCCCCCACCGGCGGCGGCAAGACCCTGGCCGGTTTCCTCCCCAGCCTGATCGAGCTTTCCGAGCGACCGCCGCCCAACACGCCCCAGGGCATCCACACCCTCTACATCTCGCCGCTGAAGGCGCTCGCCGTCGACGTCGAGCGCAACCTGATGGCGCCGATCCTCCAGATGGGCCTGCCCATCGTCGCCGAGAGCCGCACCGGCGACACCGGCCAGGCGCGAAAGCAGCGCCAGCGGGTCAAGCCTCCCGACATCCTGCTGACCACCCCCGAACAGCTCGCCCTGTTCTGCGCCTGGGAGGGCGCCCGGCTCTATTTCGAGAACCTGAAGTGCGTGATCGTCGACGAGATCCACGCCATCCATGCCTCCAAGCGCGGCGACCTGCTGGCGCTGGACCTGGCGCGCCTGCAGCTGTTCGCGCCGGGCCTGCGCCGGGTGGGACTGTCGGCCACGGTGGACGATCCTGACGTCATCCGCCGCTGGCTGGCGTGCGCCCCGCCCGCGAACCAGGTCCTCCCCCAGCGCGCAGCGCGATTTGGGGGAGGTGGATCGTCGCCTCTTCGCGACGAGACGGAGGGGGCTGAAGCCCTGGAAAGCGAGTCAAAGTCCCCCTCAGTCGGCTTCGCCGACAGCTCCCCCAGTGGGGGAGCATCTGGGAGCCCGCGCCCCGAAGACACCATCGACCTGGTCCGCGGGCCGGCCGGGGCGGCGCCCATCGTCGACATGCTGCTGTCCGAGGGCCGGGTGCCCTGGGCCGGCCACACCGCCCAGCACGCCATGGCCGAGGTCTACGAAACGATCAAAACCGCGAAGACCGCCCTGGTCTTCGTCAACACCCGCTTCCAGGCCGAGTTCGCCTTCCAGGAGCTGTGGCGGCTGAACGACGACAACCTGCCCATCGCCCTGCATCACGGTTCGCTCGCCGCCGAGCAGCGGCGCAAGGTCGAGGCGGCCATGGCGCGGGGTGAACTGAAGGCGGTGGTCTGCACCTCCACCCTCGACCTCGGCATCGACTGGGGCGACGTGGACCTGGTGATCCAGCTCGCCTCGCCCAAGGGCGCCAGCCGCATGGTCCAGCGGATCGGCCGGGCCAACCACCGGCTGGACGAGCCGTCACGCGCCCTGTTCGTGCCGGCCAACCGCTTCGAGATGCTGGAATGCCAGGCCGCCCGCGAGGCCATCGCCGAGAACCGCTTCGATGGCGACCCCGCCCGGGTCGGCGCCCTGGACGTCCTGGCCCAGCACATAATGGGCTGCGCCTGTTCCGAGCCCTTCGACCTGCTCGCCCTCTATGACGAGGTCTGCCGCGCCGGCCCCTACCGCGACCTGTCGTGGGAGGACTTCGAGCAGGTCGTCGATTTCGTCTCCACCGGCGGCTATGCGCTGAAGACCTACGACCGGTTCCGGCGGATCGTGAAGGGTCAGGACGGGCTCTGGCGCGTACGCAATCCCCAGACCGCCCAGCGCCACCGGCTGAACGTCGGGGCCATCCTGTCGCCCGCCATGCTCGCGGTGCGGATCGCCATGGGCAAGTCCCTGCGCGGCGGGCGCAAGGTCGGCGAGGTCGAGGAAGGCATGCTGGAGATGTTGGATCCCGGCGACACCTTCGTCTTCGCCGGCCAGGTCTGGTCGCTGGTGGCGGTGACCGGCATGGAAGTCCTGGTCCGGCCCGCCACGCACAAGGACCCCAAGATGCCCTCCTGGGGCGGCTCGAAGTTCGCCCTCTCCACCTTCCTGGCCAAGCGGGTGCGCGAGCTGATGTTCGACCAGGAGCACTGGAAGGTGTTGCCCACCGACGTCCGCGAATGGCTGGAGATCCAGCGCGACCGCTCCCTGATCCCCAAGGACGAGGAGATGCTGCTGGAGACCTTCCCGCGCGGGAAGCGCCACTTCATGGTGGTCTATCCGTTCGAGGGGCGGTTGGCCCACACGACGCTCGCCATGCTGCTGACCCGGCGGCTGGAGCGTCTGGGCGCCGAGCCGCTGGGCTTCGTCTGCAACGACTATGCGATGGCGGTCTGGGCGCAGCAGCCGCTGGACGGACTCGATTTCGACGAACTCTTCGACCAGGACATGCTGGGCGACGACCTGGAATCCTGGCTCGCCGAGAGCTTCATGATGAAGCGCGCCTTCAAGGGTTGTGCGATCATCTCCGGGCTCATCGAGCGGCGATTCCCGGGCGAGGAGAAAACCGGGCGTCAGATAACCTTCTCAACGGACCTGATCTACGACGTGCTTCGCCGCCACCAGCCCGACCACCTGCTGCTCCGCTGCGCGCGGGACGACGCGGCCACCGGCCTGATCGACGTGGCGCGCCTGGGCCTGATGCTGGCGCGGATCAAGGGCCGCATCCGCCACGCGGCGCTGGACCACCTGTCGCCCTTCTCGGTGCCGATCCTGCTGGAGATCGGCAAGGAGCGCTCCCCTGGCCAGACCGGCGAGCGGATCCTGGCGGAGGCCGAGGGGGACCTGATCGCGGAGGCCCTGGCATGAGCGCCCTGGCCCACGCCCGAGCGGCCTACGCCTTCACGCCCAGTCCTTGCGGCGGCCTGCGCACCACCCTGCTCGGCGTCGACGTGATCCTGCGCGCCAGCGGGGCGCTGTGGATCGAGCCGGCCCGCATGCTGGTGGTGGCCGATCTGCACCTGGAAAAGGGTTCGGCCTTCGCCATGCGCGGCCAGATGCTGCCGCCCTACGACACCCGCGACACCCTGGCCCGCCTGGCCGCCGAGGTCGCCGCCACGGCGCCGCAGGCTGTGGTCCTGCTGGGCGACACCTTCCATGATCGCAGCTCAGAGGCGCGGCTGGCGGAGGACGACGCCCAGCGCCTGCGCGACCTGGCGGGGCTGACCCGGCTGATCTGGGTGATCGGCAATCACGACGCCGACGGCCCTAAGGCCCTGCCGGGCGAGGTGGCCGACGAACTCACGATCGCCGGGCTGACCCTGCGCCACGAACCACAGGCCGGCCTGCAGCCCGGCGAGGTCGCGGGCCACCTGCATCCGTGCGCCCGGGTGACATCCTCCCGCGGCAGCGTGCGGCGGCGGTGCTTCGTCACGGACGGAGAGCGGATGGTGGTCCCGGCCTTCGGCGCCTATGCCGGCGGTCTCAGCATCCGCGACCAGGCCTTCGCGGGCTTTTTCTCGCGCGACCCCCTCTGCGGCGCCCTGGGCGCGGACCGGGTCCACGCGGTCGGCTGGCGGTCGGTGGCTGGAGACTAAAGCGTCAGCGCCTTTTCCAGGGCCACGGCCAGGGAGAGGCCCGCCCCCAGGGTCAGGACCGTCATCAGCTTCGGATAGCGGGCCGGCACATCCGGAGCGGTGTGGTCGAACAGCCATTGCAGGATGAAGGCGACCAGGAAACCGCACAGCAGCCAGGGCGTGTCGATGGCCCCGCGGGTGAACAGCAGCGCCCAGCCGGCGATGGGTGAGATCAGCGAATGGACCAGCCGCGTCCAGCGCGGCTCAGTCCGCGCGCTCTCCAGGCCCCAGCGGATGCCGCCCAGGAACCCCATCACCACCGCCGACCAGGTCAGCATCACCGTCAGGGCCGGCCCCGCGACGTCGGCCGGTCCATAGGCGTAGGCCAGGGCCGAGACCGGAAACGGGACCATGCAGACCAGGGCGATGATCCAGAGCGGAAGCGGCGCGGCGGCGGCTTCGAGCTCGACTTCGGCGCGAATGTCCAAGCGGTCAGTTCCTCCGGAAGGCGACCGAGGCGGCCCAGCCGGCCGCCAAGGCGATGACGACCGACGCCAAGCCGTATGACCATGGCCTCTGGTGGGCGAAAAGGTAAAGAGCCCGCTCGACGCCGACCTTCTCCACCGTCAGGCCCCGCAGGCGCCGCGAGACGGGTTGGCCGTCCTGGAAGAGGATGATCTCGGCGGTGTAGACCCCGATCGGGGCGGCGGTCGGCAGGTCGATCTCAGCCTTGAACAGCCCCCGGTCCACGAAGGTCACCCCCCGGTCGTCGGCGGCGTAGAGGCCGGCGTTCTGCTTCAGCCGCACGACGGCGCGGCGCCAGTCGAGATAGTCAGCGCCCAGGCGGCTGACCACGACGTCGCGAACGCCGTAGCGGGTCTCCACCCGCTGCTCGAAGGGGGCGTTGATGGCCAGGTGATCGATGCCCGCCCCCAGCCGCCGCAGCGGGCCGAAGCCCGCGATCTGGTCCAGCGGCCGGGTCGAGGCGGTCATGTAGAATCCGGGAGCGCCCTCGAACACCACTGGCCGCGAATTGACCCAGATGCCGGCCACCTTGGTCTTGCGCGCCATGCGCAGCGGGGCGTCGGGACCGCGCACGATCACCACCACGTCGCTCGCCCGCGCGGCCGGATCGAACACCGCCCCGTAGAGGACGATGCGCGCGCCGCGGAAGCTGGAGGTGACCTTGACGCTGGTGGTGGTCAGGGCGGCCGAGACGGCGGCGGCCGGGGCCAGGGATGGAGATGGCGGTGGAAGGGCGTCGACCATCAGCCGTTCCCCGCCATCAGGACAAAGGGCTCGTCGGGCGTGAAGAACAGGCCGAGCCCCATGCGCAGGCCCACCGCCAAGACGATGATCGCCAACAGGGCGCGCAGTTCCTCGGCCCGGAAGCGCGACGACGCGCGCGCGCCGACCTGGGCTCCCAACACGCCGCCGATCAGCAGCAGGGTGGCGAGCACCACGTCCACGGTCTGGTTGCGGCCGGCCTGCAGGACGCTGGTCAGCGAGGTGGTGATGATGATCTGGAACAGGCTGGTGCCGACCACCACCCCGGCCGGCATGCGCAGCACATAGACCATGGCCGGCACCAGGATGAAGCCGCCGCCCACCCCCATGATCGCCGACAGCACGCCCACGAAGACCCCCAGCAGGACCGGGGGAATGACGCTGATATAGAGCCGCGAGCGCGGGAAGCGCATCTTCAGCGGCAGGCCGTAGAGCCAGGGCGGGCGGCGGTCGCGGCGGGGGCCGGCGCCTCCGCCACGGCGGCGGCGCAGGATCGATCCCAGCGACTCCCACAGCATCAGCGCGCCGATGACGCCGAGGAAGACCAGGTAGGACAGCGACACCACCAGGTCGGCCTGGCCCAGCAGCCGCAGCCAGCGGAACACCTCGACTCCCAGGAAGGACCCCACGGCCCCGCCCGCGGCCAGCACCCCGCCCATCCGGAAATCCACCGCCTTGCGCCGGGTATAGGAGATCACGCTCGAGGTCGAAGAGGCGGCGACGTGGTTGGCCTCGCTGGCCACCGCCACGACCGGCGGAATGCCGAGGAAGACCAGGACCGGGGTCATCAGGAAGCCGCCGCCGATGCCGAACAGGCCCGAGATAAACCCCACCGCCGCGCCGAGCGCCACCAGCAGGGGGGCGTTCACCGAGACCTCGGCTATGGGCAGGTAAAGGTCCAAGCAGTCACGCCTTCGGGCGGAGTTGGTTGCGGCCCGACCGCCTTACGCGGCCAGGGTCATCGCGTGAAGACCTGCAGGCGCGAGACCGTGGCCGGATCCAGGGTCCCGGTGGGCGGCAGGGTCTCGTAGCGCTGGTAGGCCACGATCGCCATCTTGAGCGCCGGCGAGGGTACGCCGTCGACAGGGCCTTCGTAGTAGCCGAGCTTCGAAAGGGCCCGCTGAGCGGTGGCCACGGTCGGCGCCGGGGCCACGATCGAGGCCGTGCCCAGGGACGGGTTCGGCGTCGCGGGGCGATAGCTGCGGGCGGCGTTCTCGGCGATGCTGCGCGCCTCGCTCGACAGGCCGGAGCGGACCCGCGCGGCGCTCTTCAGCGCGCCCTCGTCGCCGGCCTTCGCCGCGATCAGGTACCACTTGTAGGCCTCGGCGGCGTTCTGGCTGACGCCCAGGCCCTGTTCGTAGAGGGCTCCCAGATTGAACTGGCTATCGACCAGGCCGAGGTCGGCCGCGCGGCGGAACCACTGGGCCGCGGTGGTCGAGTTTTTCGGTCCGCCGTCACCGTTGATGAAGGCGATGCCCAGATTGTGCATGGCGTGCCGGTTGCCGCCCTGGGCCGCGCGTTCGGTCCAGCGCCGCGCCTCGACGGGATCGACCTTCAGGCCCGCTTCGCCCTTCTCATAGAGCTTGGCGAGATAGAACTGGGCCGGCGAGTGGCCGAGATTGGCGGCCTTGCGCAGGTTTTCCAGACCGCCGGCCTGCTTGGTCTCGATGGCGCTGACGGCGTCGGCGTAAAGCGTTGCAAGTTCGGCGCTGACCTCGGGCGTGGCCGGCAGGGCGGTGATCACCGTAGGCGCCAGGGCGACCGCGGCGCGGCTGTCCGGGAAAGGGGTGGTGTCGGCTTCAGCGCCCGCGATCTCGCCGTTCTGGCTCTTCAGGGTGGCCAGGGCGTCGGCCACGCGTTGGGGCGGGTCGCCGCCGGGCTGGCCGTCCATGACGATAATGCCGGCCGCGCCCAGGCTGAGGAAGGCCGCGCCGCCAGCCACCAGCAGGGCGCTATAGAGGGCCGAGCCGGCCGCCCGCTTGGGCGGGCGGGCGCCGAAGCCGGAGAATAGCGACTTGCCCGCGGGCTTGCCGGCCTTGTCCGGCTTGGCGAGCTTGTCGGAGGGCTTGAGGAACTTCTCGAGCCGGCCCTTGGCTTTCTTGGCGTCGCCGGCGCTCGCCGCCGCGCGGGCCGCGGCGCGGGCCTGTTCGATGACTTCGCGGGTGGACAGCGGCCGGGGCGGCTCGTCTTCCTGGGCGGCTTCGGGTTCCTGGGCCAGGACCTGGAGCGGCGCGTCGTGGAGGGTCTCGTCCTCCAACTCCGGAAAGTCGTGTTGGGTGGCGTCGAGGTCGATCTCTTCGGCGGCCGAAGCGGTCGGCGCGGTGTCGAACACAAGTTGCTCGGGCTCGGGCTCGGGCTCGACCGAAGGCTCCGGCTGCCGGTCCTCGATCTGCTCGGCGGAGGCCTCGGCCTCTTTGGAGACGGTCTCGATGGGGGCGAAGCCGTCGGCGGCTTCAAAATCGGCGGCGTCGAAGGCCGGGCGCTCCGGCTCGCTGGGGAACGGGGCGGCGGGCTCGATGCGCGCCTCGGACGCCGCGCCCGGCGCCGCGAAGGCTTGCAAAGCCAGGGGATCGGCGGCCGGCTCAGCCGGACCGAAATCGGCGAAGGGATCAGAGTCGAAGGGTGAGGGCGGCTCAGCGGCGCGCGGCGGCGTGGCGGCGGCCATCTGCTCGGCCAGCCGGCGCTGGGACTCGGCCAGGCTGCGGTCGATCTTCTCGCGGGCCTCGTCCAGCAGACGCGCCGTGCGCTCCTCGCTGAGGCGGATGCGTTCGGACAGGTCCTCGGAGCTGCGATCGTGGCGTTGCTGGATCCGCTCGCTGACGCGGGCGACCTGTTCGCCGACGTCGTCGATGGCCTGGGCCGCGCGGCGCTCGGAGCTGCCGATCCGCTCAGCCAGGCGTTCGGTGATCTTGCCGATCTCGGAGCCGAGCCGCTCGAGGGCCTCGGCGTGGACGCCCTCGCTGCGGCCCAGCCGGGTCTCCATGGCCTGGGCGATGCGCGCGACCTCGCCGCCGACCTGGTCGATGGCGTCGGCGCTGCGTTGTTCGGTGGCCTGGACGCGCCGGTTCAGCGTGTCGGCCATGGTCAGGACCTCGCGGCCCATCTTCTCGATGGCCTGGCCAGAGGCGGTCTCGGCCTTGCGCACGGTCTCGGCCATCTCGCCGAGCTTGGACTCCATGCGGTCGAAGCGGCCGTCGGCGGCGGCCTGCAGCTTCTGGGCGATCTCGCCGCGAACCTGCTCCACGCGCTGCGACAGGGTGGTCGAGAGGGCGGTCAGCCGTTCCTCGATCGCCGGGCCGGCGCCCTTCTCGATGGTCTCGACCCGGTCGTCCAGGTTGGCGAAGGCCTTGCCGAGGTCGATCAGGGCCTCGGCCGTACGGGTCTCGGCGTCGCTCAGCCGGGCGTCGACCCGGGAGGCGACCTCCTCGATCAGACTGGCCGGGTCGCCCCAGCCGCTGTTCGAGAGCTCCTCGATCCGCTGCTCCATGACCTCAAGGGTTTCGCGGGTGCGGCCCTCGCCTTCATAGAGGTGGGTGGCGACCTTGCCCAAGGCGGCTTCCAGGGAGCGCAGGGCCTCGGCCGAGCGGGGTCCGGAGGCCTCTAGCTCGATCCGGCGCAAGCGTTCGGCCAGCCGCGCCTGCTCGCCGCGGGCTTCCTGGACCGCGCCCTCGAAACGGGCGGCCACGGCGATGTTCTCACGCTCGGCGACTTCCAGGCGGACCAAGGCTTCGCGGACAGCGAGCTCGGTGGCGGTCGGCGCCGGGTCGATTCGGGGGTGGCCGCCGCCCTGCTCGAGCTTGCCCGACAGGCGATCCAGCGCCATGCCGATACGGCCGATCTCGTCGGCGGGGTGCTGCGGGGCCTCGAAGCGGCTGGGCGGAGCCCGGGGCGCGGGTTCCGCGGCTCTCGGGGTCTCGAAATAGGCCCGCTCCGGGCGCTGGGTGAAATAGGCCTGGGAGGTGATCTCCTCGGGGCCGCCGTCCTCGACATCCTCGAGGATCATGCGGTTGAGCCATTCACCGAGCGTCATTCCGGAGCGACGGGCCAGGTCCTTTGCGACCTCCCGAGCCTTGGGATCGATCCCCTTGACGCTCCAAGGCGTCGCCGACGTCATCGAATCGTTCTCCCCGCCTAACCCTGACGCTAACTACCGATCCTTGGGGTGTAAACGCGCCTAGGCCACTATATGTAGCGTACGGCGCGATTGCCTGTGGACGACGGCAGAAGGTCGCGGGCCTGTGGGAATCCAAGCGCGCCTTGGGTTAAGAGGTCATTAAGGTTTTAGATTTGGTTCATCTTTGCCGGAACTTCGCGGCTGCGCTACGCGGTCGCAGATGACCTTGACGCTCTCCGCGACACTCTGCGCCGCCCTGCTGGGCCTGGCGGCCTTCGCCGGCTGGCGCGGCGCCCGGCCTCCGAACTTCGCCAAGGGCCCGCGCCTGGCGCCCTGGCGTTTCATCATGGTCACCGCCACGGCGCTCGCCCTGTTCCTGCTGGTTCACATCGTCAACCTGCTGGGCGTGACGACGGGCCGTTAGGTTGAGGATGCGGCCTTCGCTCCCGCTCATCCCGGCGAAGGCCGGGACCCAGATGGATTGGCTCTGAAGCGGGTTCTAGGGACTCTGCGCCTCTCCAACCCACCGCTGATCCTTGAGATCTGGGTCCCGGCTTTCGCCGGGATGAGCGGTGTTTGAGCTAGGCCGCCTGGGCCTCTTCCCGCCTCGGGCGCTTGGCGAGGCTGGCCATGCCGCCGGAGGTGAGCAGCCCCATGTCGGCCAGGATCAGCGGGATCGCCCACTTGTTGGGGGCGGCGATGTAGCGAGGCCGCCAGACCGGGTCGTACTTGCCCTTGTACGAGCGCACGCCCTGGAAGTTGTAGATCTCCTCGCCTCGCTCGAAGATCAGCGCGCCCACGCGCGACAGCACCGGGGCCAACGGCCGGTCGTCCAGGCCCGACAAGGGCGCCATGCCGAAGTCGATGGCTTGGTAGCCCTGGGATCGGCCCCACTCGATCAACTCAACGAACAGATAGTCCATGATCCGCTTGGGGCCATCCTCGACGTATCGCATCAGGTCCATGGAGAATGAGGTCTTGTCGGCGGTCACCCACAGGGTCGCGAAGGCCACGATCCGCCCCTCGAAGCGTACGACCCCCACCGGGAACTCCGCCACGTAGTTGGGATAGAAGCCGCCCATGGAGAAGCTCTTGTCGCCGCCGGCATGGTGGACCAGCCAGGCGTCGGAGATCGCCTGCAGCTGGGGCATGATCTCCCAGACGCCCCGCGGCGGCACGACCTCGAAGCTCGCTCCGGCCTCACAGGCCTGACGCCAGGCGCGCCGAAGGTTGCCGCGCTTGGTGCCTTCGATGGTGAAGCTGTCCAGGGTGACGGCGGCGGATTCGCCGACCTTGGAGATCGAGAAGCCGAGTTCGACGATGTCGGGCAGGTCCTCGGCGTCCAGGCCGTAGAAGCCTGGGCGGGCGGCATGGGCGTCAGCCAGCTCGCGGAATCGCCAGAACAGCTCCATGCGCTCGTCGGGGTGCCCGACCGGCGCGCCCAGCGCGATCCAGGAACGGCCGCGCGCGCCGAACATCAGGAAGCTCTCGCCCGTGGCGGAGAAGATGAAACGCTTGTCCCCCAGCAGGGCGAGGTTGGCGCCCGGCTCGGCCTCCTCCGCCTTGGCCAGGATCGCGCGCACCCGGGCGAGTTCAGGATCGGACTCCCCCACCACCTTGGGCGTGGCCGCCGAGGCGATCAGCCGCCAGATCCCGAAGGCGAACAGCAGCACCGCCGCCCCGGCCCAGGCGCGCGCCGCGCGCGCCGCGTCCGCGTCGGCCATCACCTTCCAGAACGGCATGTCGCCATAGTCGGCGTGCTGGAAAGACCACAGGCCCAGCAGGCCCGCCCCCGCCACCACGGCGAAGGCCGAGAACAACCACCCCGGCGTCACCTCCATGCTGGAGAGCCGCGCCTTGCGCGGGAAGGCGCCGTGCAACGGGATCAGGACCGTCGCCATCACCGCCAGGGTCGCGGCTTCCTCCCAGGCGAAGGCCTTGAGGAGGGCCAGCGGGGCTGCGATCAGCAGGGCGGCTACCGCCGCGGCCCAGGCCGCGTCCAGCCGCGCCTTCAGGCCGAAGGCCAGCAGGACCAGCATCAGGCCCACGATGCTGGAGAGGAAGTGGCTGACCTCGATCAGCACCACCGGGGTGACCTTGTAGAGCGCGACGAAGCGGTCGGGGATGGAGGGCGTGGCCCCGGAGGCCAGGAGCATGACCCCGGCGGTGAGGCTGAGCGCCGCCGCCGTGATCGGGGCCGCGGCATAGGCCGTCGGCTTCAGTTCCTGCCAAAATCGCATACGCCCGCCAGAGATCGCCTCGGTCGCGCGAACCTATAGCGCGATTTGTCCGCGACGCAGCCCGGCGCAAGATCAAACAACTGTTTCGTCTCCCTTGCTCCCGCCAGTCCCGACGCTAATGTGGCCTGGAAAATCCAGGGAGGATCCCATGGCCGATTTCGGCTCCGGCGAACTCGACGCATTCCGCATCGAAGTCCGCGAATGGCTGGAAGCCAACTACCCGGCCGAGCTGCGCGATCCCAAGGCCGAGACCGATCCGGAAGCCGTCTGGGGCGGCCGCGCCTTCGCCGGCTCCTCCGATCCCCAGCGCGTCTGGATGACCCGCATGGCGCAGAAGGGCTGGACGGCGCCCGGCTGGCCGGCGGCGTATGGCGGCGGCGGCCTGACCCCCGCCCAGGCTCGCGTGCTGGACCAGGAGATGTCCGCCGGACGCTACCGCGCCCCGCTAGCCTCCTTCGGCGTCTGGATGCTGGGTCCGGTCCTGCTGGAATACGCCACCGAAGAACAGAAAAAAGAACACCTTCCAAAGATCATCAATGGCGATATCCGATGGTGCCAGGGCTATTCCGAGCCGGGAGCAGGTTCCGATCTGGCGTCCCTAGCAACCCGGTGTGAAGATAAGGGCGATCACTGGATAATTAACGGCCAAAAAATTTGGACATCTTACGCCAATAAGGCGGACTGGTGTTTCTGCTTGGTTCGTACAGACACGACCAAGAAACACGAGGGCATTTCCTTCGTGCTGATCGACATGGCCACGCCCGGCGTCGAGACCCGGCCGATCCAGCTGATCTCCGGCGAGAGCCCGTTCTGCGAAACCTTCTTCACCGACGTGAAGATCCCGAAGAACCACCTAGTGGGCAAGGTCAACGGCGGCTGGGAGATCGCCAAGCGGCTGCTGCAGTACGAGCGGCAGAACATCTCGGGCGGCTTCGGCAGCGGCGGCGGGGCCGGCGGCTCGGCCGGGGACCTCGGCCAGATCGCCAAGACCTATCTCGGCCAGGACGCCCGCGGTGCGGTGGCTGACCGCGACCTGCGGATGCGGATCACCAAGAACAAGATGGATTTCGACTGTCTTTACAAAACCATAGCCCGGACGGCGGCCGAGGCTCGGGCCTCCAACGGTCCGTCTGCGGCGACCTCGATCATCAAGTATGCGGCGGCCACCTTCGCCCAGGAACGCTCCGAGCTCATGGTCGAGGCCCTGGGCCATCAGGGCCTGGGCTGGGAGGGCGAGGGCTTCAGCCCGGCTGAGCTCATCGCCACCCACGGCTGGCTGCGCTCGAAGGGCAATTCCATCGAGGGCGGCACCTCCGAGGTGAACATCAACGTGGTGTCCAAGCGGGTTCTGGGCCTGCCCGATCCGAAGTAACTTTCCCGGCGGCGTCCTATTTTCGGGCGGCGGCGATCTTTTCGAACGACCATTTTTTGAAGGCGAATTTCCATGGCTGACTTCGGCGGCGACGACACGCAGGCCTTCCGCGCGGACGCGAAGGCGTGGCTCGAAGCGAACTTTCCGGCCGAGCTGAAGGCCGATCCGGCCGCCCAGTTGGCCGCGGCCCAGGGCGGCAAGGAAACCCCCGCCGCCAAGCAGTGGCGCGAGGCGATGGGCTCGCGCGGCTGGGGCACGCCCACCTGGCCAGCCCAGTACGGCGGCGGCGGCCTCTCCCGCGCCGAGGCCCGGGTCCTGGCCGAGGAGATGGCCAAGGTCGGCGCCCGCAACCCGATCGGCGGCATGGGCGTGATGATGTTCGGGCCAACCCTGATCGAGTACGGGACCGAGGAGCTGAAGCGCCAGCACCTGCCCGGCATCGTCACGGGCTCGGTCCGCTGGTGCCAGGGCTATTCGGAGCCGGGCGCCGGGTCGGACCTGGCGGGCCTGCAGACCCGGGCGGAAGATAAAGGTGACCATTACCTCGTCTCGGGATCCAAAATTTGGACGAGCGGCGCCAACCTCGCCGACTGGTGCTTCTGCCTGGTGCGCACCGACACCGCCAAGAAGCACGAGGGCATCTCCTTCCTGTTGATCGACATGAGGTCGCCGGGGGTCGAGGTACGGCCGATCCGGCTGATCAACGGGACCTCGCCGTTCTGCGAGACCTTCTTCACCGAGGTGAAGGTGCCTAAGGACCAGCTGTTCGGGCCGCTGAACGGCGGCTGGACGGTGGCCAAGCGGCTGCTGCAGTTCGAGCGCGACAACATCTCGGCGGGGCTGGGCGGCGGTTCGATCGGGGCGCCGGTCGCGGCGCTGACCGTGCTGCACGCGGCCAAGGACTATGTCGGCGTCGACGAGGCCGGGCGGCTGGCCGATCCCGACCTGCGCCGGCGCGTGACCGAACACCTGATGGAGGTCAGGGCCTTCCAGCTCACCGTGCGCCGCGCGGCCGACGAGGCGAAGGCCGGCAACGGGCCATCGGCGGCCACTTCGATCATGAAGTATGCCGGCGCCAAGGTCGCCATGGACCGCAACGAGCTGATCGTCGAGGCCCTGGGCTCCAACGGCCTGGGCTGGGAAGGCGACGGGTTCGACGGGCCGGAGCTGGCCGCGGTGCGGACCTGGCTGCGTTCCAAGGGCAACTCCATCGAGGGCGGCACCTCGGAGATCAACCTCAACGTGGTGGCCAAGCGGGTGCTCGGCCTGCCCGATCCGAAGTAGACGGGGGCTCTCCCGGCGGTCTAGGCTTCATGCTATAGTGATTGCTAAGATAATGAATATTAGGGAGAATTTTCATGGCTGACTTTGGCGGCTCCGATTTGGAAGCCTTCCGCGCCGACGCGCGCGCCTGGCTCGAGGCCAATTTTCCGAAATCCCTGCGCGGCGACCCCGAGGCGCTTCAGGCCCTGGCCATGAGCCCGGCCGAGGCCACCGGCGACTGGGCGGTCTGGAAGGAGCGCATGGGCGCGCGGGGCTGGGGTGTGCCCACCTGGCCGGCGGCCTATGGCGGCGGCGGACTTTCGCCTGCCGAGGCTCGGGTATTGCAGCAGGAGATGGCCGCCATCGGGGCGGTCAACCCGATCGGCGGCATGGGCGTGGGCATGTTCGGCCCGACCCTGCTGGAATACGGCACCGAAGAGCAGAAGAAGAAGTGGATCCCGGACATCGTCACCGCCAAGGTCCGCTGGTGCCAGGGCTTCAGCGAGCCGGGCGCCGGATCGGACCTGGCAAGTCTTCAGACCCGCGCCGAAGACAAGGGCGACCACTTCTTAGTCAATGGATCCAAGATTTGGACGAGCGGCGCCCAGTACGCCGATATGATCTTCTGCTTGGTCCGCACCGATACGACCAAGAAGCACGAAGGCATTTCTTTCGTGGTCTTCGAGATGCACCAGCCGGGCGTCGAGGTTCGACCCATTCTGCTTATAGCAGGTAACTCGCCGTTCTGCGAAACCTTCATCACCGATGTGAAGGTGCCCAAGGAAAACCTGATCGGCCCGCTGAACGGCGGCTGGAGCGTGGCCAAGCGGCTGCTGCAGCACGAGCGCTCGGGCATGAACGGCTCGCGCGGCGCCAGCGTGAAGCCCGACGCGCTGGGCGTGATCGCCAAGAAGTATGTCGGCGAGGACGAGCAGGGCCGGCTGGCGGACTCCGACCTGCGCACCCGCATCGTCATGAACGAGATCGACCAGAAGGCCCTGCAGCAGACGGTTCGCCGCGCGGCGCTGGAGGCCAAGGGCAATTCCGGGCCCTCGGCGGCCACCTCGATCATGAAGAACGCCAATATGAAGATCGCCCAGGACCGGGCCGAGCTGACCCTGGAGTTCATGGGCCACCAAGGGCTCGGCTGGGACGGCGAGGGCTTCAGCGACGAGGAGCGGACCGCGGTGCGCGCCTGGCTCTCCGGCAAGGCCGGCTCGATCTATGGCGGCTCCAACGAAGTGCAGAACAACATCATCTCCAAGCGGATCCTGGGACTCCCGGACCTGACCCAGAGCCACTAGGGTGATGCGCGTATCGAGTGAGCCTTCTGCGTCCTTCTCCCCCTGTGGGAGAAGGTGGCCCCGCGAGAGCGGGGTCGGATGAGGGGTCTCTCAGGACTATCCGGCTGGGCCGGCGCGGGACTCGCGGAGAGGGCTTTCGACCCCTCATCCGTCGGGCTCCCCGCCCGACACCTTCTCCCGCAAGGGGAGAAGGACCGTCACCCAGACACCCGAGTTTCGAACGACCCTATTTTCAAGGAGACTTTTTAGATGGCTGATTTTGGCGGCGATCTCGACACCTTCCGGGCGGAAGCCCGCGAGTGGATCGAGGCGAACTTCCCGGCGTCCCTGAAGGGGCGGCCGAACCCGATGATGCGCGAGGAGCGCTCGAAGCCCAGCGAGGACCAGGAAGCCTGGCGCAAGGCCATGGGCGCCAAGGGGTGGGGCGTGCCCACCTGGCCGGCGGCCTATGGCGGCGGCGGGCTGTCGCCGGCCGAGGGCCGGGTCATCCAGCAGGAGCTGGGCCGGGCCGGGGCCTATAACCCCATCGGCGGCATGGGCGTGATGATGTTCGGCCCGACGCTGCTGGAATACGGCACCGAGGACCAGAAGAAGGAACACATCCCGCCGATCGTCCGGGGCGACCTGCAATGGTGCCAGGGCTTCAGCGAGCCGGGCGCCGGGTCCGATCTGGCAAGTCTTCAGTGCAAGGCCGAAGACAAGGGCGACCACTTCGTCATCAACGGACAAAAAATTTGGACGTCAGGCGCACAATTCGCCGACTGGTGCTTCTGTCTCGTGCGGACGGATACTTCGAAGAAACACGAAGGCATCTCGTTCGTCCTGTTCACGATGCATCAGCCGGGCGTCGAAGTCCGCCCGATTCCTCTGATCGCCGGCAATTCACCTTTCTGCGAGACCTTCTTCACCGACGCGATCGCCGACAAGAAGAACCTGGTCGGCCCGCTGAACGGCGGCTGGACCATCGCCAAGCGGCTCCTGCAGCATGAGCGCTCCGGCCTCAGCGGCGCGGGCGGCAGCGGCGGGTTCGGCATGGCGGCCAAGCCGCTGCCGAAGCTGGCCAAGGACTATGTGGGCACCGACGAGAAGGGCCGCATCAGCGACTCAGACCTGCGCACCCGCATCATCATGAACGAGATCGACGGCCGCGCCTTCCAGCAGACCGCCGTGCGCGCCATGCTGGAATCCAAGGGCAATTCCGGCCCCAGCGCCGCCACCTCGATCATGAAGAACGCCGGCACCCGCTGGATGCAGGACAAGGCCGAACTGACCCTGGAGATCATGGGTCACCAGGGCCTCGGCTGGGAAGGCGACGACTTCAAGCCCGAGGAGCTGATGGCCGTGCGCGGCTGGCTGGGCGGCAAGGCCACCACGATCTATGGCGGCTCCCAGGAGGTGCAGAACAACATCATCTCCAAGCGGATCCTCGGCCTGCCGGACCTGACCCAGAACAACTAGGCCCCTCTTCCTCCCCCGTTCACGGGGGAGGGGGACCGCCGCCAGGCGGTGGAGGGGGCGGCCGCGGACGCAGAGCCCGGCCCCGCCCCCTCCACCATCCTTCGGATGGTCCCCCTCCCCCGCTTCGCAGGGGAGGAAAAGTGGCCCTCGACCAACAACAGAATTTTCGAAGATCGATTTAGGGAAACACTAGAAATGGCCGTTCTGAACGAAGAACAGAGCATGCTCCGCGACGCCGCGAAGAGCTGGACCCAGGAGAAGAGCCCGGTCACCGCCTTCCGCAAGATGCGCGATAGCGGCGCCGAGCTGGGCTACGACGCCGACGCCTGGAACGAGATGGCCGAGATGGGCTGGGCCGGGGTGATCATCCCCGAGGAATACGGCGGGTCCGACTTCGGCTACCTGTCGCTGGGCCTGATCCTCGAGGAGACCGGCCGCACGCTCACCGCCTCGCCGCTGCTGGCCTCGGGCCTCGGCGCCGCCAGCGCCCTGGTGCTGGGCGGCAGCGACGCCCAGAAGAGCGAGTGGCTGCCGAAGATCGCCGCCGGCGAAACGGTCGGCACGCTCGCCGTCGACGAAGGCGCCCACCACGCCCCGGAAAAGACCGCGCTGAAGGCCGAGAAGTCCGGCGCGGGCTACAAGCTCTCGGGGACCAAGACCTTCGTGCTGGAAGGCATGGCCGCAGGCGTGTTCATCGTCTCGGCCCGCACCTCGGGAACGCCCGGCGACACCAAGGGGATCACCCTCTTCGTCGTCCCCGCCGACGCCAAGGGGATCAGCCGCAAGCGCCTGGCCCTGGCCGACAGCCGCGGCGCGGCCAATGTCAGCTTCGACGGTGTCGAGGTCGGCGCCGACGCCGTGCTGGGCGAGGCCGACAACGGCTGGGACCTGCTGGAAAAGACCCTCGACCGCGCCCGCGCGGGCGTGGCCGCCGAGATGCTGGGCGCCGCGGTCCAGGCCTTCGAGGTCACCCTCGACTACCTCAAGGTCCGCGTGCAGTTCGGCCAGGTGATCGGCTCCTTCCAGGCCCTGCAGCACCGCGCGGCCAAGATGTTCACCGACCTGGAACTGGCCCGCTCGGCCGTCGAAGCCGCCCTTCAGGCGATCGACGCCGGCAGCCCCGACGTGCCGGAGCTGGTCTCCCTGGCCAAGGCCAAGATGGGCGACACCTTCCACTTGGTGAGCAACGAAATGGTCCAGATGCACGGCGGCATCGGCATGACCGACGCCCACGACGCGGGCTTCTACCTCAAGCGCGCCCGGGCCTGCGAAGCCGCCTTCGGCAGCCAGAGCTACCACCGGGATCGCTACGCGAAGATCCAGGGATATTGACGCTTCGCTTCGACCCCCGGCTTGCCGGGGGTCGGGGTGCTAGCTGTGAGATTGGGGAGCCCCGTTGGCGTGAGCCGGCGGGGTTTCTTTATTGGCGGACACGAAAGTGAGTTCAGTTCCCGAGCCGTTGGCGAGCGAACTTGATGAACCCGTCCATCGAATCAATCAAATCCGTTGAAAGCTCGTTGAATCCATCGACTCGCTTTCTTGTTGAAGGTCGCCAGTCGACGCCCTGTCGATCAGCTTCCGTAATGGCAGACGCCCACTGTTGGGATCGATCGATCATCCATGTTCCCAACGATAAGTCGTGTAAGAACTGTCGAGATTTCTGAAGAATTTCCGCGAATTTTATTTGAACATCCGGATCGTCGAACTCGTATTCGGCTCCTTGCCAATCAGCCGCGAAATTTTGAAGCCCCTCGAGTTTCTTCCAATTAAACGCGCCACCGAAATCGTGTTCTCGGAGAAATCGCTTCTCTTCCTCGCTGAAGCACGCTCGAAATTCGCCAAGCAACTTCTTGTCGTGCCCAGAAAATGTTCCCTCATCTTGCGGCCCGCCGGCAATGTCATCATTTGAGTTTGAATAGGCCCAGAGCAGGAACGCGCCGAGAAACGCAAAAAGGGGCTCAGGCTCCACCCGCCATGCAGACGTGGGCCAAAGAAACCAGGCCAACATCGACATTGATGCCAAACCAGACAGTGCACGACCTAGCGTCGTATGAAGACGCCTGGATATCTTTCTCAGCATTTCAATGAAATACCGTCCAATTCATACTCACCGAAGACAATGACCACATAGCTTTGCATCTCGAGCCCGGAATTTGACCATCGCAGCTTGTGCTTCGGCAACGGAATCATAGGCTTTGGACCACCCAGTAGCGCCCGACCCAGTCTTGTGCTGATTTGCCTGCCCCTGTCCGCTGCGACAATGAGAACAGGTCGCGCGGTGCACTCTCGCGCGCCTATGCGGCTTCGCATACCAAACGTAGAATTGTTCACTCATGTCAGTTTCGCCACGTCCGGTGAGGGTTTAACTTCAGATGTTTGGTAGAAACTAGGACAAACCACCTTCATCCAACTCTCGAAGCCGCTGCTCTATCTGTGTGCCGAACTGGTAGATGTCCGTCATATCGGCGATCAGGTGGCGCTCCTCGTCCTTGCCGGTGAAGGTGCCGAGATACTTGGTCGTCATGCCGTTGAAATGCAGCCGCGCGACGGTCTTGCGATTGTTGTCGTCCAGCAGGATCGCGCAGTAAGACTTGGCGTCCCGCATGATGATCCGTTTGGGGTGCACGAGCTTCGACGCGATGGCCTGCACGATGTGGAAACCGGAGATCTCCTCGGCCGTCGTGACGACTTCCATGACGCCTTCGGCCTCGGCCGGGTCGTCCCCGGCGGCGCCGGGGTTCGAGGCCTTGAGGGCCGATGATAGCCGCTCATTGACCAAATCGCGGACCAGGGTGGAGATCGACCCGACCAGAAGGCGACCGAAGCTCTCCTTCACGGCGGAGGTCAGCCGGCCATCATAGACGCGGTTCGCCATGATGCGGATGAACTCTTCGGAGGGCTCGGCGAACTCCTTCTCAAGCTCCTTCCGCAGCAGCGATTGGAGCTTCAGATTGCCGGCCTCCTGGATGATCTTCTCGATGTCGAAGCCGGTCTTGCCGAACCGCTCAAGAGTCTTCACGTCGGTGGGCTTGATGGCGTCCATGCTGAAGGTGAAGAACGGCTTGTCGTCCATTCGATTGGGACGCTCGACGTCTGTGTAGAACTGGTAGTTCACGCCGTTGGTCAGAATGGCGAGCCGGGCGTCGGTAACGCTGAAATAGCGGAAGAGCTGACCGGCGTGGTTGATGTTGAGCTCGGACGAGGACGGCTTGCACTCGACGAGGATCATCACCTTCTTGCCGTCGCAGATCGCGTAATCGACCTTCTCGCCCTTCTTGGTGCCGACGTCGGCAGTGTATTCGGGCACGACCTCGGACGGGTTGAAGACGTCGTAGCCCAGGGCCTGGATGAAGGGCATGACGAGGGCGGTCTTCGCGGCCTCTTCGGTGAGCAACACCTCGCGGTGTTCCAAGGTGCGCTTCTGGAGTTCAGCCAGCCGTGTCGCTAAGTCCATGATAAGCCCCCAACATTCACGTCCAAGGCGTAGAGTGCACGGTCACTCGCTATAGTCCACAACCTTCACCTTGCTGCGGCGTTCGGAGGCATCATGTCCATCACGTCGCCCAGCTAGGCGTGGGCCAGCGCGCCGAATCTCCATATGCGGAAATCCCGTAGACAGCCATACTGTAATTCCGTATAGTCCGATATGAACTCGGGGCGGCAGTTCGAGTGGGATGACGCCAAGGCGCGGAGCAATCTCGCCAAGCACGGTGTTCCGTTCGCCTATGCCGCTCGCGTGTTCCTCGACCCTGATGTGGTCGACTTCGACGCCTCCAAGCCGGAGGACGGCGAGGTTCGACGCAAGGCGGTCGGAGTGATCGAAGGACGGCTGTTCGCGCTGGTCTATACGGCGCGGGACGACGTCATTCGCATCATCTCCGCACGCCGCTGCAATGCCGCGGAGGCAAGGCGCTATGGCCCGGTTCACGCTTGATCCGAACGCCCCACCGGAGCTGACGGCCGCCGAACGGGCGCGGCTGGAGGCCCTGTCGGATTCTGAGATCACGGCCGGGGCGCTGGCTGATGCGGACAACCCGCCGCTGTCGGCCGAAGAGCTTCGCAGGCTGGAGGCGGTGCGTCGGGTGCGGGCGGTGCGAGCGCGCACCGGGTTGAGCCAGACCCGCTTCGCCCAGGCCTATCGGATCAATGTCGCGCGGCTGCGGGACCTGGAGCAGGGACGCACCCAGGCCGACAGCGCGATGATGGCCTATCTGACCGTGATCGAGCGGGAGCCGGAGGCGGTGCGTCGGGCATTGGCGAAGGGCTGAGGGGCGGATCAACCCGCGAGGCCTACCAGTCCCCCCGCCTCATCACCGCCTCGCCGTCCCTGAGCGTGCGGTGGGCTATCCCCTCCCCCGTCATCCAGGCTGCGGCGCGGGTGGCGGCTTCGGACTCGGCGTGGGCCGAGGCGAAGTGGGGGACGATGGCGAAGTCGACCAGGCCCAGGCCCTCCCAGATCGGCGCCGGGTCGTAGCCGGGGGCGACGGGGTCGGGATCGTCCATCAGGTGGAGGCCGCGCAGGGTCGCGCCGGCCACGCAGGCGCCGGCGCTCCAGCCGCCATAGACGAGGCTGTCTTCCGCCAGGCGCCGGGTGAGGATCTGGTCGAGGCCGCTCTGGGCCATGGCGCGGCGGAGCAGGAAGGCGTTACCGCCGACGGCCCAGACCAGGCCGACGCCCGCCAGGGCGCGGTCGAGCTCGGCGGGCTTCCCGAAATAGCCGCGCAGGTCGAGGGGCTCGGCGGCCATGCCCGCGTCGCGGAGGTCGGCTACGGGATCGTGCACCCGGGCGGCGTAGGCGCGGCGGTCGGTGTCGGGGATCAGGTCCAGGGCGTTGGAGACCACCGCCGCCCGCGCGCCGGGGCCCGCGAGGTCGAGCAGGGGCTGGACCGTGTCCGTGCGGTAGGAGGCGAGGTAGAGGCGCATGGGGGTCCGGCTGGAGTGGGGTTCTCTTCCTCCCCCGTTCACGGGGGAGGGGGACCGCCGTAGGCGGTGGAGGGGGCGGCCGCAAGCTCAGAGCCCAGTCTCGCCCCCTCCACCACGCCTGCGGCGCGGTCCCCCTCCACCATTCGCTGCGCGACGGGGGAGGAAAGGGACGTCGATGTTCTTCTTTTGTTCTAGCGTTTTTCGGTCGCTTCGGCTAAGCTTCCGCTCATGAGCTACAACTTCGCCGACCGATGGATCCCGCCGCGTGACCGGCGCGTGCCGCCGATGGACCATCGGAGCGGGGCGGTGGGCTCACAGTACCGGCGCGAGATCGGCGAGGTGATCTGCGCGCGGATGGAGGTGGTCGAGACCATTCGCTCGATCGCCGCCGATCCGGACATGCCGTCCTACGCCACCATCTTCCACTGGCGGAAGGTGCAGCCGGAGTTCGCCGCCATGTACGATCGGGTGCGGGCGCACCTGGCCGAAGGGCGGGTGCAGAACCGGCGGCTGAAGCATGTGAGCGACGCCTGGCGGATACCCCACGAGATCCGGTTGGGGCTGCGGCGCCATTGGGTGTCGGGCAAGAAGAGCACCTATGACCGGGCCTGGGCCAAGCGGTTCTGCAAGCGGGTGGCGAACGGCGAGGCGGTGAGCGCCATCGTCAAGGACCCAAAGATGCCGTCCTCCAAGCAAGTCTATTCTTGGCTGAAGCGGAAGGAGGAGTTCCTGGACATGTACATCGCCGCCAAGGCCGAGCACCGGGACTGGACGGAGTTCGAGATCGAGAACCTGGTGATGAGCGTGGAGCCCCACACCCTGAAGGAGACCCAGGAAGAGGTGGCGCGGCTGGAGGCCTGGATCGGGCGGTTGACGCCGAAGACCTATCGGGCGCGCTGAGGGGTTGGGGTGCTGTTACATGTCGGTGAATGGCACGGCCGTCAGATGCTCCCCCGCTGGGGGAGCTCCCGGCCGAATGGCCGGGTGAGGGGGACTAAGGTGTCCTTCGTCAGCAACTCGCCGTCCCTCAGCAAGAGTCAAAGTCCCCCTCAGGCCCTTCGGGCCAGCTCCCCCAGAGGGGGCGCATCTTTGGTCCCTGCGCGCCCAGCGGCGGCTGACGGGCGTGGAGCGGCGGGCTAGGGTCGGGACATTGGGGCCTTGCGCCCGCCGATTCATTTCACCCGAGAGCGCTTCATGCAGATCATCGATTTCGAATGCGACACCCCGACCAAAGAAGCCGTCGAGGACACCGTGCGGCTGATCCAGTCGGGGCGCGGCTTCGACAAGGAGGGCTACGCCCAGCTCATGGCGCCCGGCTGGGCCGCCCAGATCGGCATGAGCCTGGAGGAGTTCAACGAGGCCAAGGCGACGCAGGGGCTGACGGCGCTCGCCCTGAAACTCTGCGAGGTCGACATGGGCCGGGCCATGAGCCACGCCCAGGTGATCGCCATGCTGGACGAGGCCGGCGTCGCGCGGGCCTGCATCGGCAATGCCGGACGCCGGGCCAGCAATGAGGACGTGGCCAGGTTCGCCGCGGAATATCCCGACCGGCTGATCCCCTGGTTCCGCATCTGGGGCGAGGAGGGCGAGGCCGGGGTGGCGGCCCTGGAGCACGGGGTTCGCGAGCTAGGGGTCAAGGGCTTCGAGGTCTCGTCCTATCGCGAGGGGCGCTACATCAACGACCCCGCCTATTGGCCCTTCCTGGCCAAGTGCGTGGAGCTGGGGATCCCGGCGCGGATCACCGCGGGGCTGCACCTGCTGTCGGACCGGCCCTACGACTATGCGCACCCGAAGTACCTGGACGAGGTGGCGGTGCGGTTCCCGGACCTGAAGATCGTGGCGGGGCTGTCGGGCTGGCCCTGGGTGGCGGAGACCTGCGCCATCGCCTCGCGCCACCGGCACCTCTATATCGACTTCGCCTGCCGACGGGTGAAGCACATGCTGGCGCCGGGGGCCGGCTACGAGGCCCTGGTCTATTACGGAGCCCGCAATCTGCAGGACAAGGTGATCTTCGGCTCCGGCTGGGGGACCCACATGATCCCGCTGGCCCAGCTGGTGGCCGAGACCGACGAGCTGCCGCTGAAGGACAGCGTCCGCGCCAAGTGGATGGGCGGCAACGCGGCCCGGCTGCTGGGCCTGGACTAGGGCCGGCTTGACTCTTGAAATTACGTACGTAGTCTCAGTTGACTACAGACGTAATCCTTGGAGGACCCCCGATGGCTCGACCCCTTGTCACCGTATCCCTGGCGCTCGCCGCCGCGCCGGCCGCGGCCCAGGCCGCGCCGCTCACCGTGGGGGCTGTGTTCGCCAACGCCCATCCGATCGTCCAGGGAGTGATGGCGGTGCTGATCGCCTGCAGCGTCGCCGCGGTGATCGTCGGCGCGCGCAAGGTGGCCTCGGGACCGCACCTGGCCGGCGGCTCGGCCTTCCTCTCGGGCCTGAGGCTGGGCGGGCCGCTGATCGGCTGCCTGGGGGCGGCCTATACGGCGCTGATGATCTTCCTCGGCATCTCCAATGTGCCGTCGCCGGCGCCGATGAAGGTGATCGCCCCCGGCCTGGCGGAGGTGACCCTGATGCTGGGCCTGGGCCTGCTCTGCGGGGTGGTGGCGGTGATCGCCAACTGGGCGGTGGAGGCGCGCATCGACCGCGCGGTGCTGCGATCCTGACCAAGCCCAGGCCCCCTGGCCGGCTGCACGTCACCGAGGCCGAGAGCGAGGTGCTGGGGGCCCTGTGGCGGCGGGGGCCGATGTCCTTCGCCAGCCTGATCGACGAGGTGACCACGGTCCAGGCCTGGGGCGGGGCGACGGTGAAGACCCTGCTCGGCCGGCTGATGCGCAAGGGGCTGATCGCCTCGGAGCGCACGGACGGCCGCCAGTCCTACCGGCCGACCATCACCCGCGACGACTATGTGGCCTCGGAGATCCAGGCCCTGGCCGACCGGCTGTTCGACGGCGATGTGGAAGCCTTGGCGCGGCGGCTGACGGCGCGCCCCTAGCACGGCGGACCCCGACGCTCATCAACAACGGTCTGGAAACCCTATTGCCGAATACTGTCCGCCGACGGAGCGGAGAGACGGACGTGGGCCACTACCATTTCTGGCTGCTGAACGAGGTCGACGAACGCACGGAAGGGCTGGACCTGCCCTGCGAGGCCGACCGGGAGGCGTGGCTGGTGGCCGACCGCCTGCTGGCCGAGTGCCGGTCCGTGGAGATCTGGAACGAGCGCGAACTGATCGGCCGGATCGGCGCCGCCCCGGTGGCCGTTGTGGACGGCCTGGACTTCGTCTGGCCTGCCAAGCCGGTCAAGCGCCGGGGCCGCGCCCAGGCGCCCGCCAAGCCCCGGCGCCGGCCCGCCCCCGACCGCAAACGCCACCAGCGGGCCTGACCCTCCGGCCGCGGGCGGCGGATTTCGGCGACTGCTGAATTCGACCCCCTCCCCAACAGCGAATAGTGTTCGATCGGCGGCGAAACACCACCGGTGGACGCTCGACCACCGTATCCGCGCCATCGACAACTCAGCGGCGCGCGCCGTCAGCCCACTCCCTCGAGACGGACATTTCTAGCAACGAGCGAATCTCGGACGACGACTCACGAAAATGTGCCGCCAACTGATGCTCTACACGGCGAAAACATGGTTGCGCGGCGCCCTTAACAGTTTACTAACCATTGCCGTGGGGCTAACGATGTTATCTGAGGACACCTGGGCTTTGGGTGTCTACGGCTGATAGGGGCTTTGAAATGATTAGTAAATTCAAACTGGCGGCCCTCGCCGCCACAGCGTTTGTCTCCTTCGGCGCCTCCGCGCAGGCGGCGGTGACGATCCACTCGTATGTGAGCTACCAGGCGGCGGTGAACGGCGACGAATACTTGGTCACCGACTTCGGCCTGCCGTTCACCATCGCTCCTGGCTGGGCGCTGGGCGGCACGGCTTCGTTGCTGACCGGCACCTCGGGCCTGGGCGCGGCGCCGGCCTTCGGCCCGTCCGATCCGGGCGACGACGACCCGACGCAGTATCTCAGCGTGCAGGGCGCCCAGGTCGCGACTTTCACGGCGCCGAACGTCTCCCGGGTGAGCATGTATATCGGCTCGCTCGACGACTATAACTCGATCACCTTCTATCTGAAGGGCGGCGGCAGCCAGGTCATCACCGGCCTGCAGCTGGGCGCGGTCTCCGGCGCCAATGACGGGGATCGTCAGCAGGCCGACACCAACGGCCGGTTCACCTTCTACTCGACCGACAACATCATCGGCTTCGACCTGAACTCGACGACCAACTCATTCGAGCTCAGCAATATCGGCGCGGCGGTTCCGGAACCGGCCACCTGGGCGATGATGATCATCGGCTTCGGCGCGGTCGGCTCCATGGTCCGCAGCAATCGCCGCAAGCAAGCGCTCGCGCTCGCCTAGCAGCAGCCTCTCCCGGCCGGGCCTCCGCGCCTGGCCGTTGCTCCACCACATGTGCGCCGCGGCCTCCCCTCCGGAGCCGCGGCGTTCTTTATTCGGGATGGGCCGCCGTGGGCTGGGTCCTGTCCCGGGCCATCTGCGGTTCCACCCGCGGGAGCTCCATCCCGGCCGCGAAATCCGGTCCCGTGAACACCTTGTCGGCCCGCGCTTCAGCCCCTAAAGCAGGCGCCGGCATGGAGCGCTAGGCATGGACGTCAGGGACAGCAACGGTACGATCCTGGTCGACGGCGACTCCGTCACCCTGATCAAGGACCTCAAGGTGAAGGGAACCTCGGTGACCCTGAAGCGCGGAACCCTGGTCAGGAACATCCGCCTGACCGGCGACGAGGGCGAGATCGAGGCCCGGGTCGAGAAGATCCGCGACCTAGTGCTGAAGACCGAGTTCGTGAAGAAGGCCTAGGGGCGCCACCGGAAGAAAAGGCGCTGCGGCGCATAAGCACCCTTACGGGGAGCTTCGACCCAATGTCCGAATGGGGCCGGTGGTGGCGCGCCAATGGGCCGTCGTAGACCGCCGCAGCCCGGACAATCTGACCCCGCACCGATCGGCGATCAATGGGTTTGGGTCTGGGCGGCTTGGCCGCTAGCATCGCCGCGCACAATCGGAGAGCCCAGCCCATGACGACGTCCGCCCTCGACCTCCACGCCGCGCTCGGCCAGCAGAGGGTGGTGTCGCTGGAGCCCGGACGGGCGGTGATCGAATACCTGGTCGGGCCGCACATGTGCCATTCGGGCGGGGTGGCGCAGGGCGGCTTCGTCTGCGGCTGGATCGACGCGGCCATGGCGCACGCCACCATGGCCCAGGACGGCGACATGACGCCGATGTCCCTGGAGCTGAAGGTCAGCTTCTTCGCCCCGGTGCGGCCGGGCCTGGTGATCGCCGAAGGCTGGGTGGAGCGGCGCGGACGTTCCAGCGCCTTCCTGGAGGGGCGGCTGCTGAACACGGCCGGCGAGGTGCTGGCCAAGGGCAGTTCCACCGCCCGGCTGATGCCCCGCGCCCAGGTCGAGGCCAGCGCCCGCCGCGCGGTGGAATAGGCCCGCAGGCTTGACTCCGTCAGGCTGGAAGGGTGGCATCGCCGCCCAACAGGGAGGACGACCCATGAGCCTGACCGGCGGATGCTATTGCGGAGCGGTGCGCTACGAGGCCGGCGGCGAGCCGCGGTTCAAGGGCCAGTGCCATTGCCGCGAGTGCCAGTACATCACCGGCGGGGCCGAGAACCTGTTCATGGTCATGCCGTCCGCCGACTTCGCCTATGTGAAGGGTGAGCCGGCGCGATTCACCCGCAGCGACCTCGAGGGGCCCGCCACGCGCGAGTTCTGCGCCACCTGCGGCACGCACATCCTGACCCGCACGCCGCGAGACACCAGCATGGTGATCCTGAAGGTCGGCACCCTGGACGATCCGAGCCAGTACCAGGGGCCGCAGGCGGCGATCTGGACGGCCGATGCTCCGAGCTTCCACATGATCCCCGAAGGCATCGCAACCTTCGCGGGCTTCCCGGGGCGCTGAGGCGGGGAGCCGGCTTGGCCGTCAAGGCTCCTCCTCTCCCCTTTCGAGGGGAGAGGGTAGGGTGAGGGGCTGCGGCGCGAAGCGGCGCCCTGCGGTCCATCAACCTACTCGGTGCGGCGGAAACGCCCCCCTCACCCTACCCTCTCCCCCCGGAAGACGGGTGGAGAGGAGGAGGTTGTCCGCCAACTTGGCTGACTAGGCCCCGGCGGTGGTTTCCAGCGGACGGGGCGGCGGGGCGCCTGGAGGGCGGCCGATCCAGATCTGGCCGGAGCGGGCCATGGTCTCGCCCGCGGCGTCGAATAGGGCGACGCCGGCGAAATGCTTGCGGCCCTCGACCTCGCGGGTCCAGGCGACCACCACATAGGTCTCGCCGGCCCGGGGCTTCTTCAGCACCTCGCCGGCCATGGTGCCCAGCAGGCCCACCGGCGCGCCGGTCTTGATCCACCAGGCCATGGAGCCCGAGCAGTCCAGCGCGCCCCAGGTGATCTCGTCGGGAATGGTCCCATCGGGATCGGCGAAGTTGGCATGCGGGGTCCAGAGGCCGGCGCAATGTCCGGCGGGCGCGCCCTCGAGCTGGCCCACATGGACGCCCAGGCCCTCGCCCTCATCGCGTTCGATACAGCAGGAGAAGCAGCCGCGGTGCAGGGAGCGCGCGGCGAAGGGCGATACGGCCTGGGCCGCGCGCGCCTCCTCGATGCCGGGCGGCGCCGGGGGTGTCGGCGGAATGGCGTCGTCCGTGGCCGGACGGGCCGTGCCCAGCAAGGCGCCTTCGGAGTTCGACAGGATCACGCCGCCGTCCTCGCCGGGCGACAGGGTGACGACCACGTCCAGGGGCACGCCAGCGCGCAGCATGGCCGCGCCGCGACCACCGACGGCGTTCGACAGCACGCCGCAGATATAGCCGCCATTGGCCGTGTAGGGAGGCCCGCGGAATTGGCGGGGCACAACGATCTCGGTCATTGAAATTCTGGTCTCGGAATTAGGAAGTGGAATCGAAGTCGGCGTCTTTGAATGCCGCCATCATGACCATCCGGGACCGGCGGTGGAAGCCCCCTAGACCATCCGCGTGACGATACGTCCGACCTCGGCCAGGACGGCGTTGCGGGCGTCCGAGCCGCCCTTCGCCCCCGTGAGGTAGGCCGCGACCACGATCGGGCGGCGGTTCGGCGGCCAGAGGACGGCGATGTCGTTGGTCGTGCCGTGGCCGCCGGAGCCGGTCTTGTCGCCCACCGTCCAGGTCCTGGGGAGGCCGGCGCGCAGGCGTGCGTCGCCGGTCTGGTTGGCCACGAGCCAGCCGGTGAGACGCGCGCGGGAGGCCGGCGTCAGGACGTCGCCGAGGGTCAGCTTGCGGAGGGTCTCGACCATGGCCGAGGGGCTGGTGGTGTCGCGCGGATCGCCGGGGGCGGATTCGCTCATCGCGGTCTCCCAGCGGTCGAGACGGGTGACCGGATCGCCGATGGATCGGCACCAGGCGGTGAACCCCTTGGGGCCGCCAAGACCGTTCAGCATCAGGTTGGCGGCGGTGTTGTCGCTGAGGGTGACGGCGGCCTCGCAGAGGGCCGCCAGGGTCATGCCCGGCGCCCCGACCAGGGGCTTGGTCGCCGGGGAGTACTCGACCAGGTCGGCGGCGGAGAAGACAACGCGTCGCCCTAGCTGATCTTTACCCTCATCGACCCGGGCCAGCACCTGAGCGGCCGCCAGGGCCTTGAAGGTGCTGCACATCGGGAACCGCTCCTCACCGCGCCAGGCCAGGCGCGCGCCGGTCTGGGTGTCGAGGATGGCGACACCGAGTCGCCCCTGGCTGTGGGCCTCCAGGGTCTCGAATTCCTTTGTGAACCTGGCCTGGGCGCGGGTGAGCGCGGGCCATGCCGCGACCGCTCCCGCCAGGGCCAAGGTGAAATCCCGACGTTTCATGCCCGCTCTCTCTCCTGTTGGTGAGGCGAGATTGAAAGCTGGCGCGGGCCGGCGCAAACGATGATAGATCGGCGCTCACCCTAGAATAATTTGGGAATCCGACTCGTGTCGCGCAGCCAATTGCCGCTCAATGCGCTCCGCGCGTTCGAGGCCTCGGCCCGGCATCTGAGCTTCACCCGGGCCGGGCTGGAGCTCTCCGTCACCCAGGCGGCGGTGAGCCACCAGGTGAAGGGGCTGGAGGCGCGGCTGGGGGTGGCCCTGTTCCGTCGCCTGCCGCGCGGCCTTGCGCTCACCGACGAGGGCCAGTTCCTGCTGCCGGTGCTGCGCGACAGCTTCGACCGGGTGGGCGAGGTCATGGATCGGTTCGAGGCCGGGCGGGTGCGCCAGGTGCTGACCCTGGGCGTGGTGGGCACGTTCGCCGTCGGCTGGCTGCTGCCGCGGCTGCCGCGGTTCCAGGAGGCCCACCCGTTCGTCGACCTGCGGATATCCACCAACAACAACCGGGTCGACTTGGCCGGCGAGGGGCTGGACTGCGCGATCCGGTTCGGCGACGGCGCCTGGCACGGGACGGAGGCCGTGCGGCTCATGCCGGCGCCGCTGACCGCGCTATGCGCGCCCGCGGTGGCCCAGCGGTTGGAGGGGCCGGCCTCATTGGCGGCGGAGATCCTGCTTCGCTCCTATCGCGCCGACGACTGGCCGGCCTGGTTCGCCGCCGCCGGCCTTCCCTGCCCACCGATCCGCGGGCCGGTGTTCGACTCTTCCTTCTTGATGGCCGAAGCCGCCGCCCAGGGGCTGGGGGTGGCGCTCGCCCCAGCCGCGATGTTCGAGCGCGATCTGGCCTCGGGACGCCTGGCGCGGCCGTTCATCCAGGAGTCAGGTTCCGGCCACTACTGGTTAAGCTGGTTGAAGTCGAAAGAGCCGACGGGCGCCATGCGCGCGTTGGAGGGATGGCTTGGGGTCAACATGCCGGCGATCGAGGGTCGCTGAGCGCGCGATATACCTAAGCGGCCCTCGACAATACGTGAGACGAGGCAAGCTCAACCGATTGATCGGCGATACCTGGGGGACTAGGCTCGCCCGAACGTAAGAATCCATGAGGGGCAAGATGCGCAAGACCTTTACGACAACCTTGGCCATGAGCCTCGTCGCCACGCTCGCGATTTCGACCCCCGCGAGCGCCCAGTTCGGCATGGACAAGAAGCAGCCCAAGAACGCAGCGACCCCCGAGCTGCCGCGCTGCGACCGTCCGCTGGGCACGGCGGCGGTGCAAGAACCGGCCAACCGCTGGTGGACCGAGCTGGGGCTCTCCAATCCGGAAGCCCTGCTGAAGTTGTTCGCCGCCCGCTCCAACTGCCTGCGGATCGTCGACCGCAACGCGGGACTGGCCATGCGCAACAGCGAGGCGGCGCTGGGCGCCTCGGGCGATCTGCGCCGCGGCTCGAACATCGGCAAGGGCCAGGTGGCCTCGGCCGACTACTTCATCATCCCCGACATCGCCAATTCGGACTCCAACACCGGCGGGGCGGCCATCGGGGCCATCGCCGGCTCGCTGCTGCCGGGCGGCTTCGGCTCGCTGGCCGGCGGCCTGCGCACCAAGAAGGCCCAGGCCCAGGCGCTGATCACCCTGGTCGACGCGCGGACCACCGAGCAGGTCTATGTGGCCGAGGGCGTGGCCCAGAAGACCGACATCAGCTTCGGCGGCGGCGGCGGCGGTTTCGGCACCACCGGCTTTGCCGCGGCGGCCGGCGGCGGCTACGCCAACACCGACATCGGCAAGGTGATCACGGCGGCCTATTTCAACGCCTTCATCGACCTGGTCCGCTACATGCAGCAGGGCCAGGTGGCCACCGGCGCCCAGGCCTCGGCCAACGCCGGCATCCAGGCCTACACCGCCAAGTCGGCGGTGGTGCTGCGCAAGTCGCCCTCGCCGCAGGCCGGAGCCGTCCGTTCCTTCGCGGTCGGCGAGCTGGTCTATCCCACCGGCCAGAAGAACGGCATCTGGTGGGAAGTCGATGACGAGAACGGCAATCGCGGCTGGGTCTCCTCGGCCTTCATCACGCCGCGCAACTAGGCCTACGGTCCAGCTCGGAACTCCATGGCGGCTCAAGGGTTGAGGTGTTAGCGCACCTAACCCAGGAGCCGTCATGAGCATCGATATGAACGACCGCGTCGCCATAGAGCGCCGGTTGTGGGAAGAGATCGAACGCCATCAGGTCGGGATGTTGGGCGTGGTCGGCCGATTGGCCCACCACACCCAGCCGATGACCGCCTTCGTCGAACGCGAGACCGAGGAGATCTGGTTCTTCACCAGGTCCGACAGCGACCTGGCCCAGCACGTAGGCGCGGGTCACAAGGCGATGTTCGTCTTCCAGCAGCGCGACGTGCAGGCCTGCATCTGCGGCCAGCTGACCGTGCAGCACGACCAGGCCCGGATCGACAAGTACTGGAACGCCGTCGTCGCCGCCTGGTACCCACAGGGTAAGTCCGATCCGAAGCTCACCCTGCTGAAGATGGCCTGCGAGGACGCCGATGTCTGGATCTCCCGGGGCGGGCCGGTGAAGTTCGTCTGGGAGATCGCCCTGGCCAACGCGACCCGCCACGAACCACACCTGGGCGGACGCGCGAACCTGCACTTCCACTGAGGCGCCAGCCCCCACCCGCGCTGGATTGAGGCGATTCTGCGACGCATCGTCGCGCTCGAAGTCGTAAGATCACCGCCTCAAGGTCAGCAGTGGAATCTCACGCCGGGAATTTCGGCGCCGCAGATATACTTGCGTCGACTTGTCGAGAATATTTGCCCGCCGGGACCATGGGCAAGGTCTTCGCTGCTTTTGGTGAGCCAATTCTGCTTTTGCGGAGCAGACATCGCATTTGTGTCGAGTTCTCGACAGTCTTTGCGGAGCAGCGTCGATAACTTGCAACCCAAGCCATATGGCTGCGTTCCGATTCCCCGATGCAAAGGCCCCTGATCTCGGTGCAAAATCGCTTGCTCTCGGCCCTGCCCCCTGAAGACTACAGGCTGGTGGCGCCGCATCTTACCCAGGTGGATCTGGAACGAGGACGTCTGCTGTACGAGCCGGGAGACCGGGTCGATACGGCCTATTTCCCGCACGACGGCGTCATCTCGCTGATGACCCTGATGGAGAACGGCGCGGCCATCGAGAGCGCAACCATCGGGCGCGAAGGAGCCCTGGGATTGATGGGAGCGGTGTCGCCCCGCCAGTCGCTGTCGCGGGCCATCGTCCAGACCCCGACCCGGGCCGCCCGCATCGGGGCGAGCCAGTTGCACGAAGCCTGGCAGAAGAGCGCCAAGATCCGCGAGATGGTGGACATGCACACCGAGGCCCTGTTCGGCCATGCCGTGCAGTCGGTGGCCTGCAACGCCCTGCACTCGGTCGAGGCGCGGTTCTGCCGCTGGCTGCTGACCTGCCACGATCGCATCACCAGCGACACGGTGGCCCTGACCCAGGAGTTCCTGGCCGACATGCTGGGGGTGCAGAGGACCACGGTCACCGCCGTCGCCCGCGCCTTGCAGGAGAAGGGTTACATCCGCTATCGCCGTGGGGTTGTGGACATCATCAGCCGCGAAGGCCTCGAGGCCGTGTCATGCGAGTGCTACGAGGTGGTGCGGCGCAACTATGAGCGCCTGCTGCCGCAGCCGTCCGTCGACCGGGTCCGCGGCTAGAGCGAGAAGACCAGGCGGGCGACGACGCCGGCCCGGCAATCCAGCGCGAACTCACCGCGCACCTGGGCCGCCAGGCTGCGCACGAACCACAGGCCGAACCGCTCGCGGGCGCCGGGCGCGGCCGGATCGAAACCCTGGCCGTCGTCCGCCACGGTGAGCTCGCAACGATCGTCGTCCAGGCGCCTGAGGCCGACCTTGACCACCCCGGCGCGGGCGTCCGGATAGCCGTGAGCCAGGGCGTTGGCGACCAGCTCCTGGGCGATGAGCGCGAGCGTCGAGGCCGCCTGGTCGGAGACGTGCAACTGGGCGCAGGACAGCTGGATCTCGGCGGGCCGCGTCCCCTGCCGCCGCTGCCAGACCGGGGTCATGTCGGCGAGATAGGCGGCGAAGTCGACCCCCGCCTCCTGCCGGTGGCGCTCCAGGGCGCCGAGCGAGCCGATGGCGTCGGCCATCCAGACGAGTTGGCGTCGCGCCTCGGGTTCGCTGGCCCTCTGGCCGCGCATTCGCGCCAAGGCGGACATCAACTGAAACGTGTTTGCCATGCGGTGGCGTAATTCCGCCGCCGTGCGCGTATCGGCCTGCTCGTCGCTCATTGCGGTCAACGCCCCCCAGCGTTTGAAAGCAGGCCTAGTAATACGCGTTCCGCGGCGCGCGTCCGTCGCCGAGGTAACAGTTATCGCAGGAATTGGCGCCCATCGCCCGTTTTTTATATGGTGAAGGTTGAATAACTCGCGTCTCACGCGAATTTTTCACCCCCCGGTGCGTGGAGCGGCGGCCAGGGCGAAGGCCGCCGAGACCCCCAGCAGGAAGCCGATTTCGAAGACCTGCTCGACCGCTCCCAACACGTCTCCCGTGTATCCGCCGAGCAGGCGACGGGCGATGAGCGCCAGGCCCAGGGCGAGCAGCGAGGCCAGCAGGAGGCCCTGGACCACCACCCCGTCCGGCGAAAGCGCCAGGGGCAGGCCGGCGAAGACCAGCGCGATCAACATCTCGCCGAGCGAGAGGCCGACGGGCGCCGCCTTCCATTTCGACGCTCTGGGCGCGCCGACATAGGGCAGCAGGCGCATGACGATCACGGACGCGCCGCGCCCGGTCCCGTGGGCGGCGATCAGCGCCCAGGCGCCCAGGCCCGCCGGCAGGGTGGCCAGCGCCGCGGCCTTCAGGGCCAGGCCAAGACCGAGGGCCAGGGCGCCGTAGGTCCCGATCCGGCTGTCCTTCATGATCGCCAGCCGTTTGGCGGGGTCGGCCCCGCCGCCCAGGCCGTCGGCGGTGTCGGCCAGGCCGTCCTCGTGGAAGGCGCCGGTGATCAACACGCCGGTGGTGATCGCCAGGATCGCGGGAAGCCAGCCGCTCCAGACCTGGGAGGCGGCCCAGAAGACGAGGGCGCAGGCGCCGCCGACCAGCAGACCGACCAGGGGGAAGTAGCGGGCGCCGCGCGAGACCCAGTCGGGCTCGAAGCCCTTCAGCCGGGGCGTGGG
Source organism: Phenylobacterium sp. (assembly GCF_036677185.1). Taxonomy (GTDB): domain Bacteria; phylum Pseudomonadota; class Alphaproteobacteria; order Caulobacterales; family Caulobacteraceae; genus Phenylobacterium. The sequence goes on from NZ_JAKFEN010000040.1 coordinate 51,831, forward strand.
CAGCCGGGTGAGGAACTGGACGGCGCAGAGGAAGAGCTGCAGCTCGCGGCTCATCTCACAGCCTTCCGGCCAGGACGTCTTCGAGGCTGGCCACTTCCCTGAGCAGGGCCGCGGCGGCGCGGACCAGGGGTAGGGCCAGCAGGCTGCCGGTCCCCTCCCCCAGCCGCAGGCCGAGGTCGAGCAACGGCCGGGCGTCCGTCGCCGCCAGCATGGCGATGTGACCGGGCTCGGCGGAACGATGGGCCCAGACGCAGTAGTCGGCGGCGGCGGGAACCAGGCGGATGGCGGCGAGGGCCGCGGCCCCGCAGATGAAGCCGTCGATCAGCACCGGACGGCGGGCCGCCGCCGCGCCGAGGACAGCGCCGGCCATCATGACGATCTCCAACCCGCCGAACTGAGCCAGGATCTCGCGGGGGGCGACGGCGTCGGTCCGGGCGGCGGCCTGTTCCAGGACAGCGAGCTTGCGCGCCAGGCCCGCGGCGTCGTGACCGGCGCCGGGCCCCACGCAAGCGGCCAGGGGCGCCGGCGCCAGGCGGTGGACCAGCAGGGCGGCGGAGGCCGAGTTGCCTATGCCCATCTCGCCCAGCGCCAGCACGTCGAAGCCCTCGGCGGCGGCCTCGCGGGCGATGGCCGCGCCCCGGGCCAGGGCGGAGTCCACCTCGTCGGCGGAGAGCGCGGGCCCCAGGGCGGCGTTGCGCGAGCCCTTGCGGACCTTGGCGAAGATCAGGGCCGGATGCGGAGCGAGGTCGGCGGCGACTCCGGCGTCCACCACCCGCAGCTCCGCGCCCGCCACCCGGGCGAAGGCGTTGGCGGTGGCTCGGCCGGCCAGCAGGGTGGCGACCATGGCCACGGTCACCGCCGAGGGATAGGCCGAGACCCCGGACTCCGTCAGGCCGTGGTCGCCGGCGAAGACCAGCAGCAGGGCGCGGTCGGTCGGAGGGTCGGCCCGGCCGGCGATCAACGCCAGCTGGACGGCCAGATCCTCAATGCGACCCAGCGCGCCGAGCGGCTTGGCCTTGCCGTCCAGCAGGGCGCGCAGGACGCCCTCCTGGCCGCGATCGAGGGGGGCGATGTCGGGCAACAGGGTCACGGTCGGGGCTCCAGGCCGGCGATGGCCGCCAGACGGTCGATATCGAAGGCCTGCTCCAGGGCCAAGGCGATCTCGTCGAGGGCGGCGTCGACCCTGGCGGTTTCGTCGACGCCGTCGGAGGTCGCGCCCAGGGGCGCCAGCAGGGCCGTCCTGGCCTCGCCCAGGCCGAACAGGCCATGGACGTAGGCGCCCATGATCCGGCCGTCGGGGGAGATCGCGCCGTCGCACGTCCCGTCGTCGCGGACCAGCAGGGGGCGGGCGAGGTCGGCGCCCGACGTCCGGCCCACATGGATCTCGTAGCCCTCGAAGCGGCCGCCGGCGGCGAGGCGCCCCGCGGTGGGGGTCAGAACCTTGTCGTCGGTCAGGGTGGTGGCGACGTCCAGCAGACCCAGGCCCGCGGCCTCGCCCGGCGGCCCCTCGACGCCCAGGGGGTCGGCGATCGAGCGTCCCAGCATCTGGAAGCCGCCGCAGACCCCCAGCACCCGGCCGCCGCGCCGGACATGGGCGGCGAGGTCGATGTCCCAGCCCTGGGCGCGCAGGAAGGCGAGATCGCCCAGGGTCGCCTTGGTCCCGGGCAGGATCACCAGATCGGCGTCCCCCGGCAGGGGCGTGCCCGGCGGCACGAAGGCGAAGTCCACCTCAGGCTCGGTGCGCAGGGGGTCGAACTCGTCGAAATTGGCGATACGCGAGAACATGGGGGCGACGATCTTGACCCGGCGTCTTGCGCCGGGCGCCAGATGGTCCAGGACCACGGCGTCCTCGGCAGGCAGGCGCCGGGCGGCGGCCAGCCAGGGGGCCATGCCACAGTCGGCCCAGCCGGTGCGGCGGACGATCTCGGCGCGGCCGTCGGCGAACAGGCTGGGATCGCCGCGGAACTTGTTGATCAGGAAGCCGGCGATCATGTCGCGGTCCTCCGCATCGAGCACGGCGTGGGCGCCGACCAGGGCGGCGATGACATGGCCCCGGTCGATGTCGCCCACCAGCACAACGGGAACCTGGGCGGCGCGGGCGAAGCCCATGTTTGCAATGTCGCCGGCTCTGAGGTTGGTCTCCGCCGGGCTGCCGGCGCCTTCGATTATGACCAGGTCACACTCGGCCTCGAGGCTGCGGAAGCTCTCCAGCACCACGTCCAGCAGGCCGGCCTTGCGGTCCTGATAGGCGCGGGCCTGCCACGTGCCCGCCATCTTGCCGCGCACCACCAGCTGGGCGCCGACGTCGCTCTGGGGCTTCAGCAGCACCGGGTTCATGTGGATGGTGGCCGGGGTGCGGCAGGCTGCGGCCTGCAGCGCCTGGGCGCGGCCGATCTCGCCGCCGTCGACGGTGACGGCGGCGTTGTTGGACATGTTCTGCGGCTTGAAAGGCCGCACGGTCAGGCCGCGATTGCAAAACAGCCGGCAGAGGCCGGCCACCAGCACGGACTTGCCCACGTCGGAGCCGCAGCCCTGGATCATCAGCGCGGCCATGCGAAGCCTCCCAGGGCGAGACCAGCGGCCAAGAGGCCGCAGGCGCGCAGATAGAGCCCAAGCCCGCGGGTCAGGTCCAGCGGCAAGGGCGGTGGACCGTCGCCGAAGGTCGGGCGCTGGTGGAGGACGCCGTCATAGGTCGCCGGTCCGCCCAGCCGGATGCGGAGGGCGCCGGCCATGGCGGCCTCGGGCCAGCCGGCGTTGGGCGAGGCGTGCTTAGGCGCGTCGCGGAGCATGGTCACCCCGCCCCGCCCGGCGACCAGGGCGATCAGGGCGCCGGCGAGGCGGGCCGGGATCAGGTTCATCAGGTCGTCGGTGCGCGCCGCGGCCCAGCCAAAGCAACGGTAGGGTTCCTCGCGGTGGCCGATGACGCTGTCGGCGGTGTTGACGGCCTTGTAGGCGAAGAGGCCCGCCAGGCCGCCGACCAGGAACCAGAACAGCGGCGCGACCACCCCGTCGTTGAAGCTCTCGGCCAGGCTCTCCAGGGCCGCGGCGGCCGTCCCCTCGCGGTCGAGGCCGACGGTGTCGCGGCCGACGATCATGCCGACGGCGGCGCGGGCGGCTTCCAGGTCGTCGGCGTCGAGAGCGTTACGCACGGCGGCGACATGATCGTGGAGGCTGCGGGCGGCGAGGCCGAGGCTGCCAATCAGGGCCGCGAGGACCAGGCCCCAGCCGGTCATGACCCGGTCGAGGGCGAAGCCGGCAGCGCCCGCCGCGCCCGCCACGATCAGCAGGGTGGCGATCCCGGCCAGCCGGCGTCGGACCTCCCCGCCCCGGTTCAGCGTCCGGTCGAGGCTGCTCAGCGCCCCGCCGATCCAGGCGACCGGATGGGGGATCACCGCGTGCAGGCGCCGCGGATAGCCGACGGCCGCCTCGACGGCCGCGGCGCCCAGCACCAGCCAGGGGTCAGCGGCCACGCCCGACGATCTCGATCAGCGGACCCGAGGCGCCGCTCACATAGCGGGCCTCGATGTCATAGGCGGCGGCCAGGACGGCGGGCGACAGGGCCTCGCCAGGCGGGCCGTCGGCCAGGATCCTCCCCTCCGCCATCACCACGATGCGGTCGGCGATGCGGGCGGCCAGCGACAGGTCGTGCAGGGTGAGCACCACGCCGCGGCCTTGATCGTGGGCCATGGCGCGGAACAGGGCTCCGGCGTCGAGCTGATGGCCGGGGTCGAGGCCGGTGAGCGGCTCATCGGCCAGCAGCCATTCGGGGTCGCCGGCCAGGGCGCGGGCGATCAGCACCCGGCCCCTCTCGCCGCCCGAGAGCGTGGTGACGTCGCGCTCAGCCAGGGCCTCGACCCCGGCGGCGGCCATGGCCCGGTCGATGGCCGCGGCGTCCTCCAGGGAGAGACCGCTGGCGCCAATGAAGGGGGTGCGGCCGAGGCCGACCAGGATGCGGGCCTCCACCGCCCAGGCGATCTCCGGCGTCTGGGGGATGAAGCCGATGCGCCGGGCCCGGGCGCGGGGGGCCATGGCGAGCAGCTCGGCGTCGTCCAGGCGCACCTGACCCGACAGCGGCTTGCGCAGGCCGGCCAGGCAGGCCAGCAGGGTCGACTTGCCCGCGCCGTTGGGGCCGAGGATGGCGGTGACCGTGCCGGCCTCGAAGCCGGCGGCGACATCGTCGACCGCCAGCTTGTCGCCGAGCCGGACGCTGACCGCATGGGCGCTGAGCCGGCTCATGCGATCCTCTTTCGCAGGGAGAGCAGCAGGGCGAAGAAGAACGGCCCGCCCAGCACCGCCATGGCCACGCCCAGCTTCACCTCGCCGGCGGCGGGCGTCAGGCGCACGGCGATGTCGGCGGCCAGGACCAGGACCGCCCCGCCGATAGCGCTGGGAATCAGCAGGCCGCCGGGCCGCGCGCCCACCAGGGGCCGCAGCAGATGGGGCACGATCAGGCCCACGAAGCCGATGACCCCGGTCACCGCCACGCTGGCTCCGGCCGTGAGCGCGACGCCGATGGCCAGTAGCCAGCGGGTGGCGGTCATGTTGATCCCCAGCGAGCGGGCCCCGGTCTCGCCGAGGGTGAGGGCGTCGAGGCCGCGGCCGATCAGCAGCAGCAGGCCACAGCCCACGGCGATCAGCGGCAGGGCCATCTGGACCTCGGCCATGCTGCGGTCGGCCAGCGACCCCATCAGCCAGTTGACGATCTCGTTCACCGCCCACGGATTGGGGGCCAGGCTGAGCGCCAGGGCCACGCCGGCTCCAGCCACGGTCTGCAGGATCACCCCGGCGAGGATGAAGGTGACGATGCTGGAGGCCGAGCCGGAGAGCCCCAGCAGCAGCAGGACGGCGATCAGGGCCCCGGCCATGGCGGCCGCGGCGATCACCCAGGGCTGGGAGGCGCCGGCCCCAAGATAGAGGGTGAGGACAGCTCCCAAGGCGGCCATGGACGAGACGCCGAGCGCGCCGGGATCGGCCAGGGGATTGCGGGTGTAGCCCTGCATGGCTGCTCCCGACATGCCAAGCGCCGCGCCGACCGCGACGCAGAGCAGGGTGCGGGGCAAGCGCAGCTCGAACACGATGGCCCAGCGCGGATCGCCGGGGTCGGTCCAGTCGCTGAGCGGCACCCAGACCCGGCCGGCGGCCATGCTGACCAGGGACAGGACGATCCCGAGGGCGACGAGGGCGGTGAGGATGGTCAGGCGCCTCATCCCCGGGCCTCCAGGGCCTGGGTCCGCGCCAGGGCCATCATCCTGGCGGTCTCGATCAGGACGGGGCCGCCGCAGAACATCAGCCGCTGCGGAAAGTCGGCGCGGTGCATGCGATGCGCCACCCGGGCCAGGGCCGGATGGGTCAGGACCCGGTCGGCCCAGCTCGGCGCGCCGGGCTTGGCGCGGCCGGCCAGTAGGACGTCGGGCGGATCGGCGATCAGCTGCTCCAGAGGCACATTGCCCGTGCGGGTCAGGCCATAGCGGGTGGCGGCGTTCACGAAGCCGGCGCGACGCATCATCTCGTCCACCAGGGTGCCCGGCGCCGAGGCGAAGCCGTTCGACTGGTAGATCAGGGCGCTCAGCCGCGGCTGGCCGGGCGGCGGGGCGGCGTCGGCTATGGCCTTGCGGATGCGGGCGACCAGGGCCTGGCCGCGAGCCGGCCGGCCAGCCGCGTCGGCGACCTGGGCCACCTGGCGGAGGCTGTCCTCAACGTTTTCCGGCACCGAGAACAGCTCGGCGGGAATGCCGAGCCGCGCCAGAGCGGCGCGGGTGGCGGGCGACGAATGGCGCGCCGCCAGCACCAGGTCGGGGCGCAGGGCGACCACCTCCTCGGCGGTCTCGTAGGTGATGGGGAAGCTGGCCCCGAAGGCCGGGACGCTTGAGGAGAGCGGGTCGCGGGAATAGTGGCTGAGCGCGGCGATCTGGGCGCGGTCGGCCACATGGACCAGGATCACGTCCAGGCAGGGATTGAGCGAGACGATGCGGCGCGGCGTCGCCCGCCCCGCCCCGCCCAGGGCGACGACGGCCCCGGCGGCGAGCGCCGACCTGCGGGTCAGCATCCAGCTCAAAAGTCGATCCCGCGCTGGGCCTTGATCCCCTGATCGAAGGGATGCTTGACCAGGGTCATCTCGGTGACCAGGTCGGCGATGGCCAGCAGCTGCGGCTTGGCGTTGCGGCCGGTGATGACCACGTGCTTGTCGCGCGGGCGGGCTTCCAGGTCGGCCACGACCTGGTCGATGTCCAGATAGTCATAGCGCAGGGCGATGTTGAGCTCGTCGAACAGCACGAGATCGAGCTTGGGGTCGGCCAGCATCTCCAGGGAGACGGTCCAGGCGGCCTCAGCGGCGGCGATGTCGCGGGCCCGATCCTGGGTGTCCCAGGTGAACCCCTCCCCCATCACCTCGTAGCGGACCTCATCGGGAAAGCGCTTGAAGAACTGGCGCTCGCCGGTGACCCACTTGCCCTTGATGTACTGCACGATGCCGACCTTCTGGCCCCAGCCGAGCGCACGGGCGACCATGCCGAAGGCGGCGGTGGACTTGCCCTTGCCGTCGCCGGTGTGGACGAGCAACAGGCCCGGCGCTTGGTCGGTCTTGGTGGCCATCAGGGCCTCGCGCTCGGCCTTCAGGACCTTCATCGCCTGGCGGTGGGCGGCGTTCTTGTCGTCTTCGGGCGTGGTCATAGGGCCTCCAACGCCGCGGCGAGCCGCGACCAGGTCTTGGGCAGACCGAACCTGAGCCAGGTCGGTTGATCGGGAAAGGGGCGGGTGAGCACGCCCTGCTCGGCCAGGCGGGTGAAGCGGGCCTTTGCGTCGGGCGCGGAGGTCAGACGGAAGAGCGACGTCCCGCCCAGAATCTCGAAGCCGGCGGCGGTGAGCATCGCGTCCAGGCGGGCGGCGTCGCGGGCCAGGCGACGGATCGTGCGCTCGCGCCAGGCGACGTCGGCATAGGCGGCGGTCCCGGCGGTTATGGCCTCGGCGGCCACCGGCCAGTCGCCGAACTGGGCGCGCACCCGGGCGGTCAGGTCCGGTTCGGCGATCACGAAGCCCAGGCGCACCCCGGCCAGGCCGTAGAACTTGCCGAAGGAGCGCAGGACGACCAGCCGCCCGCCGGCCTGGGACGCGACACTGAGTTCCGGCGCGGTCTCGCCGAAGGACTCATCGACGATCAGCCAGCGGTCGCCCGCCGCCAGGCTCTCGTGGCGGGCGCCGTCGGGATTGTTCGGATTGACCACAACCACCGCCTCGGCATCGGTCGCGGCTATCTGGCCGGCCGAAATCGCCTCGATCTTGGCCCCGGCCAGCCGCCAGGCCTCGGCGTGGCCGCCATAGGCGGGCGAGACCACGGCGACCGACCGGGCGTCCAGCAGCCTCGGCAGGGCGCGCAGCCCCGCCTCGGCGCCGGGCGTGGCGGCGACCCGGTCGGGAGCGACCCCGAAAGCGCCGGCGGCGGCGGCCTCCAGGGCCGCGACCGCCTCGGGATCGGGCAGCCGCGCCAGATCGGCGGGGGTCGCCCGCGCCCCCTTCCAGGGACGCGGGTTGATCCCGGTCGACAGGTCGAGCCAGGGCGTGGGCGCGTCCGGAAAGGCGCGCTTCGCCGCGGCCAGCCGGCCGCCGTGGCGGAGGAAGACCTCCGCGGCCAGGTCAGAACCGGGCGCGGACACCGACATAGGCCCCTCGCCCGGGGGAGCTGTAGTTGCGGGTGGTCTCATACTCGTCGTCGAAGGCGTTCTCGACCCGGCCATAGACCTCCAGCGCCTCGGTCAGGGGATAGGACGCCCGCAGGTCCAGCAGGGTGTAGCTCTGCAGGACATAGGTGTTGCCGACATTGTCGAAGCTGTCGCCCACATAGCGGATGGCGCCGGTGAGCGCGGCGTCGTTCCCCCAGGTGTAGGTGGCCTGGATATTGGCCTGGCGCTCGGGCCGGCGGGTGAGGCGCTTGCCGCGGTTCACGTTACCGGGCGAGGCGTTCTCGGTGTCGGTCCAGGTGTAGTTGGCGCTGAGTTGCAGCGGGCCGAGATCGGCCGAGCCCTCCAGCTCCACACCGTGGGCCTTGGTGCGCGCGGTGTTGTTGTAGACGCCGGAGCGGCGGACCCCGTTGCGGAAACAGAGCGGATTGGTGGTGGCCGCCGTGCAGGAGAAGAAGTCGATCTGGTTCTCGGTCTCGCGCTGGAACCAGGTGGCCGAGGCCCGGAAGCGGTCGGCGAAGCGATGCTCGATCCCGGCGTCCCAGCCGTCGGCCTCCTCGGGCGCCAGGGCCAGGTTGCCGAAGTCGCTATAGAGCTGGAACAGGGTCGGAGCCTTGAAGCCCTGGCCGAAGCTGGCGCGCAGGATGGTGTCGCCGTCATTGAGCGACCAGGCCGCGGCGAGCTGGCCCAGCGTCTGGTCGCCGAAGGTGTCGTGGCTGTCGCGGCGCAGACCGGCGGTGAGGGTGAGGCCATCGATCACCTCGCCCTGGACCTGAGCGTAGACCCCGTCGATGCCCGCCTTGCCGCGCACCGGGGGCGGGTTGGGCGAGAACGCGCTGGGCGAGACCGTGCGCATCTTCGCGTCCTCGGTCTCGGCGCCGAAGGTTGCGGTCCAGGCCTCGCTGATCGTCCAGACGCCCTGGTACTCCCAGCGCCGGTTCTCGCCGCGGGCGTCGAAGGTGACCGGCGTGACCGCCTGGTCGGGATTGAGGTTCTGGCGGTCGGTGCGGGTGTAGCCGTAGGCGACACGGTTCTTCAGGGCGCCGTCCAACAGGTCGAAATTGACCGCGGCGTAGCCGACGAAGTCCTCGGTGGTCCCGTATTCGGGAGTGTCGTTGAAGGTGAAGGCCGGCGCCGGAAAGCCGTCGAAGTTGTTCTTCCCCCTGGAATAGACCGCGCGCAGGTCGAACGACAGGTTGTCGGTGGCCTGGATCTCGGCGCGCCCGCTGACGCCGGTGTTCTCGTAGCCGTCCGTCTCGGACCCCCGGCGATAGGCGGAGTCGCCATCGGTGTTGTAGCGGCCGGCGGCCAGCCGCCAGGCGAGGCGCTCGCCCTTGCCGCCCAGCGCGGCGCGGGCATAGGCCGTGCCCCGAGCGCCGGCCTCGAGCTGGACCGAGCCCTCGAAGGGCTCGACCGCCTGGGCGGTGATGATGTTGACCACACCGCCGATGGCCTGGCTGCCCCACAGGGTCGACTGGGCCCCGCGCAGGATCTCGATGCGCTCGATGTCACCGGCCAGCATATTGGCGAAGTTGTAACCGCCGCCGGCCTGGGACGGGTCGTTCAACTTCACCCCGTCGACCACGACCACGGTCTGGTCGGTTTCGGCCCCGCGGATGCGCAGCGAGGTCGCGCCCCCGATCCCGCCGTTGCGCGAGACGCTGACGCCGGGGGTCTGGGCCAGCAGGGTGGAGACGTCGGCGACCTGGCTGGAGGCGATGTCCCCGGCGTCGAGGACCGTGACGCTCTGGCCGACCCGGTCGGCCTGCTGGGGCGAGCGGTTGGCGGTGACGATCAGTTCGCTGACGCTGGCCGCGGCGATGGGGCCGACCTGGGCGAGCGCGCCGGTGGACAGGCCGCACAGCAGCGCGGTGGTGGATAGCAATAGGGTCTTCATTCGGGTTTCCCCCTGACACGTGACGACGAGCCCGCGCTTGCACGCGGACCAACGGACGTCGTCTCTCGGGAATACTCCCCGTTCGTACGGCTCCACCGGCCGGACGAAGGACGACCGCGTCAGGCAGGTCTCCTGGCTCACGGGTCACAGCCGTTGCGCGCCGCCTTCCCAGACAGATGTCCAGTGGCTAATGACGCGCGGGCTCGCCGCTCACAGTTGCGGGGACAGCCCAGGTATCTCACCTGAGTTCCCTATTAATCCCCTCGCGGGGAACCTGTCGCAGGGCCGCCATTAGGCTCTGCCATGCGGAGCGTCAATCGTCATGAGCCTGACCCTGGTCCTCGGCGGCGCCCGATCCGGCAAGACTTCATATGCCCTTACGGAAGCAGGAAAACGGCCGGCGGAGCGGCGCGTGATGGTCGCCACGGCCGAGGCCCTGGACGCCGAAATGGCCGAGCGCATCGCCCGCCACCGGGCCGAGCGCGGCGGCGCCTGGGCGACCGTCGAAGCGCCGCGGGAGCTGGCGGCGGCGGTGCGCGAGTTGAGGTCCGGCGAGGTGGCGGTGATCGACTGCCTGACGCTCTGGCTGACCAACCTGATGCTGGACGAGGCCGACCTCGGCGCGGCCGTGGCCGAGCTCGGCCTGGCGCTGAGGGCCAGCCCCGCGGAGCTGTTCGTGATCTCCAACGAGGTCGGCCAGGGCATCGTGCCCGACAATGCGCTGGCCCGACGGTTCCGCGACCAGGCCGGCTGGATGCATCAGGCGGTGGCCGCGGCGGCCGACCAGGTGGTGATGGTCGTGGCGGGACTGCCGCTCGTCCTGAAGGGGTGATCGCATCTCCCTTGGCGGGCGAGCGCGATTGACTCTTAACGAGTGTTAACACACGGATAGCTGGTGGGTGGCTAGGGGCCGAGTCTGGGCCGTTCGCCTGCTGTCCGCTCTGAGTGCGAGAGCGTCTCCCAAGCTTATCGGTTTCAGCAAGTCAGGGGCTATCCGTGCAGACACGCATCCTATCCTTCGCGGCCGCGATGGCGGGCGCGGCCTTCCTGGCCGGTCAGGTCCAGGCGTCTGAGAACTTCGACGGCCCGGTGCTCACCGGCCCGACTCAGGCGGCGGACACCTGGTACACGGACCGCTACGCGCCGGCCGGCTTCGACAGCGGCGTGGCGTTCGACGGGCGCCAGGTCCTGGAGGTCGACATCAGCGCGGCCGACAGCGCGAGCAATCGTCCGGCCGCCTTCAGCAGCTCCTTCTACAACACCCAGGGCCGCAAGCTCGACCTGGCCGACGGCGCCACGTCCATGAGCATCGAGCTTTATATCGACAGCACCTGGGCCAGCGAAAGCCGCCGCATGGCCGGCTTCTGGGGCACGGCCTTCGACGGGGCGGACGCGCTCACCTCCTATCCGATCATCTCGTTCCATGGCACGGACGGTTTCCAGGGCTGGAACGGCGCCTCCTATGTCACCTTTGGCGTGCCGACCGGCTTCGCCTACGGGACCTGGGCGACGCTCAGCATCTCGCTGCAGGGCGACAACTGGCTCTATCAGGTCGGCGACAAGACCCTGCTGGTGGACGCCAACGGCAGCGCCGACCTCGGCAATGTCATCCTGCAAGCGCACAATACGCAGGAGGGCGCGAACTACAGCGTCCGCTGGGACAACCTGATCACGGGCGGCGTGGTCCCAGAGCCCGCCACCTGGGCGATGATGATCACGGGCTTCGGCCTGAGCGGCGCCATGCTGCGTCGCCGCCGCGCGACGGCGATCCTGGCCTAGGACCAACCGCAAGACCGATCGACGAAACCCGGGCGCCTCGCGGCGTCCGGGTTTTTCGTACGCCTAGAGCGCCACGGTCAGTTCGAATCTGAGGCCGCCCTCGGTCCAGTCGAAGCTTGCCGAGCCGCCGAGCTGGCGGGCGAGGTCGGAGATCAGCTTGGAGCCGAACCCCTTGCGCGTCGGGGCGCGCACCAGCGGTCCGCCGATCTCGCGCCAGACCACCCGCACGACCTTGTCGTCTTCCAGGGCCCAGTCCACATGGACCTCCCCGGCCTCGGCCCCGAACGCCCCGTACTTGCTGGCGTTGGTGGCCAACTCGTGGACGACCATGCTGAAGGGTTGAACCTGCTGGGGCGATAGCACCACCGCGGGGCCCCGTAGGTGATAGGCGTCGGCCTTGCCCACCGTGGCGAGCTCCTCGGCCAGGACGTCGGCCACCAGGGCTCCCTCCCAGCGGCGGCTGGCGAGCGTCCGCTGGGCGCGGGCGAGCGCACTGACCCGGCCCATGACGATCTGCTTGTAGCGCGCGACATCGCCGGCGCGGGTCAACTGCATGATCGACTGGACCACCGCCAGCATGTTGCGCGCCCGGTGGTCGACCTCGCGCATCAGCAGCTCGCGGGCGGCTTCATTGCGCTTGCGGTCGGTGATGTCGGTCAGGGTGACGGCGATTCCGCCGCCGTGCATGGGCGCGATCCGCAACTCCACCACACGGTCGGGCCGCAGGCGCGAGGGCGTTTCGAAGACGGTGGTCTCCGCCTTGTCCATGGCCGCCGCGCAGGCGTGCTCGAACGGCGTGCCGCGGCCTTGCGGGAAGACATCCCACATGACCTTGCCCAGCAAGGCCTTGCTGGAAACGTTGAAGTAACGCTCGGCGGCGCGGTTGAAGAGCACGTAGCGCCAGTCGCGATCCAGGGCGTAGAAGCCGTCGCTGACGCTTTCCAGCACCGCGGCCAGGCGCGCCTCGGTCTCCGACGGCTCCGGCGACTGCATGACGCCCATCTCAATCCCCCTCGCCCCCTGGGGAACATGGGAATCGACAGCTCGCGTCGACGAGTCCCCCCGGTTTGAAGCGCCGAGCGGCGACTCTAGTTCCGCGTGCGACAGCTTCAACCTCGGGCGGTCTTGGCCTGGGGCGTGGTTTGGGGCGTGGCTTGGGTCTGGGGCGGATCGAAGGAGCGGCTGGTCTCCAGGGTCTTGAGGCGCGCCGCGAACTCGGCCGACAGCCGCCAGCCGAAGCCGCGGACCGTCTCGATCGCGTCGGCGCCCAGCTTCCGGCGGATCCCGTGGATGACCACGTGCACGCCCGATAGAGTGCGGTCGGCGACGTCGTCCAGCCGCGGCAGGGCCTCGTCGAGCGAGTAGACGTCGAGCAGCCGCGGAAAGGCGCCCTTGAGCGCCGCGATGATCGCGATCTCCTGCGGTCGTAGGCCCACCATCCAGGGGGCCACCTCGATCGCCTCGATATGCACGGCGCGGAGCTGAGTGAGCAGGACGTCGATCTGCGCCCTGGCCTTGCCGAGCTCGTCTTGGAGCTGGCGAACGCGCGGACGGCGCGGCTCCTGGTCTGGCGGCAGTCTCAAATCCGCACCTCGGCGTAGGCGGCGGCGACGGGGGTGTGGAAGGGCAAGGCCTCGCCTTGCGTCAAGTAGTTCGGCATCGGAACCTTGAGGCTAGGGGGGTGGCTGAAGGTCGCCCGAACCTAGCCTCCGATTCCAACCGCCGCCTTGGGGCGGTTCGTCGCACTGGGTCGCCACGATCTTGACGTATTGTTAAACTCGTTGCAGCCAAGCCTTTCCGAGCTTGGGTTTGCGCCCGCTCGCCTGGCCGAATCCACCGCCGGGCCGCACCAAAACTGCGTCAATATGTCGGGAGGCCGACACCGGTGGCGCCAGCCTCCGCCCCTCTAGCGCTTGCTAGGGTTGATCAAGTACTTCTCTCCAGTTGCACGGCGATTATAGGCGGCGATTATTTCGGGGTTGAGGGCCTCGGCCAGCGACACCTCATGCGAGTAATGGCTGGCGAAGGTGGTCTTCAGTTCGGCGGCGACTCGCTCGCGCAGCTTCTGGGCCGCCTCGGGACCGATCTTCATCAGGAACGGGGTCAACAGCCAACCGCCCAGCCCCCAGGCCATGCCGAAGCCGCGATTGAGCTCGGTGGGCCGGGTGTCGAGGCCGCCATAGATATAGACCTGCTTGTGGACCGAGGAGCCGTAGCGGCTGTAGGTCGTGGCGGTCTGGTTGGCGGCCGCCTCCATGCCGCTGAGGATCTGGCCGGCCAGCTTGCCGCCGCCGATGGCGTCGAAGGCCAGGGTCGCGCCGGTGGCGACCAGGGCCTTGATCAGGTCCTCCATGAAGCTGGGCGCGCTGGAGTCGACCACGTGCTTGGCGCCGATGGCCTGCAGGATGGCCGCCTGTTCCGGGCTGCGGACGATATTGACCAGGCCCACCCCCTCGGCGAGGCAGATCTTGTTCAGCATCTGGCCGAGGTTGGAGGCCGCGGCGGTATGGACCAGGGCGGTGTGGCCCTCGCGACGCATGGTCTCGACCATGCCGAGCGCGGTGAGCGGGTTGACGAAGCACGAGGCGCCGTCGGCGGCCGTGGCGCCCGGCGGCAGGACCAGGACGTCGGCGGCTTTCAGGCAGCGGTATTCCGCGTACATGGCGCCGCCCAGCATGGCGACGGTCTTGCCCAGCAGGTGTTGGGCGTCGGCGCCGGCCTTGATGACCACGCCGGCGCCCTCATTGCCGACCGGCATGGACTCGTCGAGCCGCCCGGCCATGGCGCGCATGAAGGCGTCCGGGATCTTGGCGGTGACCACCGGCTGCTCGGCCGTACCGCTCGCCACGGCGGTGGACATGTCGGCGGCGCCCAGCAGCAGGCCGAGGTCGGAGGGGTTGATGGGCGAGCCCTCGACCCGGACCAGGACCTCGTCGGCGGCCGGCTCCGGGATCGCCACCCGCGCCAGAGATAGCTCAAGTTCGCCGCTGGCCTTGACCAGTGAGCGCAGTTGCAGGCCCGTGTTGTCGTTCGCCATGTGGCGTCTCCCATCCCGTGTTTCGTTGCGCGCAAGAGAGCGCGTCGCACCACCCGCCGCAATGCGGGGTTTTCTGTTGGGCGGATGAGAAAGCTTGGGATGGCGCGCGTTGGCGGCGGTCGAACGGGCCTTCCGCGCCAGCGCAGGTCAATCGGTCCCCGGGGCGGTGCGATCACACACGAAGCCGTCCGCGAGCGCCGCGGCCATCACGGTCGAGGCCGCCGCGCCTCGGGCCTCGGCGTGACGAGCGAGGAAGGTCATCGCCGCCCCACGCAGATCCTCGGCGGTCACGTTCGCCGGAGGGCAGAAGGTCCTGAGTTGCGGGGGCGCGCCAGCCTCGGCGGCCAGGATCTGGTCCGCAGACCCGACGACGTAGCCCAGGCAAAGAGCCGACCGCAGATCCGCCAGGTCGTCCGCCGGATCCGGCCGGCAATGCTCGTAGAGCTGCTGGCCATCGAGGAACCCGCGCAGGTCGGGAACGGGCGATGTGGAGATCACCCCGGTGGCGAGCATGACGAGCCAGTTCACCCTGCCACCCGTCGGCCCGGCCTTACGCCCTCCGCCAGCAGGCGCGCCCAGATCTCCTCGGCGGTCTCGGCGAAGTGGAAGAGGTCGAGGTTGGGCGCGTCGATCATGCCGTGGGCCAGCAAGGACTCGAAATTGATCACCGAGTTCCAATAGGCCCGGTCGACCAGGACCACGGGGATGGGCGGACTCTTTCCCGTCTGGCGCAAGGTCAGGATTTCGAAGAGCTCGTCGAGCGTCCCGAAACCGCCCGGGAACACCACCAGGGCGTTGGCGCGCATCGCCAGGTGCATCTTGCGCATGGCGAAGTAGTGGAAGCGGAAGGTCAGGTCCGGCGTGCTGTAGGCGTTGGGGCCCTGCTCCTTCGGCAGGGTGATGTTGAAGCCGATGGACGGAGCCCCGGCGTCGTCCGCGCCGCGATTGGCCGCCTCCATGGCGCCGGGCCCCCCTCCGGTGGCGATGACATTATCACGCTGCCCACCGTCGGGCCGGAGCGCCCCGCCCTCTTCCGACGCCAGCCGGCCGAACCGCCGCGCCTCCTGATACCATCGGCGCTGGTCGGGGCTTCCCGTGTCGCTGATGCGCGCGCTGCCAAAGACGACGATCGTGGATCTCACGCCCCAGGCGCGAAGCGCTTCATCGGCCTTGGCGAACTCGAGCAGGAACCTCACGCCGCGCATGGAGCCGCCCAGCAGGAACGGCTGGTCGAGCGCGGCCAGGGTGTAGGAGGGCGAGGCCCGTTGCGCCCGATTGCCGCGCAAATCGGTTGTCGGGGCTTGAGGTTCGAGATCCGCTGGCATCGGGACGCCTAGTGGGAGACCAGGAGGGCGGTCGGCGGATCGTTCATGAAGTCGCGGCTGACGCCGCCGAGGATCCGCTCGGCCAGCCGCGTGCGGCCATAGAGTCCCATGACCAGCAGATCGGCGTTCCATCCGTTCACCTGGCCGCGCAGCGTGTCGCTGACCGAGGCCTGTTCCGACGTCTCCACGAAGACCTCGACCTTGCAGCCGCGCCTCTCGAAGCGTTGCTGCATGGCCGAGACGTCCGTGCGGTCGAGCCGCGGCGACACCATGGCCACGGCCACCCGGTCGGCGCCCGAGATCAGCGGCCAGGCGTCGCGCAGGGCGCGGGCGGCCTCGCGGCCGCCGTTCCAGGCGACCAGGACGCGGCGTCCGACGCTGGCCGGCTCCGCCGCGTCGGGCAGCACCAGCACCGGCCCCCCGCAGCCGAACGCCAACTCCGTGGGCGAGACCTGGAAATCGCGTTGCGACGTCCGCCCTGGCCCGACGACGACCAGGTCCGCGCCACGCGCGCAATCGATGAAGCGCCGGGTCAAATCCTGCTTGAGCCGAAGCCAATCGCAGCCGACCTGGGCGGTCTGGGCGGCGGCGGCAAGCCAGGCCCGGGCCTGTTGCTCCGCCCGTTTGACAGCCGCCCCGTGGGCCTCGAGCGCGGCGGTCAGCAGCGCCGGCGGAATCCAGGCCCCTCCCGCCGCGGTGCTCGGCATGGCGAAGGCGGGCTCGAGGAAGACCCCCGTGACGTGGCCGCCGAAGGCCTGGGCCAGGCGCGCGGCCTGGTTGCAGCGATCTTGGGCGGCCGGATCGGCGTCCACCTCAACCAGAATGTCACGATAGGTCATTGAACCATCTCCTTGCCGCGCGAGGATGGCGTGGGGTCAACGGCCCCGCTTTGATCGTCCTCAACGGCTGGCGGTCACGGCGTGATCGCCCTTCAGGATGCGGACCAGGGCGCCGAGGCGACCCGCCGGAATTGCGAGCGCCATCGGACCTCCGAGCCGGCAGGGCGCCTTGATCGGCGTCAAGGCCGCTCGTCGCTCGGAAAGCCATGCTGTGCTTGCGTTCCGAGGAGCCTTCCATGGTCAAGCCCGCCCATGCCTGGGCTGTCACAGCGGTTGTTGTCCTGGCGGCGGCGGCGGCGGCGCTGGGCCTGGCGTCGCGACCGCAGGCCGTCAGCCCCACTTCGCTCCGCCTGTCGCCGCGGACGGTCACGATGCCGGGTTTCGGCCGCGAGGAGATGCTGGGCCCCTCGGAAATCGAGGATCTGACCGAGTATGTCCTGGCGCTCTCCATGCGATCGACGGACAGCGCCGCGGTGCTGCGCGCCCTCCCCCTCTACGAACGAAACTGCGCCGCGTGCCATGGCCTGGCTGGCGAAGGCGACGCAATGACCGGCACGCCGGATCTGACCGACGACGTGTGGGTCAACGGCGGCGCGCGTGAGGAAATCCGCGACCAGATCTGGCGCGGCGCTGACGGTCGGGGCCCGCGACGGCAAGCCCGTTCGAGCCCCGCGCCACACCTGCCCTAAGCTTCGCCTGCGGCCCGGCGAAGCCCGGGCCGCCCACGGTGGTTGAAGCGCCTACTTCGGGGCCGGCGCCGCGTCCTTGGACATCATCGTCTCGCACTGCTTGTGGAGTTTCTCCATCTCCTCCGGCGAGAGCTTCTTGCCTTGCGGCCAGGTCGGAGCGCCGGTCTTGTCGCGGCCGTGATCATGCGGCTGCGTCGCCGCCATCTTGGAGGCCATCACGGCCTTGCATTTTTCGTGCATGGTGTCGGCGTCGGCGGCCGGCGTCGAGGCCGCGGGCGGCGTTCCCGCAGTCGTCGGATGATGACCCGCGTGGTCCTGTTGGGCGAGGGTCGGCCCGGCGGCGAAGGCCGCGAGGCTGGCGACAGATATGAGTAGAGCGCGCATGGCAGATCTCCTGGGTGCGAGGTCGCCCAATGTGGCGCGTTCCGCGCTTTGAGCCTTGCGATGCGTCAAGCCGTTCCAAGCGAGCCATCGGAAAGACACCGAACCCCGACCAGACAACCGGGCTTCGGCCGCGCCGGGAACCGCCGCCGGGTCCGGGGGCCGGGTCCGGCGCTTATCGCGGCTGCGCCATGGCGCTTGATGTCGGTCAAAGCCGGCGACGCGCCTCGCGATAAGGTTTCATCAGGCTGACGCTTTCGCCAGCCACCGCCGAGGGTCATTCGATGACCGCCACACCTGCCGGGCCGCTTCGATCGATACTGATCGCAAACGACAGAGGTCGAGCCGCGCTCGGCCCGTCGCCTGGCGGGAATTCGGAAATGGCCAAGTACGACTGGAAACGCCCCGCCCTCCTCGCCGCCGGTTCGGCCGCG
Source organism: Phenylobacterium sp. (assembly GCF_036677185.1). Taxonomy (GTDB): domain Bacteria; phylum Pseudomonadota; class Alphaproteobacteria; order Caulobacterales; family Caulobacteraceae; genus Phenylobacterium. The sequence goes on from NZ_JAKFEN010000040.1 coordinate 69,885, forward strand.
CTCATCCTGGTGTTCTACCTGCTCCGCGAGCATCGCGGCCACGCCCTGGGCTACTTGCCCTACCTGATCCTGGCGGTGTGTCCCTTGCTCCACCTGTTCCATGGCGGACATGGCCGAGGAGAAGATTCCCAATGTCCGTGAACCAAACCTCGCCGCTGGCGATGCGAACCCCGGTCGGTCGGCCCCCAGTCCGGCGCGGCAGGACGATCCGGTCCAAACTCCGTCGGCTGCACGTGCGGATCTGCCGCAAGATGCGGCCGGTCTTCGAGGTCGCGGCGTTCTTCGGCGCCGCCTTGTCGGCGGTCTTCGAGCTGTTCTCGGGTCGCCTGCCGAGCTTCTCGGCGACCGAAGTCTCCTGCCCCCCGGAGCCCCCGGAGCCCGAGCCGCCCGCGACGGCCGACAGCCCGCTCGCCCCCTTCCCGATTCACGACTAGCGCCATCAGGCCTCGAGCGTCAGCTCAACGAGGCCGACCGCCACGAGCACGCGGCCGGACTCGAAGAGCGCGTCCAGGAAGGCCTTAGTCGGACGGCTGGGCGCGCCAGAACGCCAGACCGATCAGAGCGATCGCGGCGGCGGCGATGACGACGGCGGTCGCCGGGTGCTGCCTGGCCTGATCCACGGCCTGGCCGGTCAGGTCACGGGACTGCCGGCGGGCCTCCACCGTGAAATCGCGGGCCGCGCGCTGGAGCTTGGCGGACACCCGGGCGAAGTCATCCCGCGCCTCTTCGCTGATGGCCTCCCCGGCCTTCTTCAGTTCGTGACCGATGTCGTCGAGGGCGTCATCGAGGTCGTTGGCGATCCTCTTGGCGACGGACTTGCTCATGGCGCGGTTCCTTGCTGCTGTGCGGCTTCAGGAGACCGAAGCCGGCGCGGCGGCGCCTTGACCACTGTCAACGGGGACCTCCAGGGCCGCGCGCAGGCGGCGGATCAGGGCGCTGCGGGCCTCGTCCGAGCCGGCGAGTTCGATACGCTCGCCGAGATCGAGCAGGAAGGCGGCGCGCTGGTTGTGCCAGTCGGGGCGCGAGACGGCCGCGGCCGCGAGCCGCGGCTTGCCTTCGGTGTCGGCTATGGCCTGGCCCTTGAGGATGACGTAGCACTCGTCCAGGGACGGGATCGCCAGCCGGTCCTCGGCGAAGCCCGCCGCCGCGAGCCGGTCCTTGAGGCCCTCGAGCGCCGGCGGCTCGCCGTGGGCCAGGAATACGCTGCCGCCCACGGGCGCCCGAGCGTTCGCCCAGGCGACGAGACCATCGGCGTCGGCGTGGCCCGAATAGACGTCCAGGGACCGGATCCGCGCCAGCACGCGGACGTCCTCGCCCTGGATGCGCACCCGCTCGGCGCCCTCCTCGAGGATCCGGCCCAGCGTGCCGACGGCCTGGTAGCCGGACAAGAGCACCGTGGCCTGGCGCTGCCACAGGAGTCGTTTCAAGTGCTTGCGGACCCGACCGGCGTCGCACATGCCGCTGGCCGCCAGAATGATGTGCCAGCCCTTGAGCCGTTCGAGCCGGTCGCTTTCCCAGGGTTCGCGCAGGAACTTCAGCCGGTCGTTGGCGTAGAGGCCCTGGAACGGATTGACGTCGGTCGCTCGGTTCCAGCCGCGGCGACGGAAGACCTCGGTGGCTTCGATGGCGAGCGGGGAGTCCAGGAAGATGTCGGCCTCCGGCGCGTGGCCATCGGCCATGATCGCCAGGATGTCGGCCAGCAGCTCCTGCGAACGCTCCACGGCGAAGGCGGGGATCAGCAGCGGCCCGCCGGCGGCGTGGGCGGCGTTGAGTTCCTGCGCCAGCATCTTGCGGCGGGTGGCCGGATCGACGAGCAGGCGGGGCCGGTCGCCGTAGGTCGACTCCAGCACGAGATGGTCGACCCCAGCCGGCCCTTCCGGGTCGGACGAATAGTCCCGGCCGCCCGGCCCGATATCGCCGGAGAACAGGATGGTGACCGGACCTTCCTCGGTCTCGACGCGCACCTCGATGGAGGCCGCGCCCAGGATGTGGCCCGCCTCCCAATAGGTCGCGGTCACGCCGGGCGCGACGGCGACGCTCTCGCCCAGCTTCACCCGCTCGAAGAGCTCGGTGGTCCGGACGGCGTCGCGCACGGTGTAGATCGGCTCGACCTGGTCGCGGCCGCGCCGCTGGTTGCGGCGGTTGAGCTGGCGGACCTCGCTTTCCTGGATGCTGCCGGCGTCGGGCAACATCACGCCGCACAGGTCGCGGGTCGCCGCCGTGGCGAAGATCGGCCCCTCGAAGCCGGCCTTCATCAGCTTGGGCAGCAGGCCCGAGTGGTCGATATGGGCGTGGGTCAGCAGCACGGCGTCGATCTTTGACGCCTCGAATGGAAACGGCTCGTAGTTGAGCGCCTTGAGGGTCTTCGACCCCTGGAACATGCCGCAGTCGACAAGCAGCGTCGCACGCCCGGTCTCGAGACGCGCGCAGAATCCGGTCACGCATCCGGCGGCGCCATGGAAGGTGAGTTTCAGGCTCATGTGGACATCTCCTGGGTGAGCGCGGCCGCCAGGATGGGCGCCATCGCTACGGCGGCGAAGGCCTGGACCACCGCGCTCATGGAATGATCCGGTAGCCGTCGTCCTCGCAGGCGGCCTCGCAGGCGAAGGTGAAGTCGGAGCGCTCCGAGCCGTGGATGCGGAAGAGCGGCTCGCCGCGCGACACGCTCGCCCCGGCCTTGCGCAGCAGGTCCACGCCCGCGCCGGTGTCGGTGGGAGCGCCGGCCAGCCGGGCGATGGAGGCGATCCGCAGGCAGTCGATCTCATGGATGCGGCCAGCCTGGCCGGCGCAGACGACGTGGGTCATGGCGCCGATCCCGGGTGGCTTGGGTGACGGACCCTGGGCGGCCATGATCTCGTCCATCTTGCGGGCCGCCGCGCCCGAGGCGAGCAGCTCGCGCGCGCGGCGTTCGCCCTGGCCGCCCTGCAGGGCCGGATCGGCCTCGAGCACGCGCCCGGCCAGCATGACGGCCTTTTCGGCCAGGTCGGCCGGGGCCTCGGCCCTGCCCTCCAGGACGGCGCGGACATCGCGCGCCTCCAGGGCCGGTCCGACCCCGAACCCGATCGGTTGGACCGTATCGGTCAGCAACACCTCGATCCCGAGACCCAGGCGGCCGGCCACGTGCTCGAAGAGCTTCTTCAGGCGCAGGGCGGCACGCCGGTCGCGGATCTTGGCGGTCGGTCCGACCGGCACGTCGAGGACAAGGTGCGTCGCGCCGGCGGCGAGCTTCTTGGAAAGGATCGAGGCGACCATCTGTTCGGGGGTGTCGATGGAGAGCGGGCGTTCCACGGCGATCAGCACGTCGTCGGCCGGCGATAGGTTCACCCGGCCGCCCCAGACGATGCAGGCGCCGCAGCGTTCCACGACGTCGCGCATCTCGCGCTCGTCCAGGTCGACCCGGGCCAGGACCTCCATGGTGTCCGCCGTGCCCGCCGGGGAGGTGATGGCGCGTGAGGAAGTCTTGGGCATCCACAGGCCGTGCGCCGCCACGATCGGCGCCACGATCAGCGAGGTGCGGTTTCCCGGGATCCCACCGATGCAATGCTTGTCGACGACCACCGGGCGGCTCCACGCCAGCCGACGACCGGCCACGACCATGGCTTCCGTCAGCGAGAGAACCTCGTCGGCGGTCATGAAGCTGGCGCAGCTGATCAGGAAGGCGGCCACCTCGATATCGGACCAGCGATGGTCGGCAAGGTCCCGGGCGATGGCCCGGTATTGCGCGTCGGTGAGCACATCGCCCGCCACCTTCGCGGCCACCGCGCCCAAGGTGCGCGACGGCGGCGCCGGGGTGACCTGAACCAGGGCGCCGGGCGCGGCCCCCAACCGGCGAAGCAGCGGTTGCGGCAGGCCGACCTCGTCGCGCCCGACCAGACCCACATCGTCGCAGATCATGCAGGTGGCCAGCAGGCGGCGACCTCCAAGCGCGATCTCGACCTTTCGCACCCCGGCGAGGCGCTCCGGCCGCACGACCGCGCAGCCGCGCGCCAGCACCACGACATTCTCGCGAACGGTGTCGAGTGGCAGCGGGCGCACCCGCAGGCCAGCCTGCGCGGGAGACGGACCCTTGGCCGTTGGCGGGGCTTCGGCGCGCATCAGCGGGCGATCCGCGCCGCCTGCAGGGCTTCGCGCAACACTTCCTCGGCCAGGCTCGACCTGTCGCGCGGCGCGTCGACCTCGATGCGGCGCGCGGTCTTGGGATCGAGCTCGGCGCGCAGCACGCCCAGCGCGCGGGCCGGCGCCAGCAGCACAAGACGCTCAAACAGCCCGGCCTCGGCCGCGGCGTCCAGGGCGCGGGCGACGCGCGTGAGGAACCGGCGTTCCTGGATTTGGTTCAGCGGCTTATCCCCGCCGCCGTGCTGGCCGAAGCCCGCGCGGTCATGCACCGTGGCCCGATGGGCGTTCGCCGCCGGGCGGTCCTGATTGTCGGCCTCGATGGCGTATTGCGGCAAGGGATGCAGCGGGCCGCCGCGCACGCGTTCCTCGAACACCCGCGCCTGGCGCCCGTCGGCGGCGACGACCCAGGTCGTGACGTCTTCCATCATGGGAACCTCCATCCTTGAGGCGACGATGGAGACCGCCTGTCAGGCGCGCTGTGACGACGATCAAACCCAGGCGCGAGAGTCTGGGTTCCTATCGGCGCGCCCTCGATTGCAGGAGACCCTCCATGAGACACGCGCTGATCATCGCCCACCCCAACCCCAAGAGCTTCACCCACAGCGTGGCGCGCGCCTACAACGCCGCCATCACCGCCCGGGGCCATGAGGCGGTCGAGCGCGACCTCTACGCCATGGGCTTCGACCCATGCCTGAAGCGCGAGGAGGTCCCAACCGGCCGAGGCTACCAAACCAGCCCGGACGCGGCGGCTGAACGCGCCAGGCTCGCCGATATCGATGTGTTCGCCCTGTTCTATCCGTGGTGGTTCAATGCGCCGCCCGCGATCCTCAAGGGCTATGTCGACAGGATTTTCAGCACGGGCTTCGGCTACCGCCCGACGTTCGGCGGGTCCGAGCCCCTGCTCACGGGCCGCAAGCTGATCAGCTTCAGTTCCTCGGGCGCGCCCGACAGCTGGGTGCGCGAGACGGGCGCCCTGAACAACCTGATCGCGGGCTTCGATCGGCACCTGGCGGGGGTCTGCGGCCTGCAGTTCGTCGACCACGTGCATCTGGGCGGGGTCGTCCCCGACATCACCCAAGAGTCGGTCGAAGACATGCTCGCCGAGGTCCGGGCCGCAGTCGCCCAGGCGTTCCCGCAAGTCGGGGTCCCGGCCTCCGTATGACTACCTAGGGGGTGCTGCTTAGGGAGCGTTCCCGAATTTCGAGCCGACCGCCACGGGCCTAGCCATAGGTCAACAGGAGGCTCGACATGACCTATATCCAATCCTTCGACGACACCCGCGCTACCCCCGTCGCCGCCGAGGCCGGTCCCGATGACCTGATGTCGCGCATCGGCGTGCGGATGACCTTCGCCAAGGACGAGGAGATCTACGGCCAGGGCGAGAACGCCGACCTGATCTATCGGGTGATCAGCGGGACCGTGCGCACCTCACGGTTCATGCCCGACGGACGCCGACCGATCGGCGACTTCTACTATGCGGGCGACCTTTTCGGCCTGGAGACCGGCGGCGAGCACGACATGGCCGCAGAGGCGCTCAGCGACTGCACGATCCTCGTGGCCAACCGGCATGCCCTGCGCGGCGCGGGCGGAGAGGACGAACTCAAGCGGCTGGTCTGGGAAGCGACTGTTCGCGACCTGGAAAGCGCCCGCCAACACCTGACCCTGCTGGTGCGCAAGACCGCCTGCGAGCGGGTCGCGAGCTTCCTGCTCGGCCTGGCCAATCGCCGCCGGGGCGGCCACGTGGAGCTCGCCATGGGGCGGCAGGATACGGCCGACTATCTGGGCCTGACCATCGAAACCGTCTCACGGATGATCACCCAGCTCCAGGCCGCCAAGGTCGTGGAATTCAAGGGCAGCCGGCTGTTCCGGATTTGCGACGCCCAGGCCCTGCAGGAGATGGCTGCGGGTTGACCGCCGTCAAGGTCGCCCGCCGCCGGGCGCATGAGCATGGACTGTCCGCAGGCTGCGGGCCGACGAAAAGGGCGAAGGCCATGGAAGATCGCAAGCTCAAGGAACGGGTCGAGCACGAGCTCGAGTGGGATCCAGCCATCGACGCCAGCCGGGTGGGTGTCACCGTCAAGGACGGCATCGTCACCCTGAGCGGACATGTCCCCAACTACGTCCAACGCATCGCCGCCGAACGAGCCGTGAAGCGCGTGAAGGGCTTCCGCGGCCTGGCCCAGGATCTGGAGGTTCGTCCCCCCGATGGGATGGGCGCGCCTGATGACGAGGTCGCGGCCAGCGCGCTCCGGACCCTCGATTGGAACGTTTCGGTGCCCAAGAACGCGGTCCAGGTGCGGGTCGATGACGGCCACATCATCCTCGCCGGCGAGGTGGACTATGACTACCAGCGCAAGGCCGCCGAAGAATGCCTGTTGGGCCTGCGCGGCGTCGTGCGGCTGACCAACCACGTGACCGTGAGGCCCCGGGGGGCCGCGCCGGACCTGAAGCATCGGATCGAGGAAGCGTTGGATCGGCAAGCCCACCTGGACGCCGGCAAGATCGTGGTCCTGGTCCAGGACGGCAAGGTCCGCCTCGAGGGCAGCGTCCGCGCGCCCTATCAGCGCGACATCGCCAAGGCCGCCGTATTGGCCGCACCCGGCGTCACCGCCGTCGACGACCACATCAAGATCGGCGCCTGAGGCGCGACCCACGCCGACCGCGCCGCGGCCGGTCCTCCAGGGAGGCATCCGTGACCTTCACGAGCATTCTCGTCCATGCCGAACCCGAGGTCGCGGCCTCGCCGCGCCTGGCCTGCGCGGCCGCCGTCGCCGAACGCTTCGACGCCCTGCTGATGGGGGTCGGCGCCGAGCTCCTGCAATCGACCGCCGTCGCAGACCCCTTCGGCATGCTCGCCATGGAATGGCAGGGCGTGATGCGCCAGCAGCTGGAAGACAATCTGAAGACCGCCGAACAGGCCTTTCGCCGGCACGCCGGAAATCTGCGGACCGACTGGCGCACGCTCTATCAGCCGCCCACGGAGGCCCTATGCCATACGGCGCGGGGCGCGGACCTGATCGTGGCGGGCGGCGCGCCCCTGACGGGCGCCGACTATTGGCGACAGGCCGATACGGCGGAACTCGCCATCCGCGCCGGCCGCCCTGTCCTCGTGGCGCCCCCAACTCACCGGACGTTCCATGGGGACCGCATCCTCGTGGCGTGGAAAGACACGCGCGAGGCGCGGCGCGCGCTCGCTGACGCCATGCCGTTCCTGAAGCGCGCCGAGGCGGTCGTGGTCATGGAAGTCTGCGCGGAGGATCGGCTTGAGGCCGCGAATTTCCATACCTCCGAGGTGGTCGCCCACCTCAAGCGCCATGGCGTGGAGGCCAGCGCCAAGGTCGAGGTCGAAGCCGATGAACGCGCCTGCGTCGAGCTCAACATCCAGGCCCAGGCGATGGCGGCCGACCTGATCGTGGCCGGCTGCTACGGCCACAGCCGGATGCGCGAGTGGGTGATGGGCGGCGTGAGCCGCGGTCTGATCCACGCCCCGGAGGGGTTCGTGCTCCTGAGCCACTAGCCCAGTCCCTAAGCCGGCGGCGCCATGACCACTCGAAACCTCGACGCCCTGTTCCATCCCGGGGTCATCGCCCTGGTCGGCGCCAGCAATTCGCCAGGCTCCGTGGGCCAAGTGCTATCGCGGAACTTGTTGGAAAGCGGCTTCGCCGGGCCGGTGCTGCCAGTCGCCCTGAACGCCTCCGCGATCCGGTCCGCCGTCGCCTACCGATCCGTCACCGATCTGCCGCTGACGCCGGATCTGGCTGTGATCGCCACGCCGGCCGCCACGGTTCCCGGCCTGATCGCCGAGCTCGGCGCCCGAGGATGCCGCGCCGCGGTGGTGATCAGCGCAGGCTTCGACACGGGCCTCCGCCAGGCCATGCTGGACGCCGCCCGGCCGCATCTCCTGAGGATCGTGGGGCCCAACTGCCTCGGCTTCATCTCGCCGATGGTCGGGATCAATGCGAGCTTCGCCCACCTGACCCCGGCCGCCGGCGGACTGGCCTTGATCTCCCAGTCCGGCGCGGTGGCCGCCGCGGCCCTCGACTGGGCCCACGGCCGCGGCATCGGCTTTTCCCACATCCTGAGCATCGGCGACGCCGCGGATGTCGATGTCGGCGATCTCCTCGACTATCTGGCGCTCGATCCCGAGACCAAGGCGATCCTGCTCTATGTCGAGAGCCTCTCCGACGCCCGGAAGTTCATGACCGCGGGGCGCATCGCCGCGCGCGCTAAGCCGGTGGTGGTCGTGAAGGCCGGGCGCAGCGCTTCGGGCGCCAAGGCGGCGTTCTCGCATACCGGCGCGCTGGCGGGGTCTGACCTGGTCTACGACGCGGCCTTCCGGCGAGCGGGGATGCTGCGGGTCGGCGACCTGCGCGAACTCTTCGACGCGGTCGCGGCCCTGGGCGCGGGCCTCAAGGTCACCGGGGATCGGCTGGCGATCCTGACCAATGGCGGCGGCGCGGGCGTCATGGCCGCCGACGCCCTTGAAGCGCGGGGCGGCCGGTTGGCCGAGCTGTCGCCGGCCACCCTCGAACGGCTGAACGCCGCCGCGCCGGCCAACTGGTCGCACGCCAATCCGGTGGACATCCTCGGAGACGCTCGAGCGCCCGTCTATGGCCGCGCCCTCGAGGCCCTGCTGGCCGAACCCGCCGCCGACGCCATCCTTGTGATGAACTGCCCCACCGCCGTGGGCGACAGCACCCAGGCCGCCGACGCGGTGATCGAGACCCTGCGCGCCGACCGCTCGCATCGGCCGGTGCTCAGCGCCTGGTTGGGCCAGACCGCCGTGGCGGAAGGTCGCCGGCGTCTCTCCGCGGCCGGCGTACCAGCCCATGAGACCCCCGACGAGGCCGTTCGCACCTTCATGCAGCTGGTGGAGCATCGCGGCAACCAGCAGGCCCTGCTGCGCACCCCCGCCGCGCCGGCTGGGCCGGCGTGCGATCACGCCGCGGCCCGCGCGGTCATCGACCGGGCCCGCGCCGAGGGCCGCACCGCGCTCACCGACCCCGAGGCCCGGGCGATCCTGCAGGCCTACGGCGTGCCGGTCCTGCAGAGCCTGCAAGCCGATGACCCCGCCGCCGCGGCCGCCGCGGCGGCCACTTTCGCCGGACCCGTGGCCCTGAAGATCCTGTCGTCCGACATCAGCCACAAGTCCGATGTGGGCGGCGTCGCCCTTGACCTGCAAGGTCCCGCCGCGGCGGAGGCCGAGGCCCGGGCGATGCTGGCGCGCGTCGCGGCGGCCCGACCGGAGGCGCGCATCCAAGGCTTCGTCGTCGAGCCCATGGCGCGCGGCGCTCACGCGCTCGAACTGCTCGCCGGCGTGGCCCAGGACGCCGCCTTCGGGCCGGTCATTGTCTTCGGCGCGGGCGGGGTCGCGGTGGAGGTGGTCGCCGACCGCGTGATCGGCCTGCCGCCCCTCGACGAGGTGCTGGCCAAGGACATGATCGCGCGCACGCGGATTTCACGCCTGTTGGCGGGCTATCGTGATCGCCCGCCGGCCAATCTGGACGCCATCGCCGACGTGCTGGCGCGGCTATCGCGGCTGGCGGTCGACCTGCCGGAGATCGCCGAGCTCGACATCAACCCCCTGCTCGCCGACGCCGAAGGCGTGCTCGCCCTGGACGCGCGCATGGCGTTGCGGCCGATCGGCGCCCAACCGGTCCGGACCGCGATCCTTCCCTATCCAGAGCACCTTCGCCGCGAATTGACCGCCGACGGCGAGCTCCTCGTCGTGAGACCTGTGCGACCCCAGGACGGACCGGGCCTGGCCCACATGGTGGAAAGGAGCGCGCCGGAGGATGTCCGGCTGCGCTTCCGCGCCGGTCTCCGCACCCTGCCGCACGGCTGGCCCGAGCGGCTCTCGCAGATCGACTATGACCGGGAGATGGCGCTGGTGGCCGAAGCGCCCGACGGCTCGATCCTCGGTGTCGCGCGCCTGGTGGGCGATCCCGAAGGCGATACGGCGGAGTTCGCGCTCATGGTGCGCAGCGACCGCCAGGACCATGGTCTGGGCCGCCTGCTGCTCGGCGCCCTGCTGGAGCATGCGCAGGCGCGAGGACTCCAGGAAATCTGGGGCGATGTCGCTCTCGAAAACGCCCGCATGCTGGCCATGGCCGCCGTGTTCGGCTTCGAACGCCACACCGCCAAGGGCGATTTCAGCCGGGTTCGGGTGGTGAAGACGCTGGCTGCGCGGGCGCCGGTTCACGCGGACGCCTGACCTCCGGGATTCCCCTTAGGGGGTGCTCCCGAGTTTCGGCCAACACCTCGCCGATGTACCTCCGCGACCTTCATGGTTCGCCGAATAGGCTGAGGAACAGTATGAACGCGTCCAGCCCGACCCATCAGTCCCCGAATCCCGCCTGGAAGGTCGCGGCTTGACCCAGGCGCAAGTGGCGGCCCGCGGCGACCGGCCCAGGGTGCTGCTGGTCGATGACGACGCCGCGCTTCGCGCGGCCCTGCAGTTCGCCCTCCAGCTTGACGGCCTGTCGGTGGAGACCTTCGCCAGCGCGGAGGAACTGCTCGATAAGGCCGACGTAACGGGCGTCGGATGCCTGGTGCTCGACCAAAATCTCCCCGGGATGAGCGGCCTCGAACTCCTGGCCGTCCTTCGCCGTGGGAACGTCACGGTCCCGGCGCTGCTGATCACCACCCACCCCGCAGCCGCCTTGCGCCGCGAGGCCAAGGCGGCCGACGTCGAGATCGTCGAAAAGCCGCTGCTGTCCGACGCCCTCCTGCGCTCCGTTCTCACCCTCGTGGCGCCCCGACCGTGACCGAAGTCTGAGCCTGAGATGTCCTTCCACCCCGAACCCGAGAATCTGGGCGCCGGCGTCGGACCGCCAAGTACGGCGGCTGAACGTCAGCGCTCGGCGAACCGCCTTGCCGCGACCGGTCTTGGCGCCTACCAGTTGAGGCCATGAAGGATTCCGCCAGAGCCGCAAACCCCGCCGCCCAGCGCCGCGCGCCGCGGTGGGCGGGATATGCCCTGGCGGGCGGCACGAGCATCGCGTCCTTGGCCCTGCACCAGGCCCTGGGGCCGATTTTCGGGGACCAGGTCGTCTTCCTGATTTTTGTACCGGCCGTGATCGTCAGCGCCGCGCTGGGCGGCGCCGGGCCGGCCCTGGCCGCGACCGGGTTGGGGCTTGGCGGAATGCTGATCCTTCGCTGGGCTGACATCCTGGGGAACGCCGCCAGTTCCACCAACGCCGGTCTGTTTCTGGTGATCGGGGCGGCGATCGGTTTTGGCGGTTGGCGGTACCATCGCGGCCGGCGCGAGAACGCCGAGGCCCTGGCCCATCTCGAGGACCGCGAGGCGCACCTGCGCTCGATCCTCGCCACGGTGCCCGACGCCATGGTGGTCATCGACGACCACGGGATCATGCAGTCCTTCAGCGCCGCGGCCGAGCGGCTGTTCGGCTGGACCCCGGACGAGGCGATCGGGCGCAATGTCTCCATGCTGATGCCCTCGCCCTACCGCGAGGGCCACGATAGCTACATCACCCGGTATCTCACGACCGGCGAGCGGCGGATCATCGGTATCGGCCGCGTGGTGGTGGGCGAGCGGCGCGACGGATCGACCTTTCCCATGGAGCTTTCCGTGGGCGAGATGGCCACGACGCCCCGGTTCTTCACCGGATTTATCCGTGATCTCAGCGAACGACAGGCGACGGAACGGCGGCTGCAGGACGTGCAGTCGGAGCTCGTCCATGTCTCGCGCCTCACCGCCATGGGCGAGATGGCTTCGGCCCTGGCGCACGAGCTGAACCAACCACTGTCGGCCATCGCCAACTATGTGAAGGGCTCGGTGCGTCTTCTGGAGGCGGAAGATCCCGATCGCGGCATGATCCGCGACGCGCTGGCCAGCGCCGGCGACCAGGCGCTGCGGGCCGGCCACATCATCCGGCGCCTCAGGGATTTCGTCTCCAAGGGCGAGGCGGAACCACGCATCGAGAGCCTGCCCAAGCTGCTCGAGGAAGCCGGCGCCCTGGCCATGATCGGGGCCAAGGAACGCGGCGTGCGGCTGCAGTACCTCATCCATCCGCAGGTGGAACTGGTCCTGGCCGACAAGGTTCAGATCCAACAGGTCGTGCTGAACCTGATGCGCAACGCCATCGACGCCATGGAGGACGCGCCACGACGGGACCTCACGGTCTCCGCCCGCCTCGCCAAGGAGGGTGTGGTCGAGATCGCGGTCACCGATTCCGGTTCCGGCATCAGCCCCGAGGTCGCCGAACAGCTCTTCCAACCGTTCTTCACCACCAAGGCGCAGGGCATGGGGGTTGGGCTGTCGATTTCGCGTACAATCATCGAAGCGCATGGCGGACGAATCTGGGTCGAGCCTGGTCCCGACGCTGGGTCGGTGTTCCGATTCACGCTGCGCGCGGTGACCGAAGGGGAGCTTGTCGACGGTGACTGAAGCCGTAGTGCATCTGATCGACGACGACGAGGCCGTGCGCGATTCGCTGGCCTTCCTGCTTACGACAGCCGGGATCGCCTCCCGGACCTATGAGTCGGCCGTCACCTTCCTCGACCAGCTGGCGGGCGCGGCTCCCGGCTGCGTGGTCACCGACATCCGCATGCCGGACATGAACGGCCTGGAGCTCGTTCGCCGGCTGAAGGACCGCGGCGCGAGCCATCCGATCATCGTGATCACCGGCCACGGCGATGTTCCGCTCGCCGTCGAAGCCATGAAGGCGGGCGTGGTCGACTTCCTGGAGAAACCCTTCGACGACGACGCCCTGCTCGGTTCGATCCGGGCGGCGCTGGCGATCGGCGGTCAGGCGACGCAGGCGAGCGAGGAGCGCCGCAAGTTCGAAGCCATGCTCGCCGCGCTCTCCCCACGCGAGACCGAGGTGCTGAAGGGCGTGCTCGCCGGCAAGCAAAACAAGGTCATCGCCTTCGAACTCGGCATCAGCGCGCGCACCGTCGAGGTCTATCGCGCCAACGTCATGACCAAGACCTCCGCCGGCAGCCTCTCGGAACTGGTGCGCATGGCCCTGCTGGCCGGCGGCCTTTGAGGCCCGTCAAAGCGGCGCGGCGCGGCGTGGGTAATCTGAACTCCCAACCGCACCTTCCGCCGACCGACCATGTTGAACCGCGTTCATCCCAGACCGACAGTCCTCCTGGTCGATGACGACGCGGCCTTGCGCGCGGCCCTGAAGTTCAATCTCGAGATCGAGGGCTTCGACGTCGAGACCTGCGAGAGCGGCGAGGCCCTGCTGTTGCGGAGCCTTCCGGCCGGGCCCGCCTGCATGGTGCTCGACTACAATCTTCCTGGGATCACCGGCCTGGAGGCGCTGGTCCAGCTTCGGGACCGGCAGGTCGATATTCCGGCGCTGATCATCACCAGCACCCCGTCCCTGCATGTGCGCGAGAGGATTCGGGCGGCCGGCGCGCGCCTCATCGAGAAGCCGTTGCTGGGCGACGCTCTGGTGGGTGGCATCCACGATGCGCTGAAAGGTTAGGTCCCCGCCGCGCCGTGACGTTCCATCGCCGCGAGCCAGCGCCGCCGTACGCGGGGCTCGGCCGTCTCCACGCCGCCGATAAGGTCGTGCCGGATCGGCTTGAAGCCCGATATCCATAGGACGCCCTTCTCCAGGCTTTTCAGACCGTGAGCTCCGAAGATCACCCGGAAGATCATGGTCGGCATGCCCATGGTCACCACCACACGCGCCGACTTGCCCTTGAGCAGGCCGGTCGGCGTCCCCCCGGGCGGGCTCAGGGCGACCCCATAGCGGAAGACCTGTTCAAGGAAACCTTTGAGGAGGGCTGGAGGCCCGCCCAGCCACAGGGGGTGAAGGATCACCAGGTGGTCCGCCCAGCGGAGCGCATCCTGCGCCTCGCGGATGACAGGGTGCGCGGCCTCGGACATGAACTCGTCCCTCGTGCGCACCAGAGGAAAGTCCAGGGCCCCGACATCAATGCGCCGGATCCGATGGCCCGCGCTGCTCGCCCCGCGGACATAGGCGTTGGCCAGCGCAGCGCAGAGACGTTCGCCGCGCGGATCGGGATGGCCGTTGAGAACCAGGATGTTCTTGGCCACTAGAGCGCCCTCGAATGGCGACCCTCGGCCGCCGCGAAATAGCTGTCGAACACCGCGCAGATCGTGCGAACCACCAGCCGCCCGGTCTCGGTGACGCGCACGCGACCGCCGTCGCAGATGACGAGCCCGTCGCGCTCGAAGGCCCGCAGCCGCGCGAGTTCACGGCTCAGTTCGCCCAGCTCCCGGTTGTGCCGCTCGCAGATGTCGAAGAGGTCGACCTGGAGTTCGCACATCAACCGCTCGATGATCTCGCCGCGGAAGCGATCCTCGCGGGTCACCGCCACGCCGCGCGCGACCGGCAGTTGGCCCTTGGCGACCATTTCGCGCCAACCGAGCTCCGGAGTGACGTTCTGAACGAAACCCTGAGGCAGGCTGCCGATCGCCGAGGCGCCGAGGCCCAGCAGGGTCCCTGCCCCGTCGGAGGTGTAGCCCTGGAAATTGCGCCGCAGGCGGCCTTCGGCCTGGGCCCGCGCCAGGTCGTCGCTCGGCAGGGCGAAGTGGTCGAGGCCGATCCGGACATAGCCTTCGGCGGCGAGCCGCTCGGCGGCGGCTTCGCTCTGGTCGAGCCGCTCAGCGGGACCGGGCAGCGCCGCCTCGTGGATGAGTTGTTGGTGGGTCTTCATCCAGGGCACGTGGGCGTAGCCGAACAGGGCCAGGCGCTCGGGGCGCAGAGGCAGCACCTGATCGAGGGTGGAGAGGGTGTTGGCCACGGTCTGATGCGGCAGGCCGTACATCAGGTCGAGATTGATCGAGGCCACGCCGGCCTCGCGCAGCCAGCCCATGCAACGCGCCACCTCTTCAGGGCTGCCCTGGCGATTCACGGCCTCCTGCACGCGCGGCGACAGGTTCTGCACGCCGAGGCTGGCCCGGTTCAGGCCGTGACCGGCCGCGGCCTGCACCCATTCGCGGGTCAGGCCCGGGGGATCGATCTCGGCGGCGACTTCGAGTCCCGGCAGAAGGCGAAACATCCGCCCGAGCCCACCGAACAGCACGGCCAGTTCGTCGACCGTCAGCATGTTCGGCGTCCCGCCGCCGAGATGGATCGCGCCGGCGTCGAGCTTCCCGGGCAGCGCCTGTTCCAGCAAGGCCGCCTCGTCCATCAGATAGCCCACATAATCGGCCACCGGCCCGTGGCGGCGCACCGCGCGCGTGTTGCAGCCGCAGTACCAGCACAGGCGCGAGCAGAAGGGGATGTGGACATAGATCGAGACCGGATCGGCCGTCGGCAGGTCGCGCAGCCAGGTCCGATAGACGGCGGCGTCGACGGCGGGCGTGAACTGAACCGCGGTCGGGTAGCTGGTGTAGCGCGGCGCGCGTCCGTCGTACTTGGCCACCAGGTCGGCCAGGGCGGGCGCGGGGGAATAGGTCGACTGGACGGCGGTCACGGATGGCTCCTGTATCAGGCCGCCAGCTTGGCGACCTGGCCCTCCGGCGCCGTGACATCGGTCAATCGCCGGTCAGGGGCGCGTCCTCGGGGTCCTTGGCCAGGATGCGTTCGGCGTCCCCGGCCGGATCGTCGTACTGGCCGTTCGCCAGCGTCCATCGGAAGGCTGCGAGGCCGAGCAGGGCCAGGAAGACCGAGGCCGGCGCCAGGAAGATCAGGATGTCCATCGCCGCCCGCCTCCGCCGCCCATGCGCAGGGCGTTGAGCGTCACGGCGAGGGAAGAGCCCGACATGGCCAGGGCCGCGACGAAGGGGTTGACCAGGCCCGCCATGGCCGCTGGGGCGGCGATCAGGTTGTAGGCCGCCGCGAAGCCGAAGTTCTGCAGCGCCCGCCGCCGCGCCGTGCGCGCCGTGTCGATGGCCGTGACCACCGCGGCGAGCCCCTCGCCCGAGAACACCAGGTCCGCCGCGTTCTGGCTGGCGTCCAGAGCCGTTCCCGGCGCCATGGCGGCATGGGCGTTGGCGAGCGCGGCGGTGTCGTTGAGCCCGTCGCCGATCATCAGCACGCGCCGGCCCTCGGCCGTCCGCCGCGCCACGATCTGCGCCTTCTCAGCCGGGGTGAGACCCGCGCGCCAGGCGGTCACCCCGAGGGCCTCGGCGACGCGTCGAACCGGGTCGAAGCCGTCGCCGGAGAGGATCTCCACGCTTAGTCCTCGCGCCAGCAGGGCCCGGACCGTGGCGCCGGCGTCCGCCCGGAGCTGATCCTGGAAGACGTAGCGGATCTTGGGCTCGCCCTCGATCGCCAGCCACAGTTCCGTCTCGCTGGGCCCCGCGCCAGTCACGCCTACGAAGGCGGCCCGGCCCAGGCGGGCTCGCCGACCGCGGATGAAACCCTCGACGCCTTGTCCCGGGGTCTCGATCACCTGGTCGGCCAGGATCGTGGGCCCAGCTTCCCGAGCGAGCGCGCGAGCCAACGGATGGGCCGAGGCCCGCGCCAGGGGCGCGGCCATGGCCACGGCCGCGGGGACCGGATCGACGAGGCATGGACGCCCTTCTGTCAGGACGCCGGTCTTGTCGAGGATGACATGGTCGATCTCGGCCAGCCGCTCCAGGGCGGCCCCGGACTTCACCAGCACGCCGCGGCGGAAGAGCCGCGCCGAGGCGCTGACCTGCACCGCGGGGACCGCGAGGCCGAGCGCGCAGGGACAGGTGATGATCAGGACGGCGACGGCCCGCAGCAGCGCCTCGCGCGGTCCCATTCCCAGAATCATGCCGCCGGCGAAGGTCATCGCAGCGGCGCTGTGGACCACCGGCACATAGAGGGCCGCGGCCTTGTCCGCGAGCTGGACGTAGCGGGAGCGTGACTGCGCGCCGGCCTCCACCAGCCGCGCGATGTCGGCGATGGCGGAGTCCTCGGAGGTGGCCGTGGCCAGCAGGCGCAAGGTTCCCGTGAGGTTGAGAGCCCCGGCCCGGCACCTGTCGCCGACGCGGGCCAGGACCGGCGCCGTCTCACCGGTGAGCAGGGCGTTGTCGAGGGACGATTGGCCCGCCTCGATCCGACCATCCACCGGAATGCGGTCACCCGGCCGGACGAGAAGGAGATCGCCGGGCACGATGTCGCCGATCGGTCGACGATGTTCCTGGCCGTCGGGGCTGATGACGGCGGCGGCCGGCGCCTGGAGCGCCAGGATGTCGCCAGCCGCGCTGCGGGCCCGGGCGCGCAGGCGATGATCCAGCCACCGGCCGATGAGCAGCAGGAAGAGCAGCGAAACCGCCGCGTCGAAATAGGTGTCGGCGCCGCCCAGCACGGTCTCGACGAAGCTGATGGCGAGGGTCAGCAGGACGCCGATGGAGATCGGCACGTCCATATTGGCCCGGCCGGCCTTGAGCGAGCGCCAGGCCGAGGTGAAGAACGGCATGCCGGCATAGACCGCGCAGGGCGCGCCGACCGCCGCGCTCATCCACTGCATCATGGTCCGCATCGCCGGACCCAGTTCCTGGCCGAACAGCCCCGCCCAGATCGGCACGGAGAACATCATGGCGTTGCCGGCCCCGAAGGCGGCCACGCCGAGCGCCATGGCCAGGCGACGGCCCTCGGCGTCGTGCGCCGCGGCGGACTTGGCCGGATCGAAGGGCGTCGCGGGATAGCCCAGGCGATCCAGGGTCTCGATCACGAGCGCGGGGTCGCCGCCGCCGTCCGCGAACCCGACCGAGAGCTTGCCGGTCGTCAGGTTCATGCGCGCGGAACCCACGCCGGCGAGCGCCCCAACCTGACCCTCGATCTTCGAGATGCAGCCGGCGCAGCGGGCGCCTCGGACCAACAGGTCGAGGCGTTCGCCGCCGCCCGGATTGTGGCGCAGGAAGGCCGAGAAGTCCTGTCTCGGCGTGAACTCGGACGTCAGGGCCATGTGAGGCGACGCTCCGCTTCGAAGGGCTGCGCCCCGGTGGCCGCGAACCGAAGGTCCCAGACGCCCGGCGCGGGCGTCGCCGCGGCCGCATAGCGTCCCGGTGAGACCTCGGTGAAGGTGAGGACGATGCGTCCCGCCTCGGTCGCTGGCCGCTGCAGCTCGCCCGACAGAGCCAGGCCGCGGATCGGCCGGCCGGTCTGGTCGACGATCTCGACCTCGACTTGACCCTGGGCGGGCGCGGCCAAGGCGCGCCAGCCAAGCGCGGACTGGGCTTTCAGCCGGGCGACGGAGCGGTTGTGCCGCAGACCGTCTTCATAGGGCGTCGCCGAGACCTGGCCCGGGAAGGTGCGATAGGCCTTGATCACGAAGATGCCGTCGACGGCGATCACGATGCCGAAAAAGGCGACCACGACGATGAGGACGTGCCAGCCGGTCACCCGAAAGCCGGCGGCGGGAGGGGCTGGATTCATGGCGTGTTCGCGGCTCCCGACAGGAAGGTGGTCTGGGCGCGCGCCTCGGCCTTTGAGGTGCGCACGACAAAGCTCGCGGGGAGGTTGGGCGCGCTGAGGGCCTCGGGCGGCAGGGTGACGAACACCCGCAGCGCCCGGACCTCGTTGGCCGGCGCCACGACGGTCAGGCTGGCGCCGTTCGAGGCGGCGGCCGGGGTCTTGATCCTGGCGCCCGCGGGGCCGTCGAAGCCGACGATCACGGTCTCGTCCTCGAAGCCACGATTGACGATCTTGAGCGTGTAGCCGTTTCTCACCGCTCCATCGTGCAGGCGCACGAACACCGGATTGCGGTCGCGCAGCACGTGGAGGTCGAGGGTTGTCCGGACGCTGAACCCCCAGGCCATGGCGCCCGACACGGCGGCCAGGGCGACTCCATAGAATATGGTCCGCGGACGCAGCAGCTTGTAGATGGCCGGCCGGCCGGCGGCGCGCGCCTCCACCGCGGCATCGGTGTCGAAGGCGATCAGGCCGGTGGGACGCCCGACGCGAACCATGATCTCGTCGCAGGCGTCGATGCAGAGGCCGCAATTGATGCACTCGAGCTGCGGCCCGTTGCGGATGTCGATCCCCATGGGACAGGCGGTCACGCACTGGGCGCAATCCACGCAGTCGCCCCGGCCCGTCCAGTCGGCGCCCTTCTTATGCGGGCCGCGCGGTTCGCCCCGATCGTAGCGATAGGTGACCTGCAGCGAATGCTCGTCGAGCATCGCCCCCTGGATGCGCGGCCAGGGGCACATGTAGATGCAGACCTGCTCGCGCATGAACCCTGCGAAGACGTAGGTCGTGAAGGTCAACAGGGCGCAGAAGATGTAACCGGTGAGCGGCCCCTGCCCGATCCAGAAACTGCGGATCAGGGTCGGCGCGTCGTGGAAGTAGAAGATCCAGGCGCCGCCGGTGCCGAAGGCGATCCCCAGCCAGACCGCATGCTTGCCGATTTTCCGCCAGGCCTTGTTCAGCGACCAGGGCGCCGCGTCCAGCCGCATGCGCGCGTTGCGGTCGCCCTCGAACAATCGTTCCACGTGAATGAACAGGTCGGTCCAGACCGTCTGGGGACAGGAATAGCCGCACCACAGCCGCCCGAAGAGCGCGTTGCTGAGGAACAGGGCCAGGGCGGCGAGCACCAGCAGGCCGGTCAGGAAATAGACCTCCTGCGGCCAGAGCTGGATCCAGAAGAAGTAGAACCGCCGGCCCGCGAAATCGACCAGCACCGCCTGGTCGGGCAGGCTTCCCGGCCGCTCCCAGCGGATCCAGGGCGTGACGTAATAGATGGTCAGCGTCGCGATCAGCAGCGCCCACTTGATGGCGCGCCAGCGCCCGTGGACCAGTTTCGGATAGATGGGCTGGCGCGGCTTGTAGAGCCCGGTCACATAGGCGGGACCCCGCGCCCTGGCCGCCGCCGAAACCGGCGAGGTCTTGGCGGCGATAGGACTCGACCGGTCGATCACCACGGTCATCGCCGGACTATCGCCCTCCGGCGTTGGCGTGGATGTAGACGGCGAGCGCCTTCAGGGTTTCGGGATCGAAGCGGTCCTTCCAGGTCGGCATGACGCCGCCCCGGCCGTTCCAAATCTGGTCGTGGATGGCTTCACGGCTGGAGCCATAGAGCCACTCCTGGTCGGTCAGGTTCGGAGCGCCCTGCTTCTGGTCGCCCAGCCCCTTCACCCCGTGGCATGAGACGCACTGGGCCACATAGACCGGGGCGGCGCGCCGGACGGCGGCGACATCGGCCGGACGATGCGACAGCGCCACCACGAACTCGGTGAGGTCGTCCACCTGAGCCGGGGTCAGCATCTGGTCGCGCCCGAAGGCCGGCATCTGGGAGAACCGCGCATCGGGGCCGCCCGATCGGACGCCGACCTGGATGGTCCGGTGGATGTCCGCGAGTTCGCCGCCCCAGAGCCAGACGTCGTCGCGCAGGTTGGCGTAGCCCTTGGCGCCGACCCCGCCCGTTCCATGACAGGTGGCGCAGTTGTCGCCGAACACCGACTGGCCGACCGCCTGGGCGTAGGCTTGCAGTTCGGGATCGCGTTCGATCTCGTCCAGCGAGGCGGTGCGCAGGCGGGCCGCCTGGGCGCCCCGCACCGCCGTCAGGGCCTGGAGTTCGCCGACGACCGCCTCGCGATCGGACTGTCCCAGAATCCCTCGGGAATAACCGGTCAGGCCCGGCCAGGCCGGCATCAGCACCCAGTAGACCGCAGCCACCGCGATGCAGGCGTAGAACACCCAGAGCCACCAGCGCGGCAGGGGATTGTCCAGTTCGCGAATGCCGTCCCACTCGTGACCCGTGGTCTCGACGCCCGTGACCTCGTCGGACTCACGCTTCGACATCGGGATCCTCATGGTCTTGCAGGGGAAGGTGGGCCAGGCGCCGGAACGCCTCGCGGTTCTTGGGCCACAGCGCGTAGAGGACCCCTCCGGCGAAGATGACGCCGAAATAGATCAGTCCACCCTGCTGGGCGAACCGCGCCACGGTTTCGTAGGTGAGGCCGCTCATCGCCGGTTCTCCGGGGCCTCGGCCTGGTAGGTCTTGAAGTCCACCAGGGCGCCCAGCATCTGGAGGTAGGCCACCAGGGCGTCCATCTCGCTGACCTGGTCGGGATTCCCGTCGAAGTCGCGCTGCTGGGCCTTGGCGCCGTAGCGGGCCAGGAACTTGGCCGAGCCGGCGAAGGGGTCGGCCTGGGTCTCCAGGTCCTCCTTGGCGCTGTCGATCATCTCCTGGGTGTAGGGGACGCCGACCTTGTTCATGGCCCGGATCTTGGCCTGGATGTCGCGATAATCGAGCGGCTTGTCCGCCAGGAAGGCGTAGGGCGGCATCACCGATTCCGGCACCACCGAGCGCGGATCGATCAGGTGGTCTCGGTGCCAGGCGTCGGAGTACTTGCCGCCCACCCGCGCCAGGTCGGGCCCCGTGCGCTTGGAGCCCCACTGGAAGGGGTGGTCGTACATGCTCTCGGCGGCGAGGCTGTAGTGGCCGTAGCGCTCCACCTCGTCGCGCAGGGGCCGGATCATCTGCGAGTGGCAGAGGTAGCAGCCCTCGCGGACGTAGATGTCGCGGCCTTCGAGCTCGAGTGGCGTGTAGGGGCGTACGCCTTCCACCTTCTCGATCGTGCTCTCCAGATAGAAGAGCGGCGCGATCTCGACCATGCCGCCGATGGAGACGACGATCAGGATCGCGATGACGAGCGGCAGCGAGTTCCGCTCAAGCTTGGTGTGATGCTTCCACATTGTCGGGATCCCCTACTCGGCCGCGACAAGCGCGGGGGCGGGACCGGCGGCCTGGGCGGCGGGCGCCTGGCTCGGCATGCGGATCGTACGCCACAGGTTGTAAGACATGATCAGCGCGCCGGAGAGGTACATGAGACCTCCCAGGGTGCGGATGACGTTCTCGATATGCTTGGCCGAGACGGTCTCGACGAACGAGTTGGCGAGGAAGCCCTGGGGCGTGTACTCGCGCCACATCAGGCCCTCCATGATGCCGGAGACCCACATCGCGCAGATGTAGAGGACGATCCCCAGGGTCGCGATCCAGAAGTGCCACTCGGCCAGGGCGTTGGAGTAGAGCCGGTCCTTTTTCCACAGCCAGGGGACCAGGCAGTAGACCGCTCCGAACGAGATGAAGCCGACCCAGCCGAGCGCGCCGGAATGCACGTGCCCGATCGTCCAGTCGGTGTAGTGGCTGAGCGCGTTGACCTCGCGGATCGACATCAGCGGGCCTTCGAAGGTCGACATGCCGTAGAAGGCGATGGAGACCGCCATCATCCGCAGGACCGGGTCGGTGCGCAGCTTGTCCCAAGCGCCCGAGAGCGTCATCAGGCCGTTGATCATGCCGCCCCAGGACGGCATCCACAGCATGATCGAGAAGGTCATGCCCAGCGTCTGGGCCCACTGCGGCAGGGCCGTGTAGTGGAGGTGGTGCGGGCCCGCCCAGATGTAGATGAAGATCAGCGACCAGAAGTGGACGATGGACAGGCGGTACGAATAGACCGGCCGCTCCGCGCGCTTGGGCACGAAGTAGTACATCATCGCCAGGAAGCCGGCGGTGAGGAAGAAGCCGACCGCGTTGTGGCCGTACCACCACTGGATCAGGGCGTCCTGCACCCCGGCGAACAGCGAAACGCTGTGGCTGCTCAGCAGCCCGATGGGCATGGCCAGGTTGTTGACCACGTGCAGCATCGCGATGGTGACGATGAAGGCCAGGTAGAACCAGTTGGCCACATAGATGTGCGGCTCCTTGCGCTTCCAGAGCGTGCCCAGGAAGACCAGCAGATAGGCGACCCAGACCACGGTCAGCCACAGGTCGACATACCACTCGGGCTCGGCGTACTCGCGCGACTGGGTGATGCCGGCCAGGTAGCCGGTGGCCGCGAGCACGATGAACAGCTGGTAGCCCCAGAACACGAACCAGGGCCAGGCCCCGCCGGCCAGCCGCGCCCTGCAGGTGCGCTGCACGACATAGAATGAGGTTGCGATCAGGGCGTTGCCACCGAAGGCGAAGATCACCGCCGAGGTGTGCAGGGGCCTGAGACGCCCGAAATTCAGCCAACCCGCCTCTGGGAAGTAGAAGACCGTCGGCCAGGAGAGCTGGGCGGCGATCACCACCCCGGCCAGCAGACCCGCGATGGCCCAGAACATGGTGGCGATGACGCCGGCGCGGACCACGCCGTCGGCGTACTGGTCCTGAGGCGATCGGAACCGGCCCGAGGACAGTCCCACCGTCATGGTGCTGAGCGCCACCACGAAGGCGGCGATGAATACCCAGCCATGGAGCCGGAACAGCCGGTCGTCGGAGAACGCCGTGGCCATGAGGGCGCCGAAGGCCAGCAGGCCCGTCAGCGCATAGAGCAGGACGGCGTTCAGCGGCGCCGCGTCGGTTTGTGCCGATTGAGTGGTCATGTTCCCCGCGAGTCGCTGCGATGCCCAGCCGCCAGTCTCACAATCGGCGGCCGGCTGGCTTTGATTTCAGTCAAGGCCGAGGCGTTCGCGCCTCGCGATCCTGTCAGGGACTGGAGGAACACCCATGCACGCGACCGAGCCATTGGACGTGGGAGCCGTCGCCGGAGCGCTGAGCTTGCTGGCGGCGGCCGGCAGCGCCGCCCTGGCCTGGGCTCACATGCGCGCGATCGAACAGATGGGAGTCATCTGCGGCGCGCCGCTGGAGACTCACTGCGGTTGGTGCGCTTCGGCGGTGATCCTGGGTCTGTCCGGCGTCGCCCTGATCGCTGGCGCGCCCCGCCTTACCCAGCGCCGGCTCCCCGCCGCCGCCAAGACCCGCATCTCCGGAGAACGCCTGTGAACAAGCGCCACCTGCTGATCGCCTCGGCGATCCTGCTGAGCTTCCCGGCCTATGCGACCCAGGCCCAGCCCGCCAAACCTCCCAGCCAGGCCGAACAGACGGTGCGCGCCGTGGACGCCCGCGCCCACGAGGCGGCCGACCGCGCCATCGACGCGGCGAGTGCGGCGGCCCAGTCGGCGATCAAGGCGCTGGACACGGCCGAGACGGCGCTGCGCGAGGTGACCCGCGAGAGCGCCGAAGCCTCGAGAACCGCCTCCCGGGAGACCGAGGCCGCCGCCGTGACGGCCGCCGCGCGGGCCAGGGAAGCCTTCGCCCGCGGATCTGCGGACACGCGGATCGCCGCCGACCGGTCGGTGAAAGCCGCCCGCCGCGCGGCGGAGGAAACCGCTCGAGCGGCGCAGGCCGCGCAGGCCGCGGACCGCGCCACGACCGAGGAGACCCTTCGGGCCGCGCGCGACGCCGCCAAGGCGTCCGCCGACGCCGCGGCCAAGGCGCTCGACACCATCCAGGTCGCGGTCCGAAAGGCGAGGAAGGACCACGCCTACTAAGCGCGGCGCGCGGCGCTGGCCGTCAGCGCCTCCCGCTCAGGACGCGCGTCGAACCACCAGCGTCTTGCCCGAATAGGCCTTCACGTCGATCTTCTCCAGCCGCTGCACCTTGCGGCCGGCCGCGCTCATGAACGTCACCTCGACCGTGACCCGCGAGGCGCCGGGCAGCCCGAAGTGAACGGGCGTGGCGCCCTGGGCGCCATAGCCGCCGCCGGTGGAGACCTGGCCCGCGCCCAGCAGCTTGCCGTCGAGACCATAGACGCGCACCTCGGCGCCGGCCTGGGTGAAATGGCCCTTGGCGTCGACGACGGTGACCTGCAGACTCTGCCTTGCGGCGGCCTTGGGAAGCAGGTTGCGGAAGAGGAAATGCCCGCCCACGGGGCTGTAGCCCTGGGTCACCGACAGATCGAGCGCTCCGTCCCGGTCATAATCCACCCAGGCGACGCCGTGGTCCCCGGCGTCGAGCAGACCGCCCTTGGTGAGCACGTTCGTGAAGGTCTTGCCGGCCTGATTGTGGAACAGCCGATCAAACGGCGTCTGCTGGCCGGCCGGGCCCTCGTAGGACATCACCGCCAGGTCGGGATAGCCGTCGTTGTCGTAGTCGCCCCAGGCCGCGCCTACCGCATGGTTCTCGACACCCACACCCGTCGCCGCCGCGGTGTTGGTGAAGCCGCCGTCGCCGGTTCCACGCCACAGGGCGTTATGGCCGTAGTTCGGGACGAAGATGTCCAGGGCGCCGTCATTGTCGTAGTCGCCGACGGCGCAGCCGACGCCGCCCTCGTCGGTGCTGCGGCCCGGGGTGTCCATGCCGAGCGTGGGGGCCACGTCGACGAACGCGGCGCCGTCATTGCGCCACAGCGCGTCGGTCTTGCCCGACTGGTTGGCGAGGAACAGGTCCAGGTCCCCGTCCTTGTCGTAGTCGAGCCAGCATGCGCCCACCGTCGAGCGGGCGACGGTGGGACCCGCCCCCACGAACACCTGGGTGAACTTGCCGCCGTCGTTGCGATAGAGCTTGTTCTCGCCGATCCGATCCGTGGCGTAGAGGTCGAGATCCCCGTCGTTGTCGTAGTCGATCCAGTTGTTCTGGCGGGCCGACCGCCCAGGCAGGGTGAGGCCGATCTCGGCGGCCACGTCGACGAAGGTTTTCCCGGCCCTGTTGTGAAAGACCGCGCTGGGCTTGGCCGGAACGCTTGAGCCCGCCAGCAGGTCGACCCAGCCATCGCTGTCATAGTCGCCCCAGCTCAGGGCCCGGAACTCGCTCCCGGTGGTGGGCAGGCCCATCGCGCCGCCGATACTGGCCAGCGCGCCCTTGTCGTTCCGATAGAGGCGGATCTCGCCGCTCTTCAGGGAGACGGCGAGATCGAGGTCTCCATCGTTGTCGAAGTCCGCCCAGGCGTTGGACAGCGATCCCGGCATCGCCAGCAGATCGCGCTGGATCGGGGCGAACGCCGGGTCCGGCGCGGCGGCGGCCGTGGCGGCGACCGCTAGGGCGGCGCCCGCCATGGCGGCCGGCATCCAGCGTCGAGGCATCGTCATCTCCTGCGGATCAAAAGGGGACCTTCGACTCGAGGTGTTTCTCGACCTCGGCGCGGGTGGTCCATAGGGTACGGTAGGTCTTCTTCGACAGGTGCTCGAGCTGGTCGCTGCGGTGCAGCGACCCCGGCTGGGTCGAGTTGCCGTAGCTCATCAATCCCAGCGCCTTGATCGGCGTCGAGAACTCCACCATCGACACCCAGGTCTCGCCGTGGACGGGCGTGCGCTTGCCGTCCTTGAGCGGGCTCCAGGTCATGACGTGGAAGACGCCGGTATTGCCGAAGCCACCGTTGCCCGGCAGGTCGACCTTGCCGAGCGCGAAGCGGGAGACCTCGCCGAACGGGCGGTCGATCGACCCGTAGCTGGCCTTGGCCTCCTGAGCCGCGGCCTTCAACATGGCCACGGCCTGGGTCGGGTCCTTGAGGCCGACGGGCGTGTCGATGGGCTTGGCCGGGTCCCAGCGGACCCGATAGTTGGCGTCGTTGTTGTAGGTCGGACCGGCGAACTTCCGCGCCCAGGCCTCGAACAGCAGAGCGCCCTTCGCGTCGGCGTCGACGGTGCGGTCCCAGGCCTTGAGCACGGCCGCGGCTTCCAGGATATCAGGGTCGGCGCTCTGCGCGGCGGCGGCCAGCAGTTCGTCCAGCACCCGGTCGGTCATCAGCACGTGGTTGGTCAGCTTGCGGACCACGAAGTCGTCGAAGGTGACCTTCGCCGGATCGGCCATCAGGTGCGACGACTGCTGAGCGCGCAACGACATCGGGCCCTTATTGGCCATGTAGGCCGGATAGTCCTTGGCCTGGATCGCCTGCGGCCAGGTCGAGACCCACGGCGGATCGTTGGTGTTCTGCACGTAACCGCTGGGCGGATCGATGACCTTGGGCAGGTCCTCATAGGGGTGGGTGTCGGTCCACAGGGTGGCCGAGGTGTCGCCGGCCACCAGCCCGCCCCACTTGGCGACGTCGCCATCGGCGTGCTTGGGCAGGATGCCGTTGTAGAGATACTGGACGTGCCCTTCGCGGTCGCCATAGACGATGTTGAACGACGGCACCTGCAGGCGCTGCATGATCGCCTGGTAGTCGGCGAAGCTCTTCGACTTACCCATGTCCCAATACTGGCGAAGTCCGCCGGGACGATCGAGGCCGGCGACACGCACGGCGACCGTCTTGCCGTCGGCCCGCGTGAACACCGGCCCGTGCACCGACGAGCGGAGCTCCAGCGGCTCGGTGCGGAGGGTTCCGTCCGGCTGCTTCACCTTCAGGCTGGCGGCCTTGGTTTCGAACGCCCGCACCTTGCCGTCGAGGAGATAGCCGCCGTCGGCGAGCTTCAATTCGTAGTTGGTGGCCCCCAGGACGCCGTTGACGGTGTTGGTGAAGCCCATCCGGTCGTTGAACGCGAAGCGCAGCACCGGCAGGCCCACCTGCGTCGCCCCGTACATCTTGATGCCCGGCCCGTTCAGGTCGGCTTCGAAATAGGTGAGCTGGCTGGGCGCCCAAGGCAGGTGCGGGTTGGCCAACAGCGGGGTGTTCCCGCTGGCCGACTTCCTGGGCATGACGGCCCAGGCGTTCGAGCCTGCGTCGGCGTTGCCGCCCATGGTCCGCGCCTGGGGCGCCACATAGACGTAGTTCATCAGCCGGTGGCCGTGGGCCATGACATCGACGCCGGTGATCGGGAAGACCTGACGCACCGCGGGGTCGAGCTTTTCCGGGTGGGCCTTCGCATAGGCGTTCATGCCCGCGGCGAAGGCGTCGAGGTTGGCGCGAAAGCTGGCCGGCTCCTGCGCGTACCAGGCCTTGGCGCGCTCATAGATGCCGTTGGCGATCACCCATTTGTCGGATTCGACCTCCGCCGCCCCCCAGTACTCCGCGGCGCGACCGCGAGCCTGGCCGTAGAGCTTCACGACCACGTCGCCGTGGTTCTGCGCCGTGGCGTAGCCGAAGCCATAGAAGACCGAGGCCTCGTCCTTCCCGTAGATGTGGGGCACGCCGTAGGTGTCGTAGAGGATCTCACCCTTGGGAGCGGCCTGGACGGCGGCCGGCGCCGCCGCGAGGCTCACCGCCAACGCGGCGGCGATCATCAGATTCCTGGGAAAATACACAGCGCGTCTCCCGATCCCCGTCCTCAGAACGTGTACTGCACCCGGGCGTACCAGGAGCCGCCGGTGAACCCGAACGGCGAGGTGCCGGGGAAATGGCCGCTGCCCGTGGCGGCGTTGTAGATGCCGTTCTTGTCCGGGTACTCGTTGAACAGGTTGTTGGCGCCGGCGGCCAAGGTGACCTGATCCAGGACCTTGTAGCTGACCTCGAGATCCGTGATCCACTTGGCCCCGTAGCTGCGGTCCTGGGCCGGCAGGTCGGCGATGACCGTGAACTTGCCATAGCGCGTCGAGCGCAGGTTCAGGTTCAGCTTATTCCAGTCCCAGTTCAGGCCCAGCGCGACCTTGCTCTTGGGGAACGAGGTGGTCAGGAAACCCTGGCTGCCGCGCCCGAACAGGACGAACCCGGCGCCGAGCGCGGTCAGTTCGGGCGGGTTCGGGATGATGTCGAGGATCTTGGTCTTGCCGTAGTTGAAGCCGGCGTTCGCCCGCAGCCGGCCCCAGTCGCCGAGGTCGTAGCGGTAGGTCGCCACCACGTCGATGCCGCGGGTCCGGGTGTCGATGGCGTTGGTGTAGTACTGGGCCGACAGGTCGCCGGAGAGACCCTTGGAGATCAGGATGTTGCTCACCGCCGTCCCGGTCAGGGTGCTGGTGATCGCGATCCGGTTGTCCACCTCGATCTGGTAGGCGTCGATGGTGATGTCCAGGCCAGGCGTGGGCTGCAGGGTTAGGCCGGCGCTGAGGTTCTTTGACTTCTCGGGCGTCAGCGGCTTCGCGCCGAGGGCGACGGCCTCGGGCGCGCTGACCGGCAAGGTCTTGATCAGCAGCAGCTGGTTTGGCACCCCGGCCACGGTCCGGAACTGGCTGGACGTGGCGGCGTAGTGCTGTTGGGCCAGGCCCGGCGCGCGGAAGCCGTTGCTGACCGCGCCGCGCAGGGAGAGCCAGTCGGTCAGCTCATATCGGCCGGTCAGCTTGCCCGTGAGGGTGTCGCCCGAGGAGTCGCTGTAGTTCTCGTAGCGGGCGGCGGCGCCGATGAAGAGCCTGGACGTCGCGTCCCAGCCCAGTTCGCCATAGACCGCCCTGGAGTCGCGATGGCTGGTGCTGGCGTCAGCGGGGCGGAAGCCAGGCGTCGCCTGGGCGCCGGTCTGCGGCGCCACGCCAGCAAACGGCTGTCCGGGCGGAGCGCGATAGAGACCCTCGGCGTAGCTCGCGGGCTCCCCGGCCAAAATCTTGTAGCCCTCGCGCCGGTACTGGGCGCCGAAGGACACCTGCAGGCTGGACTCGCCAAGCGCGAAACCGCGGGTCACGTCCAGGTTGCTGGTCAGTTCGTCGGACTGCAGCGTGCCGATGTAGAACGTCTTGGGACTGGCCGGGCCGAGGCTGGCGTTCTCGGTGTTGGAGGTGTGCAGTTCGGCCTTGTTCTTGCCGTAGCCGGTGGAGAGGTCCCACTCCCAGCCGCCCAGGTCGCCCTTCATGCCGCTGGTGAACTCGTAGTCGTCCTCGTTGACCACTTCGTTCGGCCGATAGCCAAGCGGGTAGAGCGCCGGCGTCGTGTTGACGTTGTTGGGCGTGCGGTAGGTGAACGGGAGGTCGGACTCACGCTTCGAGTAGGTGCCGAATGCGTAGAGCGCGATCTTGCCGAAATCGTATTCGCCGTTGAAGCCGAACGTGGTGTTGGTCTGCGGCAACTGGCCGAAGTTCTTGGTCACCAGCCGGTCGATGGTGGCCTCACGCGGATCGCGGACGCCGCCGACCAGCGGGAACAGCTGGATGCTGGGAGCAATGGGATAGGCGCGGTTGGACAGCCGCTGGTCCTTGCGATTCACCGAAACGTTCACGAAGCCGGCGTCGCCGAGTCTGAAGCCCTTGTTGAAGGCGAACTGGGTCAGGTCGCCGTCCTTGCGGTCGAAGTTCAGGCCGTAGGTGGCGCTGAGCAGCCCGGCGTCGGTGTCGCCCTTCATGATGATGTTGATGACACCGGCGATGGCGTCGGAGCCGTACTGGGCCGCCGCGCCGTCGCGCAGGACCTCGATCCGCTCGATCGAGGCGGTCGGGATCATGTCCAGGTCGGCGGGAACCGATCCGTTGTAGAGCGACGAAACCGCGTTGATCAGCGAGGTCTTGTGCCGCCGCTTCCCATTGATCAGCACCAGGGTCTGGTCGGGATTTAAGCCCCGCAGGCCACCTGTCGCGATGATCGTGGAGGTGCCGCCTCCGGCCCGGAACGGCAGATTGAAGGAGGGCGCCAGGGTCTGCAGCGCCTGGAAGACGCCGGCCCGGCCGGACTTCTC
The DNA here is from genome assembly GCF_036677185.1 of Phenylobacterium sp. Taxonomy (GTDB): domain Bacteria; phylum Pseudomonadota; class Alphaproteobacteria; order Caulobacterales; family Caulobacteraceae; genus Phenylobacterium. The sequence goes on from NZ_JAKFEN010000040.1 coordinate 100,094, forward strand.
CAGCTCGGTGGCCGAGAATGAGTCGATCGGCGTCGGGCTGTCGATGATGGTCCGCGGCGCGCCGCGAACGCCGGTCACGACCACGGCCTCGAGCTCCTGCGGCTCCGCGGGCTTGACCGCAACGCCGCCGCCCTCGTCCTGCGCGGCGGCGGCGACCGCGGCGAAGGCCGGCCCGACGGAGGCCGTCCGGATAAGTTCGGCCCGTGGCCGGGAGGCCGACAGCGCGATGAGGTCCGTCTGCACCATGACCACGCGAAGCGTTGAGCCGGCGATGATCTGGTCGAGCGCCGTGCGCGTCGCCATGCGTCCCCGCACCGGCGGCGAGGTCAGGCCCGAAACCCGCTCATAGGGATAGAGCAACCGCACGCCCGATTGGGCGGAGAGCGCGTTCAGCGCACCCTGCATCGGCTGGGATGCGATGTCGAAGTTCGTGACGGCGTTCTGCGCGGCGACCGGCGCGGCGAACGCCACGGCGGCGACCGCCGTCGACGATGCCCAGAACAGACGGTGGAAATTCGGCATGTTGCAAAGCCCCCTATGCGACGCCCTACCCCATCGAACGGACCGCGGTTGCACCACCGCCATATGGCCCGTGAAAAATTGTCAGCTCACTGGCGTTCCACCAGCAGGACGCCACCGTCGGCCGTCGCTATCGCCTCGATCGGGAAGCTGGTGGTCAAGGCCGCCAGGAACTTGTCGGCCTCGTCGACCTCGAAACGGCCGCCGATCCGCAGCGCCTCAAGTCGGGCGTCGCCGATCACGATGGGCTGTTGGCGATAGCGATTGAACTCGCCCACCACCTGGGCGAGGGACTCGCCGTCGAACTCAAGCACCCCTTCCTGCCAGGCCGTGCGCTGACGAAGGTGCTGGTCGTCGAGGGCGGTGGGGGCCACGGCGCCGGACCGGACCACCGCGCCGCCGCCCGCCCTGACCTTCGCGGCCACCGGCGTCTCGCCGCGACCGGCCTCGGCCACGACGCCGACGACGCCCTGGGTGACGGTCAACTCCACCACGTCGGGTCGCATCCGCACGTTGAACGCCGTGCCCAGCGCCCGGAAACGCGCGGCGCCAGCGTCGACCAGGAACGGACGGGCGGCGTCGTGTGCGACCTCGAACAGGGCCTCGCCCCTCACCAGCCTTATGCGCCGCTGCTTGTCGGTGAAGGCAAGTTCTATGGTGGAGGCGGTGTTCAGGGTCACCCGCGATCCGTCCGCCAGGACGACCTGGCGCCGCTCGCCCACGCCCGTTCGATGTAATTCGACATTGCTGACCAGCCGCCAGCCCACGGTCGCTGCGACGGCCGCGCTCGCCGCGGCCAGTGACCCGAACATCAGTCGCCGCCGGCTCGATCCCTCCGTGGACCTTGTCGGCGCCGACCTGTCGTGGCCGACGGCCTCGACGGCCAGATCAAGCGACGGGGGAGAGGCGCGCAGGCGTTCGGCGGACTCCCACGCCGCCTCCATGCGCGCGAACGCCACGGCGTGGCGCGGGTCGCCGCCCACCCAGGCATAGATTTCCCGACGTTCCGCGGGGCTGACGCCGCAAGCCAGCCTAGCGACGTAGGCGGCCGCCTGATCGTCGATCGCCTGCCAATCGTACGTCCTGTGGGGCGGTTCGCCCAAACTCGTCATCCTCACGTTCCGCTCGCGCCTGAGCCACGAGCTTGAGCGCTTTGACAAGATGCTTCTCGACCGTGGAAACGGACAGGCTCATCTGAACCGCTATGGCGGCGAGAGAAAGGTCATGCACGCGTCGCAGCAAGAAGACCTTTCGCGGCTGCGGCGGCAGGCGGTCGACCAGACGCTGGAGCCAGCGCAGTTCGTCCCGCGCCTGGATCTGCCGCTCCACCGCCGCATCGTCGGAGCGCAGGACATCGAGGTCGGCGACGAAGTCCAGGGACACGATGGTCTCGCGGCGCAGGGCGTCGATCAGCAGGTTGCGGGCGACCGTCATGAGGTAGGCGCGGCCAGCGGTGACCCGTGCAAAATCCTGAACCTGATAGGCGCGGGCCAAGCTCTCGGCCACCAGGTTCTCCACATCAAAGCCAGCCGGACAGATGCGCCGCAGGCGCGCACGCACGGCCGCCTCGTGAGGCAGAATGACGGCTTTGAACCACTCCAACCGAACGAGCAGTTCGCTCATCCCGCGCCCCCGACACGTACTTCCACGACAATGAGATGACAGTCCGCGCACGCTTGCGCGACGATGTCCAGACGCCCCCGCCGTCCCGTCGGCCAGGCGGAATGCGGCGACCGCGCATGGCGGAAAACCAGGCGCCGGTTCGTTCAGGAACCGACAGAAGCGGTTGTCCTGGACGCATTGGCGAGGTGTGGGTGTCGAAATATCTGGCAGGCGGACGCCGCCTGAAATCGATCATCGGGGGGTCCACCGGCAACCTGGTGGAGTGGTACGACTGGTACGTCTACTCGGCGTTCACGCTCTATTTCGCGCCGTCGTTCTTCCCCTCCGACGACCCCACGGCCCAGCTGCTGAGCGCCGCGGCGGTGTTCGCCGTGGGGTTCGTCGTCCGCCCGCTCGGCGCCTGGATCATGGGTGTCTATGCCGACCGGAACGGCCGCAAGTCGGGACTGACGCTATCGGTCACCCTGATGTGCCTGGGTTCGTTGATGATCGCGGTGGCGCCCACCCACGCCCAGGTTGGCGCGCTGTCGCCGCTGATCCTGCTCGCCGCGCGCCTGCTGCAAGGCTTGTCGGTGGGGGGCGAGTACGGTGCGTCGGCCACCTACCTCTCCGAGATGGCCGGACGGGAACGGCGCGGCTTCTTCTCCAGCTTCCAATACGTGACGCTGATCTGCGGCCAGCTTCTGGCGCTTTGCGTGCTGCTGGTCCTGCAGTCGATCCTGCCGCCCGCCGACCTGGAAAGCTGGGGCTGGCGCATACCGTTCGGGATCGGCGGCCTCCTGGCCATCGCGGTGTTCTACATCCGGCGCGGGCTCATGGAGACCGAGAGCTTCCAGAACGTCAAGGCGACCGCCAGCATGGGGTCCAGCGGCTGGATCCTGTTCCGCCACTATCCGCGCCAGGCCTTCCTGGTGATCGCCCTCACCGCCGGCGGCACGCTCGCCTTCTATGCCTACTCGACCTACATGCAGAAGTTCCTGGTCAACACGTCCGGCTTCAGCCGGGAGGCGGCCACCGAGATCACCGCGGCGGCCCTGTTCGTCTTCATGTTGCTGCAGCCGCTGGCGGGTTGGCTGTCGGACAGGATCGGCCGCCGGCCGCTGCTGATCGCCTTCGGGACCTGCGGCGCCCTCTTCACCTATCCGATCTTCCGGCTGCTGGAGGCGGCGGACAACTCCTTCACGGCCTTCCTGCTCGCCCTTGGCGCGCTGGTGATCGTCACCGGCTACACGGCCATCAACGCCGTGGTGAAGGCCGAGCTGTTCCCGGCACATATCCGCGCCCTGGGCGTCGCCCTGCCCTACGCCCTGGCCAACGCCATCTTCGGTGGGACAGCCGAGTACGTCGCCCTGTGGTTCAAGAGCATCGACCTGGAACGCGGCTTCTACTGGTACGTCACCGCGATGATCGCGCTCTCGCTGCTGGTCTATCTGCGCATGCCCGAAACCCGCAAGGCGAGCGAGATCGCCGAGGACTGACGGTTTGGCCGACACGACGGTCCAGGACGGCCGCTCTGGATTTCCGCTAAGTCATTGAAAACATGGAGCGGGCGATGGGATTCGAACCCACGACATTCAGCTTGGGAAGCTGACGCTCTACCCCTGAGCTACGCCCGCATGCGGTCCGCCTGGGCGGCGGCCGGGGGCGGAACATAGACGGGAGATCGCCCGGGGCCAAGCGCCCTCGTTGACCTTCGCGCGCCCTCGCCGCACCATGGCCTGAACAACGATAAGATAGGGAGGCCGCCATGGCCGACGACGCTGCGCCTGACGCCGCCAGGTTCCACGCCATGACCGAGGGCACACTCGAGGACTGGATGGCCATCGGCCGGGCGGGCGCGCCCTATCGCAACGAACTGCCCGACCGGATCCTGGCCCACCTGAAGATGCTGGAGGCCGATAGCGGCGGCTTCGCCGTCACCCGGCTGGAGCACTCCCTGCAGACCGCCACCCGCGCCTTCAAGGACGGCCGCGACGAGGAATACGTGGTCTGCGCCCTGGTGCACGACATCGGCGACATCCTGGGCCCGTCCAACCACGCCGAGATCGGGGCGATCATCATGAAGCCCTATGTCTCGGAGCGGAACTTCTGGATGATGGACAAGCACGGCATCTTCCAGGGCTATTATTTCTTCCATTATCTGGGCCTGGACCGCGACATGCGCGACCAGTTCCGCGGCCATCCGGATTTCGAATACACCGCCCAGTTCTGCCATCAGTACGACCAGAACAGCTTCGACCCGGCTTACCAGTCGATGCCCCTGGAGGCCTTCGAGCCGATGCTGCGCCGCGTGCTGGCCGCGCCGAAACGCTCGATCTACCGGCGCGAGGAAGTGGTCGTCGGCTGACTATTGGATGCGGCGGACCTCGTAGCCCCGCGCGGCCAGCAGGGTCGGCAGGCCGTCGTCGCCGACCATGTGCAGGGCGCCGACATTGACCAGATGGACCCCGCCGGGGGCGGCCATCTCGCGCTCCAGGGTCCGCGCCCAGGCGAGGTTCCGGCGGCGCAGCAGCATGTCGTAGAACTCGGGGCTGGCCTGACGCATGCCCTCCACCAGGCCGGGGCCCAGCCGGGTCATGTCGCCGGCGATCCAGGCCTGCTCCAGGGAGGGCTCGCGGCGGCGGACCGGCGCCGAACGCTCGCGGATCACGTCGGCCAGGTACTGGACCTCCCCCGGTTCGGAGAGGCCCGCGAACATCCGGATCTGGTCTTCCACCGTCTCGAAGGCGCGCACCGTCTTGGCGGCCTGCTTGGCCTGGCGGGTGACGGCGAGGTCGGCGCCGTCCTCCACGGTCCCGCCAGCCTGGCCCAGGGACCGCGTGGACAGCATCAGCGCCGCGGCCCAGGGGCGCATGTGCTCGATCCGCGCCAGGGGCACGCGACCGCGCTCCAGCAGCGGTTTGAGCGCCCGCAGTTCGTGGTTCGCCAGCTTGGTGCTGAGCGACCGTTCGGGATCGACGCCGTAGCGGGCGACCAGGTCGGTAAGGGCCGGCGGATCGGCGGTGGTGAGGTCGGCCTCGAACCAAACGGTCTGGGCCCGCTCATAGGCGGCCTCATAGGCCGGGGTGCGCCAGGCCGCCGCCGGGCTGAGCACGTGCATTGTGCCGAACAGGTAGATCTCGGTGTCGGCGTCGCGCACCAGCCACATGGCCGGGGCCGCGCCAGCCCATCCAGGCAGGAGGCTCAGGAGGAGCGCCACGGCGCTCGAGATCGCCGATAAACGCCCCACAGGCCCCCCTGGGGCTGAAAGCTACGACCAGACCTTGAAGTGCTTTGATAGCTTCAAACCCTGGCGCTGGTAATGCGACCCCTGGTCGCCGTAGAGCCGAGCGGGTTTCTCGGTGAGCGGTTCGTAGACCAGGCGCGCGACCGTCTGGCCGTCCTCCAGCAGGAACGGGGTCTCGTGGCTGCGGACCTCCAGCACCCCCTTGGAGCCGACGGCCTTGGCCTCCTCGGTGCCGAAGCCGGGATCGAAGAATCCGGCGTAGTGGACGCGGAATTCGCCGACCGAGGGGTCGATAGGGGTCATCTCGGCGGCCTGCAGCACCGGGATCTCCACCGCCTGCTTGGAGGCCAGGATGTAGAACTCGCCGGGATCCAGCAGCAGCTCGCCCCGGCGCGGGAACAGCGGCTCCCAGAAATCCTTAGGGTCGTGGCCGTCCACATGGTCCATGTCGACGACGCCGGCGTGGCGGCGGCCGCGGAACCCGGCGATGCCGTCGGTGAGGTCGGAGAGTTCGACCCCCACGCTGCGGATCGAGAGCTTGGGCGGGGCGCCGCGCTTCAGGCGCAGCTGGTTCAGCCGGGTGTTGGTGCGCACCAGGATCGAAAAGGTCTGGGGCGCGACCTCGATATAGGTGGGGCCGGCATAGCCCTCGGCCACATCGTCGAAAGCCACGGAATTGTTGGTCAGCAGCCGCACGAAGACGTCGACCCGGCCGGTGGAGCTCTTGGGATTGGCCCGCGCCGAGACCCCCGGCGGCAGGGCCAGGCCCTCCTGCAGCTCGGCGATATAGACGCAACCGCGCTCCAACACCGCGCCCTTGGTCAGGTCCAGCTCGTGCATGGCCACGTCGGCGATGCGCTGGGGCACCGTGCGGCCCAGGCCCGGCAGGAAGGAGGCCCGCACCCGCCAGGCGCGCGCGCCCAGCCGCAGGTCCAGACTGGCCGGCTGGACCTGGTCATGGTCGAAGGGCAGGACGGACGTGATCGCCCCGCTGGCGATCAGGTCGTCGATGGATTGGCAGGGCAGGATGCCGGCGGCGTCCTTGGATGGGGTGTCGGTCATCGGGGCGACACTCGCCGCCCGGTACGAGTCTGGCAAGGCGCAGACCGCGTTCGCCTGGGCGCCGCGACAGTTTTTCCGCTGTGGCGGCGGTCGTTTTCGCCGGGTAGAAGGCGCTGCCTTGTTTGAACTGGAGATCCCCCATGGCCGAAGATCCGCGCGATTGGCAGCAGGAGACCAAGCTGGTGCGGGGCGGCATGGCCCGCTCGCCCTATGGCGAGATCTCCGAGGCGATCTTCCTGACCCAGAGCTTCGCCTATGAGAGCGCCGGCGCCGCCGACAGGCGTTTCTCGGGCGAGGACCCGGGCTTCATCTACCAGCGGTTCGGCAACCCGACGACCCAGATGTTCGAGGACCGCCTGGCCCTGCTGGAGGGCGCCGAGACCTGCCGCGCGACGGCCTCGGGCATGGCCGCCGTGCATGTGGCCCTGCAGGGCCTGGTCCGGGCCGGCGACCATGTGGTGGCCGCCCGCGCCATGTTCGGCTCCTGCCGCTGGATCGTCTCGGAGTGGCTGCCGCGCTTCGGGGTCGAGGTGACCTTCGTCGACGCCACGGATATCGAGGCCTGGAAGAACGCGGTGCGGCCCAACACCAAGGCCTTCCTGGTGGAGAGCCCGGCCAACCCGCTGCTGGAGGTGACCGCTATCGGCGCCGTGGCCGACGTGGCCCACGCGGCCGGCGCCAAGCTGGTCGTGGACAACGTCTTCGCCACCCCGATCTTCCAGAAGCCCTTGGCACTGGGCGCGGACATCGTCGTCTATTCGGCCACCAAGCACATCGACGGCCAGGGCCGGGTGCTGGGCGGGGCGATCCTGGGCGCCGAGCCGCTGATGACCGAGGCCTATAAGGACATCCTGCGCCATACCGGGCCGGCGCTGTCGCCGTTCAATTCCTGGGTCCTGCTGAAGGGCCTGGAGACCCTGGAGCTGCGGGTCCGCCGCCAGACCGAGAACGCCGGCAAGGTGGCTGACGCCATCGCGGCGCACTCGAAGGCCAAGCGAGTGATCTATCCCGGCCGTCCGGACCACCCGCAGGCGGCGATCATCGCCAACCAGATGAGCGGCGGCGGCAATGTGGTGGCCTTTGACCTGGGTAGCCGCGAGGCGGCCTGGCGGTTCCTGGACACGCTCGCCATCGTCGACATTTCCAACAACCTGGGCGACGCCAAATCCATGGCGACCCATCCGTCGACCACCACCCACCGCTCGATGCCGGAGGAACAACGCCTGGAGATCGGCCTGACCGAGGGCTGGGTGCGGATGAGCGTCGGCCTGGAGGGCTCCGGCGACCTGGTCCGCGATGTCAGCCGAGCGCTGGACGCGGCCTAGTCCCGCGCGGTCGTGCTCAGCCAATCCAGAATCTCCGGGTTCAGCTCCCGGGGATAGGTGTGGCTGAGATCGGCGATCTCGCGATAGGTCACCGCGGCGCCGGCCGCCGACAGGGCCTCGTGCGCCTGGCGCGCCACGTCGATGGGGAACATCCAGTCCAGCTCGCCGTGGGCCAGATGGATCGGCAGGCCCCGAATCCGGTCCGGATCGGCCATCTGGGCGATCATTGGGTGGAATGAGGCGGCGATCGGGGCCAGGTGAGTGAAGGGCGAGTCCCGCTCCAAGCCGGTCACATAGCTGAAGGTCCCGCCGTCGCTCAGGCCGGTCAGCAGCAGGCGGGCGGGATCGATGTTCCACTGGGCGCGCACGCCGTCCACGATCCGATTGAGGTTCGGGGTGTCGTGGTCGGGGCCGGCCAGGGCCCAGGTCCCCCCGACCGCCGTCGGCGCCACCAGGATGGCGCCGTGGCTGCGGGCGTCGCGCAGCCAGCTCCACAGGAAGGCGCGGCCATTGCCGCTGCCGCCATGCAGCGCCACCACCAACGGCCACGCGACATCGGGGGTGTAGTCCTCCGGCACGTACATCGAGAAACCGCCACGGGAGCCGGGCTCGTTGTCCACATGCATGACGCCAGTGTCCGGACGCGGCGGCGCCTGGGCGAAGCGCGCCTGCAGGTCGGCGTCGCCCCGGGTCGCCGGATCGAGGAAGTAGCGGCTGACAGGGGGCAGGACGGCGGCCAGCGGATAGAGCGCCTCCTGGGCGCGCGGCGGGTGGCGCAGGGCGCGGAAGATCGCCCGCAGGTCGCCCGCCTCGCCCAGCTCGTCGAAGGCGGCCAGGGCCTCGGCGCCGGCGGCTTCCAGCGGACCTCGAAGCTGGGCCAGGTTCTCGGGCCAGGTGGCCAGGCGGCCGAGGGCGGCGCGCAGATCGGCGTCCCGCCCCGCCACGGCCTGCATGACCTGCGGCAGGTCCGGGGGGTTCAGGTAGCGGGCGACGAAGCCAAGCGCCTCCAGGGCCTGGAGCAGGGCCGGCGCCACGACGGCCAAGTCTTCGAGCTCATGATCTTCCACATCCGCCTCCCGCGCCTATCATGACATGATCCAATCGTCTCGCGAGGTCACGTCATGTCCCGCACAGAGTCGCTCATCGGATCCGCCGCCTTCCTGATCCTGGCGCCCGGCACGATCGCGGGGCTGCTGCCCTGGCTCGTGCGACAGTGGTCGCCCCCTTCGCCGCTGCTGGAGGGCCCCTTGCCGCTACTGGCCGGCGCCCTGCTGTGCGGGGCCGGCCTCGCCGGACTGGTGGCCTGTTTCCTGCGCTTCGCCTGGCAAGGCCACGGCACGCCGGCGCCGATCGCGCCGCCGGCGGTTCTGGTGGTCACCGGCCTCTACAGGCACGTGCGCAATCCGATGTACCTGGCGGTGACGGCCCTGATCCTCGGCCAGGCCCTCGTCTTCGCCAGCCCCTGGACCCTGGCCTATGGAGCGGTCATCTGGGCGCTCTTCCACGCCTTCATTCTGACATACGAGGAACCAACCCTACGGCGCAGCTTCCCCGATCAGTATGATGCGTATGTGAGAAACGTGCCGCGTTGGCTCCCGCGCCTGAAACCCTGGAGTCCGTCATGAGACTCGCGCTCGCCACCGCGATCCTCGCCTTGGCCGCTGCTCCGGTCGTGGCCGAACCCGCCAAGCCGCCGGCCACGATCCCGACCGTCTATGTGATCCACTACAAGACCGGCCCCGCCTGGCTGGCCGGCAAACCCCTGCGCGACCAACCCATGGGGCCGCACGGCGCGTACATGCGAAAGCTGTTCGCCGAGGGCCGCATGCTGGCCGCCGGACCTACCGTGAACACCGAGGGCGCCGCGCCGCTGGTCGACGGCGGGGTCATCCTGCTGCGCGCGGCCAGCCTGGACGAGGCCAAGGCCGTCATGGCCGCCGACCCGGCCGTCACCGCAGGTCTGTTTGTCGGCGAGGTGCGCACCTGGCGGGTGGCGTTCTCGAAGGGCGAGCCCCTGGCGCCGCCAACCTAGGCGGCGGCGATGGTTTCAGGCTCCACCACATAGACGGTGGAGCAGTATTCGCAGGTCACCCGAATCTTGCCGTCGGGCTCGACCATGTCGGCCTGCTCCTCGGCGCCGAAGGAGCGCAGCACGCCCTCGATGCGCGTCTGCGAGCAGCGGCAGAAGGCCTGCAGGGCCTTGGGCTCAAACACCCGGACCCCGTCCTCGTGGAACAGCCGGAACAGCAGGGTCTCGGCCGAGATGGTCGGGTCCAGCAGCTCGTCCTCGCCGATGGTCTCGAAGAAGGCCTGGGTGCGACGCCAGGCTTCGCCGTGGGAGCCACGCGCCTCGTCCTCGGCGATGTTCTGGATCAGCATGCCGCCGGCCCGCCAGTGCGGCCCGTGGCCGGCGTCGGCCTGGCCCACCGCCAGGCGCACCCGGGTGGGGGTCTGTTCCGACTGGGCGAAATACTGCTCAGCGCAGAGCGCGAGGGTCTCGCCCTCGATGGGGGTGACGCCCTGGTAGCGGTCCATGTCCGCGCCTTGGTCCACGGTCATGATGAACACCCCGCCGCCCAGCAGGGTCTTGGCGCCCGGGCGTATGAAACCCTTGGCCGCCTCGGCCACCGCGTCGGGATCGAAACGGCAATAGCCGCGCAGGGCGCCGGAGGTGTCGTAGTCGGCCACCACGTAGCGCACCGGTCCGTCGCCCTGGGCCTGGATGATCAGCCGGCCTTCGAACTTCAGGCTGGAGCCCACCAGGCCCGCCAGCGCGCAGGCCTCGCCCAGCAGGTTGGCCACCGCCTCGGGATAGGCGTGGGCCTTGAGGATCGTGTCGACCGCGGGACCCAGGCGCACCAGGCGGCCGCGCACGGTCTCGCCCTCGATCTGGAACGGGGCGACGAGGTCGTCGGGGGCGATGGGCAGCGGCGAGTTCGGCATGGTGCGGGGATATAGGGCGCTAGCGCCAGGTTTGCGAGCTTGGCTTCTAGTCACCCAAACTCGTCATCCTCCGGTCGTCTGAAAGACGATCCGGGGGACCCAAGCCGAGTTGCAGAACTTGCCAGGCCGCTTGGGTCCCCCGGATCTCGCTTCGCGAGCCCGGAGGATGACGAGTTGGAAGGTCAGCCGATCTTCCCGAAGCACCAGGCCAGGATCGACTTCTGGGCGTGGATGCGGTTCTCCGCCTCGTCCCAGACCAGGCTGCGCGGACCGTCGATGACCGCGTCGGTCACCTCCTCGCCGCGGTGGGCCGGCAGGCAGTGCAGGAACACCCCCTCCGGCGCGGCCAGCGACATCAGGGCCTCGTCGACCTGGTAGGGCTCGAGCGCCTCCAGGCGTTCGTCATGGTCGGTGTCGCCCATGGAGACCCAGGTGTCGGTGATCACGCAGTCGGCGCCCTCGACGGCGGCGCGCGGGTCGTCGGTGGCCTCCACCTGGCCCTGCTCGGCCTGGGCGCGGGCCAGGTCCATGAGGTCGGGATGGTAGATGGCGGGGCTGGCGATCTTCAGCCGGAAGCCCAGCTTGGGCGCGGCGTGGATGAAGCTGGCGCAGACATTGTTGCCGTCGCCGACCCAGGCCAGGGTCTTGCCGGCCACCGGCCCACGATGCTCCTCGAAGGTCATCAGGTCGGCGAGAATCTGGCAGGGGTGACCCTTGTCGCTGAGGCCGTTGATCACCGGGATGGTGGAGGCGTAGGCCAGCCGCTCCACGTCCTCATGGCTGTTGGCGCGGATCATGATGGCGTCGACCATCCGCGAGAGCACCTTGGCGGTGTCCTCGATGCTCTCGCCGCGGCCGAGCTGCATGTCGGCGGCGGTGGAGATGATCACGTCGCCGCCCAGCTGGCGCATCGCCGCGTCGAAGGAGAAGCGGGTGCGGGTCGAGTTCTTCTGGAAGATCATCGCCAGGGTGCGTTCCGAGGCCGGGGCGTCGGGATCGACGCGGCCCTGGGTCCAGCCGCGGCGGGCGGCCTTGCGAGCGGCGGCGTCGTCCAGGATGGCGCGCAGGTCGGCGCCTGAGAGCCGCCAGAGGTCGACGAAATGTCTCACGGGTTGGGTCATCGGTGGAATTCCAAATACTCCGCTCATCCCGGCGGAGGCCGGGACCCAGATTCATCTGGCGAGAGCGGAGGGTTTCACCTGGGTCCCGGCCTTCGCCGGGATGAGCGGTTGATGTCCTAGGCCGCGGCCTTGGCCTTGGCGCGGGCGGCGTCGCAGGCGCGTTCCAGACGCTCGACCGCCTCGCGGGCCTCGTCGAGGGTCAGGTTCAGCGGCGGCAGCAGGCGCACGCAGTTGTCGCCGCCGCCGGCGATCAGCAGATGCTGGTCGCGGGCGTGCTGCATCATTTCGCGGTTCGGCGTGGCCAGCTTCAGGCCGATCAATAGGCCCTTGCCGCGGATGTCGAGGATGACGTCCGGATAGCGATCCTTGAGGCCGGTGAACTGCTGATTGAAATAGCCGGCGACCTCGCGGACGTTGGCCAGCAGCTCGGGGCTGGTCAGCTCTTCCATGGAGGCCAGCGCCACGGCCATGGCCAGCGGGTTGCCGCCGTAGGTCGAGCCGTGGGAGCCGACGCTCATGCCGGAGGCGGCCTCGGCCGTGGCCAGGCAGGCGCCGACCGGGAAGCCGCCGCCCAGCGCCTTGGCCACCGCCATGATGTCGGGGGTCGCGCCCTCGGCCCACTCATGGGCGAAGAGCTTGCCGGTGCGGCCAAGGCCGCACTGGATCTCGTCGAGGATCAGCAGGGTCCCGGTCTCGTCGCAGAGCTGGCGCAGGTCCTTGAGGCTCTGTTCCGACAGCGAGCGGGCGCCGCCCTCGCCCTGGACGGGCTCGATGATGATCGCCGCGGTGGTCGGGCCGACGGCGGCCTTGAGGGCGTCGAAGTCATCGAAGGGCAGCTGGATGAAGCCCGGCATGCGCGGGCCGAAGCCCTCCAGATAGCTGGCGTTGCCCGAGGCGTTCACCGCCGCCAGGGTGCGGCCGTGGAACGAGCCGTCGAAGCCGATGATGTCGATGCGTTCCGGATGGCCCTTGGACCAATGGTACTTGCGCGCGGTCTTGATCGCGCACTCGATGGCCTCGGCGCCGGAGTTGGTGAAGAAGGCCACGTCCAGGCCGGTGGCCTGCGTCAGCACCTTGGCGAGCTTCTCCTGGCCCGGGATCGTGAAGACGTTGGAGACGTGCCAGAGCTTCTCGGCCTGGTCCTTCACCGCCTGGACCAACTTGGGATTGGCGTGGCCCAGTCCCGTGGTGGCGATGCCGGCCATGCAGTCGAGGTATTCCTCCCCGTCCGTGGTGTAGAGGCGCGCGCCCACGCCTCGTTCGAACGCCAGCGGGGCGCGATTGTAGACGCCCATGATGTGGTCGTTGGGAACGGTCGCGGCTTGAGGCGCGGTCTTTTCGGACACGGGGTAACCCTCCAAAACGGAAGCATCCCCGCCGCTTGAGCGACGGGGACCGGAAGGCCTGGCGTTTTCGGCTTCGAACAGCGGTCTGTCAATCTTCGGTTCGGTGACAGCGCGACGCATGGGGCCTCAAGCGACAAGCCCCTGGCGCTCGAGCTCCGCGAAATCGTTGGCCGGGAGGGTCGGGCGCGCCGCCAATTCGATCACCGCCGCATAGGCCTCCGCCGGGGCGTCCGCCTTCATGCCGCTGAGCAGGCCCGTCCGCTCGGCGGGATTCATCGCCGGAAGCATCAGGCGCATGAACGCGATGACCTCCTCCGGCGCCAGCGATCCGATGATCGCCATCTCCATCCCGGCCAGTTCCTGGTCAGTGAACAGGGCGCAGAGCTGCGGCCAGATGATCGTTTCCTCCTGCCGCATGTGCTCCAGGTCCTCGGCGACGAAGCCGGTGAAGGCCAGGTAGAGCACCCGGCCCAGCATGGGCTGGTCGGCGGGGGCGGCGTGCTGCACGGCGCAGATAGCGATGGCCAGGCTGTCGAACCGTGCCCGGTGATGGTCGTGCTGGGCGTTGAGATCGGCGGTCGCACCTGGCGCGCGGGCCTCCAGCGCGGCGTGGATATGGGTCTCTTCGTGGGCCAGGTGCTTGGCTCCCAGCGCCAGGTGGCCGGCGAGATCGGCCAGCAGCTCGTCCTGGCCGCGGGTGAAGTCTGCGCGGCCGAGCCGGGCGGCCATGTCGCCGTGGGCGAGCCGCAGCCCCTTGTGGATTGGACCATAGATGTCCCAGCGGCCCGCGACGGCCTGGGTGAGGAATTCGGTGTCGGACATGGGGCGTCTCATCATCTGGCCGCTCGGAAGGCGTCGCGGCGGCGGGTTTCGATGGATGCTGTCTAGACGCGGCTCCCAGCGCCCTCATCCTAAATGGTTCCTATCGAGCGAACGGCGTTCCTAAGATTACGCTATGCGGTTAGTGTCGCGGCGAACCGCAATGGGGTGGCGGCGCGTGATCGACCAGGACTTGGCGGCCTTTGTTCAAGGCCCGGTGATGATGATACTCGCGACGCGAAGCGCCGCGGGCCTTCCGGCCATCGGCCGCGCCATCGGCGCCCGCGTGACGTCCGGACGCGACGCCATCGACATCTTCGTTTCCCCCAGCCAGTGGGCCGACGTTCTCAGCGGCGTCGTGGCCGGTTCGCAGATCGCCTTCACCGCCTGCCGGCCCTCCGACTACAAGACCTTCCAGATCAAGGGCGAGGTTCTGGACGTCTCACCCATGGATCCAGCCGATCAGGCGGTGGCAGAGCGATATGCGGACGACATGACTAGGGAGCTGCTGGGTCTGGGGCTGCAGCCTCACCAGATCGACCACTGGCTCACCCGCGTTGGGCTGGTGAGGTTGAGATTGCAGCCCAGGTCGACCTTCGCCCAGACCCCGGGCCCTGGAGCCGGCGCGCAGCTCGCCCAGATCGCGCCATGAGCGTACCCCTCAGCGCCATCCGCGACTGCTTGGAAGGCGTGATCCCGTCGATCGTCGCGACTCTCGACCCCGCCGGCACGCCCAACGTCTCCTACCTCTCCCAGGTCTATCTGGTGGACGAGGCTCACGTGGCCCTCTCCAACCAGTTCTTCTCCAAGACCGTCGCCAACGTGAAGGCCACCGGACGCGCCGCGGTGGTGGTCGTCGATGGGCGGACCGGACAGCAATACGCGCTCGATCTGGCCTACGAACGATCGTTGGCCGAGGGCGAGACCTTCGAGCGCATGGCCGCCCAACTCAAGGCCATCAGTTCCCAGCACGCCGTGGGCGAGGTCATGGCTCTGCGCAGCGCCGACCTCTATCGCGTGATCGATTGCCGCGCGGTGCCCGCCGCCGCCGCCGCAGTCGCCGTAAAGCCGCCGGAACCGGTCCATGATGGGGAGCGCTTGGCGTTGGCCGCGCGGCTGGCGGCGGCGGTCGCCGCCCAGTCGGACGCCGACGCCATGATCGACCGCACACTCGACGGACTGACGCGGGACCTCGGCTTCGCCAACGTCATGGTCCTTTCGCTGGATGAAGGCGCTCCACGCCTGACCACCCTGGCCAGCCGCGGCTATGCGGTCGGCGGGGTCGGCTCGGAGGTGGCGCTGGGGGATGGCTCCATCGGCATCGCCGCCGCGACCTTGCGACCGGTCCGCCTCAGCGACATGAGCCGAGGGCGGCGGTTCGCCGAGGCCGTTCGAGACTCGGCCGAGATCGATGCGGCGCGCTTCATTCCCTTGCCTGGGCTGGTCGAGCCCCAGAGCCAGCTCGCCGCGCCGATGATCAGCCGCGGGAAGGCGATGGGCGTGCTGTTCGCGGAGTCTCCCGATCGGTTCAGCTTCACCGCCGAGGACGAAGACGCCCTGACCCTGATCGGCGCCCAGTTGGCCGCCAGTCTTCGCCTGGCCGAACTTGAGGCCCGCGAAACCGCGCCCGTTGTTCGGACGACGGCCGACGCGGCGGCGGACGTCGTCGCCGGGAGCTTTCGGGTGAAGTCCTTCAGCTTCGACGACAGCCTGTTCATCGACGACGCCTATCTGATCAAGGGCGTGCCCGGACGGCTGCTGTTTCACCTGCTGCAGGTGTTCGTGGAGACGGGGCGGCGCGACTTCACCAATCGCGAGGTCCGACTCGAACCGAGCCTTCGGCTGCCCGACCTGAAGGACAACCTCGAGACCCGGTTGATCCTGCTGCGCCGGCGGCTGGACGAGAAGGCCGCGCCCGTCCGGCTGACGCGGCCGGGGCGCGGTCAGATCCGGTTGGAGGTCCAGGGCACCCCACGCCTGGAGCTGGCGCCGGGCGGCTAGGCTGGCGCGGCGAACATCCGGCCGGCCACGTCGCAGCCTGGGTGCGCGGTCTCAGGTCTTCAGCTTGTAGCCGGTCTCGAACATCCACAGGCAGGTGAAGGCGAAGGCCATGACAAGGCCCGCCGTCATGCCCATGCCGGCGATCAGCGAGCCCTCCGCGTGGCCGATGAAGCCGTAGCGGAAGCCGTCGATCAGATAGAAGAACGGGTTGAAGTGGCTGGCCGTGCGGAACGGTTCGGGCAGCTTGTCGACCAGGTAGAATGTGCCCGACAGGAAGGTCAGCGGCATGATGATGAAGTTGGTCACCACCGCCATGTGGTCGAACTTCTCCGCCCACAGCCCGGCCATGATGCCGAGGAAGCCCAGGATCAGGGCCGCGCCGATCCCGAAATAGAGGATCGCCCACAGGTGGATGATCGGCAGGCTGGCGAAGGGCAGCACCGCCAGCCAGGTGACCGCGCCGACCACGACGCCGCGCGTCGCCGCGCCCAGCGCGAAGGCGCCGACCTGCTCCAGCGGGGTGAGCGGCGGGGTCATGAAGTCGCCGATCAGGCCGTTGAACTTGGCCTGTAGCAGCGATGAGGACGAGTTGGCGAAGGCGTTATTGAGGATCTGCATCATGATCAGGCCCGGCGCCACGAAGGTCGCGAAGGGCGTGCCGTGGATCGGCGGGGCCGCGCCGCGCACGGCCACCACGAAGACCATCATATAGAGCAGGGCCGTGACCACCGGGGCGGCGAGGGTCTGCATCCCCACCTTCCAGAACCGGCGGATTTCGCGCAGGTAGAGGGTCGAGAAGCCGGCCCAGTTGAAGCCGTGATAGTCGCGCGGCAGGGGCGGAATGACCGCCGGGGCGTCGGGAACATCCTTCATGTCCGCCGATGTGCGCTCGCCGCGCGCAGATCGCAAGGGTGTGGCGTGACGACGCTACATCTTGTTCCTGTGGACTAAGCGTGTGGCGCCTATTGTGGCCGTTAGGGATTTGGTTACGATATCTAGTAGTTGATGGAGCCCGCAAAAGCGTGCTGCCACAAGATGTTGATCCCGGACACCACCGCGGGGGCGGCGCCGGGACGTTGCCAAACGGTGGAGGCCAGACATGGGTTGGACCGACGAACGCGTCGAGAATCTGAAGAAGCTCTGGCAGGACGGCCTATCGGCCAGTCAGATCGCGAAACAATTGGGCGGGGTGACCCGCAACGCCGTCATCGGCAAGGTCCACCGCCTGGGGCTCTCGGGCCGCGCCACGCCGTCCAAGCCCGCCCGCCCGGTGTTCAAGGCGCCGCGTCCCGCCCGTCCGGCGGTGCAGCCCGCCGCGCCGCGTCGCCTGGCCGAGCCGGCGACCGCGCAGAACAACATGCCGGTCCCCTCGCCCGTCCGCTATGTCGAGGAAGCTCCCGGCACCGCCACGGTGCTGACCCTGGGCGCCCACATGTGCAAGTGGCCGATCGGCGATCCGTCCAGCGACGGCTTCACCTTCTGCGGTCGCCGTCAGGACGACGGTCCCTACTGCATGGAGCACGCCCGGGTGGCCTATCAGCCGGCCCAGACCAAGAAGCGCTCGGGCGCCAACGAACTGGCCCGCTCGCTGCGGCGCTACATCTAGATTCGAGATCTGAGTTCCGGGGGGATGGGTCGCGGGCGCGTTCATACTGAAGGGCGATGCGTATCGTCGCCGAACGCGCCCCGCCTATTTTGAAGCCCCATCCAAGCTAGGGGGTTGGGTTTGCGCCCGACCCCGCTACCTTCCTCCCCGATGACCGACGTCGACACCGACTCCAACGCCAAGGCCTACTCCGTCTCGGAGCTGGCCTTCGCGCTCAAGCGCACCCTGGAGGACGCCTACGGCTTCGTTCGCCTGCGCGCCGAGCTCTCGAAGGTCACCTTCCACTCCAACGGCCACGTCTATCTGACGCTCAAGGACGAGCGCGCGGCCATCGACGGCGTGGTGTGGAAGGGCTCGGTCCGCGCCCTCTCCGTCCGGCCCGAGCAGGGGCTGGAGGTGATCGTCACCGGCAAGATCACCACCTATCCCGCCGGGTCCCGCTACCAGATCGTCATCGAGACCATGGAGGCCGCCGGGGTCGGCGCCCTACTGGCCCAACTGGAGCGGCTGAAGACCAAGCTGCAGGCCGAAGGCCTGTTCGAGCCGTCGGCCAAGCGGCCCCTCCCCGCCATGCCCGCGGTGGTAGGCGTGATCACCAGCCCGACCGGGGCGGTGATCCGCGACATCCTGCACCGCATCCGTGACCGCTGGCCCTGCCGGGTGATCGTCTGGCCGGTGGTGGTCCAGGGCGAGACCGCCGCCGCCCAGGTCGGGAACGCCATCGCCCGGTTCAACGCCCTCGAACCCGGCGGGCCCGTACCACGACCGGACATCATCATCGTCGCCCGCGGCGGCGGCTCGGTGGAGGATCTCTGGGCGTTCAACGACGAGACCCTGGCGCGGACCGTGTTCGCCGGGACCATCCCGTTGATCTCGGCGGTGGGCCACGAGACCGACACCACCCTGATCGACTTCGTCTCCGACCGCCGCGCGCCCACGCCGACGGCCGCGGCCGAGATGGCCACGCCGGTGTTGGCCGAGCTGCGCGCCGGGATCGCCGACCTCTCGGCGCGCCTGCACCGCGGTGGCGGCCGGGCTGTGGAGGATCGCCGCGGCCGGGTGGAGAACGCCGGCCGGGCGCTCGGTCGCGTGCCTGACCTGGTGGAGATGGCCGCGCAGCGCTTCAACCTGGCCGCCAGCCGCCTGGGCGCGGGGCTGTCGCGCAATGTAGCGGCCCATCACACGGCCCTGGTGCAAGTCTCCTCGCGGCTGTCGCCCGGCCTGCTGCTGCGACCGCAGGAGGTGCGCGCCGATCGGCTGGGCCGCCTGGCGATCCGGCTGCGCCCGGCCATGGACCGCGGGCTGGAACGGGCCGGCGAACGGCTGACAAGCCTCGGCAAGCTCTACGCCTCGGTGAACCCGGACGCGCCGCTGAAGCGCGGCTTCGCCCGGGTCGAGCGCCTGGACGGCTCGCTGGTGCGCCAGGGCGGGTCGCTGGCCAGCGGCGAAGGCGTGCGTCTGGTCTTCGCCGACCAGACCCGCGAGGCGACCATCGACGGAACCCCGACCTCAGCCCCGCCGGCGCCCAGGCCCGCGCGGCCGACGCGCGGCCCCGTCGTCCCGCCAGCCCAGGGCGATCTGTTCTAGACCCGCAGGCCCTGCTGGCGTTGAATTCCGGCATGCAGCGCCACGCCATCCGCCTGAGCATTCATGGCCGCGTCCAGGGCGTGGGCTACCGCTGGTGGGCCACGGAAGAGGCGCTGCGGCTGGGGCTCGACGGCTGGGTGCGCAACCGGCGAGATGGCTCCGTGGAGCTCCTGGCCATCGGATCGGAGACCGGCACCGAACAGCTCGTCGCGGCCTGCCGCCGCGGGCCGCCCTCGGCCCAGGTGAGCCGGGTCGAATGCACCGAGGCGCAGGACGACGGCAGCCGCGGATTCCACGACCAGCCGACCGTATGAGGCGGGGCGACCTGTTCTAAACCGTCCATGGGCGCTAGAATGCCGCCCATGAACGCTCATGATCGTGACCTCGCTGGGCAGCCGGCCGACCTCGCCGTCCTCCACTATGGCGATGGCGAATTCGTCGTCCTCAAGCCCGGCCGCTATGTGCTCTGCGCCGTCACCAAGGCCAAGATCCCGGTGGAGGCTCTGCGTTACTGGAACCCCGCGCTGCAGGAAGCCTACGCCACCCCGGCGGAGGCCACGGCCCGATGGAAGGAACTCAACCCCTGAATCGCCGGGCGGCGCTCACGGGACTAGCCACATTCGCGCTGGTCGGACCGGCCTATAGCGCCCCGCCCCGCCTGGACCTCAGCGGCCGCTACCAGCAGGGCGGCTTCGCGCTGGGCCGCACCGCGCCTCGCGCCCAGATCTTCCTCGACGGCCAGGAGGTGACCCGCGCCTCGGACACCGGCGCCTTCGTTGTCGGCTTCGATCGCGACGCCGCGCCCAACGCCGTGGTCCGCGCCGTCGCCCCGGGGGGCGAAAGCGTGCGGACCCTGTCGATCTCGCCGGGCGACTACGACATCCAGCACATCGGCGGTCTGGGCGGGCGCAGCACTCGCAAGGCCAGTCCAGAGCTGGAGGCCCGCATCGCCTGGGAGGCCCGGCGCAAGCGCGAGGCGTTCGCCAGCCGCGCCGAGCGCGAGGACTTCGCGGCTGGCTTCATCCTGCCGGTCGCCTACACGCGGGTCTCGGGCCGGTTCGGCGGCCAGCGGATTTTCGGCGGCGCGCCGCGTCCGCCGCACTACGGGATCGACCTGGCCGCCCCGCACGGAACCGCCGTCTACGCCCCGGCCGGCGGGGTCGTGACTCTGGCCGAGAACGGCCTGCTCTACGAGGGCGGCCTGATCGCCATCGACCACGGCCAGGGCCTGGTCAGCGCCTATCTGCACCTGTCGCGCGTCGACGTTCTGCGCGGCCAGGTCGTCCGCCAGGGCGAACCGATCGGCGCGGTCGGCGCCACCGGCCGGGCCACCGGTCCACACCTGTGCTGGCGAGTGCTGTGGCGCGGCCGGCATATGGACCCGATGCTGATGGTGGGCGCCCGCGCACCGGCCTGAGGCCTTTCGCGGTAGTTCAACAGGTAAATCACAACCTCAGGTTGGCTCTCGAGGGGCTTTCCCTTCTTGCGCGCGACTGGCAATGTCGTAAACCACCACGTGTATCGTTGCCCCGTGATTCACGCAGTGATTCACTCGTGGGCGGCGGGGAGATTCTTTGCTGAAATCCTGACGATTGCGGGCGGTCGATGAGGCGGGGTCTTGGAAACATCGGTGGACGGCGGGAGTCCCGTTTCGCACGCCTGATCGCCGCTTCCGCCGTCGGCGTGCTGCTTGCGCCACTCAATGCGTTCGCGGCCACCGAACCGAACGCCGGCGCCCTTGCGGACCTAAGCCGGCTCTCGATCGAAGAGCTGGCGAATATCGATGTCTCCTCGGTGTCGAAGACCGACCAGCCGCTGAGCGACGCTCCGGCGGCGATCTACGTCATCACCCATGTCGACGTCATGCGCTCCGGCGCGACGAACATCCCCGACATCCTGCGCCAGGCTCCGAACCTGCATGTGGCGCAGATCACCGCCAGCAGCCACGCCATCTCGGCGCGGGGTTTCAACGGCAGCGCCGCCGACAAGCTGCTGGTGCTGATCGACGGGCGCAGCGTCTACACCCCCTTCTCCCACGGGGTGTTCTGGAACGCCCAGCACGTGCTGCCGGAAGACATCGAGCGGGTGGAGGTGATCAGCGGGCCCGGCGCGACCCTATGGGGCGCCAATGCGGTCAACGGGGTGATCAACATCGTCACCCGCCGCTCGAGCGAGACTGAAGGCGGGGTGCTGGAGGTCGGCGGCGGCAATCTCGAGCGCCGCGCCAGCCTGCAATACGGTGGAGCCCTCAGCGAGGCCCTGGCCTATCGCGTCTATGCCGACGGGGTCGACTACGCCCATGGCGAGACCGCCTCCGGCGCCGACACCCGCGACGGCTGGCGGCGGCGCCAAGCCGGCTTCCGGCTGGACTGGTCGGGCTCAGACGACCTGATAACCCTGCAGGGCGACGTCTATCGCGGGACGGAGCAGGTGGTCGCCTCGCGCCACCAGGAGATTTCCGGTCACAACCTGACCGCCCGCTGGACGCACCCAACAGGTCGCGGCGGGACCCTGCAGTTGCAGGCCTATTACGACCGGCTGGAACGGACGGTGCCGGGCCGGTTCGACAACCGACTACGCACCTACGACCTGGATGTGCAGCACAGCTTCTCATGGGGCGAGACCCATCAGATCGTCTGGGGCGGCGGCTACCGGATCACCGACGACCACTTCCCGATCATGCCCACGCCGCCGCGCACCCAGTTCTTCGATCCCGTCGGACGCCGGCAGGGCCTGGCCAACCTGTTCGTCCAGGACACCATCGCCCTGACCCCGGCGCTCAAGCTGACGCTGGGATTGAAGCTCGAGGACGGACCCTATGCCGGGCTGGAGCCCCTGCCCACGGCGCGCCTTTCCTGGAAGCCCACCGACACGACCTTGATCTGGGCCGCGGTCTCCAGGGCCATACGCGCGCCATCGCGGCTCGACCGCGACTTCGTCGAGTTGACCGGCCTATCCAGCACCTCAAGCGTGCGGCTGACGGGGCGCGACTTCCAGCCCGAGACGGTGATCGCCTACGAACTCGGCTATCGCGCCCAACCCTCGGCGCGGAGCTCGGTGTCCATCTCCGCCTTCTACAACGTCTATGACGATCTGCGGAGTTTCGAGCTAACGGGCGGTAGGTTGCCGATCGTGTTCGACAACCGGATGGAGGGCGAGACCTACGGCGTCGAGGCCTGGGGGGTCTATCAGGTCACCGACTGGTGGCGGATATCCGGCGGCGCCAACTGGCTGCGCAAGCGCCTGCGCTATGAACCGGGCTCCAGCCAGATCGTCGGCACGCAGATCGCCGGGAACGATCCGACGCACCAGGCGTCGATACGCTCGATGATGGATCTCGGCCACGGGCTCAGCCTGGACCTCGACCTACGCAGGATCGGCGCCCTGCCCAATCCAGCGTCGCCAGCCTACACTGAGCTCGGCGCGAGCGTCGCCTGGACGATCTCGCGATCACTTGAGGTGTCGCTGACCGGGGCCAATCTGCTGAACGACCATCACTCGGAGTTCGGCGCGAGCCGCGCCAACGTTCAGATCGGCGCCGCCGGCGTCGAGTCGGCCCGTAGCGTCTTCATCGACTTGCGATGGAGATTCTAGCCATGGCGTTGCGGAGCCTCGATCGCCTACGGCCCGCAGTCCTGCTGGCCCTGATCTGCGCCATCGTCTCCGGCGGTCCTGGACGGGCCCAGGCCAGCGCCTCCGAATCCGCCGTCAAGGCGACCTATCTCTACAAGTTCGCGCCCTTCGTCCGGTGGCCGGCCTCGGCCTTTCCATCCCAATCGAGCCCCTTCCATCTTTGCGTCGTGGGAAACGATCCGTTCGGTACGGTGCTGGAACAGGCGGTCAGCGGCCAACATCTCGACGGGCATCCGATGGCCGTCCGCCGGCTCCGGAGCGCGGAAAGCGGCGCCGGATGCCATATCCTCTATCTCGGCGACGCCGCTGGCCGCTCGTCCGCCGACACGCTTCGCAACGTCAAGGGCGCGCCGGTCCTGACGGTCTCGGACCAGAGCAAGGCCGTAGGGGGGGCGGTCATCCAGTTCGTCGTCAAGAACGGCCGCGTGCGCTTCGATATCGATACGGGCGCCGCCGCCGCCAACGGCGTGACGATCAGCTCGAAGCTCCTGAGCCTCGCTGTCTCCGCCAGGCCGGGAGGTTAGGGATGAAACTGATCCCGCGCCCGGATGCCTGGAAGCAATGGCGGCCCGGTCCGCGCCTGGTGATCGCGCTCGCGGTCGGTCTGGTCGTCGTCGGACTGTCCATGGCCGTTTACAACGAGCGGGTCGCCGGGGACCAGAAGCTCCGCGCGGTCACAGTACAGGCCGACATTCTGTCCGGCAGCGTGACCGCGGCCCTGGCCTTCGACGACCGCCCGGCGGCGCGCGAATACGTGGCGGCCCTCAGCGCCAACCACGACGTGGAGGCCGTCGGCGTCTACGACCTGCAAGGCGGCCTGGTCGCCGGCTATTCCCGCGCCGGGTCGGAACTGCCCGCCACGAACCGCGTCGGGCCGCCCGCCCTGATCAGCGACCGACTGGTGGTGACCCGGCCGGTCACCCAGGGCGCGACCCGGCTCGGCTCGGTCTATCTGCGAACGATCAGCGAGCCATTCGCCCGGCGCGCGGCCCGCTATGGCGGCATCGCCATGTTGATCGTCATGGCCTCGCTGGTGGTGATCGTACTCGGCGTCTCAAACTCGTCCCTCGCCGAAGCCCACCGGGCGCTGCAGGCCGAGATGGAAGAGCGCGGCAAGACCGAGGAGGCGCTTCGGCGCAGTCAGGTGATGGAGGCGGCGGCCCAACTCAGCCTCGCCACCGAGCGCGGTCGCGCGGCGCTTCGCCAGTCCGAGCAGCAGTTGGAATTCGCCCTGCAGGCAGGCCGCCTGGGGAGTTGGGAGCTGGACCTGGAGACCCGCCGCCTGGCCGCCTCGGCCTTCTTCCGCGCGAATTTTGGCTTCGAACCGGACGAGCCCGTCGACCGCTACGAGCAGCTCTTCGCCCGGGTCCATCCAGACGATCGCGAGCGGCTGCAGCGCGCCGTGGACCGGGCCGTCGCCCTCGGGGCGGACCTGGAGACCGAGTGCCGGACGCTCGCCGACGACAGTGAGGTCAAGTGGGTCCAGGTCCGTGGCCGCGCCGTCTATGACGACCGCGGCTCTCCGGTTCGCATGGCCGGAGTGTCGCTGGACATCACGGAACGCAAGCTCGCCGAGGAGCGGCAGCGCGCCTTGCTCGACGAGCTGAACCACCGGGTCAAGAACACCCTGGCGACAGTGCAGTCGATCGCCATGCAGACCAGCCGGACGGCGGAAACGGTGGCGGCGTTCGAGGAGGCCTTCCTGGCGCGGATCGGCGCGCTCGCCCGCGCCCATGACCTGCTGACGGAAGTCGCCTGGGACGGCGCGTCTCTGACCAGGGTCATCAGCCAAACGCTCGCACCCTATGTCGGCCAGGGCCAGTCGAACCGCGTCAACCTCTCAGGCCCCGACGTCCGCCTGGGTCCCAACGCCGCCGTCACCCTGACCATGGCCTTCCACGAGCTGGCGACCAACGCCGCCAAGTATGGCGCGTTCTCCAGCCTGGCGGGCAGGGTGCACGTCAAATGGAACCTGGACAGCTCAAGCGACCCGGTCGCCGTCGAGATCGACTGGCGCGAGACGGGTGGACCGAAGGTCACGCCGCCCGATCGCCGCGGCTTCGGCTCACGCTTCATCGAGAAGGGCCTCGCCCGGGAATTCGACGGCGAGGTTCAGCTGGTCTTCGACCCGGAGGGACTCCGCTGCCATATGCGGTTGCCACTTTCCCCCAAACTGCAGATGGCGGCTTGAGCACATGGGCTCGGCGCTGACAGGCCTGCGCCTGCTGATCGTCGAAGACGAGGCGATGGTCGCCATGATGATCGAATTCATGCTGACCGACCTCGGCTGCGTGGTCGTGGACGTGGCCGGTACGGTGTCGCGCGGCCTCGCCCTGGCCGGGGACGAGGCGCTGGCGCTCGATGGCGCCATCCTCGACGTCAACCTGGGCGGGGAAAAGGTCTATCCGGTCGCCGAGGCGCTTCGCAGTCGGCATGTGCCGTTCATCTTCTCGACCGGCTACGGGATCGACGGCATCACCGAGCAGTTCGCCCAGGTGCCGGCCCTGGCCAAGCCCTATGAACAACAGACGCTCGAGAACATGCTGCTCACCATCCTCGTCCCTGGAGCGCCGCCGACCGGGGACGTCGCGCGCTAGGCCTGTCCGGACATGATTTTGCTGTCGTCCGGGCGCCGGATGGGTTTGGCTACACCCTTGGCGGCCTCGCGCCGCGCATCATTCCGGCGTCGCGTCATGCTCGAACCCAAGAAGCTGAAAAAGAGCGAATCCCTTGAGATCCGCATTCCGCATTCGACCAAGCAGGCCTTCATGGCCCAGTGCCGGGCCGACGGTCGCTCGGCCAGCGACACGCTTCGCGCCTTCATCGAGCGCCACCTGGACAGCGAGGCGGTCCGCCCGGCTCAGGGTCGGCGCCGCCACCTGATCGCCGGGGCGATGATCGCCGCGGCGGTGGGCGCCATCGCCCTGCCCTCGCTCGCCCGCCCCAGCGCCCAGAGCGAATTCTCCCGCCTGGACGCCGATGGCGACCGCCGGGTCACCTTCCAGGACCTGGCGCGCTTCGACCGCGATCGCGACGGCGCGATCAGCTTCGAGGAATACCGCGCCGCAAGCGCCCCGCCCCGGCGATAGGCCTTATCGCAGGGCCTGGAAGGCGCGATCCGGATCGAACCGGCTCACCCAGGTCCAGGGCTGGAAGATCTCGGCGCCGCCCCGCCACGACAGCAGGATGAACCGCGCCTTGCCTACCAGGTTGTCGGCCGGGACGAAGCCGACGCCGACCTCGCTCGGCCAGCGGCTGTCCAGGGAGTTGTCGCGATTGTCGCCCATGACGAAGTAACGGCCCTCCGGCACCACATAGACCTCGGTTTCGTCGCCGGCCCGGCCCGGTCCGCGATCGAAGGTCGTGTAGGTGTGGCCGTTCGGCTTGGTCTCCTGCTCGCGCGTCACCGTCAGGCCCGGCTCGCCCGGATCCTCGACCGGACCCAGGGGCGTTCGCGCGATCGGGACGCCGTTGACCGAGACCGTCCCGCCGACCACCTGCACCCGGTCCCCCGGCAGGCCGATGAGCCGCTTGATATAGGTCTCGCGCACGTCGCGGGGCAGTTTGAAGACCACCACGTCGCCCCGTTGCGGCGGCTTGCCCATCACCCGGCCGGCCGGCAGGGGCGGGCTGAACGGGATGGAGTGGCGGCTCCAGCCGTAGTCGAACTTCGAGACGATGATGTAGTCGCCGGTCAGCAGGGCCGGCTCCATCGAGGCCGTGGGGATCGTGTAGGGCTGGAAGAGGATCACGCGCAGGACCAGGGCGATCAACAGGGCGACGCCGACGGTCTTGAGGGTGTCGGCGACCTCGGCCGCCAAGGACTTGGCGGCGGCGGGGCCGGCGTCGTGGGTGGAAGCGGTCATGAAGCTCTCGCCGAGGCCGATCGAAGGCCTCTTGGATCGGCCCTTCGCGCCGGCGCTTCAAGCCGGGTCGTGTCCGGACGCCCGTCTCGCCTGTCCGGACAGCTTCACCGCACGCGCCGGTAGACCTCGCTGGGCCAGCGCCTGTGGGTCCAGAACCATTCGGCCGGCCGTTCCAACACCTGGGCCTCGATGAAGGCGTTGATCTTGCGCACCCCGGCCTCGATGTCGGCGGCCATGTCGCCGGTCTTGGTGAGGGCGATCGGGTCGTGGACCACCACGCGGAAGCGGGCCTTGTGCTTGCGCTGCACCGACATGGGCTGCAGCACGGTGTCGAACCGCAAGGCCAGGCGGGAGGGGCCCGGCGCGGTGTGGACCGTGCGTCCGAAGAAGGGGGCGGCCACCCCGCCGTTGAACTTCTGGTCGTTCATCAGCGCCACGGACTCGCCGCGGCCCAGGGCCGCCAGGAGTTCGCGCGCGCCGTCGCCGCCCTTGGGCGCGAAATAGCGGACCCCGTAGCGGAAGCGATAGTCACGGACCCGCGCCTCCACATGCGGATTGTTCATCGCCCGGTAGGTGATCTGGCTGACCACGGGCGAATTCACGATCACCGCGGGCATCACCTCGAAGTTCGAGAAGTGGCCCGAAACGAACACCACCGGCTCCTTCTTGGCGGCGATCTGCCGCAGGCGGGCGGCGTTCACCACCTCGACGCGATCCGGATCGCCGATGATCCGGTCCATGATCAGCAGTTCCAGGAAGGTGCGGCCGGTATTGTCCCACTGCGCCCGCAGCAGGCGGCCGATCTCGGCGTCGGAAGCCTGCGGGAAGACGATGCGCAGGTTGGTCTCAGCCACCCGATGGGCGCTGGTCAGCGGGCCTAAGGTCTTGAAAAACCAGGCGCCGAAGTCGGAGACCGTATCCACCGGCAAGGTCCGGGCGAGCAGGATCACCGCATCGAAGGCCACGGCCTCGAGGCGCCAGAGGAAATCCTGCCATCGCGAGGGGCTGGCTTGGGTCATCTCCTCTAGTAGTCGCGTCGTTCCCTTCCGCGCAACGCGAACCCCGCTCGCTTGGCGCGCGATTTGCGCGATCCAGCTCAAGCCGTTTCGTTTTGGGACGGCTCCAAGCAGATGCGAGGGGGCGATATGGAGCCCATGGGCAACAACATCGACGTTCACCTGGGCAAGCGTCTTCGCCGGCGTCGCCGGCTGCTCGGCCTGACCCAACAACAACTGGCCGGCGCCTGCGGCGTCCGGTTCCAGCAGATCCAGAAGTACGAGTGCGGCGCCAACCGCATCTCCGCGGCCCGCCTGTGGCAGCTCTCCGAAGCCCTGGAAGTGCCGGTCGGCTACTTCTACGACGGCTTCGCCGAAGCCGCCCAGCGCGAGACCGCGGGCGAAGGTGAAGCCGGCGGCGAGATGTTCGCCCGCAAGGAAACCCTCGACCTGATCCGCGCCTACTACCAGCTCGGCGAGCGTCCGCGTCGCCGTCTCCTAGACCTCGCCAAGTCGCTCAACGGCGACCATCCCATCGCCTGAGCCCAACGCGACATTGGCGACCCGCGGGCCCTGGGGGGGGATTTCGCGGGGACCGGCGGCGGGGTAAAGCGGGAGCCATGCCCGACTCCAACCTCGCCGCCGGCCGTCTTTCCGAGCTGGACAGCTTCCTGATCGAGCTCAACGCCGCCTCGGCGGCCGCCATCGAGCCGCTGTTCCGCGCCGATCACGGCCTGGAGGACAAGGGCGGAGCCAAGGGCTTCGATCCCGTCACCGCCGCCGACAAGGGCGCGGAAGCCGCCATCCGAAAACTGATCTCGCAGCGCTATCCCGAACACGGGGTGATCGGCGAGGAATACGGCGAGGACCGCCCGGACGCCGAGTTCGTCTGGGTGCTGGATCCCGTCGACGGCACGCGGGCCTTCATCGCCGGCCTGCCGCTGTGGTGCACCCTGATCGGCCTGCGCCACCAGGGTAAGCCCGTGCTGGGCTCCATCGGACAGCCCTATCTCGGCGAGCTCTATATCGGCCATGCCGGCGGTTCGCGGCTGATGTCGCGCGGCGGGAGCCGGCCGCTGAAGGTTAGGCCCTGCCCCAAGCTCACCGACGCCATCATCGCCACCACCGATCCAGAGGGCTGTTTCGACGGGCCGGAGCTGGGCGCCTGGACCCAGGTGCGGGCGGCGGCCAAGCTGGCGCGGCTGGGCTGCGACGCCTACGCCTACGCCATGGTGGCGGCAGGCACGATGGACATGGTCATCGAGGCCGGCCTGAAGTCCTGGGACATCGAGAGCGCCATCCCGCTGATCGCGGGCGCCGGCGGCGTGGTCACCGACTGGCGCGGGGCGCCGGTCGGCCAGCACGGCGGCCAGATCGTCATCGCCGGCGACCGGGCCTGCCTGGACGAGGCCCTGGTCGCGCTTCGGCGGTCGGCGAAATAGCTACGTCTTCGGCGCCGGTTTCTTCGCGGCGGCGGGTTTTTTGGCGGTCGCCGGCTTCGCGGCCTTCGGAGCCGGCTTGGTCGCGGCGGGCTTGACCACCTTGGCGGCGGCCGGCTTCGCGGCGGGCTTGGCGGGCGCCTTCTTCGGCGCGGCGGCCTTGGGCGCGGGCTTGGCGGCGACGGGTTTCGCGGGAGCCTTCTTGGGCGCTGGCTTGGGAGCCGCGGCCTTGGCCGCAGGAGCCGGCTTCGCGGCGGCCTTGGCTGGGGCCTTCTTCACCGCAACGGCCTTTGCGGCCGGAGCCTTGGCGGGAGCGGCGGTCTTGGCGGCCGGCTTCGGCGCGGCGGCCTTGGCCTGGGCCTTCTTCGCCGGGGGCTTCGGGGCCGCAGCCTTGGGGGCCGCGGGTTTCGGAGCGGCGGGCGCGGCGGCGGGAGCCGGAGCGGGAGTTGGAGCCGGAGCGGCGGCCACCGGAGCCGGCGCGGCGGCCGGCTTGGCGGCGGGAGCCGGGGCGGGCGACCTGCCCGTCAGAGCGTCGAACGCCCGCAAGAAGATGTTCCGCATAGTGTCCGTCTCCATCAGGATTTCGTGGTAGGCGCCCGGCACGTCGAGGAACTCACCCTTCGGCAGTTTCGCGGCCACGGCCCGTTGCGCATCGTTGTCGACAAGCTTGTCTTTTTCCGCCGAGCAGATGACGACCGGAATCGTCACGCTTTTCAAGTTCCCGGTCTGGCCGAGATAGGCGGTGGCCCGGAAGGCGAAGTCGAGCCAGCCCCAAGTGGGGCCGCCCAGCGCCAGTTCCGGATGGGCCGCGACCTGGGCTTGGGTCCGCGTCCAGCGGACGCGGTCGTGGGTGAGCACATTGGTCTCGAAGGTCTCGGGCGCGCTCGACGGCGGCCGGGCATAGCGTCCGGCGCGGCCGATCAGCACGTTGAGACCGGCCAGGCCGCGGGCGATCGCCAGGGGGATACTGCCGGTGCGCACGCCCAGCATGGGAGCCGAGAGCAGCGCGGCCTCGAAGTGCTTAGCCTGGCCGTGGGCGAGCGCCAGCAGGGTCAGGCAGCCACCCATGGAGTGGCCGAGCGCGTACCAGGGCTTGGGCAGGCGCGGGCCATAGGCGGCCAGCAGGGCCTCGTAGTCGCGCAGGAAGGACCGGTAGCCATCGGCGTGGCCGGCCAGGCGGTCCTGCAGGTCGCGATGCGACAGCCCCTGGCCGCGCCAGTCGTGGGTCAACACCACGAAGCCGCGGGCGGTCAGCTCGTCGACGACCTCGAAATACTTCTCGATGGGTTCCGTGCGGCCGCCGCTCAGCACCACCGAGCCCACGGCCTTGCCCTTGGCCGGGAACAGGGCCGCGCGAAGGCGGGCGCCGCCGGCGCCGCTGAACCAGTCGGCCTCGCCGCCCTGGGGGATCGGCGCGGTGGGAATGGCGATGAGGGGAGCGGTCACGATCGTCTCATCCGAGCTTCGAAAACAGCGCTTGCATCTGGGGCTGCAGCGACATGGCCAGGCCCATGTCAGACAGCTTCAACCGGCCGGTCATCACCGCGGTCATGGGGTCGAGCTGCCGGCGGCCCAGGGCCTCCAGGTCGGCGTGCTTGACCGACACGGTCAGGTCGGCGGGCTTGTCCTCATTGGTGACCGCGTCGCCGTCGATATGGATGAAGCCTTCGCCGCGCAGATCGATCTTGAAGCTCTTGCCCAGGCCGGCGTCCTCGCCGACCGCGGCCTTCACGCGCTGCGTCAGTTCCTGAAGGGTCGCCATGCGGGGATCGTCTCTCACGGGGAAGTGAGCGGCACCTTCGCCCCTGGCGCGCGGCAAGTAAACGGCGCCGCTAGGGTTTTGGACGACGGCGCCCGTCGATAGCTCGGTCTAGGACGCCGCCGCCGGCGGCGCGGGGCATGTGTCGGATATCCGTTTGGCCTCGGTGGTCGCCCGGCCGCTGAGCGGCAGGCCCGACCAGGAGGTGTCGATATCGGCCACCATCCTGAATGTTGTGGGCGAATAGGAGCCGGTGGCCTCCAGCAGGGCGGTGTGGCCGTTCTTGGTGGCGCACTTGCCCTTCAGCGTGATCTTGCCGCCTTTGAAGACCCGGGTGGGATAGTCGCATTTATAGTGGCGGTTGGACGGCCCCATCATGAACTTCTGCACCTCCGAAGGGGTGATGCAGCGGGTCTCCTTCTTGGTCTGGCTGATCACGGCGCTGACCTTGTTGGTCACCTCCCAGTATCCGGGCAGGATCGCGCCATCCTGGGCGAAGGCCGGGACGGCGAAGGCGCCGGCGACGAGGGTTGCGAAGAGGGTCGTGCGGAGCATGCCTGGCCTTTAGCGTGAAGCGACCGTGTCGTTCTAACGCGGACAAGATGGCCCATTTCTGACGTCGGGCGCGAGCATCCGTTCATCTGGGGTGACAAGGCCGGGTTGCAAGCGCATAGTTGCGAACGCTTCGCAAGTGGAGAGCCGCCATGAAGACCCTGGACCTCGCCGATCTCGACCGGATCTACCGGCCGCCCGGCAAGCTCGTCCTGGAGAAGGCCCTGCCGCACGTGGAGAAGCACGGGAAGAGCTTCATCGCGCTCTCGCCCTTCTGCGTGGTGAGTTCGGCCGGACCGGACGGCTCGATCGACGTCTCGCCGAGGGGTGGGGAGCCGGGCTTCGTCCATGTCAGCGAGGACGGCGCGACCCTGTTCCTGCCGGATAGGCCGGGCAACAACCGCCTCGACACCCTGCGCAACCTGCTGGCCGGTCCTGGCCGCATCGGGGTGATGTTCATGATCCCGGGCTTCGACGACGTTTTCCGGGTCAACGGCCGGGCCTCGGCCTCCGACGATCCGGCGCTGCTGGAGCAGTTCGTGGAGTTCGGGAAGACCCCGCGCCTGGTGGTCAGCATCGCGGTGGAGGAGGCCTTCTTCCACTGTCCGAAGGCGATCATGCGGGGTCGGCTCTGGGATCCCGAGGCCCAGGTGGACCGCGCCGCCCTGCCCTCCGGCGCCGAGATGGTCATGGACCAGCTCAACATGGGCAAGCCAACGGTCAGCGACGAGCAGATCATCGAGAGCTACAAGACGCAGCTCTGAATTTAATCCGCTGGGCACAGCCCAAACCTCGTCATCCTCCGGTCGTCTGCAAGACGATCCGGGGAATGACGAGGTTTGGGCGGGCGCTAGGAGGGTTTCACGAACCGCAGGGTCATCCGGTCGCTCTCGCCGATCTCGTCGTACTTGGCGCGGTCGAAGGCCGGGTCCTCGGGTTCGCCGCGGGGCGCGGTCAGGCGCACGGGCGGCAGGGTCCAGACCCCGAAGGGATGGCTGCGGGTGTCCTTGGGGTTGGCGTTGATCTCGCTGGCCTTGTCGAGGACGAAGCCGGCCTCCTGGGCCAGCCGCACCGCATAGGCCTGGTCGACATAGCCGTCGGCGGCCAGGGCGTCCTGCACCCCGCCCGGCGCGGCGCGGTGCTCCTCGACGCCGAGGACGCCGCCGGGTTTCAGCGCGGCGAAGGCGTCGCGGAACGCCTTCTCGACGATGCCCGCCGCCATCCAGTTGTGCAGGTTGCGCAGGAACAGCACCAGGTCGGCGGTCCCGGCCGGCGCCACCGGGCCGCTGGTCGCTCCGAAGGCGGTGATCTCCACCGGGCCATAGAGCTTGCGGTTGGCCTCCAGCTTGCGGCGGAAGGCCTCGACCGTCTCGGTGGCGGCCGGATCGGCGGGCTCGAGATTGGCGGCGATCAGCTTGCCGTCGTTGGCCGCCAGATAAGGAGCGAGGATGTCGGTGTACCAGCCCGCGCCGGGCCAGAACTCCACCACCGTCTGTCCGGGTTTCAGGCCCCAGAACTCCAGGCTCTCGACCGGATGGCGCCAGGGATCGCGCGCCTTGTCGGCGGCGGTGCGCCAGCTGCCGGCCACCGCGTCCTGCAAGGTCATGGCGCCCTTGGCCGACGCTGCCGGCGTCTCGGCCTTGCGACCGCACGAGGCCAGGGCGAGCCCGCTCAACAAAGCGCTTCGGCGCGAAAGCAGGGCCGTTGAGATCAAGGAATTCGCCCCATCCGAGGAACCACCGTCCGGGTTAGACTGACCCGAGACGGTGGTCAAAGCGTGGCTACTTCTTCACGAAGCGCAGGGTCATCCGGTCGCTCTCGCCGATGGCGTCGTATTTCGCGCGGTCGAAGGCGGGGTCCTGGCTGCGCCCGCCCTGAACGGTCCAGCGCGACGGCGGCAGGGTCCAGACGCCGAAGGGATGGTCCTTGGTGTCCTTGGGATTGGCGTTGACCTCGGACTTGGCGGCCAGCTTGAAGCCGGCCTTCTCCGCGGCGGCGATCACATTGGCGGTGGAGACGTAGCCGTCGCGGGCGTCGGCGATCTGGTCGCGGGTCGGATCGGCGCGGTGCTCCTCGACGGCCAGCACGCCGCCCTTCTTCAGGACCGTGGCGAAGTCCTTCATCGACTTGTCGACCATGCCTTCGCTCCACATCCAGTTGTGGATGTTGCGCGCGGTGATGACCATGTCGGCCGACCCCGGCGCGCCGAGCGGCCCGGACACCGTTCCGAAGCCCACATAGGCGATCTTCCCGAACTTGGCCTCGTCGGCGTACTTGGCCTCGAAGTCGGCGCGGGCCTTGCGGCCCGCGTCGCTCATCTTCGGATTGGCGAGGTCGCCCACCCCGGCCACATAGGTTCCGCCGGTGGCCTTGGCGTAGGGGCCGAGGATCTCGGTCCAGTAGCCGGAGCCCGGCGAGATCTCGATGATCGTCTGCTTGGGCTTCACGCCCCAGAAGGCCAGGGTCTCGAGGGGGTGGCGCGCGGCGTCGCGAGCGAGATGGGCCTCGCCCCGCTGGGCGCCGGCGACGGCGGCCTTCAGCGCCTTGTCCTCGGCCGCCGCGGCAGGCTGGGAAAGCGCCATCAGCGCGCCGGCGGCGAGCAGGACAAATCGACGGGTGGACATCTTTCGAGCGCCTCGGCTGTTTGCGGATTGGGCGCGAGCCTAGTGCGCATCGCGATCCTGGCAAGGCGTCTTGCAAGGTGTCTGGCGAGGCGCCCCTTGAACCAGAATTCAGTCCTCCCACCTAAGCACTCGAAGGCGCTGGACATCCGGGCCTTCCGGGCAATGCACGAGGCCAACTTGGCTCGCGCGCCGTCCGACACGTCGCAACCTTGCTTACTGAAGAAGGCTCAACATGCGTACTATCGACTTCTCCCCGCTCTATCGTTCGGTCGTCGGTTTCGACCGCCTGGCCGACCTGCTGGAAACCGCCCGCGTCGACGCGGCCGCCGGTTATCCGCCCTACAATATCGAGCGCACCGACGAGAACGCCTACCGCGTCGAGATCGCGGTCGCCGGCTTCCGCCCGGAAGAACTGAACATCGAGGTCAAGGAAAACCTCCTGACCGTCCAGGGCCGCAAGGCCGCCAACGACGACCAGCGCAAGTACCTCCACCGCGGCCTGGCCGAGCGCAACTTCGAGCGCCGGTTCCAGCTCGCCGACTACGTGGTGGTCACCGAAGCCGGGCTCGCCGACGGCCTGCTCTCCATCTCGCTGAAGCGCGAGCTGCCGGAGGCCCTGAAACCCCGCCGGATCGAGATCGCCACCTCGACCCAGCCCGACTTGATCGAAGGTGAGAAGGCCGCCTAACCCGCCCCCCAGCTAGGTGGACTTCCCTTCCGGGCGGCGCGCCCCCCACGCGCCGCCCCCCCCCTCTCTCGGACGACTGGCCGGCGCGGGTGATCGCGTCGGCCTTTTCTTTGGGTCTCAGATCCAAGCTGACAGCACGGTGGCGGCAGGACCGCTCTAAGATCGTCTCCGGATTTCAGGGAGAACGACCATGCCCCTCAAGGGAAGCTGCCATTGCGGCGCCACACAGTTCGAGGTTCCCGAGCCGCCGGCTTCGGTGACGAGCTGCAACTGCTCGTTCTGCGCCAAGCGCGGCGCGTTGCACGCCTACTACCCAGTGGCCCAGTTCAAGCTGCTGACGGCCCGCGACCGGGTCTCGACCTATCAGTGGGGCCATTATATCGGCCAACACCACCACTGTGGGATCTGCGGCTGCGGGACCTATTCGGAGTTCCCGAGCTTCGACACCGGCGAGCCCGACTACGACAAGATGCGGGTCTCGGTGAACGCCCGGCTGTTCGGCGACGACCTCGACCTGGCCGCCATTCCCATCGAGTACGTGAACGGCAAGACCGACTGGTAGCTCAGAACGCTCCGCCGCGGCCCTGGCCTGCGACGAAGCGCGCGGCGCCTTCGCGGGCCTCGCCCGACCTCAGGGTCTCGAGGCCGACATCGACCTCGGCCAGCATGGCGGCGTCCCAGTCCAGCGACCACTGGCCGATGGCCGAGAGCCGGTCGTTGCGCAGGCAGGTCTGGGGGAAGGCCGAGAGCTGAGCGGCGAGTTCCAGCGCCGCGTCCAGCGCCCCGCCCCGCGGCGCCAGCCGATTGGCTAGTCCCATGGCGTAGGCCTCCGCGGCGTCCACGGGCCGACCGGTAAGGATCAGGTCCATGGCCCGCGAATGGCCGATCAACCGCGGCAGGCGCACGGTCCCCAGGTCGACCAGCGGCACCCCGAACCGGCGGCAGAACACCCCGAAAACCGCGCCCTCGGCGGCGACCCGCAAATCGCACCAGGCCGCCACCTCGATGCCGCCAGCCACGGCGTAGCCCTCGACGGCGGCGATCACCGGCTTGCCGAGCGCCAGCCGGGTGCAGCCCATGGGCCCGAAGTCGCCCTCGCGCTTGACGGCGTTGCCCCGCGCCTCGCTGACGCCTTTCAGGTCGGCGCCGGCGCAGAAGGTTCCGCCGCGGCCCTGCAGCACCGCCACGTCCAGTGCGGGATCGGCGTCGAAGGCCTTGAAGGCGTCGTACAGGGCCTGGGCGGTGGCGCCGTCCACGGCGTTGCGCCGTTCGGGCCGCTCGATGGTGACGATGGCGGTGCGACCGCGGGTCTCGACGCTGACGGTGTCCATGCTGGGGTCTCCCGTTGAGATGACCCGAGCCTAGCGGCTTGCCCAGGCGTCAGCCCACGGGAGATTAGGCGGCCAGTACGATCTCCAGGCCGACCGAGCCCGCCAGGCCCACGTCGCGCAGGCTGGCGCCGGTCATGATCGCCCGGGTGAAGTCGCTGCCACGCAGGTCGGCGCCGTCGAAAACCACCCCGGTCATGTCGGCGCGCTGGGCGATGGCGTAGCGCAGCTTGGCCCTGCCCAGCTGCGAGGGCTGACTGCGGTTGGGGCCAAGCGGCAAGGGGGCGAAAACCGCGTCGCGCAGGTCGGTCTTGATCAGGTTGACCCCCATCATCCGGACGCCCCGCAGGTCGCCGGAATCCAGGATCGCCCCACGCAGGTCCGCGCCTTCCAGATTGGCGCCCTGCAGCTGGGTCCCGGTGAGGTCCAGACCCACCATGATGGCGCCCTTGGCGCTCATGGCGCTGAGGCGCAGGCCACGCAGCTTGTCGCCGAGCGGCCGCAGGTCCTCGCCGTCCAGCATGGCCGGCCGGCCCTCCCGCCCGCCGGTCTTGCACCACAGGTGGTTGGACAGGGCCTGGTCCAGCAGGGACGGCGCCTTGGCCGTAGCCTCCGAAGTCACCACCCCGATGGAGCCCAGCATGTTGGTGGCGTCCGACAGCCGCGCGGCGCGAACGTCGACGCCGCACAGCACCGTGCCGGCCAGATTGGCGCCCTCCAGGTTCGCGCCGGCCAGGTCCACCCCGTCGAAGATGGCGCCCGCGAAGTTGGCGTCCTTGCAGTTGGCGCGGGCGAGCTTGGCGCCCTTCAGCGAGCAGTCGGTGAAGTCGGCGGCATAGGCCGAGGCCTCGTCCATCTGTGAGCCGTGCAGGGTCGCGCCGGCGAGGACGGCATTGTCGAGTTGACCGTGACGGCGTTCGTGCGACAGGGAGGCCAGGCCCTTGCTGGGATGTGGGATAGCGATTTGGCCGATGCGGAAGTCGGCCTGGCTGAGGTCCGCGCGGCTGAGGTCCGCCCCGCGCAGGCAGGCGCCGCGCAGGTCCGCGCGGGTGAGATTGGCCATCCGCAGGTCGGCCTTACGCAAGTCGCAGCCGAACAGGTTGGCGCGAGAAAGATTGGCGCCGACCAGCTTGGCGCCGTCGAGGATGGAGGCCGAGAGGTCGGCGTCGGAGAGGTCGCGGCCGGAGAGATCGGCCCGGGAGAGGTCGACAAAGCGCAGGGCGGCCCGCTTGCCGCCAGGCTTGCCGGCGACGAAGCGCTCATGCGCGACGACGATCATCTCGATCTCGCCAGCCGATAGTCTGCGCCGACCCATTAGCCCGATGGCGTTCACGAACGACCTCCCTGAAGACCTCACGAAGCCGGTCGTCTACGCGGGCAAGACCGACTGAACCGTTAAGCTTACTGGGAACCGTGCGAACGGCGCGTCAGATCGCGTCTTCCAGGCCCCGGGCGCCCCACTTCTGGGCGTTGGTGAGCACGGTCTGCTTGACCATGGCGTTGGTGAAGTTGGCGCGACTGAGGTCGGCGTCGACCATGATGGCGTGCCGGACGTCGGCGCGGGCGAGGTCGGCGTTCTTCAGGCTGGCCCCGGTCAGGTTGGCCGGCAGCATCCGGTCGGCGCCGATCAGCAGGGGGCCGAGCTGGGCGTCACGCAGGTCCGCGCCCGACATCTTGGCGCCCACCAGGCGCGCGCCGCGCAGGTCGGCCCGGCGCAGGTTGCAGTTGCGCAGGTCGGCGCCGTCGAGCTGCGCGCCCTGCAGCTGCACGCCTTCCATGTCTAGGCCGTAGAAGGTCGCGCCCTTGGCCGAGAGCGCGGTCAGGTTGAAGCCGCGGATGGACTCCAGGGCCCGCAGGTCGGCGTTGTCGAACACGCTGGGCGTCCCCTCGGAGCCGCCGGTCTCGCACCATTTGGCATGGTCGCGGATCATGGTCTTGTACGGCAGGTCCTCGACGGACTTGCCGGCGGGCTCGTCGGTCAGGGCGCCGCGCATGTCGGCCTGGCTGACGTTCCAGGCGAAGGTCTTGGCCCCCACCAGGATGCAATCGCGCATGTCGGCCCCGGCGAGGTCGGCGCCGGACAGGTCCGCGCCAGCCATGTTGGCGCCGGACATATTGGCCTGTTTGAGGTTGGCCCGGACCATCTTGGCGTCCTTCAGGATCGCGTCGCTGAAATCCGCCTTGATCGCCATGACGCCGGACAGGCGCGAGCGCTCCAGATTGGCGCCGGCCAGGATGGCGCCGTTGGCGTCGCCCACCCGGTTGTGGTGCTCCAGCACGCGCAGGCCCTTGTCGCGGTCGACCGCGGCGATGGAGCCTTCGCGCAGGTCGGCCTCGAACAGGTCGGCGCCGGTGAGATTGGCGTTGCGCAGGCAGGCCCCGCGCAGGTCGGCCCGGCGCATGGAAGCGTCGGTCAGGTTGGAATTCTGCAGGTCGGCGCCGAACAGGTTGGCGTGGTCCAGCCGCACGCCCTGCATGTGGCAGTCGGCCAGGATGGCGCCCGTGAAGTCGGCGTCGCAGAGGTTCTTGCCGCGAAGGTCCAGTCCCGAGAGGTCGCGCCAGGCGAACACCGCGCGGGCGCCGCCGGGCTTGGAGGTCCAAAGGCGGTCGTGCTTGGCGCAGATGACTTCGAACTCGGCCTGTCCGAGCTTCGGGAGATCTGGGGTGGGCGCGGTCAGGATCGACATGCGGAACTTGGGAAACCCGGGGAAACTGAGCCGATCCTAGCGCCCGGCAATTAACACGCTCTTTCCGCAACTTAAGCTGTTTAGGGTGAATCGTCGCAGGGTCGATATCCAACATAGAGGACGCTGGCCTCGTCCGCCAAAACCCCCAGTTGAACCTCAATCCCCGCCGCCTGCATCCGCTCGGCGCCCTGACCGGCGGCGAAGGGCGAGGTGTCCTCGCAGGCGATCAGCACCCGCGCCACGCCGGCGGCGACCAGCCGCTCCGAGCACGAAATCCCTCCCGACGAACGCGCGCCACAGGGCTCCAGGGTGACGTAGGCCGTGGCGCCCCGCGCGGCTTCTCCCGCGCGATCAAGGGCTTGTTCCTCAGCGTGCGGGCGCCCGCCCGGCGCGGTCGCCCCCTCCCCCACCACCTGCCCGGCCTTAACGATCACGCAGCCGACCGAGGGGTTGTCGCCGGTCCGGCCGAGATTGGTCCGCGCCAGGTCGATGGCGCGGCTCATATGGTCCTGGTCGGCGGCGCTCATGCCGCCTGGGGCAGGGGCGTGGCGCGGCTCTCGTCGAGGTAGCGCGCGGCGGTGGGCTTGAGGTTGGCGTCCAGGTCGATCAGCAGCGGATTGCCGGTGGGAATCTCGACCCCGATGATCGCCTCGTCGCTCAGGCCGTACAGAAGCTTGACGATGGCCCGCAGGGAATTGCCGTGGGCGGCCACCAGGACGGTCTCGCCGGCCTTGAGGCGCGGGGCGATCTCTGCGTCCCAATAGGGCTGGACCCGCTCCAGGGTGGTCTTCAGGCTCTCGGTGTCCGGCAGGACGGCGCCGGCGTAGCGGCGGTCCTTGGCGAAGTCGAACTCGCCGCCGGGCGCCAGGGACGGCGGCGGAATGTCGTAGGAGCGCCGCCAGATCTTCACCTGCGCCTCGCCGTGCTTGGCGGCGGTCTGCGTCTTGTTGAGCCCGGTCAGGCCGCCGTAGTGGCGCTCGTTCAGGCGCCAGTCGGTGGTCTGGGGGACGAACACCTGGCCGGCGCTGGTCAGGGCCAGCCAGAGCGTGCGGATGGCGCGCGTCAGCACGGAGGTGAAGGCCCGGTCGATGGACAGGCCCGCGGCCTTGATCAATTCCCCGCCCTTGATCGCCTGGGCCTCGCCCTCGGCCGTCAGGTCCACATCGACCCAGCCGGTGAAACGGTCTTCGAGGTTCCACTGGCTCTGGCCGTGGCGGAGGAGGATCAGTTTCGACAAGCGCTTGGCTCCTTCAGCGGTTGCGAGCGGGGCTAAGGGCCAGGGCCGCCAGCGTCAAGGCCCGCTGGCTCCTTGTCTAAGCGCCGTCTATATGTGCGCCGATGCTCAATCGCCTGTTCTTCCCGGCGCTCGCGGCGCTCGCTCTCGGCCTCGTCGCGCTGGCCATGGTCTGGCCCCAGGGGCTGGGCGATCGGTCATGGGGGCCGTTCGGCAGCCCGCCGATCCAGCGCACGCCCGAGATGCAGGCGGCGATGAAGCGCGAGACCGAAGCCTCCGAGCAACGCCTGAGCCAGGCCCGCGCGGCGGTCTCCGACCTGCAGACCCAGGCGATCTCGCCGACCAAATGACGGACCCCCGCCCGATGAGCAACTTCGACGCCGTCGCCGTGGCCCGCCGCGTGCTGAACACCGAGGCCGACGCCCTGCGCCAGCAGGCCGACGCGCTGGGCGATGACATCGTGCGCGCCGTCGACATCCTGGCCTCGGCGAAGGGCCGCATCGTCTGCACCGGCATCGGCAAGTCCGGCCATGTGGCGCGCAAGATCGCCGCCACCTTCGCCTCCACCGGCCAGCCCGCCTTCTTCGTCCACGCCACCGAGGCCAGCCACGGCGACCTGGGCATGATCGGCCAGGACGACGTGATCCTGGGGCTCTCGAAGTCCGGCGAGGTGCGGGAACTGGCCGATGTCCTGGCCTACGCCACCCGCTTCCACATCCCGTTGATCGCGATCACCGCCTCGCCCGACAGCGCGCTCGGCCGCGCCGCCACGGTGGTCCTTGAGCTGGCCGACGGGACGGAGGCCACCGCCGAGGTCAATGCGCCGACCACGTCCACCACCCTGCAGATCGCGCTCGGCGACGCCCTGGCCGTCGCCCTGCTGGAGCGGCGTGGCTTCACGGCCAAGGACTTCAAGACCTTCCATCCCGGCGGCAAGCTGGGCGCCATGCTGCGCACGGTCGGCGACCTGATGCACGGCGCCGATCAGGTGCCGCTGGTGACCCCCGACACCCCGATGCGCGAGGCCCTGATGGTGATGACCGGCAAGACCTGGGGGATCGTCGGCGTACAGGGATCGGATGGGCGGTTGGTGGGGGTGATCACCGACGGCGACCTGCGCCGCCACTTCGACGACCTGGTGACCCACACCGCCGGAGAGGTCATGACCCCCGGCCCCAGGAAGACCGTGCCGCCCGGCATGCTGGCGTCGGAGGCCCTGGCCCTGATGAGCGATCCGCCGCCGTCGGTCACCGTCCTGTTCGTGGTCGACGAGGGCCGGCCGGTGGGAATTCTGCATGTCCACGACCTGCTTCGCGCCGGCGTGATGTAACCAACGTCGCAATCGTGAAGTTCATGGGCGGCGTTCGGATAGTCTTAAGGGTGGAACACCTTTAAACACGACGCCCGACGCCATCCGATGGAGTTCCGATGCTGCCCGTTCCGCGCGCCGACCTGGTCCCCAATACGATCGAGTACGAGAATACGCCGCTGGTGAAGGCCACCGGCTTTCGCGAATACGACGCGCGCTGGATGTTGGGCCCCGACATCAACCTGCTGGGCATCGAGGCCCTGGGCCTCGGCCTCGGGACCTATATCCAGGAACTGGGCCAGACCAAGATCGTGGTGGGCCACGACTACCGCTCCTATTCGACTTCGATCAAGCAGGCCCTGACGCTCGGCCTAGTCTCGGCCGGCTGCGAGGTCGTCGATATCGGCCTGGCCCTGTCTCCCACCGCCTATTTCGCCCAGTTCGAACTGGACGCCCCCTGCGTGGCCATGGTCACCGCCAGCCACAACGAGAACGGCTGGACCGGGGTGAAGATGGGCGCCCAGCGCCCGCTGACCTTCGGCCCCGACGAAATGGGCCGGTTGAAGGAGATCGTCCTCGGCGGACTGAGCCAGTACCGGCCCGGCGGCTCACTGACCCACGTCCAGGGTTTCGCCGAACGCTTCATCGCCGACGTCTCGAGCCGGGTGAACATCAAGCGTCCGCTCAAGGTGGTCTGCGCCTGCGGCAACGGCACGGCCGGCGCCTTCGCCGCCGAGGCCCTGCGCCGGATGGGCGTGGCCGTGGTCGTCGAGATGGACTGCGAGCTCGACTGGAACTTCCCACGCTACAATCCCAATCCTGAAGACCACGAGATGCTGCAGGAGATGGCCAAGGCGGTGCGCGAGTTCGACGCCGACCTGGCCCTGGGCTTCGACGGCGACGGCGACCGCTGCGGAGTGGTGGACAACACCGGCGAGGAGATCTTCGCCGACAAGATCGGCCTGATGCTGGCCCGCGATCTGTCGGAACTGCACAAGGACGCGACCTTCGTGGTCGACGTGAAATCCACCGGCCTGTTCGCCACCGACCCCGTGCTGAAGAAGAACGGCGCCAAGACCGTCTACTGGAAGACCGGCCACAGCTACATCAAGCGCAAGACCGCCGAATTGGGCGCGCTCGCCGGCTTCGAGAAGAGCGGGCACTTCTTCTTCAACGCGCCCTTGGGGCGCGGCTACGACTGCGGCCTGACCGCCGCGGCGGCCATTCTGGCGATGCTGGACCGCAACCCGGACAAGAAGCTGTCGGAGCTGAAGGACGCCCTGCCGATCGCCTACACCTCGCTCACCATGTCGCCCCACTGCGCCGACGAGGTGAAGTACAAGGTCGTCGAGGACGTGGTCGCCGAGTACGAGGCCCTGGCCAAGGCCGGCGGCACGATCCTGGGCCGCAAGATCGTCGAGGTGATCACCGTCAACGGCGTCCGCGTAGCCCTGGAGGACGGGTCCTGGGTGTTGGTCCGCGCCTCGTCCAACAAGCCCGAGATCGTGGTGGTGGTGGAGAGCACCCAGTCGGACGCCGACATGCGCGCCCTGTTCCGCGAAGAGGTGAAGCCGCGCCTGGCCAAGCGGCCGGACGTCGGCGCCTACAACCAGGAAGTCTGATCCCCCAAGCGCGGCGGGCGCGGCTCTTGCTGCACCGCGATACGAATGTGCCGTTCTGGTTCGGCGCGGCGATTGCGGGTGCGGTCGCGGCGTGGTGAAAGGCGGCCGAAGCCATTTATCGAGGATAGTCCATGCACGTTGCGATGATCGGAACCGGCTATGTGGGCCTGGTGAGCGGCGCTTGTTTCGCCGACTTCGGCCACACGGTCACCTGCATCGACAAGGACGCCAGCAAGATCGAGCGCCTGCGCGACGGCGGCATCCCGATCTATGAGCCGGGCCTCGACCTGCTGGTCGCCCAGAACGTCAAGGCCGGGCGCCTCTCCTTCGACACCGAGGCCGCCGAGGCGATCCACAAGGCCGACGCGGTGTTCATCGCCGTGGGCACGCCGTCGCGGCGCGGCGACGGCCACGCCGACCTCTCCTATGTCTATGCCGCGGCCAGGGAGATCGCCGGCCTG
The DNA here is from genome assembly GCF_036677185.1 of Phenylobacterium sp. GTDB lineage: Bacteria > Pseudomonadota > Alphaproteobacteria > Caulobacterales > Caulobacteraceae > Phenylobacterium. The sequence goes on from NZ_JAKFEN010000040.1 coordinate 143,469, forward strand.
CTGAACGGCTTCACCATCATCGTCACCAAATCCACCGTGCCGGTCGGCACCGGAGACGAAATCGAGAAGATCATCCGCGAGGTCCGCCCGGACGCCCAGTTCGCCGTGGTCTCCAATCCGGAGTTCCTGCGCGAGGGCGCGGCCATCGAGGATTTCAAGCGCCCCGACCGCGTGGTGGTCGGCACCGAAGATCCGCGCGCCCGCGCCGTGATGACCGAGCTCTATCGCCCGCTCTATCTGAATGAGACGCCGATCGTCTTCACCACGCGGCGGACCAGCGAACTGATCAAGTACGCGGCCAACGCCTTCCTGGCGCTCAAGATCACCTTCATCAACGAGATGGCCGACCTCTGCGAGGCGCTGGGCGCCGATGTGCAGCAGGTCGCTCGCGGCATCGGTCTGGACAAGCGGATCGGCAACAAGTTCCTCAACGCCGGCCCCGGCTATGGCGGCTCCTGCTTCCCGAAGGACACCCTGGCCCTGGTGCGCACCGCCACCGACGCCGGCTCGCCGGTGCGGTTGATCGAGACCACGGTCAAGGTCAATGACGAGCGCAAGAAGAACATGGCCGGCAAGGTCTCCGACGCACTTTCGGGCGACCTGGCCGGCAAGACCGTCGGGGTGCTGGGCCTGGCCTTCAAGCCCAATACCGACGACATGCGCGACGCCCCCAGCCTCGACATCATCCCGGCGCTGCAGGCCATGGGCGCCCGCGTCCAGGCCTTCGACCCCGAGAGCGGCCATGAGGCGCGCCAACTGCTGCGCGACGTGGACTTCAAGGACAATCCCTATGACGTGGCCCAAGACGCCGACGTCCTGGTGATCATCACCGAGTGGGACCAGTTCCGCGCCCTGGACCTCGACCGGGTGAAGCTGCTGATGAACGCCCCCGTCCTGGTCGACCTGCGCAATATCTACAAGCCCGACGAGGTCCGCTCGCGCGGCTTCAAGTACGCCAGCATCGGGCGTGCCTAGGCTCTTCCACGTCAGCGAGGAGGCCGGCATCGCGCGGTTCGACCCGCGCCCTCCGCCCTCGACCGACTCCGGCGTCACTGGCGACTGCGTCTGGGCGGTGGATGAGGACCACCTGGTCAATTTCCTGCTGCCCCGCGATTGCCCGCGCATCACCTATGGCCGGGGATCGCAGACCACTGACGCCGACGCCGACCGGTTCCTCGGCCGCGCGCGGCGGGTGGTGGCCTTTGAGGCGGCCTGGCTGGAACGGGTTAAGGCCTGCACCCTGCGCGTCTACGAGATGCCGGTCGAGACGTTCGACCTAGCCCTGGGCGACGCCGGCTACTGGATATCGCGCCAGGCCGTGATTCCGCTCGCCGAACAGGTCTGTACAGACCCGATGCGGGCCCTGGTCGAGGCGGGCGCCGAGGTGCGCGTGCTGCAGGATTTCTGGCCGCTCAGCGATACCGTGGCGGCTTCCAGCCTCGAATTCTCCATCATCCGCAAGCGCAACGCCATGCCCCAGCGTTGAGCCGAAGCCGCTAGGACAGCAGCTGGATGAGGGTGTTGGCGATCCATACGGCGCCGGCCCAGAAGGCCACGCCCATGACGCCGACGAAGGCAAGGCAGGCGATAGAGCTCAGGCTCTTCGTCTGACCTCGCGACAAGCGCCCCATGGTGGGGTGTCGCGACATATTTCACTCCCAGTCCGTTTCTAAAGCCGTGCCGGTCGAGCGGCGCGAACATTACGAGGCTGTCACGAAACTCTCCGCTTGGATAGTGGCGTCGCCTCCCTGGAGAAACGCGCCAAACGAGCCGCCAGTTCAGGTCTATGAAGCCAAGCCGTCTGGGCTAGAGTTCGGCCGCACTTCGGGAGGGCGCGCGTGCTGTCGCTGATCGGGATCGTCATTGTCGTGGTGGGCTTCATGGCCCGCCTCAACCCGCTGCTGGTGGTCACCGTGGCGGCCCTGGTCACCGGGGTGGCGGGCGGGATGGGGCCGGTGGAGGTGGTCGAGACCTTCGGCAAGGCCTTCAAGGAAAACCGTTATGTCAGCGTGGTCTGGGTGGTGCTGCCGGTCATCGGGCTGCTCGAGCGGGCTGGACTCCAGGAGCGGGCCAAGACCCTGATCGGCGCCATCCAGGCGGCCACGGTCGGTCGCCTGCTGCTGCTCTATTTCATCCTGCGCCAGGCCACGGCGGCGCTAGGCCTCACCTCCCTGGGCGGCCACGCCCAGATGGTCCGGCCGCTGATCGCCCCCATGGCCGAGGCCGCCGCCGAGACCCACTACGGCGAGTTGGCCGACGACACCCGCCAGACCATCCGCGCCCACACCGCGGCGGCCGACAACATCGCGCTGTTCTTCGGCGAGGACATCTTCATCGCCATCGCCTCCATCCTGCTGATCAAGGGCTTCCTGGAGCAGAACGGCATCATCGTGGAGCCGCTTCAGCTCTCGGTCTGGGCCATCCCCACCGCCGTCTGCGCGCTCGCCATCCACGGGACGCGGCTGATGCTGCTGGACCGCCGCCTGGCCCGCGTCCTGTCGGACGCCCGCCCCGTGGAGGCGGCCCAATGATCGGCCTCGAGGTCCTCTATGTCATCGCCGGCGCTTTCTTCGCGGCCATCGCCGTCTACAGCGCCCGCGACGCGACCAATCCGAAGCGTTGGAAAAACACAGCCTTCTGGGGTCTGTTCGCCGTCTGCTTTCTGTTCGGATCGCACCTGCCCGATCTGGTCAACGGCCTGCTGGTCATCACCATGGTGGCGGTGGCGGGCTTCGGCGGCCTGGGCCACGGCGTCCCGGCCACCAGCACCCCCGAGGAACGCCGCGAGAGCGCCGCGCGGCTGGGGAACAGGCTCTTCCTGCCCGCCCTGGCCATCCCCGCCACGGCGCTTACCGGCACCTTCCTGTTCAAGCGGCCGGAACTGGCAGGCCTGGTCGATCCCAAACAGGCCACCCTGGTCTCGCTGATCCTCGGGGTCTTCGTGGCGCTCGCCATCGCCATGCCGATGCTGCGCGCCAGGCCGGTCACGCCGCTGCAGGAGGGCCGCCGCCTGCTCGACACGGTCGGCTGGGCCGCCGTCCTGCCCCAGATGCTGGCGGCGCTGGGCGCCGTCTTCGCCGCCGCCGGGGTCGGGACCGCCATCGGCGCCCTCGCCTCGGCCTGGCTGCCGGACGGGAGTCAGCTTGCCGCGGTGGCCGCCTACACCTTCGGCATGGCGATCTTCACCATGATCATGGGCAACGCCTTCGCCGCCTTCCCGGTGATGACCGCCGGGATCGGCCTGCCGTTGATCGTCATGCGCTTCGGCGGCGACCCGGCGATCATGGGCGCCATCGGCATGCTGTCGGGGTTCTGCGGGACCCTGATGACCCCCATGGCCGCCAACTTCAACATCGTACCCGCCGCCCTGCTGGAGCTCACCGACCGCAACGGGGTGATCAAGGCCCAGGTCCCCACCGCCCTCCTGCTGCTGCTCGCCAACACGGCCCTGATGTATGTCCTCGTCTTCCGCTTCTGAGCTCACCCCCGACCTCGCCGCAAAGTTCGCGCGGCTAGCGCTCGGCCATGTGACCAAGCCCTATCCCTACAAGCTCGACCATGTGATGGCGGGCGACGAGGACGTGCTGCCGCCCCGGCTGTTGCACCCGATCTTTCACGGCAGCTTCGACTGGCACTCCTGCGTCCACGGCTATTGGTTGCTGGCCCGGCTGCTGCGGCGGTTCCCAGACATGGCGCCGGCCGCCGAGATCCGCGCCTTGTTCGACGCCAGCCTGACCCCGGACAAGGCGGCCGGCGAACTGGCCTACCTCGCCCGCCCGACCAGCCGGGGCTTCGAGCGGCCCTATGGCTGGGCCTGGCTGCTGATGCTGGGGGCGGAGCTGGAACGGCACGAGGCGGCCTGGGGACGGAACCTGCGTCCCCTGGCCCAGGCCTTCGCCGATCGGTTCAAGGCCTTCCTGCCCTTGGCCACCTATCCGATCCGCACCGGCGCCCACGGCAACACCGCGTTCGCGCTCTCGCTGGCGTCGGACTACGCAGCCCAGGTCGGCGACCATGAGCTCGCCCGGCTGATCGCTGTGACCGCGAGGGGTTGGTATCTCGCCGACGCCAGTGCGCCGGCCTGGGAACCCAGCGGCGACGACTTCCTCTCCGCCACCCTGGTCGAGGCCGAGTGCCTGCGGCGCATCCTGCCGGCCGCCGACTTCCGGGTCTGGTTCGCACGGTTCCTGCCGGAGGCCGCGCAGCGACGGCCCGCGACCCTCTTCACCCCGCCCACGGTCAGCGACCGAACCGACGGCAAGATCGCCCACCTGGACGGCCTCTGCCTCAGCCGCGCCTGGTGCTGGCGGTCCATCGCCGGATCCCTGGACGCCGCCGATCCGGTCCGCGCCGTTGCGCTGGCCGCCGCCGACCAGCATCTCGCCGCGGGCCTGGCACAGGTCGCGGGCGACTATATGGGCGAGCACTGGCTGGCGACCTTCGCCCTGCTGGCGCTGGAGGCCGGCTAGGCGGACGCGGTCAGGTAGTTGTCGATCTCGGTCAGGTGAACCGCGATCTCTCCAGGGGTCAGGAACGAGCCGGTGAAGCTGTTGCGGGCCAGGGTCACCAGCTCGTCGCGGGTCAGGCCGAGCGCATGGGCGGTCGAGATCCAGTTCTCGGCCAGATAGCCGCCGAAATAGGCCGGGTCATCGGAATTGATCGTGGCCTTGAGGCCCAGGCGCAGCATCCGCTTCAGCGGATGCGCCGGCAGCTCGTCCACCACGCAGAGCTTCAGGTTCGAGAGCGGGCAGACGGTCAGGGGCACGGCCTCGGCCACCAGGCGCTTGACCAGATCGGCGTCCTCCAGCGAGCGGTTGCCATGGTCGATGCGGTCGACGCTCAGCAGGTCGAGGGCCTCGCGGACATATTCCGGCGGCCCCTCCTCCCCAGCGTGGGCCACCCGCTTCAGGCCCTGCTCGCGGGCGGCGGCGAAGACCCGGGCGAATTTCGAGGGCGGATGACCCAGCTCCGATGAATCCAGGCCCACCCCGGCGATGCGGTCCAGATAGGGCCGCGCCTGGTTCAAGGTCTCGAAGGCGTCCTCCTCGGAGAGGTGGCGCAGGAAGCAGAGGATCAACTTGGAGGTGACGCCGAGCGTCGTCCTGGCCTCCTCCATCGCCGACAGCAGGCCGTCGGCGACAGTGGCGAAGGCGACGCCCCGCTCGGTGTGGGTCTGAGGGTCGAAGAAGATTTCGGCATGGGTGGCGCCGTCCTCGGCCACCCGGCGGAAATAGGCCATGGCCAGGTCGTGGAAGTCGCGCTCGGTCACCAGCACTCGGGCGCCCTGGTAATAGATGTCCAGGAAGTCCTGCAGGTTCGAGAAGGCGTAGGCCGCACGCACCGCCTCCACGTCGGCGAAGGGCAGGTCGATCCCGTTGCGGCGGGCCAGCTCGAACATCAGCTCGGGCTCCAGGCTGCCCTCGATATGAAGGTGGAGTTCCGCCTTGGGCAGGCCGCGGATGAACGCTTCGAGATCGGGCATCACTCGACTCCAGACACCGGTGGGAATCGCCCACTTGGCGAAAGTGTCTTCTCCGGAGGCCGGAAAGGCCAGCCCGTGATCGACCTGTGTTAAACAGCTCAAAGGGACAATCGGCCGAATGCCTTCTCCCCTTGCGGGAGAAGGTGGCCCCGCCCTTGCGGGGTCGGATGAGGGGTCTCTCAGAACGCGCCGGTTGGCGGTCGAGCCGATGAGCTCCGCCTACTTCAATCCAGCGTCCGCTAAGGGTGGGAAGCGGTCGTTCAGCTCCCGGCCCGACGGCGGGCAGCCGACGCTTCCGGGGGTTCATGTCAGCAAGATGATGTCCCACCGGAACGCGGTTACGCCGGGTTCGCTGGTCGTCGCCGGTTGACAGATGGCGGCGTTGGGATCGCGACGTCGTGCCGCCAGGGTCGATAGAAGCAGGTCCTTCGCGTTCAGATCCTCGCCTGGGAAGTACATCTGCGTCACCAGCCGATAGTCTGAGTTTGTCACATCGAAATGGATGTGTGGCGTGCGCAGCGTGCCCGACGGCTCAGGATATGCGCCGGGCTTCACGGTCCGCAGCCGGAAGGCGCCATCACGCGCCACGCCGAACGACGCCACCCCGAGGAAATTCGGGTCCAGCGGCGCAGTGTTCTTGTCGAGCGGATTCGTGTAGCGCCCAGCCGCATTCGCCTGCCAGATCACCAGTTCGGCCTGCGGAAGCGGCCGGCCTGAGGTGTCCAGCACCCGTCCTGTGATCTCGATGATCTGGCCCTGGGCGTGGCCCTTGCGCCCGGGAAAGTGGGTGAGGTCGGGATCATGCGAAGTCGGCGCCCGAACTGGGTAGTATGGGCCCAGGGTCTCCTGACCCGTGGGCTTCAGCACGCCCTGCGCTCGAGCCGCACCTGCGGCGCTCGGCAGTACCAATGCGGCTGCCGCCGCCAAGCCTCGCCGCGATATTTCCATCGGCCCCGCCCTCTGCTGACAGCCTTGACCATAGCTCCGATGGGTCGTGCGGCAAGCTTGGACTTGCCAAGAAGCCGACCTGTGGCAACGTCTGCAACGGGTCGAAAGCCGACGCCCGGTCTGAACGCTCGCAGACTCGCCCGATAGGTCAGCGCGACCCCTCATCCGACCGTTCTCCGAACGGCCACCTTCTCCCGCAAGGGGAGAAGGACGCTGAGGCTACGCCGCGGCCTTCTTCACCGCGCCGACGATTTCCTTGACCACCTGGCTTACCAGCTTCTCGTCGTCGCCCTCGGCCATGACCCGGATCAGCGGCTCGGTGCCCGACGCGCGGACCACGATCCGGCCCGTCCCGTTCAGGCGCAGCTCGGCCTCGGCGATGACCTCCTTGACCTGGGCGGTCTCCAGCGGCTTGCCTCCGGCGAAGCGCACGTTTTCCAGCTTCTGCGGCACCGGCTCGAACTGGTGGGCCAGCATGCTCATGGGCTGGCCGCTCTCCTTCAGCACCGCCAGCACCTGCAGGGCCGCCAGCAGGCCGTCGCCGGTGGTGGAGAAGTCGGACATGATCATGTGGCCCGACTGTTCGCCGCCCAGGTTGAAGCCGCCCTCGCGCATCCGCACCATCACCGCGCGGTCGCCCACGGCGGTGCGCTCCAGTTTCAGGCCGCGCGCGTTCAGGTAGCGCTCCAGGCCAAGGTTCGACATCACCGTGGCGACCACGCCGCCCCCGGTCAGCCGGTCGGTCCTGGCCCAGGCGTCGGCGATGATGGCCATGATCTGGTCGCCGTCGACCACGCGGCCCTTCTCGTCGCAGATCACCAGGCGGTCGGCGTCGCCGTCGAGGGCGACCCCGATGTCGGCGCGGAATTCCTTCACCGCCCGGACCATGGCCTCGGGGTGGGTGGAGCCGCACTCCTCGTTGATATTGGTTCCGTTGGGCTCGACGCCGATCTTCACGACCTCGGCGCCCAGTTCGTACAGCACCACCGGCGCCACCTTGTAGGCCGCGCCATGGGCGCAATCGATGACGATACGCAGGCCCGCCAGGCTCAGCCGGCGGGGGAAGGTGGCCTTGGCGATCTCAACGTATCGCGCCTGGCTATCGTCCACCCGGGCGACGCGACCCAGCTTGGTGGGCGCGGCCAGGCCGTCGGCCAGGCCCTGGTCCATCAAGGCCTCGATCTCCAGTTCGCGGGCGTCCGACAGCTTGTAGCCGTCCGGACCGAACAGCTTGATGCCGTTGTCGGTATAGGGGTTGTGCGAGGCCGAGATCATCACGCCCAGGTCGGCGCGCAGGGAACGGGTCATCATCGCCACCCCCGGGGTCGGCATCGGGCCCAGCAGGCGCACATCCATGCCGACACTGGCGAAACCTGCCACCAGGGCCGGCTCGACCATGTATCCCGAGAGGCGGGTGTCCTTGCCGATCACCACCATGTGACGCCGGTCGTCCTGGGACATGAACAGCTTGCCCGCCGCCAGCCCCACGCGCAGGGCGACCTCGGCGGTCATGGGATGGCTGTTGGCCAGGCCGCGGATGCCGTCGGTGCCGAAATAGGCGCGCTTGCTCATGGGACTTCTCGTGGTGCTCATTAGGGTCGGAAACGATCCGAAACCCAGATTTAGTCGACGCCGCGTTTGCGAATGCTAAAGGCGGCTCAGCGCTGAAGACTATCGACCTGCGCGCGTTTCGACAAAGGATGTGAAAGCCACCATGTGCGGCATCATCGGCATCGTTGGGATTTCCTCCGTCCAGGAGCGGCTGATCGACAGCCTCAAGCGTCTGGAATATCGCGGCTATGACAGCGCGGGCGTCGCCGGGGTCGTGGGCGGCAAGCTCCAGCGCCGGCGCGCCAAGGGCAAGATCCGCGCCCTGGAGGACGTGCTGGCCGAGGCGCCGCTGAACTCGACGGTGGGGATCGGCCACACCCGCTGGGCCACCCACGGCGCGCCCTCGGAAGCCAACGCCCACCCCCACAAGTCCGGCCGGGTCAGCCTGGTTCACAACGGCATCATCGAGAACTTCGCCGAGCTGAAGCGCGAGCTGGAGGCGCAGGGGCGCGTCTTCGAGAGCCAGACCGACACCGAGGTCATAGCCCAGTTGCTGGATTCCGAACTGGCCACCGGCCTCGAACCCCTGGCCGCCCTGAAGGCCACCCTGGACCGGCTGACCGGGGCCTATGCCCTGGCGGTGCTGATCGAGGGCGAGGACGAGTTGGTCATGGGCGCGCGCCGCGGCAGCCCGCTGGTGGTCGGCTACGGCCAGGGCGAGATGTTCATCGGCTCTGATGCGCTCGCTGTCGGGCCGTTCACCAACAAGATCGCCTATCTGGAAGAAGGCGACTACGTCGCCATAGACCACGCCAGCGCCCGCATCTTCGACGAGGCGGGCAAGGCCGTCGAACGCAAGATCCAGAACGTCTCGGCCTCCGCGGCCCTGGTCGAGAAGGGCAACTACCGGCACTTCATGGAGAAGGAGATCCATGATCAGCCGGAAGGATGCCAGCGAACGATCGCCGCCTATGTGGACGCCCTCTCCGACACCACGACGATCCCCGGCGACATCGATTTCGCCAAGCTGGACCGGATCCAGATCGTGGCCTGCGGCACGGCCTACATCGCCGGCCTGCTGGGCAAGTACATGATCGAGCAACTGGCCGGCCTGCCTGTGGACGTCGAGATCGCCTCGGAGTTCCGCTACCGCGACCCCGCGCTCAGCGCAGGGTCCCTGGCGATCGCCATCTCGCAATCGGGCGAGACCGCCGACACCCTGGCGGCCCTGCGCCACTGCAAGGCGGCCGGCATGAAGAGCGCCGCCTTGGTCAACGCCGTCCAGTCGACCATCGCCCGCGAAGCCGACGTGGTCTGGCCGATCCATTGCGGACCGGAAATCGGCGTGGCCTCGACCAAGGCCTTCACCGCCCAGGTCAGCCTGCTGACCACGCTGGCCGTCGCCGCCGCCCGCGCGCGCGGGCGGATCGATGCGGCGGAGGAGAACCGGCTCGTGCGCGTGCTGCTCGAAGCGCCCCGCCTAATGGCGGAATCGATCAATCTCGAGGAGGCGGTCCGCAACATCGCGCTGGAGGTCTCCAAGGCGCGCGACGTGCTCTATCTCGGTCGCGGCCCGATGTATCCCCTGGCCCTGGAAGGGGCGTTGAAGCTCAAGGAAATCAGCTACATCCACGCCGAGGGCTATGCCGCCGGCGAACTGAAGCACGGACCGATCGCCCTGGTGGACGAAGCGACGCCCATCGTCATCCTCGCCCCTTTCGACAGCTATTTCGAGAAGTCGGCGTCGAACATGAGCGAGGTCATGGCCAGGGGCGGTCAGGTGATCTTCATCACCGATCCCGACGGGGCCAAGCATGCGCCCGCCGGGGCCAAGGTGGTGGTCACCGCGCCCAAATGCGATCCGCTGATCGCCCCGCTGGTGATGTCCGCCCCCATCCAGCTTCTCGCCTACTATGTGGCCGTCCAGAAAGGCGCCGACGTCGACCAGCCGCGAAACCTCGCGAAGTCGGTCACGGTCGAGTAACTGGCCCCGGTGGATTTAACGCCCGTGCTCGGCTAGTCCGAGAGGGTGTGACTGGAGAGCTTGCATGACCAGACGCGTGCGCAAGGCGGTATTGCCGGTGGCCGGATTGGGGACGCGGGTGCTGCCCGTGGCCCGGGCCACCCCGAAGAACCTACTGAACGTCTTCGACCGCCCGATCCTCTCCTATGTGGTCGAGGAGGCCCGCGCCGCCGGCATCGAGCACTTCGTGTTCATCACCAGCCGCGGCCAAGGCGCCATCGAGGACTATTTCGACGGCAATCCCGAGATCGAGGGCGCGCTGGAGGCCAAGGGCAAGCACGACGTCCTGGCCGAGGTCCGCCGCGACATCCTGCAGCCCGGCTCCATGAGCTTCGTGCGCCAGATGGCGCCCCTGGGGCTGGGCCACGCGGTCTGGTGCGCCCGCGACATCATCGGCGACGAACCCTTCGCCGTCATCCTGCCCGACATGCTGATGGCCGCCCAGACCCCGGCGCTGGCCCAAGCCGTGGCCGCCCACGACAAGGTCGGCGGCAATATCGTGGTCGTCGAGGCCGTGCCCGACAGCGAGACCCACAAGTACGGCATCGTCGCCCTGGACGGCCGCGAGGGGCGTCTCAACCGCATGACCGGCATGGTCGAGAAGCCGCCCGCCGGGACCGCGCCGTCGAACCTGATCATCTCGGGCCGCTATATCCTGCAGCCGGAGATTTTCGAGTTACTGGAACGCCAGGGCAAGGGCGCCGGCGGGGAGATCCAGCTCACCGATTCCATGGCCGAGCTCATGAAATCCCAGGACTTCCACGCCTTGGAATATGACGGCGTCACCTATGACTGCGGCGACAAGATCGGCCTACTGCGGGCCAATGTCGCCTTCGCGCTCGCCCGTCCCGACATGGGCGACGCCGCCCGCGCCGCGATCACGGCGCTGCTCTAGGCCTGCCCGTTGCGGCTGTTCATCTATGGCTACGGTTTCGCGGCCCAGGCGCTCACCCGCAGGCTCCAGCCGCAGGGCTGGAACATCTCGGCGACCTATCGGACCCCCGACGCCGCCCAGGCGATGACCGACCAAGGGGTCGATCCGGTGGCCGCCGACGACATCGCCGGCGTCGCCGAGCACCTGGCCAGGACCCAGGCCATACTGATCGCCGCCCCGCCCGGACCGGAGGGCTGCCCAGCCCTGCAGGTCCTGGTCCCGGCCCTGGCCCGCGCGCAGGCCTTCCCCGACTGGATCGGCTACCTTTCCACCACCGGGGTCTATGGCGACCGCAAGGGGGGTTGGGTGTTCGAGGACAGCCGCCTGGCCGCCCAGTCCACCGAGGGCGCCCGCCGGGTCGGCGCCGAGCGCGACTGGCTGGAGGTGGGCCGCGGCATGGGCCTGACGGTGACCGTCCATCGCCTGCCCGGCATCTACGGTCCCGGGCGCTCGGCTTTCGACCGCCTGCGCGAGGGCAAGGCCCGGCGCATCGCCGCCCCGGGCCAGGTGTTCAGCCGCATCCACGTGGACGACCTGGCCGCAGGCCTGGACGCCTCGATGGCCCGCCCGCGGGCGGGCGGCGCCTACAACCTCTGCGACGACGAGCCGGCGTCCAACAGCGACGTGGTGGCCCATGCGGCGCGGCTGCTGGGAATGGAGCCGCCGCCGGAGGAGCCCCTGGACCTGGAAGCCATGACGCCCCAGGCGCGGCGCTTCTACGCCGAGAGCAAGCGGGTGGCCAATGCGCGGGCCAAGGCCGAGCTCGGCTGGCGGCCGGTCTATCCAAGCTATCGTGAGGGCCTGGCGGCGATCCTGGCGGCCGGCGGCTGACGTCGCCCCAGTTCCTCCCCCAGCGCGCAGCGCGATTTGGGGGAGGTGGCGCGTCGCCCTCTTCGGCGACGTGACGGAGGGGGTTGCTGCCCACAAACGAGAGTCGAAGTCCCCCTCAGTCAGCTTCGCTGACAGCTCCCCCAGAGGGGGAGCAATTGGGGGCCTAGATCACCCAGCCAGCGCGCTCAACGCCAATCCGCCCACGGCGCAGGCGGCGAGAGTCGGGACCAGGCCCAACTTGAACCGCAGCATGGCGAGCATGGCCGCCACGGTGAGCACCGCCGCGCGCCAGTCGAGGCTGGCGAGGTCCGGCAGGTCGACGCCCCTGACCTCCGCCACCCGCCGGAACAGGACGTGCAGGGCGAACCAGACGGCGAGGTTGGCGATCACCCCGACCACGGCGGCGCTGATCGCCGCGAGCGCCGCGGCGGCGGCCCGATGGCCGCGCAGCGCCTCGGCATAGGGCGCGCCCAGGAAGATCCACAGGAAGCTCGGCGCGAAGGTGACCCAGGTGGTGAGCAGCGCCCCCAGACAGCCGGCCAGCAGAGGGTCCAGCCCGCCCGCGTTGCGGTAGGCCGCCAGGAAGCCCACGAATTGCAGGACCATGATCAGCGGCCCCGGCGTGGTCTCCGCCAGCCCCAGGCCGTCGGCCATCTCGCCGGGATTCAGCCAGCCGAAGCCGTCGACGGCGGCCTGGGCCACATAGGTCAGCACGGCGTAGGCGCCCCCGAAGGTCACGACGCCCATGGTGGAGAAGAAGCCGGCGATCTTGGTCCAGACACTGGTCTCCCCGAACACCGCGAACAGCACGGCGACGGGCGCCAGCCAGATCGGCAGCCAGATCGCCGCCACCCGCAGCGCCCGGCCACGCGACGGGACCAGGTGAGGGGCTTCGCCCCGGGCGATGACCCGGTCCACCAGGCCGGGCGTCTCATCGTCGACGTCGTGGCCGTTGGCGCCGCCGCCGAACAGGCCGGGCGCCGCCCATCCGAGGCCTCCAGCGAGCGCCACCACCAGCGGGAACGGGACGTTCAACACGAACAGGCCGAGGAAGGCCGCCACGGCCACGGCCACGGCCGCGCGCGACTTCAGCGCCCGGCGGCCCACCCGCAGCACGGCCTCGGTCACGATGGCCAGCACCGCGCACTTCACGCCAAGGAACAGGCCCTCGGCCACCGGAGTCGCGCCATAGACGACGTAGAGGATGCTCAGGGCCAGCATCACCGCCGCGCCGGGTAGGACGAAGAATATCCCCGCCAGCAGGCCGCCCGCCGTACGGTGCATCAGCCAGCCGATATAGGTAGCGAGCTGCTGGGCCTCGGGCCCCGGCAGCAGCATGCAGTAGTTGAGCGCGTGCAGGAACCGACGCTCGCCGATCCAGCCGCGCTCCTCGACAAGGACCCGATGCATCAGGGCGATCTGGCCGGCGGGGCCGCCGAAGCTCAGCAGGCCTATCCGGGCCCAGACCCGCGCCGCCGCCCAGAAGCTCGGCAAGGGGGGCTCGCCGATCATGCGACCTCTTCCACCGCGGCGATCAGCCGGGCGATGTCCTGGGGCCGCGACAGTCGGTGGTCGCCGTCCTTGATCAGGCCGAACACCACATCCTGGCCGCGGATCGCCTGGGCCAGCTCCAGGGCGTGGCGCCAGGGCACGTCGGGGTCCTCGCCGCCCTGCAGGATGCGCACCGGAGCGTCCACATTCACCGGCCCGGGGAGGATCGACCAGCGCGCGCCGTCCTCCAGCAGGGCCGCGGTGATCGGATAGGGGTCGCCATAGTCCGACGGCCGCATCCAGACCCCGGTGGCCTTGAGCTCGGCGCGGCCGGCGGCGGCGATCTCCGGGCTCATCAGCTTCTCGGTGAAGTCGGGCGCCGGGGCGATCAGCACCATGGCCTTCACCCGCTCGGGCGCGGCGGCGGCGGCCAGGCAGGCGATCCAGCCGCCCATGGACGAGCCCACCAGCACCACCGGTCCCTGAGCCAGTTCGTCCAGCACCGCCAACGCGTCCTCGCGCCAGCGGGTGATGGTCCCCTGGGCGAAGTCGCCGTCGGATTCCCCGTGCCCGAAATAGTCGAACCGCACATAAGACCGGCCGCGCGTCAGGGCCCAATCGGCCAGGGCCTGGGCCTTGGTTCCCGCCATGTCGGACTTGAAGCCGCCCAGCCACACCACGGTCGGTCCGGCCCCCGCGACGCGGCGCCAGGCGATCCGCGCCCCGTCGCGCCGTTTCAGGAATCCGGATGTCTCGGTCATGGTGCTGTCATAACGCAAGGATGTGACGGCGCGAATGGCGCGCGGGCCTTTACCAAACGTGGGCTTACGCTATGCAAGGCGGCGTGACGCTGCCCCCAGACTTCACCCTATTGCAGGTTGTCCCCGAGCTCGAAACCGGCGGGGCCGAACAGACCACGATCGATGTGGCCCACGCGGTCGTGCGCGCCGGCGGCAAGGCCCTGGTCGCGACCCGCGGCGGACGCATGACCTCTCGGCTGGAGGCCGACGGCGGGCGCCTTGCCCAGATGCCGGTCCAGACCAAGAATCCCCTGGTGATGTTGGGCAACGCCGCGCGGCTGGTGGACCTGATCCGCAAGGAGAAGGTCTCCATTGTCCACGCTCGCTCGCGCGCGCCGGCCTTCTCGGCTCTGTGGGCGGCCCAGGCCACCAAGACGCCGTTCGTGGCCACCTATCACGGGGTCTACAACGCCAAGAGCGGGCTGAAGCGCTGGTACAACGCCGTCATGACCCGCGGCGACCTGGTGATCGCCAATTCCGACTACACCCGCGACCACGTGCTCGCCGAGCACCAGATCGACCCGGCGCGGATCGTCTCGATCCCGCGCGGCATCGACCTGGAGCGGTTCAATCCCAGCTGGGTGACCCCCGACCGGGTCGAGGCCCTGCGCCAGGCCTGGGGGATCGCCCCCGGGGACCGGCGGGTGAAGCTGCTGCTGGCCGGCCGCCTGACCCGGATCAAGGGCCACCTGATGATCGTGGAGGCCGCCGCTCGCCTGAAGCTCCGGGGTCGCGAGGATTTCGTGATCATCTTCGCCGGCGACGACCAGGGCCGCACCGACTACCGGCTGGAGATCATGGCCGCCATCGCCGCCAACGGCCTCGAGCGTGAGATCCTGGTGGTCGGCCACTGCGACGACATGCCGGCCGCCTACCAGGTCTGCGACATCGCCATGCTGCCCACGACCAAGCCGGAATCCTTCGGCCGGACGGCTGTGGAACCCCAGGTGATGGGCAAACCCGTCCTGGCCTCCGATCACGGCGGCACCACCGAGACCGTGCTCTCGGGCGAGACCGGCTGGCTGGTCAAGGTGGACGATCCCGACGCCTGGGCGAGCGCCATGGCCAAGGCCGTCGACCTCGGCCCCGGCCGCCTGGCGGCCATGGGCCAGGCCGCGGCCAACCGCGCCCGGCGGCTCTATTCGGTGGACGCCATGTGCCAGGCCACGCTGGACGCCTATGGACGCGTGCTGGAGGCGCGCGCCGCGTGAGCCGCGACATCCGCAACGTCCTGGTGATCAAGCTCTCGGCTCTGGGCGATTTCATCCTGGCGCTGGCGGCGATGAAGAAGATCCGCGAGGCCCATCCCAAGGCGCGCATCACCCTGCTGACCACTCCGCCCTTCGAGGCGCTGGCCAAGTCCTGCCCCTATTTCAACCGGGTGGAGACCGACGGCCGGCCCGAGGGGCCCAGCGCCTGGCTGCAGCTGCGCGGCCGGCTGAAGGCGGCGCGCTACGACCGGGTCTACGACCTGCAGACCTCGGCCCAGTCGGCCCGCATCTTCCACCTGCTGCGCCCCTTCCCGCCCGAGTGGTCGGGGATCGCGTTGGGCTGCTCGCTGCCGCACAAGAACCGGCGACGCAATTCCATGCACACGCTGGAGCGCCAGGCCGACCAGCTCAAATCGGCCGGCATCTGGCCCGACGCCCCCACCGAGCCCGGCAGCGCCCCGCCGCCGGACCTCTCCTGGGTGGTGCACAACGCCCGCCAGGAACGTCCGGTCCCCGGCGGGGTGAAGCCGCGGCCCTATGTGATCTTCGTGCCCGGCGGCTCGGCCCACCGGCTGGACAAGCGCTGGCCGGCCGAACGCTTCGCCCAGCTCGGCAAGACCCTGCACGATCGCGGCTTCGACATCGTCATCATCGGCGGCCCACAGGAAAGCGCCCTGGCCCGCCAGATCCAGAAGTCGGTCGGCCAGGCCCGCGACCTCACCGGACGCACCGACTTCGCGCGGATCGCCGCCCTGGGCGCCCGCGCGGCCCTGGTGGTCGGCAACGACACCGGTCCGCTGCACCTGGCGGCGGCCACCGGAGCGGCCACCATCGTGCTTTTCTCCAGCGCCTCGAACCCGGCGCTTTCGGCCCCGCGGGGCCACGTGACCGTGCTGCAGTCCCAGAACCTGGCCGATCTGCCTGTGTCCCAAGTCCTACAGGCCGTCAACGCGCTGATGCCTTCTGCCTAGCCGCGCTTGATTGGGGGGACTCCCTTCGTCATATACTGACTGGAACGACCGGCGCTCTCTCGCGCCGGGCGCGTTTCGCGTTGAAACAGCCCTAGGAGCGAAAGCCTATTCGCCGCCCCATGCAGTCGCCGCCCGTCAAAGACGGGCCGCGTATCAATGAAGACATCCGCGTCCCCAAGGTCCTGCTGATCGATCAGCACGGCGAGAAGCAGGGCGTGATGCCCACCTCGTCGGCCATGGAGGCCGCGCAGGAAGCAGGTCTCGACCTCGTCGAGATCGTTCCGAACGCCGATCCGCCCGTTTGCAAGATCCTGGACTACGGCAAGTTCAAGTTCCAGGAGCAGAAGAAGAAGAACGAGGCGCGCAAGCGGCAGAAGGTCGTCGAGATCAAAGAGATCAAGCTGCGGCCGAACATCGACATCCACGACTACGAGGTGAAGCAGCGCTCGATGCACCGCTTCTTCGAAGAGGGCGACAAGGTGAAGGTCACCCTGCGCTTCCGTGGTCGCGAGCTCGCCCACCCCGAACTGGGCATGAAGCTCCTGCAAAAGGTGAAGGCCGACTTCGAGCCGGTGGCCAAGGTCGAGTACGAGCCCCGCATGGAAGGCCGCCAGATGATCATGATCCTGGCTCCGCGCTAGACGCGTCTTCCACCAGATCGAACCAGCGGCCGTCCCGTCGGGGCGGCCGCTTCTTCATGTCCGCTTGCCAGCCGCGGGCCGAATCAATACTTTAGGGCATGCTAAACCAAAGCCACCAGCCCCTCGACATGATGTTCCAGGCCCTGTCTGACCCGGGCCGGCGCAATATGGTCGAGCGCCTGAGCCGCGGGCCGGCCTCGGTCAGCGAGCTGGCCCAGCCGCTCGACATGACCCTGTCGGCGGTGGTCCAGCACCTGGCGGTGCTGGAGGCCAGCGGCCTGGTGAAGTCCGAGAAGATCGGACGGGTGCGCACCTGCACGATCCAGCCGGACCGGCTGCAACTGGCCGAGCAGTGGATCCATGCGCGCCGCACGTCCTGGGAGAAGCGCCTGGACCGGCTGGGCGACTTCCTGGCCGAGACCGACCCCAAGACCTGAAGACGCCGCCATGACCCTGCGGTCCGCGACCTAGCCACTCGGAGAAAATGCTTTAGCAATAACTTGACTATCTCGCGGCCCATAGATACTTAAGTACATGCTACAGCAAGCGACCTCGCTTGATCTCGCATTCCAGGCCCTGGCGGATCCCGTCCGGCGCACCATGGTGGAACGGTTGAGCCGCGGGCCGGCCACGGTCAGCGAACTCGCCCGACAACTGGCCATGTCGCTCTCGGCGATCGGCCAGCACCTGCGGGTCCTGGAGACTAGCGGACTCGTCCGCTCGGCGAAGGTCGGCCGCCTGCGGACCTGCTGGATCGATCCGGCTGGACTGCTCGTGACCGGTCGGTGGATCATCGCGCGGCAAGCAAGCGTGGAGCGCGACCTCGAAAGGCTCGGCGAACATCTCGCCGCGCCGACAGACCCCTGGAGAGACCCATGACCCAACGTTCCGTCGTCCACGCCACCTTCGTCGTGGAACGCACCTATACGGCCACGCCCGCGCGGACCTTCGCGGCCTGGGCCGATCCCAAGCTCAAGGCGCTGTGGTTCCCCGCCGCGGAAGAGGCCGGCTACGAGTTCGACTTCCGCGAGGGTGGCCGGGAATACAGCAAGGGCCGGGACTCCGAAGGCGGCGCGCTCTACGTCTTCGCGGTCGACTATCGCGAGATCGTGCCCAACGAGCGCATCGTCTACGCCTACTACATGGACATGGACGACGTGCGGATCTCAGTCTCCGTCGCCACTATCGAGTTCCACAAGCACGGGGCCGGAACCCGCATGGTGGTGACCGAGATGGGCGCCTTCCTCGACGGTCACGACACCGTCGGCCAGCGCGAGCACGGCACCAACTGGCTGATCGACCGGCTGGGCGAGTCGTTGAACGAGGTCCCCGCCACCGCTTGATCGGTCCGCGCAAGTCCGACCTTGGCGGTCGGACTTGCCGCACGGTGCGGCTCCCCTTAACACCGTTCACATGTCCGACACCGCGCCGCAGAGGGCGTCGCCGCCGTCCTCGATGGCGGCGCCGTCTCTCATCGCCGTCATCTTCATCAATATGCTGGGCTTCGGGATCATCGTCCCGTTGCTGCCTTTCTACGCCAAGTCGTTCGACGCCCCGCCCTGGCAGATCGCCCTGATCTTTTCGGCCTATTCGGTGGGCGCCTTCTTCGGCGAGCCGTTCTGGGGCCGGCTGTCGGACAAGTACGGCCGCAAGCCGCTCTTGATCTCCACCATCACCGGCAACTGCCTCTGCTATCTGGCGCTCGCCTTCGCCCCCAATATCTGGGCGGCCTTCGCCATCCGGCTGCTGGGCGGGCTGGCGGCCGGCAACGGGGCGGTGATCCAGGGCTATATCGCCGACGTCACCCCGCCGGAAAAGCGCACGCGGCTGCTCTCCTACCAGGGGGCGGCCTGGAACGTCGGGCTGATCTTCGGTCCGATGGTGGGCGGGATCTTCGCCCACCCCGACGCCGGTCCCGTCGGCTTTCGCCTGCCATTGTTCATGGCCTCGGGCCTGGCGGCGCTCTGCGTCGTCGGCATCATGGTCTTCATCCGCGAGAGCAAGACGCGCGAGCAGTCCATCACCCACCGGCCCAGCCGCTGGTCGGCCATCGGCGATGTGATCCGCCACCCGATCATCGGCCGGCTGATGCTGCTGACCTTCCTGGTGGGCTTCGCCTTCACCGGCATCGAGAGCACCTTCGGCCTCTGGGCCCAGGCGAAGTTCGACTGGGGGCCACGCGAGATCGGGGTCTGCTTCGCCTTCGTGGGCGTCGCCGCCGCTGTCACCCAGATGTTCGTGACCGGTCGGCTTTCCGAGCGGTTCGGCGAAGGCCGGATGCTGGCTCTCGGAATGGGGATCACCGTGCTCTCGGCCGCCGGCCAGACCATGTCGCCCGGCGGCGGCGTCACGATCGCGCTCATGTGCCTCACCGCCGTCGGACAGTCGGTCGCCTGGCCCAATGTCGGCTCGATGATCTCCCAGACCGCCGACCCGCACCGCCAGGGACAGATCCTCGGCCTCAACAACGCCACCGGCGCCCTGGCCCGTGTGGTCGGCCCCTTCTGCGCGGGACTGATCTTCCCGGTGGCGATCGACGGACCGTTCATCCTGGGCGCCCTGGTGGTGGCCCCGGCCATCTTCCTCGCGCTGGCCGCGAGCCGCCGGGTGGCCGCATCCCGGGCGGATGACCGGCCATGAGCCAGGCCCCGACCACCCTCGGCGACCGCCGCGCCCTGTTCATCCTGCTGTCGGTGACCTTCCTCAACATCGCGGGGTTCGGCCTGGTGATCCCGCTGCTGCCCTTCTTCGGCAAGGCGCTGGCCGCGCCGCCGTGGCAGGTCGCCCTGCTGTTCTCGGCCTTCTCCTTCGGCCAGTTCCTGGGCGAGCCGTTCTGGGGGCGGCTGTCGGACCGCATCGGACGGCGGCCGGTGCTGATCGTCACCATCGCCACCGCGGCGCTCTGCTACATCGCGCTCGCCTTCGCCCCGAACATCTGGCTGGCCTTCCTCGCCCGGTTCGCCAGCGGCGTCTTCTCCGGCAACATCTCGACCCTGCAGGGCTGCATGGCCGACATCACCCCGCCCGACCAGCGCGCCGGCCGCATGGGGGTGATGGGCTCGGCCTTTTCCCTAGGCTTCATGACCGGCCCGGCGCTCGGCGGCCTGCTGGCCCAGCCGGAGCTCGGCCCCATCGGCTTCCACATCCCGCTGTTCGCCGCCGCGGGCTTCGGCCTGGCCTCGGCGCTCGGCGTCTTCCTGTTCGTCAAGGAAACCCGGCCGCCTACCGGAGAATCCCGCCCCCACGGCCGCCCGCCTGCCCTGCGCGAAGCCTTCGGCCATCCGATCATCTCGCGGATCATGATCATCTCGTTCGTCATCGTCTCTGGCTTCGCCGGGATCGAGGCGACCTACGGCCTGTGGACCGAGGCCCGCTTCGGCTGGGGCCCGCGCGAGATCGGCCTGGCCTTCATGGTGATCGGGGTGATCGGCGCCTTCGCCCAGGGGATCGGGACCTCGATTCTGGTCCGCCGGTTCGGCGAGGCCCGGGTGCTGATCGCGGGCCTGACCCTGATGTTCATCGGCATGTTCGTGCAGTTCTCGTCCGTGGTCTGGCCGATGGCGGTGCTGGGCCTGGCCATCGTCGGCTTCGGCCAGTCGATCTGCTTCCCCAACCTGGTGGGCCTGATCTCGCTCTCCACCCCGCCCGACCGGCAGGGGGAGATGCTGGGTCTCAACATGTCCAACAACGCGCTCGCCCGCATCGGTGGGCCGATCTATGCGGGCCAGTTGTTCTCGCTGGTCTCGCCCGGCGCGCCCTTCGCGCTCGGCTGCATCCTGATCCTGCCGGCCCTGGTCCTGGCCTTCCAGGTGCTGAAGCGGGTCCCGCGCCTAGCGGGCGAATAGTCCGGCCAGCAGGTTGATGGTCAGAGCCACCACCACCGTGTTGAAGACAAACGCCACGAGGCCATGCAGGCTGCCGACCCGCCGCAGGGCTTTTGAGGTGAAGGCGATGTCCGCCGTCTGGCACGCCACGCCGATCACCAGCGAGAAATGCAGGAAGTCCCAGTAGTCGGGGGCCTCGCCGCCTGGGAACAGCAGACCTCCAGCGTCCGCCTGGGTCTTGGCGTCCGGCGCGTAGAACTCGTGGGCGTAGTGCAGGGCGAAGACGATCTGCACCAGGAACCAGGACGCCGCCACGGTGACGAACACCAGCGCCACCCGCAGCCCCTTCAGCAGCCCCGACTCGGCGCTGGCGGCTGAGAGCTCGGCGGCGATCACCCCGATGCTGGCGGCGGAGGCGAGGATCACCAACCCCAGGATCACCGCCTGGCCCTGATCCTGAGTGGCCGCAACGGCCCGGATCCGGGCAGGGGGCGCGCCCCACATCATATGCAGGCTGGCGGCGATGAAGCTGAGGCAGGTGGCTGTCCAGCCGATAACCCCTGCGGTGACCGGGTCCAGGCCGGCGGGCGCCGCGGCGCATGCGAGCCCCACCAAGAGGCCGAAGAGGAAGGCCCCCATCAGGCGCGGCCGCGCCCTGAAGACGGCCAGCAGGCTTTTCGAACGGTCGGAACTCATCGAAAGGTCGCTCCCGCGTGCTGGGCCTCTATATCGCATGCCGTCCGGCGGCGAACGCGCGGACACCAAACCCTTGCCTTCCCTCACCCTTTCGCGTATTTGCCCCGCTCTTCGGAGTCGTCTGGCCAAAAGGCATGCCAGGGCGGCTCGTCAATACGCCAGAGGACGGGCCCTCGAGGTCCGCAAGTGAAATGCCCAAACTGAAGACCAAGTCAGGCGCCAAGAAGCGCTTCAAGCTGACCGCCACCGGCAAGATCAAGGCCGGCGTCGCGGGCAAGCGCCACCGGCTGATCAGCCACAGCGCCAAGTACATCCGTCAAAATCGCGGCACCAAGGTGATGAGCGCTTCGGACTCGAAGACGATCAAATCCTACCTGCCCTACGGATTGTAAGAGGAGCGCTGACAGATGGCTCGCGTTAAAAGGGGCGTCACCGCCCACGCCAAACACAAGAAGGTCCTTGAGCAGGCCAAGGGCTTCTACGGCCGCCGCAAGAACACCATCCGCACGGCCAAGGCCGCGGTGGACAAGGCCGGCCAGTACGCCTACCGCGACCGCAAGGTCCGCAAGCGCAACTTCCGTTCGCTGTGGATCCAGCGGATCAACGCCGCGGCCCGCATCGAGGGCCTGACCTACGCCCGATTTATCCACGGCCTGGATCTGGCCGGGATCGAAATCGACCGCAAGGTCCTCGCGGACATCGCGGGCAACGACCCGATCGGCTTCAAGGCCATCGCCGACAAGGTTCACGCCGCGCTGGCTTGAGGTCGTTTGGGAGCTCCCGCTCCGCAAGCATTCAAGAGCCCTTCGGCGTGATCCGCCGGAGGGCTTTTTGCTGCCCTCTTCCCGCGCCTTGCCCGTCCCTCTAAAGCAGCCGTGTCATGACCGATCTCACCCCATTGGAAGCCGAGCTCTCGGCCGCCGTCGAAGGCGCATCCGACCTCCAGGCCCTCGAAGCCGTGCGCGTCGCCGCGCTCGGCAAGTCCGGCTCGATCTCCGAGCTCCTCAAGTCGCTGGGCTCCATGAGCCCCGACGAGCGCCGCGAACGCGGGCCGCTGATCAACGGCCTGCGCGACCGCGTTCAGGGCGCCATCGCCGCGCGCAAGGCCGGGCTGGAAGCCGCCGAGCTGGACGCCAAGCTCGCCGCCGAGCGCGTCGACCTCACCTTGCCCGCCCCGCCGCGGCGCAAGGGGTCCGTCCACCCCACCATGCAGGTGATGGACGAGATGATCGCCGTCTTCGCCGAGATGGGCTTCTCGGTGGCCGAGGGTCCCGACATCGAGACCGACTTCAACAACTTCACGGCGCTGAACTTCCCGCCCAAGCACCCGGCGCGGGAGATGCACGACACGTTCTTCCTGCCCGAGGACGCCAAGGGCGAGCGCAAGGTGCTGCGCACCCACACCAGCCCTGTTCAGGTGCGCGTCATGCACCGGGTGAACGAACAGCTTCCGTCATGGGTCGCCAACGGCCAGGAACCGCCGATCCGCGTCATCGTGCCGGGCCGGACGTTCCGCAAGGATAGCGACCAGACCCACACCCCGATGTTCCACCAGATCGAGGGCCTGGTCATCGATCGCGCCATCCATATGGGCCACCTGAAGTGGACGCTGGAGACCTTCCTTAGCCGGTTCTTCGAGACCCCGGACGTGGTCACCCGCTTCCGCCCGCACCACTTCCCGTTCACCGAGCCCAGCGCCGAGATGGACGTCCAGTGCGACCGTTCCGGCGGCGAGGTGAAGATCGGCCAGGGCTCCGACTGGCTGGAGATCCTCGGCTGCGGGATGGTCCACCCCAATGTGCTGCGCAATGTCGGTCTCGACCCCGACGTCTGGCAGGGCTTCGCCTTCGGCTGCGGCGTCGACCGGCTGGGGGTGCTGAAATACGGCATGCCCGACCTGCGCGACATGTTCGCCAGCGACGTCCGCTGGCTGGAGCACTACGGCTTCAGCCCCTACGCGGCGCCCAATCCGGCGACGGGGCTCTCCTGAGCCTGCGCCAAGATCAGATGCTCCCCCTCTGGGGGAGCTGTCCGCGAAGCGGACTGAGGGGGGACTTTGACTCCTTCGGCGCGCTTCTACCCCCTCCGTCGCGTCGCCGAAGAAGCGACGCGCCACCTCCCCCAAACCGCGCTGCGCGCTGGGGGAGGATCTAGGAAGTCGAGACGATGAAATTCACCCTCTCCTGGCTCAAGCAGCACCTCGAGACCAACGCCACCGCCGCCGAGGTGGTCGAGGCCATGACCATGGCCGGCCTTGAGGTCGAGCACGTGGACGATCCTGCCGCGAAGCTGGCCGCCTTCTCGGTGGCCAAGATCGTCGAGGCCGTCCAGCACCCCAACGCCGACCGCCTGCGCGTCTGCCAGGTGGACACCGTCGACGGCCGCAAGGAGATCGTCTGCGGCGCGCCGAACGCGCGGGCGGGCATCACCGTCGTCTACGCCCCGATCGGCGCCTATGTGCCGGGCCTGGGCGTCACCCTGGTCGAGAAGCCGGTGCGCGGCGTCGTGTCTCACGGGATGCTGTGCTCGGCCGCCGAGCTGGAGACGGCGTCGGAATCCGACGGGATCATGGAACTCTCCGACGATCTCGCCGTCGGGGTGAACGCCGCCCAGGCGCTCGGCCTGGAAGCGGTCATCGACTTCGAGGTCACGCCCAACCGGCCCGACTGGCTGGGCGTGGTCGGCATCGCCCGCGACCTGGCCGCCGCCGGCCTGGGCGTGCTGAAGGACGTCGGCGTCGAGCCGGTCCCCGGCAAGTTCCCCTGCCCGGTCGCCATCCGCCTGGACGGCTCGGACGCCTGCCCGCAGTTCGCCGGCCGGCTGATCCGCGGCGTCAGGAACGGGCCGTCCCCGGCCTGGCTGCAGCAGCGGCTGATCTCCATCGGCCTGCGGCCCATCAACGCCCTGGTCGACGTCACCAACCTGATCACCTACGACCGCGCCCGGCCGCTGCACGTCTATGACCGCGCCCTGTTGGTCGGCGATGTGATCGAGGCCCGGCTCGGCCGGCGGGGGGGCGGGGGCGAGGTCTCCGCCGACCACCCCACCCCGACCGCCCATAGCGACGAGCAACTGATCGCGCTGGACGGCAAGACCTACGACATCACGCCGGAGATGAGTGTCATCGCCGATGCGGACGGCAAACGCCCGATCGGCCTGGGCGGGATCATGGGCGGGACCTCCACCGGCTGTTCGGAGGCCACCACCGAGGTCTTCCTTGAGGCCGCCTGGTTCGACCCGATCCGCACCGCCCAGACTGGCCGGACGACCGGGATCAATTCCGACGCCCAGTACCGCTTCGCCCGCGGCGTCGACCCGGAGAGCCTGGTTCCCGGCATCGAGCTGGCCACCAAGCTGATCCTGGAGCTCTGCGGCGGTGAGGCCTCGGAGATCGTCGTGGCGGGCGAGGCCCTGCCCCGGCCGGCCCCGATCGCCTTCGACCGCGCCTATGTGAAACAGCTCTCCGGCCTCGACCTGCAGCCCCGGCGGATCGACGACATCCTGCGCGACCTCGGCTTCCACCAGGAGGGCGACCTGGTCTTCCCGCCGTCCTGGCGGCGCGACGTGGAGGGCAAGGCCGACCTGGTCGAGGAGGTGGCGCGGATCGAGGGCTATGACGCCCTGCCCGCCCTACCCCTGCCTGAGATGGCCAAACCGGCCGGCGGCGTGCTGACCGTGCGCCAGGCCCGCATCCGCGCGGGGCGCCGGGCCATGGCCGCCAAGGGCTATGCCGAGGCCGTCACCTGGAGCTTCTGCAAGCGCGAGACCGCCTGCCTGTTCGGCGGTGGGGCCGACGAGCTGGTGGTGACCAACCCGATCGCCGCTGACCTCGACTGCATGCGGCCCTCGATCCTACCCAACCTGATCGAGGCGGTGGGCCGCAACGCCCGGCGCGGTTTCGCCGACGTGGCCCTGTTCGAGATCGGCCCCTTCTACCGGGGCGACCAGCCGGCAGACCAGGTGACGGCTGTCGCCGCCGTGGTGGCGCCGCATCCGCCCCGCCGCTGGGATGGGGTGGCGAGCGATCCGCTGTTCGAGCTCAAGGCCGATCTGCTCAGCCTGCTGAACGACCTGGGCGCGCCGGTGGGCTCGTTGCAGGTGGTCCAGGGCGGGCTGTCGGACTGGTGGCACCCTGGCCGCTCGGCGGCGCTACGGCTCGGCAAGTCGACCCTGGTCGAGTTCGGCGAACTGCATCCGCGCGCCCTGAAGGCGCTGGACGTCGAGGGGCCCATCTACGGCTTCGAGCTGATTGTCGACGCCATCCCCGAGCCGAAGAAGAAGGCGACCAAGTCCAAGCCGGCCTTGGAGCTCTCGCCTCTGATGCCACTGTCGCGCGACTTCGCCTTCGTGGTGGACGCGAGCCGAGCGGCGGGAGACCTGGTGCGCGCGATGGCCGGCGTCGACAAGGCGCTGATCTCGAGCGCGCGGGTTTTCGACGTCTATCAGGGACCCGGCGTGCCGGAGGGCGCCAAGTCGGTGGCCGTGGAGATCACCCTCCAGCCCCGCGAGAAGACCCTGACCGACGCGGAGATCGAGGCCCTCTCGGCCAAGGTCGTCGCCGCCGCCGAGAAGGCGGTCGGGGCCAGGCTGCGGGGATAGCGCCAGCTTCCTTCTCCCCTTGCGGGAGAAGGTGGCAGGCGAAGCCTGACGGATGAGGGGTCGAAAGCCCTATCCGCTTGCCCCCGGGCAGCCGCACGCCAGCTGTCGAGTTCTGAGAGACCCCTCATCCGACCCCGCTCTCGCGGGGCCACCTTCTCCCGCTAGGGGAGAAGGAACACAGCTCTCCCGCCATTTGACTTCCGCTGACGTCACCCTGGCCTCCTAACGCCCATGGAGATCAACGGCGTCGCGCACACCTTCATCACCGCGGGCGACTTCGAGGCGTCCGTCGCCTTCTATCGCCAGCTCCTGCCCTTCATGGGCCTGCGCGAAGTCGCAGACAGTGTCGACACCTATTATTGCGTCGGCGGCCGCACCGGGTTCGGCGTCCGCCGCCCCGATCCCGAGCATGCGGGCGCGCGGTTCGAGCAATACCGCGTGGGCCTGCACCACCACTGCTGGCGCGCCCGCGAGCGCGCCGACGTCGACGAGCTCCACGTCTTCCTGGTCTCGATCGGGGCCAAGATCGTCCATCCGCCGCAGGACGAACCCTGGGCGCCGGGCTATTACGCCGTGCTGTTCGAGGATCCCGACGGGGTCCGGCTCGAACTCAACCACGTCCCGGGCCGCGGCCTGTTCGACACGGCAACGCAGCGGGTCGGGGCGAGCCTGGACGAACGCTAGCCCTTAGAAGGGCAGCATCCGGCGGGTGCGGCTAAAGCCGAGATAGCCGACATTGGCGCCCAGCCGCAGGCCGACGCCCGCGCGGATCGGGGCCAGGGTCACGTCGTCGGAGCGCAGGTAATTCACGCCCAGTCCGGCGACCAGATAGGCCGCGCCCTCCACGCCCGGGAACCGCTGGAAGATCACTTCCGGGTATTGGAGATTGTAGCAGAGGGTGAAGACCCGGCTTGCGTTGCCGCCCAGGTCCCAGCCGACCGAAGGCCCCTGCCAGAACACTTCCACGGGTTCCTTGCCCTTCATGTAGAGCAGGCCGCGGCCGTAGCGGGCGCCGATCGTGATGGCCCCGGCGGCTTCCTCGCCGGCGATGTAGGCGGTGGGTCGGCCGTTGTCCTGGAACACGCGCTCGATGGCGCCGCCGGCGGCTTCCGCGGCCACGCCGAGATAGTCCGACGCCGTGGCGACCAGCTCCTCGCGGGTATAGGGTTCGGCCGGCTGGGCCGGATAGCTGGGCGTTCCCTTCGGCGGCGGGCCGCCGGCCGCGGGATCGCGGGTCTGGGCGGTGGCGCAGCCGGCGCTCGCGAGCGTGGCGATGCTGGAAGCGATGAGCGTGCGGCGATCCATGGCGCGGTATCCTTTAGAGCTTGGGCAGCCTCCCATCCCCGAGCGGCATGAATGCGGCGCTCAGGCTTAACGCTGGATTAACCATGGCCGCGCCGGCTACTGAGATCACCTCCTCTCCCCCCGAGAGACGGGTGGAGAGGAGGAGGCATCTGGACACGTGCGCGTAACCCGCGCCATCGCGCCGGTCTCGCCTCGCACGTGGAATGTGCTAAAGCCCGCCCACAATGACGACGCCCCTCTCCCACATCCGCAACTTCTCCATCGTGGCCCACATCGACCACGGCAAATCGACCCTGTCCGATCGCCTGATCCAGGAGACCGGCGGTCTCACCAAGCGTGAGATGACCGAGCAGGTCCTGGACAACATGGAGATCGAGCGCGAGCGCGGGATCACCATCAAGGCCCAGACCGTCCGCCTGGACTACAAGGCCCGCGACGGCGAGACCTATGTCCTCAACCTGATGGACACCCCCGGCCACGTGGACTTCGCCTATGAGGTCAGCCGCTCGCTGGCCGCCTGCGAGGGCTCGATCCTGGTGGTGGACGCTAGCCAGGGGGTCGAGGCCCAGACCCTTGCCAATGTCTACCAGGCCATCGACAACGACCACGAGATCGTCCCGGTCCTCAACAAGATCGACCTGCCGGCCGCCGAGCCCGAGCGCATCCGCCAGCAGATCGAGGACGTGATCGGCATCGACGCGTCGGAGGCCATCCTCTGCTCGGCCAAGACCGGCGAGGGCATCGCCGACGTGCTGGAAGCCGTGGTCACCCGCCTGCCCCCGCCCAAGGGCGACCGCGAGGCGCCGCTGAAGGCCCTGCTGGTCGACGCCTGGTACGACCCCTATCTCGGCGTCGTGGTCCTGGTGCGCGTCCTGGACGGCGTGCTGAAGGCCGGCATGAAGGTGCGGATGATGAACGCCGGGGTCACCCACCAGGTGGATCGCATCGGCGTGTTCAAGCCCAAGCAGACCGAGGTGGCCGAGCTCGGCCCCGGCGAGATCGGCTACATCACCGCCCAGATCAAGCAGGTGGCCGACGCCGCCGTCGGCGACACCATCACCGACGAGAAGCGCCAGACCGCCACGGCCTTGCCCGGCTTCCGCGTCGCCCAGTCGGTGGTGTTCTGCGGCCTGTTCCCGGTGGACGCCGCCGACTTCGAGGACCTGCGCGCCGCCATCGGCCGCCTGCGCCTGAACGACGCCTCCTTCACCTATGAGATGGAGACCAGCGCGGCGCTCGGCTTCGGCTTCCGCTGCGGGTTCCTGGGGCTGCTGCACCTGGAGATCATCCAGGAACGGCTCAGCCGCGAGTTCGACCTCGACCTGATCGCGACGGCGCCCAGCGTGGTCTACAAGATCGGCCTGATCGACGGCTCGGAGATCGAGCTGCACAACCCGGCCGACCTGCCCGACCCGGTGAAGATCGCCACCATCGCCGAGCCCTGGATCAAGGCCACCATCCTGACGCCGGACGAGTATCTCGGCTCGGTGATCAAGCTCTGCCAGGACCGCCGCGGCGAGCAGCGCGAGCTTTCCTATGTCGGGACCCGCGCGCTGGTGGTCTACGACCTGCCGCTCAACGAGGTGGTGTTCGACTTCTACGACCGGCTGAAGAGCGTCTCCAAGGGCTACGCCTCCTTCGACTACGCCATCGAAGGCTACCGGGTGGGCGACCTCGTGAAGATGTCGATCCTGGTCAACGCCGAGCCGGTGGACGCCCTCTCCATGCTGGTCCACCGCGACCGCGCCGAGGCGCGTGGCCGCGGCATGGTCGAGAAGATGAAGGACCTGATCAGTCCGCACATGTTCCAGATCCCGATCCAGGCGGCCATCGGCGGCCGGATCATCGCGCGGGAAACCGTGCGGGCCCTGCGCAAGGACGTCACCGCCAAGTGCTACGGCGGCGACGCCAGCCGCAAGCGCAAGCTGCTGGACAAGCAGAAGGCCGGCAAGAAGCGCATGCGCCAGTTCGGCAAGGTCGAGATCCCGCAGGAAGCCTTCATCGCCGCCCTGAAGATGGACGCGGACTAGGCTGCCACGTCCACGGTATGTCATCCCGGAAAGCGCGAATGCGCTTGTCCGGGACCCATAAGCGCCCGATGGCGCAGAAGGCCGCGCGGCCTCGCCACATTCGGTCTGCCCGGCGTCTATGGGTCCCGGTCTTGCTTCGCAAACCGGGATGACAGCGAGGGGTGATGCCGCACTCCCCAATTGCCCCCCGGCCCCGAAGCCGCCTAAAAACCGCCTGGAAGCTTGGCCATCAATCCGTGGCCTTCGAGGGGAGCAAACACATGCGCAAGACGATTATCCTGGCCATGGCGGCCGTGGCCCTGCTGACCGCCGCCTGCAACACCGTCGCCGGCGTCGGCAAGGACGCCCAGGCCGCGGGCCGGGCGGTGACCGACACCGCCAACGACATGAAGAAATAGCCGGCTCAGGCGTCCTCCTCGCGGGACGCCTCCTCGGCGATCCTGGCG
The DNA here is from genome assembly GCF_036677185.1 of Phenylobacterium sp. Lineage (GTDB taxonomy): Bacteria > Pseudomonadota > Alphaproteobacteria > Caulobacterales > Caulobacteraceae > Phenylobacterium. The sequence goes on from NZ_JAKFEN010000040.1 coordinate 173,252, forward strand.
GCGTCCTCGGATGGGACGTTCGGCGCCTCGCGGGCGTTGTCCTCCGCCTGGGTGGTCGGGCCGGTATGGCCGTGCACGGGCTTCTTGACCGGGCGGTCTTCCTGACTCATGGCGAAGCTCCTCTGCATCGTAGGAAGACATGGGCCCGCCGAAGGGTTCCGCAATCGCGCCGCGAGATGCGCGGAGGCGCCCCACAACCTGAAATAAATCACTGATTAGATAGGACGTTTCGCCGCGCATCGACTCAACCCCAGGCGGGAACGGGCGTTGCGGCGAACCCGTTCCCACCTGCGACAGCCGCGACGCTTCCCACGCCGAAATATGGGGCGCATACGGCCAAGCATCCTTTTTCGCAAATGGCGTAACATGTTCGTCAAGTCGATGTTTCGGGGCCTGAAGGGCCGCTGCCCCCATTGTGGGAACGGCAAGCTCTATTGGAGCTACCTGAAGGTCGAACCGCGCTGCAATTCCTGCGGCCACGACCTGACCCGCTACCCGGCTGACGACGGCCCCGCCTATTTCACCATCCTGATCGTCGGCCACCTGATCGTGGCGCCGCTGCTGTTCTTCTCGATCATCTGGCAGGCGCCGACCATGTACGTGCTTCCGGCCACCCTGATCCCCCTGGCCATTGTGACCCTGGCCCTGCTGCCGCGGGTGAAGGGCGCCTTCATCGGCCTGCTGCACGCCATCGCCCACAAGGAGGGCGAGGCGGCCCTGCACATTCGCGACGTCCCCGACCCACGCCACTGAGACGACCGGAGCCACAACAAGGCTTTCGCGCGCGAGCCGAGGCGCCCTAACCTCGCCCCCGCAAACGGTTCGGGGGAGAGCGTATGAGCGAGACAGGGGTCGACACCCAGGCGCCGAGGGACATCCTGACGCCCGGCCTCACCCCGCTCGCCCGCGCCAAGGCGATCCTGGGCGGGTCGGCCGGCAACCTGGTCGAGTGGTACGACTGGTTCGCCTATTCGTCCTTCGCCCTCTATTTCGCACCCCACTTCTTCCCCAAGGGCGATCAGACCGCCCAACTCCTGCAGGCCGCGGCCATCTTCGCGGTCGGCTTCCTGGCCCGGCCCGTGGGCGCCTGGCTGATGGGACTCTATGCCGACCGGGCGGGACGCAAGGCGGCGCTCACCCTGGCGGTGGCGATGATGTGCGCCGGCTCGCTGCTGATCGCCGTCGCCCCGGACCATGCGGCGATCGGGGCCGCCGCCCCGGTGATCCTGCTGCTCGCCCGGCTGTTGCAGGGCCTGTCGGTGGGCGGAGAATACGGCGCCAGCGCCACCTACATGTCGGAGATGGCCGGCCGCGCCCGCCGGGGCTTCTGGTCGTCCTTCCAGTACGTGACGCTGATCATGGGCCAGCTGGTGGCGCTGGCCGTGCTGATCCTGCTGCAGCAGTTCATGGACAAGGCCGACCTGGAAGCCTGGGGCTGGCGCATCCCCTTCGTGATCGGCGCGGGCCTGGCCGTGGTGGTGTTCTGGATCCGCTCGGGGCTCGACGAGAGCGCCTCGTTCCTCGCCGCCAAGGCCGAGGGCGCGCCGCGTTCGACCACCATGCTGCTGTTCATGAACTATCCGCGCGAGAGCGCGATGATCTTCGTGCTGACCGCCGGCGGGTCCTTGGCCTTCTATGCCTACACGACCTACATGCAGAAATTCCTGGTCAATACGGCGGGCTTCGCCAAGGACACGGCCACCGCGATCACCGCCGCGGCCCTCTTCCTCTATATGTGCGCCCAGCCCCTGTTCGGCTGGATGTCCGACAAGCTGGGCCGCAACCGCACCATCGCCTTCGCCTTCGCGGGCGGGGCGCTGGCCACCTATCCGGTGATGTCGGCCATCGCGCGGTCCGAGGCGCCGCTGGCCGCCTTCGGCCTGATGACCTTCCTGCTGGTGATCCTGTCGGGCTACACCTCGGTCAGCGCCGTGGTGAAGGCCGAACTCTTCCCCGCCCATGTCCGCGCCCTGGGCGTGGCCCTGCCCTACGCCATGGGCAACGCCCTCTTCGGCGGCACCGCGGAGTACGCGGCCCTCTGGTTCAAGAAGGAGGGGATGGAGAGCGGCTATTACATCTATGTCTCGGCGATCATGACCGCGGCCTTCCTGGTGGCCCTGCGGCTGCGCAACACCAACCGCGAGAGCCTGATCACCGAGGACTGAGCCGATGAAGTTCCTGGACGCTCTCACCCCGCTCGACACCGTCGCCGTCGCGGTATTCGCGGTGGCGTGGCTGGCCTATGAGCCGCTGCTAAAGGCCATCGCCCGCGGCAAGGGGCTGATCAACACCGACATGACCGTCATCCGTCTGGCCTGGATGCGCAACATGGCCGGGCGCGAGAACAAGTTCATGGACGGCCAGATCCTCGGCCACACCCTGAACTCGGCGTCCTTCTTCGCCTCGTCCAACCTGATCCTGATCGCCGCGGCGGCCGGCGCCCTGTTCGGCGGCGAGCGGACCTTCGAGAGCGCATCCAGCCTGATGGTGCTGAAGACCTCCTCGCGCCTGCTGTTCGAGGCCCAGGTGGCCCTGGTGGTCCTGACCCTGGCCCGCGGGCTGCTCGACTTCATCTGGTCGATTCGCCAGATGAACTACTGCCTGGCGGTGATCGGCGCGGCGCCGGAAACCGAGGACATCGCCTCGACGCGGCCCTATGGCGAGGCCGCCGCCCGGCTGATGAACCCGGCCCTGTCGTCCTTCAATCGCGGCGTGCGCGGCTACTATTTCGCCCTGGCCGCCGCGGGCTGGCTGTTCGGGCCGCAGACCTTCCTGCTGCTGACCTTCCTGGCCGTGGCCCTGCTGGTGACCCGCCAGCGCCGCTCGCCCGCCGCCCGCGCCATCGCCGAGGTGCGGCGGCTGCTGGACCAGCCCTAGAGGCCGAGCTCGGCCCGCTGCGCGCGGGTCAACCGCGCCGCGACCAGGGCGTGCGCCGTGGCCAGCCAGCCGGCCACCTCGTCGTCGTCCAGGCTCTCGAGGTCGTCGAACGCCACCCACTTGGCCCGCGCCAGATAGGGAGCCGGCCTGGCCTGACCGGTCTCGACCAGGACCTCGTAGGCCAGGTCCGTGACCTTGAGCGAGATCGCGCCGCCGAGGCCGGCGATGGCGAAGATCCGGCCGCCGACCTTGAAGACCCGCGCACCACCCCATTGGACGACCTTGGTCGCCGCCGGCAGGGCCAGGGCCGCGGCCTCGAACTGCGAGGGCGTCACGCCAGGCCCAGTTCGGCGCGCGCCTTCTTGGTCAGCTTGGCGGCGATCAGGCCGTGCGCCGTGGCCAGCCAGGAGGTGAGGTCGGCGTCGGTGACCGAGGCGGTGTCGACGGCGGCCCACTGGCCCTTGGCGCAATAGGGCGCCTGGCGGCCGATCCCGGTCTCGGTGAGGGCCACGAAGGCGATCTCGGTTACCTTGAACGACACCGACACGTCGCCGCTGATGGCGAAGACCTTGCCGCCCACCTTGAAAACGTCGGACTCGCCCCATTGGATCACCTTGGTCACCGCGGGCAGGCCCATGGCGAAGGCTTCGAGCTCGAGGCGGGTCACGCGGGCAGGCCCAGCTCGACCCTGGCCTTGCGGGTCAGCTTGGCGGCGACCAGGGCGTGGGCGGTCTTTAGCCAGTCGGCCACATCGTCGTCATCGAGGACGGCCAGGTCGTCGAACATCACCCACTTGGCGCGGGCCATGTAGGGGGCGGGACGCCCCCTGCCGGACTCGGTAAGCGCCTCGAAGGCGATGTCACTCATCTTCATCGAGACGTTCGAGCCCGCGCCATCTGTGCCGGCGAACATCTTGCCGCCGACCTTGTAGATGCGGTCATCGCCCCACTGGATGTCCATGGTCGCGCAGGGCAGGGCCAGGGCGGCGGCGGCGAAGGCCTTCGGCGTCACGCCTGGACGCCGACACCGATCGGGCAGGTCACGCCCGTGCCGCCCACGCCGCAATAGCCGGCCGGGTTCTTGGCCAGGTACTGCTGGTGATAGTCCTCGGCGAAGAAGAACTCCGGCGCCTCGGCGATCTCGGTGGTGATCGGGCCATAGCCCTTGTCCGCCAGCGCCTGCTGATAGGCGCCGAGCGAGGCCGCCGCGGCCGAGGCCTGGGCGTCGTCATAGGGATAGATCCCAGACCGGTACTGAGTGCCGATGTCGTTGCCCTGGCGCATGCCCTGGGTCGGATCGTGGCCTTCCCAGAACACCTTCAGCAGGTCCTCATAGGTCACCACGCGCGGGTCATAGACCACCAGCACCGCCTCGGTGTGGCCGGTGCGGCCCGAGCAGACCTCCTCATAGGTCGGGTTGGGCGTGACGCCGTTCACATAGCCGACGGCGGTCACCCAGACGCCGGGGACCTGCCAGAACTTCCGCTCCACGCCCCAGAAACAGCCCATGGCGAACTGCGCCAGCTCCAACCCGTCGGGATAAGGGCCCTTCAGCGGGCGGCCGTTGATGAAGTGGGTCTCCGCGGTGGGCAGCGGGCTTTGGCGGCCCGGCAGGGCGGTCGCCGCGGTGGGCAGGTCGAGGGGCTTCTTGCCGAAGAACATGATAATGGCGCCTGTTCGCGATCGGGTATCCCAACATAGGAGCAGTCGGGGCCGATTGCACTCGTCGGCGTCGGCTGACGACGGCCGGATTTCGTGGCAAGCTTGCCGAAAGTCCCTAGGGAGGACGCGACATGACGCGGTTTCGGAAGATCCTGTCAGCCGGCGTGGCGTTCAGCCTGGCGCTCGGCGGCGCGGCGTTCGCCGCGGGGGGCGGCGGTGGCGGCGGCGGCGGCATGGACATGCCCTCGGCCTCGGGCCCGACCTATGATCCGGCCGTCGAATACGCCAAGGGCGTCTCGGCCCTGAACGGCCAGAACTACAAGGACGCCGAGAAGGCCTTCAAGCGCGTGGTCGAGGCCGCGCCCACCAGCGCCGAGGCCTGGCGCCTGCTGGGCGTCGCCAACCTGGCGCAGAACGACTTCAAGGGCGCCAAGCGGGCCTATGAAAAGGCCGTGAAGCATGGGCCCGACGACATCGCCGCCCGCCAGGGCCTGGGACTATCGCTGGCAGGGCTGAAGGACGCCAAGGTCCAGGAACAGCTCGACTGGTTGAAGGCCAAGTCCGACGCCTGCGCCGGGACCTGCAGCGACGCCGCGGCGCTGAAGGCGGCGCTCACCGCCGTCGAGAGCGCCAAGGCCGCCGCGCCCAGCGCCGCCGTCCAGAAGCCCCTGCTGTTCGCCCAGGCCGGCGACCGCGCCTATCTGCAGGCGGTCGGACTGATCAACGAGAAGCGCTACGACGAGGCCCTGGCTTCCCTCGACCGGGCCCGCGAGGCCTTCGGCCCCCACCCCGACGTGCTCACCTACCAGGGCTATGCCTGGCGCAAGAAGGGGGCCTTCGACCGGGCCGAGACCTATTACCGCCAGGCCCTGGCCATCGCCCCCGAACATCGCGGCGCGACCGAGTACTATGGCGAGCTGAAGGTCGAACGTGGCGACATGGACGGCGCCAAGGTCATGCTGGCCCGGCTGGACCGGTCCTGCGCCTATGGTTGCGCCGAGGCCGAGGAGCTGCGCCGTTGGATCGACGCCGGCGGCGAACCCACGCACTAGCCGGGCTGGCCGCGGCCCTCGTGGCGAGCGCGGCTCCGGCTGCGGACGTTCCCCTGGCGGCCATGCGCTGGCTGGCCCTGGGCGCCGACCCCGTCGCCAAGCTTACCCAGGAGCCGACCGAGTGCCTGGCCCCGCCCGCCGATCCTGCCCTGGCGCGATCGGTGGAGGTCGGCCGCGCGGCCTTCCGCACCCCGCTGCTGCTGGGCGGCCAGGCGGCGCGAGCCGGGATCAGCTGCGAGAGCTGCCACCGGGCCGGGCGGGCCAATCCCGACTTCCGCTTCCCCGGCGTCTCCGGCGCGCCCGGCACCGCCGACGTCACCTCGTCCCTGTTCTCCTCCCATCGCGGCAATGGGGTGGACGATCCCAAGCCGATCCCCGACCTCTCTGGCCCGCGCGCCGCGCTGAAGGTCGCGCCAGGCAATGTCGCCCCCTTCGTCCGCGGCCTGATCGTCGAGGAGTTCGACGGACCCGAGCCCTCGCCTGCCGTGCTCCAGGGCCTGGCCGACTATGTCCGTGCGCTGGGACCGCAGGCCTGCCCCACGAGCGCGACCCGGCCGCTCTCCGCCCAGGACCTGATGGCCGACGTCCGCCGGGCGGCCGCTGCCGCACAGGCCGCCGAGGACACGAAGACCGCGATTTTCCTGGTCACCGCCACCCGCGCGCGCCTGTTCCTGCTGGACGAGCGCTACGCCCGTCTGGCCGCCGAGCAAGGCGCCCTGCGCCGCGCCGACCGGGAGCTGGCCGACATCGCCCAGGCCTTGCGCGAGGCTCGTCCCGACGCCCGGATGCAACTAGCCCGCTGGCAGGCGCGAACCCCGATCCTGGAGGCCCGCCTGCGCCGCGCCGAGCGCCGTTCCCTGCTGGATTCCAAAACCCTGGCCGCCGCGCTGTAACGCCGCTTGCCCGCGTGGCCGTCATGAGTATATTGCGCGCCTTCCGCTGGGGGCCAAGGCCACCCTCGGTGAGGTGAGGTGGCGGAGTGGTCGATCGCGCACGCTTGGAAAGCGTGTTTACGGGAAACCGTAACGAGGGTTCGAATCCCTCTCTCACCGCCATACGCCCCGACCGGCTTGTTCGCCGCTTCAGGGATCTCGTCGCATAGGGGGCTTCGGCGGGGCGGATGGGCTTATTCCCGTGGGGCCGGCGTCGGCGCGCGGCTCTCCGCGTGAAACGACCACCGCCACCACGAGGTCGCCCGTTACATTCAGCGCCGTGCGGCACATGTCCAACAGGCGATCCACGCCCAGGATTAGGCCTATCCCCTCCGGCGGCACGCCGACCATTCCGAGGATCATCGCCACAACGGGCAGCGAACCTGCCGGCACGCCGGCCGTACCGATCCCGCCCAAGATGCAGACCGCCATCACCATGACCTGCTGTCCAAGTGTCAGCTCCACGCCGAAGAACTGGGCCAGGAAGAGCACGGTCACCCCTTCGAACAGGGCGGTGCCGTTCTGGTTCGCCGTGGCGCCGATGGTCAAGACGAAACGCGAGATGTGGCGCGGCAGGCGCAGCCGCGTCTCGGCGACACGAAGGGCGGTCGGCAGCGTGGCGTTGCTGGACGCCGTCGAGAAGGCCACCAGGATCGCCTCGTGCGAACCCCGGAAGAACGCCACGGGCGACAATCGCCCGAATGTCCAGACGACCAGGGGATAGACGCCGAACAACTGCAGGCCCAGCGCCAGGACGACGACCGCCACATAGGCGCCCAGCCGCTCCAGCAGCTCCCAGCCGAAGAGCGCCGCCATATTGAACATCAGGCACGCGATGGCGATGGGCGCCAGGCGAATGACGAGGTTGATCAAGGTCATCACCACCTCGAAGAGCCCTTGGATCGAAGCTCTTAGGGTGGCCGCCGCGGGGCTGCGATCCTGCACCAGCACCAGCCCGATGCCGAACGCCAGCGCGAAGAACATGACCGAGAGGATTTCGTTCTCCGCAGCGGCCGCGACCACGTTGCTTGGAATGATGCTGACAAAGGCGGCCGATCCTTCCAGCGAGCTCGGCGCACGTTCGAGAATGGCGGCGGCGGATCCGGCCGCCCCGGTAAGCAGCCTCCCCGCCAGGGCTGGATCGACGCCCTCCCCGGGCCTCAGGAGGTTGACCGCGGCGAGGCCGATGCACACCGCGACGGCCGAGAGCGCCAAGGTGAAGGCCAAGGTGCGCCAGCCGGTCCGGCCTAGCGAGCCCAGGTCGCCCATCTCAGACACGCCCATGACCAGGGCTGCGAACAGCAGAGGAATCACCAGCATGAACAGCAGGCGCAGGAAGACTTGGCTTAGCGGTTGGGTGACGTAGGTGGTAAGCGCTGCGACCCACGCAGCGTCGGGGGCGGCGGTGGCGTTTACGACGAGCCCAGCGCCAAGGCCGATCAGGAACCCGATCAACATCTGAAGCTGCAAAGAAGGCCAGCGTATGCTCATCGCGGTCTCTCAACCCAGTGGTTGTCTCCCCAAACTAGCAGGGCTGCCCCGGCGAGGAACGGAAGGTGTCGCACGGCGTTGATTTTTCATTGCTGCATTGCTCTGCGGCGTCCTGACCCACGACGCACGGGCGGCCAGGAGGCGTGATGTCCAGCGCCAGGCACACACAAAAACCGACGCGTGGCGAGCGACCTGCGCATCCCGTCATCTCGGCGCACAGGGTGGAGGGCACGCCGGTCTTCAACCAGGACGGCGCACTGATCGGCAATATCAACGACCTGATGATCGAGAAGGTCAGCGGCCAGATTACCAGCGCGACAATGTCCTGCCGCGCCGTTTTGGGCGTGGGCGGCGGACGCTTCCCCATTCCCTGGTCGATGTTGACCTATGACACCCACTTCAAGGGCTATGTGGTCGACGAGCAGAAGCTGCACGATGCGCGGTCGCTCAAGGGCGATCACGGCCAGGAGAGCGATCTGCCCTGGCGCGACGACGTCTACGGATACTGGGACACCCTGCGGTATTGGAAATGATCCCGCGCGGTCGCGACTCGACGGTCCGCTTTGTCGACTCGTCGCCCAACTCTTGTCGGGCGAACGCTCGCGAGGCAGCTCTGGGACCTCGCCGCTGGCGGACAGTTGCGAAGCCGAGCGGCACCCCAAACTCCGTCGAGGCCCGCCTAGGGAGCCCGCACATCGGTCTCGCGACCGACAGACGGCGGCTCCTGTTGACCAGGCCCCGCGTCGTCCGACGCCCGCGCATCACGGCTCAATCGATGATCGTCCGCCGCCAGCGCTCAAGCGTGGGGTTGGAACAGCCGGTCGCAGGGTAACAAGTCGTCAGGGAACTCCTTGGGCAGGATGTCGCCGGTCGCGAGGCCCGCGAGAAAATCGGTGAGATCGCAATCGAACGCCTCGAATTGGCCAAGGCCCCGATCCCAGACGACGACACCCCAGTCCGTCGGCGCGCCCCGCGCAAGCCAGAAAAGGTAGTCGCCATTGTCGGTCGCCCCGAACGGTATGAGCCCGCCCGGATGCGGCCACCACGGATAAGGCCATTCCTCGTCAAGGGTGAGGAATCCCGCACAGGCAATCCGGACATTGGACTCGAGCCGCATGTTGGGATTCGGAGACCTCGGAATATCGACTCCGAGGAATTCCATGAAGTAGCCGCTTCCGTAGAGTCGAACGAAGTCCTTGTAGTCCTGGGGCAGTGAGGTGCCGAGTTCGGCCTCGACCGCCTCCCAGGGCCCGGTGAAGGCATCGGACGGCAAAGCTGGCGGTGGGACCGCCTTCAGGAGCGTCTCTATGGTCATCGGCGACGCCCCGCGGGATTCTGGATGATGCGGGCCGCGGGCGTGCCGCGGGACCCATACGCCGTCAGCAGGACAGCCGATGGCGGCAGCACCCCGGGGCCGTAGAGCGGCATGACAGAATACTCGAAGACCTCGCCCGCACGGACTCGACGCGCCACCGCGCCCTCGAAACTGCTCATCTGCGGCGTGTTGGCTCCCTTGTGTGTCATCGTCACGATATTTCGCACGTCAGTACCCGAGCCCCCGAATTGGCGCGCGAGAAGGTGGGCCCGGGCCTCGTTATAGCGCCTACCGTGGCCCTGCCAGCCCGGTGGCGTTCCCCGTGCCTTTGTGCCGGCGCCGAGCATGTCAGCCGTGAGGGTTCCGTTCACGCCCGTCGCTTGTCCGTTGGCGTTGACCTCACTGTATCTAACCTTGTCTCGAACCACGGGCGCCGGAGCGGGGGCGCCGCGGAAGGGCGGCGGCACGCCGCGCGCCGGAGCGCCGCGGGCCGCAACCCCGAGCAATGCGCCGTCAGCCATCCCTCCTCCCACAAGGGCTCTGTCACGCGTCGCCGGCGATGCGCCCGCCAGCGTGGCGAGGCCGTAGGCGACGCTCCCGAATGGATGGTCAGCGATGAACGACGCGCGCTCGATGGCGCGCCGCTGCCCAGCCCGTTCGGCCGGCGAAAACCGAGAATCGTCGGCCGGAACCAGGACGTTGGCACGTCCATTGTCGACTTCCCTGTATCTTTGACCGCCGATCGTGACGGTGGGGTCGAGGCGAGAAGCCTGATTGAGGATGTCGAGACGACCTCCGAGGGGCGAGAAAAGAGCCGATTCGGCGAGTTTCCTCTTGAGCTCCTCCCTCTCAACCATTGCGGCCCATGACTTCGCGTCTTGATCCGGAACAGAACGCGGCTCTCCCCGTGGCATCTGCGCCATCAAACACCCTTCGCTTCGTGATCTTTGGTCCGCGAGCGGCCAGCCGCGATGTCCCCACGCTTGGGACACTCGCACAAGCTTGGCCTTAGACCAAGAACAAAACAGGAACATTTGCATCGCAACCGCCGCCGGCGCTAGAGACCACCGTGAGGAGCTGCGCATGGCCGACGCCGATGACGACCACGACGAACACGACGAGGATGGCGGCGGGTTCGACGTCGACGACTGGACGCGGCTGAAGGCTTTCGCCGGCGCCGTGGCGACGCTTGAGGACGTCCAGGCGCGTCGGGCGGTCTTCGCGCTCGGTGACACCACGGGTCCCACCCCGCTCGACATGGAGCTGCCGCAGCCGCTGATCTGGTGGGACGAGGACGGCGAGCAGGCGGCCGTGGCGGTGCAGGCCGAGGCGCATGTCGGCCCCGACGGCGAGACCATGGAGGTGCTCGGCCTCATCCTTCCGGATGGCGGCTCGGCGGTAGCCCTGCTGGACGATGTCGATCTGGTGGACGACACCGATCCGACCTGGCGGGCGCTGGTCGCCGGCGCGCTGGATGGAGCCGAGGCCGACGACGCCTGAAATCGCGCGCGCGGGCAAGGCCGCGGGCCCGCCCAGCCTCACAGCTCCAGGCGATAGATCCGCGCGGCGGTCCCGGAGAACAGGGCGGTCTTCTCGTCAGCCGAACAGCCCCTGGCCAGCACCTTGAAGGCGTTCCAGAGCACGTCGTAGTCGCAGCTGCCGATGTCGACGGGGAAGTTGCTCTCGAACATGCAGCGCTCGGCGCCGAAGGCCTCGATGCAGGTCTCGATATAGGGCTTCCATTCCGCCGCCAGGGCCTCCGACGAGGCCGGCGGGTCGGACATGAAGGAGGCGAAGCCCGGGAACACCATGGCCAGTCCGCCCAGCTTCATCGCCACATTGGGCAGGGCCGCGAGCGCCAGGATGTTCTCCCGCCAGATCGGGAAGCGTTCCTCCCGCCGGCCGGCATAGCTGGCGATGCCCAGCGGGGTGCCGACGTGGTCGAGAACGATCTGGGTTTCGGGGAAGGCCTTGGCCAGGTCGAGCAGGTCGGAAAGCTGCGGCTCCAGCATCCAGGCGTCGAACGAGAGCCCGAGCGGGCTAAGCTGGGCGAACCCCTCGCGGAACTTCGGCGACAGGTAGAGCCCGCCGCCCTGCCGGGCGAGCGGTCCCAGCACGTCCTTGTCCGGGTCGGACGAGGCGCTCTGGCGAATGCCGCGGAACCGGCCGCCGCCGGCCGCGATGTGGGCCTGCAGCACCTCGGCGACCGCCCCGCCGAGATTGCAGTCGGCGTGACCGACGATGCCGGCGCAGGCCAGGACCTCGCCATAGAGGCCGCTGGCCGACATGGCCGCCACCCCGTTCACGAACTCGGTCTCGCCCACGGGCCGCATCGCCGCCGGACCCCGGCTCCGGTACATGGAGCCGCACTCCATGTAGACGGTGGCGATGATGTTGTGGCCGGACTTCATGTCGGCCAGCAGCTCGTCCAGCAGGTAGCGCGGGACCCGGCGGATCACATGCTCGAAGCCGTGCTTGGGCGGCGGCAGGGCGGCGGCCAGGGCCGGCGGCCGGTCCCACAGGTGATGGTGCGGATCGACGATCGGCAGGTCGGGCTCGAGGATGGCTTCGTTCACGCCGCGGCCTCCTGCAGGATGGCGTCGGCCATCAGGGTCTGGGTCATCGCCTGCAATGGCGGGGCGGTCTCGCTCAGCAGCTGGACCATGCCGACGAAGATCAGGTCATTCGCCGGATCGACCCAGAACCAGGTTCCGGCCGCCCCGTCCCAATGATAGGTCCCTAGGCCCACCGGTATGCCGGCCGCCTCGGGATCGGTGAACACCACACCGTTGAAGCCGTAGCCGAAGCCGGGCCGGATCTGCTGCTTTCCGACACCCCAGCCCTGGGCCAGCATCTCGTCCGAGAGCTGGTTGGTCATCATCAGCTTGACGCCCTCGACGCTGAGAATCCGCCGTCCGGCGAACGCGCCGCCGTCCAGCAGCATCTGGGCGAACCGGGCATAGTCGCCCACCGTGGAGATCAGCCCGCCGCCACCGGAGGCCAGGGCCGGCGGCGCCTCGTGATCGGGCAGCAGCGGATTGCCGGCCAGGGCGACCAGGCCCCGGCTCACGCTGGAGCGATAGAGCGTCGCCAATCGCGGCTTCTTTTCCGGCGGGGTGTGGAAGGCCGTGTCGACCATGCCCAGGGGTTCGAAGATCCTCTCCCGCATGAAGTCGGGCAGGCTCTGGCCGCTCAGCCGCTCGATGATCGCCCCCTGGACGTCCATGGCGAGGCTGTAGATCCATTTCGTCCCGGGCTGGTAGGCCAGCGGCAGCCCGCCCAGCTTGGCCGCCATCTCCGCCAGGTCGGTGGAGCGCCAGACGTCGGCGGCCTCGTACAAGGTCTCCAGCCCGTCCATCGGCACGCGGCCGTAGATCAGGCCGGCGGTATGGGTCAGCAATTCGCGCAGGGTCGGGGCGTGGTCGGGATCGTGCAGGGTGACCGCGCCGGTCGCGTCCATCCCGCCGAACACCTTCACATTGGCGAACTCCGGCAGATGCTTGGCGATGGGATCGTCCGGCGACCACAGGCCCTGGTCGTGCAGGATCATCATGGCCACGGCCGTCACCGGCTTGGTCATGGAGAAGATGCGGAACATGGTGTCGGCCGCCATGGGCTCGCCCGTGGCCAGGTCCTTCTTCCCGAGCGTGCTGATGCGCGCGACCTTGCCGTTGCGGGCGGTCAAGGTGACGAGACCGGCCAGCACCCCCTTGTCGACCAGGCCCTGCAGATAGGCGTCGATGGCCGCCAGGCCGGCGGGGGCCAGGGCGACCTGCGCCGGGGTGGCTGGGGAAAGGTCACGCGTCATGGGTCTGCGCCTTGCGAGCCAGCACCGCGGCCGCGATGAGCGGCAGGCGGTCGTTTCCGAAATACATGTCGTCCTTGCCGACGAAGATGGTCGGCGACCCGAAACCGCCGCGGGCCATCACCTCTTCGGTGTTCAGGCGCAGCTGATCCTTGATCTCCGGGGTGGCGATCCCCGCCAGGAAGGCCTGGGCGTCGACGCCCACCGCTTCGCAGATCTCCGCCAGCACCGCGTCCTGCGAGATGTCGAGATTGTCGCCCCAATAGGCCTCGAACACCTTGGTGGCGAAGGGCACGAGCTTGCCCTGCGGCGCCAGCCAGATGCAGCCGCGCATGGCCTTGACGCTGTTCACCGGGAAGACCTTGGGCGGGAAGGTGATGGCGATCCCGGAATGGCGCGCCCAGTCCCTCAGGTCCTTGCCCATGTAGCGGGCCTTGGCCGGCACCGGCGTGGCCCGCTGTTCGTACACGGACGGATTGACCGTGTTGAAGATGCCGCCCACCAGGATGGGCCGCCAGGTCACCTCGACCTCCAGCTCCTTGGCGAGCGGCTGCAGGTTGTGGAAGGCCAGATAGGTCCAGGGGCTGGAGCAGTCGAAAAAGCACTCGATCATGTGGCGGCCCTCTCGCTGGCGATCCCGAACAGGTTCTTCTTGGTCTCGGCGTCCATCTCGCCAGGGCGCGCCATCCTGCCTACCGCCGTGCCGGCCACCACGCCCGGCCGCGCCCGCACCGTGGCGAACCACCGCTTCACGTTCGGATAGTCGTCCAAGGTGAAGCCCTGCGCCTTGTGGGTGATGATCCAGGGGAAGCAGGCCATGTCGGCTATGGTGTACTCATCGCCCGCCACATAGGCCCCGGTCCGCCCGAGCTGGCCATCCAGCACGCCGTAGAGGCGCGCCGCCTCGCGCTCATAGCGGTCGATGGCGTAGGGGATCTTCTCCGGCGCATAGAGCTTGAAGTGGCCGTTCTGGCCCAGCATCGGCCCCAGGCCGCCCATCTGCCACATCACCCATTGGATCGCCGCGCTGCGGCCGCGCAGGTCGGCGGGCAGGAACCGCCCGGTCTTCTCGGCCAGATAGATCAGGATCGCCCCGGTCTCGAAGACGCTCACCGGCGGACCGCCGCCCGGCGGATCCCGGTCGATGATCGCCGGGATGCGGTTGTTGGGGCTGATGGCCAGGAAGTCCGGCGCGAACTGCTCGCCGCGCCCCAGGTTCACTGGATGGACCTCGTACGGCAGGCCGCACTCCTCCAGCATGATGGAGATCTTCCAGCCGTTTGGCGTGGCGGCGTAATAGAGATCGATCAAGCGTGTCCTCCCGGGCCTCTGGTCGGGCCTTGAGGACAGACTACTTGGCTCTCCCCGCCGCGCCAGCCTCCGTGCGCAATCCGGCTGCCGAGCGTGACGCCCAGTCGGCGACATAGGCGCGGATGGCGCGGCTGTCGTCCGGCGTGAGCACGTCGGCGAAGCTGGCCATGCCGCCCTCCTTGTAGGCGCCGCCCAGCACGATGTCGTCGAAGGCCTCATAGGTCTCTGGCGACATGCGCCGCAGGTCCGGCAACACGCTGCGTTCCCCGAACAGGCCGTGACAGCCGCCGCAATAGCGCTGGTAGCGGGCCTTGCCGGTGGCGACCAGGTCCGCAGGTTGCGCGCCCACGCCGGCCAGGAAGGGCTGGTCCTCCACGACCGGCGCCACGGACACCTCGCCCCCGTCCAGCTTGAGCACGATCAGGCGGCCAGCGTTGTCGCGGGGCGGCGGCGCCCCGGCCGGGTCCGGCGCGGTCCTCACCCCATGCCAGCCTGCCGCGATTGCGATGTACTGGACGCCGTCCACGGCATAGCTCACCGGCGGCGCCACCATGCCCGTACCGACAAATATCCGCCGCAGCAGCTTGCCGCTGGCCGTGTCGCGGAACTCGATCCAGCCGTCCTGGGTCCCCTGCACGACCAGGTCGCCGGCGGTGGTCAGGACGCCGCCGCTCATCAGGGTTGGCTGCGGCGCGGTCCAGCGGGGCTTGCGGGCCACGGGGTCCCAGCCGATCAGCACGCCGGTGGTGGCTTTGCGCACGTCGTCCTTGGTCAGGGTCGCGAGATCGGCGCCCTCATAGAACCAGGTGAGGGTCTCGGCGCCCCAGACCCAGCCCAGGTCGCGAGCCGGGATATAGACCAGACCGGTCTTGGGATTGAACGCCATCGGCTGCCAGTTGTGGGCGCCATAGGCGCTGGGGAAGACCAGGCGGGCCTCCCTTGAGTAGTCCCCGGCCGGCGTCGCGGCCGGACGGCCGGTCTTCAGGTCCACATGGCTCGCCCAATTGACCCGGGCATACTTGTCGGCGGCCAGCAGTTCGCCCGTCTTGCGGTCGAGGACGTAGAAGAAGCCGTTCTTCGGCGCCTGCATCAGCACCTGGCGCTTGCGCCCGCCGATCGTGAGGTCGGTGAGCACCATGTTCTGGGTGGCGGTGAAGTCCCAGTTGTCGCCGGGCGTGGTTTGATAGTGCCACGCCAGCCGCCCGGTGTCGGGGTTCACCGCCAGGATGCTGGAGACATAGAGCTGGTCGCCGCCGCCCGGATTGCGGACCTTCTGGTTATAGGGACCCGCGTTGCCCACCCCGACATAGAGCAGGTTGAGCTGGGGATCGTAGGAGAAGGAATCCCACACCGTGCCGCCGCCGCCGATCGACCAGTCGCGGTTGGGATCCCAGGTCTTGGCGGCGGCCGCTAGCTCCGGGTGCTCGAAGGGCTTCCTCGGGTCGCCGGGGACGGTGAAGAAGCGCCAGGCGAGCTTGCCGGTCTCGGCGTCATAGGCCGAGAAGAAGCCCCGCGCCCCGTAGTCGCCGCCGCCATTGCCGATCACCACCTTGCCCTTCACCACCCGCGGCGCGCCGGTGATGGTGTAGGGCTTGGCGCCGCCGGTGGTGTCCGCCGACCAGACGGGCTCGCCGGTCTTGGCGTCCAGCGCGATCAGCCGGCCGTCGAAGGCGCCGACATAGACCTTGCCCTTCCAGAAGGCGACGCCGCGGTTCACCGCCTTGCAGCAGCCGGTGCGCAGCAGTTCCTTGCGGACCTGCGGATCGTAGGCCCAGAGCCGCTTGCCGGTAGCCGCGTCGAAGGCGAACACCCGGCTCCAGGTCGAGGTGACATAGAGCGTCCCGTCGACCACCAACGGGGTGGCCTCGACCCCGAAGCCGCGGCTCTCCAGGCTCTGCTCCCAGGCCAGGCCCAGGCGGTCCACATTGGCGCCCGTGATCTGGTCCAGCGGCGAGTAGCGATCCTCGGCATAGGTGCGGCCGTTGGTGAGCCAGTCGCCCGGACTGTCGGCGGCCGCGGCGAGCCGGGCGGCGTCCACCTCTCGCCCGCCGGGCTTCGAGCAGCCGACGAGCGCCAGCGCCGCCAGGCCCGCGATCAGCCAGATTCGGCCTGGAGCCGCCATGGCCGTCAGGCGACCTCGGCGGCCACCAGCTCCTCGAGTTCGGGATACATCTCCTGGGCCCGCTCCGTCGCCGAGAGCAGGTTGTAGGCCGGGAACAGGTCGTTGGTCGGGCGGTAGTTGCGCAGCACCTGCTTGGCGACGGTGACCTTGTGGACCTCGGTCGGACCGTCGGCGAGGCCCATGATGAACGAGACCGCGATCTGGTTCATGAACGGCATCTCGGTGGAGATCCCCAGCGAGCCGTGGATCTGCAGGGCGCGCGAGGCGATGTCGTGCAGCACCTTGGGCATGGCCACCTTCACCGCGGCGATGTCCTTGCGGACCTTGCGGTAGTCTTGGTGCTTGTCGATCAGCCAGGCGGTGCGCAGCACCAGCAGGCGGAACTGCTCCAGCTCGATCCAGCTGTCGGCGATCTTCTCCTGGACCATCTGCTTTTCGGAAAGACGCGAGCCGGCGGTGGTCCGCGACAGGGCGCGCTCGCACATCATGTCCAGCGCCTTGCGAGCCTCGCCGATGGTGCGCATGGCGTGGTGGATGCGCCCGCCGCCGAGCCGCGTCTGGGCCACGCCGAAGCCGTCGCCGCGATCACCCAGCAGGTGGTCCAGCGGCACCCGCACATCGGTGTAGCGCACATAGGCGTGGGCCGGCTCGCGCTCGCCCTGGAAGCCAACATTGCGCAGGATCTCGATCCCCGGGGTCTCGGACGGCACGATGAACATCGACATGCGCGCGTGCGGCGGCGCGTCGGGGTCGGTCACCGCCAGGACGATCAGGAAGTCGGCCCAGCGGGCGTTGGACGAGAACCACTTCTCGCCGTTGATCACCCACTGGTCGCCGTCCAGCGTCGCGCGGGTGGTGAAGACCAGGGGATCGGCCCCGCCCTGCGGCTCGGTCATCGAGAAGCAGGAGACGATTTCGTTGTTCAGCAGCGGCTGCAGGTAGCGCGCCTTCTGCGCCGCCGTGCCGAAGTGGGCGAGGATCTCGGCGTTGCCCGTGTCGGGCGCCTGGCAGCCGAACACCACGGGGGCGAAGTCGCTGCGGCCCAGGATTTCGTTCAACAGGGCGAGCTTCACCTGGCCGTAGCCGGGCCCGCCCAGTTCCGGACCCAGGTGGCAGGCCCACAGGCCCTGGGCCTTCACCTTGGCCTGCAGGGGCCGAACAAGGCGGATATTGTTGGGGTTCTTGACGTCGTAGACCGCCCCCAGGAGATGGTCGAGCGGCTCGACCTCCTCGCGCACGAAGGCCTCGGCCCAGTCCAGCTTCGCCTGAAAGTCCGCGTCGGTCTCGAAGTCCCAAGCCATATCGTTTCGTCCCTTGCTGAGCGCGCGGCGATCGCACGCGGCCGCTTGAACGCAGCCATTTGTACATTATGATCATTACGATGAATTACCCGGGACCTGTCAATACGCCAGGCGCCGGGCCGGCGTCATGACCGGCGAAAACGGGGAGAAGAAACCGCATGCGCTATCGCCAATTGGGCTCCAGCGACCTCATGGTGTCGGAAATCTCGCTGGGAACCTGGCTCAGCTTCGGCGAAGGCGAGGCCCGGGCGCGTCACATCGCCTGCCTGCACCGGGCGCTGGAGCTCGGGGTCAACCTGATCGACACCGCCAATGTCTATGGCTTCGGCGAGTCCGAGCGGCTGGTGGGCGAAGCCCTGGCCGGACGGCCGCGGGACTCCTATCTCCTGGCCACCAAGCTCTGGGGGCCGATGGCCGATGGCGACCGAGGCCTGTCACGGGCTCAGGTGTTCAAGCAGATCGACGGCTCGCTCCAGCGGCTGCGCACCGATCACGTCGATCTCTACCAGTGCCATCGCTACGACGACGAGACGCCCCTGGAGGAGACCATGGAGGCCCTCAGCGAGGTCGTTCGCCAGGGCAAGGTCCGCTATCTCGGCTTCAGCGAGTGGCCCGCCGACAGGATCGCGGAGGCCCAGGCCATGGTCGGGACCGAACGCTTCGTCTCCAGCCAGCCCCAGTATTCCCTGCTCTGGCGCCAGCCGGAGGCGGAGGTCTTCCCGCTCTGCCGCGCGCAGGGGATCGGCCAGCTCATCTGGTCGCCCCTGGCTCAGGGGGTGCTGACCGGCAAGTACGCCCCCGACGCCGGCCCGCCCGGCGGCCTGCGCGGCGCCAGCGTCGAGATGAGCAAATACACCCGCCACTGGTTCAAGCCGGCGGTTCTCCAGGCCGTCCAGCGCCTGAAGCCCTTGGCCGCCGAGGCCGGGCTGACGCTGGGCCAGTTCGCCATCGCCTGGACGCTCGCCAACGACCAGGTGAGTTCGGCCATCATCGGCGCCTCGCGGCCCGACCAGGTCGACGAGAATGTGGCGGCCTCGGAACGGAGCGTGGATCCGGCCCTGTTCGCCGAGGCCGAGCAGATCCTGGGCGCCGCCTTGGCCGCCGCCGCGGCCAAGGCGACCGCCTGACCGTCATGACCCTCGAGGACCTGGCCAGCCGCGCCGAGATCGCCGAGGTGGCGGCCCGCTATTGCCGCGCCTTCGACCGCTGCGACGAAGCCCTGCTGGCCAGCTGTTTCCACCCCGACGCCACCCACGAGCACGGCGCCTTCAAGGGCCTCTCCCGCGACTTCTGCGCCCTGGGCCTGGCGGCGGTGCGGCAGGTGGTCCTGACCCACCACCAGCTCGGCCAGGTCTCCATCGAGCTCGACGGCGAGCGGGCCTGGGTGGAGAGCTATTTCACCTCCTATCACCGGTTCGGCGCAGAGCCGCCGCCCGGCGGCGCGCCGCGCGAGGACCGCATCATGGGCGGGCGCTACGTGGACCGTTTCGAGCGCCGCGACGGCGTCTGGCGCATCGCCCACCGCCAGGGGGTGAACGAGTGGCTTCGCTACGAGCCGGCCAGCGATCGAGGCTTCTTCGACCGGCCGGCGAGCGAACGCGGCCGGCGCGACCGCGGCGACCCGGTCTACCGGCGGGATTGCTAGGCCCGGTGAATGACCTCGCCACCGACCAGGGTGGCGGCGACCCATGAGGCGTCCGGAGCCGCCAGCGCCACATCCAGAGGACAGCGCAGCAGGCAGAGATCGGCCGCCGCCCCGACTTCCACGCGGCGGCGGTCGCCGCCGGGATCGGCGAAGTCGCCCAGGAACATATTCAGCGCCGCGCGCGGGGCGACGCGTTCGTCGGACCCCAGGAGCCGGCCGCTCGGGGTGGTCCGATTGATCGCCGCGGACATGGCCGCCCAAGGGTCGGCGGCGGCGTAGGGGGCGTCGCTGCTTCCGGCCACCTTGATCCCGGCGCGCATCAGGCTGGCGCAGGGATAGAGGGCGGCGAGATCGGTAGGGTCCACCTCGGCCAGGTAGCGGTCGCCGCGCTCGGCCACGAAACCCGGCTGGGTGACGACGGTGAGGCCCAGCCTGGCGATCTCCCGCGCCGCGTCCGGATGGATGATCCCGCCGTGCTCGATGCGGTCGCCCGGCTCGGCGCCCGCCAGCCCGAAGGCGGCCAGGGCGAAGGCCAGTTCCCCGGCGGCGACGCAATGGATCGCGACCTTGCGCCCCCAGTCGCGGGCCCGGGCGATGGTCGCGCAGACGGCGTCCAGATCCGGCAGGCGGTCGTCGTCGAGCAGCACCTTCACCGGTCCGACCTGGAAGGCGCCGTCGGCCGGGGCCTCCAGGAACCCGCCGCCCATCAGCATCAGCCGCTGACGCCACTCGCCCGCCGCGATGGCGCGGGCGAAGACGTCGGCCTGGGCCGGGTCGTTGGTGACGCTGGCCTCGGTCACGCCGGTCACCCCACGCCGGGCGAGGGCGGCGCTGACCCCGGCCAGGGACGGCGGGCTCTGGGCCAGCCGCCCGCGAAGCCAGTCGTCACCGCGCCAGATGCGCCCGGTCGGCTCGCCCTGATCATCCCGCTCGACACACGGCGGCGTCGCGCCATCGGCGACCTCATCCAGCGCCGCGGAGTTCAGGATCCACAGCCCCCCCGTGCGATGCTGGATGCGCACGGGACGGTCGGCGACCATGATATCCAGAGAGGCCCGGTCCAGCGGCTCGCCGCCGGCCTCGTGATAGCCGACGCCGCGCAGCCACGCGCCTGGCGACAGCTCGCCCGCCTTGGCCCGCAGGGCCCGGCCGATCCCCTCGATGGAGGTCTGACCATCCAGCTCGACGGAGGCCGCCTGGGCCGCCAGGCCGAACAGATGAATGTGGTGGTCGATCAGGCCGGGCAGCAGCGCCCCGCCCCGGCCGTCGAGGTCGGGCTCCTGGCCGGAGAGCCCCGATCCGATCTCGACGATCCGCCCACCGGCCACGCGAACGTCGACACCCGGTCGGTCCTCGACCTCGACACCGCGGATCAGCAGGTCGCCGCTCATGCGAACTCAGCCAGGATCGCGGCCGTGTGGGCGCCCATGATCGGGGCCGACCCGCGCTCCGGCCGCGCTTGAGGCGGGGCGAGCGGTGTGTCGTTCCAGCGCCAGGTTCCCTCGCCGCCGACGACTTCGCCCAGCTCAGCCTCGGCGACCGGGTCGGCGGCGGCCACGAAGGCGGCGGCTTCGCGCAGGGCCACGTCGACCAGCAAGCCGCCGCCCGCCGCCAGGGCCTGGAGCGCGCCCGTCGCGGCGCTCACCCCGGCGATCGGGTCGGCCAGGGCGTCACCGACGAACATCGGCCGCCCCGAACCGTCCCAGACGACCAGACCGGCGGCGGCGGCGGCGTCGTCTCCGAACCCCACCCGATTGCGCCAGGGGCCGGTGCGGCCATAGGCGGTGAGGTTGACCCAGACCAGGGCGGGATTGGCCGCGAAGGCCGCCTCCAGGTCGACGCCGAGCTGTTCCAGGGCGCGGGGGCGGCTGCTCTCGATGACCAGGTCGGCGCGGGCGATCAGCCGGGCGAGTTGGCCGCGGCCCTCCCTCGTCGCGAAATCCAGCACCACGGACTCGTGGCCCGCGTGCAGGCGGTCGAAGAAGGCGCGCGGACCATGGCGCGCCGCGTCGGGACGCCCAGCGCTCTCCACCTTCACCATCCGCGCCCCGGCCAGGCCCAGCAGCTGACCGCAGAGCGGTCCCGCCCACAGGGAGGACAGGTCGATGACAAGAGGATGATGCACGGCCTCCCCGCGCCCCGGCGCCAGCCGGACGACACGGCCGCCGAGGATGTCGCCGCGCGCCTGCTGCTGGATGTCACCCCGGCCGCCGACAACGGCGGCGGGAATGGCCAACTCCTGCCCGGCCTCGGCCAGCTCGGCGGCCGACCGGCGCCGCGCCGCGCGCTCCAGCGCCGCCCAGGGCTCGTCGCCCAGGCCGCAACCTATCCAGGCGGGGACCGCCTCCAGGTCGTCGGCACGGGCCAGGTTCACGACCAGCCAGCCGTCGGCGGTCTCGATCAGGCGCGCGGTTCCATTGGCGGACGTCCGACCCCGACGCGTCAGGCCGAGCTCCGCGGCTCGCTCGCCGAACAACCTCATGTCGATCTCGACCCCAGCGGTCCGCGCCGCCGCGAGCAGGGCCTCGAGCCGTCGGGCATGGTCGCGGCGCGGCAGGGCGGGCGTCGCGTCCCCTGTGAGCAGGGCCAGGCCCGAACGCGCCCATCGCGCCGAGGCGGGCGCCAGGTGCGCCACGCTCATCGGACCGGCTCCAGCCGATCGATCAGCCCCCAGGCCAGGGCCTCGCGGGCGTCGATGTCGAAACCGCTCAGGCCCATGAAACAGGTCCGGTGGCGGCCGATCCGGCGCGGCAGGCTCGCCGTGCCCCCGGCCCCCGGGATCAGGCCCATCCCGACTTCAGGCAGCCGGAACAGGGCCCCGGGATC
Source organism: Phenylobacterium sp. (assembly GCF_036677185.1). Lineage (GTDB taxonomy): Bacteria > Pseudomonadota > Alphaproteobacteria > Caulobacterales > Caulobacteraceae > Phenylobacterium. The sequence goes on from NZ_JAKFEN010000040.1 coordinate 195,590, forward strand.
GGCCACCAGGCTGGCCGCCGCCGCGGCGATCTCGATCCCGCCGCCGATGGCCGCGCCCTGGACGAACACCGTCAGTCTCTCGCCCAGCTCGTCGGCCAGCCGCACCGGCGAACGCTGGGTGCGGATGATGTGGGCCAGGGCCAGGTCGGCGGCCTGGCCGAACTCGTCCAGGTCGCCCCCGGCGCTGAAGGTGGGGCCCTCGCCCCGGAGTTCGACCCGGGCTACGGACGGATCGAGGCGGGCCAGCCGCAGGGCCTGGGTCAGCTCGTCGCGCAGCCGCGCACCGACGGCGTTGCGCGCCTCAGGCCGCGCCAGGGTGATGACCAGGGCGTCGTCGCGCCGCTCCAGGCGCACCTGGGGCGTGTCGGAAACCGGCCGCTGTCGGACCGGACGGCCCGCCCGCCAAGTGCGGAAATCCGCCCCGCCCAGCAGGGCGGAATAGGCCAGGGACTCCAGGGTCAGCGCCCCCTCGAAATCGAGCTGGTCGCCCAGTCGCAGCACGGTGGCGAAGACCGCCGCGGCGGCGGGATTGCCCTGGACGGTTCCGCGCAGGGCCGACAGCACGCTCTCCACGCCACGATCCCCGACCGACACCCAGGGTCGCGGTGGCTGCACGGCAGTTGTCAACACAATGTCAAAGATGTCCGCGACGCCGTCCGGGGTCCGGCCGGCCTCGTCGACGCCCACCAGGATCGGCGCCCCGGCGCGCAAGGAGGCCGCAGACTGGCGTAGGCGCCCACTATCCTCCACGGACACCACGACCAGGGGTTCGCCGCTCAGGGCCGACAGGGCCTCGCCGCCTTCGGGGTCGAGGGCGGCGGCGAGGATCGCGTCAGCTGGCGGCCGCATCCTCATGATCCTTCGCCGAGACGATCTGCTCCTTCAGAACGCGGCGGAGCAGCTTGCCGGTCTCGTTATAGGGCAGCTCGGCGCGGAACAGGATATCGGCGGGCACCTTGGTGGAGCGCAGCCGGCCGCGGACCCAGGCCTTCAGCTCGTCGGAATTGTCCGGCGTGCGCGACACCACCACGGCCGCCACCCGCTCGCCCCACTCGTCGTCGGGAACACCCAGCACCGCCACGTCGGCCACGGAGGGATGGGCGCGCAGGGCGTCCTCGACTTCCCCGGGGGAGATGTTCTCGCCGCCGCGCACGATGACGTCGTCCAGCCGGCCCTCGATGAACAGATAACCGGCCTCGTCCAGCCAGCCGCTGTCCTTGGTGGGGAACCAGCCGTCGTCGCGGATCAGCTTGCGGCCTAGATATTCGCCGGAGATCTGCTCGCCCCGAACCCAGACCTCGCCGCTCTCGCCCAGCGGCACGGGCTCGCCGGCCGGACCGCGGATCTCCAGCTCCAGCCCCGGCAGAGGCCGACCGACCGACCCCAGGCGGCGGCGCACGGCCGGGTCGTCAGACGTGCGGGCCGCGCGATGGTCGTCTGGCCGCAGCACCGAGATGGTCGAGCTGGTCTCGGTCAGCCCATACGCGTTGACGAAGTTCACATGCGGCAGCCGGTTGAGCGCGCGCTCGATCACATTGGGCGGCATGCGCCCGCCGCCATAGGACAGCGAATGCAGGTGCGGCAGGCTCTCGCCCCGCGCCTCCAGCACGTCGAGGACGCGACCCAGCATGGTCGGCACGACCATGGCGTGGGTGATCTTCTCGGTGACGGCGGCCTCGACCCAGGCCTCCGGCGTGAAAGCCGGCAGGTGGACGATGCGCCGGCCGCCATAGACGCCGGTGAGCACCGCGGAGACGCCGGCGATATGATAGGGTGGGACGCTGACCAGGGCGGCCTCGCCCTCCTCGGCGTCGGCAAACTCCACGGTGGAGATCACGTAGGAAGCCAGGTGCCGGTGGCGCAGGACCGCGGCCTTCGGCTCGCCGGTCGTGCCGCTGGTGAACAGCAGGACGGCGATGTCGGGCTCGACCTCGGGAAGCTCGTGCTCGCGGCCAGCGTCGGCCAGGGCCGCCGCCTCGAACCGGCTGCAGGGGATGATCTCGACCCCAGGCACGCCTTCGACCCGGCTCAACATGTCGTCGTCCACCACCGCCACTGCGGGCGCGGTCCTCGCGAGCAGGCGGCGCAGGTCCTCGTCGGGCAGCCGGTAGTTGAGCGGCGCGAACGGCCGGCCCAGCAGGCCGCTGGCGAAGATCGTCAGGGGGACCGCGGTGGAGTTCAGCCCGATGAAGACCACGTTGCCGGCCGGCCGGCGGGCGAGTTCGGCCGCCGCGGCGCGGGCTCGCGCCCAGAGTTCGGCATAGCTGACCGGAGCCGTCGCCAGGCCCATGGCGGGACGGTCGGCCAAGGCCTCGGCGGCCATTTCAAGGAGGAGCGCTGTGTGCATCTGCCGTCAGTCCGAGGACGGCAGTTTCTTGGCGTCCTTGACGACCATCGGCCGGCCGTCGACCGAGAGCGCGCCCTCGCCCGCCTTGGCGCAGAGCGCCTCAAGCCCGGTCTCGGCGTCGATATAGCGCTTGCCCAGCAGGCTGCCGCCGGCATGGTCCGGGGCGACTGCGGCGCCTTGTGGAGGCTCGTCGGCGGGCCCCAGCATCGGGACCCCGCCACAGGCCAGCACGACCTCGGCGTTCGGCGGGCGCACGACCACCGCCTCGGCGGCGCAGACGGCGCTCTTCCAGCGAGAGCCAGGTTTCAGGTTCATGCTCCGACGGCCTCCAACTGCGGCGTGACGCCAAGGTCGCGCGCGACCCGCTCCAGGCCGGCGATCTTTTCCTCGAGGCTGAGTTCGTCGGTGTTCGGCCAGACGTTCGGACCCCAAAGCACGATATTGTCAAAGCCCTCGCGCAGGAACCCGCCAACGTCGTCGGGGTCGGCGGAGTGGGGACGGACATAGTATTCGAACGGCCGCCCAGCGGTCCCCCGGGCCTGGCGTTCGCGCTCGATGACCGCGCGCAGTTCCAGGGCCTCCTCCAGCGACACCATGGCCGAATTGATCCAGGCGTCGGCCACCTCGGCCACGCGGCGCAGGGCCGGGCCGGTGTTGCCGCCGCAGACCAGCGGCACCTTCACCGCGTGGGGCGAGATCTGCAGGGACTCGAAGGCGAAATGCTTGCCCGAATGGGCGAAGAAGCCGCCGGCCCAGGCCTTCTTCAGGATCTCGATGGTCTCGTCCAGCCGCGCCCCGCGCTCGTTGAACGGCACGCCGATGGCGTCGAACTCCTCCTTCAGCCAGCCCGCCCCGGTCCCCAGCAGGAACCGGCCGCCGGAGATGTCGTGGGCGGTCACGGTGTGGCGCGCCAGGATCAGCGGATTGTTCATCGGCACGATGCAGATCGCCGTGCCGATCTTCAGGCGCTTGGTCGCCCCGGCCACGGCCCCCAGCAGGAACCAGGGGTCGTAGATTCGCACGTCGGGCGCGATGATCTTGGATTCGCTGGCGGAGCCCTCCTTGGTCGGGTGGTGGCTGCCGTAGTTCTCCGGGATCACGTAGTGCTCGCCGAACCACAGCCCCTCGAAGCCCAGCCGGTCGGCATGGACCGCGAGGTTCATCATGTCCTGCGGCGAATAGTTGTAGGTGGTGATCCCGACGGTGGGTCTGCGGCTCACGATTGTCTCACTCCCCGATTTTCCTGTTTTGTCACGCAGCCGGCCGCCACTGAGGCAGGGTCGGGCCATTCGGAAGCGCCTGGAACCAGACCTCCATCGGCATGTCGGCCACCAGCGGCGGCGCCCCGTCCATATGGCCGATCAGACGTACCTCCGGCGCGTCGTCCAACTCCACCACCACCAGGGTGTAGGGCGCGGGAAAGGCCGGGTGGATCTGGTGGGTGACCGTGGTCCAGGCGTGTAGCTTGCCGGTACCCTCGGCGTCGCGCCAAGCGGTGTCCCAGGCGCCGCAATAGGGACAGTGGGCGGTCGGTGGGTGCAGGGCGTGGTCGCAGGCGTTGCAGGCCCGGAAGACCAGCCGGCCCTCCGCCGCGGCCTCGAAGAATTCGTGGGTTTCTCGGTCGGTGACGTTCGGGAATAGAGGATGAATGGTCATCATGACGCCTTTCGAAAGACGGCGCTTGAACCGACCGGCAGAGGTCCGCCAGTGACCAAGCAGGTTTCCGCCCCCGCGATCTGCATGTCGGCCTCGCCGCGCAGTTGCCGCACGGCCTGGACGATGTGGTTCATGCCGTGGACATAGCCCTCCGACAGGTGGCCGCCGCCGGTGTTGATCGGCAGGCTCCCATCTCGGCGGATCGCCCCGCTGGCCGCGAAGGGCCCGCCCTCCCCCTTGGCGCAGAAGCCGTAGGCCTCGAGCTGCAGGATGACGCTGATGGTGAAGCAGTCGTAGAGCTGGGCGATGTCGATCTCGGACGGGCCGAGCCCTGCCCGCTTCCAGAGGGTCTCGCCGGCCCGGCGTCCTCCGAGGTCGGTCATGTCCTGCCGCGTCACCACCGGGAACATCATCCCGGCCCGCCGGTCGGGCGGCGCGCCGCCCGCGACGCCGGAGATCAGCACCGGCGGCTTGCGAAGGTCGCGGGCCCGCTCGGCGGAGGTGATCACCACCGCGCAGGCGCCGTCGGATTCCAGGCAGAAGTCGTAGAGCCGCAGGGGCGTGGAGATCATCCGCGCCGACAGGTACTCGTCCATGGTCAGCGGCTTGGACTGCATCTGAGCATGCGGCGTCAGGTTGGCGTGCTCGCGGCAGGCCAGGGCCACCGCGCCCAGCTGCTCGGCCGTGGTGCCGTATTCCAGCATGTGGCGCTGGGCCATGAGGGCGAAGGTCTGCCCGGCGCTCAGCAGGCCGTAGGGCAGGTAGTATTCGTCATAGGTGCCGAAGCCGCCGACCGTCTCGGCGCCCACCCTCTGGCCCGAGCCGCCCAGGCGGGCCTCGGAGCGTCCGTTGAGCGAACGGAAGGCGATCACCGTCTTGGCCTGGCCCGACAGGATGGCGCCGATGGCCAGGCCCATCATCATGCAGGGCGCGACCCCGCCCGGCCCGGTGTCGCCCCAGTAGCTGAGATTGTTCACCCCGAGCGCCGCCGCGAGACTGTAGGGCGTGACCGTGTCGACATCGGCCCGGACGATGCCGTCCACGTCGTCGACGGTCAGGCCGGCGTCCTCCAGGGCCTTGAGCGCGGCCTCGGTGGCGAGCGACAGGACACTGCGGCCGGAGTCCCGCGCGAAGGCGGTCTGGCCGATCCCGACGACGGCGCACTTGTCGCGTCCGAGGAAGGCGGTCTCGTCGTCCAGCATCAGGCGTGCTCCGTGGTCTTGGTCGCGAACTCGGCCAGCACGGCCTCGGTGTCGGCCCCCAGCTTCGGCGCCGCCGTGCGCGTCACCTCGCCGAAGGTCGAGAAGCGATAGGCCGCGCCGGGATAGGGGACGGTTCCGACGCCCTCGTGCTCGACGTCGACGAAGAAGCCGCGGGCGATCAGGTGCTCGTCGGCGAACAGGTCCTCAGGCGCGTTCAGCACCCCGATCGGCAGGCCGTTAGCCTGGCCTTCCTTGTACATTTCGTCCGATCCGTGGACGAGGAAGAAGCACTCCACCAGTTCCTGGATCTGGTCGAAATTGGCCTGCCGATAGGCGACGTCGGAGAAGGCCGGCTCGGTGAGCTGGGCGGCCATGCCGTGGCCGTCCATCCAGCGCACCAGGGCCTCCCAGGACTTGGGCTCAGCGACGATCAGCACGAAATAGACGAAGCGGTCGTCGGCGCAGCGGAACAGCGCCGGCTGGGTCGGCGAGGGCTGGGCGTGACGGCAGGTCTGCCGCTTCACCTGGACCTTGGGATAGAACCAGTAGGGATTGGCCAGCTCGACATTGACCGCGCAAGCCTCGTGCATGGAGACGTCGAGCAGCTGGCCGAAGCCCGTCTTCTGCCGCTCCAGCAGGGCCAGCATCACCGCGATGTGGGCGAAGCTGGCGGCGGAATGGTAGCCCTGGTTGCCGCCCGGCCGGATCGGCGGGATCGAGTGGTCGTCATAGCCGCAACTGTTCAGCGGCCCGCCGGCGGCGAGCGCCACCAGGTCGCTGGACTTGTAATCGGCCCAGGGCCCGGTCAGGCCGAAGGCGGTCACCGACAGCACGATCAATTTCGGGAAGATCCGCGTCAGGGCCTCGAGGTCGAGGCCGACCGCCCTCAAGGCCGCGGGCTGAAGGGTGCAGATGAAGATGTCGGCGCGGCCCAGCAGGGCCATTAGCGGAGCGGTCCCGTCCGGTCCGCCCAGGTCGACGGTCACGCTGGCCTTGTTGGAATTGTAGAACCAGAAATTGAGGCTGGCGTCCGGCCTGGTCTGGCCCTTAGCGAAGGGGCCGACGGCGCGGGACGGCGCGCCCTGCGGCGGCTCGACCTTGATCACCCGCGCACCCATCTCGGCCAGCAGCCGGCCGACATATTCGCCGGCGGGATCCTCGGCCAGTTCGATCACCTTCAGGCCGGTCAGGGGGTGCGGCAGTCCGGATTGCGGCTGCATCTCAGATCACCCCCTCGGCGGCCAGCTCTTCGTATTCGTCGTCTTCCACCCCCAACAGGGTCTTGAAGACATGGGCGTTGTCCTCGCCCAGCAGCGGCGCGGAGCGCCAGTTCTCCTGCACCGTTCGCGAGAACTGGACCGGCGTGCCTTCGAACAGCGCCTCGCCGATCACCGGATGGTCCAGTTCGAAGAACAGGCCGCGGCCGGCGATCTGCGGGTCATGGTCGATGGTGTCCTCGGTGGTCTGCACCGCCCCGGCCGCCACGCCCCGCGCCTGCAGGACGTGCATCAGTTCGTGGCGGTCCTTGTCGCGGGTCCACTCCGCCATCCGGGCGTCCAGCGCCTGCTGGTTGGCGAAGCGCGCCGCCTGGCTGGCGAAGCGCGGATCGCGCGTCCAGTCGGGGTCGCCGATCGCCGAGAGCAGGCCGCGCCAGTCCTGGTCATTGAACACCGCGATGGCGATCCAGCGATCGGTCCCGGCGCAGGGATAGACGCCGTGCGGCGCGGCGTTCGGGTGTTCCAGCCGGTTGCCGGGCGGATAGTCGGGCCCGCGGGTCGAGCGGCCGTTCACCGCCACATCCAGCAGGATCGGGCCCAGCAGGTTGATCCCGGCCTCCACCGCCGAGACGTCGATCTCCGCGCCGACCCCGGTGATGTTGCGGTGATAGATCGCCGTCAGCAGGGCCGAAGCGTTGAAGAAGGCGGCTTCGTTGTCCATGTAGGACAGTCCCCAGCCGGAGGGCTCCTCGCCCGGCAGGCCGCTGATGTGGGAGATGCCGCTGACCGCCTGCACCACCGGCCCGTAGCTGCGGTATTCCGCATGCGGTCCAGAATGGCCGAAGCCGCTCATCCGGGCGAAGATCACGTTCGGCGACAGCTCGTTCAGCCGGTCATAGACCAGGCCCCAGCGTTCCATGACCCCGGGGGCGAAGTTCTCCGTCACCACGCTGGAGGCGGCGATCAGCCGGTCGGCCAGCGCCCGGCCCTTGGCCGTGCGCATGTTGATGGTCACGCCCAGCTTGTTGCGATTGTAGTTGTTGAACAGGCCGCCCTTGTTGGGATCGGGATTGGCGTCCTCCTCCCCATAGGTCCGAGCCTCGCCCTTGTAGATCGGCAGACGCCTGGGCATGTCGAGCCGGTTGCGGTCCTCGATGCGGATCACTTCAGCGCCGAAATCGGCCAGCAGGCGGGTGGCGCAGGCGCCCACCCCCATCCAGCAGAAATCGGCCACCCGCACGCCGGCCAGCGGACCCTGGCGGGCCCTAGGTCGACGCGAATCGGCGGCGATCTGAGATGAGAGACGGGGGGCGCCCGAGGCGCTCGACTGCTGCATGATCACTGCGCCCGGACCGGGGCTCCTCCGCTCGGACATGATTGTTCGCGAGCCGCGGCCCGGTCTCCTGGAGACTGGTGGGGCGCCGCAGATCGCCTTCGTCCGTTATAATCATTATTATGAACTCGGCTTGCGCAATGTCAATGTCACGATGCTGGCGGGAAGTCTCCGTGTGTCCTAATTAGGGTACGTCGCCGGCTTGGTTCGGACCGCCGCGCAGGGCGGGCCGTCAGACGGGATTAGCTGTTAGGGGATTGCGACCATGCCGCCACGTCCAAGGGCTCGCGGTCAGGAAAAAGCGATGCCGGCCTCGCCGCCGGCGAAGGCCGCGCGACCGCTCGGCGCCTGGGAGATGACCCGCCGAACCTCCAAGACGTCCGAGATCGTGGCGCTGGAGATCGTCCGCGACGTGGTCTCCCAGAAGCTCAAGCCAGGCGACCGCCTGCCGCTGGAGGCCGAGATGCTGATCCAGTACCGGGTCAGCCGCTCCTCCCTGCGCGAGGCCTTGAGGCTGCTCGAGGTCCAGGGCCTGATCGCCATCCGCCCCGGGCCGGGTTCGGGCACCGTGGTCGGCCAGGTGCTGCCCGGCAATCTGGCCCGCACGCTCACCCTCTATCTGCACATGTCGGGCGCGACCTATGACGAGCTGCTCAACGCCTGGAGCGCCAGCGAGCCGATGCTGGCCCGGCTGGCGGCGCAGAATCCCGATCGCGCCCTGGTGCGTGAAACCCTCACACCGTTCCTCTCCGAGGACCATGGCGGCAAGCACGGCAAGTGGGAGGTGGTCGAGGGGCTGGACTTCCACGAACGCGTCGCCGACCTCGCCGCCAATCCGGTCCTCGCCCTGGTCCTGAACTCGATCGGCTACATCGTCACCGAACAGGTGCTGACCAACGCCGAGCGCGGCGAGCTGGAGGAGCGGATCGTGCATGATCACAGCCAACTGGCCGAAGCCATCATCGCCGGCGACGCCGACAAGGCCGGCCGCCTGATGGCCGAGCACGTCCGCCACATCGTCGAGGACTTCAAGTCCTTCTGGCCGCGCAAGGTCGGCGAGAAGATCCAGTGGCGCTGATCTAGCCCGCCGTCGCGTCGGCGACCTTCAGGCCGCTCGCCTCGGCGTCGCTGCGATGCAGGGGCGGCAACTCCCGCGGCAGGTGGACGCTCGAGCGGTGAAACAGGATCGCGGCCGCCAGCGCTGGGATCACCACGGTCGGCAGGGCGTAGCGCAGGGAGGCGTCGCCGAACTCGGCGATGAGCAGGTCGCTGATCACGCCCACCACGGTCGGGCCGAGGCCCAGGCCGACGATATTGACCACCAGCACGAAGACCGCGGCGGTGAAGGCCCGCATCTCCGCCGGGACCAGGGACTGCGAGACCGCGTTTCCGGGGGCCATGTAGACATTGACCATCACAGCCGGAACGATGGCCAGGGCCAGCGACAGGTTGACGTCGGCCACGAAGTACTGGGCCAGCGCGAAGGGGATGGTGAGGAAGGCGGCGATGGCCGGGATGCGCATGTACCAACGCACGTCTCCCTTCGCCATGCGCTCTGCGAGCGCGCCGCCGAGGAAGGTGCCCGCCGCCCCACCGAAGCCGGTGATCAGGGCGAGCCAGGTGGCGATCTCGGCCAGCGGCATCTGGTGCACGCGGCTGTAGAATGGCGCGTTCCAGACCATCATGCCGCTCTGGGCCCAGGCCTGGAGCGCCTCGCCGATGACCAGGTAGCGGAACGAACGGATCTTCCACAGATAGGCGACGGACTGGCCGATCGAGCGCGGCTCGGCCGCCGCGCCTTCGGTCGCGGCCCCATCAAAGCGGCCGCGCCGCGGCTCGCGCATGAACAGCAGCACCACCGGGGTCATGACCAGGCCGCTGAGACCCACGATCAGGAAGGTGTGCCGCCAGCCGACCGCGGCGGTGAGTTGGCCGCCGACCGCGAAGCCCAGCATGCCGCCCAGCGGCAGGGCCAGGCCCCAGACCGCCATGGCCAGGGCCCGCTTGTGGCGCGGGAAAAAGTCGGAGATCAGCGACATGGTGGTCGGCACGCAGCCGGCCTCGCCCACCGCCACGCCGATCCGGCAGGCCAGCAAGCTGAAATAGCCTCCAGCCATGCTGCTGGCCGCGGTCATCAAGGTCCAAACCGTCAGCGCCGTGGCCAGCACCTTCTTGCGCGACACGCGGTCGGCCAAGCGAGCGATCGGCAGCGCCAACGTGCTGTAGAAGACCGCGAAGGCCAGGCCCGTCAGGGTGCCGAGCTGGGTGTCGGTGAGTCCCAGCTCCTCTTTCAACGCCACCTGCATGATCGAGAGGATCGTGCGGTCCAGATAGTTGAACAGGGCCACGACGAAGAGGATGGCCAGGGCGAACCAGCTGTAGCGGATCGAGAAATCTGTGGCCGAGGACTTGTTCATGATCGGGCCTGACTGACCTTGCCGCCGCGACGGCGAGGTTGAGCGGGGAGCGAGCGGACCGCGGAGGCCGCGGCCCGCCCATCCGTGACTACTGGAACTTGTAGGTGAGCGTCGCGCCGACCTGGCGCGGCGGATTGATCACGCCGCGATCCACCTCCCGCTGCAGGGCCGCGAACTCGGCGGCCGTGACGAAGTAGAAATAGTAATTCGAGGGCGCGGCCATGTACCACTCGTTGGTGAGGTTCTTGCCCCAGACCTGGACCTTCCACGGCGCGTCCTGCGGCTGGTAGGTCAGCGAGGCGTTGATGATCCCGGTCTTGTCGGTGAACTGCTTGGCCAGCGGCTGGGCGCCCCTGGCGTAGTTCAGGGGGCTCACCTCGGTGGTGCTCGCCCATTGGGCGTCCACGTGGGCCTTCAGGCTGCCGGACTCCCCGAGGTCCCACCGGTAGTCGGCGAAGACCTTGAGGTCCTGCTTGGGCACGAAGGGCACGGTGTTGCCGCTGCAATCCACGCCGCCGGCGGCGCAGCCTTTGAATTCCTTATATTTGGCGTCGGTGTAGGCGTAGTTCGCGCCGATCTGCAGGCCGGAGACCGGCGTGGCCACCGCCTCGATTTCGATCCCCTTCACCCGCTGCTTGCCGGCGTTGGTGTCGGTCAGCACCGGCCCAACCAGCGAACGCACCTGCAGGTTCTTGGTGTCGGCCTGGTAGACGGCGGTGTTGATCGACAGCCGCCGGTCGAACAGCTGGACCTTGGCGCCGGCCTCGTAGCTGGTGCTCTTTTCCGGGTTCAGCGGCTTGACCGCCGCGGCGGGACTGGTGCTGGTCAGCGACCAGCCGCCGCCCTTGAAGCCCGTCGAGACGCCGCCATAGAACAGCAGGCCCTCGGCTGGGGTGTATTCCAGGATCGCGCGCGGGGTGAACGACTTCCAGGTCTTGCTGAACTTCACGTCGAAGGGCGCGCCGTAGAACACCGAGCCGTTGGCGTGGCGGGTGTAGCCGTTCTTGTGCTCGATCGTGTAGCGGGCGCCGACGGTGAGCGCGAACTGGTCGTTGAAGTGGAACTTGCCCTCGGCGAACGGCGCCACGGACTCCACATGGGCGTCGCCGGTGACGGTTTCGTTCTGCAGGGTCCCGCCGGTCAGGACGCCCAGGAAGGATCCCGGCGTCGTGCCGTTGAACCCGAAGCTGATCCGCTTCCGCAGGTTCTCGAAGCTGTAATAGAGCCCAGCCACGTATTCCAGGCGCTCGCCGCTGGGCGAGGTCAGCCGGATTTCCTCGCTGAACTGGAACTCCTTGCTGGCGTTGATGCTGTTGGTGTTCCGCAGCAGGGGGCCGGAGTCGCCGTCGTCGCGGTAGAAGGCGTCTAGGGTCCGGTAGCTGGTCAGCGCCGTCCAGGTCCCATAGGGCTGAGCCCAGTCGACCCGCACCTGGGTGGCGTAGATGTCGCGGCGGTTTGTGCCGTCGATATTGTGGAAGGTGTCCCAGGGATCGTCAGAGATCGCCTTGTGGGCCGCCACCACTCCGCCCTGGCCGAAGAACTGGTAGCCGGACGCGTACATGTTCTCGTGATTGTACTGCAGGAAGGCGTTGACCGTGACGTCCTCGGTCGGCTCCCAGCGGAACGACGGCCGGATGGAATAGCTCTTCTGGTCGCTCAGACTGTTCCCGGTGAGCACATTGTACATGTACCCCTCGACGTTCTTGACGCTGTAGGCGAACCGGCCGGCCATCTTGTCGTTGATGGGCAGGTTGATGAAGCCCTGGCTCTCGAAACCCGTCGACTTGTGGCGGTTGTAACTCTCCAGCGTGATGTTGGTCTCGCCATAGAGTTCGCCAAGGGTCGGCTTGTTGCTGGTGATCTGCAGGGCGCCGCCGACCACGTTGCGGCCGAATGTGGTGCCCTGGGGCCCGCGCAGCACGGCGATCTGCGAGATGTCGAAGAAGTCCGCGTCGAAGGACGCAAGGGTGCCGTAGTAGATGTCGTCCATGAAGATGGCGACCGGCAACTCCAGGGCGGGCGCGTCGTTGGTGGTGCTCTGGCCGCGGATCTGCACATTGGCCGTGCTCTGGCCCTTGGTGCTGATGAAGGTCGCGCCCGGAACCAGGGACGGCAGGTCCGAGAAGTTGCCGATGTGGGCGTCCTTGGCCTGTTCGCCACTGATCGCCGTGACCGCCACCGGGACCTTGCTCAAGGCTTCCTCGCGGCGAGTGGCGGTGATGATGACCTCCTGGACCTCGGTCACCGCCGGCGGAGCCTCGGCCGCCGCCCCGGTAGGCGCGACCATCAGGCCTGCTCCGGCGATCAGGGCCGCGATCGCCACGCGATCCTTGAGCCTGGAAATGTTCGAATTCACTTGAGCCATGTTCGCCTCTCCCCTGTGCGCGATCTCTCCGTCTGTGCGGGACGATCACGGCGTTTCCGGGCGTGCTCGCTGGTGCTGGCGTCAAGCCGCAACTCGCCGGCCCGAGGGCATGCGAGGTCCGATACCGAGACCAAAACCGGTGAGAGCGCTTTCCCTAAAGAACGTTGTTCTATGTCTTATTGGAGGATGATCATGATGATGATCTACCGAATGTCAAGCGCGGCGATCTCGCGGTTGCATCGCGCCTCCAACGCGCTCGACGCGACCCGAGAGAAGGCGTTCAGACATCGTTGAGAGATCAATCATCCCATTGTTTTTGCTTCAAATTTGTCGACCATCGCCTTGACCCGCGCGCGGCAGGCTGTAGTTGAGTCCGAGGCGGCCGCCGTCGGCATAGACGGTCTGGCCGCTCACGAAAGAGGCGTCGTCGCTGGCGAGGAAGGCCGCGACCGCCGCGATTTCGGCGGCCTCGCCGAGCCGGCCCATGGGAGTCCGCTCCAGGACCGGGGCCACGCCCTCGCCGGTGAGGCCCGCCTGGGCCGCCAGTTCGGTGGCGATGGTGCCGGGACCGACCGCGTTGACGCGTATGCCGTGGGGCGCCAGCGCGATCGCGCAGCTGCGGGTGAGCTGGTTCAAGCCGCCCTTCGACACGCAGTAGCTGAGCGAGGTGGGGCCGTTCAGCACCGCGTTGATCGACGAAAGATTGACCACGGCGCCCGGCGTCCCCTGCTCGCGCATCCGCCGCGCGACCGCCTGGGTGAGCAGGAAAGGCGCCCGCAGATTAATGGCCATGACCTGGTCGAACTGCGCCTGATCCAGCTCGAAGAAGTCGGCCGTCGGCGCGATGCCGGCGTTGTTGACCAGGATGTCCACCCCGCCCAATCCACGCACGGCGGCCTCCACGATCCCGGGGATCGCCTCGGGGCGGGATAGATCCGCCGGATGGAATACCGCCCGCAGGTTCTCCCAGCCCATCTCCGCCACGACGGCTTCGCCGGCCGCCGCGTCGAGGTCGACGATGAGAACCCCCGCGCCCTCGGCCGCGAAGCGCCGCGCGCAGGCCAGGCCAATGCCGCGGGCCGCTCCGGTGATGATGGCGCGTCGGCCACGCAGGGCGCCGTGCCGATAGTTGGGATCCGGCATGACAGGTTCAGGCTCCGCCGACCTTGAGCAGCTGCTTGCCGAAATTGCCGCCCTCGAACAGGCGCATCAGGGCCTGGGGCGCGTTCTCGAACCCCGCCTGCATGTCTTCCTTGTAGCGGATCGCGCCGGCCTGGACCCAGGCCAGCAGCCGCGCCTCGGCGGTGGGGTACTGGGCTTCGTAGTGCGGCATCAGGAAGCCCTGGATGGTCGCCCCTGTGAACACCACGTTGAAGTAGTTGCGCGGGCCGGGCGGCATCTGGCTGGGATCGCGGGCGTCGAAATTGTAGCGGGAGATGCCGCCGCAGATCACCACCCGCGCCCCGACGGCCAGCCGGCCCAGGGCGTCGTTGAGAATCTCGCCGCCGACATTGTCCCAGAACACGTCGATGCCGCGCGGCGCCAGTTCGCGCAGCCGCGAACGGACCTTCTCGGCCTTGTAGTCGATGGCCGCGTCGAACCCGAGTTCGTCGGTCAGCCAGGCGCACTTCTCCGGCCCGCCGGCGATGCCGATCACCCGGCAACCGCTGAGCTTGCCGATCTGGCCCACCACCGAGCCCGTGGCCCCGGCCGCGCCGGATATCACCAGGGTGTCGCCGGGCCTGGGCTTGCCGACATTGACCAGGCCCAGATAGGCGGTCTTGCCCGTGGTCCCCAGCACGCTGAGGGCGGCGGTGATCGAGACGCCGTGGGGAACCTTGCCGAGCTTCGACGCCGCCACCATCGCGCGCTCGCGCCAGCCCAGATGGCCGGTCACCAGGTCGCCCACCGCGAAATCCGGACTGTTCGAGGCGATCACCCGCCCGCCGCCGGATCCCGGCATGACCCCGCCGATCTCCACCGGCTCCATGTAGCTGGCGGCGTTCTCCATCCAGCTCTTCTGGGCGGGGTCGAAGCTGAGATAGTGGGTCTCGACCAGCACCTCGCCGGGGCCGGGCTGGGCCAACGGGGCCTCTTCCAGCCGGAAGTCCGTGGCCTGCAGCGCCCGGCCCACAGGCCGGCCGGCGACGACCCATTGACGCTGTGTTGTCATGCGACGGCTCCGGCCTCTTGCGCGTAGCCCCAGGCGGCGTCGGCCAGGACGCGGACCCGGGCGGATTGTTCGGCGGCGTCGACCGAGGCCGCGGCGTTGCCGCCCAGCGCTCGGGCGACGATGCCCTGGATGATGGCCGCCACCCGGAACAGGTTGTAGGCCTTGTGAAAGCCCAGGTTCTCTACCGGAGCGCGGCCGGTCCGCTCGCAGTAGAGCGTCACATAGGCGTCCAGATCAGGGACTCCGAGGGCCGCCAGATCGGCGCCCAGCAGCGTGCCGCGCGCGTCGCAGTGCGGCGGCCGGTACCACTCCATGGTGTGGTACATCAGGTCGCCCAGCGGGTGCCCGGTGGTCGAGAGCTCCCAGTCCAGCACGGCCACGACCCTGGGCTCCGTGGGATGGATCAGCACGTTGTGGAACGAGTAGTCGCCGTGGATCAGGCGGGTCTCGTCGTCCTGCGGCACGGCGCCGGGCAGCCAGGCGATCAGCCGGTCCATGGCCGCCAGGTCCTCGGTGCGCGAGGCCTCGTATTGCTGCGACCAGCGGCCGATCTGGCGGCTGAAATAGTTGCCGCCGCGACCGAAGTCCTCGAGGCCCAGAGCCACGTGGTCGACGCTGTGCAACCGCGCCAGGGTGGCGTTGACGGAATCGAACACAGCCGCCCGGTCCTCGCGGCCGAGGTCGGGCATGGCGTTGTCGAGGAACACCCGGCCCTCCACATGGCGCATGACATAGAAGGCGGTGCCCAGCACGCTGTCGTCCTGGCAGAGGACCAGGGGCTCGGGGACCGGGAAGCCCGTCTCCCAGAGCGCGCGCATCACCCGAAACTCCCGGTCGACCGCGTGGGCCGATTTCAGCAGCACGCCGGGGGGCTTGCGGCGCAGGACGTATTTCCGCCTGGGCGTGGTCAGCAGATAGGTGGGATTGGACTGGCCGCCCTCGAATTGGCGCAGGCTGAGCGGGCCTTCGAAGTCGGCCACCGTGTCGCTCAGGAACTGGACCAGCCGCGCCTCGTCGATCCGGTGGGCGGCCTTCACCTCGACGGTCTCGCCGAGATATTTCCGTGTCGGTGCGGCGGACATCAGAAGGTCCCGCCGTCCAGCTGAAGCACCGCGCCGGTGGTGAAGCTGGAGCGATCGCTGGCCAGGTAGAGCGCGGTGGTGGCGATCTCCTCCGGCCGGCCGATGCGGCGCAGGGCGCCGGTGGAATTCTTGTCGGCCTCCTCGCGCCAGCTCTTGGCGATATCGGTCCAGAAGGGGCCGCACTGGATGGCGTTGACCCGCACCTTCGGCCCGAACTCCAGGGCATGGCACTGGGTCATGATGTTGAGCGCCGCCTTGGCGCCCGAATAGACCGGATAGACGGAACTGGGCCGCGCCGCCGCCATGCTGCTGACATTGATGATGGCGCCGCCGCCGGCCTCGACCATCCGCTCGCCGACCAGGGCCGAGAGCCGGAAGGGCCCCTTGAAGTTCACCCCGACGGTCTTGTCGAACAGGTCCTCGGTGAGCTCGATGGAACTGGGCGCGGTCGGCGCGATGCCGGCGTTGTTCACCAGCACGTCGACCCGCCCGAAGGCGTCATAGGCGGCCTCGACCAGGCCGGGCAGTTCGTCCCAGTGGCCGACGTGGCATGGATAGGCCAGGGCGCGGCGGCCCATGGCCTCGATCTCGGCGGCCACCTCGCGGCAGGCCTCGGCCTTGCGGCTGGTGATGATCACATCGGCGCCGTGGCGGGCGAAGGCCTTGGCCATCTCATAGCCCAGGCCGCGGCTGCCGCCGGTCACCAGCACGACCTTGCCGGTCATGTCGAATTCGTCGCTCATCCCGACGCTCTCCCTCTTCGCGCGGGTTGGCCCCGCGTTCCTACTCTTCCGCCCCCGTTCACGGGGGAGGGGGACCGCGCCGCAGGCGTGGTGGAGGGGGGCGGCCTCAAGCTCTGAGTCCGGCCTCGCCCCCTCCACCATGCTGCGCATGGTCCCCCTCCCCCGCTGCGCAGGGGAGGAAAAACTGCTCAGTCGAGGTGGTAGATCCGGGCGGCGTTGCCGTGGACGATCTTCTCCACATCGGCCCGCGCGACGCCTTCGAAGGCTTCTTCCATGTAGAGCGCCGGATAGGTGGCCGAGGTGGCGGGCCCCGGGCTCATGCTGGTGGGATGCGGGAAGTCGGTCTCGTAGAGGATGTTGTTCGCGCCGATGATGTCGATGGTCGGCTTCAGGGTCTTCTTCTCGAACCAGAACGAGCCATAGATCTGCCGCTTGAAGAACTCGCTCGGCAGCAGCTTGTACTCAGGGTTTTCCTTGTGCGCCCCGCAGTTCAGCCACTGGTAGTCGAGGCTGGCCAACTGATACGGGATCCAGCCCACGCCGCTCTCGACGACCACGAAGTTGAGGTTGGGGAAGCGATGGCAGACGCCGCCGCAGGTCAGCTGCGCGATGGTCTGCGCGAGGTCCAGCGAGAACAGCGCGCCCATCGAGGCGAAGGCCGCATGCGGCTTCACCGAGGGGTGCATCATGTCGAAGTACCACATGTCCCCGGCGCCGACGTGGAAGTTGATCGGCAGGCCGAGTTCCTGGGCCGCGGCCCACAGTCGATCCCAGTGCGGGTCGGTGAGCTTGGGCAGGCCGAAGGTCTCCGGCTCGGCGCAGAAGATTACGCCCTTGTGGCCCAGGCGGGCGCAGCGGGTCATTTCCTTGACGGTTTCGTCGAGGTTCCAGAACGGCAGGGCGCATTGGGCGATCAGCCGCTTGGGGTCGGCGCTGGCCCACTCGGTCAGCCAGTCATTATAGGCCTGCACGCAGAGCAGCATCAGCTCCTGGTCGCCCAGGCCGAGGAAGCGCCCGGCGCCGAAGCCCGCGACGTTCGGATAGAGGATCTGCGCATAGATCCCGTACTCGTCCATCTTCTTCAGGCGCGCCGTGTTCTGGTAGAGCGACGGGTCGACCATCTCGAGCTTCTGGGGCCGCTTGGGCGGATATTCGTGCCAGCCGGCCATGGCCGCGCCGGCCGCGGCGCCGGTGCGCTCGCCGTTAAAATACCAGGCGTCCTCGTTCATGTTCGAGTCCCAGTGAACCTGGGGGACCTTGTCGCCGTACTTGGCGGAGATCCGCGAGGTCCACAGATCGTAGGGCTCGATCACATGGGTGTCCGAGTCGATGACTTTGAATTCTTTGACGATTGCGTTCACTGAGGGCTTCCTCCGTCGGGCCGGCTGCGCCCTGTTCGGAGTGGCGATCGGCCTGGGCGCGGCCGCCATGTCCCTCAGGGCGATGTTGTTCTGATAATTATGACTATGATCATCATCTATAGCAATGCCTTTTGACGGACCTTTTCGTCAAAGTCCCAGGACCACCCGCGCCAGGATGTTGTGCTGCACCTCCTGCGAGCCGCCATAGATCGTCGCGGCCCGGCTGTTCAGGTACTTGGCGGTGGGGGTGACGGCGTAGTCCGGCCCGATGGGCGGGCTGTTGGCGCCGTAGCCGAGCGCCCCGCGCTGGTCGGGCGCCGCGTAACAGCCCAGGGCCTCAAGGGTCAGCTCCGTCGCCCGCTGCAAGAGCTGGCTCACGGTCAGCTTCAGCACCGAGGCGGTGGCGTCGCCGATATTGCGTCCCGCCGAGAGCTGGGCGGCCACGTTGCGTTCGGCATGGTCGAGGCCTCCGACCTCCATCTCCAGCTCCAGCAGCCGGCGGCGGAAATCGGGACTCGAAGCCCAGAAGCTCAACTCGCCCGCTTGCTCGGTCTGGGCGATGCGGCGGGCCTGGTCGACCATCTTGACCAGCCGGCTGCCCATCACTCCGCCGCCGCGCTCGAACTCCAGCAGGGCCTTGGCCACGGTCCAGCCCTGGTTCTCCTCGCCGACCCGATTGGCTACCGGGATGCGGAGACCGTCGAAGAACACCTGGTTGACCTCATGTTCGCCCGAGATGCTGATAATCGGCTGCACCGTGATCCCGGGCGCGTCCATCGGGGTGAGCAGGAAGGTGATCCCGGCCTGAGGCTTGCCCTCCGTCGAGGTCCGCACCAGCAGGAACAGCCAGTTGGCGAAGTGGGCGTGGGTGGTCCACAGCTTGGTTCCGTCGACCACATAGTGGTCGCCGTCGCGCACCGCCTTGCATTGCAGGGAGGCCAGGTCCGAGCCGGACTGCGGCTCGGAGTAACCCTGGCACCAGTAGTGCTCGCCCGACAGCATGCGGGGCAGGAAGAAGGCCTTCTGCTCGGCCGTGCCGTAGGTCATCAGCACAGGCCCGCACATCTGAAGGCCCATGGCCGGGATCACCGGGGCGTCGGCCTTGGCGCACTCGTCGGCGAAGATGTGCCGCTGCATCGGGCTCCAGCCCGGTCCGCCATGCTCCACTGGCCAGCTCGGAGCGATCCAGCCCTTTTCGTAGAGGATGGCGTGCCAGGCGCGGTTCAGCTCGCCCTCGGCGAAGACCCCGGCCTGGCGGGCGTTGGCGGCGCGCAGGTCGGGCGTCAGCTTCTCGGCCAGGAACGCGCGGACCTCGTCGCGGAAGGCCAGGTCCTCGGGGGACAACGCATGTTCCATGGGGGGTCTCCAGAACAAGAGGTCCGCCCGACCGAGGGCTGGCTCGGCCGGGCGGCAGTACGGGCGTGTGATGGGGAGGATTATCCCGCGCCCAATGGATGTCGGCCGCGGCGCGGCCGGAAGGTCAGGCCTCCAGGATGGCCACGGCGGAAAGCCCGGGCGCGCCATAGACCTGGCTGTAGCCGATGCGGGCGCCCTCGACGCCGCGGCCATCCGCCCGGCCGCGCAGCTGCTGGACGTTTTCGTAGACCTGGCGCAGGCCCGAGGCCCCCACCGGCTCGCCGCACGCCAGGCAGCCGCCGTCGGTGTTGATCGGCATGGCGCCGCCGATGCGGGTCGCGCCGTCGCGGATCAGCTTCTCCTGTTCGCCGTGGGCGCAGAAGCCGTTCTCGGCCATGTGCATGATCTCCGCCCCGCTCTCGGTGTCCTGGATCTGGATCACGTCGATGTCGGTGGGCCCGAGCCCAGCCATCTCATAGGCGGCCTTGGAGGCGATCTCCGTGGGCGATGGCCCACGCTCGATCTCAAGCGACGGCGAGAACACCTCGAACGAGCCGTTGACCCGGGTGCGCACCGCGGCGCTGCGGATCTTTGGTCCGGCCAGGCCGAGCTCCCGCATCTTGCGGTCCGAGGCCAGGATCAGGGCGGCTCCGCCCTCCGCCGGGGCGCAGAACATGAACTTGGTCAGCGGGTCGGAGACCATGTCGCTGTTCATGATGGTGTTGAGGCCCACGGGCTCGCGCCGCCAGGCGTGCGGGGTCTTGGCGCCGTTCTGGAACGCCTTCTCGGCGATCAAGCCGAGCGTCTCCGCCCCAATGCCGTGCAGGCCCATATAGCGCTGGATCTTCATGGCGAAGAACTGGGTGGTCAGCATCATGCCGGCCTCGCCGTACCAGGCGGGCAGGCCCCACTCCTCGGGATCGGCGTTGAAGGCGCCGCGCGGATGCTTGTCGAAGCCGACCACCAGACCGAGGTCGAACTCGCCGGACTTGATCGCCCAGTAGCCGGAGAGGATGGCCGACCCACCGGTGGCGCAGCCGTTGGCCACATTGATGAACTGCACGCCGGTCAGGCCCAGGCGCGGCAGGACCGCGTCGGCGTTGCCCGCCGCCGAGGAGCCGCCGAAGGCGAACTGGATGTCGCTCCACGCGATCCCGGCGTCGGCCAGGGCCTCGTGGACCGCGAACACGCCCTGGTCCAGGCCGCTCATGTCGTCATGCCGGCCGAACGGATGGATGCCGGCTCCCACGATATGGACATCGGTCATGGCCGCTCGCCTCCCAGGCTGATGCGAATTTCGGTCTGGCTCATGCCGCGGCCTCGAAGCCGTAGATCATCACCTGCGTCCCGTCGGGATCCTGCCGGAACGGGATTAGGGTGAGGCGGACAGGCAGGCCGATCTTCAGCGCGTTGAAGTCATCGGTGGCGATGTGGCTCTCGACGATGATCTGGCCGGGCAACTCGACATAGCCCACGGCGTAGGGCCGGAAGGCGGCGGCGTCCGGGCCGGCATAAGGTGTCTTCGGCCGGAACCGCTGCACCGTGTAGGACCAGAGGGTCCCCTCGGAGGCGAGCTCCACGGGGTCGTAGAGGGCGGCTTCGCCACCCTGCGGCAGTGGAAAGGCGTACTTGCCGTCGCTCTTGCGTCGCCCGCCGAGCAGGCGTGGGGCGCCATCGACGACCCGATAGAGCCCTTCGGCCAAAGGTCTCTGACCCACCTGGTTCTCCTCCGTCGGCCCGCCGCTGGCCGGCGAACCCATCTTGTTGTTCGTCATAGTTGATCACAATGATTATGAGAGTCTATAGTCATTTTCAAGTGGCGGGGTGCGCTCGGTAGAATGCCCCCACCCATAAGAAGCGGCTCGGAGATCCCGGAGCCGACCATGACCAGGGCGGAGCGTTCGGTGACCAGAATCGCAATCCTCGGAGGCGCGGGCGCGCTGGGCGGCGCGCTTGCCGGGCGTCTCGCCAGGGCCGGCCACGAGATCTGGATCGGGTCCCGTGACGCCGAGAAGGGCCGGGCCTTCGCCGCGGACCTGGCGGCCGGCGCGCCTGGCGTTCGGGTCGATGGCGGCGATCTGCGGACCTGCGCCGCCCAGGCCGAGATCTGCGTCCTGACCGTCCCCTACGCCGCCCACGCCGAGACCCTGGCCCAGGTCAAGGACCTGCTGGCCGGCAAGATCGTGGTCGACGCCACCGTCCCCCTGCGTCCGCCCAAGGTCGGAACCGTGCAGCTGCCCGCCGCCGGCTCGGCGGCGGTGGAGGCCCAGGCCCTGCTCGGCCCAGAGGCCCGTGTGGTCTCGGCCCTGCAGAACATCGGCGCGGAAAAGCTCGCCGCCGGCCAGGCCGTCGACGGCGATGTCCTGGTGGCGGCCGACGACGCCGAGGCGGCCACGACGGTCTGCGACCTGCTGGGCGAGATCGGCCTGCGCGCCTGGCATGTGGGGCCGCTGGCCAATTCGGCGGCCGCCGAGGCCATGACCTCGGTCCTGATCCAGATCAACCGCCGCTACAAGCGCGTCCAGGCTGGGATCCGGATCACCGGCAAGTCCAAGGCCGAAGCAGAGGCCGGCGGCTCGGCCGGGGTCTCCATCCATCCGATCCGGGGCTTGCCGATGTTCGCGGCGGGCGACGACCTAGCCCGCGCCATCGCCGACGGCCTGACCGCCAACGGCCTGGCGCCGGAGGAGGGCGACGTCATCGTGGTCGCCCAGAAGGCGGTCTCCAAGGTCGAGGATCGCGCCCGGCTGTTGGCCGGCGTGACGCCGTCGCCGGAGGGCCGGGCCCTCGCCGCCCAGACCGGCAAGCCCGATGGCCTGGCCGAGCTGATCGTCGCCGAGTCCTCGGAACTCATGCGCGTCCGGGAGAACCTGGTCATCACCCGCCACCGGCTGGGCCACGTGGCGGCCAATGCGGGGATCGACGCCTCCAACGTCGCCGATCCCGAAGGGCCCGAGACCGTGCTGCTCTGGCCGCAGGACCCCGACGCCAGCGTCGAGCGCCTGCGCCAGGCGCTGCAGGCGCGGTTCGGCGTCAGGCTGGCGGTGATCATGAGCGACAGCCTGGGCCGGGCCTGGCGCAACGGCACGACCGGAACCGCCATCGGGGTGGCCGGGATGAGGCCGGTCCGCGACCGGCGCGGCGAGAGCGACCTGTTCGGCCGCGAGCTGAAGGTCACCATGGTGGCCGTCGCCGACGAGATCGCCGCCGCGGCCTCCCTAGTCATCGGCGAGGCGGCGGAGGGGATCCCCGCGGCCCTGGTGCGCGGCGCGATCTATGATCCCGCCGAGGACGGCACGGCGCTGGAACTGCTGCGACCGCTCGAACAGGATCTCTTCCGATGATGAGGCGCCCATCATGGCCCATGTGATCGCGCTCTGCGGCGGCGTCGGCGGCGCCAAGCTGGCCTTCGGCCTCACCCAGGTCCTGTCGCCGGACGACCTGACCCTGGTGGTCAACACCGGCGACGATTTCGAGCATCTGGGTCTGGCGATCTCGCCGGACATCGACACCGTGGCCTACACCCTGTCGGGACTGGCCGATCGGGAGCGGGGTTGGGGCCTGGCCGGCGAGACCTGGGCGTTCATGTCGGCCCTGCGCGGCCTGGGCGGCGAGGACTGGTTCCAGCTGGGCGACAAGGACCTGGCCACCCATGTGGAGCGCACGCGCCGCCTGGCCGCCGGCGAGAGCCTGTCGGCGATCACCGCCCACCTGACCCGCCAGCTCGGCCTGCGCCACGCCATCGTCCCGATGTCCGACCAGCCGGTGCGCACCTGGGTCGACACCGCCGATGGCCCCCTGGCCTTCCAGCGCTACTTCGTCGGCGAGCGCTGCGCGCCGGTCGTCCAGGCCGTGCGCTTCGAGGGCGCGGCCGAAGCGCGGCCCTCCCCGGCCTTCGCCGCGGCCCTGGCGCGGCCCGACCTGGCCGCCATCCTGATCTGCCCGTCCAACCCCTATCTCAGCATCGATCCCATCCTCGCGGTCCCCGGCGTTCGTGACGCGATCCGAAGCGCCGCCGCCCCCTGCGTCGCCGTCTCACCCATCGTCGGCGGCCAGGCGATCAAGGGACCGACCGCCAAGCTGATGACCGAGCTCGGCCTGACGCCAGGCGTCGCGGCGGTGGCGGCCCACTATGGCGGCCTGGTCGACGGCCTGATCCTCGATGACGCCGACGCCGGCGAGGCCCGCGAGGTCGAGCGGCGGGGGATCGCCGCCCACATCACCGCCACGGTCATGCGGACCGACGACGACCGCATCGCGCTCGCCCGCGACACCCTGGCCTTCGCAATGGCGCTGCGGGCGCCCCTGACGGCGAGGGTCGGCTGATGGCCCAGGCGGTGATCGCGGTGCGCGGCGGACCGGACGCCAAATCCCGCTGCGCCGAGGCGCTCAGCGGTCCCGACCGCGCGGGCCTGACCGCCGCCATGCTCGAGGACATGCTGGACGCCATCGCCCGCTGCCCCGAAATCTCCCAGACCTGGGTGGTGACCCCGACCCCCGAGCTCGCCGAGCTGGCCCAGCGTTACGGCGCAAGGGCCATCGCGCAGGGCGAACCAGAGGGCGTGAACGCCGCCTTCCGCCAGGCGATCGCCGAGGTCTCCGAATGCGCGCCCTATGACGCCATGCTGCTGATGCCCGGCGATCTGCCGTTGCTCCAGCCCGACGAGCTGACCGCCGCCGCCCTGCTGTTGCGCACCCATGCCGTGGTGATGGCGCCGGCCCTGGATCGCGGCACCGGACTGCTCGGCCTGCGCGCCGGCGCGGTCCTGCCGCCCGCCTTCGGCGCCGACAGCTTCAAGCGCCATTCGGCGGCCGTGGGAAAACGCGGCCTGCCGGTGGCCATCCTCGCTACGGGCTCGCTCAGCCGCGACGTCGACCGGCCCGAAGACCTGCAGGGCGTCCTGGAACAGGGACCCACCACAAAGACCGCCGCCTTCCTGCGCGGTCGCCTCCAACCCAGGATCAGCTCATGACGGCCGCTCTCGCCGACGCCGCGCTTCGGGGCTTCCTGACCACCGCGCCGCCATCGGAGGTGTTCGCCGCGGCGCGAACGGCCCGCGACAGCGCCTTCGGCTCGAGCCTGACCTATTCGCGCAAGGTGTTCATTCCGCTCACCCAGCTCTGCCGCGACGTCTGCCACTACTGCACCTTCGCCAAGGCGCCGCGGGGCCTGGCCAAGCCCTACCTGACGCCCGACGACGTGCTCGACATCGCGCGAGCGGGCGCGGCGGCCGGCTGCAAGGAGGCCCTATTCACGCTCGGCGACAAGCCCGAGCTGCGCTACGCCAAGGCCCGTGAGGCCCTGGCCGAACTCGGCTTCGCCACCACGGTGGACTATCTCGAACACGTAGCCGGCCGGGTGCTGAAGGAAACCGGCCTCCTGCCCCACATCAACGCCGGCGTCCTGTCGCCCCAGGACTACGCCCGGCTTCGGCCGGTTTCGGCCTCCATGGGCCTGATGCTGGAGAGCGCCGCCGACCGGCTCTGCGAGCGCGGCGGACCCCACCACGGCTCGCCGGACAAGGCCCCGGCCGTGCGCCTGGCGACCATCGCCCAGGCAGGCGAGGCGCAGATCCCCTTCACCAGCGGCCTGCTGATCGGCATCGGCGAGACCCGCGACGAGCGGCTCGACGCCCTGCTGGCCCTGCGCGATCTGCACGACCGCCACGGCCACCTGCAGGAGATCATCATCCAGAACTTCCGGGCCAAGCCCGGGACGCGGATGGCCGCCGCGCCGGAGCCATCGGAGGACGAGCTGCTGTGGACCATCGCCGCGGCGCGGCTGGTGTTCGGCGGCGGCCTCAGCATCCAGTCGCCGCCCAACCTCAACCCGGGACGGATCGAGGCCCTGATCGACGCCGGCTTGGACGATTGGGGCGGGATCTCGCCCGTCACCATCGACCATGTGAACCCCGAGGCGCCGTGGCCGGAGATCGAAGGCCTGGCCGCCCAGTGCGCGGGCAAGGGGCACGTCCTGGCCGAGCGCCTGACCGCCCATCCCCGCTTCGTCGCCGATCCCGAGCGCTGGCTCGATCCGGCGGTGCGCAAGCGCGTCACGGCCCTGTCGGACGCCGACGGACTAGGGCGTGAGGGGTCCTGGAGCCCGGGCGTCGCCGCGCCTGCCCCGGGGCGGCCTGGCGATCCCTTGGGCATGGGTCCCGCGCCGGCGATCGCGCGGCATCGGGCCCTGGAGCGCTGCCTGGCCGACGTCGAGGCCGGACGCGAACCGCAGACCACGGACATCACCGAACTCTTCTCCGCCCGCGGCGCGGCGGCGGCCGACATCGTGGCCGCGGCCGATGGCCTGCGGCGTCAGGTCTGCGGCGAGACCGTCACCTACGCCATCAACCGCAATATCAACTACACCAACATCTGCACCTTCAGCTGCAGCTTCTGCGCCTTCTCCAAGACCTCCACCAAGGCCGGAACCCGCGACCGGCCCTATGTGCTGAGCCACGAGGAGGTGGGCGCCCGCGCCCTCGAAGCCTGGGAGGCCGGGGCCACCGAGGTCTGCCTCCAGGGCGGCATCCACCCGAGCTATACGGGCGAGACCTATCTCTCGATCTGCCGGGCGGTGAAGGCCGCCTGCCCCGACATGCACATCCACGCCTTCTCACCCCTGGAGATCGCCCATGGAGCGGCGTCCCTGGGCCGGCCGGTGGACGACTTCCTCCGCATGCTGAAGGATGAGGGGCTGGCGTCCCTGCCCGGCACCGCCGCCGAGATCCTGGACGACGAAGTCCGGGCCATCCTCTGCCCCGACAAGGTCGACACCGCCCAGTGGCTGGCGATCATCGCCGCGGCCCATGGGGTGGGCCTACCCACCACCTCGACGATCATGTTCGGCCATGTGGACCGGCCGATCCATTGGACCCGCCACCTACTCGCCCTGCGCCGGCTGCAGGCGCGCACAGGCGGGATCACCGAGTTCGTCCCCCTGCCCTTCGTGCACATGCAGTCGCCGATCTATCTGCGCGGCCTGGCCCGCAAGGGCCCGACCTGGCGCGAGAGCGTGCTGATGCACGCCGTCGGGCGCATCGCCCTCCACGGCGAGATTTCCAACGTCCAGGCCTCCTGGGTGAAGCTGGGCCTCGAGGGGGCCGCAGCCCTGCTCGACGCCGGGGTCAACGACCTGGGCGGCGTGCTGATGAATGAGTCCATCAGCCGCGCGGCCGGCGCCGCCCACGGCCAGGGCCTGGAGCGCGAGGACATCGAGGCGGTGCTCGCCCGGATGGGCCGTCCGGCCCGCCAGCGCACGACGCTCTACGGGACGCCGGCGCCGCGGCCGAGCGCCGCGCCGGAGCTCGCGCCGGCCTAGGGACGCTCGGCCTGCGAGGACGACCAGGCGAGATCGCCGCCTGCCGCGAGGCTCTGTTCGAAGAAGGCGATCGCCCGCAGGTGATAGGCGCGGCCGATTCGATGCAGGCTCGCATTGTGTCCGGTGTTCTTCTGAAGATGCACTTCGACGTCGATGCTGCCGCTCAGCATGTCGCGGACCTCGCCCAACGCATCCCAGCCCGTGACCTGCATGACTTCGAACTCCGCCAGCGTGAACCGTACCGGGATGCGGATGGCGGGCAGTAGCTTGTTCCAGCTCGCGGGCATGGCCAGGGCGTCGCGGTATTCGGCGGCCGGCATGGGACGCCGGCACGCGAGATCGTAGCTGTAGATGTCTTCGTCGTGAGTCGTCGGCGGCCCGAAGACCAGGCGGTTATGATCGGCGGCGGCGCCCGCCGGGACATAGTCGCCGAACACCGGCAGGGCGCTCACCTCCGCGCCTTCAGCGCTGGCGGGAAACCGCAACGGCGCGCCCAGCACGTCCACGCCGCCAAGCCGCGCGCCGCGCGGATGCGCCGCCATGCGCAAGGCCAGGATGGCGCCGATCGAGTGGCCGATGACGAAGACCGGTCCATCGAACCCGTTGGTCGCACACCAGGTGTCGATGACGTCGAACAGGATCTCCACCTGGGACGCCAAACCGAGGCTTGAGACGTCGTGGCCATGAGACGCGCCGTAGCCCGGCCGGTCCGGCGCCAGAACGGAATAGCCGAGGCCGGCCCCCAGCTGGAGAAGCGACAGCCCGTCCCCTATCGGACAATCCCAATAGGCCGACGAATAGCCGCCGCCATGAAGCGCCAGGATCAGCCCCCTCGGCGGGGTGCAGACGGCTCTGGACTGCAGCGCCGACAGCGTGATCGTCCCCGTCGCGATCGAAACGTTTTCGGTTCTGGATTCGACTTTCACACCGGCGGCGCTCAACGCATGTACGAGGCCTGGTCAGCGAAGACGACGGTCTCGCTGATCACTGTCCGGGCCAGCAGATCCCGGAAAGCGGGGAACCGATCATCCGCCATGAAGGCCTGCAGCGCCCGGTCATAGTGCTGGAAATCGTCCAACTCCCACAGGTCGATGACATTGCCCAGCCGCCCCGTGCGCTGGACGAAGGCGCCGGCCAGCTTCCAGCCCTCACCTTCGAGGAAGGGCACGGCGGTCTTCTCCATGGCCTCCAGGAAGTCGCCCAGGCCGGCGGCGTGGATCTCCAGCGTCACATGCAGATAGACGGACATCGAGCCTCTCAGTCTAGCGGCATGCCGATCATGGCCGCGATGTTGCGGTGGACGTTCTGCAGGGCGATCTCGTTGCGGCCGTAGACCATCTCGAAGCCTTCCGGCGCGTGCTGCAGGTTGCGCTGGCCTTCCTTGGAGACGCTGTAGTCCTCGGTGCGCACGACGGTTTCGATGTAGTCGTGGGCCGCCTCGAAGGCGGAGTCTGGCGTCTCGGCCGGCGCGTCGGCGACGCGATAGGTAGACATGATGGTGAAGCATCGCCCGGGCTCGTCGCCGGGATAGAGGCGGTACATGCCGATCATGCGGCCACCGCCCTCCATGGGCGCGCCATAGACGATGGAGTTGGGGAACAGCAGGTGGCTGGCGCCATAGGGCGCCGACGGCCATTGGGCCTCGTCCACGCCCACGAGGTCGCGGTAGCCGACATTGGTGAAGCAGACGCGGTAGTGAGGCTCGAGGCTGTCGTAGAGGATCACGTTGGAGATGGAGGACGTGCCGAAGGTGGTCGGATGCAGGGCGCCGAAATGGTAGCCCTCCCCATAGGTGTCCAGGGCGTATTTCCAGTTGGCCTCGACGTCCACGCGGCTGTGCTTGATCAGCCTGGCGCCGGCCAGGTCCAGATTCAGCAGCTCCGGCCCCATGTCCCCCAGCCAGGCCTCGACATCGATCGCCTCGTCGCTGGCGTGAGCCTTGACGAAGACCATCCCGCCCCACTCCGCCACCGGTACGCGGATCAGGCTGCGCGACGCCCGGTCGATCCCCTCGAACGAGGCCTCGCCCGGCATCGCGACCACCTTTCCGTCGAGGTCGAAACTCCAGGCGTGGAACGGGCAGACCAGGAGCTTGCGCCGGCTGCAGTCGGCCACCAGCCGCGCGGCGCGGTGGGTGCACATGTTGAGGAAGGCGTTCAGCGTCCCGTCCCGAGCGCGGACGATCACAATGGCCGGCCCGGCGCTGTCGAACAGCATGACGTCGCCGGGCTTGGCCACCTCGCAGGACAGTCCAGCCAGCAGCGGGGCCTTGCCGAACAGCTCGCGCCGCTCGGCTTCGAAACGGACGGGATCGGTATATTCCCGCGGCGAGATGCGCATGGGCGCATCTCCCCAATCGGTGGTCCCGCCGGCCGTCAAATGAGCGACGGTCCGGCGTTCCAGCGCACGCATGGCCTCGTTCACGGGGGAGGTCTCCGTTTGCTGGGGAGCGTCGAGGGTGTCGGACATGGCCTTACTCCATCTAACGGTCGTCGAGGGCCTCAGTGGCGGAGCGTGAACTGTAGCGCGATCGTGCGCGGCGGATTGGGCGTGCCGATCAGGTCGGAGTGTATCCCGCCGGCCGTGCCCGTGCCGCTGCCTGAGCTCGGCGCATCCCCAAGTGAGGTGAGCACATACTCGTCGGTCAGGTTCTTGCCGATCAGAGCGACGTCCCAGCGTCCATCCTCGTCGGACAGGCGCAGGGAGGCGTCGAACACCGAATAGGCCTCCTGACGGCCGTTGGGATTGCCGAACGGCCCGCCCAGATAGCTGCTGCTGAAGCGCAGGTTGGCCGAGGCCCCGAAGACCATGCCGTTGAAGGCTTGCGACTCGTAGTCGGCCTGGATGGCGCCGGTCCATTTTGGCGCCGCGGCCGTGGACTTGCCGCTGAGGTCCTGCACCGTGCGGCCGGCGACGACCGTACAGCCCTCGGCGATTGTCTGGCCCCCGTAGCAGGGCGCACCGCCGAAGTCCTCATAGCGCGACTTATTGTAGGCCAGGGTCCCGCGCAGGGTCAGACCGCGGGTGAACTGCGGAGCCCATTCGCCCTGGATCTCGACGCCCTTGGTGACCGCCGCGCCGGCGTTCTTGGTGATGTACTGGATCTTGGTGGCGTCGAAATAGTCGATCTGGAAGTCAGAGTACTTGTAGTGATAGGCGTCGATCGCGACCCGCAGCGTGCCGTCCAGCAGCGTGGCGCGCGCGCCGCCCTCGAAGCCCTCGGGCTTTTCGGGGCTGAAGGCCAGGTCCGCGGCCGTGGTGTTGCCCACCGCGCTGTTGAGGGCGCTGATCGAGAAGCCCCCTGACTTGAAGCCCTGCTTATAGGCCGCGAAGACCATCAGGTTCTCAGCCGGCTTCCAGGTGATGGCCGCTTCGGGCGACAGGTTGTCAAAGGTCTGGTCGCCGTTGATCGGCGCGTTTTGGCGGAATACGCCCCGGTAGAGGCTGACCACATAGGGCTGGTTGAACACCGAGTCCTTGGTCTCGTGGGTGTAGCGCGCGCCCACGGTCAGTTCCCAGGCGTCGTTGATCTTCCAGATCGCCTGGCCGAAGCCGGCGAAGGTGGTGCCGTCGGTCTGGGACAGCTTGCGCAGGGTGATGTAGCGCAGCCCGGCCGGGGCCGTCGGATCCTCCAGGGCGCCCGGGAAGATGATCTGCTGGTCGAAGTTCAGCTTGGTGTTCTGGTAGTAGACGCCGACCATGAAGTTGAGCGGCGAGTCCAGCTGGGTCTGGGCGCGGATTTCCTCGGAGAAGGCTCGGTATTCCGACCGCTCCGAACCCCAGGTGCCGCCGTTGGCCGCGCCGGTGAAATCGTAGTCGCCCAGGAAGTAGTTCACGAAGTGGTGGAAGCCGGTGACGGCCGTCAGGGACACCGCGTCGGTGTTGTAGTCGGCGATCCCGGTGAGGGAGTAGGAGTCGTAGTCCTGGTAGAGCTCGCCGCCGTGACGGCCGAGCAGCGAATTGGTGGCCGCGATATCGGCGGGCACGTCGTTCTGCTGGATCTTCCAGTTCTTGTCGCAAGCCGCCCCGGGCTGAACCTGGGCCGTACCCTTGGGGCACGAGACCATCTCATTGTTCCAGGTGGCGTCGGTGACCCGGTAGCGATCGACCGCCGCCTTCAGCGTCAGGCTGAACTGTTCGCTGGGGATCCATTGGGCGGTGAGGCGGGCCACGATATCCCGCTCCCCGGGAATATCCTTCTGGGGCGCGGGCGAGGCGTGCGGGGTCGCCGCGAAGGTGTTGACGTTCAAGGTGGTCAGCGAGGTCGCCGGCGCCAGGTTCTCGACATAGCCGCCCTGCATGTTGGAGGCCCGCACGGCCAGGCGCATGCCGAAGGTGTCGGTGATCGGGCCCGAAACCATGGCCTCGATGGCAGGGGTCTTCGAGTTGAACTCATAGGAGAGGCGGCCGAGGGCCTCGAACTCCGAACCCGGATTGGCGGAAGTGAAGGACAGCACGCCGGCGGTGGCGTTCTTGCCGAAGAACAGGGCCTGAGGTCCCTTCAGAACCTCCACCTGCTTCATGTCGAAGAAGCCCTCGTTGATGATCCGGCCCTGGCCATAATAGACCCCGTCCACGTTCACCGCGACCGACTGCTCGATGCCGATGCTGGTGAAGGACGAGCCGATGCCGCGCAGGCTGATGGTGGCGCCGCTGCCGCTGCTGCCGCGGGTGACCGAGAGCTGGGGCATGGTCGCGGCGATCTCCTCGATGGACCGCAGCGCGAAGTGGTCGAGCTGTTCGCCGGAGATGGCGGTCACCGCGACCGGGATATTTTGGATGTTCTCGTCGCGCTTGCGGGCGGTGACGATGATCTCCTCCAGCGCCGTGGCGGCCGGGGCCTCGTCGGCCAGGGCCACGGCGGGACTGGCCGCCAGGAAGGCGACGGTCGAGGCCGAAAGTAGCAGCGCCTGGGCGCGGCCGATTGATCCTAGTCGTGTGCGCTGGGCGCCTGTGTTGCGGGTCATTGTGGTTTCCTCCCCCTGAATTTTCTTGTGTTCGTCGGTCGCCGCGGTCGCGCCGCGCCGTTAGTCGAAGGTTGGTGGGAATGGACGTCCGAGCTGTTCGCCGATCCGGGCGCCGCCGTATTCGCCGGCGGAGATCAGCTTCAGCCGCGAGATGCGCCAGCCGGCCGGCGTGCGCACGAAGCGGTTCTCGTAGCGCCCCCAGCGGTGGCAGTCGGCGGTGGCCGGAAAGCCCGTGAAGCGCTGCCACGAGTACATGTAGCTGTGGAAGGTGACCTGGTCGGGCGTGTCGAACCGGATCTCGGCGTTGCTGATGTGGTGGCTGCCGCTGACGGTGACCCCCAGGGCGTCGCTCAGCATCTTGCCGAGCTGCGCCTTGCCGCGGAGCGTGTACTCGTCGCTACCGGGCACGAAGTTGGCGACACAGTCGTCGACGAACAACGCCACCATCGACGCTGGATCGAGGTTGTCGGCGTGCCGGCAATACTCGTACATCGTCTCAAGTATGTCGACGCGATCCTTGAGTTCTTGAACCGTCTTTTCCAAAGACACGTCTTTCTCTCCCTGATTTGAGACCCTTCTACGAGGGCTTCAATTCGTTTTTTATCTGATCTTGAGCCATACCGATTTCAACTCGGTGTAGT
Source organism: Phenylobacterium sp. (assembly GCF_036677185.1). GTDB lineage: Bacteria > Pseudomonadota > Alphaproteobacteria > Caulobacterales > Caulobacteraceae > Phenylobacterium. Next base: position 227,768 of record NZ_JAKFEN010000040.1, read on the forward strand.
GGTCGATCGACGCCGCGCCGAGGCTGCGGCCGTAGCCGGATTGCTTGACCCCGCCATAGGGGATGGATGGATTGACCCGCTGATAGGTGTTCACCCAGACCGTACCGACGCGAAGCGCCTGGCTGGCCCGATGGGCGCGCGACAGATCCCGCGTCCAGACCCCGGCGGCGAGGCCGTACTCGGTGTCGTTGGCGATGGCGATCGCCTCCTCCTCGGTGTCGAATGGGATGACGCTCATCACGGGGCCGAAGATCTCTTCCCGCGCGATGGTCATGCGATTGTCGACGCCGGTGAAGATGGTCGGCTGGTGGAAGTAGCCCGCGTCGCCCTGCCGAGCGCCGCCGAGGGCGACATGGGCGCCTTCGGCCCGGCCCAGGCCCACATAGCGGCTGACGCGGTCGAGCTGCTCCTGCGAGATCAACGGGCCCATCTGGGTGTCGGCGCGGAAGCCGGAGCCGATCTTGATCGACCGGGATTTCTCGACCATGGCGGCCACCAGTTCGTCGTGGATTCCCCGCTGGATCAAGACGCGGGTTCCGGCGGTGCAGACCTGGCCCGAATGGCCCCATGCGGCGCCGGTGATGGTGGCGGCCGCCGCGTCCAGGTCGGCGTCGTCGAACACGATCTGCGGGCTCTTGCCGCCCAGCTCCATGCTCAGGCGCTTCAGGGTCGGCGCCGCGGCGGCCTGGATCCGGCGGCCGGTCTCGCCGGAGCCCGTGAAGCTGATCGCGTCGACCTGCGGATGGGCCACCAGGGCCGCACCGACGATCTCGCCGACCCCGTGGACCACATTGACCACGCCGGGGGGGATGCCGGCCTCCAGGCAGAGCTTGGCGACGACGATGGCGGTGAGCGGGGTCTGTTCGGCGGGCTTCAGCACCACGCTGTTGCCGCAGGCCAAAGCCGGAACGATGCCGCAGGGCGCGGCCGAAGGTCCGTTCCAAGGCGAGATGACGGCGCAGACGCCGACCGGTTCGCGCACCTGCTGCACCACCACGTCGTGCGGCGCGGCCGGCATGGAGCCGTGCAGCTTGGTGGGCCAGCCGGAATAATAGTCGACCGTATCGATGCCGAACTGGACGATGAAGGCCGAATAGGCCTGGACCACCCCGCCGTCGAGGACATCCAGGTCCGACAGCAGATCGCGGCTCTGGCCGAGCAGGACGGACAGGCGGCGCAGGCGGCGCTCCTTTTCCTGCGCATCCAGGTTGCGCCAGCGACCGTCCTCGAAAGCCTGGCGCGCCGAGCGCACGGCGCGATCCACGTCCTCGACACCGCCGGCCGCACAGCGGGCGAATTCCAGGCCGGTGGCCGGATCGTAGAGGGCCATGGTCTCACCCGACGCCGAGGCGACGACCTCGCCCTCGATGACGTGGCCGAACTCGCTGCCGACCAGGAAGTTGGTGGCCGCCTGGGACAGCGGCCATTCATCCATGGTCTTCAGGAAGGCTCGGGTGGCTCGCATGATCTGGCTCGAATGCTCTGGCTAGGCGCAGGTCTCCAGCGCGCGGAAGAGGCTTCCGCGCCGGGGGCCGGCTTCGGTGGGTTTGGGGAGGAACGGTGTCGGGCGTCGCGACGAGTGGCGTCGCGGGACGTCCCGGAATCAGTTGGGGATGCAGGCCATCTTCGAACGTTCTCCCTTGTGTGTTTTTGTTATGTTACAGTTGTTATATAACAAGCGTTATATGGAATCGTCAATGGCAATTTCTGTTCATCATCATGCTAGACGACAACAGGTCGTCGATGTCGCCATGCGGCTCACCGCCAAGGCCGGTTTGGATGCGGTGACGGTGCGCGACGTGGCCGAGGGAGCGGGCTGCAGCACCGCCATCGTGTCGCACTATTTCCACAACAAGAAGGAGCTGCTGCACCTTACCTATACGGCCGCCATAGAGCGGGCGACGAGCCGCGCGGAAAGCGCCCTGGCCGCCACGGGCGACCTCAAGGCCTATCTGGCCGAGATCATGCCGCTGGACGACGACCGGCTCACCGAATGGAGCATCTGGCTGGCCTTCTGGGCCAAGGCGGTCTCGGACCCGGACATCGCCGAGGCGCAACGCAACTGCGTCCTGCGCACGCGCGGCAACATCCTGAGGATCCTCGACGACCTGAACGCGCGGGGTGAACTGGTCGCCGGCGTCGACCGCGCGCACGCGGCGCGGCGGGTGCTGGCCACCATCACCGGCATGGCCGTGCAGGTGATGTTCGACCGCGAGGACTGGCCTACCGACCGCCAGCACGGCCTCATCGACCCAGAACTGCGGGCGCTCTACAGGCCCTCGCGCATACCCGCCTCGATCGCCGAACCGGCCACGCCCGCGGGGCGCGAGAACGTGATGGCCATGGCCGGGGAACGCTAGCCGCCTAGCCCGTGTTGCGCAGGCCCGCGGCGATGCCGTTGATGGTCAGGTGGATGCCGTCGCGCACCGCCTCGGTGTCTTCGCCGGCCCGGCGGCGGCGGATCAGTTCGATCTGCAGGTGGTTCAGCGGATCGATATAGGGCAGGCGCGAGCGGATGACCGCGGCCAGGTCCGGGTTCTTCTCCAGCAGGGCGGATTGCCCGGTGATCGCCAGCAGCGCCTCGACAGTGCGGTCCCACTCGGCGCGGATCTCGCCGAACACGTGGTCGGCCAGGGCGCGATCCTCCACCAGGCCGGCGTAGCGGCCGGCGATGGCCATGTCGCCCTTGGCCAGCACCATTTCCATATTGGCCAGGGCCGACGAGAAGAACGGCCAAGTCTCGTGCAGCTCGGCCAGCTTCTCGATCGGCGCGCCCGAACGAGCCACCGCCGAGCCGAATCCGTACCAGCCGGGCAGCAGGGCGCGCGACTGCGACCAGGAGAACACCCAGGGAATGGCCCGCAGCCCCTCGATGCTGCGCTTGGCCTGGCGCGAGGTCGGCCGGCTGCCGATGTTCAGGTCGGCGATCTCGCTGATCGGGGTGGCGGCGAAGAAATAGTCCACGAAGCCCGGCGTCTCGTAGACCAGAGCGCGGTAGGCCGACATCGCCTCCCGCGCCAGACCGTCCATGATCCCGGCGTGCGGCGCCGCCAGTTCCGACTTGGCCGGCTTGCGCAGGGAGGCCAGAACCACCCCAGCGGCCAGGGTCTCGAGGCTCTGCCGCGCCAGCTCGGGATCGGCGTACTTGTTGGCCACCACCTCGCCCTGCTCGGTGATGCGGATGCGGCCGGCGATGGTGCCCTGGGGCTGGGCCAGCAGGGCGTCGAAGCTGGAACCGCCGCCGCGCCCCACCGCCCCGCCCCGGCCGTGGAACAGCTGCAGGCGCAGGCCGGAGTCACGCATGACCTCGGCCAGGGCCAGCGAGGCCTGGTGCAGCTCCCAGGTGGAGGTCAGGTAGCTGCCGTCCTTGTTGGAGTCCGAATAGCCGATCATCACCTCCTGGATGCCCACCGGCCCGACCAGCTGGCGGATCAACGGCAGGGCCAGATAGCGGCGCATGATGTCGGGCGCGGCGCGCAGGTCGGCGATAGTCTCGAACAGCGGCTCGGCGAACACCTGGGTCCGCGCCGGGTCGCCCGGCGTGAACAGCCCGACCTCCTTGAGCAGCAGATAGACCTCCAGCAGGTCCGAGATCGAGGTGGTGTTGGAGACGATGTGTGCGCGGATCGCGTCGCGGCCGTAGAAGTGCTTCAGATCGGCGGCGGCGGTCAGGATGTCGTACTCCCGCCGAGTCTCCTCGCTGTAGTCGGCGAAGGGCGTGTGCAGCAGGCGCCCATGCGACAGCTCGGCCAGCAACAGCTCGCAGCGTGCATCCTCGTCCAGCGCCTCATAGTCCGCGCAGACCGCGGCGCCCTTCAGCAGCTCGGCGACCACCCGCGCGTGCACCGCCGAGTTCTGACGCAGGTCGAGCCGGGCCAGGTGGAAGCCGAAGATCTCCACCGCGCGGATCAGGTCCGGCAGCGGGCCGCGGGCGAAGGACGGACCATGGCGGGTCAGGAGACTGTCCAGCACCGTCTGCAAGTCGCCGCGCAGGGCGTCGGGACCGTCATAGGGCTGGGCGGGTCCGGCGGCGCGCCGCGCGGGCGGCTCCCCGGTCAGCAGCGGATAGGTCGCCGCCAGCCGCGCATAGATGTTGGTGAGCGCCCGGCGATAGGGCTCATCGGCCCGGTGCGGCGAGGGGTCCGGGGAGGCGTCGGCCAAGGCCTGCAGCTCCGGCGTGACGCCGGCCAGGCTGGCGGAGATCGACAGCTCCGCGCCCAGCTGGTGGATGCGATCCAGGTACATGCGCAGCGCCGCCCGCGATTGCCGCGCCATGGCCTGGCGCATCACCGCCTCGGTCACGTTGGGATTGCCGTCGCGGTCGCCGCCCACCCAGGACCCGACCCGCAGGAAGGACGGCAGGCGATCTGGCTCGCCCAACACCTCCAGCCAGTGGGCGTAGAGCCTGGGCAGTTCCGGCAGGAAGCTGCGCTCGAAATAGGAGACGGCGTTCTCGATCTCGTCGCCGACCCCCAGCTTGACGTTCCGCAGCAGCCGGGTGCGCCAGAAGATCGCCACCTGGCGCATCAGTTCGCGCTCGAGCCGCGCGCGGTCGGTGTCGGCATGAGCCTGGTCGTAGGCGTCGAGGTCGTCGGCGATCGCGCCCTGGCGGTCGAGGATGCTCTTGCGCCGCACCTCGCTCGGGTGGGCGGTGATCACCGGCGCCACCAGCGCACCCTCCAGCAACGCCATCACCTGGTCGACGCCGACGCCCTGGGCCTTCAGCACCCGCAGCGCCCCGGCCAGGGTGTCGGATCGCGTGTCGCCCCCGCGTCCACGGCGGCGCTGAATCTGGTCCTCGGCGATATTGGTGATCTGCAGGAAGCAGGCGAACGAATGGGCGAAGCGCACAGTGTCCGGCGGGCTCAGCCCTCCCAGCCGGTCGGCCATCAGCTTGGCGGCCGCCTCCGTGCCCTCCCGATGGAAGCCGACCGACGCCTGGCGGATCTCCTCGATCTGGCTGAACACGGCCTCGCCGTCTTCGGCGCGGATCACGTCGCCCAGGATGCGCCCCAGGAAACGGACATTGGCGCGCAACAGGTCGGGTAGGGACTGGGTCATTCTCGCCCGCGATGTTGACTTAGGGGAAGCGACACGGCTTCCGCGCCCTAAGACCACCCCGCGCTTCCAAAGTGAAGCCTCTTCGCCGCGATTGGCGCGGCTATCCAGCCATGGCCAGCATGGTCGCCCATTCCCTGGCCGTGACCGGCGACACCGAGAGCCGCGACTGGCGGACGATCTTCATCTCGGCAAGCTCAGGGCGAGCCTTGACCTCCGCCAGACTCACCGGTCGCTTGAGGGGACCGACCGGAGCGATCTCCACCGCCACGAACCGCCCGGAGGCGTCGCCGGGATCGGGGAAGGCCTCCTTGGTCACCTTGGCCAGGCCCACCGCGGCGGGACCCGCGCCCGAATGGTAGAACAGCACCTGGTCGCCCACCTTCATGGCCTTCAGGTTGAGCGCCGCGGTGTTGTTCCGCACACCGTCCCACACGGTCCCGCCATCGCGCACCAGGTCGTCGAACGAATAGGTGTCCGGCTCGGACTTCACCAGCCAGTACTGAGCTTCCGCTGCCATGACGTCTCGCCCCTTCGCCGCTGAATGACCGGGCGCAGGATCACCATCCCGATGGCGGCTTGTCGAGCCTAGGCGGTCTGTTCGGCGCTCACGCCCAGCTCACGCATCATCGCCTCGCGCATGACGAACTTCTGGACCTTGCCGGTCACTGTCATCGGGAACTCGGTCACGAACCGGACATGGCGCGGGACCTTCTGGTGGGCGATCTGGCCCTGGCAGAACGCCCGCAGTTCATCGTCGGTCAGCGTCTCGCCTGCCGTCAGGATCACCCAGGCGCAGAGCTCCTCGCCGTAGCGGCTGTCGGGCACGCCGAACACCTGGACGTCCTGGATCGCCGGATGGCGATAGAGGTACTCCTCGATCTCGCGCGGATAGAGGTTCTCCCCGCCGCGGATCACCATGTCCTTGATGCGCCCGACGATGTTGCCATAGCCCTGCTCGTCCAGGGTGGCGAGGTCGCCGCTATGCATCCAGCCCTCGGCGTCCTTGACCGCGGCGGTCTGGCCGGGTTCGTCCCAATAGCCCAGCATCACCGAATAGCCCCGGGTGCAGAGTTCGCCCGAGACGCCGCGCGGGACAATGTCGCCGGCCTCGTCGACGATCTTCACCTCGAGGTGGGGATGCACCCGGCCAACGGTGGAGACACGGCGCTCCAAGGGATCGTCGACGCTGCTCTGGAAGCTGACCGGACTGGTCTCGGTCATCCCGTAGCAGATGGTGACCTCGGCCATGTTCATGCGGGCGATGACCTTGCGCATCACCTCCACAGGGCAGGGCGAGCCGGCCATGATTCCGGTGCGCAGGGAGCTCAGGTCGAACTCGGCGAAGCGCGGGTGGTCGAGCTCGGCGATGAACATGGTCGGCACCCCATAGAGCGCGGTGCAGCGCTCGGCCGCCACCGTCTCCAGGGTCGCCAGGGGATCGAAACCTTCGCCGGGATAGACCATGGCCGCGCCGTGGGTCACCGCGGCCAGGTCGCCCATCACCATGCCGAAGCAGTGGTAGAGCGGCACCGGGATACAGATGCGGTCGTCCGGGGTCAGCTTCAGGGCCTGGCCGACCAGGTAGCCGTTGTTGAGGATGTTGTGGTGGCTCAGCGTGACGCCCTTGGGCGCGCCGGTGGTGCCGCTGGTGAACTGGATGTTGATGGGGTCGGAGGGCGAGAGCCCGGCTTCAACCGCTCTCAGGGCGCCGAGGTCCGCGCCCGCCGCCTCAATGTCGGCGAGGGCCACTGCGCCTCGGATGGTCGGCTCGCCCATCTCGATCAGCAGGCGCAGATCGGGCAGGCGCGCGGCCTTGAGCGCGCCGGGTTCGCTCGTGTCCAGCTCCGGCGCCAGGGCGCGGATCATCGCGCGATAGTCGCTGGTCTTGAACGGCGGCGAGATCACCAGCCCCGCGCAGGCCACCTTGTTCAGCACGAACTCCAACTCCGAGAGCCGGTAGGCCGGATTGATGGTCACCAGGATCAGGCCGGCCTTGGCGGCGGCGAACTGGGTGATCGCCCATTCCGCGCGGTTCAGCGACCAGATCCCCAGCCGGTCGCCCGGCGCCAGGCCGCAGGCCAGCAGGCCGGCGGCGAAGGCCTCGCAACGGGCATGGAGCTGGACCCAGGTCAGGCGCAGTCCTTGGGCGGGACAGACCAGGGCCTCGCGGTCGGCCCACCGGCGGGCCGCCTCGTCCAGCGCCTGACCGATCGTGAGTTCCAGCAACGGCGGCTCGATGGCGCCGCGAACCAGGCTTTCCATGGCGTCTCTCCCCTTGCGGTCCGGCCGCCTTGTCTGAAGCATGTCAGCCAATGGAGCATTGTCCAGCACGCGGTACGGGCAGCCGGCGGCCGGTCGTCACCGGCCGCTAGGCTCTGGACTCGACTCCTCGAGGATGGTGTCACGACGAGGTCTGAGTTTAGGGAGAACGCGCCTTGCGGACCTTCGGCCTGATTCTGTTCCTGGTCCTCGCCAGCGCGGGCCACGCCCAAGCCGCCGACGACCTCGCCGCCTGGAAGCGCCAGGCGGCCGATGTCACCATCGTCCGCGACGACTGGGGCATCGCCCACATCACCGGCAAGACCGACGCCGACGCGGTGTTCGGCCTCGTCTACGCCCAGGCCGAAGACGATTTCAACCGGGTCGAGACCAACTACATCAACGCCATGGGCCGCCTGGCCGAGGCCGAGGGCGAGTCGGCCATCTGGCAGGACCTGCGGATGAAGCTGTTCATCGATCCCGCCGAGCTGAAGGCGCAGTATGCCCGGAGCCCGGCCTGGCTCCGCAAGCTGATGGACGCCTGGGCCGGCGGGCTGAACTACTACCTCGCCACCCATCCGAACGTGACGCCGCGGGTCATCACGCGCTTCGAACCCTGGATGGCGCTGAGTTTCTCGGAAGGCAGCATCGGCGGCGACGTCGAGCGGGTGTCGCTCAGCCAGCTCGAGGCCTTCTACGGCAAGAAAGCCGTGGCGCTGGCCGCCGACGAGACCGGCGCGACCTTCAAGGAGCCCACCGGCTCCAACGGCTTCGCCATCGCGCCCTCCAACACCAAGGACGGCAAGGCCCTGCTGCTGATCAATCCGCACACCTCGTTCTTCTTCCGCTCCGAGGTGCAGGTGACCAGCGGCCAGGGCCTGAACGCCTATGGCGCGGTCACCTGGGGCCAGTTCTTCGTCTATCAGGGCTTCAACGAACACGCCGGCTGGATGCACACCTCCAGCGGCGTTGACGTGGTCGACGAGTTCGCCGAGACCATCGCCAAGTCGGGCGACAAGCTGACATATCGCTACGGGTCAGAGACCCGGCCCGTCACCGTCAAGACCATCGCCGTGCCCTACAAGGCCGCCGACGGGACCATGGCGACCCGGAGCTTCACCACCTACGCCACCCACCACGGCCCGATCGTGCGCGAGGCGGACGGCAAGTGGATCGCCACGGCCCTGATGAACACCCCGGTGGCGGCCCTGCAGCAGTCCTTCCTGCGCACCAAGACCACGGACTATGCCAGCTTCCTCAAGGTCGCCGAGCTCCGGGGCAACTCGTCCAACAACACGATCTTCGCCGACGCCAAGGGCCAGATCGCCTATCTGCACCCGCAGTTCATCCCCAGGCGCGACGACCGGTTCGACTACACCAAGCCGGTGGACGGCTCCGACCCCGCCACGGACTGGAAGGGCCTGCACGCGCTCTCCGAGGCCCCGGCCCTGCTCAACCCGAAGACCGGCTGGCTGTTCAACACCAATGACTGGCCCTGGTCGGCGGCGGGACCCGACAGCCCCAGGCGCGGCGACTATCCGCGCTACATGGATTCCAACGGCCCCAACCCGCGCGGCGCCCACGCCGTCCTGGTGCTGACCGCCCGCAAGGACTTCACCCTGCCCACCCTGATCGAAGCCGCCTACGACCCCTACCTGCCGGCCTTCGCCCGCCTGATCCCCGCCCTGGTCGAGGCCTATGACGCCACGCCCTCGGCGGATCCCCTGAAGGTGCGCCTGGCCGAGCAGGTCGCCGCCCTGCGCGCCTGGGACTATCGCTGGTCGGCGGCCTCGACCCAGACCTCGCTCGCGGTGTTCTGGGGCGAGGCGCTCTGGGCGGAATCCGGTCCCGCCGCTAAGGCCGCCGGGATCAGCGTCTATGACTACATGGCCACCCGCACGACCCCGGAGCAGAAGCTCACGGCCCTGGCCAAGGCGGCCGACCGGCTCACCCAGGACTTCGGGTCCTGGAAGACCCCCTGGGGCGAGATCAACCGCTTCCAGCGCCTGACCGGCGACATCGTCCAGCCCTTCGACGACGCGGGCCCCAGCATCCCCGTGCCCTTCACCTCGGCCCAGTGGGGCTCGCTCGCCTCGTTCGGCGCCAAGCGCTACCCAAATACCAAGCGCTATTACGGAACCGGCGGAAACAGCTTCGTCGCCGCCGTCGAGTTCGGGCCCAAGGTCAAGGCCCTCGCCATCACCGCCGGCGGCGAGAGCGGCGACCCCGAGTCCAAGCACTTCAACGACCAGGCCCTGCGCTACAGCCAGGGCGCCCTGCGGGAGGTGTACTTCTACCCGGAGCAGCTCACGGGGAAGACGGAGCGGACGTATCGGCCGGGGGAGTGAGGGCGGCTGGCTACCATTACAACGGCCGTCTCGACACCGACGCCATCGGTACCGACGCGATGCTCAAGGCCACGACCGGCGAGCGCCTGACCTATCGGCGGTCTAGTGAGCCGCGAACGAGCAAGCAGAAGGCGCACAAGCTTCACGCGAAGCGCCGTCAGCTCCGATCAAAGCCATAGGCGTCAACTTGAGCCTCAGGCTCGTCGTCGTACCCGGTGCCGACCGGAGCGATGCTCCCAAGCTTGATGCTCATTGCGGCCGGTGAGACGTGGAAACGCCGAGCCAACTCCACGGCGTCAGTTATTCCTAGAGACTGCGCAGCCTTAAGCACGTGGTTTGGGATGAGGAAATTTGCCGCGAACGTATTGGCCTGCCACTCCTCGCGCGGGCCAATATTCTTATTGGGATAGTAGTTGGCGGCAATCCGGAACGCCAAAGTATCGCTAGTTCCGTCGCAGGCTTCGAGCTTGGCGCGATGGTAAATGAAGTGGCCGATTTCATGCGCGACCGTGAATCGCTGGCGCGTCACCGCATGCCGGCCATTCACCACAATCTGCCAGTTGTCGTCATCCAAGCGTCGGATGGCACCCGACACCTCGTTCGGCAAGGTTTCGTCTACCAGTGGCCCCAAATGAAGGTCGCGGGCAGCCGCGAACACGTCGACCGGGGCATCGCCCCAGTAACGTTTGACCTTCTCAAGAGCTTCACTGGGCGGGATTTTCACCCTCAGTCTCCAATTGTTCGGCCTGCTGATTTGGTGTCAGCGGACCCCCTTCGCCAGCATCGGGGCCGGAATAAAGAGGAGGCGCGAACTCGGCGATAAGGTCGCCCGCGTTTCGCTCCATCCATTCCCTTGCAGCCTCCTTAGCAGCGTTCTCCGCCCAAAGCTTGACCCAGATGCCCCAACCGATCCCGCCGGCTAGGGCGGCGACGCCGATCAGAAGGGCGATGGCTGCGATGAGGTTGTTCTGTTGAGCTACCGCTAACGCGATCGCGTCGAAGTTGGTCGCCTCCGGAATCGATGCCGCCTGCTGCTGCGGCTGGGGAGCCGAGCAAGCCTTGGTCGCCGCCACGATTATCCGTTCGCACGCGGCGACGGTAAGGCGCTCTGGCATCGGCCTTCCTAAGGATTCGACAGGCTAGAGTTTAGGGTTGAAGCTTCACCACTCACAAGGTGAAAGCGAAATGATCAACTCTGGCAAGTGCCCGAAATGCGAGAAGACCATAAACAAGGTCTCGCTTGAGGCGGTGGACGTATTGGTGGGTTTCCAGACTCAGTACAATGGCGTCAGCTACTCTTGTCCGCACTGCCGTACCGTTCTCGGTGTTGGGATCGATCCAGTCGCGCTAATGAACGACACAGTCTCCAAAACCATCCAACGGCTGGGCGCCGGTTAGCGGCGATGGGGCAAGTTGCTTCGCAGTTGCGGGTGTCAATATTCATCAGGGTCATGGGCCGCGCCGGTAGGTTTGAACCTCCCGCTCAAGCAAGCTTCGGCCTGGCCTGGCTTGGCTTGGCTTGGCTTGGCTTGGCTTGACGGAATTTTTTTGCGGAACGTACGGCTTAGGCGGCATTTTCGGCGCATTCGCCACGCAACGATCAAGGTGCTCTTAAGCGCCAAGTTCGTCTTCGGGATGCTTTTCGGTCATGGCGATAACAGACTACTACGAAATGATGACGGCTCCAGCGAACCGAGAGTTCTATGAGAACTACGGTCGCACCATGGCAGCTTGGGGCTACCTTGAGCGTTGCCTCTCCGAGGCGCTCGCACGTCTTGCCGGGCTCAGCCCCCAGATGGCCGACGCCATCTTTTACTCTGCGAACAGCTTCAGCGGTAGGTCGGCGATGGTGATGGCCTGCGTCCCCTTTGCCCGCACGGTACCGGTCGGAAAGACCTTCCTGACGAAAGCGGTGCTACTCGCCAACGAGTACGCGCTGACGCGCAACACCCTCGCGCACGACCACCATGAACTCGATTGGCCGGAAGGCGGAGAGCCGCAATGGCTCATCCGCTCGCCTCGCGGCGGCCCCACTCTAAGCCCCGATCAAATTCGAAACGCCGACCATAACTTTAGCCTGCTGACCTACATTATAGGTCTGAGTTGGAAGCGCGGCTCCCAGCTTTTGGATCCCGAACTCAGTCTCGCGCTACTTCGGCTAATGCCGAGGGATGCGGCCGCTCCGACAGCAGACCATAACGAAGTAAACCGTCTCTCAGACGAACTTCAGCATCTGTGCGATCTAGATGAAGGCGGATTGTATTCCCGCCCGTTGGCTTGACCTCAGAACCACTCTGACTGTTCGGCTCCTGGGCCAATCTCTCTGTCCTCGAAATGGGACAGCTATACACTCGTTAGATCACCGGCCTGTTACACCGAGGACATCAACCTAGAACCTGCTCTACCGCCTCCACCAACTGCCCCACATCCTCCTCCGTCACATGCAGGTGCGGCGCGAACCTCACCGATGTCCCGCGCTGGCTGACGAACACGTTCTTCGCCCGCAGCGCGCTCACCAGGTCGCCTGAGAACCCCGCCGGCATCCGCGCCCCGAACATATGCGGGCAGCGCAGCTCTGCTGGCGGAAGGGTGAAGCCCAGGGCCTCCAGGCGCTGGGCGACCTCGGCGTTCACCACCCCGAGCGCCTCGGCGATGGCCGGCACGCCCCAGGCCTGGAGCTGTTCCAGGGCGGCGAGCGCGCCAGGCAGGACGGTGGTGATGCAGGTCTCGCCCACGTCGAAGCGCCGCGCGCCGGGGCGGTAGGCGTCGCTGTAGCGGACCAGGTTGGCGAAGTCCTTGGCGTTGTCGCGGACCAGCCAGGTCTCCTCCAGCGGCCGCGCCTCGCGCCAGGCCGGGGCCACGTACATCAGGCCAAAGCCGTAGGGGGCGAGCAGCCACTTGTAGCCGGCGGCCACCAGGAAGTCGGGCGCGACGGCCTCGAGATCCAGCGGCAGGGCGCCGAGGCTCTGGGTGGCGTCCAGCACCAGGGCGGCGCCGGCGGCGCGGCAGGCGGCCCCGATGGCCACGAGGTCCAGCCGCGCGCCGTTGGTCCAGTGGCAGTTGGCCATCGCCGCAACCTTCACCCGCGATCCGAGGTGGGCGAGGACCGCGGCGGTCCAGTCGCCGTCGGCCGGGGTGGGGACAGTGACCACCTCCGCGCCACGCTCCATCGCCGTGCGCCGCCAGGGCAGGACGTTGGAGGGAAACTCCTCGTCCAGCAGCAGGATCTGGTCGCCGGACCGCAAGGTCGGCTCGATGGCGCGGGCCGCGGCGCTGACCCCGTAGCTCGCCGCCGGGATCACCGCCCAGCCGTCGGCCCCGCCGCCGAACAGGGCCGCGGCCAGCTCCCGCGCCCGCTCGGCGTCGGCGAAGAAGTCGTCCGGGGTGCGCTCCCAGGGCCGGCTCTTGGCGCCTGCGGCCGTGAACAGGGCGTCGCGCGAGGCGTTCAGCAGCGGGGCGTTATAGGCCGTGTTGAAATAGGCGATCCCGGCGGGGATTTCGAACAGGGGGCGTTGCGAGGTCAGCATCTCGGCGTCCTAACGCGGGCTACGGCCATCAGCCAGTCAAAGCTCGGCCGACTTGATGCGGCCGCAAATATGTTGCACTGCACCATCGAGAGCCGCACCGCAGCGCTGGAGGATCTCAGATGAGCCCGCGATCGCCGGCTGAAGAAGGCCACCCGCACGCCAGGCGCGTCGGCGTCGCGCCGCCCGAGACCCGCAAATCGTGCGCCACGCCCTTCGAGAGCGTGGCCCTGCTGCTGCAGGGCGGCGGCGCGCTCGGCGCCTATCAGGCCGGGGTCTATGAGGCGCTGCACGAGGCGGGCGTCGAGCCGACCTGGATCGCCGGCATCTCCATCGGGGCGATCAACAGCGCGATCATCGCGGGCAATCCGCGCGAGCATCGGGTGGCCAAGCTCCGCGCCTTCTGGGAGCAGGTCAGCGCGGCGCGGGACGGCGGCTGGGCCGATCAGTGGACCAAGCTCGTGACCTTCGACGCCGCCCGGGGCTGGCTGAACCAGCTGGCGGCGGGGCAGATCGCGGCCAGCGGGGTTCCCGGCTTCTTCACCCCGCGCCTGCCGCCGCCCTATCTGACCCCGCCGGGCGCCCCCGGCGCCACCAGCTGGTACGACACCGCCGCCCTGCGCCCGACCCTGGAGCGGCTGGTCGATTTCGACCGGATCAACGCCAAGGCCATGCGCTTCAGCGTCGGCGCGGTGAACGTCCGCACCGGCAATTTCGCCTATTTCGACAACGAGATCGACACCATCGGCCCCGAGCACATCATGGCCAGCGGCGCCCTGCCACCGGCCTTCGACGCGGTGGAGATCGAGGGCGAATTCTACTGGGACGGCGGGTTGGTCTCGAACACCCCCCTGGACTGGGTGCTGTCGGCGCGCTCCAACCTCGACACCCTGATCTTCCAGGTCGACCTGTGGAGCGCCCGCGGCGAGGCGCCCCGCGACCTGTCGGAAGTGGCGGTGCGGATGAAGGAGGTGCAGTTCTCCAGCCGCACGCGCGCGGCGACGGACACCTTCCGCAAGCTTCAGCACCTCCGTGCGACCTTCAACGAACTTCTGGCCCAGATGCCGCCGGAACTGGCCGCCACACCCCAGGCGCGGCTGCTGGCGGAGGCCTCCGATCCGGCCGTCTACAACATCGTTCAGTTGGTCTACCGATCGCCCACCTATGAGGGCCAGTCGAAGGACTACGAGTTCTCCCGCCGGACCATGGAGGAGCATTGGCTCGCCGGGCGGCGGGACGCGCTCGCCACCCTCGCCCACCCCGAGGTGCTGACCCCGCCCACGGCCGCCCATGGGGTCGAGGTCTACGATTTCGTGACCCCGGCCGCCGCGGACCGCGCCCCCTAGCAAGAAGGAATATCCATGAGCCTCCAGGACAAGGTCGCCGTCGTCACCGGCGCCGCCAGCGGCATCGGCAAGGACATCGCCAAGGCCTTCCTCGCCGAGGGAGCCAAGGTGGTCATCGCCGACCTCAATATCGACGCCGCCAACGCCACCGCCAGGGCGTTCGATCCGACCGGCGAACGCGCCATGGGCGTGGCCATGGACGTCACCGACGAGGCCCAGGTCGAGGCCGGGATCGAGGCCGCGGCGGCCCGCTTCGGCGGGATCGACGTCCTAGTGTCCAACGCCGGCGTCCAGATCGTCGGACCGCTGGAGACCTTCGCGTTCAGCGACTGGAAGAAGCTGCTGGCCATCCACCTGGACGGCGCCTTCCTGACCACCCGCGCCTGCCTCAAGCACATGTACGCCCAGGGCCGCGGCGGCACGGTGATCTATATGGGCTCGGTCCACTCCAAGGAGGCTTCGGTGCTGAAGGCGCCCTATGTCACCGCCAAGCATGGGCTGGAGGGCCTGACCAAGGTGGTGGCCAAGGAGGGCGCCGCCCATGGGGTCCGCGCCAACCTCATCTGCCCGGGCTTCGTGCGCACGCCCCTGGTCGAGAAGCAGATCCCTGAACAGGCCCAGGCCCTAGGCCTCAGCGAGGCGGATGTGATCAAGAAGGTGATGCTCAAGGACACCGTGGACGGCGAGTTCACCACGGTGGACGACGTGGCCCGCACGGCGGTGTTCCTGGCCGGCTTCCCGACCAACGCGCTCACCGGTCAGTCGATCGTGGTCAGCCACGGCTGGTACATGCAGTAGGTCAGACGACGCGGCGCGCCCGCAGCTGGCGGCCGTCGCGGGCCAGGGTCTCGATCTGGCGGTCCAGCGCCTCCAGCTCGGCGCTGACCTGGTTGCGGCGGTTGCGCAGCCGGCGCAGGACATAGTCGAGATTGTTCTCCGGCGGCGCGCCGCTGTCCTGCAGCTCCAGGCCCTCGCGGATCTCCGGGATGCTGAGGCCACAGCGGCGCAGGTCGACGATCTGGGCCAGCCGGGCCTGGGCGTCGGCGTCATAGATGCGGCGGTTCTGGCGGTCGCGGGCGGCGGTGATCAGCCCTTCCTCCTCATAGAACCGGATCGCCCGGGGCGAGACGCCGTAGCGCCGGGTGAGGGCCGAGATCTGCACGCGGCTCTGGATCGACATGTGCATCAGGCAAACTCCACAAGGATTTCATCTGCGGCGACGGAGTCGCCTGCGGCGGCTCCGATGGTCTTGACGGTTCCGTCGCGCTCGGCGCGGATGATGTTCTGCATCTTCATGGCCTCGACGATGGCGACCTGTTCGCCGGTCTTGACCTCCTGGCCGACGGCGACGTCGAGCGAGACGACGAGCCCGGGCATGGGCGAGAGGATCAGCTTGGAGGTGTCGGCGGCCTGTTTCGGCGGCAGCTTCTCGTGCAGCTCGGCCGAGCGGGGGGTGAGCACCAGCACG
>NZ_JAKFEN010000041.1:0-23730 GCF_036677185.1 Phenylobacterium sp.
CCGGACCACCGACGTGACCGGGATCATCAAGCTGAAGGAAGGCGTTGAGATGATCATGCCGGGCGACAACGCCGAGCTGGACGTGGAGCTGATCACCCCGATCGCCATGGACCAGGGCCTGCGCTTCGCCATCCGCGAAGGCGGCCGCACCGTCGGCGCCGGCGTCGTCGCCAAGATCGTCGAATAGTCTCGACCTTCCAGACCTAGAGATCGGGCCGCCCGGGTTTCCCCGGGCGGCCTTTTCTTTTGGGCTAGTAGGGCCGCGGCCGGTCGTAGTCGCGATCCACCGGACGCATCGAGGTCACCGCCTCGCCCAGGCCATAGCGGCGCAGGTCGGAGACGTCGCGGTCGAAGATCTGGCAGCGGCCGCGGAAATCCTTGTCGCTGCAGACCTCCCAGGCGCCGCGCCCGCGGATGCGCAGGCTCATGGCGCGGTCGTTGTACTGGCGCGGCAGGTTGGTGATTTCACGCCGGCTGTCGAGGATATGCCCGCGGAACTCTGGGCCGCCGAAGAGGGTGATCGAGCCGCGACCGCCGCCGCCCCAAGGCGGGCGTCCGCCGCCGTCGCCGCCGCCCCAGGGTGGTCGACCGCCGCCGTCGTCATTGTACTGGATGCAGACCAGGCGGCCGTCGCGGTTGTCGATCTCCCCGCACCCGTCGAAGCGCAGGCTGGTCGACTGGATCCGGCCGCGGTTGTCGCGGCACTGGGCGGTGACCACAGCGTCACGGCCGAAGCCGTAGGTGCTGACGTTCTGGCAGGTGCGCCAGTAGTCGCCGGCGGGCGGGGAGGCCCCACGTATGTCGGCCTGCGCGAACGCCGGACCGGCGCCTAGCGCGGCGACCGCGGCAACCAAGGCGATAGTCAGTTTCATGTCCAAGCCTCCCAGTTGATCTGACGACCTTAGATGCCTCGACGCTCCAGGCAAGCGCGCCGCTAGTTCTTGTCGCGGTCCTTGCCGCCGCCACGCTCACGCGCCGCGGCCTCGCGGCCGGCCTTGGCCGCGTCGTGCGCCGCCGGCGGGGACTTGGCGCGTTCTGCCTTGGCCGGGCGTTCCGGATGCTGGGCCTCGGCCAGGCGCTCCGGACCCCGGTCTTCCCTGCGGGCTTGTCGCTCGACGCGGACCACGGCCGAGGCGGCCTGCGGCGGGGCGCGTCGCTCGGCCCCTTGTCGCGCTTCCCGCGCCGGGCCGTCGCGATCCTCGCGGCGCGCCTGACGCTCGGCACGGGCTGGCGGCGGCGCGGGCTCGCGGGGGCGTTCGGCGATGGCGGCTCGCTCGCCGCCGCGCCGGCCTTCAGCCGTGCGCTCGGGCTTGCGATCGTCGAGCCGGACCTGACGTTCCACGCGGACCGGCGGCGGGGTGACGGCCTGTGGCGGTCGCGAGGCCTCGGCCCGCCGTTCGGCGCGGCGGTCATCGCCTTCCGGACGTTCGATGCGCCGGTCTTCACGACGGTCGCGCTCGACCCCCACGCGGGGCGGGCTCTCGAAGGCGGCGACGCGTCGCGCGTCGTGACCGCGTCCGCCCTGGCGCGCCTCGACCCGGTCCAGCCGCGCCACGGCGTCGGCGCGGCGCTCACGCTCGCGCTCGAAACGGCGAAGATCCTTAGCCTCGTGTTTGGCCCGGTAGCGCGTCCAGTCCGGCTGGCGCTGCGCCGCCTCGAACCAGTTGGCCTGGTCGCCGACGAAGGCGGATCGGCGGTCGACCCAGCGCTCCTCGGCGATGGAAACACGGCGGGCGTGGGCGGCGGCGTCGCGCAGGGCCCGCGCGCGGCCCAGATAGCGGCCGCCGCGGTCGGCGTAGCGGGTCACATAGGTCGCCGGCAGCAGGTAGCCGCGACTGTCATAGACCACCACCAGCAGGCCGCCGTCGTCGTAGCCATAGCCGTAGTCCGGATCGCGGACGAAGTAGGGGTAGTACTCGCCGGGCTCGTAATAATAGTAGCGATACCCGACCTCGAGCGGCTCGACATACATCAGCCAGTCGTCCTGGGTCTCCCAGACCCAGGGTTGGGCGTCGTCATAGGCGAAGGCGTAGTCCGGCGGCGACTGGTAGAAGGCGCGATCCACCGCATAGGCGCGCTCGGCATAGCCGTAGCCCTCGTCGCGGGGACGACCGACCGCGGCCTGGTAGGCCGGAAGGTCCGACCAGCCCGGCGCGACGCTCATCGCGTAGGCGGCGCCGTCGGCGGGCACGAACAGAGGTTCAGCGGCGGCCTGCGGGCGGGTCTCCGGCTTGCAGGCGGCCAGGGTCAGCAGCAGCGCGCTCGACAGCACCAGACTGGAGCGGAGGGTCCTCGGTCGAATCGACATGGCGACGTCCTCGTCTCGGCGCGCCCGCAAGGGCGCATTCAGCCGGCGATCCTGGCGGGCCGCCCCTGAACCTGGCTTGAGCGTCCTGTCAGGCGAGGTTCAGGCTTGGGGCGGAAATGGGGCCATGGTCGCGCTCGTTCGGCCGTGGGGACCCCGGGCGGGGCGTTCCCGTGGCGGTGTCTGTCGCCGGTGGAACGCGCGAGGGCCGCGCTTCGATGCGGGGGAGGGCGATTTGCCCGCTTCCGGGACCCCACGCGGCCTTGCCCGGACGGAACGCCGCTGCTAAACGACCCGGCTCCGGCGATGAGCCGCGCGCGTCGGCGGGCCTTGCCGCCCTCCGGCGCGCTGTTCATTGTTTGGAGGCCAGGCCCCAAAAGGGCAGGGTCGAAGGAGTGTAGCTCAGCTGGTAGAGCATCGGTCTCCAAAACCGAGGGCCGGGGGTTCGAATCCCTCCACTCCTGCCACCCTATCTAAGTCTGCCCGGGCGCGGAGGTCCGCCGCCCAACATGAGAGAGTCATAAGAGCCTGATGGCCAGGAAACCGGGTTCCTCCCCGCAAGCGATGAAGGCCCGCGCCGCCAAGACGGCCGCGGCGATCGCGCCTGCGTCAGCGCTGGCCGCCTCGGCGCCGGTGAACAAGAAGAAAACCAGCATCCCGCAATTCGTCCGCGAAGTGCGGGCCGAGGCGCGCAAGATCACCTGGACCACCCGCAAGGAAACCTGGATCACCTCGGTGATGGTCGGGATCATGGTGGTCATGGCCGCGAGCTTCTTCTTCGTGGTCGACCTGGGTCTTGGCGCCGGGGTGAACCTGCTCCTGAAGTTCGCCAACGGGGGATGAGAGACATCATGAACGCCGAAGCCCCCACCGTCGCCGCCAATCCCCGCCACAAGTGGTACATCGTCCACGCCTACTCGAACTTCGAGAAGAAGGTGGCCGAGTCGATCCGCGAGCAGGCCAAGAGCCAGGGCCTGGAGGATAATTTCTCCGACATCCTGGTGCCGACCGAGGACGTGGTCGAGATCCGCCGCGGCCGCAAGGTCAACGCAGAGCGCAAGTTCTTCCCAGGCTATGTCCTGGTGAAGATGGAGCTCACCGACGAGGCCTACCACCTCATCAAGAACACCCCGAAGGTCACGGGCTTCCTCGGCTCGGGCAACAAGCCCATGCCGGTCTCCGAGAAGGAAGTCGCCCGGATCATCGGCGCCATCGAAGAAGGTGTGGAGCGGCCGAAGCCGACCATCCAGTTCGAGATCGGCGAACAGGTTCGAGTCACCGACGGTCCGTTCGCGAGCTTCAACGGCTCGGTCGAACAGGTCGACGAAGAACGCGCCCGCCTGCGCGTGACCGTGTCCATCTTCGGACGCGCCACGCCGGTCGAGCTCGAATACGGCCAGGTGGAGAAGACCTCCTAACCCGAGGTCCGCTGATCCACGGACGGCTTGCAGGCGCTCGCCCGCTTGCGATTTTGTTCGTGTTATGTTCCTATTTCGCGGAACATTGCGCGCGGATGGGCCGCATTGAACCACGAAGACCACCAAGGACACCAAGGCTCACGAAGCCGACGTGATGACCTCGACATGGTTGCGCGGGAGATCGTCGACGCGGGGCTTGGGGTTCATCGCGCCTTGGGGCCGGGCTTGCTGGAGTCGGTCTACGAGGCCTGCCTGGACCGCGAGTTGAAGGCGCGCGGACTTGCCGTCGCCCGGCAGGTCGTGGTGCCGATCGACTACAAGGGCCATCGGGTCGAGGGAGGCTATCGGCTGGATCTCTTGGTCGCGGATGCGGTCATCGTGGAAGTTAAGGCGGTGGACGCGCTGACGCGCCTGCATGAGGCGCAACTTCTAACCTATCTGAAGCTGTCATCTTTCAGGCTCGGCTTCCTCATGAACTTCAATGTCCCGCTATTCAAAGAGGGCGTCCGCCGTTTCGCGAACTGATCCGGCCTTCTTGGTGTCCTTCGTGCCCTTGGTGGTGAATGCGAGGGATCGGCCTGACGCCGAGATGAGCTTTGCCCCCGGGGCCATTGTTTCCCACGGCCGGCCCTGCTAATAGCGCGCGCTTCGGTCCAGTAGGGCCGCCTCGCCAGCGCGCGAGTGAAATCCGTGGGAGGGGAGGGCCAAGCTAGCCCCGCACCACGGCTCAACCGACCGGATGCCGGTCACGAGGAGAAAAATGGCCAAGAAGATTCTGGGCTATATCAAGCTGCAGGTGCCCGCCGGCGCCGCCACGCCGTCGCCGCCCATCGGGCCGGCGCTCGGTCAGCGCGGTGTCAACATCATGGGCTTCTGCAAGGAGTTCAACGCCCGCACCGAGAAGGAAACCAAGGGCACGCCCCTGCCGACGGTGATCACCGTCTATCAGGACAAGTCCTTCACCTTCATCACCAAGACCCCGCCGGCGACCCACTTCATCAAGGAAGCGCTTGGCCTGAAGTCGGGCTCGAAAGAGCCGGGCCGCGCCGTCGCGGGCAAGATTTCGCGCAGCCAGCTGCGCGACATCGCCGAGAAGAAGATGAAGGACCTCAACGCCAACGACGTTGAAGCCGCCGCCAAGATCATCGAGGGCTCCGCGCGCTCGATGGGTCTCGAAATCGTGGAGGCCTGATCAGATGGCTAAGCAACCCAAGCGCATCCAGGCCTGGACCGGCGACCGTCAGGCCGCCCATGCCGTCGAAGCCGCCGTCAAGCTGGTGAAGGCCAACGCCACCGCCAAGTTCGACGAAAGCATCGAGATCGCCGTCAATCTGGGCGTCGACCCGCGCCACGCCGACCAGCAGGTCCGCGGCGTGGTCTCGCTGCCCTCCGGCACCGGACGTGACGTCCGCGTCGCCGTCATCGCCAAGGACGCCAAGGCCGCCGAAGCCACCGCCGCGGGAGCCGACATCGTCGGCGCCGAGGAGCTGGTCGAGCGTATCCAGGGCGGCTTCATGGAGTTCGACCGCGTGATCGCCACGCCGGACATGATGGCCCTGGTCGGCCGTCTGGGTAAGGTGCTGGGCCCGCGCGGCCTGATGCCGAACCCGCGTGTCGGCACCGTGACGCCCAACGTCGCGCAAGCGGTGAAGGACGCCAAGGGCGGCGCCATCGAGTTCCGCACCGAGAAGACCGGCATCATCCACGCCGGCATCGGCAAGGCGAGCTTCACGGAAGACGCGATCCTGGCCAACGTCCGGGCTCTCGTCGACGCGCTCAACAAGGCCAAGCCGTCGGGCGCCAAGGGCACCTATATCAAGAAGATCAGCCTCTCCTCGACCATGGGGCCGGGCTTCAAGATCGACGCGGGTTCGCTCGGCGTCTGATCGCCAGGCTCTCTCGTGAGAGATCGAAGGGAGCGGCTTCCGGGCCGCTCCCTTTTTCTTTGCGCGCGAACCGGGTTCATATGGGCGGCGCAGGGGAGGGGCCGGCCATGGAACTCAAGACCACCCGCTATGAGGTCCGCGACGGGATCGCCGTCGTCACCCTGGCGCGGCCCCAGCGCCGCAACGCCTGGACCGGGCGGATGCACACCGAATACCGCTGGTGCCTGCGCGAGGCCGACGGGGACCGAGCGGTGCGGGTGATCGTGGTGACCGGGGAGCCGGAGGGCCAGGCCTTCTGCGCCGGCGCTGACCTGGGGGCCTTGGAGGGCCATTCCGAGAAGGGCCGCTACGATCCGGGCGTCGACGACAGCATCCCCATGCCGGGCTATGGCGTGGACGAACATTTCGACGCGACCTTCGCCTACCATTTCGGGATCGGTAAGCCGGTCATCGCCGCCATCAACGGGGCGGCCGCTGGCGTCGGCCTGGTGCTGGCCGCCTTCGCCGACCTGAGGTTCGCCGCTCAGGGCGCCAAGTTCACCGCCGCCCACGGCCGCTTCAACTTCCCCGCCGAATTCGGCCTCTCCTGGGTCCTGCCACGCATCGTGGGCCTAACCCACGCCAACGACATCCTGCTGTCGAGCCGGGTGTTCACCGCCGACGAAGCCCTGGCCATGGGGTTCCTGAACCGGCTGTTCGCGCCCGAGGCCTTGATGCCGGCGGTCATGGACTACGCACGGAACCTGGCCGACAGCGTCGCCCCCGGCTCGGCGCGGGAGACCAAGCGCCAAATCTACCGCGACCTGCACCGCGACGCCGCGGCCTCGGTCAAGGCCGCCGAGGCCCTGCTGGAGGCCATGATCACCGAGCCCGACTACAAGGAGAGCGTGAAGGCCTGGATCGGGAAACGCAAGGCCGAGTGGACGGGGTAGGGCGCGCTCGCGTCAGGGCTGCGCGCCGCGCCGGTCCGGTCTAGGGTGGCGGACAATCAGCGGGGGAAACGATCATGCTTAGGCTTGCGGCGGTCTTTGGCGTCCTGTTGCTGCTGGCGCAGCCGGCTCGGGCGGAGACATTCAGCTTCGTGGCCCTGGGCGACACCGCCTACAATCCAGCGGTCGACTACCCGGTCTACGAGGCCCTGATCGCGCGCATCAACAAGGCCAGGCCGGCCTTCTCGATTCACGTCGGCGATACCTGGGGCGCCTTGCCCTGCACCGAGGACCAGCACCGTTCGATCCTCGGCTGGTTCGCCAAGTACGATCATCCGGTGGTCTACACGCCCGGCGACAACGAGTGGGCAGATTGCCGCAAGGCCGACGTGCTGGAAGCCTATTCCCGGTATGTCTCCGGCAAGGCCACCCCGGCGGACCTGGCGCTGCTACTGCCGCTGCGCGGGCTGGACGCGGGCATGACCAGCGCCGGCTACGACGACCCCCTGGCCAGCCTGGGCCTGATCCGCAAGGTGTTCTTCGACAAGCCGCAGAGCGTCGGCGGCAAGACCATGCCCCTGGTCCGCCAGCCCGACGTCTCGGCCTTCAAGGACACCGCCGAGAACACCCGCTGGGAGAAGGGCGGGGTGGTCTTCGCCACGGTCAGCGCCCCAGGCTCCAACAACGGCTTCCTGATGCAGAACGAAGCCCGCGCGGCCGAGGCCATCGCCCGCAATCGCGCCAACGTGGACTGGATCAAGGCGACCTTCGCCGAGGCCAAGGCCAGGAACGCCAAGGCCGTCGTGATCTCGCTCCAGGCGGCCATGTTCGTGGACGGGGACGGCGGGGAGTTCTCCGGCAAGGAGCTTCGAGGCGGCTTCGAGGGGCCTTACTACTGGCTGGCCCTGGCCATCCGCGACCTAGGCGCGCGGTTCGGCAAGCCGGTCCTGTTGATCAACGGCGACTTCCACGACTTCATCGTCGATCGGCCGTTCATGGTCAGCCAAGGCGAGGTCAAGCCGCCGCTCTACGCCAACATCACGCGGCTGCAGGTCTATGGCGCGCCGGAACTGAAGGCGGTGAAGGTCGGCGTCGACACCGAGACCCCCTGGGTCTTCAGCTTCGAACCGCTCTACTGAGGACCCTTTGCGCCTCTATCTGTGGTTCCTGTTGCGCGGATCGTTCGTCTGGGCGGTCTCGACCCTGATCCTGCGGCTCCTGCCTGCCGACTGGGTCGATAGGCCGGCCTGGACCCTGCTGATCACCGGGGCGATCTCCGGGGCGGGCCTCGTGGTCGCCACCCTGGTCTTCCTGCGCAAGATCGAGGAGCGCCACCAACTGGCCGCCCTGGTCTCGTTCGTGGCCCCGCAGATGGTCCTGGACGCCGGAGTGGTGGCGGCCTTCGCCGACGTCCTGCCGAACTTCCCGACCGGTCACGCACCGCTGTTCGGGGCCTTCGTGCTCTGGTGCTACGCGGTGATGGTGATGACGGCCGTGGTCGCGACGCGGCCGCGCGCCTGAGCTGGCGGTTGTCATAGCGCCGCGGTTCGTGTAAACGCCGCGCCTTCAAGAGTTTCGCCTCGTCGCAAGACGGGGCGTGGACGGCGGGTTCGCCCGCCATCCTGTCCAAGAACTGTGGGGATCCGGGGGCCGCTCGGATCCGTAACGCGAGGAAGAGCCCTTCCTCAAGCACAGGGAGACGGGAATACGAGGTTTCGACGGCCATCGCATGCGATGGGCGCTGGGCCTGCGGCTTCTCTCAAAGGACAGGCTTGTCGATCCGCGCGTGGGCTCGCCCGCGCCTGGATCGTCTCGGTCGCCGGAATCGTCCGGCGGCCAAGCTGAGTATGGAGACCGCAATGGACCGCGCTCAAAAGCAGGTGACGATCGAGACGCTCAAGGGCGTCTTCGCCGACGCCGGCGCCGTGGTCGTGACCCACAACCTGGGTCTGACTGTTGCGGAAATGACGGATCTGCGTGGCCGCCTTCGTAAAGAAGGCGCCAAGCTGACGGTGGTGAAGAACACTCTGGCCCAGAAGGCCCTGGACGGCTCGATCGGTGAAGCGGGCGACGCCCTGTTCACCGGCCCGGTCGCCATCGCCTATGCGCCGGATCCGGTCTCCGCCGCCAAGATCGCGACCCAGTACGCCAAGGAGAACGAAAAGTTCGCCATCATTGGCGGCTTCATGGGTCAAGAGATCCTGGACAAGTCGAAGGTGAGCGCGCTCGCGACCCTGCCTTCGCTCGACCAGCTTCGCGGCAAGATCATCGGCCTTCTGCAAGCCCCGGCGACCAAGATCGCCGGCGTCCTGCAGGCCCCGGCCGGTCAGCTCGCCCGCGTCGTGGGGGCTTACGCCGCCAAAGACGCCGCCTGATCGTCATTTTCGAAAAACCCACACCTCTAATTCCCTAGGAAAACCATCCCATGTCGAAGCTCGAAAAGATCGTCGAAGACCTGTCCGCCCTGACCGTGCTGGAAGCCTCTGAGCTGTCCAAGCTGCTCGAAGAAAAGTGGGGCGTCTCCGCCGCCGCTCCGGTGGCCGTGGCCGCCGTTGGCGGCGCCGCCGCCGCTCCGGCCGAAGCCGCCGAAGAGCAAACCGAGTTCACCGTTGTCCTGACCGCCGGTGGCGACAAGAAGATCAACGTGATCAAGGAAGTCCGCGGCGTGCGTCCGGACCTCGGCCTGAAGGAAGCCAAGGACCTCGTGGAAGCCGCTCCGGCCAACGTCGTCGAGAACGTCTCCAAGCAGGTCGCCGAAGAAGTGAAGAAGAAGCTGGAAGAAGCCGGCGCTTCGGTCTCGATCAAGTAAGACCCACGGCGCGGCATGTCCGCGTCGCTGAGTTACGGAAGGGCCGGGGAGCAATCCCCGGCCCTTTTGTTTGGCCGCCTCAGTGCAGGCGGAACATTCCGTCCACGGCCTTGAACTCGGCCGGCCGGATCAGGCCCTGGTGGGCTACCCGGATGGTGTCGAGCACGCCGTCCAGCTTGTGGCTCCAGAAGTCGAGGAACTTCCGTAGGTTGGGGAAGTCCGGGGCCACGTCGTATTCCTGCCAGAGATAGCTCTGCAGCAGGACCGGATGATCGGGCAGTCGGTACAGGATTTCGGCCGTGGTCAGGCCGTAGCCTTCGAGTTGTCTGCGAAAGTCGGCGTCGAGCGCCATCTCACACCCCTAAGTCCAAGGATGGAGCCCGCCGACTCAATGGCGAGCCCTAGGTGAAATGAGCTTGCGCGCCAGAAGTTGCGTAAGTCTTTCAATGTGTTGGCGCTCGACGAGGGGGAGTGCTGCCAATTTTCCGGATCCGGGAACCTTCGATCGGGGATGTGGGTTTCCCATCTGCTTGTACAAGGCGAGATGACATGACCTGGGAACGCCCAGGCAGACCCAAAAGGTGGAGCGACGCGGCGGCCGGCCGCGCCGCCCCACTTTTCGTGCGAAAGGGGCTTCCCTTATCCACACAAAACTCCTAAATCGCGTGCTTCGCGAAATTTACGATTCGTCTCAGACGCGATTCTTCGCGCGCGTACGCTCCGAGGCATGGCCCGCCACCCTCCGGCCATGCGAGGGAGCGCCCCTGGCGATACAGGGGCTTCCAGCGTCCGGCGCCCGCAAGGGCGTCGAGGGTGGACGCAGGACACTAGCGACCTGACGCTCGGAAACCGTTCCGCGCGTCGCTCAAGGGAATAAAATGGCGCAATCCTTCACCGGTAAGAAGCGGATCCGTAAGTCTTTCGGCCGCATCCCCGAAGCCGTGCAGATGCCGAACCTCATCGAGGTCCAGCGCTCCTCCTACGAACAGTTCCTGCAACGCGAAACCCGCGCGGTCGAACGCCGCGAGGAGGGTGTCGAGGCGGTCTTCAAGTCGGTCTTCCCGATCAAGGACTTCAACGAACGCGCCGTGCTGGAATACGTGTCGTACGAGTTCGAAGAGCCGAAGTACGACGTCGAGGAATGCGTCCAGCGCGACATGACCTATGCGGCGCCGCTGAAGGTCAAGCTGCGCCTCATCGTGTTCGAGACCGACGAAGAGACCGGCGCCCGCTCCGTGAAGGACATCAAGGAGCAGGACGTCTACATGGGCGACATCCCGCTCATGACCGAGAAGGGCACCTTCATCGTCAACGGCACCCAGCGGGTCATCGTCTCGCAGATGCACCGTTCGCCGGGCGTGTTCTTCGACCACGACAAGGGCAAGACCCACTCGTCGGGCAAGCTGCTGTTCGCCGCCCGCGTCATTCCCTATCGCGGCTCGTGGCTGGACTTCGAGTTCGACGCCAAGGACATCGTCTTCGTCCGCATCGACCGCCGCCGCAAGCTGCCGGCCACCACCTTCCTGATGGCGCTCGGCATGGACGGGGAGGAGATCCTCTCCACCTTCTACGACATCGTCACCTGCGAGAAGCGCGAGGACTCCAAGAAGGGCGTCGCCGGTTGGACCGTGCCCTACAAGCCCGAGCGCTGGCGCGGAGCCAAGCCGGACTTCCCGCTGATCGACGCCGAGACCGGCGAGGAGATCGCTCCGGCCGGCCAGAAGATCTCGGCGCGTAACGCCAAGAAGTTCTCCGACGCGGGCCTCAAGACCCTGCTGCTGGCGCCGGAGGCCCTCACCGGCCGCTACCTGGCCCGCGACCTGGTCAATCCGGCTACCGGCGAGATCTACGCCGAGGCCGGCGACGAGCTGGAC
This sequence comes from Phenylobacterium sp., assembly GCF_036677185.1. GTDB lineage: Bacteria > Pseudomonadota > Alphaproteobacteria > Caulobacterales > Caulobacteraceae > Phenylobacterium. The sequence goes on from NZ_JAKFEN010000041.1 coordinate 11,222, forward strand.
CCCGCCGTCCTGGCCGCCCTGGAAGAGCAGGGCTACGACAAGCTCGACGTCCTCGACGTCGACGACGTCACCATGGGCGCCTACATGCGCAACACCCTGCGCATCGACAAGAACAACGCCCGCGAGGACGCGCTGTTCGACATCTACCGCGTCATGCGTCCCGGCGAGCCGCCGACCGTGGAAGCGGCCGAGGCCATGTTCAAGTCGCTGTTCTTCGACGGCGAGCGCTACGATCTCTCCTCGGTCGGCCGCGTGAAGATGAACATGCGTCTGGAGCTCGACTGCCCCGACGACGTGCGCGTCCTGCGCAAGGACGACGTCCTGGCCGTACTGAAGACCCTGGTCGGCCTGCGCGACGGCCGCGGCGAGATCGACGACATCGACAACCTCGGCAACCGCCGGGTGCGTTCGGTGGGCGAGCTGCTGGAAAACCAGTACCGCGTCGGCTTGCTGCGCATGGAACGCGCCATCAAGGAACGCATGAGCAGCGTCGATATCGACACGGTCATGCCGCACGACCTGATCAATGCGAAGCCCGCGGCCGCGGCCGTGCGGGAGTTCTTCGGCTCTTCGCAGCTCTCGCAGTTCATGGACCAGACCAACCCGCTCTCGGAGATCACCCACAAGCGCCGTCTCTCGGCCCTTGGCCCGGGCGGCCTGACCCGCGAACGCGCTGGCTTCGAAGTCCGCGACGTGCACCCGACCCACTACGGCCGGATCTGCCCCATCGAGACGCCGGAAGGCCCGAACATCGGCCTGATCAACTCGCTGGCCACCCACGCGGTGGTCAATAAGTACGGCTTCATCGAGAGCCCGTACCGGCGGATCAAGGACGGCAAGACCACCGACGAGGTCGTCTACATGTCGGCCATGGAAGAGGCCAAGCACGTCATCGCCCAGGCCAGCATCAAGCTGAAGAACGGCGAGATCGTCGAGGACCTGGTCCAGGGCCGGATCAACGGCGAGCCGGGCCTGCTGCCCAGGGCCGACGTCGACCTGATGGACGTGTCGCCCAAGCAGGTGGTCTCCGTGGCCGCCTCGCTGATCCCGTTCCTGGAAAACGATGACGCCAACCGCGCCCTGATGGGCTCGAACATGCAGAAGCAGGCCGTGCCGCTCATCCAATCGGATGCGCCCCTGGTCGGCACCGGCATGGAAAGCGTGGTGGCCGTCGATTCCGGCGCCGTCGTGGTCGCCCGCCGCACCGGCGTGGTCGAGCAGATCGACGGCACCCGCATCGTGGTCCGCGCGACGGAAGAGAACGACCCGACCAAGGCCGGCGTCGACATCTATCGTCTGCAGAAGTTCCAGCGTTCCAACACCTCGACCTGCATCAACCAGCGTCCGCTGGTGCGCGTGGGCGACCTGATCGCCACCGGCGACGTGATCGCCGACGGCCCGTCGACCGACCTGGGCGAACTGGCCCTGGGCCGGAACACCCTCGTCGCCTTCATGCCCTGGAACGGCTACAACTTCGAAGACTCGATCCTGATCTCCGAGCGCATCGTGCGCGACGACGTCTTCACCTCGATCCACATCGAGGAGTTCGAGGTCATGGCCCGCGACACCAAGCTGGGCCCGGAAGAGATCACCCGCGACATCCCGAACGTCGGCGAGGAGGCCCTGCGCAACCTCGACGAAGCCGGCATCGTGGCGATCGGCGCCGAGGTCCTGCCGGGCGACATCCTGGTCGGCAAGGTCACGCCGAAGGGCGAAAGCCCGATGACGCCGGAAGAAAAGCTCCTGCGCGCCATCTTCGGTGAAAAGGCCTCCGACGTCCGCGACACCTCCCTGCGCCTGCCCCCGGGCGTCGCCGGGACCATCGTGGAAGTCCGCGTGTTCAACCGTCACGGCGTCGACAAGGACGAGCGCGCCATGGCCATCGAGCGCGCCGAGATCGACCGCCTGGGCAAGGACCGCGACGACGAGTTCGCGATCCTGAACCGCAACATGACCTCGCGCCTTCGCGTCCTGCTCACCGGCAAGACCGCCGTCTCCGGCCCCAAGGGCCTGGGCCGCGGCGAGATCACCGCCGACAAGCTGGAAGAGATCGCGCCCGGCCTGTGGTGGCAGATCGCCCTCGACGACGAGAAGATCATGGGCGAGTTGGAGGCCATGCGCCGCCAGTTCGACGAGGCGCGCAAGCGCCTGGACCGCCGCTTCGAGGACAAGGTCGACAAGCTGCAGCGCGGCGACGAACTGCCGCCTGGCGTGATGAAGATGGTCAAGGTCTTCGTGGCCGTGAAGCGCAAGCTTCAGCCCGGCGACAAGATGGCTGGCCGTCACGGCAACAAGGGCGTCATCTCCAAGATCCTGCCGATCGAGGACATGCCGCACCTGGAAGACGGCACCAATGTCGACATCGTCCTGAACCCGCTGGGCGTGCCCTCGCGGATGAACGTCGGCCAGATCTTCGAAACCCACCTCGGCTGGGCGGCCGCGGGCCTCGGCAAGCAAATCGCCGGTCTCCTGGAAGCCTGGCAGAACGGCGGCCAGCGCAAGGCCCTGATCGAGTGGCTGCAGGACATCTACGGCAAGGATCAGGAACTGCCCGACAGCGACGAAGAGCTGGTCGAGCTGGCCCGGAACCTGTCGAAGGGCGTGCCCTTCGCCACCCCGGTGTTCGACGGCGCCCACATCGACGACATCGAAAACCTGCTGGAGAAGGCGGGTCTCGCCCGCTCCGGCCAGGTGCAGCTCTATGACGGCCAGACCGGCGACAAGTTCAAGCGCCCGGTCACGGTCGGCTACATCTACATGCTGAAGCTGCACCACCTGGTCGACGACAAGATCCACGCCCGCTCCATCGGCCCGTACTCGCTCGTCACCCAGCAACCGCTGGGCGGCAAGGCGCAGTTCGGCGGACAGCGCTTCGGGGAGATGGAGGTCTGGGCTCTGGAAGCCTACGGCGCCGCCTACACCCTGCAGGAGATGCTGACGGTGAAGTCCGACGACGTGGCTGGCCGGACCAAGGTCTACGAAAGCATCGTGCGTGGCGACGACACCTTCGAAGCCGGCATTCCCGAGAGCTTCAACGTGCTCGTCAAGGAAATGCGCTCGCTGGGCCTGAATGTGGAGCTGGAGAACGGCTAGGGCCGGCTCCGACTTCTACCGAATGTGCGAGGGGAGGGGCCGTCAGCTCCTCCCCACCGCCTCTGGAAATACTGACGAACTGGAAAATCGATGAACCAGGAAGTCCTGAATATCTTCAATCCGGTCCAGGCCGCTCCGACCTTCGACCGCATCCGTATTGCTCTGGCTTCGCCTGAAAAGATCCGTTCGTGGTCCTTCGGCGAGATCAAGAAGCCCGAGACCATCAACTACCGGACCTTCAAGCCGGAGCGCGATGGCCTGTTCTGCGCGCGCATCTTCGGTCCGACCAAGGACTACGAGTGCCTGTGCGGCAAGTACAAGCGCATGAAGTACAAGGGCATCATCTGCGAGAAGTGCGGCGTCGAGGTCACCCTGGCCCGCGTCCGTCGCGAGCGGATGGGCCACATCGAACTGGCTTCGCCGGTCGCCCACATCTGGTTCCTGAAGTCCCTGCCCAGCCGCATCTCGATGATGCTGGACATGGCCCTGAAGGACATCGAGCGGGTCCTCTATTTCGAATACTACATCGTCACCGAGCCGGGCCTGACCCCGCTGAAGCAGCACCAGCTGCTCTCGGAAGACGAGTACATGCGCTACCAGGAGGAGTTCGGGGACGACAGCTTCACCGCCGAGATCGGCGCCGAAGCGGTCCAGGGCCTGCTGAAGGCCATCGACCTGCCGAAGGAAGCCGACCGGCTGCGTGAGGAACTCCTCACCATCACCTCGGAAATGAAGCTCAAGAAGACGTCCAAGCGTCTGAAGCTCATCGAAAGCTTCATCGAGAGCGGCAACAAGGCCGAGTGGATGATCCTCTCGGTGGTCCCGGTCATCCCGCCCGAGCTGCGCCCGCTGGTGCCGCTGGACGGCGGCCGCTTCGCGACCTCCGACCTGAACGACCTCTACCGTCGGGTGATCAACCGCAACAACCGCCTGAAGCGCCTGATCGAGCTGCGCGCGCCTGACATCATCATCCGCAACGAAAAGCGGATGCTGCAGGAAGCCGTCGACGCCCTGTTCGACAACGGCCGCCGCGGCCGGGTCATCACCGGCGCCAACAAGCGGCCCCTCAAGTCCCTCGCCGACATGCTGAAGGGCAAGCAAGGCCGGTTCCGCCAGAACCTGCTCGGCAAGCGCGTCGACTATTCGGGCCGTTCGGTCATCGTGGTCGGTCCCGAGCTGAAGCTGCACGAGTGCGGCCTGCCGAAGAAGATGGCGCTCGAGCTGTTCAAGCCGTTCATCTACGCCCGCCTCGACGCCAAGGGTCTCTCCGGGACCGTCAAGCAATCGAAGCGGATGGTGGAGCGCGAGCAGCCGGCCGTCTGGGACATCCTCGACGAGGTGATCCGCGAGCACCCGGTCCTGCTGAACCGCGCGCCGACGCTTCACCGCCTCGGCATCCAGGCCTTCGAACCCAAGCTGATCGAGGGCAAGGCCATCCAGCTTCACCCGCTGGTCTGCGCGGCCTTCAACGCCGACTTCGACGGCGACCAGATGGCCGTCCACGTGCCGCTCTCGCTGGAAGCCCAGCTTGAAGCGCGCGTGCTGATGATGTCGACAAACAACATCCTGTCGCCCGCCAACGGCCGCCCGATCATCGTGCCGTCGCAGGATATCGTGCTCGGCCTCTACTACCTGTCGCTGGCCAAGCCCAACGAGCCGGGCGAAGGCAAGATGTTCGGCGAGATGTGCGAGATCGACGCGGCGCTCGACGCCGGGGTCGTGACCCTGCACACCAAGATCAAGGCCCGCCACTCCGAGATGGACGCCGACGGCGTCCTGGTCCGCAAGCTGATCGACACCACCCCTGGGCGGATGAAGATCGCGGCTCTGTTCCCGCACCACCCGGCCATCGGCCACCGGCTGCTGGAAAAGAACCTGACCAAGAAGGAGATCGGCAACCTGATCGACGCCGTCTACCGCCACTGCGGTCAGAAGGCGACGGTCATCTTCGCCGACCAGATCATGGGTCTGGGCTTCCGCGAGGCGGCCAAGGCCGGCATCTCCTTCGGCAAGGACGACATCATCATCCCCGAGCGGAAGAAGCCCATCGTGGCCCAGACCCGCAAGCTGGTTGAAGAGTACGAACAGCAGTACGCCGACGGCCTGATCACCAAGGGTGAGAAGTACAACAAGGTCGTCGACGCCTGGGCCAAGGCCACCGACCGGGTCGCCGACGAAATGATGCTGGAGATCTCGACCGCCGAGACGGACGAGAACGGCCGTGAAAAGGAGATCAACTCGATCTTCATGATGGCCAACTCCGGCGCCCGCGGTTCGCAGGCCCAGATGAAGCAGCTCGGCGGGATGCGCGGCCTCATGGCCAAGCCCTCCGGCGAGATCATCGAGACCCCGATCATCTCGAACTTCAAGGAAGGCCTGTCGGTCCAGGAGTACTTCAACTCCACCCACGGCGCCCGTAAGGGCCTGGCCGACACCGCGCTGAAGACCGCCAACTCCGGCTATCTGACCCGTCGTCTGGTCGACGTGGCGCAGGACTGCATCATCAACGAGGAAGACTGCGGCACCACGCGGGGCATCACCCTTCGCGCCGTGGTCGAGGGCGGCGACGTCCTGGTCTCGCTGGGGCTGCGCATCCTGGGCCGCTTCGCCGCCGAGGACGTGAAGGACCCGAACACCGGTGAGGTCATCGCGCCGGCCGACACCTATTTCGACGAGAACATGATCGACATCGTCGAGGCCGCCGCGGTCCAGTCGGTGAAGGTCCGTTCGGTCCTCACCTGCGAGGCCAAGATCGGCGTCTGCGGCGCCTGTTACGGCCGCGACCTCGCGCGCGGCACGCCGGTGAACATCGGTGAAGCCGTGGGCGTCATCGCCGCCCAGTCGATCGGCGAGCCGGGCACCCAGCTGACGATGCGGACCTTCCACATCGGCGGCACCGCCCAGGTGGCCGAGCAGTCGTTCTTCGAGAGCGGCAACGAGGGCGTGGCCCGTCTGGTCGGCGGCAACACGGTCGTGGCGCCCGACGGCGGCGTCGTGGCCATGAGCCGCAACCTGATGATCATCGTCCAGGTCGACGGCAAGGACCGCGAGTCCTACAAGCCGCCTTACGGCGCGCGCCTGAAGGTCAAGGACGGCGACAAGGTCAAGCGCGGCCAGCGCCTGGCCGAATGGGACCCGTACTCGACCCCGATCATCTCCGAAGTGGGCGGCAAGGTCCGCTTCGAGGACCTGGTCGAGAACTTCTCGGTCCGCGAGGAAGCCGACGAGGCCACCGGCATCTCCAACCGCGTGGTCATCGATTGGCGCGCCTCGACCAAGGGTTCGGACCTGCGTCCGGCCATGGCCGTGATCGACGCCGAGGGCGCCTATATGCGCATCTCGAACGGCGGGGAGGCGCGTTACCTCCTGCCGGTGGGCGCCATTCTCTCCGTCGGCGACGGCGATGAGATCAAGCCCGGCGAGGTCCTGGCCCGTATGTCGACCGAAAGCGCCAAGACCCGGGACATCACCGGGGGTCTGCCGCGCGTCGCCGAACTCTTCGAAGCCCGCCGTCCGAAGGACTGCGCGGTCATCGCCGAGATGGACGGCCGCGTCGAATTCGGCCGCGACTACAAGAACAAGCGCCGCATCAAGATCACCCCGGAAGATGGTGGCGAGGCGGTCGAGTTCCTGATCCCCAAGGGCAAGCACATCGCCGTCCACGACGGCGACGTGATCCGCAAGGGCGAGTACCTGATCGACGGCAACCCGGATCCGCACGACATCCTGCGCATCCTGGGCATCGAGGCGCTGGCCGAGTTCCTGGTCGACGAGATCCAGGAGGTCTACCGGCTCCAAGGCGTGCCGATCAACGACAAGCACATCGAGACGATCGTTCGTCAGATGCTGCAAAAGGGCGAAATCCTCGAGCCGGGCGACACCGGCCTGCTCAAGGGCGATCACCTGGACATGTCGGAGATCAACGAGGAGAACGCCAAGACCGAGTCCCGTGGCGGCCGTCCGGCCATCACCCAGCCGGTCCTGCTCGGCATCACCAAGGCGTCGCTGCAGACCCGCAGCTTCATCTCGGCCGCCTCGTTCCAGGAAACCACCCGCGTCCTTACCGAGGCTTCGGTCCAGGGCAAGAGCGACACCCTGGAAGGCCTGAAGGAAAACGTGATCGTCGGCCGCCTGATCCCGGCGGGCACCGGGTCCTACCTGCGCAACCTGCAGCGCATCGCCGCCAAGCGCGACGAAGCCCTGTCGGCCAGCCGCGAGGAGGCCATGGAGCCCCTGCCGGACGTCATCGCTGTCGATGCGGAGGCCGAGAAGGTCGACGTCTAGCAAGCTCAGTCTGTGTGCGTAAGAAGCGGCCCGGGAGCGATCCCGGGCCGTTTTCCTTTGGGGCGAGGGCGGGCTAGGCTTGGCGTCAGATCATTCAGCGTCGAGGCCGCCAGGTTGCCGAGGTATTTGGGGAGCTGTCACTGCGGCAAGGTCCGGTTCGCGGTTGACGCCGAGATAGACCACGTCCGGGTCTGCGACTGCTCGATCTGTCGACGCAGGGGCGCCTTGATCCATCGGGTCGAGGAGGGGCAGTTCGAACTGCTCTCGCCCCTGGACGAACTCGCCACCTACAGGTTCAACACCCGCCAGGCCACGGACTACTTCTGCACCCATTGCGGCATCCTGCCGTTCCGGCGGCCGCGGACCGCGCCGCATCTCTGGGCCGTCAACGTCCGTTGCCTCGAGGGTGTCGATCTCGACGCGATCCCGGTTGAACACGTGTCGGGGAGCCGCCTGCCGTGAAGATCAGCCCTGTCCGGACAGCGCATGATCTCCACGCAACGGCGGCTCTGTTCGAGGCCTACGCCAAGTCGTTGCCGGTCGATCTAAGCTATCAGGATTTCGGCGCGGAGCTCGCCTCCCTGCCAGGCAAGTACGCCCCGCCGCGCGGCGAGCTGCTGCTGGCGCGCGACGCCGCCGGCGAAGCCCTGGGCTGTGTCGGCCTGAGGCCCCTGGATGCGGCCGGCTGCTGCGAGATGAAGCGCCTCTACCTCACCCCGGAAGCGCGCGGGACGGGCCTCGGGCGGGTCCTGGTGGCGGCGATCATCCAGTGCGCGCGCGACATTGGCTATAGCGAGCTGCGCCTCGATACCCTGGCGACCATGACCTCGGCCATCGGCCTCTACCGCCAGATGGGCTTCGCCGAGATCGAGCCCTATTACGCGCCGACTCCGCCGGGCACGACCTTCATGGCATTGCGGCTCTAGAGCTGTCCGCCTCAGTTGCGGGGTGTCCAAACCTCGGGCAGGGGCCTCATCTCCAGGCCGCCGGGGCTGACGCCGGTCGGGAGGTTGGCCTCCTTGTACTTCCGATAGGCCTCCTTCTTGGCCGCGGCGGCGGCGAAGGCCTTGCGCTTGTCCGGCGACATCGGCGGCTCGTAATAGGGCGCGTCCTTAGCGCCGGCGCCTAGCCGCTCCAGGCACCGCTCGCGCTCGGCCTTGGTGAGCAGTTGGGGATTGGCGCAGCCCACCGGGCTCAGCCGCAGGGCCGTGCCCAGCCCCGGGGCGGTCGGCGCGGCGGCGGGCGCCGGCAGGGTGACCGCGGGAGCCGGCGGCGCGGCCAGGCGGTCGGGCGCGAGCGGAGTCACCAGCGGCGCCACGCTCGGGTCTTCCTGCAGCCGCAGGGCCCGGCGCGGACGGATCGGCTGGTCGATCAGCCGCTTGGGCGCGGGCTGCTCGCTGCGCGGCGAGGGGACGTAGAGCGGCACGACCCGCACCTCGAAAACCGGAGGGGCGTCGGCCTGGCGCAGGGTCGGGTGGACGATGGCCAGCAGCACGAGCACGCCCAGATGGGCGAGGCCGGAGACGGCGACCACGATCGGGAGCGTTCGGCGATCCGTCCTGGTCATCCCGCGCCCGAAAGTTGCAAACTTCACCGTAAGGTCGGAGCGACGCGCGGCCTTTTCGTGGCGCAAAGCGGGCGCGGGGCAGGGCGGGGAAGCCTTTCTTTCGCGAGCGTTGACGAGAAGGGGCTTCGCGAGTATGAACCGCGCTCCTTTCGAGGCCGGGGATTCTTCCTCTGCCCCGATGAGCGGCCTTCCTGAAACGGACGGTCAGACCCGCCGGAACGCTAGAGATCGCGCGCCGGCGAGTTTTTGCGTTCATCGGGCGGTTTCGAGACCCGAGACAAACCGAACCCTTTTTCGAGGCGCCACGGCCAAACGGCACACGCCTCCAGAGCAGAGATTAGATGCCTACAGTCAACCAGCTCATCCGCAAGCCTCGGCAGGACAAGCCGTCGCGTAACAAGGTGCCGGCCCTGAAGGGCTGCCCCCAACGTCGCGGCGTTTGCACCCGCGTCTATACGACCACCCCGAAGAAGCCGAACTCGGCGCTTCGTAAGGTCGCCAAGGTGCGCCTGACCACCGGCATCGAAGCGGTGTGCTACATCCCCGGCGAAGGCCACAATCTGCAGGAGCACTCCGTCGTGCTTATCCGCGGCGGCCGGGTGAAGGACCTTCCGGGCGTCCGCTACCACATCCTGCGCGGCGTGCTCGACACCCAAGGGGTCAAGGACCGCAAGCAGCGTCGTTCGCACTACGGCGCCAAGCGTCCTAAGTAAGGAAGAAGAAGCATGTCCCGCCGCCGTCGCGCCGAGAAACGTGAAGTTCTGCCGGACCCGAAGTTCGGGGACCTCACCGTCACCAAGTTCATGAACTACGTGATGTACGAAGGCAAAAAAGCCGTCGCTGAAAACATCCTGTATGGCGCCTTCGAGATCCTCGAAGCCAAGCGCAAGGAACAGGGCCCGCTGGAGACCTTCCACGCGGCCCTGGAAAATGTCGCGCCCGGCATCGAAGTCCGCTCCCGCCGGGTCGGCGGCGCCACCTATCAGGTGCCCGTCGAAGTCCGCCCCGACCGCCGCAAGGCGCTGGCCATCCGCTGGCTGGTCACGGCTGCGCGCAAGCGCGGTGAAAACACCATGACCGAGAAGCTGGCCGGCGAACTGCTGGACGCGTCCTCGAACCGTGGTTCGGCCGTGAAGAAGCGCGAAGACACCCACAAGATGGCCGAGGCCAACCGGGCGTTCTCGCACTACCGCTGGTAAGACCCGGCAACCATCGCTTTCCGGCGCGGGCGGTTTGAGTTAAACCGCCCGCGCCGTTCGTTCTGACATCCCCGAACGCCTTTACCAGCAGAGCTTCCGCTATGCCCCGCGCGCACAAAATCGAAGACTACCGCAACTTCGGAATCATGGCCCACATCGATGCGGGCAAGACGACGACGACGGAGCGGATCCTCTATTACACCGGCAAGAGCCATAAGATCGGTGAAGTCCACGACGGCGCGGCCACCATGGACTGGATGGACCAGGAGCAGGAACGCGGCATCACGATCACGTCGGCCGCGACGACCGCTTTCTGGGAAGGCAAGCGCCTCAACATCATCGACACCCCCGGCCACGTGGACTTCACCATCGAAGTGGAGCGCAGCCTGCGCGTCCTCGACGGCGCGGTGACCGTGCTGGACGGCAACGCCGGCGTCGAGCCGCAGACCGAGACCGTCTGGCGTCAGGCCGACAAGTACAAGGTTCCGCGGATCGTGTTCGTCAACAAGATGGACAAGATCGGCGCCGACTTCGACAAGTCGGTCGAATCGATTCGCGACCGCCTGGGCGCCAAGGCCGTGCCGATCCAGTTCCCGATCGGCTCGGAATCGAACCTGAAGGGCCTGGTGGACATCGTCCGCATGAAGGCCGTGATCTGGGAAAACGACGGCCTGGGCGCGAACTTCCACGACGAAGAGATCCCTGCCGATCTGCTGGCCAAGGCCGAAGAGGCCCGTCACTACCTGATCGAGAACGCCGTCGAACTCGATGACGACGCCATGGAAGCCTATCTGGGCGGCGAGATTCCGTCGGAAGCCGTCATCAAGAAGTGCATCCGCAAGGCGGTGCTGACCGGCGCCTTCTATCCGATCCTCTGCGGCTCGGCCTTCAAGAACAAGGGCGTCCAGCCCCTGCTCGACGCGGTCGTCGACTACCTGCCGTCGCCGATCGACATCCCGCCGACCGTGGGCATCGACTTCCGCACCGAAGAGCCGATCGTCCGCAAGGCGTCGGATGACGAACCGCTGGCCGTGCTGGCCTTCAAGATCATGGACGACCCGTTCGTGGGGTCGCTGACCTTCTGCCGCATCTATTCGGGCAAGCTCGAGACCGGCATGGGCCTGCTGAACGCCACCCGCGACAAGAAGGAACGCGTCGGCCGCATGCTGCTGATGCACTCCAACAACCGCGAGGACATCAAGGAAGCCTATGCGGGCGACATCGTCGCCCTGGCCGGCCTGAAGGACACCCGCACGGGCGACACCCTGTGCGATCCGAACAAGTCGCCGGTGATCCTGGAACGCATGGAATTCCCCGCCCCGGTCATCGAGATCGCCGTGGAACCCAAGTCCAAGGCCGACCAGGAGAAGCTGGGCGTCGCCCTGCAGAAGCTGGCCGCCGAGGATCCGTCCTTCACCGTCTCCACCGACTTCGAGTCGGGCCAGACGATCCTGAAGGGCATGGGCGAGCTGCACCTGGACATCAAGATCGACATCCTGAAGCGCACCTACAAGGTCGAGGCCAATATCGGCGCGCCGCAGGTGGCCTATCGCGAGAGCCTGGGTCGCAAGGTCGACATCGACTACACCCACAAGAAGCAGACCGGCGGTACGGGCCAGTTCGCCCGCGTCATGATCACGTTCGAGCCGGGTGAACCGGGTTCGGGCTTCGTGTTCGAGAGCGCCATCGTCGGCGGCGCGGTGCCGAAGGAATACATCCCCGGCGTCGAAAAGGGCCTGGAGTCGGTGAAGGACAACGGCCTGCTGGCCGGCTTCCCGCTGATCGACTTCAAGGCGACCCTGACGGACGGCAAGTACCACGACGTCGACTCCAGCGTGCTGGCGTTCGAAATCGCGGCGCGCGCCGCCTTCAAGGAACTTCGTGAGAAGGGCGCCCCCAAGCTGCTCGAGCCGATCATGGCCGTCGAAGTCGTGACCCCGGAAGACTATCTGGGTTCGGTCATCGGCGACCTGAACGGCCGCCGCGGCATGATCCAGGGCCAGGACACCCGCGGCAACGCGATCGTCGTCAATGCGTTCGTTCCGCTGGCTAACATGTTCGGCTATGTGAACACGCTTCGCGGCATGTCGCAGGGCCGCGCGGCCTTCACGATGCAGTACGACCACTACGACCCGGTGCCGCAACACGTCGCCGACGAAGTGATCAAGAAATACGCCTAACCCCGACCCCAACCCTAGTTTAGAGGACAAGCCCAAACAGGGCTGGAGCTTGAAATGGCTAAAGAAAAGTTCGAACGCAACAAGCCGCATTGCAACATCGGCACGATTGGTCACGTTGACCATGGCAAGACGACGCTGACGGCGGCGATCACGTTTACGCTGGCGAAGACGGGCGGGGCCAAGTCG
>NZ_JAKFEN010000042.1:0-228189 GCF_036677185.1 Phenylobacterium sp.
GAGGCCGTCGCGCCCGCGGCTGAGGCCACGCCGGCCGCAGCGCCCGCGGAAGCCGCTCCGGCCGCCGCCGAGGCCGCGCCTGCTCCGACCACCGAAGCCCCGGCCCAGACGGTCGACAAGGGCGACACCACCTGGATGCTGGTCTCCACCGTCCTAGTCCTGCTGATGATCCTGCCGGGCCTGGCCCTGTTCTACGGCGGCCTGGTCCGCCAGAAGAACATGCTGTCCATGCTGATGCAGGTCTCCACGGTGACCGTCATCGGCATGATCGCCTGGCTGCTCTACGGCTACAGCCTTGCCTTCACCGACGGCGGCGGCCTCGACAAGTTCATCGGCGGCGCCGGGCGGCTGTTCCTCAAGGACGTGACCCCGGCCAGCAACGTGGCGACCTTCTCGACGGGCATCTACATCCCCGAACTGGTGTTCATCTGCTTCCAAATGACCTTCGCCTGCATCACCGCGGCCCTGGTCCTGGGCGGCGTGGCCGAGCGGATGAAGTTCGCCGCGGTGGTGGCCTTCGCCATCCTCTGGCCGATCCTCTCCTACTATCCCATGGCGCACATGGTGTGGTGGTGGGCTGGCCCCGACGCCATCGCCACCGCGCCGAAGGATCCGGTCCAGTCGGGCCTGCTCTGGGGCTGGGGCGCCATCGACTTCGCCGGCGGCACCGTGGTCCACATCAACGCCGGGATCGCGGCCCTGGTCGGCGCCCTGGTGACGGGTCCTCGCAAGGGCTTCAAGGTCGAGGCCATGCCGCCTCACTCCCTGACCCTGACGCTCGCGGGCGCCGGTCTGCTGTGGGTGGGCTGGTTCGGCTTCAACGCCGGCTCCAATCTCGAAGCCAACGGCTACGCCGCCCTGGCCATGATGAACACCCTGGTCGCCACCGCCGGCGCCGGCCTCTCCTGGGTGGTCACCGAGTGGGTGACCCGTAAGAAGGCCAGCATGCTGGGCATGGCTTCGGGTCTGGTCGCCGGCCTCGTGGCCGTCACCCCGGCCGCCGGCTTCGCCGGCCCTGTGGGCGCCCTGCTCCTGGGCCTCATCGTCTCGCCGATCTGCGTGATCTTCTGCTCGGTCGTGAAGAACGCGCTGAAGTACGACGACAGCCTGGACGCCTTCGGCATCCACGCGGTCGGCGGCATCGTCGGCGCCATCGCCACCGGCTTCCTGGTCAATCCGGCCTGGGGCGGCGCGGGCGTGGTCGACTACACGACCTGCGGCCTCGACGGCGACATCTCCACCTGCGACACGGCCGCCTATGTGATGGGCACCCAGGTCATGGCCCAGGTGAAAGCGGTCCTGGTGGCGATCTCCTGGTCGGCGGTGGCCTCGGCCATCACCTTCTTCGCGATCAAGTTCACCATCGGCCTGCGGCCCTCGGTCGACACCGAGGAAGAAGGCCTCGACATCGTCGAACACGGCGAACGCGCCTACCACTCGTAGGCGTCCAGATCAGGAGCAGGGCCGCCTGGGTCCCTGCTCCCCTCTCGGGAACGGGGGCCCTAGCGGGCCCCCGTTTTCGTTTGCGCGAATTCTAGACCGCCTGGTCCCAGGGCCCACCCAGGCGGCAGCGCTTGACCCACCAGGCCGGACGCATGGCCTCCAGGCGCTCGGCCAGGGTCTCGGCCTGGATGTCCGAGCCGCAGAGGGCGAAACAGGTGGCGCCGGAGCCGGACATCCGCGCCAGCAGGGCCTCGGGCTCGTCGGCCAGGGTCTCCAGCACGTCGCCGATCGCCGGGGCCAGGGCCACGGCGGGCGCCTGCAGGTCGTTGGTCGTGGCGCGCAGCCAGCCGGCCAGTTCCTCGACGCTCTCGAACGCCTCGGGCATGGGGGGCGGCGCGATGTCGGCGAACGAGCCCGCGGCGTCGAAGGCTCGATAGATCTCCGGCGTGGAGACGCTGACCCCGGGATTGACCAGCACCGCCTCGAGGGCCGGCAGGCCGGGCGCGGGGCTGAGGCGCTCTCCCCGCCCCTCCGCCAGCACCGGACGGCCCCAGAGGCAGGCTGCGCCGTCGGCGCCCAACTCGGCGGCGATAGCCTCCAACTCGCGGTCTTCCAGGGTGAGGCTCAGGGCTTCGCGCACCAGGCGCAGGGCCGCGCCGGCGTCGCTGGAGCCGCCGCCCAGGCCCGCGGCCACCGGCAGCCGCTTGTCGAGCGAAAGCGCCAGGGGTGGCTGCGGCCCGCGCGCGCGGGCCATCAGGGCGCGGGCGGCGCGCAGGACAAGATTGTCGGCGTCCTCGGTGGGCAGGCCCGCGGCGAACGGGCCATGGACCCGCAAGGCCAGGGCGTCGGCCTCATGGACGCTCACCCGGTCGCCGATGTCGGCGAAGACCATTAGGCTGCAGAGCGGGTGATAGCCGTCGGCCCCGGGCGCGCCGACATGCAGGAAGAGGTTGATCTTGGCAGGCGCGAACGCCGCGGGGCCCATGGCCTAATGCTCGGCGATGCGCGGCGACGTCGCCGGCCCCTTGGGGCCGAGGCCCGAGGTCAGCTTGGCCTCGACATCGGCCTTGATCCGCTCGTCGGGATCCAGCGTCAGCACCCGGCGCCACTGGAACTCCGCCTCGGTGCGGCGGCCGACGCGCCAGTAGGCGTCGCCCAGGTGGTTGTTGATCTCGGGATCGCCGGCCTCGAGCTCGACGGCCTGTTCCAGCCGCTCGACCGCCTTCTTGTAGTCGCCCAGGCGGTAATAGGCCCAGCCGAGGCTGTCGATCATGGCGCCCGACTGCGGATTGGCGGCCACGGCCTTCTGGACCATGCCCAGGGCCTCGGCCAGGTGTTCGCCCCGGTCGATCCAGGAATAGCCCAGATAGTTCAGCAGTTCGGGATCCTCGGGCCGCTGGCTCAACGCGGCCTGCAGGTCGCGCTCGGCGGCCGGCCACTGGCCCGAGCGCTCGAAAGCCACGCCGCGGGCATAGAGCAGTCGCCAGTCGGGATTGGCGTTCGCGCCCATCGCCTGGCTCAGCACCTGGGCGGATTCCGCATAGCGGTCGTTGGCGCGCAGCAGGTCGGCATAGGTGACCCGGGCCTCGTGGTCGCCGGAGGCCGCGGCCTCCTGGGCCATCTTGAGCGCGATCTCGGGCTGCTTGGCGTTCTGGTAGCTCCAGGCGAGCTTGGCTCGCGCCGTGGCGAATTCCGGAGAACCCAGCTTGGGCCGGCCGTAGGCGTCGCGCGAGGCGGTGGTGTCGCCGGCCACCTCCATCAGGTCGCCGACCATCAGCCAGGCCTCGTTGCGGGTGGGATCGAGCCGCAGGGACAGGCGCAGATAGGCCAGGCCCAGCTGGTCCTGCTTGGCGCCCAGCATGGTGGCGGCCGGGGCGATCAGCACCTGGGCCGCGCCCTGGCGCAGGCTCGGCATGGGCGGCGTGGACTTGCCCGAGAGCGCGCGCAGGCGCGCCGCGGCGATGATCGCATCCGAGGGCTGGGCGGCGAGCGCCTTGTCGTAGAGGGCCACGGCGTCGGCGCGGCGATTGCGCCGTTCCAGGAAGGCGCCATAGGCCAGGATCGCCATGTCCAGCGGATTCTCGGCGCCGGTCAGCGCCTTGTAGTCGGTCTCCGCCTCGTCGAAGCGGCGGACCCGCTCATAGAGATAGGCTTGGCCGAGCTGGCCGAAATAGTCGACGACCCGGTCACCGCGCACCTCGGGCCGCACCAGCGAGCCGTCGACGTCGCCGGCCATGGCCGCCGCCCACGGGGCCAGCAGGGCCGCGGCGCCGCGATGGGGAAAACCGATACCGTCGCCGGTCAGGATGGCGTGGGCGTCCTTGCCCTTGCCCTGGGCCATGTTCTCGACGCCCTTGACCAGCTGGCCCAGGCGCTTCGTGGCGTCCGAGGCCTCCTCGCCCTCAGGCGCCAGAGCGGCGGCCTTGGCGATGTCGCCAGCCAGGACCGCGGCGGTGAAGGCGTGGTCGCGCAGCAGGTCGTTGGCGCCGCCCTCGGTCTCGGCGCGCTCGAAATAGGCCGCCGCCTCGGCCCCGTTGCCGTCGTTGAGCGCCCCCTGGCCGGCCAGGAAGGCCCCATAGGCCGAGCCCCCCATGCCGTCGATCATGGTCGGGCGCCAGGCGACCTCCTCGGACGGCGTCGCGCAGGCGGCGACCAGGAGGAGCGGGGCGAGGGCAACGAGCAGATGGCGCATGGCGCGAGACTCCCCGCTTTCCGCGCCAACATCAAGGCGCCAGGGCGAGGCTTGGCGTCACATGTTCGGATAGTTCGGCCCGTCGCCGCCCTGGGGCGTGGTCCAGACGATGTTCTGCGACGGATCCTTGATGTCGCAGGTCTTGCAGTGGACGCAGTTCTGGAAATTGATCTGGAACTTCGGGTTCTTGCCCTCGGCGTCGTAGAGCACCTCATAGACCCCGGCCGGACAGTAGAGCCGCGCAGGCTCCCCGTGGCGGGGCAGGTTCACCTGGATGGGGACCGAAGCGTCCTTCAGCTTCAGGTGGGCCGGCTGGTTCTCGTCGTGGTTGGTGGAGGACAGGAAGACCGAGGACAGCTTATCGAAGCTGAACTCGCCGTCGGGCTTCGGATAGACGATGGGATCGTAGTCCTTGGCCAAGCCGGTGGATTCGGCGTCGCTCTTGCCGTGCTTAAGCGTGCCCCACGGCGACCAGCCGCCGAGCGCGTTGGCGATGATGGCGTCGATCCCGCCCAGGACGATGCCCGGGATGGTGCCGAACTTCGACCACAGCGGCTTGAAGTTGCGCACGTTGCGCAGCTCCCTGGCGATCCACGACTTCTTGTAGGTCTCTTCGTACGAGGTCAGCTCGTCGCCCGAACGGCCCGCGCCAATGGCGGCGAAAGCGGCCTCGGCGGCCAGCATGCCGCTCTTCACGGCGTTGTGGCTGCCCTTGATGCGCGGGACATTGACCATGCCGGCCGAGCAGCCCAACAGCACGCCGCCAGGGAAGTAGAGCTGCGGCAGGGATTGGTGGCCGCCCTCGGTGATGGCGCGCGCGCCGTAGGAGATGCGTTTCCCGCCTTCCAGGTAGCAGCGGATCGCCGGGTGGGTCTTGAAGCGCTGGAACTCGTCGAAGGGCGAGAGCCAGGGGTTCTTGTAGTTGAGGTGCAGCACGAAGCCGATGGCCACGTAGTTGTCACCGAAGTGGTACATGAACGAGCCGCCGCCGGCGTCGTTCTTCAGCGGCCAGCCGAAGGTGTGCTGGGTCAGGCCGGCCTCGAAGTTCTCGTCAGGAACCTGCCACAACTCCTTGATCCCGATGCCGAATTTTTGCGGATCACGGCCGGCGGTGAGGCCGAACTTGGCCTGCAGCTGCTTGGCCAGCGAGCCGCGCACGCCCTCGCCGATGAAGGTGTACTTGGCGTGCAGTTCGATGCCGGGCTGGAAGTCGGGGCCAGGCTGGCCGTCCTTGCCGATGCCGAACACGCCGGCCACGACGCCCTTCACGGAACCGTCCTCGTTGTAGACCACCTCGGAGGCGGCCATGCCGGGATAGATCTCCACGCCGAGCGCCTCGGCGTGCTGGGCCATCGAACGGCAGACGTTGCCGAGCGAGGCGATGTAGTTGCCGTGGTTGAGCATCCACTTCGGGAACGGCAGGAAGCTGATGTCCAGGTCGCCCTGCGGCCCCAGGATCACGAACTTGTCGCGGGTGACCTTGGTCTCCAGCGGGATGCCCAGCTCTTTCCAGTTGGGCAGCAGCTCGTTGAGGCCGATGGGGTCGATCACGGCGCCGGACAGGATGTGGGCGCCGACCTCGGAGCCCTTTTCCAGCACGGCCACCGAGATCTCGGTCCCGGCCGCTTCGGCAAGCTGTTTCAGGCGGATCGCCGCCGAGAGTCCCGAGGGGCCGGCGCCGACGATGACGACATCGTACTCCATCGCTTCGCGTTCGATGGCTTCGGTCATGTCCCCAACTCCCTAAGATCCGCGCGCCAGGGGTTCCCCTCCCCTTATGTCACGCGGCGTTGATCCGTCGCGGGACTTATCGGTAGCTTGTACGAGGGCGGTCAAGCGTGAACTCCGCTATACAACTGTCTCACAGAAGCTTTTCTCGGACCCGATGACCCCAGCCGACCCCCGCGCCGCCGAAAGCCTGCTCGCCTTCTGGGCCGAGGCGGGGGTCGACGCCATGCTGCTGGACGTTGCGGTGGACCGCATCGAGGCGGGCAAGATCGTCCCGCCGCGCCCGCCGGAGCGGAAGGCCGCCGCCCCCACGTCGGCCGTGCGCAAGCCGGGCCTGGCCCCCGATGTCGCCTCGGCGGTGATCGAGGCGCGGCGTCTGGCCGCGGAAGCCCGGGACCTGGACGCGCTGAAGGCCGCCATTTCCGGTTTCGACGGCTGCCCGTTGAAGTTCGAGGGCGCGCGCCAGGCGGTGTTCTCGCGCGGCGCGGCCGATGCGCCGCTGCTGGTGATCGGCGAGGGCCCGGGCGCGGAGGAAGACGCCCGCGGCGAGCCCTTTGTCGGCAAGGCGGGCCAGCTCCTCGACAAGATGTTCGCCGCCGCGGGCCTGACCGACCGGGTGTTCATCACCAACACCGTTTTCTGGCGCCCCCCAGGGAATAGGACGCCGACGCCGCAGGAACAGGCGGTCTGCCAACCCTTCCTGGAGCGGGCCATCGAGCTGGTCGCGCCGAAGATGCTGCTGCTGGTCGGCGCGCCCTCGGCCAAGTCGATGCTGAAGCGCGACGAGGGGATTTTGTCCCTGCGCGGGCGGTGGTTCGAATGGCGTTCGGAGAGCGGCGAACTGGAACTGCCCGCCATGCCGACACTCCACCCGGCCTTCCTGCTCAGACAACCGGCAGCCAAGAAGAAGGCGTGGAGCGACCTTCTGACCCTGACCGAGCGACTTGATCGCCCGGAACGGGGCGGCTAGGACTCCCTCTGTCGAGAACAAGGGCTGCGTCCAGATCGCTCTCAAGAAGCGGCCGACGCGGGAAATGGATGCAGGCACGCAACGGCATTCAGGTCGCGGTTCTCGCCGGGATCTTCGCCGCCTTCGCCCAAACCGCCGTCGCAGCGCCCAAGGTGCTGAGCGATTCGGACGCCCAGCGGTACGCTGCGGCGTTCGCCGCCGTCGAGGACGGCGACTTCATCGACGCCGGCCTGCAGGCCGCCCAGGCTAAGGACCAGTCCCTGGCCGGCCACCTAGCCTTCCGCCAGCTCATGCATCCCACCGCCCACACCGCCAGCTATGACGAGCTGGCCAAGTGGCTGGAGCGGTTCGGCGACCTGCCGGGCGCAGAGCGGATCTATTCCCTGGCCAGCCGACGCAAGCCCCCCGCGGGTCCGGCCCTGAAGACGCCCCTGCTGGCGGGTTTCGGCTGGGGCGCCATCGAGCGCACCGCCCAGGGCATCGCCGAGCGCCTGCCCGGCGCCAAGGGTCGGATGGCCCGCGAGGCCTTCTACGCCGGCGACATGAAGCGGGCCTTCGAGCTGGCCCCGGCCGCCGGCGAACGCTGGATCGCCGGCCTGGCCGCCTATCGCCTGAAGAACTACGACGCCGCCGAGACCCACCTGGCCCTGGTGGCCCGCGACGAGGACGAGGATCCCTGGCTGCGCGCCGGGGCGGCCTACTGGGCGGCGCGCGCGGTGGCCGAGACCGGCGACGGCGCCCGCGCCGACCAGTTCCTGGCGCTGGCGGCCCGCTTCCCGACCACCTTCTACGGCATGATCGCCGAGCGCCGCGTGGCGCTGGGCAAGGCCAAGCTCCTCGCCGTCGCCGATCAGGGCCGCTACGTGCCCGCCGCCTACACCGGACCGACCGTGGAATTGGCGCGGTTCATCAGCAGCGATTCCCGCGCCCACCGCGCCGCGGCCCTGGCCCAGATCGGCCGGGCCACCGAGGCCGGGCTGGAATGCCGCGCCGGACTGACGCTCGCCAAGACCCCCACCGAGCGCTCGCGCTGGATGGAGCTGATCCAGGCGCTGAACGCCCCGCTGACGGCGCTCACCGGCCCGACCCGCGCGGTGGCCGAGCCCGACTATCCGACGCCCACCCTGGAGCCCAGATCCGGCTTCACCGTCGACAAGGCCCTGGTCTACGCCATCGTGCGCCAGGAGAGCCGCTTCAATCCGCTGGTGGTGAGCCATGCCGGCGCCGTGGGCCTGATGCAGCTCATGCCCGAGGCCGCGGCCCGCGCCGCCGGCGACGACAAGCTCAAGACCGACATGAGCCCGCTGTTCGATCCCGCCTTCAACCTGCGGGTCGGGCAGGACTATGTGACCTGGCTGATGGAGCGCGGGGTCGGCTACGACATCCTGCGCACGGTGGCGGCGTATAACGGCGGCCCCGGCACCCTGCTGAACACCGTCAAGCGGGTCGGCCCGGAAGCCGACAGCCTGCTGATCATCGAGAGCCTGCCCAGCCTTGAGAGCCGGAACTACGTCGAGAAGGTGATGGCGGCCTACTGGACCTATCGCAAGAAATTCGGCCAGGAGAGCAAGACCCTGGACGCCCTGGCCCAGGGCCAGGGCTTCATCGACGCGCGCCTGGACCAGCCGGCCTCACAGCCGGGTGCGCCCACCATGCTTGCGGCGCAGAGCGACTAGGTCGAGCGCCGCCCCCGCGCCCCTGAGCGCGGATTTCGCCACCAGCAGACCGGACGGCGCGGGCCTCAACCGCGCCAGCAGCCCCTCCCCGTCCCTTTCGCCCAGGACCAGGGCCGACCCGCCGCGCGCCGTCAGGTGGCCGCCCAGGGCCCCGTCCCAGCCGCTGCGCAGGCGCAGATCGGCGGGCAGGATCAGCACCCAGTCGCGCCGGGTGATCGCCAGGGCCGAGGCGAAGGTGGAGGCCAGGTCGGCGCCGGCGTCCTCGGCGATCTCCAGCGTGCCGTCGGTCGACTTGCCGTCGAGCACGATCACCTGAGCCACCAGCCCGTCCACCGCCGCCGGCACCAGGCGGCCCAACAGGTTGGCGAGCTCGCGCTCGGAATTCAGCGTCGGGATGATCACGGAGAGCATAGGCCCAGTGGCGTTGGTTCGAACGAGGCGTCAATAGAGTTCTTGTTTTGTTCTCATTCGACGCTAGGGTGGCGGGGTGTCCACGTTCACCCAACAGATCGCCATCCGGGGCCGCGGCGCCCGGTCCAATGCGTCAGGGCGCTATGAGGCCCAGGCGCGGGAGGCCTTCGACGACGGCTGGACGGTGGAGGACCCGCAGCCGGTCCAGATCAAGACGACGCTCAGCCCCGAGCGGGCCAAGACCATCATCAGCAAGAACAACAGCCCGGACGTGGGGTTCTCGCGCTCGATCAATCCCTATCGGGGTTGCGAGCATGGCTGCATCTACTGCTACGCCCGGCCCGCCCACGCCTATATGGGCCTGTCGCCGGGGCTGGATTTCGAGAGCCAGCTCTTCTTCAAGCCCGAGGCGGGGAAGCTGCTGGAGAAGGAGCTGTCGGCGCCGCGCTACCGGCCGGAATTCATCCATATCGGCGGCAATACCGACCCCTACCAGCCGCAGGAGCGCACCGCGCGGGTGACCCGCCAGGTGCTGGAGGTGCTGGCGCGGTTCAACCACCCGTTCTCGGTGATCACCAAGTCGGCGCTGATCCTGCGCGACCTCGACATCCTGGCGGAGACGGCGGCCAAGAACCTCTGCCGGGTGGCGGTCTCGGTCACCACCCTGGACCGCGCCCTGGCCCGCAGCATGGAGCCTCGCGCCGCGACGCCGGAGAAGCGGATCGGGGCGATCAAGGCGCTGTCGGACGCCGGCGTGCCGGTGATCGTGATGTTCGCCCCCTCGATTCCGGGCCTCAACGACCACGAGATGGAGGCGGTGCTGGAACGCGCCGCGGCCGCCGGCGCCAAGGGGGCGGGCTATGTGGCCCTGCGCCTGCCGCGCGAGATCAAGGACCTGTTCCAGGAATGGCTGGCCACCGACCACCCGGACCGGGCGAGCAAGGTGATGTCGCTGGTGCGCCAGATGCGCGGCGGCCTCGACTACGATCCCGAATGGGGCAAGCGGATGCGCGGCGAAGGCCCCATCGCCGAGATGATGTCCCAGCGCTTCCAGGCGGCCAAGAAGCGCTACGGCCTGACGTTCAGGTTCGACGGCCTGGACCTCAGCCAGTTCCGGGTTCCGGTGAAGGCCGGGGATCAGGGGGATCTGTTCGGTTAGACCGCCGCCTTCCCCGCTCATCCCGGCGAAGGCCGGGACCCAGATTCATCCTGGAACTCAGCGGGCTTGAGCTGGGTCCCGGCCTTCGCCGGGATGAGCGGAGTGAGGGCTAGTTCCGCGCCGGGATGATCACCGGCAGGGTCTCGTAGCCCTTGACGAAGACCGAGTGGGTGCGGGTCGGTTCGGCGACCACTTCGATGGTCGGGAAGCGGGCCAGCATCTCTTCCCAGATGATCTTGAGCTGAAGCTCGGCCAGGCGGTTGCCGACGCAGCGGTGGACGCCGAACCCGAAGGACAGGTGCTGGCGGGGCCGCTCGCGGTCGATGATGTAGCTGTCGGGCTCGGCGATGACCTCGTCGTCGCGGTTGCCCGAGACGTACCACATGGCCACCCGATCGCCCTTCCGGATGGTCTTGCCGCCCAGCTCGTAGTCCTGGGTCGCGGTGCGCGCCATGTGGGCCAGCGGGGTCTGCCAGCGGATGGTCTCGGAGACCATGGACGAGATCAGCGAGTGGTCGGCCTTGAGCTTGGCGTACTGGCCGGGGTTCTGGTTGAGCGCATAGACCGAGCCGGAGATGGTGTTCCGGGTGGTGTCGTTGCCGCCGATGATCAGCAGGGCGACATTGCCGTGGAACTCGTGGATGTCCATGTCGCGGGTGGCCTCGCCATGGGCCAGCATCGAGATCATGTCGCCGGCCGGCGGGCTGTTGATCCGGTCGCTCCACATCTGCGTGAACCGGCCGAAACAGGCGGCGATCTCGCTGCGCTTCTGGTCCCAGCTGGTCACAGGGCCATGGCCGGGGGCGTTGGTCATGCAGTCCGACCAATGGGTCAGGGTCCGCCGCTCCTCGAAGGGGAAGTCGAAGAGCGTGGCCAGGGTCATGGCCGTCAGTTCCTTGGAGACCAGGTCGACCCAGTCGAACACCTCGCCGATCGGCAGGCCGTCGAGGATGATCCCGGCGCGCTCGCGGATCACCGGCTCCATGCGATGCAGATTGGCCGGCGCCACGGCGGGGCTGACGGTCTTGCGCTGCACGTCGTGCTTGGGCGGGTCCATGGAGATGAAGCTGGGCCGCGCCGGGCGGTTGGCGTTCTGCTCCTTGGCCTCGAGGCTGACCAGGGTGATGCCGTCGGCGGAGGAGAACACCTCGTGATTGGTGTCGACCGCCATGATGTCGTTGTAGCGGGTCACCGACCAGTAGGGCCCGTAGGCGCTGTCTTCGGTGAAGTGGACCGGCGACTCGGCCCGCAGGCGCTCGAAATAGGGCCAGAGCTGGTCGTCGGCGAACAGCAGCGGCTGGGCCGGGTTCAGGGTCTCCAGCGGCTCGGCGTAGGCCCGCGCGCGGGCTTCTCCACGGATGTCGACGGCGCCGTCGCTCATAGGTCGTCTCCCTGAGGGGCGCCTCGAAGCGGGCGCGGCCTTCTCGTTGGGGATGAGGACGCCGATCCGAACATTGTTTTGCAAGGGATTTTCCCTGCATGCGCCGCGGGCTTCCGGCGGCCGGTTGACGGCCCGGCCGCATCGCACCAAGTCTGGCCGCAGTTCCGGGGAGCCTTCGTGACCGACATCCCAACCCTCTACGACTGGGCCGGGGGCGCCGAGGCGCTGCTGGCGCTCACCACCGCCTTCTACGCAAAGGTTCCCGGCGATCCGGTCCTGGCGCCGATCTTCGCCCACATGGACAACGAACACCCACAACACGTGGCGGCCTTCGTCGGCGAGGTGCTGGGCGGGCCCAAGGCCTATACCAGCGCGGGCGGCAGCCATGCCGGCATGATCGGCCACCACCTGGGCCGCCACCTCACCGAGCCGCAGCGCAAACGCTGGGTGGGGCTGATGCTGGAGACCGCCGACGAGGTCGGCCTGCCCGACGATCCGGAGTTCCGCGCGGCCTTCGTGGGCTACCTGGAGTGGGGCACGCGGCTGGCGGTGATCAACTCGGCCGAGGGCGTCGAGGCGCCCAAGGACAATCCGCCCATGCCGAGCTGGAACTGGGGGCCACCCGGCGGGCCGTTCATCAGCGGCTGAACACGCCCACCAGCTCGATATGCGGCGACCAGAGGAACTGGTCGACCGGCAGCAGGCGATCGAGGACGAAGCCGCCGTCGATCAGGATCCGCGCGTCGCGGGCGAAGGTGGCGGGGTTGCAGGACACCGCCACGGCGCGGGCGACCTTGGAGCGGGCGATCTCGGCCGACTGTTCGGAGGCCCCGGCCCGCGGCGGGTCGAACACAACCGTGTCGATGCGCTTCATTTCCTCGGCCAGGAGCGGGCGCCGCGCGAGGTCGCGATGCTCGCCGACGATCCCCCGTGTCCCAGGCGCGGTCGAGGCCGCGGCGTTGAGCGCACGGATGGCAGGGCCTGAGGAGTCGCAGGCCAGGACGGGCGCGACCCCGGCCAGTCGGAAGGTGAAGGTCCCCACCCCGCAATAGAGGTCGGCGATCTTGTCGGCGCCGGCCGCCGCCTCCACCGCCAGGGCGGCCATGGCGGCCTCGGCGGCGGGCACGGCCTGCAGGAAGGCCCCGGCCGGCAGGGCGACGGTGGCTGGGCCCAGGCGGACCATGGGCTGGCGGGCCAGATAGGCCGGCTCCCCGTCCAGGGTGACGCGGGCGAAGTCGCCTCGGGCGGCGATCTCGGCCAGCCGCATGCGCGCATCGGCCGACAGGCCGCCGCTCTTGCGCTCCACCCCGGTGATGTCGACGTCGATGCCGGTGGCGGTGAGGGTGACGTGCAGGGTGGGGGCGGACTTGGAATGCTCGAACAGCGGCGCGGCCAGGGCGCGCAG
Organism: Phenylobacterium sp.; assembly: GCF_036677185.1. Taxonomy (GTDB): domain Bacteria; phylum Pseudomonadota; class Alphaproteobacteria; order Caulobacterales; family Caulobacteraceae; genus Phenylobacterium. Next base: position 12,866 of record NZ_JAKFEN010000042.1, read on the forward strand.
GGCCGGCAGGGCCGCCTGCAAGGCCGGATCGGCGATAGGGCAGACCTCGATATCGACCACGTCCCAGGACTTGCGCGCCTTGAAGCCCAGGCGCGCGGCGCCGCGACCGCCGGGGCGGGCGTGCAGGGCCAGGCGGCGGCGGCTGGCCGGCGGAGCCGCCACGGCCGGCAGGAACTCGGTCTCGATCCGCTCGCGGGCCAGGGTGCGGCGCAGGCGGTCGACCTTCCAGGCCAGATAGGCGCCGTGCTCCCAGTGCTGGAGGGCGCAGCCGCCGCAGACCCCGAAATGCGGGCACGGCGGGACGACCCGCTCCGCGCTCGCCTGCAGGATCTGCTCGACCTCTCGCCGCTCGCCGCCCGGAGCCAGGCGCACGCGCTCGCCCGGCAGGGTGAAGGGCGCGAAGAGCGGTCCTGCCGCAATGCCGTCCCCTTCTCCGCCTACGCTCTCGATGACCACCTCAAGGGCGGGCCCGGACGGAGATTCGGACTGGGGACGCCTCTGGGGCCGGGACGGCCGCCGGGAACTTCGCATGCTCTAGCTCGTTTTCAGGAAACTCGCGTCCAACCCGTGTGGATCAAGGCGCAGCGTCACATGAACGAAGATGAACGACGCACTCAAGCAGCGTTCAGGTTCGTTCCACCAATCTCTCTACCGCAGTCGGCGCCCCGGCGTCGCCTCACCCAATCTGGAGCCACCCGATGAATCGCGTCCTCGCCCTCGCCGCCGCAGCGGCCGTTGCGGCCTCCACCCTCACCATCCCGACCTTCGCCGCCGCCCAGTCCTATGGCTCAGGCGATCCCTGCCGCGCCGAACAGCGCCGCAAGGCCAACCAGGGCACCCTGGCGGGCGGCGTCCTGGGCGCCGTGGTCGGCGGCAGCGTGGCGGGCAACGGCGCCAAGACCGAGGGCGCGGTGCTGGGCGGCGTGGTCGGCGCGGTCGCCGGTCACGAGATCGCCAAGCGCAACGTCAAGTGCGGCGCCTATCCCAAGCGCGTCCAACGCAGCGCCTACCAACGCAACAACTGCCGCTGGGTGCAGGAGTACTACGGCGGCCGCAACCACAGCTTCGAAGTCTGCCGCGGGCGCGATGGCGTCTGGCGGCCGAGCGGCCGCGGCTAGGCCCGCAACACAGCATCATCGAGATTCAACGAGGGGATGAACCCATGAACTTCCGCACCAAATTCGCCAAGGGCGCCCTGGCCGGCGTCGCCGGCGTGATGGCCCTCTCGGCCGCCGTGACGGTCCCGACCTTCGCCGCGGCCCAGTCGGCCGGCTATTACGACCAGCGCGAGGGGACCTATTACGACCCCTGCCGTCGGTCCTCGACCAATCGCGGCACGGCCGGCGCCCTGATCGGCGGCGCGCTGGGCGCGGTGATCGGTTCCAACGCCGCGGCCCGCAACGCGCGGACCGAAGGCGCCCTGCTGGGCGGCGCGCTCGGCGCCGTGGGCGGCGCGGCGGTCGGCAAGAACTCCGCGGCCTGCGAATCCTACCGGGCGCCGCGCTCGACCTATTACGACAACGGCTCGCGCTACGGGTCGGGCGGCTATTCCGATCGCGGCTACTACGCCGGTTCATACGATCGCGACCGCTATGGCGACGACGACTACGCCTACGACCGTCGCGGCACGCGATATGAGGTCACAGAGCGTCCCGGCGCCGACGGCTGCACCCTGGCCGAGAGCCCGATCTATCTCCCCGACGGCCGGGTTCAGAAGCGCTTCGTCCGCGTCTGCCAGGACGCCTCGGGCAATTATCAGGTCGTCGACTAGTACCGGCGTCTGAGCGTGAGAAGGCCGTCGGCTTAATCGCCGGCGGCTTTTTTCATGGCCCAGAGCAGGTATTCGCGATTGCCGTCGCCCCCGGCTATGGGGCTGTCGGCGGTGCCCCGGACAGCCCAGCCCGCGGCCTCCAGGAAGGCCATGACCTCGGCCAGGGTCCGGGCGCGAACCGCCTCGTCCTTGACCAGACCGCCCTTCCCCACCCCCTGCGGGCCCGCCTCGAACTGCGGCTTGACCAGGGCGACCAGATCGGCCCCGTCCCGCGCCAGGCCAAGCGCCGCCGGCAGGGCCTTGGCCAGGCCGATGAAGCTGACATCGGTGACGATCAGGTCCGGCGGGGTCGGGATCAAGGCCGCGTCCAGGCTGCGCGCATCGACGCCTTCGAGGTTCGCCACCCGGGGATCGGCCGCAAGCCGGGGGTGGAGCTGGCCGCGTCCCACATCGACGGCGAAGACCTTCGCCGCCCCGCGCGCCAGGCAGACCTCGGTGAAGCCGCCGGTCGACGCGCCCACGTCCAGCACCGCTCGGCCCACGACCTCGACCGGCCACAGGTCCAGGGCGTGGACCAGTTTCAGGGCGCCCCGCCCCACATAGGGATGGGCGGCCACGGCGACGATCTCGGCGTCCGCCTCGAGCGGCTCGGAGGCCTTGGCCAGCACCCGGCCGCCGACCGTGACGCCGCCCGCCTCGATGGCGGCGCGGGCCTTGGCGCGGCTGTCGAACAGGCCGCGCTCCACCAGCAGGACGTCGGCCCGCCTGCGGGCCATCAGGCCGGGGCCTGCTCCTCCTCGAACAGCTTCTTGAGCTCGTTCTTGAGGATCTTGCCATTGGCGTTGCGCGGCAGGGTCTCGTGCCAGAACTTGACCTTCACCGGCACCTTGAAGGCGGCCAGGTGTTCGGCCACATGGGCGCGCAGCTCGGCCTCGGTGGCCGAGGCGCCGGGCTTCAGCGTCACCACGGCGCCGGGCTCTTCCCCCAGGGTCCGGTGCGGAATGCCAACGATGGCGGCGTCCATCACCGCAGGGTGGTCATAGAGGACGTTCTCGACCTCGATGCAGTAGATGTTCTCGCCGCCGCGGATCAGCATGTCCTTGGCCCGGTCGATGATGAAGCAGAAGCCCTCCTCGTCCAGCCGCGCCAGGTCGCCGGTGCGCACCCAGCCGTCGACGAAGGTCTGGGCCGTGGCCTCGGGCTTGTTCCAGTAGCCCTTCACCACCTGCGGGCCGCGCGCCCACAGCTCGCCCACCTGGTTGGGGGCCAGCACGGTCTTGCCGTCGGCGGGGTCGCGGATCTCCAGGTCGGAGACCGGCACGGCCGGGCCGCAGCTGTCGGGACGGTTGGCGTAGTCCTCGGCCCCGTGGGTGGTCACCGTGGCGCAGGTCTCGGTCATGCCCCAGCCATTGCCGGCCGCCGACTTGGGGAAGGTCTCCTTGATCTTGCGCACCAGCTCGGGCGCAGAGGGCGCGCCGCCATAGGCCACGGCCTCCAGGGACGAGAGATCGTAGTTGGCCCGCGCCGGATGCTCGATGAGTTGCCAGGCGATGGTGGGCACGCCGCCGGCCGACTGGACCTTTTCGCGCTCGATCAGCTCGAAGGCGCGAATGACGTCCCATTTGTGCATCATCACCAGCTTGGCGCCGCCCGCCAGGGACGGGTTCAGCACGGCGAAACAGCCGGTGACGTGGAAGAAGGGCACGGAGATCAGCGACGAGCGCTGCGGGCCATTGGGATCGGGCTGGGGCGGCGCCTCGCCCCGACGCAGGAAGGCCCGGGCGCCGGAGACCGCCGCGGCCATGATGTTGGAATTGACGCCTCGCTGGGTGGCGAGCGCGCCCTTCGGCTTACCCGTGGTGCCCGAGGTGTAGAAGATGGTGGCGTCGTCGTCCGGGCCGATCTCGACATCGGGCAGCGGTCGGTCGGGCAGCTTGGCCCAGTCGTTGGCGCCGCCGATCACGCTCTCGAGCTGGGTCACCAGCGGGTGGGCGATCTCCTCGCGGTCGCGGCTGACATAGACGCGGACCAGGTCGGGGCAGTTGGGCAGGTGTTCGGTCATGCGCTCATAGCGCTCGGCGTCCATGACCACGACCTTGGTCCCGGAATCGGTGAGGCCGTATTCCAGCTCCGGTCCCGTCCACCAGGCGTTCAGCGGGGTGACGATGGCCCCCACGGCGGCGGCGGCGTAGAAGGCCACCGGCCACTCGGGCAGGTTTCGCATGATCACGGCGACCCGGTCGCCCTTGACCACGCCCTGGGCCTGCAGCTCGGCGGCGAAGGCGGCCACGGCGCGGTGGAAGGCCTCGAAGGTGACCCGCTCGTCCTCATAGACCAGGAACACCCGGTCCCCATGGGTGCGGCCCAGCTCGACGATGGCGCGGATCGACGGCGGCAGGTTCTTCCAGACGCGGGTCGGAACGCCCCGGATATCCACCGTCTCGATCTCGGCGGGCGAGCCGGGCGCGGTGATCATCGCGTTGGCCTGGGCGATGGACATGGCGGGCCAACCGGCGGGCAGAGCAGCCTCGGTCATGGGACGTTCCTCCTGATACTCGCGCGGGATTCACCGCCCGCGTCGTCTCAGGTGAACTGGCATAACCTAGCGTCAGGTGCAAACACCTGTTTGAACCTTTTCCCTCCCCTTTATGGGGAGGGACCGGTCGCGCAGCGACCAGGGTGGGGAGGTCCAGCATCCGCGCCAAGCGGCAGGTTACCCCACCCCCGACCGCTCCGCGGTCTGCCCTCCCCATAAAGGCGAGGGAAAAGGCTCAGCCCGCCGCTTCCAGCCTCGACAGGGCGCCTTCCAGCTTGGCCTTGGCGGCTTCGGACTCCGCGAGGCGCTCGCGGTTCTCCTCGACCACCTCTTCCTTGGCGTTGGCCACGAAGGCCGGGTTGCCCAGCTTCTTGTTCACGTGGGCGATGTCTGAGGCGTGGGTGGCGATCTCCTTGGCCAGGCGCGCCCGCTCGGCGGCCAGGTCGATGAACTGCGCCACCGGCAGGGCCAAGGTGGCCCCATCCACCACGAAGGGGATGGCGCCCTCGGGGATGGCCTCCTCGAAGCGGACCTCGGAGATCCTAAGGGTCTGGGCGATCACCGCGGCGTTGGTCTCGAAGACCTGGCGCTGGGCGGGCGTGGCCTCGACCACCAGCAGGGCGGGCTTGGCGCTGGGCGGGACGTTGAGCTCGGCGCGGACCGAGCGGCCCTCGCTGACCGAGGCGATGACCAGGCCGATCTCGGCGTCGGCGGCGGCGTCGATCAGGCTGGACGGCAGGACCGGCCATTGGGCGGTGATCAGCATGCCCTCGGCGCGCGGGGCGCCCAGGTCGGCGGTCTGGTTCCAGAGCTCCTCGGTGATGTAGGGCATGACCGGGTGCAGCAGCTTGAGGATCACGTCCAGCACCCAGGCGGCGGTCGCCTGGGTCTCGGCCTTGGCCGCCTCGTCGGCGCCGTTCAGCAGCGGCTTGGCGAGTTCGACATACCAGTCGCAATAGGTGTTCCAGATGAACCGGTAGAGGCCGTTGGTGGCCTCGTCGAAGCCGCAGCCCTCCAGGGCCGCGGTCACCGTCTGGGCCGCGCGGGCGGTTTCGCCGACGATCCAGCGGTTGAGCACGCCCGTGACCTTGGCCGGGTCGAAACCCTCGGCGCGGGCGCAGCCGTTCATCTGGGTGAAGCGGGTGGCGTTCCACAGCTTCGTGCCGAAATTGCGATAACCTTCAATACGCTGGGTCGAGAGCTTGATGTCGCGCGCCTGGCCCGACATGGCCGTCAGCGTGAAGCGCAGGGCGTCGGCGCCGTAGCTGTCGACCAGCTCCAGCGGGTCCATGACATTGCCCTTGGACTTGGACATCTTGGCGCCCTTGGCGTCGCGCACCAGGGCGTTGAAGAACACCCGCTTGAACGGGACCTCGCCGGTGAAATGGATGCCCAGCATCATCATCCGGGCGACCCAGTAGAAAATGATGTCGAAGCCGGTCACCAGGGTGTGGGTCGGGTAGAACCGCTCAAGGTCGGCGGTCTTGTCCGGCCAGCCCAGGGTGGAGAACGGCCACAGCCCCGATGAGAACCAGGTGTCGAGGACGTCCTCGTCCTGGCGCAGGGGCTCGTCGTGGCCGTAGTGCTCGCGCGCGGCGGCCTTGGCGGCCTCCTCGGTCTCCTCGACGAATATCTTGCCGTCCGGCCCGTACCAGGCCGGGATGCGGTGGCCCCACCAGAGCTGGCGGCTGACGCACCAAGGCTCGATGTTCCGCATCCACTCGAAGTAGGTCTTCTCCCAGTTCTTGGGCTCGAGGACCGTGCGCCCCTCCTCCACCGCCTTGATGGCCGGCTGGGCCAGGGTCTTGGCGTCGACGTACCACTGGTCGGTCAGGTAGGGTTCGATGACCACGCCGGAGCGGTCGCCATGCGGCACGGCGTGGCGGGTCTTCTCGATCTCGCGCAGCAGGCCCAGGGCCTCGAACTCGGCCACCACCTTTTTGCGGGCGGCGAAGCGGTCCAGGCCCAGATACTCCTTGGGCGCGTTCTCGTTGATCCGCGCCTGGGGGTCGAAGATGTTGATCAGCGGCAGGTTGTTGCGCTTGCCGACCTGATAGTCGTTGAAGTCGTGGGCCGGGGTGATCTTCACCGCGCCGGACCCCTTTTCGGGATCGGCGTAGTCGTCGGCGATGATCGGGATCGGCCGGTTGACGATCGGCAGACGCACGGCCCGGCCGATCAGGTGAGCGTAGCGCGGGTCCTTGGCGTTCACCGCCACGGCGGTGTCGCCCAGCATGGTCTCGGGCCGGGTGGTGGCCACCACGACCTCGCCGGAGCCGTCCTCCAGCGGATAGGCGAAGTGGTAATAGGCCCCCTCGACCTCGCGCTGCTCGACCTCGATGTCGGAAATGGCGGTCTGGAAGTGCGGATCCCAGTTCACCAGCCGCTTGTCGCGGTAGATCAGCTTCTGCTTGTGCAGGGTGACGAACACCTTGCGCACCGCGGCCGAGAGGCCCTCGTCCAGCGTGAAGCGCTCACGGCTCCAGTCGCAGGAGGCGCCCAGGCGGCGCAGCTGGTTGGTGATGGTCCCGCCGCTCTCGGCTTTCCATTCCCAGACCTTGGCGACGAACTCCTCGCGGCCCATGTCGCGGCGCGAGCGGTTGCCGGCCTCGGCGAGCTGGCGCTCCACCACCATCTGGGTGGCGATGCCGGCGTGGTCGGTCCCGGGCAGCCACAGGGCCGCCTTGCCGCGCATCCGCTCGAAGCGGGTCAGCACGTCCTGCAGGGTGTTGTTCAGCGCATGGCCGATGTGCAGCGAACCGGTGACGTTCGGCGGCGGGATGACGATCGAGAACGGCTCGGCGGCCGGATCGGAGGTCGGCGCGAACGCGCCCGAGGCCTCCCAGGCGGCGTAGAGGCGCGGTTCGGCGGTCTTGGGATCGAAGTTTTTTTCAAGCATTGCGAGGGCGTGCTTACATTTTCGCTCCGGCCAGCGGAAGCGGGATGAGTCAAAACCGCCCTCCCCGGTTTTCCCGGAGAGGGCGGATTGGATTGGGTCTGCCAGATTTGGGCGGGCGCCCTACCGCCCGCGGGCGATGCGCTCGACTTCCTGGTCCACCGTCGCCTGGACGATCTGCGGCAGGTTGTCGTCCAGCCATTGCTTGAGCATGGGCCGCAGCAGTTCGCGTACGACGTCTTCCAAGGTGCGGCCCTCGGCCGGCATCTGGATGGTTTTCGAGAGCCTTCCGAAGGCCGAGGCCGCGGCGGCCGCGGCGATGTCGCCGACCAGACCTTCGCCGGGCGACACCGGCGGCGGCTCATAGGCCGGCTCAGGTTCCGGCTCGGGCTCATAGGCCGCCAGCGGCTCGGGTTCGGGCTCCGGCTCGGCCGCGCCCGGGGTGTAGACGTCGAGATCGCCGACCTTCTCGGTCAGCTCGAGGACGCCGTCATCCTCGGGCTCCGCCGGCTCCGGCTCCGGCTCCGGCAAGGCGGCTTCCGGAGCGGGCTCGGGCTCGGCCTCTTCCTCGGCCGGCGCGGCCCCATCGGCGGGTGCGTCATCCTCGGAGATGATGCGCCGGATGGAGGCCAGGATCTCCTCCATCGTCGGTTCTTGCGAAGTCGTGTCGGACATATGCTGGGCCGTCGCTGGAGCGATGAAAGAATCCGTACGCGTCACGGTAGGCGCGTGCGTGTGATCCTGCAATTTCCGCCAAGCTTCGCAAGCGAGTATTCGCCTGTCAGGCGAAGTCTTGCGGCGAATGGCCGCTTACTTCGGCGCGGTCGGCGCGGCTTCCATGGGCTTTTCCGCCGGCTTGGGCGTCAGTACGCCGTCCACGATGGCGATCGGCTCCTCCCAGGGCACCCAACCCCAGGTGAAGCGGAGCTTGGAGAAGTTGGTCTTCGGATCGTAGCGGGTGACAGCCGGGGTGAGGTTCGGCGCCTCCAACCGGCCCATCTGGGCCAGGACATTGGTGGCGGCCACATACTCGTCGCGGCGGGCGCTGACCTGGGCCAGCTCGGCGGCGCGCAGCTCCTGCTCGGCGTTCAGCACGTCGAGGGTGGTGCGCAGGCCGACCTGCTGCTCCTGGCGGGTGCCTTCGGCGGCGATGCGCGCGGCGCGGACCTGCTCGTCGCTGGAGCCGATATTGGCGCGGGCGGCGATGAGCTGGCTCCAGGACTGGGTCAGTCCCTGCAGCACCGTGCGGCGGGCGGTCTCGACGCCGATTCGGTCGGCGTTGTTGCGCTCGATCTGGGCGCGAACCCGCGAATTGGTCAGGCCGCCGGTGAACAGCGGCACGGTGAGCACGGCCGAGCCCTGGATATTGCGGGCATAGTCCTCGGTCTCGAGCGGATCGGCCTGGCCGTTCCAGCCGACAGTGCCGCGCAAGGCGAGACTGGGCATGCGTTCGGCGCGGGCGCCGGCCAGGCGCGCGCGGCTGGCCTGCTGGGCGTATTCGGCGCCGCGGATCTGCGGGCTGGACGTCTCCGCCGCGTCGAAGGCCTGGGCGACGTCGGTCGGCAGCAGGGCCCCGAGCGAGGGCTCGGGCGCCAGGTCGCCGGGATTCTGGCCGACCACGGCGGCGTAGTTGGCGCGGCTGATGGCGAGCTGGGACTGGGCCTGGGAAAGCTGGAACTGGGCGGCGGCCAGGCGGGCCTCGGACTGGGCGACATCGGTGCGGGTGATCTCGCCCACGTCGAAGCGGGCCTTGGATTCCTCGAGCTGGCGCTCCAGGACGCGGACGTTCTCCTGGCGGATGCGCAGGGCCTCGATGTCGCGGCGGGTGTCGACATAGGCGGTGATGACATTGGCCAGCACCTGGGACTCGACCCGGCGCAGGTTCTCGCGACCGGTCAGGATGTCGGCCTCGGCGGCGGAGACCGCCGCGGCGGTGCGTCCGCCGGTGTAGAGCGGCTGGGACAGGGTGAAACCGGCCGAGCCGGAATTGCCCTCGATCGGCCCGAACACCCGCACGCCGTTGACCAGGCGGCCGCCCGGCGTCCGGTTTTCTTCATAGTTGCCCTGGACGCTGGCCGAGAGCGTCGGCCGGTAGCCCGTGCGCGCCTGGACGTAGCTTTCGTCCAGCGCCCGCTGCGAGGCGCGCTGGGCCTGCAGGGTCGGGTTGGAGTCGTAGGCGAGCGCGATGGCCTCGGCCAAGGTTTCGGCGAAGGCGGGGGCAGCGCAGCCAAGGCCCGCGACACAGACCGCGGCGAGCAAAGCTCCGCGACGACTATTGAACATGCTTATCCCCGAAACGGCGTAGAGAGACCGCGCCCTATATGACCGGCGAAACCGTCGCGGACTAGAGGCCGCGACCTTAAGCTTTTTTCACGCCAAGGTTTCGGGTGTGTTTCACAACCTGGTTAGAAGGCGAAACCATGTTGCGGTTCAAAGCCTTCGAGGAACGGGGCCATGGCGTCGAAGAGGGTCCGGCGACCCACGCCGTCCTCGGCGCGGACGTACAAGGCGGCCTTTGCGGTGACGTTTTCGCGCTCGATCACGCCCAGGCGGCCGCCCAGGGCCAGGGCCAGGGTCCAGGCCTCGGGGGCCTTGGTCACCGCGCCCTCGACCACGACGATGTCGTAGTTCGCGCCCGCGACGGCGGTGAGGTCGGCGCCGTCGAGATGCTCGACGTTCAGGCCCATGGCTTCCAGCACCGCGCCGGCATAGGGCGCGGCGATGGCCAGGACCCGTTCGCCGGCCTTGGGCTTCAGGGCCTGGAGCAGCTTGGAAACCTCACGCGGGCGCAACAGGTAGCGGCCCGGCGCATAGGGCAGGTCGGCGTCGGTATAGGCCTGGAAGGCCTTGTCCGGCGCGAACTGCTCGCGGGGGATGGCGCGCATGGCGTCATGGATCCGCACGTCGGTGACGTCGTTGGTGCGAACCTGGCTCTCGACCATGTTCAGCCGTGCGGCGGCGAAATCTGCGGCCATGGGTCCTCGGACGATTCCTGGCGGGTTGAATTCGAAGTGCGCTTATAGGTCGCCGCCCTCGGCGAAGGCAATGCGACGGGTCCGCGCTTAACCGTAACGCAACACGCTTGCGGCAGAGATTGCCCCCGGCGGGACGTTCTGTTAGCGATCCGCCCTCTCCGGCGAACAACCGGCGGCGGCCTGATGGCGGAGTGGTTACGCAGCGGACTGCAAATCCGTGCACCCGAGTTCGATTCTCGGTCAGGCCTCCAATAATTCTTCCCAACGACATCCCAGACGGTTGCGGCTCCAGGCCGCGCCGCTGTCGCCGCCAGGATCGGTCACGCGATTTGAGCGGGATCAAAGCCGCTGACCCGCGGGTTGTCTTAGTGGCGAAGCGCCCCGGAGCAGCCCTATGCCATTTCCAACGACCGAGACCGACCACGCAGCCGCCCTTGCTGGACGAGCCCTTCAAGAGGGCTTCGAGCTCTGGAAGTGCGGCTGCGACATCTGGCTGGAATACCTGGCCGAGCTGCCGGGCGTGCGGACGCCGGCCGACCTGATCGAGGCCAATGCGAGGGCCATGGTCCACGGCGCCGAAATCTGCGGCCTGGCCACCGGCGCCCTGTTGCGGGACGCGGGGCTCCGCGTGCCGACGCTTAACGACGGATAGCCCCGGCCGGGTTCAGTGCGCCTGCAGCACGGCCTTGGCGTTCTCGCGCTTGCCGCCCCCGCGCAGAGCGGTGACCTGGGTCGGGTTGATGGGCTTGCCCTTATTGCCCCAGGACACGCGCACATAGCTGAGGATCGTCGCGATCTGCAGGTCGGTCAGTTCGTCCTGGAAGGACGGCATGCCGCCCCGTCCGTGCAGCACCCGGCCGATCGGCTCCTTGGCATCGCCCTGCACGAACTTGCTGCCGGCCAGCGCCGGGAAGGCGCCGGGTATCCCCTGACCGGTCGGACGATGGCAGGCGGCGCAGTTGTCCTTGTAGAGGCTGGCGCCGTCGGCGGCGGCGGCCGGCTTGGCGCAGAGGCTCGCGGCGACAAGCGCGAGCGCCGGAACGACACGCATGGCTCCCCTCACGCCGCGTGCGCCCGGGCGTGCAGCTTGGCGATCTGCTGCCAGGCGCTCTCGATCCCGCCGGCCTGCCAGCCGGTCATGTAGCTCATGTGCTCGCCGGCCAGGTAGAGCCGCCCGTCGGGCTCGCAGAGGATCGGATAGGCGCTGGCCCGCGCCTCGTCGCTCCACTGGGCCCAACCGCCCAGATTGTGCTCGATCAAGTGCCAGGAGGCGGAGAAGGCGCTGTCGATGTTGTCGGAATAGCCGGGGAACACCCGATCGCCGGCCCGGCCAGCCAGGGCGCGGCGCTCGGCGGGCGAGAGCGCGCTGACCTTCGCGGCCTGGGCGCCGAAATTGTAGTAGCCCAACAGCACCCCCTTACGGCCCTGGAAGCCAGTGGACGGCAGGGTCATGGAGTTGATCTCGGGGTCGTCGAAATAGACGTGGCCGCCGTAGATGTGATGGTCCTCTTCCCAGAACCGCCGCTTCATCTGCAGGCCGATCTTGCCGACCAGGGCGTAGGAGACCGCGCCGATCGCCTCCTTGAAGGGCTTGGAGACCTGGACGTCCAACTGGCGCAGGACCGAGAGCGGGATGGTGCAGATGCAGTAGTCGGCCTTCAGGGTCCCGGCCTTGCCGTCGCCGTCGACGAAGGCGATCTCCACCCCCTTCGGGTTCTGCTTCAGGCTCTTCACCTGGGTCGAGTACTTGATCAGCTGGCCGATGGCGCCCTCGAAGCCCTTGGCGATCCGATCCATGCCGCCGACCGGCTGGAACATGGTCCGCTGCTGCTCCCAGCTGCTCACCGAGGCCAGGGTGCGCCATGCCCCGGAGTGCAAGACATCGGTGAAGCTGTTGGGAGTGGACGGCTTGCCAGGACCAGGATTCATCAGCGGGCCGGGCGGCAGGTCGAAACCGCGCCCCTCCGTGCCCTTATAGGCCAGATCCTTGGTCAGGTAGCCCTCCTGGACCACGTAGGCCAGGAACTGCTCGCGATCCTCGGCGGTCATCTGCTGGTCGAGCGCGCCCTGCTTGATCGATTTGGCGAGGATCTCGGCGGCCCCGCCGCGGATGTCGGCGGCCACGTGGCCCTTGCGGATCGGCTTGCCCGCCAGCGGCCCCGTTCCGTGCCCGAACATCAGGTAGGAGGCGTCGTTGTCATTGACGAAGACCTCCAGCGGAATGTTGAATTCCTTGGTGTAATGCAGGGTCGACTGGTGGTGATAGGGGATCCGCCAGGGCCCGTGGTTGATGTAGTTCCCGTCATCGAAATCGCAGACCTGGGTCTCGCCGCCCAGCTCGGTCAGCTTGAAGCCCTTGCGCGCCGTCTGGCAGCGGCCGCCGGCGAAGTCGCGGGCCTCGATGACCGTGACGTCGTAGCCCGCCCTGGAGAGTTCATAGGCCGCGGTGAGGCCGGCGACGCCCGCCCCCAGCACGGCGACCTTCTTGCCGCCGCCGCCCGACAGGACTGGCGGCGCGGCCTGGGCCGAGGCGATCCCGAACCCGAGCGCGCTCATCCCGGCCAGCAGCAGGCTGGATCCGCCCACCCCGCCGAGGCCCTCCAGAAACGACCGGCGCGAAACGCCCAACCCGGCGGCCAACAATCCACGATCCATAATATCCCCACCCGCTCTGCAATGGGACGCAGGGAGCAGAGGACCACACCGGGCGGACAATCGCTATTTCATTAGATTTGGATCTGGACGGTGGATTGGCGTCCCGGCGCCCAAAGGCTGGGCGGCGGCGGTCGCCGCTTAGGCGCGCATATAGTCCCGCGTGATCGGCACGGCGTCGACTCGCCTGGCGAGCTGGATCTGGAAGACCATGTGCCCGCCGTAGCGGAAGCCCATCTCCGCCGAGGCCAGGTAGAACTCCCACATGCGGCGGAAGCGCGCGTCATAGAGGGCGGGGATCTCCGGATCGGCCAGGAACCGCAGCCGCCAGTTCTTCAGGGTCTCGGCATAGTGCAGGCGCAGGATCTCGATGTCGGTGATCCACAGGCCCGCATCCTCGACCGCCGAGACGATCTCCGACAGGCCCGGGATATAGCCGCCGGGGAAGATGTACTTGTGGGTGAAGGCGTTGGTCAGGCCAGGGCCACCGGCTCGCCCGATGGCGTGGATCACCGCGCTCCCGTCATCGGCCAGCAGGCGTTTGACGGTCTCGAAATACTCGCGGAAATGCGGCTCGCCCACATGCTCCAGCATGCCCACCGAGACGATGCGGTCGAAGGGCCGGTCTAGGTCGCGATAGTCCTTCAGTTCGAAGACGACCTTCTCGGCGAGGCCGGCCTCCAGGGCGCGAGCCCGCGCCAGCTCAAGCTGCTCGACCGACAGGGTGACGCCGGTCACCTGGGCGCCGTGGTCGCGGGCCAGCGTCATGCCCATGCCGCCCCAGCCAGACCCGATGTCGAGGACGCTCATGCCCGGCGCGATCCGAAGCTTGGCCGCGATATGCGCCTTCTTGGCCGCCTGGGCCTCTTCCAGCGTCATGTCGGGCCGGGCGAAATAGGCGCAGGAATACTGCATGTCGGCGTCGAGGAAGCGCCGGTAGAGGTCGTTGGACAGGTCGTAGTGGTGGGCGACGTTGCGGCGCGCGGCGGTCCGGTCATTGGCCTGCTGGATCTTGCGCTTCACCGCCCGTCGCGTGCGCTTGAGCCACGAGCCGCGGCCCTTGAGTCCCCGGCTGCCGCCCTTGCCGACGAGCTCCAGCAGGTCCCACAGGGTCCCCTGCTCGATGACCAGGTCGCCGTCCATATAGGCCTCGGCCAGGCCCAGGCTGGGATTGGCCACGGTCCGCCGCACGCCCCGGCCGGTGAAGCGGATCGTGACGGGACTCCCCGTCCCGTCGCCGGCTCGCTTGGTCGTCCCGCCGGGCAGACGCACGGTGAGGTCGCCGACCTTGATCATCCGGGCGAGGAGCGCGTCGATCATGCTCAGAGCGCCGTCCGCACCTTGAACAGTTCCGGGAAGAACGATCCCTCCAGGGCCTTGGCCAGGTAGGCCGCGCCGGCGCTGCCGCCGGTGCCCTGCTTGAAGCCGATGATGCGTTCGACGGTCTTCAGATGGGCGAAGCGCCATTGCTGGAAGCGGAATTCCAGGTCGACCAGCTTCTCGGCCAGTTCGTAGAGGTCCCAATAGCGCTCGGGGTCGCGATAGACGGCGATCCAGGCCGCCTCGACAGCCGGATGCTCGGCGTGGGGCTCGCGCAGGTCGCGCTCCAGCAGCTCGGCCGGCAGGTCGAACCCCCGCCGGGCCAGCAGATGGACGCACTCGTCATAGAGGCTGGGGGCGGCGAGCGCCTCGGCCAGCAGGGCGTGGACCTCGGTCCCCTCGTGGACGCGGAGCATGCCGGCGTCCTTGGCCCCCATCAGGAACTCCAGCATCCGGTACTGGAAGGACTGGAAGCCCGAGCTCTGGCCCAGGTGCGGGCGTAGCGCGTGGTAGTCGCTGGGGGTCATGGTGCCCAGCACGTCCCAGGACTGGATGAGCTGGCCCTGGATGCGGCTGACCCGGGAGATCATCTTGAAGGCCGGGCCCAGGTCGTCGTCGCGGATGTGCTGGCGGGCGGCCGAAAGCTCGTGGATCGAGAGCTTCAGCCAGAGCTCCGAGGCCTGGTGGATGATGATGAACAGCAGCTCGTCGTGCTCGGACGAACGTGGGCGCTGGGCCGACAGCAGGGTGTCGAGGCCCAGATAGTCGCCGTAGCTCATCGGCGGCGGGGTATGGAGTTTGTCGCTCATGTCACCGCCGCGATCTCATGGAACCGCGCTTCGCGCCACTGCTCTTTGGCCATGATGTCAGCCAGGACCTCCACCGCGTCCCAGACATCGGCGTAGCCGACATAGAGCGGGGTGAAGCCGAAGCGCAGGACGTCGGGGGCGCGGAAGTCGCCGATCACGCCGCGATGGATCAGGGCCTGCATGATCGGATAGCCTTGGGGATGGGTCAGCGCCACCTGGCTGCCGCGCTGGATCGCGTCGCGGGAACAGCCCACGCCGAACTCCGGACAGCGGGCGAGCGCCAGGTCGAGGAAGAGGTCGCCCAGCGCCATGGACTTGGCGCGGATATCGGCCATGTCGACGCCGTCGAACACCGTCAAGGCCGCCTCCAGGGCGGTCAGGGCGAGGACCGGGGGCGTGCCACAGAGGCCGCGCAGGACGCCCTTGGCCGGGGCGTAGTCGTCGCCGAAGGCGAAGGGCGCCGCGTGGCCCATCCAGCCGGTCAGCGGCGACTGGAAATCGGCCTGCAGGCGCTTGGCGACGAACAGGAAGGCCGGCGCGCCAGGGCCGCCGTTCAGGTACTTGTAGCCGCAGCCCACGGCCAGATCGGCCCCGCACCCGTTCAAGTCGACCGCGAGCGCCCCGGCGGAGTGGCTGAGGTCCCAGAGCGCCAGGGCGCCGGCCGCATGCGCCTTGGTTGTGAGCCCCGCCATGTCGTGGATCCGGCCGGTCTTGTAGTGGACGTGGGTCAGCAGCAGCAGGGCCACGTCGTCGGTGAGCGCGGCCTTGAGGCCGGCCGGCTCGACCACCCGCAGCTCCACGTCGCCCATGAGGTCGCGCAGGCCCTGCAGGATATAGAGGTCGGTGGGGAAGTTGCCGGGCTCGGTGACGATCACCTTGCGGCCCGGCCGCAGCTTCAGCGCCCCCGCGGCCAGCTTGAAGATGTTCACCGAGGTGGAGTCGGCGGCGATCACCTCGTCGGGCGCGGCGCCGATCAGGGGCGCGATCTTCCCTCCAACCCGCGCCGGCAGGTTGATCCAGTCGGCGGTGTTCCAGCTCTTGATCAGGTCCCTGCCCCACTCGGCCTGGACGGCGGCGTCCAGGCGCGGCTTCACGGCGCGCGGCAGGGCGCCCAGGGAATTGCCGTCGAGATAGATCTGGCCCGGGGTCAGGTCGAACAACGCCCGGCGGCCGGCCAGCGGGTCGGCGCGATCCAAGGCCTCGCAGGCGGCGCGATCGGCGATCATCGGGAGGGTTCGGGGGCGTAGTTCGGCTGGTCGATGGCGATCTGCTCGACGATGTTGGCCTTGAGCGCCGCCAGCAGGCCCGGTGTGTCGCGGTCCATGGCGCCCTCGCGCAGCTTCGCGCAGAGCTCGGCGTTGAGTTCGGCCAGGGAACCCTCATGTCCCAGCAAGCCGGCGAGGCGCGCGGTGGCGGCGGCCTCGGCCTGGGGCCCCAGGGTCAGCTCGCGCTTGACCACGCTCAGCACATTGGCCGCCACCCGGGCCAGGAAGGCGTCGCGGGGCGGCAGGTCCGGCCGCACGGAATCGATCCAACGGGCCACCGCCTCCACCAGTTCGTCGGCGCGGGGGTTCTCGATCACAGGCCGTTCTCCATCAGGATGACGAGGTCGATCTCGGTCTCCGAGACCCGGCGCCCGATCATCGGCCGTTCGACCGAGGACTCGGCGCCGTTGGCGTAGCTGGCATACATCATCAGGCACATCACCCCCCATTTGAGGGAGCCCAGGGCCTGCCACTGGAGAACGCGCGAAAGCGGGATCTCGGCCCCGCCGCCGGCCGCGTAGCCGTCCAGCAGGTCGGCGTAGTGGCCGAAGCCGCCCACGGGCAGCTCGGCCTTTCCGAACCGCCAGGAATTGACGCAGATCCAGGACAGGTCCTCGGCGGGGTCGCCGTAGTGGGAGAGCTCCCAGTCCAGCACGGCGGCGACGCCCTTTTCCGGGTCGACGATGAGGTTGCCGTTCCGGAAGTCGCCATGCAGCAGCACCGGTTCGACCGGCGGCGGGGCGTGCTTCTTCAGGTGCTGGAAGGCCAGCTCCAGGATCGGCCGCTCGGCGCCCGACTGACGGTAGACCGCCTCGTAGCGGTCCAGCTCGCCCAGGAAATCGACGGTCTTCAGCGGCAGGTCGGCCTTGGCCGAATGGATCTGCGCCAGGATGCCCCCGCACTGGCGCGCCAGGCTGGGGCGCACGGCCTCGAACTTCGGATCGGTGACGATCTTGCGGCCCAGGGTCTCGCCGGCGATGCGGCGGGTGATGTGGGCCTCGCCCAAGCCATCATCGGGCCCGGCCAGGTGGACCAGCGGGGCCACCGGCGCGCCGGTCCCGTGGGCCGCGACGATCAGGGCCGCCTCGGTGGCCAGCGAGACGGAGCGCGAGGCCTCCTCGTCGATGGGACCGCCCGGCCTGCGGCGCAGGATCATCTCCTCGCGACCCCGCGGTCCAGCCACGGCGAAGGCCCAGGTCTCCATGCTGGCGCCCCCCGAAAGGCGCTGCAGAGCCTCGATCGTCGCACCGCCCTCGGCCAGGCGGGGGGCCAGCCGCGAAAGGCTTGAAAAAATGGTGTCTTCCATGACGCCGGGGAACCTTTGTCGTGATCTAATTCAATGATCTGCAGCGTTCGGCGCCGGCTTGTAAACGGCCAAAAAGACGTCGGCCCGTATCGGAGGAGACACCCGTGGATTTCAGCATCAGCCCGGAACTCGAAGCTTACCTGGGGGAACTGGACGCCTTCATCGAGGCCAAGATCAAGCCGCTGGAGCAGCGGGACGACAACATGAAGTACTTCGACCATCGGCGGGAATACGAACGCACCGACTGGGAGGCCGGCGGCCTGCCGAAGAAGGAATGGGAGGAGCTGCTGGGCCAGGCCCGCAAGCTCGCCGACGAGGCCGGGCACCTGCGCTATGCCTGGCCCGCCGAGATGGGCGGCAAGGGCGGCTCGAACCTCGACATGGCGGTGATCCGCGAGCACCTGGCGGCCAAGGGGCTGGGCCTGCACAACGATCTGCAGAACGAGCACTCCATCGTCGGCAACAACCCCTTCATCCTGATGTTCAAGGAATTCGCCACCAACGCCCAGTACGACCGCGACGGCGCCAAGCTGCTGGCCGGCCAGATGCGCACCGGCTTTGGGCTGACCGAACCCAACCACGGCTCAGACGCCACCTTCATGGAGACCACCGCCGTCCGCCAGGACAAGGACGGCAAGCCCGGCTGGCTGATCCGCGGCGAAAAAATGTGGACCACTGGCATGCACGTGGCGACCCACGTGATGGTCTTCGCCCGCACCAGCGGCAAGGACGGCGACGCCACGGGGATCACCTGCTTCATCGTTCCGGCCGACACGCCCGGCGTGAAGGTCGAGGAGTATCTCTGGACCTTCAACATGCCCACCGACCACCCGCGGGTCAGCTTCACCGACGTCTGGGTCCCCGAGGACAGCTATTGGGGCCAGATCGACCGCGGACTGGGGCTTGGGCAGAGCTTCGTGCACCAGAACCGCATCCGCCAGGCGGCCTCGTCCCTGGGGGCGGCGGTCTACTGCATCGAGGAGAGCGTGAAATACGCCCGGGCCCGCAAACCGTTCGGCAAGCCGCTGTCCGACAACCAGGGCATCCAGTTCCCACTCGTGGAGCTGGCGACCCAGTGCGAGATGCTGCGCCTGCTGATCCGCAAGACCGCCTGGGACATGGACCGGATGGAGCACAAGGAGATCGAGCGGACGATCTCCGACAAGGTCTCCATGTGTAACTACTGGGCCAACCGGCTGGTCTGCGAGGCCGCCGACCGGGCCATGCAGGTGCACGGGGGCATCGGCTATTCGCGCCACAAGCCCTTCGAGCACATCTACCGCCACCACCGCCGCTACCGGATCACCGAGGGCTCGGAGGAGATCCAGATGCGCAAGGTCGCCGCCTTCCTGTTCGGCTATCTCGGGCCCAAGCGGGCGCAGTTCAAAGAGGCGGAGGCCATGGGGGGCGAATATGTGCAACCCATCCCGGCGCGCCACTGACCGGGACGACGCCGTGAATTAGACTATTCTCTCGGCCTGATGTCGGGTCGGGACGTCATCGTTCGTCGTTCCAATGTAACCGGACCGGAGGACTCCCGATGACGAAACCGACTGCGCCAGGTCCCAGCCGGCGGCTGATGCTGGCCGCGGGCGCGTCGTTGGCCTCCGGCCTTGGCATGAGCGACAAGGGACTTGCCATGGAAACCAAGACGAGAACCGGCGGCCACGCCGAGGTCGACGGCCTGAGCGTCTATTACGAGCTGCACGGCGGGTCGCCGACCGGCGGCAAGACGCCGATGGTGCTGCTGCCCGGCGGGGTAATGGCCATCGACACCGCCTTCACCGCCGACATCATCCCGCGGTTCTCCAAGACCTGGCCGATCATCGCCATCGAACCGCAGGGCCACGGACACACCGGCGACCGCGAGGGGCCGTTCAAGCTCGAGCGGATGAGCGACGACGTGGCCGGCGTGCTCAACCATCTGGGGGTCAAGCAGGCCCATCTGTTCGGCCACAGCCTGGGCGGGATGATCGCGACCGGCGTGGCGATCCGCCATCCGGCCCTGGCGGCCAGCCTCACCGCGGTGGGCACGACCTACAATCTCGACGGCATGCTGCCCGAACTGGCCAAGCTGCAGCGCGGCGAGATCAAGGAACCTTCGGCCGAGCTCATCCCACTGCTGCCGACGGAGGCGGATTTCGCGTCCTGGCAGGCCAACTACAACAGGCACAATCCCAAGCCTGAGACCTTCTTCCCGGTGCTGGAAAAGCTGAACGCCATGCTGGGCTCCTGGGAGGGCTGGACCCCGGCGCAGCTCGGCGCGATCCGCGCCAAGACGTTGCTGGTCATCGGCGACAACGACTTCACCCGCATCGAGCACGCCGCGGAGATGAAGCGGCTGATCCCCAGCGCCCAGCTCGCGGTCCTGCCGGGCACGACCCACATGAGCGTCATCGAGCGCGGCGCCTGGCTGGAGCCGCTGATCGCCGCGCGGATCGCGGCCTAGGCGGCGACGGCTTCGCCGTACAGCCTGTCGAACACCGGCGGCAGGCTGTCGGGCAGGCCCAGCAAAGGGCCAGACGAGAGCAGCAGGACAGCCTCGTCGCCGCGCAGGTCCGACAGCGCGGCGATGACGTCGTCGGCGAGGGTCACGGCCTGCACCGCCACGCCGGCGGCGGCGGTCCGCGCGACGATCTCGTCATGGGTGGACTGATGATGGCTGGCCGCCCCATGGGTGGGCGGCGGGATCATCAGAACCCGGGCCGCGCCCTCGAACACCGTGTCATACCAGCTGAGCGCGTCGCGGGAGCGCCAGGAGAAGGTGTGGGGCTCGAAGACCACGATCAGCGGCCGGTCTGGATAGTGCAGCTGCATGGCCTCGATGGCCGAGCGAGCCTTCTCGTAGGAGGAGCCGAAGCCCTCGATCAGCGGGACCTTGGAGGCGCCGGTCAGGCGGTCCAGCCGGCGGCGGATGCCGCCGAAGCTCTCCAGGGCGCGGGCGAGCTGGTCGGGGCTGACCAGGTCGCGCTCCAGCAGATAGGCCGCGACGCCGACGATGTTCTCCACATTGTGAGCGCCGAGCAGCTGGGTGCGCAGGTCGATCTCGCGGCCGTCGGGGGCCACCAGCACGAAGCTGGTGGTCTCGCCGAACGTGACGTCGCGGCTGAACCAGCCGTCACAGGGGGCCGTGTCGTACCAGACCACCCGGGCCTTGGTGTGATGGGCCACGGCGCGGATCGCCGGATGGTCCTGCAGCATGGCCAGGCCGCTCATGGGCAGACCCCGCAGCAGCTCGAGGAAGGGCGCCTCGTAGTCGGCGAAGGTCGGGAAGACGTTGACGTGGTCGTGGATCAGCGACGTCAGTAGCAGGTGGTCGGGGTGGTAGAGGGCGAACTTGGACCGGCGGTCGGCGCCGGAGACGATGTACTCGTCGCCCTCCAGCACCACCTGGCCCCTCCCCCAATGACCGGTCTCCGGCAGAGAGGGCGAGATGGCCCCGACCATCCAGCCCGGATCGTTCCCGGCCTGGCGCAGGATGTGGGCCATCAGCGCCGTGCAGCTCGATTTGCCGAAGGAGCCGGCCACCACCGTGACCTCGCGGCCAAGCGTCGTCTCCCCCAGCATCTCGGCGAAGGTGGTGACCCGCACGCCGCGGGCGCGGGCGGCGATCACCTCGGGATTGGTCTCGGCGCCCAGCTTGGCGCTGGTCCCCAGCACCAGGACGTCCAGCTCGGCCGGGAGATTCGCCGCATCGAATCGCCGATGAAAGGGGAAGCCCAGGCTTTCCACATAGGTCGACATGGGCGGGAAGACGTCCTCGTCTGAACCCGAAACCTCGTGGCCCGCGTCGCGCATCAGCAGCGCAACGGCGCTCATCCCCGCCCCGGCCATGCCCGTGAAATGGATACGCATTTCCGTCTGCTCCCGGACCGCTCGTCGCGTGGGTCCTGACTAGCGGAGATCGGCCCGTCGCCTCAAGGTCCGCCCGCTCCGACGCGGCGTTTTGGAGCAGGCCCCGGCAGGTCTTAATCCTCGCTTAACCATGTTGGTCGAACCTCGCACTGTCTTCTCCGGAAGGCACCCCACCATCACCGACTTCGTAAAGCCCGGCCTCGGCCGGGCTCTTTTTTTGAGGCTGGCCCGCGACAAGATATCCATGGCTTGCGCGCCCGCCCGACGCGACGTATATCGCCGCCTCCAAGGTGATCCCCGATAGCTCAGCTGGTAGAGCAGTCGGCTGTTAACCGACTTGTCGCAGGTTCGAGTCCTGCTCGGGGAGCCATTGGACCTTTCGGGCGCGCAGAGCCGCCTGCTTCTTTCCAAAATCGCGGTAAGCGCCCTGGTCCATGGAACCAGGCCGGCGTGTGTCCTTCTCCCCTTGCGGGAGAAGGTGTCGGGCGAGGAGCCCGACGGATGAGGGGTCTCTCAGAATTCTCCGGTGAGCTCTCGGCCTAGCGTCAACTCAGGTCTCAGACGGATAGGACTATCGACCCCTCATCCGACCCCGCTCTCGCGGGGCCACCTTCTCCCGCAAGGGGAGAAGGACGACGACCTCGCGACGTCCTACAGCGGCTTGAGCTCGCCCAGCATTGTCGGGATCAGTTCGGCGACGGTCGGGTGGATATGCACGGCGCGCTGCAGCACTGAATAGGGCGCCTTGGCGTACATCAGGTCGAGGACGGCGTGGATCGCCTCGTCGCCGGAGGTCCCCAGGATCGAGGCGCCCAGGATCTCGCGGCTGTCGGCGTCGACCAGGATGCGCATGAAGCCCTGGGTCTCACCCTTTTCCACCGCCCGACCGACCCGGCTCATGGGCCGGGT
Organism: Phenylobacterium sp.; assembly: GCF_036677185.1. Taxonomy (GTDB): domain Bacteria; phylum Pseudomonadota; class Alphaproteobacteria; order Caulobacterales; family Caulobacteraceae; genus Phenylobacterium. Next base: position 35,160 of record NZ_JAKFEN010000042.1, read on the forward strand.
TCCGGCCAGGACCTTGCGGCCCGACGCCCTGGCCTCGGTCTCCGACATGCCCACCCGGCCCAGCGGCGGGTCGGTATAGAGGGCGTAGGCGGAGATACGGTCGCTGACCCGGCGCGGGTCGTCGTCCAGCAGGTTGGCGGCGACGATCTCGAAGTCGTTATATGCGGTGTGGGTGAAGGCGCCCTTGCCGTTGCAGTCGCCCATGGCCCAGATCCCCTCCACATTGGTGCGGAGCTGGTCGTCGACCACGATATAGCCGCGCGGGTCGAGCGTGACGCCGGCCTTGTCCAGGCCGAGGTCGTCGGTATTGGGTTTGCGGCCGACGGCCAGCAGGGCGTGGGAGCCCAGCACCTCCGGTTCGCCGTTCTCGCAGTCGACGCCCACGGCGATGTCGGGCCCGTGCTGACGGAAGCTGATGCACTCGGCCTTGAGGCGGAAGGCGATCCCCTCGCCTTCCAGGATCTCGCGGATGGCGTCGGAGACGTCGGCGTCCTCGCGGCCGATCAGGCGGGGTCCCTTCTCGACCACCGTGACCTGGGCGCCGAAGCGGCGGTACATCTGGGCGAACTCCAGCCCGATATAGCTGCCGCCGACGATCACCAGATGGCGCGGCAGGACATCGAGCGCCAGCATCGAGGTGTTGGTGAGGTAGTCGACCTCGTTCACCCCGGGCATGTCGGGGACCAGGGCGCGGCCGCCGACATTGATGAAGATGCGCGGGGCGGTCAGGACGTCGTCGCCGACCCGCAGCTCGGTGGGCGACTCGAATCGAGCGTGGCCCTGGAAGACCGTGACGCCCTTGGCGCCCCTCAGCCAGGTCTCGAGATTTCCCCGGGCGTCGGTGACCACCTTGTCCTGGCGGGCCTTCACCCGGGCCATGTCGACACCGACCTCGCCCTGGAGGACGACGCCATAGTCGGCCGCGCGGCGGGCCAGGTGGGCGGCATAGGCGCTGGCCACCAGGGTCTTGGTCGGCATGCAGCCGGTGTTGACGCAGGTGCCGCCGAACAGCTTGCGCTCGACGAGCGCGACGCTCATCCCCGCGCCGGCCAGCCGCACGGCGAGGAATGGACCAGCCTGGCCCGCCCCGACGACGATGGCGTCGAAGGCCGGCATCAGGCGAGCGAGGTCACGATCAGGTAGGCGCCGCCGACCGCGACGGCGTCTTCCAGCAGGGCGATGGGGAAATCCCGGCCACCGATAGCCTTGACCAACCGAGAACGGGCCTCGTAGCCACCCAGGGTCCCGATCACCGCCCCGACGACGCCGGCGATCAGGCCGCCGACAAGCTGACCCTGGCTGGCGCCGATAGCCGCGCCGCAGAGGCCGCCCATGAGGACCCGGGCGCCGAACTGGACCGGGACCTTGCGGCTGGGGGTCTTGGGCAGCTGGTCGCTGATCAGCTCGACCACGGCCAGGGCGGTGAAAATCCAGGGCGTGTACTTGAAGCCCAGGAAGGCCAAGGGCGTGCCGTCGAGCGACAGCCAGCCCAGGGCCGCGGCCCAGCTCACCGCGGCGGGCGCGGTCATGGCGCGCAGGCCGGCGATCACGCCGATCAACAGGGCGAACACATAGAGGCTCATGGCGCGATCTCCGCTGGGATGGCGCAGCTTCTCACCGGACGGTCTCGCGGCATAGGCGCCATCGCCCGGTGTGGTCGAGACACCCCTGCAACCCTGGCGGCGCCCCGCTTCCGCCAGATAACGGCGGCTTGATCGCGGCGTTCGCCGAAAGGAATTGCTTTTTTTCCCAGTAGATGGTCTACGACCGTATCGAATATCGTTTTGGTTCGGCCGCTATCCCAGTTCGAGTTTACTCGAACATCCGGACCTGCCCTCGACCCCATCCGAAATTTTGATCCCTCGGCCGCTCTTGGCGCGAGGTAATATTAAGACCCGGAAGGGGACTTCTCATGGCTACCGGTATTGTTAAGTGGTTCAACGGAACCAAGGGCTTCGGCTTCATCCAACCCGATGACGGCGGCGCCGACGTTTTCGTGCACATCTCGGCCGTTGAGCGCGCCGGCATGGGCACCCTGAACGAAGGCCAACGCGTCGCCTTCGAACTGGAGCGCGATCAGCGCAGCGGCAAGATGTCGGCTGGTCAGCTGCAATCCGCCTAAGGCCTTTGCGGGCGTAAGCCCGCCACTGCCAGACGGGCCGGCTCACGCCGGCCCGTTTTCATTTTTTCACGACCTCGCCGGACGTCCCGGCGGAGAGGAGGCCTCGTATGGCCAAGGAAGAGCTGATCGAGTTCGACGGCCTGATCGTAGAACTGCTGCCTGAGGGCCGGTTCCGCGTGAAGCTCGACAACGACCACGAGATTCTCGCCTACACGGCGGGCAAGATGAAGAAGAACCGCATCCGTTCGCTGGTCGGCGACCGCGTCATCGTCGAGATGACCCCCTACGACCTGACCCGCGGCCGCATCACCTACCGCCACAAGACCGACGGCCCCCGGGTCGGCGGCGGCGCGCGCCCGACGTTCCGCAAGCGCTAGGCACTCACGTCCCTTCTCCCCTTGCGGGAGAAGGTGGCCGTTTGGAGAACGGTCGGATGAGGGGTCTCTCAGATCTCTCCGACCAGCGTTCGGTCCAGCCGTAACTCAGACATCAGACCGATAGGGCTATCGACCCCTCATCCGACCCCGCTCTCGCGGGGCCACCTTCTCCCGCAAGGGGAGAAGGGATTCGTCCTCAGTCCTTGGCGCGCTCGAGGTAGCTGTTGTCCTCGGTGAGGATCACCACACGGGTGCCCACGGCGATATAGGGCGGCACGGTGGTCTTCACCCCGTTCGAGAGAATCGCCGGCTTGTAGGACGACGAGGCGGTCTGGCCCTTCACCGACGGTTCGGTCTCGACGATCTCCAGGGTCACCGTGCGCGGCAGGGTCAACGAGATCGGCACGTCATTGTGGGTGGCCACCTGGATGGTCATGCCCTCCTGCAGGAACGGCGCGGCGTCGCCCACCACCTCGGCCGAGGCGGTGACCTGGTCGTAGTTCTCCGGGTTCATGAAGTGGAAGCCGTCGCCGTCCTGGTACAGGAAGGTGTGGTCGCGCTCGTCCACGAAGGCCTTCTCGACCTGTTCGGTGGTGCGGTAGCGTTCGGACACCTTCACCCCGTCGGAGATGCGCCGCATGTTGAGTTGGGTCACCGGCGTGCCCTTGCCGGGATGGATGTTCTCGGCGTTGAGGACCACATAGAGCTTGCCGTCCATGTCGACGACGGAGCCTTTACGCAGGGAGCTGGCGATTACCTTCAAGTCGGTCTTCCTCAAGTTCGCGGCGGATTCGACCGCCGCGTCGATGATGCTTTGCCCGCCCCTATAGCGAACCTTGCCAGGATCGCCATAGCTCTCCCGCTTCGCGCGCGGCCTGCGACACCGTAAACAGCCTCATGCCGACCGCCCTGCCCTCGCCCTGGTGGCGTCCTGACAGCCACCGCGACCGCCGCCCGTTCCTGACCGCGCGCAACGCCATCAAGCGCGAGCTGCGCGCCTGGTTCGAGGCCGACGGCTTCACCGAGGTGGAGGCCGCGGCCCTGCAGGTCTCGCCCGGAAACGAGGCTCACCTGCACGCCTTCGCCACCGAGGCGATCACCACCGACGGCCGGCGCTCGACGCTCTATCTGCACACCTCGCCGGAATTCGCGGCCAAGAAGCTGCTGGCGGCCGGCGAGACCAAGATCTTCGACTTCGCCCGGGTGTGGCGCAATCGCGAGCGCGGGCCGCTGCACCATCCGGAATTCACCCTGCTGGAATGGTACCGGGCGGGCGAGACCTATGAGGCCCTGATGGCCGACAGCGCCGCCCTGCTGGCGCTGGCCGCCGAGACGGCGGGGACCAAGGCCCTGACCTGGCGCGGCCAGACCGCCGATCCCTTCGCCGAGCCGGAGCGCGTGACCCTGGCGGAGGCCTTTGAACGGTTCGTCGGGATCGATCTACTGGCCAGTGTCGGGGCGGACGGCGCGACGGACCGCGATAGCTTGGCGCGGGCGGCCGCGGCGGTCGGAATTCGGGTGGCCGCCGACGACACCTGGACCGACGTGTTCAGCCGGGTGCTGGTGGAGAAGATCGAGCCGAACCTGGGCATGGGCCGGGCGACCATCCTCTGCGAGTATCCGGTCTGCGAGGCCGCCCTGGCGCGGCCCAAGCCGGGCGATCCGCGGGTGGCCGAGCGCTTCGAGCTCTATGCTTGCGGGGTGGAGCTGGCCAACGCCTTCGGGGAACTCACCGATCCCGCCGAGCAGCGGCGCAGGTTCCAGGTCGAAATGGACGAGAAGGCCCGCGTCTATGGCGAGCGCTATCCCATCGACGAGGACTTCCTGGCCGCGCTCGAGCACATGCCGCAAGCCTGCGGAATCGCGCTCGGCTTCGACCGGCTGGTCATGCTGGCGACCGGGGCCAGCCGGATCGAACAGGTGCTGTGGACCCCGGTGGCCGCGACCGACTGATTGCCGGGCGCGGCCCCGTGGGCCATATGCGGCCCATGACCTATCAGACCACTCTGCGCAGTGCGGCGGCGCTCGCCGAGGCCAAGCTGATTTCGCCGGGCCAGCTTCCCGACCTGGAGCGCGTGGCCGCCCAGTACGCGGTCGCCATCACGCCCGCCATGGCCGAACTGGTGGAGACCGCCGACGATCCCATCGCCCGCCAGTTCCTGCCCGATATCCATGAGTTGGACGTTCATCCCGACGAGCGCGCCGATCCCATCGGCGACGCGGTGCGCAGCCCGGTGGCGGGGATCGTCCACCGCTATCCCGACCGGGTGCTGCTCAAGGTCACCCACACCTGCGCGGTCTATTGCCGGTTCTGCTTCCGCCGCGAGATGGTCGGGCCGCAGGGGCTGGGCGCGCTCACGCCCGCCGAGCTGGACGCGGCCCTCGCCTATATCGCCGCGCGGCCGGAGATCTGGGAGGTCATCGTCACCGGCGGCGATCCGCTGGTGCTGTCGGCCCGGCGCCTTCGGGAGCTGATGGCGCGGCTGGACGCCATCGATCATGTCAAGGTCGTCCGCTTCCACACCCGCGTGCCGGTGGTCGATCCGGGCGCGGTCACCGATGAGCTGGTCGCGGCCCTGAAGCGGCCCGACAAGGCGGTCTATGTGGCGATCCACGCCAACCATCCGCGCGAGCTGACGCCGGCGGCGCGGGCGGCCTGCGCCCGGTTCGTTGAGGCGGGCATTCCCCTGGTCAGCCAGAGCGTGCTGCTGCGCGGGGTCAATGACGATCCCGCGACCCTGGGCGCCCTGATGCGCGCCTTCGTCGAGACCCGGATCAAGCCCTATTACCTGCACCAGGGCGACCTCGCGCCCGGCACCGGCCACCTGCGGACCACGATCGCGCAGGGCCAGACGCTGATGCGGGCCCTGCGGGGCGACTATTCCGGCCTCTGCCAGCCGACCTATGTGCTGGACATCCCCGGCGGGCACGGCAAGGCGCCGGTGGGGCCAAGCTATCTGAGCGCCGACGGCGGGACGGTGGAAGACCCAAGCGGGGCGTCACACGTCTACCCGCCCCGCTCCGCTGCGACTAACCCCTGAGTGTCATCCCGGAAAGCGCGAAGCGCTTATCCGGGACCCATACGCACCGGGCTCCACGAGGGAGGCGAGGCCGCGCCACGGCTTGGGCCATCCGGTGTTCATGGGTCCCGGTCTTGTTTCGCAAACCGGGATGACAGTTGGGTTTGCGCGCCTACCCGCCCCGCGACGACCCGAACCTCGCCACGAGGTCATAGGCCTCGCCCGGGAAGAGCTGGCGGACCTGGGTGACGTGGGTGGGGCCGCGCCAGGTGCGGCGGTCGACCGCCAGGCAGGCCGCGCCACGCGGGATCTCCAGCAATTTCGCCGTGGCGGCGTCGGCGCCGACCGCGCTGATCCGATGCTCGGCCTCAGTCCAGGGGACGTGCTCCAGCAGCCAGGCGCCGGGCGGCTCCCCGGAGAAATCGATCCCAGCGGCTTCCGGCGCGACGGCCAAGCTGATCAGGCGGGCCTCGACGGCCAGGGGCCGGCCCGCGGCCAGGTGCAGGCCGCGCAGGTCCAGCAGGGCTCCGCCGCCCGCCAGCTCGATCTCGGCCGGACCCTTGGCCGCACGGCGGCGGCTGGAGATCAGCCGGAAGGCGTAGGTCTGGCCGCGACGGGTGACTTCCGAGCGCAGGTCGGGGATGTCCAACACCGCCGAATGGACCTTGGGCCGGGCCACGAAGGAGCCGGCCCGGCGGCGGCGCTCGATCAGCCCGGCCTCGGCCAACGCCGTCATCGCCTTGTTCACGGTCATGCGCGAGCAGCCGTGGGCGGCCATCAACTCGTGTTCGTAGGGAATGCGATGGCCCGGCGGCCAGGCTCCGGAGAGAATCTGGTCCTCGATCTGGCCGCGGATGCGCTGATGCAGCGGCGCGCTCATGCCAGCACGCGGGCCAGGGCCCTGCGGTAGCGGTCGGCGACGGCGTCGCGGGCGTGGTGGCGACCTCCGCCGACCAACTTGACGCCCGCGCGCCAGACCCCGTCGACCACGCCCTGGCGTCCAGCGAACACCCAGCTGTCGATCAGGGCGTCGCCGCGCCGGGCGGCCAGGGCCGGATGGCCGGCGTCGAGGGTGACGATGTCGGCGAGCTCGCCCACCGCCAGCCGCGGAGCCCCGACCCCGAGCGCCTGGGCGCCGCCCGCCAGGGCCGCGCGATAGAGGCCCGCCCCGGTGGAATCGCCCGGCTCGGCGGCCATGACATTGCGATTCCGGCGCGCCAGGCGCTGGCCGTATTCGAGGGTGCGCAGCTCCTCGGCGACGTCGATCAGGACGTTGGAATCCGAGCCGATCCCGAACCGGCCGCCCTGCTGGCGGAACTCCGGCGCCAGGAACAGGCCGTCCCCGAGATTGGCCTCGGTGATGGGGCAGAGCCCCACAACCGCTCCGGCGCGGGCCATGTCGGCGATCTCCTCCAGGGTGACATGGGTGGCGTGGACCAGGCACCAGCGCGGATCGACCGGGGCATTGGCCAGCAACCATTCGACCGGGCGCTGGCCGGACCAGGCCAGGCAGTCCTGGACCTCCTGGGTCTGCTCGGCCACGTGGATGTGGACCGGGCCCTTGCCCGCCAGGCCCACGAGGGCGCTCAGCTCGCCAGGAGTCACAGCCCGCAGGCTGTGCGGCGCCAGGCCGACCACCGCGCCGGTGAGGTCCGCCACCGCCTTGCGGCTGGCCTCGAGCAGGCGCGCGAAGCCGTCGATATCGTGGACGAAGCGGGCCTGGCCTGGAGTCGGGTCCGCGCCGCCGAAGCCGGAATGGGCATAGAAGACCGGCAGAAGCGTCAGCCCGATGCCGCTTTCGCCGGCCGCCGCCGCGATCCGGGCGGCCATCTCGGCGGGATCGGCGAAGGGCGAACCGTCGCGGTCGTGGTGCAGGTAGTGGAACTCCCCCACCCGGGTGAATCCGGCCTCCAGCATCTCGACATAGGCCTGGGCGGCGATGGCCTCGACCTCTTCGGGACCCAGGCGTTCCAGGAAGCGGTACATGACCTCGCGCCAGGTCCAGAAGCTATCGCCGGCCGGACCGCGCACCTCCGCCAGGCCCGCCATGCCGCGCTGGAAGGCGTGGCTGTGCAGGTTGGGCAGGCCCGGGACCGCAGGGCCGTTAGCCGACTCATGGACCTCGCGCGGGACGCCGTCCTGGACGCGGACGATCCGGCCGCCCTGTAGTGTCAGGCGGACATTGTCAGCCCATCCCGTTTCCAGCAGGGCGCTTTCGAACCACAGGGTCGTCGTCGGATCGGTCACTGGACAAGCCTCCCGTCTCGGACATATGTCTATACATATTCGACGACCGAGGGAAGGAGGCGGCCATGCGCTGCGATAGGGTCTGGGCCCGCGCCCGCCTCGCCACGCTCGCCTCCGGGCGGCCGGGGCTGGGCGAGGTGGACGACGGGTGCGTCGCCGCCCGCGACGGCCGGATCGTCTATGCCGGGCCCGCCTCCGAGGCGCCGGCCTTCGTGACCGACGAAACCATCGACTGTAGGGGCCGCTGGATCACGCCGGGGCTGATCGACCCTCACACCCACCTGGTGTTCGGCGGCGACCGCGCCCACGAGTTCGAACTACGGCTGGCCGGCGCCTCCTACGAGGAGATAGCCCGGGCCGGCGGCGGCATCGTCTCGACCATGGCCGCCACGCGGACGGCCAGCGAGGCGGAGTTGGTCGCCAGCGCCCTGCCCCGCCTGGACGCCCTGATCGCCGAGGGGGCGACCACCGTCGAGGTGAAGTCCGGTTACGGGCTTTCGCTGGAGCACGAGCTGAAATCGCTGCGTGCCGCCCGCGCCCTGGAGCAGCGCCGCCCCGTGACCATCAAGACCACCTTCCTGGGCGCCCACGCCCTACCGCCGGAGTTCGCGGGCGATCCGGAGGGCTATATCGACCTGGTCTGCCGCGAAATGATCCCGGCGGTGGCAGCCGAGGGCCTGGCCGACGCGGTGGACGCCTTCTGCGAGGGGATCGGCTTCACCCCGGACCAGACGCGGCGGGTGTTCGAGGCGGCCAGGGCGCACGGTCTGCGCGTCAAGCTGCACGCCGAGCAGCTCTCCAACCTCAAAGGCGCGGCTCTGGCCGCCGAGTTCGGAGCGCTGTCGGCCGACCACCTGGAGCACCTGGACGCGGCCGGGATCGCGGCCATGGCCCGGGCGGGCGTGGTCGCCACCCTGCTGCCCGGCGCCTACTACTTCGTGCGCGAAACCGTGCCGCCGCCGATCGAGGCCCTGCGCGCCGCCGGCGTGCCCATCGCCTTGGCCACCGACTGCAATCCCGGCACCTCGCCGCTCACCTCCTTGCTGCTCACCATGAACATGGGCGCGACCCTGTTCCGGCTGACGGTCGAGGAGTGCCTGGCAGGCGTCACGCGGGAGGCCGCCCGCGCCCTGGGAATGCTGGCCGAAACCGGGACCCTTGAGGCCGGCAAGCGCTGCGACCTCGCCGTTTGGGACATCGAGCGCCCGGCCGAACTTGTCTATCGCATGGGGTTCAACCCGCTCCATGCCCGCGTCTGGAGTGGACTATGAACGACGTCGTCTTGCGGCCCGGTGAGGCGAGCCTCGCCGACTGGGCGGCGATCTATCGGGGCGCCGGCGCGAGGCTCGACCCGGCTTGCGCCCCGCTGATCGCCGAGAGCGCCGCGGCCGTGGAGCGGATCCTGGCCAAGGGCGAGCCGGTCTACGGGATCAACACCGGCTTCGGGAAGCTGGCCAGCGTCCGCATCGCCGCGGCCGACCTGGAGACCCTGCAGCGGAACATCGTACTCTCACACGCCGCGGGCGTGGGCGAGGCCTCTCCCGTTCCAGTGATCCGGCTGATGCTGGCGCTCAAGCTAGCGAGCCTGGCCCAGGGCGCCTCGGGGGTGAGGCCAGCCACGGTCGCCCTGCTGGAGGCCATGCTGACCAAGGGCCTGACACCGGTCATTCCGGGCCAGGGGTCGGTGGGCGCCTCGGGAGACCTCGCCCCGCTGGCCCATATGGCGGCGACCATGATCGGGGTGGGCGAGATCTTCGTCGGTGAAGCGCGGATGCCGGCCGCCCAGGCCCTGGCGAAGGCCGGGCTCTCGCCGCTGACGCTCGGGCCCAAGGAGGGCCTGGCCCTACTGAACGGCACCCAGTTCTCCACCGCCAACGCCTTGGCCGCCCTGTTCGGGGCTGAGCGGCTGTTCCAGACCGCCCTGGTGACCGGAGCCCTGTCGACCGAGGCCGCCAAGGGGTCGGACACCCCCTTCGATCCCCGCATCCACGCCCTGCGCCGCCATGCCGGCCAGATCGAGACCGCCGACGCCCTCCGCGCCCTGATGGCCGGCTCGGCGATCCGCGCCTCCCACCTGCAGGGCGATGAGCGGGTGCAGGACCCCTATTGCCTGCGCTGCCAGCCGCAGGTGATGGGCGCGGCCCTCGACGTCCTGCGCCAGGCCGCGACCACCCTCGCCACCGAGGCCAATGGCGTCACCGACAATCCGCTCATCTTCCCGGAGAGCGACGAGGCCCTGTCCGGCGGCAATTTCCACGCCGAGCCGGTGGCCTTCGCCGCCGACATGATCGCCCTGGCCGTCTGCGAGATCGGCTCCCTGGCCGAGCGGCGGATCGCCATGCTGGTGGACCCGGCGCTCTCGGGCCTGCCGGCGTTCCTGACGCCCAAGCCGGGCTTGAATTCCGGCTTCATGATCCCGCAGGTGACCGCCGCGGCCCTGGTCAGCGAGAACAAGCAGAAGGCCTATCCGGCCAGCGTCGACTCCATCCCCACCTCCGCCAACCAGGAAGACCACGTCTCCATGGCCGCCCACGGCGCGCGGCGACTGCTGGGCATGGTCGACAATGCGACCGCTGTCATCGGCATCGAATTGCTGGCCGCCGCCCAGGGCTGCGACTTCCACGCGCCCCTGACCTCGAGCTCCGTCCTGGAGGCGGCCCGCGCCGCCCTCCGCGCCCAGGTCCCGCACCTGGCCGATGACCGCCATTTCCACCCGGACATGGAGGCCGCCATCGCGCTGGTGCGTTCGGGCGCGGTGATCGAGGCCGCCAAGGCCGTCAGCCTGCCGGGCGTGTCGTGATGGAGTGGCTGGAGGTCCATCGTGGCGCCGGTCCCCTGGTGGTCAGCTTCCCGCACACCGGGACCCTGATCCCGCTGGAGATCGAGAAGCGCCTGGCCTCGCCCTGGCTGGCGCGGAAGGACGCCGACTGGTGGATCGACCGGCTGTACGGCTTCGCCCGCGACCTCGGGGCGACAACCGTGCGCACGGCCATCAGCCGCACGGTGATCGACGTGAACCGCGATCCGTCGGGCGCCTCGCTCTATCCGGGCCAGGCGACCACCGAGCTCTGCCCGACCACCACCTTCGACGGCGAACCGCTCTATGCCGATGGCAACCCGGACGCCGCCGAGATCGCGCGGCGACGGGAGACCTATTTCGCGCCCTATCACGAGGCCCTGCAAGCCGAGCTGACCCGACTGCGCGGCGTCCACGACAAGGTGGTGCTCTACGAGGCCCATTCGATCCGCTCGGTCATTCCGCGCCTGTTCGAAGGTGAGCTGCCGAACTTTAGCCTAGGCACCAATTCGGGCGAGAGCTGCAGTCCGCTCCTGACCGCCGCCGTCGAGGCGGCCTGCGACGCCAGCGGCTATTCCCGCGTCACCAACGGCCGCTTCAAGGGCGGCTGGACCACCCGGCGTTACGGCCAGCCGGGAGACGGCGTTCACGCCGTCCAGATGGAGCTCGCCTGCCGCGGCTACATGGACGATCCGGCCGAGCCGCCGACCCCGGCCACCTGGCCCGCCCCCTATTCCGACATCCAGGCCGCCCCGATGCGCGCGGCTCTCACCGAAGTCCTGAAGGCGTGCGTCGCCTTCGCCAAAGCTTGAGTTCTCCATGACCCGCCTCGACACCACCCGCGTCATCCGCCCCGCCACCGGCCAGACCCTCACCGCCAAGAGCTGGCTCACCGAGGCGCCGCTGCGGATGCTGATGAACAACCTGCATCCCGACGTGGCCGAGCGGCCCGAGGAGCTGGTGGTCTATGGCGGCATCGGCCGTGCGGCGCGGGACTGGGAGAGCTTCGACAAGATCGTCGAGACCCTGCGCCGGCTGGAAGACGACGAGACCCTGTTGGTGCAATCGGGCAAGCCGGTGGGGGTGTTCAGGACCCACGCCGACGCGCCCCGGGTGCTGATCGCCAACTCCAACCTGGTGCCGCGCTGGGCGACCTGGGAGCACTTCAACGAACTCGATCGCAAGGGCCTGGCCATGTACGGCCAGATGACCGCCGGCTCCTGGATCTATATCGGCGCCCAGGGAATCGTTCAGGGCACCTATGAGACCTTCGTGGAGATGGGCCGCCAGCACCATGGCGGCGACCTCTCCGGCAAGTGGCTGCTGACCGCCGGCCTGGGCGGCATGGGCGGCGCCCAGCCCCTGGCGGCGGTGATGGCCGGCGCTTCCTGCCTGGCCATCGAGTGCAATCCCGCCAGCATCGCCATGCGGCTGCGCACCGGCTATCTCGACCGCTCCACCGAGGATCTCGACGAGGCCCTGGCCTGGATCGAACAGTCCTGCCGCGACAAGACCCCGATCTCCGTCGGCCTGCTGGGCAACGCCGCCGAGTTGCTGCCGCTGATGTTCGCGCGCGGCGTCCGGCCGGACCTGCTGACCGACCAGACCTCGGCCCATGATCCGATCAACGGCTACCTGCCCGCGGGCTGGAGCCTGGAGCGCTGGGCCGCCATGCGCGACCAGGACCCGAAGCAGGTGGAGGAAGCCGCCCGCGCCTCCATGGCCGTGCATGTCCAATCGATGCTGGACTTCCAGGCGGCGGGCGTCCCGACCGTCGATTACGGCAACAATATCCGCCAGATGGCCAAGGAAGAGGGCGTGGCCGACGCCTTCGACTTCCCGGGCTTCGTGCCGGCCTATATCCGCCCGCTGTTCTGTCGCGGGATCGGGCCCTTCCGCTGGGCGGCGCTGTCGGGGGATCCCGAGGACATCTACAAGACCGACGCCAAGGTGAAGGAACTGATCCCCGACAACGCCCACCTGCACAACTGGCTCGACATGGCCGCCAAGCGGATCAAGTTCCAAGGCTTGCCCGCCCGGATCTGCTGGGTGGGACTGGGCGACCGGCACCGCCTGGGCCTGGCCTTCAACGAGATGGTGGCCTCCGGCGAGCTGAAGGCCCCGGTGGTGATCGGCCGCGATCACCTCGACTCAGGCTCCGTCGCCTCCCCCAACCGTGAGACCGAGGCTATGCGCGACGGCTCCGACGCGGTCTCCGACTGGCCGCTGCTGAACGCCCTGCTCAATACCGCGTCGGGCGCCACCTGGGTGTCGCTGCACCACGGCGGCGGGGTGGGCATGGGGTTCTCGCAGCACGCCGGCATGGTGATCGTGGCCGACGGCACCCCGGCCGCCGCCAAGCGGTTGGAGCGGGTGCTGTGGAACGACCCGGCCAGCGGCGTCATGCGCCATGCCGACGCCGGCTATGAGATCGCGCTCAACGTCGCCCGCGAGAAGGGCCTGGACCTGCCGGGCATCCTCCCGTGACGCGCGTCCTGCGCGCCGTCGACCGGATCGCGGTCCCCTGGAAGAACGGCGGCGGGATCACCCGCGAACTGGCCGTGCAGCCTCCCGGCGCGACCATGGACGGCTTCGACTGGCGGGTCAGCATCGCCGAGGTGTCGGAGGGCGGGCCGTTCTCCAGCTTCCCGGGGATCGACCGGGTGCTGACCGTGATCGAGGGCGCGGGCCTCAGCCTCAGCATCGACGGGCGGACGGCCGTGACGATGGACGCCGCCTCCCCGCCCCTGGCCTTCCCCGGCGAGGCGCGATGCGAGGCCAGCCTGAAATTCGGGCCGATCCGCGATCTCAACATCATGGTCCGGCGCGGCGCCTATCGGGCCCATGTCCGGCGCCGTTCGCTGGACGCCGGCGACGCTCTCGCCTGCACGAGCGAAGCGACCCTGCTGCTGACGCTGGAAGCCGTCGCCGCGTCCTGGCCGGGCGGCGAGGCGGCGCTGCAGGCCGATGACGCCCTGCTGGTCCCGAGCGGGGTCTCGGTGACCTTCGCCAGGGCCGTACGGCTGGTCCTGGCCGAGATCGACGCCGCAGCCATACCACAAGGCTAGTCTCGGCGACCGCGGCCACCGAATGATGCGCCGTGGGCGGCGGGCGCCCGGTTAGTCGACCGGCACCGTGTAGTTGAGGGCCAGCCGTCCGCCGTCGGGATAGATGGTCTGGCCGGTCATGTAGGAGGCGTCCTCGCTGGCCAGGAACACGGCCACGCGGCCGATCTCCTCCGGTTCGCCGAAACGCTTGAGCGGGGTGCGCTGCAGGACCCTGCGGCGCGCGTCGTCATTCTCCATCACGCCCTTCAGGATGTCGGTGACGATGGTGCCCGGGCCGATGGCGTTGACCCGGATGCCGTAGGGCGCGAGGCCCAGCGCCATGGCCTTGGTCAACTGGCCGATGCCGCCCTTGCTGGTCACGTAGGCGACCTGGTTGGGGATCGCCAGGATGGCGTTGATCGAGGACATGTTGATGATCGAGCCCTTGATCTTGGCGTCGACCATGTGGCGCGCCACGGTCTGGCCGATGACGAAGGGCGCGCGAAGATTGATCGCCAGCACCCGGTCGAAGTCGGCGAGCTCGGCGTCGAGGATGTCGCCCGGGGCCAGGACGCCTGCGTTATTGACCAGGACATCGATCCGTCCCAGCAGGGCCGCGGCCTTGATCACCGCGGCGCGGGCGGCCTCGGCGTCGCTGACATCGCAGGTCAGCGCATGGACCTTGCGGCCCGACCTCCGGGCCAGGTCCGCGGCGGCGGCGGCCAGCCGCGGGCCGTCGATATCCATGAGGACCATGTCGCAGCCCTCCTTGGCGAAGGCCTCGGCGCAGCCCAGGCCGATGCCCCCGGCCGCCCCGGTGATGAGCGCGCAGCGCCCCTCCAGACGACCGCTCACCACACACCCACGTTCGGCATGGAGGCCCAGGGCTCGGCCGGCGGCTTGGCGGGACCGGCCTGCAGCAGCTCTATGGAGATGCCGTCCGGCGAGCGGACGAAGGCCATGCGTCCGTCGCGGGGCGGGCGGTTGATCGTCACCCCGCCGTCGGCCAGCCGCTGGCAGGTCGCGTAGATGTCGTCGACCGCATAGGCCAGGTGGCCAAAATTGCGCCCGCCGCCATAGTCCTCGGGGTCCCAGTTATAGGTCAGCTCGACGGTCGGGGCCTTGCGCTGGGCGGCCGCCGCCTCGTCGCCGGGGGCGCACAGGAACACGAGGGTGAAACGCCCCCCGGGATTCTCGGTGCGCGAGACCTCCAGCAATCCCAGCTTGTTGCAGTAGAAATCCAGCGAGGCGTCGAGATCGGCCACGCGGACCATGGTGTGCAGGTATTTCACGACGTTGGGGCTCCCTTCGAAGACTGGGCGCGTGGTTTGCCGGGAGGTTAAGGTCTGCGCAAGGCTGTGCTGCGAACCTATGGCGTAAAGGGTACAATATCCGCCGAACCACTTACCTGTCCGCGATTTCATTTGCGCTCGTAGGACGGTGGAATAACAAGGCGGCGCAACCTATTTGGTGAGCTGGGGCGTGCGGCCGGATTGGGACGGTCGCGACACTGCTGCTGCGCTCGGGGAACGGCTGGATGCGCTTAAAACCACAGTACCTCTTCGCCTTGATCCTGGTCGGGGTGCTTGTCCTGGCCTTCGTGGTCGGGACGACCATGAACGCCATGGGCAAGGCCGGAAAGGCCGAGGCCAAGACCACGGCCCAGACCAAGGCGGCCGATCCGACCGTCCAGGCCGTGCTGACCCCGGAGGTCGCCAAGCCCTATGTCGTCACGATCCGCGGTCGCACCGAGTCGGCTCGTAGCGTCGTCGTCAAGTCCGAGAGCGCCGGCGTGGTCGCCGCGACCCCGGCGGTGGAAGGCTCCTATGTGCGCAAGGGCGCGGTGCTCTGCCGCCTGAACGTCGACGCCCGCCAGGCCACGCTCGATCAGGCGCGCGCCAACGTGCGTTCGCGCCAGCTGCAGCAGAAGGCCTCGGCCGACCTCGCCGCCAAGGGCTACCGCTCCCAGACCCAGGTCCTGCAGGATCAGGCCAATCTCGACGCCGCCGCGGCCGCCGCGCGCCAGGCCGAGATCGGCGTGGAGCAGATGAACATCCGCGCGCCCTTCAACGGCGTGTTCGACAAGCGCGAAGCCGAGATCGGGACCTATCTGGCGCCCGGACAGGCCTGCGGCACCATGATCGAACTGAACCCGCTGCTGATCGTGGGAGACCTGCCCGAGACCGAGGCCTCCAAGGTCCGGGTCGGAGCGACGGCCACGGCCCAGCTGACCTCCGGCGAGAGCCTGTCGGGCCGCATCCGCTATGCGTCGCGCGAGGCCGACGCCATGACCCGCACCTATCGGGTGGAGGTCACGGCCAACAACCCGAATCTGATCCGCTCGGGCCTCTCGGCCTCGGTCAAGATCGGCACGGGCGTGGGCCCTGCCCACCTGGTTCCCCTGTCGTCCCTGGTGCTGGACGCCAAGGGCCGCCAGGGTGTCCGCTATGTCCTCGACGACAACCGCGTGGCCTTCTCCCCCGTCACGGTGCTGGAGGAAACCCCGCAAGGCATCTGGGTGACGGGCCTGCAAGGTCCCGTCCGCGTCATCACCGTCGGCCAGTCGTACGTGGCCGAGGGTCAAAAGGTTCGCGTGGGCGTCGCGCGCTAAGCGCGAGACGCTCGCCGTAGGAGACTGGGCAGATGATCGGACCTCTGATCGACGGCGCGATAAAACGGCGCAAGGTCGTGCTGGCCGTCACCCTGATCGCCAGCATCTTCGGCCTGTTCGCCTACCTGGCCATGCCGCGGGAATCCAACCCGAACATCGACTTCCCCTTCATCTCGGTGGTGGTGCCCTATCCCGGCGTCAGTCCCGAGGACGCCGAGCGGCTGCTGGTGCGACCGCTGGAGACCGAACTCCAGGCGATCGAGGGCATCAAGGAGATGAACGCGGTCGCCCGCCAGAGCATGGCGATCGTCAATCTCGAGTTCGAGGCGGACTTCGACAAGGACAAGGCCCTGGGCGAAGTCCGCGCCAAGGTCGACCTGGCCCGCGGCGAGTTCCCGCCGGACGCCGAAGAGCCGATCATCGAGGAAGCCAATTTCACCGGTGAACCGATCATCGGCATCGTGCTGTCGGGCGCCGCGCCCGAGCGGACCCTGTTCCAGATCGCGCGCTCCCTGCAGGATCGGCTGGAAAGCGCGCCCGGCGTGCTGGAGGTCTATCTAAACGGCGGTCGCGAGGAGTTCCTCGAGGTCACCGTCGACCCAGCGCGGATGGAGGCGGCCAACGTCACCACCGGCGAACTGGCCCAGGTGATCGGGCGCAACAACCAGCTGGTGCCCGCCGGCAACCTGGAATCCACCACCGGCAAGTTCGCCGTGAAGGTTCCCGGCGTCGTCGAGAAGCCGGAAGACATCCTGGCCCTGCCGATCAAGCGGAACGGCGACCGCCTGATCACCGTCGGCGACATCGGCGACGTGCGCAGAACCTTCAAGGAAGCGACCCTCATCACCCGCTTCAACGGCCAGCCCGCCTTCTCGGTGGACGTGGCCAAGCGCTCGGGCGCCAACATCCTCGATACGGTGAAGGAGGTCCGCAAGGTCGTCGCCGAGGAGCAGAAGCGCTGGCCCGAGACGGTCAAGGCCAACTACATCTTCGACGAAAGCGACTTCATCGGCCGCACCCTGGTGGTGCTGGAGAGCGGCCTGCTGACCGCCACCATCCTGGTCATGCTGATCATCGTGACGACGCTCGGCATCCGCCAGGGCCTGATGGTCGGCGCGGCGATCCCGGCCTGTTTCCTGCTGGCCTTCCTGATGCTGAACGCCAACGGCGTGACCCTGAACCAGATGGTGATGTTCGGCCTGGTGCTGGCGGTCGGCATCCTGGTCGACGGCGGCATCGTGGTCGTGGAGTACGCCGACCGGAAAATGGCCGAGGGCATGCCCAAGGAGGAGGCCTTCGCCGCCGCCGGCAAGCGCATGTTCTGGCCGGTGCTGAATGGCACCCTGACCACGCTCTGCGCCTTCCTGCCCTTCCTGTTCTGGAACTCGATCCCGGGCAAGTTCATGAGCTTCCTGCCCATGACCCTGTTCTACGTGCTGGGCGCCTCGATCTTCATCGCCCTGATCTTCACCCCGGCCCTGGGGTCGATCTTCGGCCGCAAGGCCGCGGTGGACGCCGAGCACCTGGCCGAGATCGAAAAGTCCGAGCGCGGCGACCCGCGCGAGATGAAGGGCTTCATGGGTTACTACGCCCGGATGATCGACGTGCTGGGCCGTCACCCCGGCCGCACGTGCTTGGCGACCCTTGGAATCATCGTCGCGATCGTCATGGCCTTCGGCGCGGCCAAGAAGCCCTCGGAGTTCTTCCTGCAGCAGGACCCGGAATGGGTGAACGTCTATGTGAAGGCCCGCGGCAACCTCTCGCCCCAGGCCCAGGACATCCTGGTCAAGCAGGTCGAAAACCGCCTGCAGGGCATCAAGGGCGTGAACTCGATCTTCACCCGCACGGGCACCAGCAGCCCGGGCGGCGGGCCCAACTCCGCCCCCAACGACACCATCGGCCGCCTGAATCTCGACTTTGCCGAGTATGAGGAACGCCAGGCCCTGGGCCTGGTCGGCAAGGACATCGCCAATGCGGTCCGTGCGCGGGTCACCAACCTGCCCGGCATCGAGGTCGAGGTCCGCGAGCCGCAGGGCGGACCGCCCACGGGCAAGGATGTGCAGGTCGAACTGCGCGGCCAGGATCCGGTGGCGCTCAACGCCGCGGCCGACCTGGTCAAGGCCAAGTTCGCCAGCGATCGCCAACTCTATGAGATGGAGGACAATCGCACCTCCCCCGGGATCGAGTGGAACCTGGCGGTCGATCGCGAGGCCGCCGGCCGCTACGGAGTCGACGTGCTCTCGGTCGGTCAGGCCATCCAGTTCGTAACCGGCGGCGTGCTGGTGGGACGCTTCCGCCCCGACGACGCCGACGACGAGCTGGACATCCGCGTCCGCTTCCCGCCCGAGGCGCGCAACGTGGCCGCCTTCGACACTCTGAAGATCCCGACCGCCAGCGGTCCGGTGCCGGCCAGCTACTTCATCAAGCAGATGCCGGCTCAGCAGGTCACGACCATCCAGCGCCGCGATGGCCAGCGCCTGGTGGTCATCCAGGCCAACACCATCGAGGGCGTCGACGCCAGCCCCAAGATCGAGGAGCTCCGGCCCTGGCTGGAGAAGGCCAATCTCGACCCGTCCGTCCGCTGGAAATTCACCGGCGCCGACGAGGAGGGCCGCGAGGCGGCGGTGTTCTTCATGACCGCCATGGCCGTGTCCCTGTTCCTGATGGGGGTGATCCTGCTCTGGCAGTTCAACTCCTTCTACGGGGTGTTGGTGACGCTCTCGGCGGTGGCCCTGTCCACGGTCGGGGTGCTGCTGGGGGTCGTGGTCAACCTCGGCCACACCTTCGATTACATCTCGGTGATCATGCTGGGGACCGGGGTCGTGGCCCTGGCCGGCGTGGTGGTCGGCCACAACATCGTGCTGGTGGACACCTACTACCAGCTCCGGCGCCTGGGCTTCCCGGCCGACGAGGCCGCGGTGCGCGCCGCCGCCCAGCGGTTCCGGCCGGTGATGCTGACCACCCTGGTCACCGTCGTCGGCCTGCTGCCGCTGATGTTCCAGGTGCACCCGAACTTCCATGGCATGCACATGGAGTACAAGGCGCCCGGTTCGGAATGGTGGGTGCAGCTCTCAGGCGCCGTGGTCTGGGGCCTGTCCTTCGCCACCCTGCTGACCCTGATCCTGACGCCAGTCTTGCTGGCCGCGCCCAAGGTGGCCTCGCGTCGGTTCGCCTGGTTCTGGAGCAAGACCGGCGGCAAGGTCTTCAAGCCCCGCCAGACGCTGTCGCGGAAGCCCTCGGTGGTGTTCGGCGACGATGACGGCCTGCCCAAGGCCGCGGAGTAGTTGGCTTTTCCCTCCCCTTCATGGGGAGGGCAGACCGCGTAGCGGTCGAGGGTGGGGCTTTCTGAAGCTTCCGCGCGACTTGCCGGACTTCCCCACCCTGGTCGCTTCGCGACCGGTCCCTCCCCATAAAGGGGAGGGAAAAGGAGCGCGACGCCTCAGACTTCCCGGGTCTGCCGGCGCCAGAGGGCGGCGTATTCGCCGGCGTTCTCCAGCAGCTCGGCGTGGCGGCCCTGCTCGACGATGCGACCGCGGCGCAGGACCAGGATCAGGTCGGCGTCGACCACGGTCGACAGCCGGTGGGCGATGACCAGGGTGGTGCGCCCTTCCCTCACCTTGCGCAGGGTGGCCTGGATCGCCTCCTCGGTGGGGCCGTCGAGAGCGCTGGTGGCCTCGTCCAGCACCAGGAAGCGCGGATCGGCCAGCAGGGCGCGGGCGATGCCCACCCGCTGGCGTTCGCCGCCGGAGAGCTTTAGGCCGCGCTCGCCCACCAGGGTCGCCATGCCGTTCGGCAGGCCGTCGATGAAGGCGCCCAGCTCGGCGGCCTCGGCCGCGGCGCGGACATCGGCGGCGCTGGCCTCGGGCCGGGCGAAGGCGATGTTGGCGGCGATAGTGTCGTTGAACAGGGCCACGTCCTGCGGCACCAGGGCCACCGCCCGGCGCAGGGCCGATTGCTTCACCTGGCGCAGGTCGACGCCATCAAGGGTGATCCGGCCGCTCTGCGGATCGATCAACCGCAGGGCCAGGCGCACCGCCGTGGTCTTGCCCGCGCCGGAGGGACCGACCAGGGCCACCGTCGAGCCCGGCGCGGCGCGGAAGTTCATGCCGATCAGGCCGGTGGAGCGGGCGTCGTGGCGGAACTCCACATCCTCGAACACGATCTCGGCCCCGCGCCCAGTGGCGGGCGGCAGGTCCCGCGCGTCGGCCGCGTCGACGATGTCGGGCTTCAGCGCTGTCAAAGCCACCATCTGCTCCATGTCGATGAAGGCCTGGCGGATCTCGCGGTAGTTGAAGCCCAACATGTTGAGCGGGCCGTAGATGCCGATCAGCAGCAGGATGGCCATGGTGACGTCGCCGATCCGCATGCGGCCTTCCAGCACCTCATACCCGGCCATGACAGTCATCAGGGCCAGGCCCAGGTTCAGCACCACCGACTGGATGGCGTTCAGCAGGGAGAGCGAGGTGTTGGCCTTCACACCGGCCTTCACATAGTCGCCCATGGCCGCCTCGTAGCGGCCGACCGTGCGGACCTCGGAGCCGAAGGTCTTGACCGTCTCGTAGTTCAACAGGGCGTCCACCGAGAGGCCCGCCGTGCGGCTGTCGGCCTCGTTCAGCTCGCGCCGGTGGGCCAGCCGCCAGTCGGTGATCTTGAAGGTCAGGACCGTATAGACGACGATGGTGGCGAAGGCGGTGAGAGCGAAACGCCAGTCCAGCCGGGTGGCCATGACGATCATGGCGAGGACCAGCTCGATAGCCGTGGGGCCCAGGTTGAACACCACGCTGCGCATCAGGAAGTCGGTGGACCGCGCCCCGCGGTCGATGATCCGGGCCATGCTGCCCGTCTGCTTGCCCTGGTGGAAGTCCAGCGACAGGGCGAGCGCATGGGCGAAGGTCTCGGTGGCCGCCTTGGCCATGGTCGACTGGCTGACCACGGTGAAGATGGCGTCGCGGGCATAGGGCGCGCAGGCCGCGACCAGGCGCAGGCCGACGAAGGCGAGCGCGAAGGCCACGAAACCGACGCCGACCTCGGCCGCCGGGGCGCCCGCGCCAGGCGCCAGGGTGTTGATCGCCTCCCCCAGGGCCACGGGCGCGCCCACTCCGGCCAGCTTGCCGACGAAAACCAGGGCCAGGGAGGCGCTGACCCGCCATTTGAGGCCGGGCGCGCCCGAGCGCATGACCAGCCGGCCGAGATCGGCCATGGAGCGCCAGAAGTCGAACTTGACCGAGGCCGGGGAGATCGCGCCGGGAACGGCGAAGCCGCGCGCCGTGCTGGGGTGGGCGAAGGTCAAGTCAGGGCGCTCATTTCAGCAACAGGGTGGACTGGGCGCCGCCGCCCGGCGTCATCCAGTCGACCCGCAGGCCGGAGCCCACCTGGGCCGCGCGGAACGGACCGTTGGCCAGCGGCGGCGCGGAGGTCGCGTCGACCATGACGGAGTTCTCGGTCGCGTCGCCGAACACGTCGACCTGGTGCGCCCCGGGCGGTAAGGGCTGGGTGAGCGCGATGGCGTAGCGGCCGGTCGAATCAGCGCGACCGTCGGCGGTCTGGCGCCCGTCGATATGGACGCTGAGCGCCGCCCCGGCCGGAGCACGGCCGGAGACCACCGCCCCGCCCTCCCGGTCGAAGTCCACGGCGTCCAGGCCGTGCTGGCCGCGCGGTCCGATGCGCAGGGCTCCTGCTCCGGCCCTCAGCAGCACGGGCTCGCCCTGGGGCGTGAGCAGCAGATAGCCCTCGCCCTGGGCGGTGCGAGGCCCGCTGGCCGCGGAGATCCCGTAGATCCGCGCCTCCGGCGAGGCCGGCAGGGCGACCCGCCAGACGCCCTTCGGGTCGGCGTTGGCGAAGACCGCGTCGCCGGCGGGCGTGGCCAGCCGCACCCTGGCGCCGGCCGGGGCCGCGCCGGACAGCATGAGGCTCCCCCCCTGGAGTCGGGCGGCGGTGACGGCAGGGGGCGTCAGATAGGCGGTCTCAGGCGGCGCCTGGGGCGCCGTTCCGGGCACCATGACCGGCGGGGTCCCCTCGCCGCACCCGGCGAGCGGAGCCCACAGGGCTGCGGCGATAAGAATCGGGGTGCGGGACACGACTTGCTTGAAACTCCTTAACCCGGATCATAGCTAATTGGACCTTCCAGGCGCATCCGCAAGCGCGCCCGGAACGGAATATTCTCCCGGAGCCTAAGCGAATGGGGCCAAAGCCCGCCCATCTGGAATCGGTCTGTGTGTTCTGCGGGTCGTCCGACGCCGCCGAACCGCAGCTGCTGGCCGACGCGGCGACCCTGGGCCGGGGCCTGGCGGCCGAGGACCTGACCCTGATCTATGGCGGCGGCGGGGTCGGCCTGATGGGCGCCTGCGCCATCGCGGCCCACGAGGCCGGCGGCCGGGTGCTGGGCGTCATCCCGCACTTCCTGAAGGAGCGCGAACGCAGGCTGGACGTGGTGGAGACCATCACCGTCAGCTCGATGCACGAGCGCAAGCAGATCATGTTCGAGCGGTCCGACGCCTTCGTGGTGCTGCCCGGCGGCATCGGCACGCTGGAAGAGGTGGTGGAGCTGCTGTCCTGGCGGCGCCTCGACCTGCACGCCAAGCCGGTGGTGTTCTTCAGTCCGGACGGCTTCTGGGCGCCGCTGTTCCAGCTCTTCCAGCACACGGTGGATCACCGCCTGACCCCCGCCTCGTTCATGCAGAGCTGGATCTCGGTCGATCGGATCGAGGATGTCATCCCCGCCCTGCTCGAAGCGCCGGGCGACGTCGAGACGCCGCCTGTCGCCGCACAGATGACCTGAGGCGCTCAGCGCTCCAGCAGGATCACGTCGTCGTGGTAGTTGGTCCGCGCGAATTCGCGGAAGCCGGCCTTTTCGGCCACCCGCAGCGATGGCGCGTTGTCGGGGCTGATCATACAGACCGTCCGGCCGCCGGCGAACCTCTGATCGGCCCAGGCGAGCGCCGCATTCACCGCCTCGGTGGCGTAGCCCTTGCCGTGGACGGCGGGCGACAACACCCAGCCCATTTCCGGGGTCTCGCCGAACGAGGGCGTCATCTGGCGCTTGAAGTCGGCGAAGCCAACCTCGCCCACGAACCGCCCGCCAGCCTTCTCGCGCACGGTCCAGAAGCCGTAACCCATCTGGTCCCAATGGCCGACATAGCGCAGCAGCCGCGACCAGACCTCGTCCAGGGCCGCGGGCTTGCCGCCGATGAAGCGGGTGACCTCGGCGTCGCCCCACATGGCGAAGCAGTCGTCCAGGTCAGCCTTCACGTGGCCGCGCAGGATCAGGCGCTCGGTCTCGATGATGGGGGCGCGGCTCACGCCTTGGTCACCTGGTCGCGGAAGCCGTTCACGATGGGATAGCGGCGGTCGCGGCCGAAGGCCCGAGCTCCCAGCTTCACCCCCGGCGCGGCCTGGCGTCGCTTGTATTCGGAATTGTAGAGCAGGCGCTGGATGCGCTCGACCGTGGCCGGGGCATATCCGCGGGCGACGATCTCGTCGAGAGTCGCCTCCTCCTCCACCAGCCCATGCAGGATGGCGTCGAGTTCGGCATACTCCGGCAGGCTGTCCTGGTCCTTCTGGTCGGGCCGCAGCTCGGCCGACGGGGCCTTGGTGAGGATGCGCTGGGGGATCGGATCGACCGCCACGCCATAGGGATCGTTGGCGTTGCGCCACTCGCAGACCGCGTAGACGTCGGTCTTGTAGAGGTCCTTCAGCACGTTGTAGCCGCCGCACATGTCGCCGTAGAGGGTGGCGTAGCCCACCGCCATCTCCGATTTGTTGCCGGTGGTCAGCAGCATCAGGCCGAGCTTGTTGGAGAGCGCCATCAGCGACAGGCCCCGCGCCCGGGCCTGGATGTTCTCTTCGGTGAGGTCCGGCGCCTTGTTCTCGAAATGCGGCGTCAGCATCTGGGCGAAGGCGTCGACGGCGGGCGCGATGGAGATTTCGTCCAGCCGGCAGCCGATCCGGCGGGCGCAGGCCTCGGCGTCCTCCAGGCTCTCTCGGCTGGTGTATTTCGAGGGCAGCATGAAGCAGCGGACGTTCTCCGCGCCCAGCGCATCGGCGGCAACAATGGCGCTGATCGCGGAATCGACGCCGCCGGAAAGTCCAAGCAAAACACCTTGGAAGCTCGATTTCCTGACGTAGTCCCTCAGGCCCATGACCATGGCCCGGTAGATCTCTTCCGGTCCCGTCGGCCAGACGCTCATCGGCGCCTCGACGCAGGTCCAGCCAGCCTCGCCCTTCTCCCAGGTCGAGAGCGCCAGCGCTTCCTCAAACATGGGCAGGCGCATGACCACCTCGCCCTTGGCCGAGAGCGCGAAGGAGCCGCCGTCGAAGACCAGCTCGTCCTGGCCGCCGACCTCGTTGACATAGACCAGCGGCAGGCCGGTCTCGGCGACGCGCGCCTTGGCCACGTCCATCCGCTCGTGGTCGGCGGTCCGGCGGTAGGGTGAGCCGTTGGGGACCAGCAGGATCTCGGCGCCGCGGGCCTTCAGGTCGCCGCAGACGCCCGGCTTCCAGATGTCCTCGCAGATCGGCGCGCCGATCTTGACGCCCTTCCACTCGAAAACCTCGGGCCGGTCGCCGGGTTCGAACACCCGCTTCTCGTCGAAGACCCCGTAGTTGGGCAGGTCGCACTTGAAGGCCAGGCCCTTGATCTCGCCGTCGGCGAGGAAGGCGAGCGCATTGCGTGGCCGCGAGGCGGCGTCCTTGCCGGGCCAGATGACGCCGATCAGGGCCGCCGGTCCGTCGCGGGTCTCCAAGGCCAGCCGCGCGACCGCCGCCTTGCCCGCCGCCCAGAAGGCGGGCTTCAGGGCCAGGTCCTCGGGGGGATAACCATTGAGGAACAGTTCGGAGAAGAGCGCGATGTCCGCCCCGGCGGCGCGGGCTTCCGCCAGGCGCTCCCGCGCCAGGGCCTCGTTGTGGGCGATGGCGCCCACGGTGGGATTGGCTTGAACGGCGGCGATGACGAGGCGGTGAGTCATGCCAGACATTTAGCGTCGCAGTTGATGGATCGCTACTGGCCATGACGCCCGGCCGCGCAAGGCGTTCCGGCACGATGGGGACCTTGGTCGCAAAAACTTTGCGGGACGGCTGTCGGATGGCGCCGTCCGCGCGCGTCCTAGGGGCGTAGCTCGCAAATGACGGAGAGACCCGAATGACCGCCCGAGCCGCCCAAGCCGCCCCCGCCGACGAAAACCGGGAACTGGTGCTGACCCGGATCATCGACGCCTCGCCCGAGGCCCTGTTCCGCTGCTGGACCGACCCCGAGCTGATGAAGCAGTGGTTCGCGCCCAAGCCCTTCACCGTCCCGGTGGTCGAGACCGACCTTCGCGCCGGCGGCGCCAGCCTGGTCGTGATGCGCGACCCGGACGGCAATGACTACCCGAATCCCGGCGTCTATCTGGAGGTCGTTCCGAACCAGAAGATCGTCTTCACCGACGCCTTCACCGAGGCTTGGGCCCCGTCCCAGAAGCCGTTCATGGTGGCGACCGTCACCTTCGAGGACCTGGGCGGCGGCAAGACCCGCTACACCGCCACGGCCCGCCACTGGACGGTGGCCGACCGCGAGACCCACGAGCAGATGGGTTTCCACGAAGGTTGGGGTATCTGCGCCGACCAATTGGCCGTGCTGGCCGCCACGCTGTAAGCGTTCGGCCCCCGCGTCCTCTCCCCCCGAAGACGGGTGGAGAGGAGGAGGTGTGGCAGGCCGCCGAGCTGAGGCGCTGAGCCTCAGTCGTCGCGATGAACGCGCTCGCGGCGCTCGTGGCGTTCCTGCGCCTCGAGGCTGAGCGTCGCGATCGGACGGGCTTCCAGACGGGCGACCCCGATAGGCTCGCCGGTGTCTTCACAATACCCGTACGAATTGTCCTCGATCCGGCGCAGGGCGTCGTCGATCTTGGCGATCAACTTTCGTTGACGATCGCGGGTGCGCAGCTCCAGAGCCCTGTCGGTCTCCGAGGTCGCCCGGTCCGCGAGGTCCGGATGATTCTCTGTTTCGCTTTGGAGATGGACGAGGGTCTCGCGGGATTCCCGCAGGATGTCCTCTTTCCAATTCAACAGCTTCTGCTTGAAATACTCAAGCTGACGCTCGTTCATGAATTCCTCGTCCTCGGAAGGACGATACTCGGGCTTGTCGGCCAACATTACCGCCGTGCTCATAGACGCCTCATGCCCCCTGGGAAACCGCCCCGACAACACGCGGAGCGCTTATACCAAAACAAAAACGGCTTTCAACGAACCTCGCTCGTCACGCGCGTTTAGGACGCAGAATTCGCGCGCTCAAGCTTGGCCAGTTCGACCGCCGCCCTCACCTCGATCTCGTCGAGAACGCCCGAAAGGCGCTCATCGTCGACGCTCTGGCGTTGATCGCGGACCGCCGCGCTCAACCGCTCCAGGTCGCCCTGCGAGACCTCGCCGGACAACATGCCCAGCTTGACCTCGTCCAAAATATCCAAGATTCGCCCGGCCCGGCCCACGGCCCTGCGGCGGCGCTCCATCGGCCCGCCGACGTCCTGCAGGGCGAGCAGCGCATCGACGCTCATCACCCCGCCCAAGGCGCTGGCGCGCGCTACCTGCGCGGGTCCCGCGGGCGCGGCTGGCTCGGGCAGACGGAAGCCGTCCCCACCGGCCGGATGCGCTTTGCCGGGGCCTTTCGCCGATCCGACGCCACTCGTGCCACTGACCTTCATGGAGGCCCTTTACCGACGTTTCGCGAGTCAGTCTCGCTCCGCATGTTTAGGGTATGGTTAATGCCGGGCAATTTCTGCCGCCAGCCCGTGTGGCGTCCCGACGCACCACGGCCCCGTCCTTTGTTTTCATTGGATTTTACCTGAAGTCACCGCTGGCACGCGGCTCGCATGGGCTTGGCGGAGCTCAAAGTCGGTTTTGCGTCAGGATCCCATGCGTTCATCGTTCCGCGTCCTCAGCGCCGTCATCCTGGCCGCCTCGCTCGCCGCGGGGCCCGCCTTCGCCGGGTCGCGGATCAAGGACATCGTCGAGTTCGAAGGCGTCCGCGAGAACATGCTGGTGGGCTACGGCCTCGTGGTCGGCCTGAACGGCACCGGCGACAGCCTGCGCAACGCGCCCTTCACCAAGCAGAGCCTGGAAGCGATGCTGGAGCGGCTGGGGGTCAACACCCGCGACGCCAACATGAACACCAAGAACGTGGCCGCCGTCATGGTCACGGCCCGCCTGCCCGCCTTCGTGGCCGCCGGGTCGCCCATCGACGCCAGCGTCTCGGCCATGGGCGACGCCAAGAGCCTGCAAGGCGGCACCCTGCTGGTCACGCCGCTGCTGGGCGCCGACGGCCAGGCCTATGCGGTCGGCCAGGGCACGGTGCAGACCGGCTCGATCGCCGCCGGCGGCGCCTCGGGGTCCTCGGTCTCCAAGGGCGTGCCCACCGCCGGCCGGATCGCCGCCGGCGCCATCGTCGAGCGCGAGATCGGCTTCCAACTCGCCAGCATGAGCTCGATGCGGCTCACCCTGCGCAATCCGGACTTCAGCACGGCCGGCAAGATCGCTGGTGCGATCAACACCCGCTACCCGGGCTCGGCGCGGGCTGACAATCCCACCATCGTCACGATCAGCGCCCCGCGCGGCCAGGACATGGTCTCCTTCATCTCCCAGGTCGAGAATCTGCCGGTCGAGCCCGACGGCCCCGCCAAGGTGGTGATCGACGAGGTCGCCGGCGTGATCGTCATGGGCGAGAACGTGCGCATTTCCACGGTGGCCATCGCCCAGGGCAACCTGACGATCACGGTGCGCGAGAGCCCGGCGGTCAGCCAGCCGGCCCCCTTCAGCCGCGGCGAGACCGCCGTGGTTCCGCAGTCCGACGTCTCGGTCGAGGAGGAGAAGGGCAAGCAGTTCCTGACCGTCAAGAACGGCGCCTCGCTCTCCAGCCTGGTCTCGGGCCTGAACGCGCTGGGCGTCACGCCCCGCGACATGATCTCCATCCTGCAGACCATCAAGGCCGCCGGGGCCCTGCAGGCCGACATCGAGGTGATGTGATGGCCGATCTCGCCGCCGCCGTCGTCCCGCCCGGCCTGACTGCCGGCGCGCCCACCGCCGTCAGCACCGCCGAGCTGGCCAAGCGCGGCCAGATCGAGAAGACCGCCAAGGACTTCGAGGCCTCGTTCCTCTCGGTGATGCTGAACCAGATGTTCGCCGGGGTCTCGACGGAGGCCCCGTTCGGCGGCGGCCACGGAGAGGAAATGTTCAAGTCGTTCATGTCCGATGCGATCGCCAAGAAGGTGACGGCCTCGGGCGGGCTCGGCGTTTCCGACGCCATCGGGCGGGAAATGCTGAAGCTTCAGGGTTTGAGTTAGGAGACCGCGCCATGGCGCTCGCAGCCACAGACGCCGACGACCGCGTCGGACAACTGATCATGCTGACCGAACGGCTCACCGAGCTGGTCGCGCTGGAGGCCCTGGCCTTCGAGCAGCGCCGGCCGCAGGACGCCGCGGTCCATATCGAAGAGACCTCGAAGCTCGCCAACCTCTACCGGCATGAGTCGGCCCGGGTGCGGGCCGATCCCAGCATGGTGGCCAGCGCGCCCCAGGCCCAGCGCACCCGGCTGATCCGCGCCACGGAGGCCTTCGACTCGGTGCTCGCCCGCCAGGGCCGCGCCCTGGAGGCCGCCAGGACCATCACCGAGGGCCTGGTCCGCGCCATCGCCGACGAGGTGGCCGCCCAGCGTAACACCGGCACGGGCTACGGCGCCGGCGCCATGCCGAGCGCGCCGGGTTCAGCGACCTCGATCACGCTCAACAAGCGCGCCTAGCGTCGGATCATTCCTCGCCTGGAGACTTCGCCTTCGCGGCGTCGGCCTTGATGAGGGTTTCCAGCGCGTCCAGCCGCCGGCTCCAGAAGGCCTGATAGTAGTTCAGCCATTCGGTGGCGTCGGCCAGGGGCTCGGCCTCGATCGAGCAGACGTGCGAGCGGCCCTGCACCCGGCGGCGCAGCAGGCCGGCGCCTTCCAGCACGCGCACATGCTTGGACGCCGCGGCGAAGGACATGTCGAAGGGGGCGGCGAGCTCGCCGATATTGCGCTCGCCGCTGGCGAGGCTGCGCAGCATGGCGCGGCGGGTGGGGTCGGCCAGGGCGTGGAACACGTGGTCCAGGGCAGGCGATTCTTGCAAAACCATGCGGTTTAGGTAGCGCTTCTACGACCTCAATTCAACCATCAGGTTCAATGTTTAGCTTCCGCTGGGGCAGTTCACGAAGTCTCGATCCGGCGATTTAAACGCTTGTTTGAGCCTCAAGGTCGCGCTTAGATTGCCGCATCACCGGGCCGTTCCGGTGAAACGCGTTCTCAGGGCGGGGTGAAAGTCCCCACCGGCGGTGATGGCGCTTCCCTCGCAAGGGTGGATCGCACAAGCCCGCGGGCGCCTGGCTGGCCGTGAGGCTCGTCAGGGACAGCAGATCCGGTGCGAACCCGGAGCCGACGGTTAGAGTCCGGTTATGAGAA
Source organism: Phenylobacterium sp. (assembly GCF_036677185.1). Taxonomy (GTDB): domain Bacteria; phylum Pseudomonadota; class Alphaproteobacteria; order Caulobacterales; family Caulobacteraceae; genus Phenylobacterium. The sequence continues at coordinate 64,828 of NZ_JAKFEN010000042.1, forward strand.
CCGCTGACGGCAGGACTCCAAGCGCATCCGCGCCCGGAGTCGGTCGACGGCGTCTCCCTGAGTCGTGGTTCCAACCCCGATCAGGGAACTGACCATGACCCAAGTCACCTACGAACTGCCCACCGCCAACGGCGCCTTCCGCCAGGCCCGCATCGCCTTCATCCAGGCGGGCTGGCACGCGGAGATCGTCGACAACGCCTATCAGGGCTTCATCGCCGAGATCGGCCAGCTCGGCTTCGCTGAGCAGTCCATCGACCGCTTCGAGACCCCCGGGGTCTTCGAGATCCCGCTGCACGCCCAGACCCTCGCCAAGACCGGCCGCTACGCCGCCATCGTCGCCGCGGGCTTCGTGGTCAATGGCGGCATCTATCGCCACGACTTCGTCTCCCAGACGGTGATCTCGGGCCTGATGCAGGTGCAGCTCTCCACCGAGGTGCCGGTGTTCTCCGTGGTGCTGACGCCGCACCACTTCCATGAGCACGAAGAGCATCGCGCCTTCTTCCGCGACCACTTCCTGGTCAAGGGGGCGGAGGCGGCCCAGGCCTGCGCCAAGACCCTGCACAGCCTCGCGCGGCTGGCGGCGGCGGCGTGAGGCGGGGGATGATGCACGAGACCCTCGCCGTCCCGCCCGGCTTCGAGCGGCACTTCCGCCAGAGTCCGCTCACCGATCCCTGGGAGCCGCTCTACAGCCGCAAGACCGACGATGCGGTGATCCTGGGCCTCGTGGCCGAGGCGGCCCACACCAACAGCCGCGGCTTCGTCCACGGCGGGCTGATCAGCGCCCTGGCCGACAACGCCATGGGCCTGTCCTGCGGCGTGCGGCTGGGCGGTGGCGCCAGCCTGGTGACCGTGAACCTGACCCTGGACTTCCTGGGAACGGCGCGGATCGGCCAGTGGTTGGAGTTCTCCACGGTGTTCGTCAGGCCCGGTGGGACCCTGTCCTTCGCCCAGGCCTTCGTCACCGCCGACGGAGAACCCTGCGCCAGGGCCAACGCCGTGTTCCGAATGATCAAGAAGGCAGCGTGAGTCAGGTGGCCGCCGGCGATGCATCCGGCGCCGGCGGTCGCCAACCTTGTTCCAGGAGATCGAGCGCCAGGATCGCCGCGGCCTCCAGGGTCAAGGTTTCCAGATGGTCCAACAGGGCCAGGCGCCGGGCGATCGTCGGCGTATTGGCGTAGAGCGCGCAGATCACATGCAGGCGACTGCGAATCTTGGGTGAATTGACCGGGCGGGCGGGCGGCGTCACCGCCAGGCCGCCCGGCTCGTGCGGCTCCAGCTCCACGTCCCACTCGGGCTCGCTGTGCAAGGCTGAATACATGGCTACCCTCCCCTTCAGGCCACCAGCGCCGCGTCGCGGCACCGTAGACCGTTAACCCGTACGTCGGCCTCGCCCAGGCGCACGCCGAGCAATTGGGTTAGGCCGTTGATCACCCCGTCCAGCGGCGCGGCCGCCGCGGTCAGAACGCCCTGAACGGCGCTCGTGATCGCCCCCACCCCGAGCCCCAGGCCGAGTACATTGACCGTCAGTTGGGTCTGTCCAAGCAGGCTGGACACGGTCGCCTGCGCCGCGTCGTCGGTGGCCACGGTCTTCACCGTCGCGGCCTGGATCTCGGCCCGTGTGAAGCGCGCGGTCTTCCAGGTCAGGCCTCCGATCTGCACATTGGCCGAGCCGGTGGCCTTGACGAGGGCCAGGTCGATCAGCTTGCCCGGCGAAACCGTCAGAGGCTGGGTGAAGTCGTCGATCTTCGTGGTGTCGATCTGGCCGACCTTCAGCGTGCCGATCCCAGGACGGACGAAGAGCGTCGCGGCCTGGGCCGCGGCGTCATCGGGGCACTCCAGGCTGGCGAGCTTGGCCTCTCCGGAGGCGGCCTCGATCAGCACCGGGATCTTCACGGGTTGCAGGCCCATCACGCCGAGGGCGCCGAGGGCCTTGGCCTCGACATAGAGTCGGGTCTGGGCGGTGCGGACGATGAGGTCGCCGTCGCGATCGACGCCGATCCAGGGCGAGTTGTTGGGACGCTCCCCGATGGCCAGCCAGACATCGACATCGGCCAGGCCGGGGACGCCGGCCGCCAGGTCCAGCTTCACCTGCCGGCCCTCCTGCGCCAGCAGCAGCAGGGCGTCGGCGATCTCCATGGCGCTGAGCTCCACCTTGGCGCTGTCGGCGCCGAGGATCTGGTCCTGGGCGCCGTAGGGGCCGAGGTCGATCAGCCGGTCGAGTTCCGCCGGCGTCGCCTCGCCCGCCGCCGTGGCGAGCTTGCGCGCGGCGGTCGCCGCGCCGGCCTCGCCGTCGGCGTCCAGCACGTCGGCCAGGACCGAGAGAGCCGTGCCGGTGGAGATGTCGCCGTCCAGAACCTTGTCGAAGGAGGCGCCTTGTAGGTTGATCTCGGTCTGCAAGGCCTTGGAGTAGTCGAAGAGGTCGACCTGGGCCCCGACAAGCGAATTGTAGTCCATCACCGTCAACGACACCGAGCTGCCAGTGAGCTTGGTGAGGAGCTGGTTCGCCAAGCCGCCCTGCAGGGAGGCCAGACGGGTACCGATGGAGAAGCTGGCCAGCTCCGCCCGCGCGGCGATGGCCTTTCGAGCGATCGGCAGGCTGGGTCGGCCCGTGACAGCCTGGGCGAAATAGAGCTGGGCCTGGCCGCGCACGACGACACGGGCTGCGTTGGGGGCGGCGGCCCCACCCTGGTACCGAGCGGCCGGGGCGATGGCCGGATCGGGTGCGTAGGCGCCCGTACCGACATCGAGCTGCAGTCCGCCGGGCCAGTTGTTGGCGTCGATCGTGGCCTGGGCCGCGGCCTGCGCATGGCTGAGGTCACGCGCCGCGGCCATGGCCGCGAGATCGGCGATCCCCTGCAACTGTCGGCTCTGCAGGAAGACCGAGCCCACATCCACGGCCAGGGCGGCGAAAGCCATGATCAGCACCGAGGTCGCGGCGGTGAAGATCGAGACGGTCCCGCGCCTGTCCTTCAGGAGACGGCGCATGAATCGGCGTTGCGAACGGTTCATCAGTAGCCTCCCAGGCGAACCACGGCCTCGCGATGAATGATCGAGGACGGCATCGGCACGAGTTCGTCCATCGCCCAGAAGGGCGATCCCGAAGCGTCGTAGTCGACCTGGACCGCGAGCCGTTGCCCCTGGCTGATGACGTTCACCTGGGCCGATGCCGGATTCAGATAGGCGTAGCCGCCCGCGTCCTGCCCAAGGGACGCCTTGGCGAGGATCTGGCGCTCGGCGTCGTCGAGCCCGGCGATGGCGGCCCGCGCACCATCATTGGCGAGTTGCTGCACGGCGTGGGCGATCCAGAAGTAGCCGCCGTAGCTGACGATCGCCATGAACAGGACCATGAGGAACGGCATGACCAGGGCGAATTCGATCGCCGCCACGCCCTGCTCGTCGCCATTCAGTCGCGAAAGTTTCCGCTTCGCACCCATAGCCCCACCCTCGTTTTCCGTTTTGCCGGATTGTGGGGAAACGATGCAGACTGCGACGTATTGACGCGGTGTATCCGGATTATGCGCGATTGACGGCGCTTGCGTGGTTTCGCCGCACACGCGCCAAAGTGTCCGACCCGCCTTGCACAACCTGAGAAATCAACGCAAACCTTAGGTCAATATGAAGGTCATCTTGCCGAAAACGAAACACGTAAATTCCGAATATTTCGCAACATTAGTAGTGGCGATCCATCTATGAGCAATGCGTACGGAGACGGTCAGGTCGTTACGGCCGGCGACATCAGCAGGAATTTCGGCCTCTGGCAGGACAAGGCCCTATCCGGCCCGGTGATGGTCACCCACCATGGGAGATCCAGGGTGGTGCTGGTCTCCGCGGAACACTACGCGGCGCTGGAAGCTGGCGGCGTCGCAGCCCGCGGACCTGACAGGGGTCAGGCTGGCTTCGAAACCAGCCTGGCCGCGGTCCTGGATCACACCGGCGAAGGCTTCATGGCGCTCGACGCCCGTCTGCACGTGACGGCCGTCAACCACGTCTTCAAGGCCCTCGTCGGACTGAGTTCCTCGCAGATCATCGGCCGCTGCTGGGAGGAGCTGTTCGCCGCCACGGCCCAGTCAGTGATCGGCGAACAGCTTCGTCGCGCCCTGCGCTCTGGCGAGGCCGTGGACTTCGAGGCCGTGACCGACTCCCTTTCCGGCCGCCGATACGCGATCCGCGCCTTCCCCTATCCGGGCGGCGTCGCGGCCCTGATCCTCAACAAGACCGCCGAACGCGAGATGCACCGCGAGTTGCAGGCGGCGAAGGCCTCGGAGGCCGCGCTCTCGGCTCTGTCCCAAGTGATGATCGTGCGACTGAACGTTCGCGGCGTCCTCGCGGAAGTGGGCTCCGACTTCGCTTCGCTCACCGGCTTCTCCCGCGAGGAGTTGCTGACCTGCCGCCTGGCCGATGTCATCCAGCCTCGCGACCGGGTGGCGCTCAACCGCGTGCTCGAGGAGCTGCTGCAGGGGTCGGGGCCGCGCGAGTTCGCCACCACCCTGCTCGTGAAGAATGGCGACGAACGGCCTGTCCGGATCGGCGCCGCGGCGATCCTGAACGACTTGAGCCCCGACGGCGTGGTCGCGGCCCTGAGCCTGGTCGGCGACTAGGTCGGCGCAGGAAGCACCAACTCCTCGTCGACGCCGACGGCGTCGAGGAAGTCGCGGTCGTGGCTGACGAGCAGCATGGCGCCGTCATAGCCCCGCAGCGCGGCCTCCATGGCGGCGATCGAGTCGAGGTCCAGGTGGTTGGTCGGCTCGTCCAGGATCAGCAGCCGCGGCGGATGCTCCGACATGAGGACGCAGGCCAGGGCCGCGCGCAGGCGCTCTCCGCCGCTCAGCGAGGCCACGGTCTTGGCCGCCGCCGCGTTACGGAACAGGAACCGGGCCAGGGCGGCCCGGGCCGCATTGTCGGTGGCCTCCGGATTCAGACGCAGGAACGCCTCCACCAGCGTCTCGTCGTCGGCCAACAGGTCGGTGCGCTGGTCCAGCAGGGCCGCGCGGACCCCGGCCGTGACCTTGCCTCGCGTGGGGGCGAGGTGGCCGACCGCCAGCCTGATCAGGGTGCTCTTGCCCGAGCCGTTCGGCCCGGTGACCGCCAGTCGCCGCGGCCCGGTCATCCGGAACGAGACGCCCGACAGCAGCGGCGCCCCGCCGGGCCAGGCGAAGCCGACCTCCTCGAAGGCGAGCACGGTCTTGCCGGCGGCGAGCCCAGAGGGCGGCAGGTCGAAGGCCAGCCGGCGCAGGCGCTCCACCCGGCCCTGGGCCTCCGCGAGGCCAGCGTCAGCCTCGGCGGCCTGGCGCTGGGCCAGCAGGTTGGCGCGGCCGCCGGAGTTTTCGGCGCGCTCTTTCCGGGCCCCGAGCAGGATCTTCGGGGCGTCGCCCTTGGCCGCATCGCGGCGCCCGGCGGCGTCGCGGCGGGCCTTCTTTTCACGGGCCTCCTGAGCCTCGCGGCCGACCCGCGCCTGGGCTCGCTCCGCCTCGGCCAGGTCGCGGGCCGCGGCGGCTTCCTCCTCGGCCTTGCGCAGGGCGTAGACGTCGTAGTTCCCGCCATGGACCCTGGCGCCGAGGCTGGTCAGGTCGACGATCCGGTCCATCTGGCGCAACAGGCCGCGGTCGTGGCTGACCACGATGGCCCCGCCCTTCCAGCCGGCCAGGACCTCGGCGACCAGGGCGCGAGCCTCGGCGTCCAGATTGTTGGTGGGCTCGTCCAGCAGCAGCAGGTCGGGCTCCGACGCCAGCAGGCCCGCCAGGGCGGCGCGGGTCGCCTGGCCGCCGCTCAGCGAGGCCGCCGGCCTTCGCGGATCGAGCCCCGCCAAGCCCACCTGGGCGAAGGCGGCGTCAAGCCGCGCCTCCAGGGCCCAATCGGCTTCCGCGAAGTCGGCTTCGGCGCCCGCCCCAGCCTCGATACGGGCCAGCCGCGCCAAGGGCTCGGCCAGCCCCAGCAGATCGGCGACACTGGCGCCGTGGGCCGGCGCCACGGCCTGGCGCAGGACGCCGATCCGGCCGCGCACGCTTACAGCCCCCGAGGCCGGGACGAGTTCGCCCAGGATCAGGCCGACCAGACTGGTCTTGCCAACGCCGTTGCGCCCCACGAGGCCGGTGCGCTCGGCCCCGAAGGCGAGGGTCAGGTTGTCGAAAAGGCTGCGGCCGTCGGGGGTCTTATAGGACAGGCCGTCGATTGTGACGAAGTTGGGCATGGTCGACCTTGGAAACGGTGGCGTTGCGGACGAAGCGGGTGTCGCGCGCACGTTCCATGGTCGGGCCTCCTTCAACGGTCGGGCGGATATAGGCTGTCGGCCGGGCCTTCGCAATTCGCGGTTTTCGGACTCCTCCCTCCACCGGGTCTTGCGGCGGTCCACGAGGAGGTCGATTTGAAAGCAAGAGGCGGAGTTCGCCGCCGTTCCACAGGACCTATTCCATCGAGGACACGATCGATGGAGCAACCGAGATGCAGATCGCAACCGACGAAGGCCGCTGGGCCGCCGTGCTCGCCAAGGATCACGCCGCCGACGACCTGTTCTTCTATTCCGTGCGCACGACAGGGGTCTATTGCCGGCCCTCGTGCGCGGCCCGCCCGGCCCGGCGCGAGAACGTGGCCTTCCACCTGACAACCGCCGACGCCAAGGCCGCGGGCTTCCGCCCCTGCAAGCGCTGCCGTCCCGACGAGCCGCCGATGGCCGAGCGCCACGCGGCCATGGTCGGCGAAGCCTGCCGCGCCATCGAGGCCGCCGAGGAGGTCCCCAGCCTGGCGACCTTGTCGGGGCTGGCAGGCATGAGCCCCTACCACTTCCACCGGGTGTTCAAGTCGATCACCGGAGTCACGCCCAAGGCCTATGCCGAGAGCCACCGCACCCGGAAGGTGCGCGAGGCCCTGACCTCCGGCGGCACGGTGACCGAGGCCATCTACGACGCCGGGTTCAACTCGGGTGGCCGCTTCTACGCCAAGTCGGCCCAAGTGCTGGGCATGACTCCCACCCGCTTCCGCGCCGGGGGCGAGACGGCGACGATCAAGTTCGCCATCGGCGAGTGCTCGCTGGGCGCCATCCTGGTGGCGGCCACCGAGGTCGGGATCTGCTCGATCCTGCTGGGCGACGATCCCGAGGCCCTGGTCCGCGACCTGCAGGACCGCTTCGACCGGGCGACCCTGGTCGGGGCCGATCCCGAGTTCGAGGCCCTGGTGGCCAAGGTGGTGGGCTTCGTCGAGCAGCCGGGCCTCGGCCTCGACCTGCCGTTGGACGTGCGCGGCACCGCCTTCCAGCAACGCGTCTGGCAGGCCCTGCGCGACATCCCGGCCGGCGAGACCGCGGGTTATCTGGACATCGCCAACCGGATCGGTTCGCCCAAGGCGGTCCGCGCCGTGGCCCAGGCCTGCGCGGCCAACCCTATCGCCGTGGCCATTCCCTGCCACCGGGTGGTGCGCACAGACGGGGCGCTCTCCGGCTATCGCTGGGGCGTGGAGCGCAAGCGCGCCCTGTTGGACCGGGAGGCCGCGGCATGAGCGCCCTGGCCATCACCCCGCGCTCGGTGGAGGGCCGCGTCGGCGCCCTCGACTGGGCCGCCGCTCACGCCAGCCTGGACGCCCAGGGCAGCGCCGTGCTGCCGGGCCTACTGAGCCCTGAGCAATGCCGCGCCGTGGCCGGCCTCTATGACCAAGAGGCCGGGTTCCGCAGCCGGGTGGTCATGGGCCGCCATGGCTTCGGGCGGGGCGAGTACCGCTACTTCGCCTATCCCCTGCCCGATCTGGTGGCAGGCCTGCGCGCGGCGCTCTATCCGCGGCTCGTGGATATCGCCAATCGCTGGAACGCCCAGATGGGGATCGCCGTCCGCTATCCCGACGACCATGCCGCATTCCTGGAACGCTGCCACGCGGCGGGCCAGACGCGGCCGACGCCCCTGCTGCTGCAGTACCAGGCCGGCGACTACAACTGCCTGCACCAGGACCTCTATGGCGAGCACGTCTTCCCGCTGCAGGTCGCGGTCCTGCTGTCGGAGCCCGGCCTCGACTTCACCGGCGGCGAGTTCGTGCTGACCGAACAGCGGCCGCGCATGCAGTCACGCGTCGAGGTCGCCCCCCTGCGCCAGGGCGACGCCCTGGTCTTCGCCGTCCACCACCGGCCGGTGCAGGGAACCCGCGGGAGCTATCGGGTCAATCTGCGCCACGGGGTCAGCCAGGTGCGCAGCGGCCATCGCCACACCCTCGGCGTCATTTTCCACGACGCCCTCTAGGTCTTTCGGAGCAAAACCATGTCCTTCGTCATCACCGGCCTGCCGGTCGAGGAGTTTCGCCCGCTGTTCGGGCTTTCCGACGCCGATCTCGCCGCCCGCGGGATCATCCGCCAGACCGCCACCGCTCCCATCGGCTTCCCGTGTCGGATCACCCTGGAGGACGCTCGGGAAGGTGAGACCTTGCTGCTGCTGAACTACGAGCACCAGCCCGCCGACAGCCCCTATCGCTCGCGACACGCCATATTCGTCAATGAGCGGGCGACGGAGACCCGCCGCGCCGTGGACGAAATCCCCGGATGCCTGGCGGTGCGCCCCCAGATCGCCCTGCGGGCCTATGACCAGGCCGGGATGATGACCGCCGCCGAGATCTCGCCAGGCGCGGACCTGGCTCCGGTGATCGATCGGATGCTCGCCGATGCGCGGGTGGCCTATCTGCATGCCCACAATGCGGGCCGCGGCTGTTTCGCGGCGCGGATCGACCGCGCCTGAGGCTTGCGAAGCCCGCGTCGAACCCCGAAGGTTCGGCCTCGTTCATTTCGGGGAGAGGCGTTGGTGTTCAAGTTTGGTCTTCCGCTCGCGGTCCTTCTGGCCGGCGCGGCCCCGGCGCTCGCCGCCAGTCCCGCCACCAAGGTCCTGCATGAGAACCTCATCGTGCTGGACACCCATTTCGACACGCCGGCCAACGCCGCGGTCCCGGGCTTCGACATCCGCGCCCGGCACACGGCCGCCGACGGCAGCCAGGTGGATTATCCGCGCATGGTCGAGGGCGGGGTCGACGGTGGCTTCTTCGTGATCTTCACGCCCCAGGGCGCGCGCGGCGTGGCCGGAAACGCCGCGGCCCGCGACCACGGCCTGCTGCGCGCGGCGGTGATCCGCGAGATGGTGGCCAAGAACAACGACCTGTTCGCCCTGGCCACCAGGGCCGAGGAGGCCGAGACCATCTCCAAGGCTGGCAAGCGGTTCGTCTATATCAGCATCGAAAATTCGTCTCCCGTCGCGGGCGACCTGTCGCTGATGAAGACCTTCCACGCCCTGGGCGTGCGGATGATGGGCCCGATCCACGTGCTCAACAACGACCTGGGCGACAGCGCCACCGACCCCAAGGGCCCCGAATGGGGCGGCCTCTCGCCACTCGGGAAAGAGTTTGTGGCCGAGGCCAACCGCCTGGGCGTCCTGATCGATGCCAGCCACGCCTCCGACCTGGTCCTCGACCAGATCCTCGAACTCTCGAAGGCGCCGATCATCCTGAGCCACACCGGCGCCAAGGCGGTCTACAACCATCCGCGCAATATCGACGACGATCGACTGCGCGCCTTGGCCGCCAAGGGCGGGGTGATCCAGATCAACGCCTTCAGCGGCTACATGATCGACGTGCCCAAGAACCCCGAGCGCGACGCCGCCCTGGCCGAGCTGACCAAGACCTATGGTTCCCCCCGCGACGTGCCCGCCGACAAGCGCGAGGCCTACAGGGCCGCCCGCGCCGCCATCGACGCGAAATATCCCCTGCCGCGCGCCAATATCGACCACCTGGTGAAGCACATCCTGCACGCGGCCGAGGTGGCCGGTAAGGACCACATCGGCCTCTCCGGCGACCTGGACGGCGGCGGCGGCGTCGAGGGCTTCAATGACGTGGCCGACTATCCGGCCCTGACGGAGCGCCTGGTCAAGGCGGGCTTCAGCAAGGACGACCTGGCTAAGTTCTGGGGCGGCAACGCGCTGCGCGTACTCAAGGAGGCCGACCGGCTGAAGGCCCAGTAGCCGCGCGGCCCCTCCTCCCAATTTCGTGAGAGGCACGCGGCGCAGCTATGTCGGGTGTCGGATAGACCCGCCCCGACCGCGCGCGCCCACTGGCCGCCGTGGAAAGTTATCGCCTCTTCTTCACAGACCGTGGCGGTCACGTTCTGGCGGCTGCGGAGTTCATCTGTCCCGACGATCACGCGGCGAGGCAGGCCGCCGAGGTGCGGCGGGACGGACGTGCGATGGAATTGTGGAGCCTCGATCGCGTCGTCGAGAGATATGCGGCCACAGGCCTGCCCGGTCGTCCCGCATAGGGCGTCGCGCAGGACTGGTCGACGGAGTGGCCGCGGTCGTCGCCTTGGGGGGGACGACCGCTTCGCGCGATCCCCCCGGATCGCGCCTCAGTCCTGGGGTTTGGAGCGCAGACCAGCTTATCGCGTTCAATTCAGGGGCTGACTGGGAGGCCCGCTTCCGCTTCGGCGGGGGCGGGCCTCCTCGTTTCAGCGCCCTCCCGCCACGAGCGGCGCGGGACCTAGTCGCCGCCCCGGGCGCCCGCGCGCGCGAACAGCAGGTCCGACCAGCGCCAACTGTCCGATCCGACCACCAGCCGCGCGGAGCCCGGCTCGTCGCGCAGGGTGATCAGCACCAGACCCCGCACCCGTTCGGACCGGCAGGCCGGCGGCGCGAAGCCGACCTCCCACATGATCACCTCCCGGACGGCGGCGAGCCCGCCCCCCTCCTGGCTGGGATGCCGCACCCAGTCGCCGTTCCAGACCATGATCGGCCGGCCGCCATGAGCCTTGGCGACGGCGGCCTGGACCATGGCGTCCTTGCGCAAGGCCGCCTGCAGCCGCCGCAGCATGTTGCAGTCGCCGCCGCCCGAGGGGGCGCCTGAGCCCGCGGTCGCCGCGCCAGCCAGCTGCGCGTCGCTCACCTCCAGCCCATTGTCCACGCTCGGCGTGTTTGCCGCCGGCAGGGGCGTGATCGTGCGGGGCGCCGGGGTTTGCCGGAACGCCGTCCGCTTTGGCGGGGACTTGGCCGGGGCCGGCGGCTCGGGTTTCGCCTCCGGCGCCGGCGGCGTCACCTCTTCCTTCGGCAGCGGGATCTCGACCTTGGGCGGCGGCGGCGGCGTGAACAGTTCCACCGTGATGGGTTCGGGATCGGGCGCCCTGGGCGCCGGCGACTCGGGCGAAAACACCGTCAGCACGATCGCCAGGTGCAGCGCGATGCTGAACGCCACCACGATCGCATGACGTCGCTTCCTGAACCTCTGGCGCGTTCGCGTCTCAAGGTCCCACAAGCCTTGCGACGCCTGATCGGCGGCAGGTTCCTGGCCGGGGTCGCTCATGCGGCTGCTCCGGCGGCGACGCCCCGTCCGGGGCGCGCGCCTATCTGGGTTCGCCTGATCATGCGGGCTCCAAATGTCGTCGCCGCCCCTAGATCACGCCCAGGCGCCCGGATCGTGGCGGGGCGCCTAGGTCAGGACGATCAGCACCACCCGGCGATTGGCCTGCCGGCCGGCCTGGTCGGTATTGGGCGCCACCGGCGCGTCGGCGCCGTAGGAGATGGCGCCGATCCGGTTGAGCGCGACGCCCTGCCGGTTCAGATAGCGGCGCACCGCCTCGGCCCGCTGCTCGCCCAGGCGATAGTTGCCCTCGGGCGAACCGGTGGAGTCCGTGTGGCCCTGCACCTCGATATAGACGTTGCGGTTTTCGCTCTTCAGCTTGGCGACGAAGGCGTCGAGCCGCGTCATGGCTTCGGGCGACAGCGTCGCCTTGGACACTTCGAACTTCATGCTGTCGTCGGACAACACCTCGGAATAGACGAACTTGCCTTCCGCCAGCTTGCCCGCCGCGGTGGCGCGCTCCAGCGCCTCGCGGCTGGTCCGGTCCAGGCCGACCAGTCGCGTCTCGTGACCCGCGACCTTGCCGTCGACAAGGCCGACCTGCTGGTTGACGTAGTCCTTGGTGGCGCAGCCACCCAGGCTCACGACGCCCAACAACGCCGCCGCCGCGACCGCCAACTTCGACGCATGCCAGTTCATGAAAGTCCCTCCGCCTCGGTTCATCCGAACCGCCGTCAACCTTTTCAATGGCCGAGTCCATCGGGTTCGAAAAGGACGGATTGCAGGCGCCGCCCAACCGTGACGCAGAGTCGAGCCGCCCGCTGAGGCGGGGGCTCAACCTCAACGGGCGCAAGGCCTAGGACAGGACGATCAACACCACCCGCCGGTTGGCCTGCCTGCCGGCGCGGTCGGTGTTCGGAGCCACCGGCGCCTCGGCGCCGAAGGAAATGGTTCCGATGCGATTCAGGGCGACGCCCTTCTGGCTCAGATAGCGGCGTACCGCCTCGGCCCGTTGCTCGCCCAGCCGATAGGCCGCCGTGCTCTTGGCTTCCGAGGCGTCGGTGTGCCCCTGGATCTCCACATAGACATTGCGGTTTTCGCTGATCAGCTTGCCGGCCAGGGCGTCGAGCCGGGCTTGGGCCTCAGGGGTCAGGGTCGCCTTGGCGGCCGGGAACTTCAGGCTGTCGTCGGACAGAACCTGCGAATAGGCGAACTTGCCTTCGGCCAGCTTGCCGGCGGCGTCCGCCCGCTGCAGCGCCTCACGCGCCGTGGCGTCCACGCCCGATATCCTCGCATCGTGCGCGACGACCTTGGCGTCGACGACGCCGACCTGCGTGTTGACGTACTCCTTGGTGGCGCAGGCGCTCAGGCTCACCGCCCCGAACATCATCGCTCCCGCGATCACCATCTTCGACGCATGTTGAATCATGTCGGTCTCTCCGAGGCGGTCCGTGTGACCGCGGTGAGGCTTAAACGCAGATCATCGCATCTGGTTCGAAGCTGCGACGCGCCGCCGCAGTCAAGCTGTCCGACAAGGGGGGCTTGCCTCTTCAAGGTGTTATAGTTAGATATAACACCAGTTCAGCATTTGGATGAGGCCGGGGGGCCCCATGCGCCAGTCTCGGACGAGGCCCTTCGGAACAGACGATGGATCCAGAGTGGAACGACAGTCAGCCGATCTACCGCCAGATTCGCGACCGGGTCGTCGCCATGATCCTCGACGACGTGCTCAAGGAGGGCGACCCGCTGCCGTCTGTCCGCAATGTCGCGACCGAGTCGCGGGTCAATCCGCTGACCGTGCTGAAGGCCTATCAGCAGCTGGTCGACGAGGATCTCGTCGAGAAGCGGCGCGGCCTGGGCATGTTCGTCCGGCCCGGCGCGAGGGACCTGCTGCTCCAGGCCGAGCGGAAAAAATTCCTGGCCGACCAGTGGCCCGAGATCCACGCGACCATCCAGCGGCTAGGGCTCGCCGAGGATCTGCTGGGCGGGCCCAAGGCTCGCCGCCCCGCCACCCCGCGCGGGAAGGGCTGACGCCATGGCCTGCATAGAAGCCCGCGGCCTGCGCAAGGCCTATGGCAAGACCCTCGCCCTGGACGGCGTCGACCTCCGCGTCGAGGCTGGCCGCATTCTAGGCCTCATCGGTCCCAACGGCGCCGGCAAGAGCACCGCCCTCCAGGCGATCCTGGGCCTGACGACCTATCAGGGCGATCTCAGGGTGCTGGGTCGCGATCCCTGGAACGACCGCGGCCAGCTCATGGCCGACATCTGCTTCATCGCCGACGTCGCCGTCCTGCCTCGCTGGCTGCGCGTGTCCCAGGCCCTGGACTACATGGCCGGCGTTCATCCGCGCTTCGATCGGGCCAAGGCCGAGGGCTTCCTGGCCAGGACGATGATCAAGTCCGCCAGCAAGGTGCGGGAGCTCTCCAAGGGCATGGTCGCCCAACTGCACCTGGCCCTGGTGATGGCGGTCGACGCCAAGCTGCTGGTGCTGGACGAACCCACGCTCGGCCTCGACCTGCTCTATCGCAAGTCGTTCTACGACTCGCTGCTGAACGACTATTTCGACCACAACCGCACGATCGTGGTCTCCACCCACCAGGTGGAGGAGATCCAGCACATCCTCACCGACGTGGTGTTCCTGGACCGGGGCCGTGTGGTGCTGGACTGCAGCATGGAGGACTTCGAGGTCCGCTACCGCGAGGTGCTGGTGGGTCCCGAACAGCTCGCCGCGGCGCGGGCGCTGGGGCCGATCCACGAACGCCAGCTGTTCGGCCGCGGCATCCTGATCTTCGACGGTGTCGAGCACGACCGGCTCGCGCCGCTCGGCGAGGTGCGCAAACCCAGCCTCGCCGACCTGTTCGTCGCGGTGATGGAGCCCCGGACCGCCGCTGGGACGCAGGAGAACGCGGCATGAGCGCCGAACCCGCCGAAAGCCCCGCCGCGCCGCGCAAGGTCCGCCCCTTCTACTGGTCGGTGCGCCGCGAGCTCTGGGAGAACCGATCGATCTACCTGGCGCCCGCCGTCATCGCCGCCGTGGTGCTGTTCGGCTTCCTGGTCAGCACGTTCCGCCTGACGCGCAGCCTGCGCGCCGCCATGGCGGGCGTCGAGCGGGACGGCCTGATGATGCCCTATGCCGCCACCGCCTTCGTGGTCCTGGCGACCTCGATGATCGTGGCGGTGTTCTACAGCCTGGGCGCGCTGCAGGGCGAACGCCGCGACCGCAGCATCCTGTTCTGGAAGTCGCTGCCGGTTTCCGACGCCGTCACCGTGCTCTCGAAGGCCAGCATCCCGGTCCTTGTCCTGCCGATCATCGCCTTCGCGGTGATTATCGGCGCGAACCTGATCATGCTGATCTGGAGCATGGTCGTCGCGCTGCTGAACGGCATCAATCCCGGCGAACTCTGGGGCCGCCTGCCGCTGGCCTTCATGTGGCTGGTGCTGGGGATCAGTCTGCCGTTCCTGGCCCTGTGGTTCGCGCCGGTCTTCGCCTGGCTCATCCTGGTCTCGGCCTGGGCGCGGCGGATGACCATCCTGTGGGCCCTGGGCCCCCCGGTCGCCTTGGGCATCGTCGAGCGCATGGCGTTCGGAACCTCCCACGTCTCAAACCTGCTGGAGCGGCGCCTGACCGGCGGCTTCACCGAGGCCTTCAGCGCCAAGGGCCAAGCCAAGGCCCCGGTCGACAGCGTCGAGGCCTTCGACCCCGCGCGCCTTGTCTTCCTGGGCGACCTCTGGGTCGGGCTGGCGCTAGCCGCCCTCTTCCTCTTCGCCGCGATCCGGCTGCGCCGTTCCCGCGACCCCATCTGACCCCGCCGCCACAGGAGAAGCCTGATGACCGCAACCGTGTTGACCCCGGCGTCCAGGGCCAAGCCAGCCGCGGCCGGCGCTCTGGAGGCCGCCGCCAAGCTCTGGTTCGCCGCGGCCGTGATCGGCCAGGGGCTCTTCGTTTTCTACATTCTGGCGGCCTACGGCCCCACGACGCTGTCGGGTGATTTCGCGGCCTGGAACCAGAACAAGCAGCTCCTCAAGGGCTATGTGCCCGGCGACACCGCCGGCAACCTCGCATTCGCCGCCCACGTGCTGATGGCGGCGGTGGTGACCTTCGGCGGCACCCTACAGCTCGTGCCCCAGATCCGCGCCCGGGCGCCCGCGGTCCACCGCTGGATCGGCCGCGCCTTCCTTTCCACCGCGATCCTGGCCAGCCTGGTCGGCCTCTACATGGTCTGGGTCCGGCCGACCGGCGACAGCGGCGCCAACGCCATCGCCATCTCGCTGGACGCCGTGCTAATCCTGACCTTCGCGGGCCTGGCCTGGCGCACCGCCATGGCGCGCGATTTCGTCCGCCATCGGCGCTGGGCGATGCGCACCTTCATGGTCGCCAACGGGGTCTGGTTCCTGCGGCTGGGGATCGTCGCCTACGGCTTCATCAGCAAGCCGTTCGGTGACGCCGCGCCCAGCATGGGAACCTTCTTCGACATCTGGAATTTCGGCTGCTACCTCGTCCCCCTAGCCATCCTGGAGCTCTACTTCCTCGCCAAGGCCCGCGGCGGGCCTCGCGGACGATTGGCGATGGCCGGTGGCCTCGTCACCGCCACCGGGTTGATGAGCCTCGGCATCGCCGGCACGTGGTTCGGGATGTTCGCGCCGGTGCTCGCCAAGCTCTGAAGTCCCAAGCCGGCTCCGCGGCCGGGACCGTCGGGATCGCATCAGCCGCGGCACTCCCGCGTGGGGGCGAGGGCATGCGCCCGACCGCCCTACTGACAACACTGCTGACAGGTTTTGACACTCGGCCGGACTAGGACTCCCCGCGAGGCTCGACGAGAAGCTGAAATGCGACGTTTGTTCGCATAATGTTCCTGTGTTATCGCTGAGTCTCGGAACTACATTAGGCGGGGCCCGCTGAGCGCAGGGGGCGGATATCGTTTCCGGAAAAACATGGCCGAACAGCTTAACTTCATCCGCGTGCGCGGGGCGCGTGAGCACAATCTGAAGAACGTCAGCGTGGACATTCCGCGCGGCGAACTGGTGGTGCTGACCGGACTTTCGGGCTCGGGCAAGAGCTCTCTGGCCTTCGACACCATCTATGCCGAGGGGCAGCGGCGCTATGTCGAGTCCCTGTCGGCCTACGCCCGCCAGTTCCTGGAGCTGATGAGCAAGCCCGACGTGGACCTCATCGAGGGCCTGTCGCCGGCCATCTCCATCGAACAGAAGACCACCAGCCGCAATCCGCGCTCGACGGTCGGCACGGTCACCGAGATCCACGACTATATGCGCCTGCTGTGGGCCCGGGTGGGCGTGCCCTATTCGCCGGCCACCGGCCTGCCCATCGAGAGCCAGACCGTCTCGATGATGGTCGACAAGCTGGTCGCCCTGCCCGAGGGCGAACGGCTCTACCTGTTGGCCCCCGTGGTGCGCGGTCGCAAAGGCGAGTACCGCAAGGAGATCGCCGAGTGGCAGAAGTCCGGCTTCCAGCGCCTGAAGATCGACGGGGAGTTCTATCCCATCGAGGACGCCCCGGTGCTGGACAAGAAGTTCAAGCACGACATCGACATCGTGGTGGACCGGCTGGTGACCAAGCCCGGCCTCGAGACCCGCTACGCCGACAGCATCGAGACGGCGCTGAAGCTGGCCGACGGCATCGCCGTGGCGGAATGGGCCGACAAGGCCGAGGGCGAGGAAGAACCTAGACGCCTGCTGTTCTCCGAGAAGTTCGCCTGCCCGGTCTCCGGCTTCACCATCAGCGAGATCGAGCCCCGGCTCTTCTCGTTCAACAATCCCTACGGCGCCTGCCCGGTCTGCGACGGCCTGGGGGCCAAGCTCGCCTTCGACCCCGACATGGTCGTGCCGGACAAGGACAAGACCCTGCACAAGGGCGCTATCGGACCGTGGTCCAAGGGCCCCTCGCCGCTCTACACCCAGACCCTGCAGGCGCTGGCGCGCCACTACGGCTTCTCGATGGACGAGCCTTGGTGGAAGCTCTCGGAGGCCGCCCGGACCGTGGTGCTCTACGGATCGGGGACCGAAAAGATCAAGTTCGTCTATGACGACAACGCCCGGAAGTACGAGGTCAACAAGACCTTCGAAGGCGTGCTGCCCAATCTCGAGCGCCGCTGGCGCGAAACCGACTCCTCCTGGGTGCGCGAGGAACTGGGCCGCTACCAGTCCGAGACCCCCTGCGAAGCCTGCGACGGCTATCGCCTGAAGCCGGAATCCCTGGCCGTGAAGATCGACGGCAGGCATGTGGGCGAGGTCAGCCGGCTCTCCATCCGCCATGCCGGCGAATGGTTCACGGCGCTCAACGACACGCTCAGCGACAAGCAGATGGAGATCGCCCGCCGGATCCTGAAGGAGATCAATGATCGCCTGCGGTTCCTGGTCAATGTGGGCCTGGACTACCTGAACCTCAGCCGCGCCTCGGGCACCCTGTCCGGCGGCGAGAGCCAGCGCATCCGCCTGGCCAGCCAGATCGGCTCAGGCCTGACCGGCGTGCTCTATGTGCTGGACGAGCCCTCCATCGGCCTGCACCAGCGCGACAATTCCCGCCTGCTGGAGAGCCTCAAGGGCCTGCGCGACCTCGGCAACTCGGTCCTGGTGGTCGAGCATGACGAGGAGGCGATCCTGACCGCCGACTATGTCATCGACATGGGCCCGGCCGCGGGCGTCCACGGGGGCGAGATCGTCGCCGAGGGCACGCCGCAAGACGTGATGGACAATCCCGCCAGCCTGACCGGCCAGTACCTGTCGGGGGTCCGCGAGATCGAGCTGCCCGAGGACCGCCGGCCGATCTCCAAGAAGAAGATGCTGCGGGTCATCGGCGCCACCGGCAACAACCTGAAGAACGTGACCGCCGAGATTCCGGCCGGGACCTTCACCTGCATCACCGGGGTGTCGGGCGGCGGCAAGTCGACCTTCACCATCGAAACCCTCTACAAGGCCGCCGCGCGCCGGCTGCACAACGCCTCGGATGCCCCGGCCCCCCACGACCGGATCGAGGGGCTGGAGATGTTCGACAAGGTGATCGACATCGACCAGTCGCCCATCGGGCGCACCCCGCGTTCGAACCCGGCCACCTATACTGGCGCCTTCCAGCCGATCCGCGACTGGTTCGCCGGCCTGCCGGAGTCCAAGGCCCGCGGCTATGGGCCGGGGCGGTTCAGCTTCAACGTCAAGGGCGGCCGCTGCGAGGCCTGCCAGGGCGACGGGCTGATCAAGATCGAGATGCACTTCCTGCCGGACGTCTACGTCACCTGCGATGTCTGCCATGGCAAGCGCTACAATCGCGAGACGCTGGAGGTGCTGTTCAAGGGCAAGTCCATCGCCGAGGTCCTGGACATGACCGTCGAGGAGGCCGCCGACTTCTTCAAGGCGGTGCCGCCGGTGCGCGACAAGATGGAGACCCTGAAGCGGGTGGGCCTGGGCTATGTGAAGGTCGGCCAGTCGGCCACGACGCTTTCGGGCGGCGAGGCCCAGCGGGTGAAGCTCTCCAAGGAGCTGTCGCGCCGCGCAACCGGCAAGACCCTCTACATCCTCGACGAACCGACCACGGGCCTGCACTTCGAGGACGTGAAGAAGCTGCTTGAGGTGCTCCACGAGCTGGCCGACCAGGGCAACACCATGGTGGTCATCGAGCACAATCTGGATGTGGTGAAGACCGCCGACTGGATCGTCGATTTCGGCCCCGAGGGCGGCGACGGCGGCGGCGAGATCGTGGCCCAGGGCAGCCCCGAACAGGTCGCCGCCAACCCGAAGAGCTGGACCGGCCGCTACCTCGCCGAGATCCTCAAGCGCCACGAAGAACGCCGCGGGGCCCGGCGGAAGAAGCTGGTCAGCGCTTAGTTCCCAAAAGGTCAGCCGAGATTCACCTCCTCTCCCCTTTCGAGGGGAGAGGGTAGGGTGAGGGGATGCGGCGCGAAGCGTCGCCCTTCGGCCCATCAACCAGTTCAATGCGGCGGAAACGCCCCCCTCACCCTACCCTCTCCCCCCGAAGACGGGTGGAGAGGAGGTGTTTTTATCGGCTGGCCAAGCGCATCTGTCCCTCCCCGCAAGGAGGAGGGATGTTTGAGCTACAGCCCGCCGAACAGCGGCAGGGTCTCCGGCGCCAGCGCGCCCTCGATCTCCAGCATGCGCATCTTGGTGTCGGTCCCGCCGGGCGCGGAGAACCCACCCTTGCCGCCGCCGGCCGCCAGGACGCGGTGGCAAGGAACCACGATGGGCCAGGGATTGGCGCCTAGCGCCTGGCCGACCGCACGGGAGACCGAGACGTCGCCGATCTCGCGGGCGATCTCGCCATAGGTGCGGGTCTTGCCGGGCGGGATGGCGCGGGCGATCTCGTAGACCCTCAGGTTGAAGGGCGCGACCCCCTGCGTGTCCAGCTCGATCTCCATGAGATCGAGGCGTTCGCCCCGTAGCAGGGCCTGGATGCCGGCGATGGCCGCCTGGACGGTCGGCGGCGGCGCGGCTTCCACCGCCTCGGGAAATCGGCGCGCCAGCTTGGCGCGCGGATCGGAGGGCCCGATCGGCGGCAGATGCACGCCCAGCAGGCCGGCCTCGCCCCAGACCACGCCGCAGGTTCCGACCGCCGTCTCGAAGAGGGTGAAGCCTTGGGTCATGGCGGCAATCTAACACCGGTCGCCGATCGGTTCTCGCGGCTTTCGGACATCGACCTGCCGTAGGGATAATCGCTTGCGTTCAAACAACCGTTCGAAATAGCTTGGCCGCATAGCTTAGTTCATTTGGGAAACCACCATGATCCTCTACGGCGCGCCGATGCCGGCGCCGAACCCCTTCCGCGTTCGCATGTTCCTCGCCGAGAAGGGCATCGACCTGCCGGAAACCAAGGTCGACATGTTCAAGCGCGAGCATAAGTCGCCGGAATTCCGCGCCAAGAACTCCATGGGTCAGATCCCGACCCTGGAACTGGACGACGGCACCTGCATCTCCGAGACCGTCGCCATCTGCCGCTATTTCGAGGAGACCAACCCGACCCCGCCGCTGTTCGGCACGAGCGCGGTGGAAAAGGCCCTGGTCGACCAGTGGGTCCGGCGGGTGGAGTTCGCGGTGATGATGCCCGTGGGCAGCTTCTGGCGCCACGCCCACCCGCGCACCGCGGCCCTGCTGACCCAGTACAAGGACTTCGGGGAGAGTAACAAGGAGACCTACAAGGGCGCGCAGAAGTACCTGAACCGCGAGTTGGAAGGCCGTGAGTTCCTGGTCGGCGACAGCCTGACCATGGCCGACATCTGCCTGCTCTCGACGGTCGACTTCGCCGAGTGGATCGGCCTGCCGGTCGAGGAGGAGTTCACCAACCTGGTCGCCTGGCGCGCCCGGATGAAGGCGCGGCCTAGCGCCAGCGCCTAGGCTTCCTTCAGCGCCCGATAGGCCACGGCCGCGGGCGAGACCAGGACCGCGAAATAGAGTGCGTTCAGGAAGCCCCCGAAGATCGTGTAGGCGACCATCGGGGGCGTGTAGTAGGCGGCGACGGAGCTCAGGTCGGGTTTGAACACCTGCCCCACCGACGCGATGTCGCCGCCCGCGAGGATGGCCGCCACGGCCATGAAGATCACCGTGGCCAATAGCAACACCACCACCGCGCTGGCGATGGCCAGGACGTAGGCGCCGAGCAGTTTCCAGAACTGGCCCTTGGTGAGCCGCCAGGAGTCGAACACCGAGATTCGGCGCTCGGCGAAGGTGATGACCGGGGCCAGGGACAGGCGGACGGCGCCGTAGAGCAGCAGGCCCAAGAAGAAGAGCCCCAGCCCCACGCCCAGCAACGGCGAACCCAGCAGGCCGTAGGCCACGCCGGCGCCGATGCCGCCCAGCAGCACAACGATCGTCACCGCCGCCAGGCTCAGGACGAAGTAGATCAGGGTGAGAACGGTGAGCCGCAGCTCGTCCTGGCCCAGCCGCAGGTAGCCGAGGCTAGTGTCCTCGGGCCGCAGGATGGCCCGGTAGACCGCCGCGGCCAGCACCGCCTGCACGGCCAAGCCTATGGGAATCAGGATCGCGTAAAGCGGGCCGAGCGCCGCGAGGTTGTCCAGGGCCGCCTGGGGATCGGCGTTGGGGCTGTTGGCCTCGGCCTCCAGCGCCATCAGGTTCTGGCCGCCCATGGTCACCAGCAGCACCGGCATCAGCAGGCTGATGATCAGATAGAACGCCGCCCAGATTAGCAGGACCCTGGGCTTTTCGCGGGTGATCCGGAAACCTTCAAACGCGGCGTCTGTCGCCGAAAACGCAGTCATCTCGTTCCCCAGGCCAAGTCCTCGCCCAATAACGAGTCGGCCGCCCCTTTGGCTGCGAACATGGGCGCGGGCGCCCCGTTCCCGCAAGGCCCGGCTCGCGATCCGCGCGCGAAGTTGCTAGTTAGTCACGCATGTCCATCTCCCCTGTCCATATCGTCGGCGGCGGCCTGGCCGGTTCCGAGGCCGCCTGGCAGGTCGCCCAGGCCGGCGTGCCCGTGGTGCTGCACGAAATGCGGCCCGTCCGCGGCACCGACGCCCACCAGACCGACGGCCTGGCCGAGCTGGTCTGCTCCAACTCCTTCCGCGCCGACGACTGGACCGGCAACGCCGTGGGCCTGCTGCACGCCGAGATGCGGCGGCTGGATTCCATCATCATGTCGGCGGGCGACGCCCATCAGGTGCCCGCGGGCGGCGCCCTGGCCGTCGACCGGGAAGGCTTCTCCCAGGCGGTCACCGCGCGGCTGGAGGCCCACCCCCTGGTCACCATCGCGCGCGAGGAGGTGGCGGGCCTGCCCCCGGCCGACTGGGACAGCGTGATCGTCGCCACCGGCCCTCTCACCTCGCCCGCCCTGTCGGCGGCGGTGCTGGAACTGACCGGCGAGGGCGAGCTGTCGTTCTTCGACGCCATCGCCCCCATCGTGAACGTCGAATCCATCGACATGAACGTCTGCTGGCGCCAGTCGCGCTACGACAAGGTCGGCCCCGGCGGCGACGCGGCGGCCTATATCAACTGCCCGATGGACAAGGCCCAGTACGAGGCCTTCATCGACGCCCTGCTCGCTGGCGAGAAGTCCGAGTTCAAGGACTGGGAGCACGTCCCCTATTTCGACGGTTGCCTGCCCATCGAGGTGATGGCCGAGCGCGGCCGTGAGACCCTGCGCCACGGGCCGATGAAGCCCGT
The DNA here is from genome assembly GCF_036677185.1 of Phenylobacterium sp. Classification (GTDB taxonomy): domain Bacteria; phylum Pseudomonadota; class Alphaproteobacteria; order Caulobacterales; family Caulobacteraceae; genus Phenylobacterium. The sequence continues at coordinate 87,262 of NZ_JAKFEN010000042.1, forward strand.
GGGCCTGACCAACGACCACGACCCGCAGACCAAGGCCCACGCCATCGTCCAGCTGCGCCAGGACAATGCCCTGGGCACGCTCTGGAACATGGTCGGCTTCCAGACCAAGCTGAAGCACGGCGCCCAGACCGATATCTTCCGCATGATCCCGGGCCTGGAGAAGGCGGTGTTCGCGCGCCTCGGCGGCCTGCACCGCAACACGTTCCTCAACAGTCCCAAACTGTTGGATGCCCAGCTTCGCATGAAATCTCAGCCGCGCCTGCGGTTCGCCGGCCAGGTGACAGGGGTCGAGGGCTATGTGGAGAGCGCCGCCGTCGGCCTGCTGGCCGGCCGTTTCGCCGCCGCCGAGCGCCTGGGCCGGCTCATCGATCCGCCGCCGGCCACCACGGCCCTGGGCGCCCTGATCGGCCACATCACCGGCGGCCACATCGACGGGGGCAAGGGCAGCTTCCAGCCCATGAACATCAATTACGGCCTGCTGCCGCCGCTGGACGACGCGGTGGTCAAGCGGCGCGAGGACGGCAGCCGGATCGGCTCGAAGGAACGCGGCCGGGCCAAGAAGCTGGGGATGGGGGAACGCGCCCTGGCCGACCTGGACCACTGGGTCGCGGGCGTTCCGGCGCTCGCGGCGGAGTAGAGATCAGGTTCGGACGGCGCTGGCCGCCTGGGTCGCCAGCCGCGCGCGCAGGCCGTCGAGGATCACGGCCAGCCCGAATTCGAACCCGGCCTCGCTGTCGGCCGCCCCGCCGCCGGCTTGTTCGTCCAAGGCCCAGCCCAGGGTGAAGCGCGACAGGGTGCGGAAGGCGAAGTGCGCCTCGGTGGTGGTGAAACCCGCGCGCTCCAGGCGCTCGACCATGCCGGGGACCACGGCGATCGCCTGGGCGCCGGTGGGATGGCGTCCGGTCAGCAGCCGCGCGCCGTCGCGGTGGGACAGGGCCGCCTTGCGGATCACCCGCGCCCCGGCGGCCAGCCATTCGTCCCACCCCCGCGCCCGCAGGACGGCGGCGTCGGTCTGCAGCACCTCGCCGAACATGGCGTCGGACATGTGGTCGAACAGGGCGTCCTTGTTCTTGACGTGCCAATAGAGCGAAGGCCCGGCCACGCCCAGCACCTCCGCCAGCCGCCGCGTCGTCACGCCCTCCAAACCTTTCTCGTCCAGCAGCCGCAAGGCGGCGGCGACGATGGTCTTGCGATCCAGGCCCATGCCTTCTCCCAGGCGATTGACTCATCCCTAGCAGCGCTAGAGGATGCCTAGCAATGCTAGGGAACTCCGTCTTAGCGGAGACCAAACCATGGGGAAACGGATATGAACGCCAAGACCATGACCGCCGTGGCCGCCTTGCTGGCCGCGAGCGCCTTCGGAACCGCCGCGACCGCCCAGAACGGCGAGTTGCGCTGCCCGGAGAAGGATTGCCCCGTGGCCACCGTGATCGCCACGGGCTCGGTGGAAGATCCCAAGACCGGCCGCAAGTTCTTCCTGGACTATCCCAAGGATCTGAAGCCCGGCGAGAAGGTGGTCTTCGTGCTGAATCTGCACGGCGGCGGCAGCTTCGGGAACTGGCAGCGTCACTACTTCCCCATCGTCGACCAGGTGGACAAATATCGGCTGGTGGTCGCCACGCCCAACGCCCCGCCGCGGGTCTGGCAGCCGACCGACGACGCCCATCTGCAGAACGTCGTCGACATGGTCTACGAGCGGTTCGGCGTCGACAACATCAAGGCCTTCTGGCTGGCTGGTCATTCGCAAGGCGGTATGACCTCACGGCGGATCGTCTGCTCGGACTATTTCGCGCCGAAGGTCACCGGCTTCGTGAGCCTCTCCGGCGGGCGGGTAGGCGGCCAGCCGGAGCGGACGGGTCGCGGACCGGCCCCGCAGCGTGGCGCAACGGCGGCCGACGGCCCTTCGCCCGAGATGATGGCGGCCATGGCGCGGGCGATGGCCGCGCCGCTGGCCTGCGACTTCTCCCATATCTATACGACCGGCGAGCACGAGATCGTCGCCCTGCCCCAGAGCTCGGAATGGGCGGCCAAATACGGCTGCGCGCCTCGGGTGAAGCACGCCGACATCGTCGATACGAAGGCGGGCTACGTCTACGACATCAGCCGCCAGGACCCGGCGACCAAGTCCTGGGGTCGGCCGGCGGCGCCTGGCCGCACCGAGGCATTCGTCTACCCGAACTGCAAGGATGGCCGCGTGGTCGCCGACCTGGTGCGCATCGACAAGGGCCACACCGAGGGCCTGGAGCCCAACGTGGTCGAGGAGATCGTCAAGCTGATGGTGGCGGCGAAATAGTCAGACCCGGCCGGTCAGCACGGCCCAGAGCAGGCGAATCCGCGCCGCCAGCTCCGAGGGGCGTGCGCCCCTGGCCCTGACGCGGGCCAGGGTCGCATGGGCCACCGCCGGGAAGGCCGCGGGCGACAGGCCCCGCGCGCCGGAGAGCGCCGCGTCCAGGGCGGCCTGGGCGCCTTCCCCGGTCATGCCCGCCGTGCCCATCAGCCGCCCGATCGCCCAGGCCCGGCCGCCGCTGGCCGCCTTGGCGGGGTCGGCGGCAGGGTCGAGGATGCGGGCGGCCAGCGTCGCGACCGCCCCGCCGGTGTCGCCGGCCCATTCCAGGGCGTCGGCCAGGTTCATGGGCTCGGGCGAGAGCTCGCGATAGCGGGCGTCGATCATCGCCTCCAGCGGCTCGCGCGGCAGGCCGTGAACGGCCACGGCCGCGGCCAGGGCCTGGGCGGCGGGGTGATGGCGCACGGGGCGGCCCTCGAACACCTCGTCCAGCACCTCGCGCCACCAGGTCAGGCGGATCTCGCCCATCAGGGCGTTGGAGGCCACCTTGGGCGCGCGCGCCAGCTCGTAGTCGTAGGCATAGAGGGCGATCACGTCGGCGCGCGCCCTGGCGTCCGCGACAAACCGGCTGGAGAGCCAACGATCGGGGTCCACCCGGGCGATCAGGCCGTCGAGGTCGTCGGAGAGGTGTTGGTCTGGCATGGCTCAAAGCAAAAGGCCCGCCGGTCCGGCGGGCCTTCCGATCCTATTGGATTTCGACGATCAGCCGAAGATGGTCTGGCTCATGGTCATGGTCACCAGCATCGGCACTGACAGCAGGGTGTTGGTGCGCGAGAACAGCATGGCCAGGCGGCCGGCCTTGGCCTTGGCGTCCGCGTCGGCCTCCACCAGGCCGAGTGCGATCTTCTGGTTCGGCCAGATGAACACCCAGACGTTGAAGAACATGATGGTGGCGAGCCAGACGCCGACACCAAGCAGGGTGGCGCTCTGATCGCCGGTGGGGTCGAAGCCACCGAACATGCCCAGGGTCACGACTTCCATGAAGTAGCCGCGGCTGACCAGCAGGATGACGCCCATGACCCAGGTCGCCAGCGCCGCCCAACGGAACCAGAACAAAGCCTCGGGCGCGATGTACTTGGAAACCGCGGGTTTCAATTCGGCCGGGATTTCCGGCATTTTGCGGATCTGGACGAAGTTGAAATAGTACAGCAGCCCAATCCACAGGATGCCGAAGAAGACGTGCAGCCAACGGAAGACGGCCTGCCAGAACGCCGGTCCCGTACCTTGCGGACCGGCCGCGTAGGCCACGACCATGATGATCGCGAGAATGAAGCTCACGATCATGGTGTTGCGGAAATTTGAAAGCAGTCCGGCCATCGATGAGCCCCTCACGATTCCTACCCAGGGAGTCCGGTATAGGGCGTTTCCACCGATGCGGGAAGGCGCGAGCCTCAGATCGCGATGAGGGCGGCGGCGAGCCTGCGGCCTTCGGCGGTCAGGACGTTGTAGAGCCGCGCCGCGGCGGCCGTATCCATGAATTCCAGGCCGATCCCGGCCTTCTGCAGGGTCTCGCGCACCGCCTTGGGCGGCAGGGCGTTGGTCGCCCCCACCCCCAGCAGCACGAACTCCACTTCCGCCCGCCCGGCCGCCAGGACCTCGGCCAGACTGTCGGGGGTGAGCTCGGCCAGCGAGCGCACCGGCCAGGCCGTGGGTTCGTCGCGCAGGATCAGCAGCGAGCCCTGATGCCGGCCGGTGGAGAGGCGGAAACCGCCGTCTCCATAGGCGTCGATCTGGGGCGCGTCGCGGGCCATGAAGCGATCAGGGCCGCTGGGCCGCGCCCGCGGCGGCCGGCCGGACCTCGTCTTCCTCGCCCCGCTTGACGCCCAGCATCAGCAGGACCGGCGCGGCGATGTAGAAGGACGAATAGGTGCCCACGACGATGCCGAAGATCATCGAGATCGAGAAGCCGAGCAGGGCGTCGCCGCCGAACACCGCCAGGCCGGTCAGGGCCATGATCCCGGTCACGCCAGTGATCGCCGTCCGCGATAGGGTCTCGTTGATCGAGAGGTCGATGACGTCGCCCAGGGGCATCTTCTTGTACTTGCGCAGGTTCTCGCGGATCCGGTCGAGGATGACCACGGTGTCGTTCACCGAGTAGCCGATGATGGTCAGGATCGAGGCCACCGCCGTCAGGGTGAATTCCATCTGGGTGAAGGCGAACAGGCCGAAGGTGAGCAGCACGTCGTGGATCAGGGCCGAGGCCGCGCCGATCCCGAAGGTCAGGCCGAACCGGAACCAGATATAGGTCATCATCATCCCGATCCCGAGGATCAGGGCCAGCACGCCGTTGCGGAACAGCTCGCCGGAGACCTTGGGGCCGACGACCTCGGTCTTCTTGAAGTTCAGCGGGCCCAGCGCCTTGACCAGCTCGGCCTTGACCCCGTCCACGGCCCGCGTGGCGTTGGCGGCCTCCTTCACCTCGAAGCGGACGAGCACGTCGCTGGGCTTGCCGAAGGCCTGGATCTGGATGTCGCCGAGGTTCTGGCGGGAGAGGGTTTCGCGGATCTTGCCGAGGTTGGCGGGACCGCCGTCGACCGTGGAGAGTTCCAGAACCGTCCCGCCGCGGAAGTCGACGCCGCAGTTCAGGCCGCCGCAGGGTGGCGTCGCCGGCCAGATGGTGAAGAACAGCGAGGCGGCGCAGGCCAGGGCCGAGATGCCGCCGATGATCGGCGAGTACTTGACGAACCTGAAGTTCGTCTTGACCGGCAGCAACTTGATTAGGGGCCAGAATTTCGACATGGCGCTCACGCGATCGGGAGGAATTTAGGCCGCGCGACGCGGAACCAGATGCCGAGCAGGACCTGGGTCACCAGCACGGCGGAGAAGACCGAGGTGATCACCCCAATAGCCAGGGTCCAGGCAAAGCCCTTCACCGGCCCCGCCCCAAGCGAGAACATGATCATCGCCGCGCCCAGGTGGGTGATGTTGGCGTCGAATACGGTGATGATGGCGCGGCTGAAGCCGGCGTCGGCGGCCGAGACCGGCGAGCGGCCCGCCCGCACCTCGTCGCGCATCCGCTCATAGATCAGCACATTGGCGTCGACAGCCACGGCGAGGGTCAGGATCAGTCCGGCGATGCCCGGCAGGGTCAGGGTCGCCTGGGTCATGGACATGGCCGCCACCAGCAGGAAGCCGTTCACCACCAGGGCTATGATCGAGATGCCGCCGAACAGGAAGCCGTAGGCCAGCAACATGAAGATCAGCACCGAGCCGAAGGCGATATAGGCCGAGATCTGGCCGGACTTGATTGCGTCCGCGCCCAGCTCGGCGCCGACCGTGCGCTGCTCCTCGACATTGAGCGGCGCCGGCAGGGCGCCGGCGCGCAGCAGGACGGCGAGGTCGTTGGCCGATTCCGGGGTGAAGCTGCCGCTGATCTGGCCGGAGCCTCCGGTGATGGGTTCGTTGATGTTCGGCGCCGAGATCACCTTGCCGTCGAGAATGATGGCGAAGCGCTTGCCGACGTTCTGGCTGGTGGCGTCGGCGAAGCGGCGCGCGCCCTGACCATTGAAGCGGAACGAGACGACCGGCGCGCCGGTCTGCTGCTCGAAGCTCTGCTGGGCGTCGGTGAGCATCTCACCGGTGACCAGCGCCCGCTTCTTGACCAGCAACATGGTGGAATAGCCGTCCTCGCTGGGCAGCAGCTCGGAGCCCGGCGGGATGCGGCCGGCGGCGGCCTCCTGCAGGCTGACGGTCTCGTCCACCATCTGGAAGCTGAGCTTGGCGGTCTGGCCGATGATGGCCTTCAGGCGCTCCGGATCGCTCTCGCCCGGCGCCTGGACCACGATGCGGTTGACGCCTTGGCGGGAAATGGAGGGCTCGCGGGTGCCCAGTTCGTCGATCCGGCGGCGGATGATTTCCATCGACTGCTCGACGGCCTTGGCCGCCTCGGCGTTGACCGCCTCCTCGGCGAAGGCGATGTGGATGACGCCGTTGTCGACCCGGACCGCGAGGTCGCGCCCGCCGGGCGCGCCCGGCAGATCCGACCCGACGCGGGTGCGCAGGATATTCTGGGCGGTGTTGAGCTGGGCGGGGTCGGTGATCCGCACCGCGACCTCGCCGTTCGCCTGGCCGAGGTCCGAGAACACGATCTTCTCGTCGCGCAGGGTCGTGCGGACATCCTCGATCAGGTTGGTCAGACGCTCGACGCGCAGGGCCGCGGTGTCCACCTCGAGCATGAGATAGGAGCCGCCCTGAAGGTCGAGACCGAGGTTCAGCCGGTTCTTCGGCATGAAGCCCGGCAGGCCGTCGACGACCTTCTGAGGCAGGGCGTTGGGCAGCGAGAACAGGACGCCGAAGATCACCGCCAGGACGACGAGGATCACCTTCCAGCGCGAGAGAGCGATCATGAGACGGTTACGCCCTAGGCCTTGGAGTCGTTGGCCGGAGCCGGTTCGCCGCGCACGCGGACCTCGGAGATCATGCCCTTGACCACCTTGACGGTCACGCCCTGGGCGATCTCGACGCCGATCTCCTTGTCCTCGACGCGGACGACCTTGCCGATCACGCCCGAATTCAGGACGACGGTGTCGTTGCGCTTCAGGTTGGAGATCATCTGCTGATGCATCTTCATCCGCTTCTGCTGCGGGCGGATCATCAGGAAGTAGAACAGCACGACCAGGCCGACCAGCGGCAGGAACTGGATCAGCATGTCCTGCGGGCCGGCGCCTGCGGCGCCTCCGACGGTCTGGGCGAAAGCGGGGGTGGCGAACATGGCGCTCCGAAGTCCGTATCCGGGCGCATGGTTCGCGCCCTGTTTTCAAGTCGGCGGAAGCTATGCGTTGCGACCGCCTTTTGCAATGGAACGGCTTGGCGGCTAAGCAGCCAAGTCATGGATGACGCACTGAAACCGGTTCTCGAACGCATCGCCGACGCCTTGGAGCGCCTCGCGCCCCCCGCCCACGTACCGCCGGTCTTCGATAACGCCCGGCTTTTCCGGCACGACCCGGTCAGCGGCGCCTTCCATCCGGCCCCCGACTACCCCCTGCCCCTGGAGGCCCTGGTGGGCGTCGAGCGGCAGAAGGAACGCTTCGTCCAGAACCTGGAACGTTTCGCCGGCGGCCTGCCCAGCAACCACGCCCTGCTCTGGGGCGTGCGCGGCACGGGCAAGAGCTCGCTCGCCAAGGCGGCCTTCATGGCGGTGGCGGGCAAGACCTCGGACCTGAAGCTGGTCGAGGTCGACCGCGACCAGGTGACCGAGCTGCCGGCCCTGTTCGACGCCCTGCGGGATCGGGCCGAACGGTTCGTGGTGCTGTGCGACGACCTCTCCTTCGAGGAAGGGGCCGCCGCGGCCAAGGCGCTGAAGTCGGCCCTGGAGGGCGGGGTCTCCGGCCCGCCAAAGAACGTGCTGTTCGTGGCCACCTCCAACCGCCGCCACCTGATGCCGCGCGGCCACGGCGAGGATCGCGGCCTGATCGCCACGGCCGAGGACGCCGAGGAGGAGGTCAGCGTCTCCGACCGTTTCGGTCTTTGGGTCGGCTTCCCGCCCATGGACCAGCCGACCTATCTGGCGGCGGTGACAACCTATGCCGAGCGCTTCGGCCTGAAGGCGCCCGACCTCGATCGCCGCGCCCTGCAATGGGCGCAGCTTCGCGGCGCGAGGTCCGGTCGGGTCGCCTGGCAATTCATCCGCGACCTGGCGGGCGAACTGGGCAAGGACCTCCCGCTCTAACCCCCTCTTTTCCCGCCCCTTCATGGGGAGGGACAGGCGGCGATAGCCGCCAGGGTGGGGAAGTCCGAAAACGCATCGAAGCTTCAGAAAGCCCCACCCTCGCCCCCTGCGGGGTCTGCCCTCCCCATAAAGGGGAGGGAAAAGGTTATCTCGGCAGCACCAGCTTGGGATCCACCGGCCTGGCCCGATCCTGTGGGGTGGGCGCGTAGCGCACCTCGAAGTGGACCTGGGTCTCGGAGACGCCGCCGGTGGAGCCGGCCATGCCGATCTGCTGACCCTGGACGATGTCCTGGGTCATCTTCACGTCGACGCGGCCGAGGTGGCCATAGGCGGTGACCCAGCCGTCGGCGTGCTTGACCAGCACCAGGTTGCCGAAACCGGGCACCTGGTCTCCGGCATAGACCACGTCGCCGCCGGCCGCGGCGCGGACCGGCTCGCCGGCCTGGGCGCGGATATTGATCCCGTCATTGCGCTGCCCGGTGCCCTTGGGGCCGAAGTCGGAGAGCACGTCGCCGCGCACCGGCCAGACGAAGCGGCCCTTGCCCAGGCTGGAGATCGTGCTGTCGGCGACCGGGCCGGAACTGGGCACGATCGGTGTGGTCTGCGGCCGGGTGGCGGGGGGCGTCGTCGGACGCGTCGGCGGCGGCGGTGTGGGACGAGCCGCCGGCGGGGGCGGCAGCGGCGTGTAGGGCTGCGGCGTCGGACGAGCGGCCGGCGGCGGGGTCGGCTGCGGTGTGGCGACCGGAGGCGTCGCGGCCGGGGGCGGCGTCACGGGCGGCGGGGTATAGGCGGGCGGCGGCGTGATGGGGCGCGGAGCCGGCGCCTGGGGCTTCGGGGCGGCGGCGACGGTTTCGCGGATCGGGCCGCGGTCCTTGTAGCCGCTGGGCAGGGTGAGCTTGCGCCCCTCACGCAGGGTCGCGCCGACCTTCATGTCGTTGGCGGCGGCGAGCGCCTTGGCGGTGACGCCGAACCGCTTGGCCACCAGGGCCATGGTGTCGTCCTCGCCGACCACATAGGCCTTGGCCGTGGTCTTGGGGCCCTTCAGCTTCTGGCCAGGCTGCAGGGCGTAGGGCGCCTTGAGCTTGTTGTCGTCGGCGAGCTGCTTGCGGTCGGTCTTGAGCTCGCGGGCGATGGCGTCGAGGTTGTCGCCCTTCTTGACCGTGTAGCTGACCGGCGGACCGCTGACCTCGACCACCTTGCCGGTGACGCGCCGCACTGTGACGGTTTCGCGCTCGGGCTCCGGGGCCGGCGTCTCGGCGCGGTCGGACGGCGGGCGGCGGGTCGGGGTCGAGGCGGCCGGGGCCGGCGTCGCCCCCCTGTCACGGTAGGTCTCGGGCAGGACCAGCCGGCGGCCGACGGAGAGGGACTCGTTCACACCCATGCTGTTGGCCTCGGCCAAGGCTTGGGGCGTCAGCCCGAACCGGCGGGCGATGGCGTAGAGGGTGTCCCCCGGCGCCACCACATAGGCCGTGCTGGTCGCGCCGGTCAGGGGCGTCTTCAGCACCTGGCCCGGCCGCAGGGCATAGGGCGGGGCCAGGCTGTTCTCCTCGGCCAGCCGCTGCAGGCTGACGCCCAGGGTTCGAGCGATGGCGGCGAGATTGTCGCCGCGCTTGACGGTGTAGGTCTGGGCCGCCCCCGGCGTCTCCACCAGCCGGCCGCCGGCGGACGGGCGCGGCGCGGGCTGCGACGGCGCGGGCGGCGGGGGCAGCTCACGGGCCGGGGCGATATAGGGCAGGTTCTGGCTCTCGACCGGCGCGGTCGGCCGCGCGGGCGGCGTTTGGTCGGCGGGCGCCGGCGCAGGGGCCGGCGCAGGCGGCGGCACGGCGAGCGGCGCGGTGCGCACCGGATAGTTCGGCTGGCTGGCCTGGGGCAAGCTCTCGCACGCGGCCAGGGCGCTGCCCGCCAAGAGAATCAAAGCCGTTCGCGATAGGAAAAGCGTCATCGCCGCTCCGGGAGACAGGGTTCGGAATCAGTCGAGGCGTCTAGAGTTAATGATGGGTTACGGCCGACGCCCAGGCCACCCCACAAAGTCGTCAGCTCGGGTCGTCTAAGGTTCCTTGGCCACGCCATCGAGCAGGGGCACGAAGCGGACGTCGGTCAGGCTCTCGACCGTGAAGCCGCCCTTCCCGTCCCCCGTGTAGCGCCGCAAGCTCTGAACCGGACCCCTGCCGATGGGCGCAACCAGCACGCCCGTGGGTTTCAACTGTGAAAGCAGGGCCTTGGGCTCGTCCGGCGCCGCCGCCGTGACCAAAATGCGGTCAAAAGGCGCCTGTTCGGGCCACCCCTGCCCGCCGTCCCCGAACCGGGTGATGACATTGGTCAGCCCCAGATGTTTGAACCGCGACTCCGCCTCGGCCATCAGGGTGCGGTAGCGCTCCACGGTGTAGACCAGCCGCGCCAGCTTGGAGAGCACGGTGGTCTGGTAGCCGGAGCCCGTGCCGATCTCCAGGACGCGGTCGCGCTTCTCGACGCCCAGGGCCTGGGTCATCAGGCCGACGATGAACGGCTGGCTGATGGTCTGGCCGCAGGCGATCGGCAGGGCCGAGTCCTCGAAGGCCCGTTCCTTGAACAGGTCCGGGGTGAACATCTCGCGCGGGGTGCTCTCGATGGCCTTGAGCACCGCCGGCTCGCTGACCCCTTGGGAGCGCAGGGACATGATCAGGCGCGCCATCCGCACGTCCGGCCCGTCCCCCTCCTTGTCCGCGTCGTGCTTGGCCATGGGTCGCCTCAAGCCTTCGGCGGCGCGCCGCCCAGGACGCTCTTCAGGCGATGCACCGTTTCGGCGTGAGTCAGGTCGATGTGCAAGGGGGTCACGGAAATTCGACCTTCATAGATGGCGGCCAGGTCGGTGCCGGCGGCAGGCTTGGAGCGCTCCTGCCGGAACCCCATCCAGTAATAGTCCTGATTGCGCAGGTCGGTTCGCTTTTCGGCGTGACGAACCGCCACATCCCGGAAGGTCTGCCGCGTCACCTCGACCTCGACGATCTCCTCGATCGGCCGGGCCGGGAAGTTGACGTTCATGATCACTCCGGCCGGCCAGCCGGTCTCGAAGAGCTTGCGCACGATGCCTGGGCCGAAGTGCTCGGCCGGGGCGAAGATGTCCTGGTCGTCCACCGGCCAGTTGGTGGCCGAGAGCGCGATGGAGGGCACGCCGAGCGCCATGCCCTCGATGGCCCCGGCCACGGTGCCCGACAGGGTGACGTCCTCGGCCAGGTTGGCGCCGCGATTGACCCCCGACAGCACCAGGTCGGGCTTCAGGCCGCCCATCAGTTCGTGAATCGCCAGCATGACGCAGTCGGTGGGCGTGCCGGTGGTGGCGAAGCGGCGCGGGTCGAGGGTCCGGACCCGGATCGGGTCGGACAGGGTCAGCGCCCGGCTGGCGCCGGACTGCTCGTATTCCGGCGCGCAGATCCAGATGTCGTCGGTCAGGACGCGAGCGATCTTCTCCAAGGCGACCAAGCCCTCGGCATGGATCCCGTCGTCATTGGTGAGGAGGATTCTCATTGAACCCCGCTCATCCCGGCGAAGGCCGGGACCCAGGTGAAACCCACCAAGCGCTCCGGATGAATCTGGGTCCCGGCCTTCGCCGGGATGAGCGGATTGGGGTGCGGCATCAGCCCTTGGCCTCAATGTGGGTCATGCCCGGCAGGTAGGGATGCAGGGCCTGGGGAATGGCGATGCGGCCCTTCTCGTCCTGATAGTTCTCCATCACCGCCACCAGGGTCCGGCCGACCGCCAGGCCCGAGCCGTTGAGGGTGTGGACGTAGCGCGTGCCCTTCTCCCCGGCGGCCTTGGTGCGGGCGTCCATGCGCCGGGCCTGGAAGTCGCCGCAGTTGGAGCAGGAGCTGATCTCGCGATAGCGGCCCTCCGACGGCAGCCAGACCTCCAGGTCGTAGGTCCGGCGCGCCGAGAAGCCCATGTCGCCATTGCAAAGCTTCATGGTGCGGAAGGGCAGATTGAGCGCCTTCAGCACGGCCTCCGCACAACCGACCATCCGCTCGTGCTCTTCCTCGGACTTGTCCGGCGCGGTGATCGAGACCAGCTCGACCTTGTAGAACTGGTGCTGGCGGATCATGCCGCGGGTGTCGCGCCCCGAGGCGCCGGCCTCGGCCCGGAAGCTGGGCGTCAGCGCCGTCAGCCGCAGCGGCAGCTCTTCCTCCGGGGTGATCTGCTCGCGCACCAGATTGGTCAGCGAGACCTCGGCGGTGGGGATCAGCCAGCGGATGTCTGAGGCCTCGGGGAGTTCGCCGGGCGTCAGCGCGCGGGTGTTCTCCAGGCCGGGGATCGCCACGAACTGGTCGTCGGAGAACTTCGGAAGTTGGCCGGTGCCGAACATGGCCTCGCTGCGCACCATCAGGGGCGGCGAGACCTCGGTATAGCCATGCTCACGGGTCTGCATGTCGATCATGAACTGGCCCAGCGCTCGCTCTAGCCGGGCGAGTTGACCCTTCAGCACCACGAACCGGGCGCCGCTCATGCGGGCGGCGGCCTCGAAGTCCATCAGGCCCAGGCCCTCGCCCAGGTCGACATGGTCCTTGGGCTTGGCGATGGCGAAGGGCTCGCCCCAGCGGCGGACCTCGACGTTATCGTTCTCGTCGACGCCGATCGGCACGTCGGGCGCGGGGATGTTCGGCAGGCTGGCCAGTAACTCGAAGAGCTCGGCCGCCGCGGCCTTCTCGACCTCGGCCTGCTCGACCAGTACGCCCTTGACCGCCTCGACCTCGCCCATCAGGCGCTGGGCCTCGGCCTCGTCTTTCTTGGCCTTGGCCTGGCCGATCAGCTTGGAAGCGTTGTTGCGCGTGGCCTGGGCCTCCTGCAGCGCGGCCTGGGCGGCGCGCACCTTGGCGTCGAGCGCGGTGGCTTCGGCCGCGGCCCCGGAACGGCCCTTCGCGGCCCAGGCTTTCTCGTAAAGCTCGGGGGTTTCGCGAATGGCTCGGATGTCGTGCATGGGTCCGCCGTCGGTGGGAGTTAGGCGGCTTTCTCTAGAGCGCGTTGGCTTGGCGGGAAAGCCCTAGCGCTTCCCTCCATCCGCTCATCCCGGCGAAGGCCGGGACCCAGATTCATCCGGAGCGCTCGGTGGGCTTCACCTGGGTCCCGGCCTTCGCCGGGATGAGCGGGGTATTTGGTCAGACCGGAACGATGTCGGTCCCCGCCTCGTCCTCGCGCCGGCGGGCGCGCTCGATCAGGCGCACGCACCAGATCGAGATCTCGTAGAGCAGGATGATCGGCAGGGCGAGCATGGTCTGGCTGATCGGGTCGGGCGGGGTGACCACGGCGGCGACCACGAAGACCGCCACGATGGCGTAGCGGCGCCCGGCCTTCAGCATGTCGGACGAGACGATGCCGGCCATGCCCAGCAGGGTCAGGACCACCGGAAGCTGGAAGCAGAGGCCGAAGGCCAGCAGCAGGGTGGTGACCAGGCTGAGATAGTCCGAGACCTTCGGCAGGAGCTGCACCGAGACCTGGGCGTCGACGATCTGCTGGCTCAGCGAGAACCACAGGACGAACGGCAGGATGATGTAATAGACCAGCCCCGCCCCCATCAGGAACAGGGTCGGCGAGGCCAGCAGGAACGGCACGAAGGCCTTGCGCTCGCGCTTGTAGAGCCCCGGCGCCACGAAGCCGTAGACCTGCCAGGCCAGGACCGGGAAGGTCAGGACCACCGCCCCGAACCCGGCCAGCTTCAGCTTGGTGAAGAAGAACTCCAGCGGGGCGGTGAAGATCAGGTTGAGCTTGTCGCCCTCCGCCGAGGCCGGGACCTCGCGGGCGCCCACCAGGGCCAGGAACAGGTCTCGCGTGCCGGTGAAGAACTTCACGAGGTCGAAGCCGCCCGCCTGCTCGGCGTGGGCCGCCTGATCGGCGGCCAGGAGCTGGGAGGCTATGGCGAAGGGGTGCAGCAGGAAGCGGTAGATCGGCTCGGAGAAGCCGAAGCAGACCGCGAAGCCGACCAGCAGCGCTGCGACGCAGATGATCAGCCGCGAGCGCAGTTCGACCAGGTGATCGAGCAGCGGCGCGCGGGAGGCCTCGATCTCGTCGTCGTAGGAGTCGCTCACGCCTTGGCTCCGGCCTTGGCGGTCTTGCGGGGCGCGGCGGCCTTGGTCGCGGCCGCGGCCTTGGGCTTGGCCGCCGCCTTGCGGACGCGCGGCTTGGGCTCAGGCGCGATCTGGGTCATCTCGACCGGCTCGGGCGCGGAGACCGTGGCCGGCGAGAAGCTCACGCCGGAGCCGTGCAGGCTGTTTCCGATCTCATTGAAGACCTGGTCCACCTGGGCGTTGGACGCGTCCATCGCCGCGGTCGTCTCGGTGAGCTGGCCCTTGCGCATGGCCTCGACCTCCTTGCGCAGCTCGTCGAGCTCCGACTGGCGGGCCATTTCGTCGAAACTGGCGCGGAACTCGTTGGCCATGCCCCGCAGCTTGGCGGTGAACTGGCCCAGTTTGCGCAGCATGAGGGGCAGGTCCTTGGGTCCCACCACGATCAAGGCGACCGCGGCGATGACCAGGAGTTCCAAACCGCCGACTTCGGGTAGCATCAGACGTCGCCTAAACAAGTAAGCCCGCGCCGATCAAGACCGGCGCGGGCGATTTCTGCGGATCCCGCCCGATCAGCCGCGGGCTTCGTCCTTCTCGGTCTTCGGCAGGGGCTTGGAGGCGTCGGCCGTGGTGGTCGGCTCGTCCTTCAGCCCGTCGCGGAAGGCCCGGATACCCTTGGCCGCATCGCCCATGATCCCCGACAGCTTGCCGCGGCCGCCGAACAGCAGCGCGACCACCGCGATGACGATGACCCAGTGAATCCAACTCATTGCGCCCATGGCGACAAAACTCCTTCACGTCGGCGACCGACCCCGGCCGCACGCCCGCCCCTCGTTCGGTGAGAATATAGTCAGTCGCGCGGCAAAGCGCCAACGCGTCCTAACGCCCCGGCTCTTCCTGACCCAGGAAGTCTGTATGAAATTCGGGCGCCTCGCCGTCGTCCAGCGGGTCCTCGTCCGGAATCCCCACGCCCGGCGCGGGCACGGCGAAGTCCGGCGGCAGGTCGAGGCTGAGCAGGCCAGCGGCGCGCATGTCGGCCGCGCCCGGCAGGTCCGCCAGGCTGGCCAGCCCATAGTGCTCGAGGAAGGCGTCGGTGGTGCCGTAGGTGACCGGCCGGCCAGGCGTGCGGCGGCGGCCGCGCATCCGCACCAGGCTAAGCTCCAGCAACACGTCGAGGGTGCCCCGGCTGGCCTGCACCCCGCGCACGGCCTCGATCTCGGCGCGGGTCACCGGCTGGTGGTAGGCGATGATGGCCAGGGTCTCCTGGGCGGCCTTGGAGAGCCGCCGGGGCTCCTCGCGTTCCTCGGTCATCAGGAACGCCAGGTCGGCGGCGGTCTGGAACCGCCAGCGGTCGGCCACGCAGGCCAGCTCGACCCCGCGGCCCTCATAGGTCTTCTGCAAACCGGCGATGGCGGCCTCGATGTCGGCGCCTTCCGGCAGGCGCTTGGCCAGGTCGTCCAGGCTGAGCGGGCCGGCGGCGGCGAACAGCAGCGCCTCCACCTGGCGTTCGGTGGCGCTGGTCATGCGGCGGCTCTTTTGCGGGCGCGCAGGTAGAGGTCGGCGAAGGCCTCCAGCTGGCGGACCTCCATGGCGCCTTCCTTGACCAGCTCCAGGCCGGCCGAGAGGGTCGAGGCCGTATAGGAAGCCTGGCTCGGCCCCTCCCCCGAGGGCTTCAGCGGGGCGACGCCCGAGAGCGGGGTCCAGCGGTCCAGGTCGGGCAGCATGTGGCGCAGGCGGTCGCGGGCGTCCTCCAGCGGATAGGCCTGGGGTGCGCGAGGGCTGTAGTGGCGGCCCTGTTCCTTGCGGCGCTGGTCGATATAGGCGCTCATCAGGCCGTAGAGGTCGCCTTCCAGCCGGGCGGACGGGATCACCTTGATGGCCTCGGGGTCGCCGCGCACGAACACCTCCTGGCGGAGCTTGGGCCGGTCGCGCAGCTCCTCGGAGGCCTTGCGCATTGCGTCCAGCTTGGCCAGGCGGAAGGCGAGCTGAGCCGCCATCTCCTCGGCCGGCGGTTCCTCGGCCTTGGGGCGGTCGGGCTTGGGCAGCAGCAGACGCGACTTCAGATAGGCCAGCCACGAGGCCATCACGAGATAGTCGGCGGCCAGGGAGAAGCGCACCTTCCGGGCCTGCTGGACGAAGGACAGGTACTGCTCGGCCAGTTTCAGGATCGACAGCTGCATCAGGTCGACCTTCTGGGTCCGCGCCAGGGCCAGCAGCACGTGCAGCGGGCCTTCGTAGCCGTCCAGGTCGATGATCAGGGCCTCGCCGTCCTCGGCCGCGGTGGTGGCGGCCTCGAAGTCGAGATTGGGTTGGAAGGTGCTGCTCATGCCGCCCACCGGCCTTCGAAGGCGGCGTCGAAGCGGGCGCGGGCTTCCCGCGCATCGAACGGCTCCGGCGTCCGGGCGATGCGCCCGAGCGCGGCCTTGGCCCGGCGTAGGGCCTGGCCCGACAGCGCCTTGGTCCCGGAAACCACCGCCTTCATCTCGGCCATGTCGCCGTTGCAGTGCAGGACCACGTCGCAACCGGCGGCCAACGCCGCCCGCGCCCGATCCGCGAATCCGCCGCCCAGGGCCTTCATGGAGAGGTCGTCGCTCATCAGCAGGCCGTCGAAGCCGATGGCTCCACGGATCACGTCACGCATGACGGCCCTCGAGGTGGTGGCGGGCCGCCTGGGATCGATCGCCGCGTAGACCACGTGGGCGGTCATCGCCATCGGCATGTCCGACAGCATCTTGAACGGCGCGAAGTCGCGGGCCTCGAGTTCTTCGTAAGCGGCGTCCACCACGGGCAGGTCCAAATGGCTGTCGGCCATGGCTCGGCCGTGACCCGGAATGTGCTTGATCACCGGCAACACGCCCCCGGCGATCAGGCCTTCGCACGCCGCGCGACCCAGGACGGCGACGCCCTCGGGGGTACGGGCATAGGCGCGGTCGCCGATCACCGCATGGGCGCCCTCCACCGGCACGTCCAGCACGGGCAGGCAGTCGACATTGATGCCGAGGGCGGCCAGGTCATGGGCCAGGAGCCGAGCGCCCAGGCGGGCGATCTCGCGGCCCAGCAGGGGAGCGCTGGCCGGCAGCTCGCCATAGGCGCGACCCGGCGGATAGCGCCGCCAGTGCGGCGGGCCCAGGCGTTGTACGCGTCCGCCCTCCTGGTCGATCAGCACCGGGGCGTCGGGGCGATCGACGCTGGCGCGCAGGTCGTCCACCAGGCGGCGCACCTGATCCGGGCTCTCGATATTGCGCGCGAAGAGGATGAACCCCCAGGGTGCGACATCGCCGAAGAAGGCCTTCTCCTCCCGGGAGAGGACCTTGCCGGAACAGCCGAGGATCGACGCGCTGGTCACTATTTCACGAAGCAGTTCTTGCCCGCAGCCTTGAGTTGATTGCAGAAATCCGTCGCCGCCTGGCGGGAGGCGAAGCCGGTGACGGTGGTGCGGAACAGGGTCGAGCCGTCCTTCTGGATCTGCTCGACGCGCTTGCCCTTTCCGGCGGCGGCGCCCGGCGCGACCTTGGCCGCGTCGTTCCAGCCCTTGTCGGCCAGGGCCTGGGACGAGAAGGCGCCGATCTGGACGGCGGCGACGCCCGTCGTGGCGGCGGGCTTGGGCGCGGGCGCGGCGGCCTTCGGCGGCGGCGCGACCGCGACGACCTTGGGCGCCGGAGCGGCGGCTTTCGGAGCCGGGGCGGCCAGTTTGGGCGCGGGGGCCGGCGGCGGCGGGGCGATGGCGGGCTTCAATGCGGGCCCGGATGGCAGGGCGGCCACGGGACCGGACATCACCGGCGAACTCGGCGCGGGCTTCGGCGGCGGCTGGATGACCACCGCCTCGGGACGCGGCTGCGGCGCTTCCGGGGGGTCGATGAAGGTGGGGCCGGCGGTGTCGGGCGGGCCGTCCTCGGCGCGATAGATCTGCAGGCCCGCCGCCGGATCGGCGGGCTGGGCCTCGGCGGGCGGCGGGGCCTTCAGCTCGCCCAGCGGCGCGCCCACGGTCTGCGGCGGCGCGCCCGCCTCGCGGACGCCGGAGCGGTAGAACAGCACGATGGCGATCACCAGCAGGATCAGCACGATGGCGCTGATGATCAGCATCAGGGGCGCCGGCTTGGACCCCCGCACGGGCTGGCGCGCGTCGAAGCTCAACGGCGCATCGGTCGGGGGGGCGTAGGCGCCGCGGTCGGGATCGGACATCGAAGGCCTCGAATAGTCTCGGCCGGGTCGCGAATCGCGCCCGGTTTCGGGTCAGTCTACCGAAGGCGACCCGACTCCGAACCTTTCGGAACAGCTAGTTCCAGACGTCGAGGTGGAAAAGTCGGCGATGCTCTTCGATGGCGTAACGGTCGGTCATGCCGGCGATGTAGTCGCACACCACCCGGGCGCGGCCGGTCTCGTCGCGGTTTTGCGACCGGGCGAACCACTCCGTCGGCAGGACGTCGGGTTCGGCCATGAACAACTGGAACATCTCGGCCAGAATACGGCGAGCCTGGCTGCGGGTGCGATTGACCTTCCAGTGGCGGTACATCCGGCTCATCAGGAATTCGCGCAGGCGGCCCAGATCCTCCAGCATGTCGCGGGAAAAGGCCACCAGGGCGTGGTCGAGATTGCGCACCTCCTCGGCCGAGGAGACCTTGGACGACACGGCGCGACGATTGGTCTCGGCCAGCACGTCCTCGACCATGGCCCCGATCATCCGGCGCACCGCCTCCAGGCGGACGATCCCCGGATCGAGGTCGGGATAGTCCCTGTAGACTCCGGCCAGGATCGGCCCGATCAGCGGCACGTCCAGCAGTTCCTTGAGCTCGAAGAGGCCCGCCTGCACGCCGTCGTCGACGTCGTGGTTGTTGTAGGCGATGTCGTCGGCCAGCGCGGCGACCTGAGCCTCCGCCGAGGCCCAGGTCCCGAGACCCAGGTCGTATTCGGCGTCAAACTCGGTGATCGCCTTCCACGATGGCCGGTCCAGCTTCTCGGTCACCGGGCCGTTGTGCTTGATCACCCCTTCCAGGGTTTCCCAGGTGAGGTTGAGGCCTTCCCAGCGCGGGTAGCGGCGCTCCAGCTTGGTGACAACCCGGAAGGTCTGCACGTTGTGGTCGAAACCGCCAAAGCGCTCCATCTGCACCTGCAGCTCGTCCTCCCCGGCGTGGCCGAAGGGCGGATGGCCGAGGTCGTGGGCGAGCGCGATGGTTTCGGCGAGGTCAGGCTCAAGCCCCAGAGCCGTGGCCAGGGAGCGGGCCACCTGGGCCACCTCCAGCGAGTGGGTCAGCCGGGTGCGGAAGTGGTCGCCCTCGTGGGCCACGAAGACCTGGGTCTTCTCCTTCAGCCGGCGGAAGGCGGTGGCGTGGATGATGCGGTCGCGATCGCGGGCGAATGGCGTGCGCGTGCGGCTCTCCGGCTCGGCGATCTTGCGCCCCAGCGACAGGGCGGCGTCTTCGGCGTAGGGAGCGCGGGCGACCATGATGTCTCTGCGTGAAGCCGGCCCCTTGGTGGAAGCCCTTGGCGAACTCATATAGGCAGGGCAAAGGTTTGCCAAAGTCATGACCACAACCGACCTGACCCTGTCCCCCGCCGCCGCGAAGCGGCTGCATGCGCTCGGCGCGGCCGAGGGCCGGCCCGTGATGCTGCGCGTCGCCGTCGAGGGCGGCGGCTGCTCAGGCTTCCAGTACCAGTTCGACCTGGTCGACGAGGCCCAGCCCGACGACCTGCGGATCGAGCGGGACGGCGCCGCGGCCCTGGTGGACGAGATGTCCCTGGTGCTGCTGAAGGGCTCGGAGATCGACTATGTCGACGAGCTGGCCGGCGCCGAGTTCAAGGTCCGCAACCCCAACGCCAAGTCCAGCTGCGGCTGCGGCGTCAGCTTCTCAATCTAGGGCTTCGGCGGCGTGGGCGCCGATGCCGAGACCTCGACGTATTTGATCCCCTTGGGACGTTCGAAGAGCGACATGTCGGCCGGCAGGCCCACATCGTAGGCCAGGTACTGGATCACTGAGCGCGGCTGGTCCTTCACATACAGGCCCACGGAATAGACCTTCCGCGGCGCGCCGGGCTTCACCGGTTTCAGCAGGATCTCGATACGGTGGTCCCCAATCGTGAGCTGGTGGCGGATGAAGGCCATCGGGCCTTTGCCGACCTTGCCGTGAGGCTTGGGCGCGTAGGCGTCGATGAAGTCCAGTTCGCACCCGAGCTCCAGTTCCCGAAACAGCGTCGGGAGGCCCGGCCCCTGGAACAGTGGCGCGTGGACCTCGAACACCGGCCCAGGATCGAGCACATGCTGCCCGGTCTTATCGAAACGGTTGGCGGTCCAGATGTCCGGCTCGCGGATCACCGTGAGCCGGTGCATCCGGTTGGCGGGATCGGGGCCCTCGTCGATCCGCGCGAACAGCTTGCCCAGGCGATGGATCGTGCGCGGCTTCGTCGCGTCGGAGGCCGGGTCGAGGCCCGGCGTGGCGTTGAACGAGCCGACGCGCACCATGTCCTTGGGCGCGCAGGCCGCGGCGAGAGATGGCGAGCCCACGGAGACCGCCACGACGATCGCTAGACAGCGCAACATTTCAGATGACCCCACCCCAGGCGTCCGCAGGGGCTTGAGCGCCTCCCGCAGGACTTCTAGCGTCCCGGTCCGCAAGGGAGCCGTCAATGCGAATCGCCACCTGGAACGTCAATTCGGTGAATGCGCGGCTCGAAACCGTGCTGCGCTGGTTCGAGGAGGCCTCGCCGGACGTCGCCTGCCTGCAGGAGATCAAGTGCGTCGACGAGAAGTTCCCCGCCGAGGCTTTCGAGCGGCTTGGCTACAACGTCGCCGTCCACGGCCAGAAATCCTACAACGGCGTGGCCATGCTCTCGAAGACCCCGCTGGAGGATGTCCGCAAGGGCCTGCCGGGGGAGGAAGAGGACGAGCACGCCCGCTATCTGGAGGCGGTGATCTCCGGGCCGACGCCCGTGCGGGTGGCCTCCATCTACCTGCCCAACGGCAATCCCATCGAGACCGACAAGTTCGGCTACAAGCTGCGCTGGATGGCCCGGCTGAACGCCCATGCCCGAGAGCTGCTGGCCTATGAGGAGCCGCTGGCCCTGGTGGGCGATTACAACGTCATCCCCGAGCCGCGCGACGCGGCCAATCCCAACAACTGGCTGGGCGACGCCCTCTTCCAGCCGGAGAGCCGCGCGGCGTTCCGGGCCCTGAAGAACCTGGGTCTCACCGAGGCCTTCCTGGCCATCGATGGCTCCCCCGAGGCCTACACCTTCTGGGACTACCAGGCCGGCGCCTGGCAGCGGAACAACGGCATCCGCATCGACCACGCCCTGCTCTCCCCCCAGGCCGCCGACCTGCTGCGTGGCTGCGTGATCCACCGCGACGTACGCGGCTGGGACAAGCCGTCCGATCATGTGCCGGTGGTGGTCGAGCTGGATCTGTAGCCGGCCATGGGCGCGATCGAACTGATGGGCGTCGCGGCGAGCCTTAGCCTGCTGGCCGGCTGGCGGCTCTATGCCTGCGTCGCCGCCGTCGGGATCGCCATGCGGGTCGGCCTGCTGGACCTGCCCGACAAGATCGCGGCCCTGGACGCCCTGGCCAACCCCTGGGTGATCGGCGTAGCCAGCCTGGGGGCTCTCGCCGAATTGTTCGCCGACAAGGTCATGTGGCTCGACACCCTCTGGGACGGGGTCCACACCTTGATCCGGCCCTTGGGCGGCGCCCTGCTGGCCCTGGCGGTGGTGGACGCCTCAGATCCGGCCTGGCAGGTGGCGGTCTTCCTGCTGGGCGGCGGGGCGGCCCTGCTCAGTCATGGCGCCAAGGCCGGCGCGCGGGCGGCGGTCAACGCCAGTCCCGAGCCGTTCAGCAACATCGCGGTCAGCACCGCCGAGGATGTGGCCAGCCTCGGCGGCCTATGGCTGGTCCTGACGCACCCCGCCGCAGCCATCGGCGTGGCCGCCGCCCTGGCGATCCTAGTGGCCGTGCTGCTGATCGCGAGCTGGCGGGCGCTGGCCGCGATGCGCCGCTGGATGTCGCCTAAAGCTTGAGGCCGCCCAACAGGCCGCCCAGGCCGCCCAGTCCACCGGCGGAGGGAACGTCGCCGTCCGGGGTCAGGCGATCGATCACCTGGGGCAGGATCTGCGCGATCTGGCCCGCGGCCGCGTGCGGATCGACGCCCAGCTTCTGCGCGTACTGCGCGACCACGCCCGACGAGAGCACGGCCTCGATCTGCTGCGCCGAGATGGGCAGGTTCTCGCCCTTGCCGACCCAGGACCTGGCGAGTTCGCCAAGGCCGCCGGCCTCGAACGACTTCACCAGACCGCCGACGCCGCCTTCCTGGGACCTCAACAGTTCTCCGATGGCCGAGATCGCGCCGCCACCGTCCTGGCCGCCGCCCAGCACGCCATCCAACAAGCCCATGATCGCCTCCTTGAGAAGTGCCTCGAAGCCTCCAGCAAGACACTTCGCGGGGCCGCGCACAACCTTGGCGAGATGAACCCTTCGTGTCGCCGACTTGCTCGCCGCCCGCGAACGCCGCTAGCGTGCCGCCATGGATGAACTTGCCCGGCTCTTGCTGCTGCTGGCGCTCGCGGGCGTGGCCGTGACGCTGCTGGGTTCGGTGGTCATCTGGCACATGGACGAGGGCCGCCGCGTGCGGCGCGCCCTGCGCAATGTCCTCAAGGGCGTTCCCGAGGCGGTGGTCGTCGCGCGCGGGCGTGGCAAGGGCGCGGGTTTCAGCTTCACCTCGGGCCTGGCGGCCGTGGCCTGGGACAGCGGCGCCTGGTGCCTGGTCTACCGGATCTATGAATTGGTGGGGGTGGAGATCATCGTCGACGGCGAGGTGGTGGCCCGCGCCTTCCGCGGCGAGCCACGCAAGGCCTTGGATCACCTGGCCTCGGAGGCCTCCCGGGTCACCCTGCGGCTTATCTTCGACGATCCGAACCACGCCGATTTCGAGCTCGACCTATGGATGGCCGGCGACGAGCTCAAGCGCAAACCCTCGAGCCCCGCCGAGGCGATCCAGGAAGCCAACGGCTGGCTGGCCCGCGCCGAGGCGATCCTGCGCCGCCCCAATGCGCCTCGCACACCCCAGCCTGTCGTGGCCGTCGCCGCGCCCCCTCCCCCGCCGCCATCGCCCGCCGCGCCGCCCTGGGGACCGGAACCGGACGACTTCGACGATGACGAACCGCCCTTCGACGAGGACGATGACCAGCCCCTGGCGGACGATCCCGAGCGTCGTTGACGGCTCGCCGCCCCAAGCGCAGGCTCCGCCGCACCTGGGGAGGCCTCGTCCATGACCAGTCTGCTTGCCGCCGCTGCGTTCTTCGTCCTTCTGCATCTGCTGGTTTCCGGCACCCGCGTACGCGACGCGATCACCGGCGCCATCGGGCCAGGGCCCTATATGGGTCTCTTCGCCCTCGCCTCGGTCGCCGGCTTGACCTGGCTGGGTTTCGCCTTCGCCGCGGCGCGGGGCGATCCCGGAAACGCCGCCTACTGGCAGGTCACGCCGGCCACCCGCCACGTCCAGCTTGGCTTGCAACTCCTGGCCATGCTGCTCATCGTCCCGGGCCTGACCACCCCCAACCCGACCAGCGTGCGCCAGGAGGGCGCGCTGGAGCGGCCCGACGTCGTGAAGGGCATGCTGCGCATCACCCGCCATCCCTTCCTTTGGGGCGTTGCGATCTGGGCGCTTGGCCATCTGCTGGTCAATGGCGACCGGGCCAGCCTGGTGCTGTTCAGCTCGATGCTGGTCCTGGCGTTGTTCGGAACCTCCAGCATCGACGCGAAGCGCAAACGGGCCCTGGGCGCGACCTGGGACGGCTTCGCCGCCCAGACCTCCAACGTCCCGTTCGCCGCGATCCTGGCCGGCAAGCAATCCCTGAAGCTCGGCGAGATCGGCTGGTGGCGGATCCTGCTGGCGGTCGCCATCTGGGCCGCCCTGACCTGGGGCCACCCCTACATGTTCGGCGTGGCGGCGCTGCCGTAGAGCCCCTCCACGCTCCACCGCTCATCCCGGCGAAGGCCGGGACCCAGATTCATCCGAAGCGCTCGGTGGGTTTCACCTGGGTCCCGGCCTTCGCCGGGATGAGCGGGATTGAGAACCCTAGCCCAGCATGAAGTCCACGCCGGCCTCGACGTGGACCAGGGTCGAGTCGATCACAGGCCGCTCGATATCCGCTTGCGACAGCAGCAGCCCCACCTCGGTGCAGCCGAAGATCACGCTGTCGGCGCCCGTGGCCTTGGCGATCATGGCCAGGGCCTGGCGTTTCGAGCCCACGTCCACCACCCCCTGGCAGAGCTCGTCATAGATGATGGCGTGCAGGCGGTCGCGGTCGGCTTGGTCGGGAACCAGGGGCTCCACCCCATGTCCGCGCAGGCGGTCCTTGTAGAAGTCCTGTTCCATGGTGAAGCGGGTGGCGAGCAGCAGGGGCCGCGAACAGCCCCTGGCCCGCACCGCCCGGGCCGTGGCGTCACCGATATGGATCAGCGGTATTCCCACGCGCGCCTCGATGGCCGGCGCGACCTTGTGCATGGTGTTGGTGCAGAGGAGGATCGCCTCGGCGCCGGCGCCTTCCAGGCGCGCGGCGGCCTCGGCGAGCGCCGCGCCCGCCCCGTCCCAGTCGCCCTCAGCCTGCATCGCGGCGATGGGCGCGAAGTCCACCGACCAGAGCACCAGCTGCGCCGAATGCAGGCCGCCCAGCCGCTCGCGCACCTGCTGGTTCAGCGCTTGGTAGTAGGTCGTGGTCGACTCCGCGCTCATCCCGCCCAGCAGGCCAAGCGTCCGCATGGTCAGAGGTCCGCGTAGACGTGGGTCTCGGCCGCCGCCCCCGGATGGGTGAGCGCGCCCAGGTGGGCGGGGCCCACGACCTGTGCGTACTTCCAGAGCGCGCCGGACTGGTAGTTGGTCACCCGCGGCTTCCAGTCCTTACGGCGGTTCTCCAACTCGACGGGATCGACCTGCAGCTCGATGGTCCCGGCGTCGGCGTCGATGGCGATGATGTCGCCGTCCTTCACCAGGCCTATGGGGCCGCCCATCTGGGCCTCGGGACCCACATGGCCGATGCAGAGGCCGCGCGTGCCGCCGGAGAAGCGGCCGTCGGTGACCAGGGCCACCTTGTCGCCGCGCCCCTGGCCCGAGATCGCCGCCGTGGTGGACAGCATCTCGCGCATGCCCGGACCGCCGCGGGCGCCCTCGTAGCGGATGACCAGGACGTCGCCGTCCCGGTAGTCGCCGGCCTCGACCGCATCGAAGCAGGCCTGCTCGCCGTCGAACACCCGGGCCGGGCCGCGATGGCTGCGGTGGCTGGTCATGCCCGCCACCTTGACGATGGCGCCGTCGGGGGCGAGCGAGCCCCACAGGCCTACAACCCCACCAGTCGGAGACAAGGGCTCGGAGGCCTTGCGGATGACCACCTGGTCGTCGCGCCATTTCACGTCCTTGAGGTTCTCGGCGAGGGTCTTGCCGGTCACCGTCATGCAGTCGCCGTGGATGTGGCCGTTCTCCAGCAGGGTCTTCAGCAGCATGGGCATGCCGCCCGCCTCGCCCATGTCCTTGGCCACGAACCTGCCGCCGGGCTTGAGGTCGGCGATATAGGGCGTGCGCTGGGCGATCTCGGCGAAGTCGCGCAGGGTGAACTCGATCCCGCACTCATGGGCCATGGCCGGCAGGTGCAGGCCGCCATTGGTCGAGCCGCCCGTGGCCGCCACCACGACGGCGGCGTTCTCGAACGACTTGCGGGTGACGATGTCGCGGGGGCGAAGCTGGGTCTCGATCAACCGCATCACCGCCTCGCCCGAGGCCACGGCGTATTCGTCGCGGTTCAGGTAGGGCGCCGGCAGCGAGGCCGAGAGCGGCAGGGCCAGGCCGATGGCCTCCGACACGCAGGCCATGGTGTTGGCGGTGAACTGGCCGCCGCAGGCCCCGTCCGACGGACAGGCGTGCTGCTCCAGCGAGCACAGGTCGTCCAGGCTCATCTTGCCGGCCGAGTGCATGCCGACGCCCTCGAACACGTCGACCACTGTGACGTCCTTGCCCTGCCACGAGCCCGGCAGGATCGAGCCGCCATAGAGGAACACGCTGGGCACGTTGAGGCGCAGCATGGCCATCATCATGCCCGGCAGGCTCTTGTCGCAGCCCGCCAGGCCGACCAGGGCGTCATAGCCGTGGCCGCGCATGGTCAGCTCGACGGAGTCCGCGATCAGGTCGCGGCTGACCAGGGACGAGCGCATGCCCTCGTGGCCCATGGCGATGCCGTCGGTGACGGTGATGGTGCAGAACTCGCGCGGCGTGCCACCGGCTTTCTTCACGCCCACGCTGACCGCGTGCGCCTGGCGCATCAGGGCGGTGTTGCAGGGCGCGGCTTCGTTCCAGCAGGAGGCTACGCCCACGAACGGCTGGGCGATCTCACGGCTGCCCAGGCCCATGGCGTAATAATAGGACCGGTGCGGAGCCCGCGCGGGCCCCTCGGTCACGTGACGGCTGGGCAGGTTTGACTTGTCCCAAGTCCCGTCCGGCTTCCTGGTCATGACGACGCCTCCAACGAAGAGGCGTCTTCCCTAACGGTCGAGCCGGTGGGCGCCAAGGGTTAGGGCAAGACTTCCTCACATGACGGCCATATGAGCGGCCCTGCCGCACGTCGCGGTGGCGAGACAAGGCGCTACGACAATATCCTTTCGTCCGCGACTAGGACGCCCCGAGCGTCCGAAGCGCGGCGACCAGGCGGTCGATGTCGGCGTCCCTGGTGAAAATCGCCGGCGTGACCCGCACGCAGGCGCCGCTGGCCAGGCCCGTTCGCGCGACGGTGAAGATGCCGAACCGGTCCAGCAGCGTCCGCGCAAGCTGGACATTTTCCGCCGCGCTCGGTCGGCCGCGCAGTCGAAACGCCCCGATCGCGCTCGCCAACCGCGGATCGGGCGGCGTCAGGATTTCGATGCCGCCGGCCTCGCGCAGGGGCTCGGTCCAGCGTGCGCGCAGTTGGGCGAGCCGGGCGGCTTTCGCGCTCGCGCCGACCTGCTCATGGAAGTCGAGCGCATCGGCGACGGCCAGGAAGGCGGCGAAATTCGCCGTGCCGGAGTGGATCCGATCGCGCACGTCCCCCTCGGGATAGTCGGCGCTGCCCATATGGGGGTCGATGTCCGCGGTCCGGCCCTGGCGGATGTAGAGCACCCCCACCCCTACCGGCGCGCCGATCCATTTGTGGGCGTTCAGGCCCACGAAGTCGGCGCCGAGGTCCGGAAGCTTGAAGTCCAACTGTCCCCAGGCGTGAGCGCTGTCGACGATGGCGTCGACGCCGCGCGCCCGCGCCATGGCGACGATCTCGGCGACCGGCGTCACCAGGCCCGTCCGGTGACTGACCTGGGTCAGCAGGATGAGGCGGACGCGCGGATTGTCGGCCAGCGCCTTGGCGTAGGCGTCGATCAGGCCCTGATGCGTAGCCGGCTCCGGCAGGGCGATGGCGACGGGCTGGACGCCCCGGCGCGCCCGCAGCCACCGCATGGCCGACTGCATGCTGTCATAGTCGAGGTCGGCATAGAGCACGGCGTCCCCCGGCCGCAGCCGATTGTAGCCGCCGATCAGCGCCTGCAAGGCCTCGGTCGCGCCGCGGGTGAAGGCGATCTCGGCCTTGTCGACCCCCAGCGAGGCCGCGACCCGGTCGCGGACCCGCTCCAGGTCCGGGCCATACAGCCGGCGCGAATAGTACGAGGTGCGCCGATTGACCATCTCCTGGTGACGGCCATAGGCCTCGAGGACCGGCCGGGCCATCATGCCCCAGGCGCCGTTCTCCAGCTGGACGACCTCGCGGGTGACGTCGAACCGGGCGGCGACCTCGCCCCAGGGATCCCCATCGGCCGCCGCGGCGGCGACCGGCGCCAAGGCCAGCCCGGCGCCCATCAGCCCCCTACGCGTGAAGCCGGTCACGCCGCCCTCCCTAGAAGCTCGCATCCACCCGCAGATAATATTGGCCGCCATTGGTGTCGTAGGGGGCGTTGCGGGAATAGACGAGGCCACGGCTGGCCTGGAACACCGCCTCGTCGGGATAGGCGTCGAACACGTTCTCCGCGCCCAGGCGGATCGAAATGTTCTCGTTGGCGCGATAGGTCACCGCCAGGTCGACCAGGGTGATGCCCCCGAATTCCTGGAAGATGTCGCCGGTGGCGTTGCCGGTGGAGTCCGTCCACTTGCCGTAGTAGCGGACGCGGCCCAACAGCTCGACCGGGCCGATTGCGTAGGTCGCCGAGCCGGTGAGGTTCTGCTTCGGGCGGGCCTCCTCGAACAGCCGCTTCTGGGTGGCGCTGGCGGCGATGGAGCCCGAGGTCACCGTCGTTTCGTTGAAATTGTAGGCCGCGGTCAGGTCGAGCCGGCCCGCGCCCACCTCACGCCGATAGGAGCCGACCACATCGATCCCGCGCGTGCGGGTGTCGAAGTCGTTGGTGAACCAGCTCACCGAGGTGAAGGCCGAAGCGCCGGAGACGCCCAGCGCCACGAGCTGGGCGCGGATGGCCGGCGTCACGGTGATCGAGGGCGAGGTGCTGAAGCGCTTGGTGACATCGATCTGGTAGGCGTCGATCGAGCCGGAGAAGCCGAAGTCCGTGCGCCAGACCAGGCCGCCGGTAAGGGTCTCGGACTCCTCGGGCTGGAGGGGCTTGGCGCCCAGGAAGGCGGCCACCGGGTTCAACGGCGACAGGCGTCCGGCGGTGAAGAGCTGGAGGGTGACAGTGTCCAGTCCCTGCGAGGTGCTGGTGGAATTGAGCTGGCCCGGCGTCGGCGCCCGGAAGCCGGTCGAATAGGAGGCGCGGATCGCCAGGTCGGGCGTGAAGGCGAAGCGTGTCGCGAGCTTGCCGTTCAGGGTATCGCCAAACTCGGAGAAGTCCTCGTAGCGCAAAGCGCCGCCCAGCGACCATTGCTCCGTGAGTTGGCTTTCGATGTCGACATAGCCGGCATAGCTCTCCTGCTCCCACTCGCCGGCCTGCTGGGGATTGTACCCCGGGAAGCCGTTCGAATTGGGGGCCAGGCCCGCCGCGGCGCCGGGCCCGACCGCATAGGACGCCGGATCGCCCGTCTCGATCTTGAAGGTTTCCAGGCGGCGTTCCGCACCGAAGGCGACATTGACCGGCTCGGGGAGCCCGGCGATCTCCAGCCGATAGACGGCGTCGGCGTTCAGGTTGAACTCCCGCTGGATCAGCCGGCCAAGGTCGAAGGCGGTCGGGCTGTTGGGGCCCAGCGAGGCGTTGATCGAATTCTCGAGGAAGAAGCCGCTCTGATTGCGGCCGTGGGAGGCGCTGAGGTCCCAGGTGAACCGCTCGCCGGCGCTCTGACGCAGGCCGGCCACGGCCTGGTAGTCCTTGGCCTCGATGCCCTCGTGCGGGGTGAAGCCGCCTGGATAGATCGTCTTCAGGTCGAAACCGGGAAAGATCGGCGTCGTCTTGAAGATCGCCGGGTTCGCCGCCGGATTGCGCCAGTTGATGTCGTTGACGCCGTCCGTCTCGCCGTAGGTCGCAAAGCCATAGACTTCGCCCAGGGCGCCCACCGGCAGCGCCGCGTCGAGCGCCAGGTGATAGGTTTCCAGATCGGGGCTACCCCAGCGCTGGACCGGGTTGTCGACCTTGACGGTCGGGTTGGCGGCCTGGAAGGCGATGGCGTCGGGACGCTGGCGGGTGCGCGAGGTGGCGTCGGCCTTGGACCACTCGGCGGTGGCCGAGACATGGCCGCCCTCGCCGATCGCAAAGCCCGCGCGGGCGCCCAGCCGATAGGTTCGGCCGTCGCCTTCGTAATACTGCCCGCCCTGGCCGAAGGCGGAGAAGCCCGGCTGGTCGTTGAGGATGATGTTTATGACCCCGGCGATGGCGTCGGAGCCGTACTGCGCCGAGGCGCCGTCGCGCAGGACCTCGATGCGCCGGATCGCGAAGGTCGGGATCTGCGCCAGGTCCGGCGCCTGCGATCCCCGCGATCCCAGGAAGGCCGAGCGGTGAAAGCGCTTGCCGTTCAGCAGGACCAGGGTTTCGTCGGGCGAGAGGTTGCGCAGCGTCGCCGGGCGAACGAACTGCAGGCCGTCCGAGGTCGGAAGCTTCTGGACGTTGAACGACGGGACGAGCTGGGCGAGGCTGTCGCCCAATTGGCTGGACACCGAGGCCTTGATCGCCTCCTCCGACAGCACGTCGACCGGGGCCAGGGTCGTGAACTGGGTCCGCGTGGTGTCGCGGGTGCCGGTCACGATCACCTCGTCGACGACGCCGTCCTCAGCCGCGGCCGAGCCGGCCACAACCATGCCCAGGACCGAAACGGCCGCCGTCGCCCAAAGCCGACGCTTGAAACCCGCAAACCACATGACGCCCTCGAACCCTGATTTTCTCGAAGGCGTGGCTCTGGACTAGGCAGGTGACGGTGTTGCAAAGCTCCGATGAAGTTTCGACGCGGGCGTCGCCTCGCTTGCAAGGCCGCCTCGATCGCCCCGGTGAGTTCGTCGCCCAGAACTCCGGTCCCTGTTGACAACGGCGAAGCTTGCTGAGAACAATTAGCGAACATTCTGCTCGTATTGGGGAAGCGTCTCGCCCGCGGCGAAACTTGGAGGCTCGATGAACTCGAAAGATTGGACCGATACGTCGCCCCATCCCTGGCGGCGCTATGGCGCTCGGCTGACGGACATCATGCTGGGCGGGACCGTCTTTTGGTTCCTATTCGGCGTGATCGCCTATGGAGTCGCGCCCGACGCGGCCAATCGGTTTTTCGCCTCGCTGGACGGCTCCGGCGGCCGACTTCTCGACTTGATGATGACGGTGTTGATCTCCGTTCCGATCTCGGCGGCGTTCGTCGGCGCCACGGGCCTCTCGCCGGGCAAGTGGATCTTTGGCGTCCGAGTCACGCGTGACGGCCAGCTCCTGGGCTTCGGCGCCGCGTTCAATCGCGAAGTGTCGATCTGGATTCGGGGCCTGGGCCTCGGCGTTCCCATCGTATCCCTGGTCACTCTCGCCAACTCATTCAGCCGGCTCAAGGACAAGGGATCGACGCAGTGGGACGAGGCCGGAGCCTATGTTGTCACGCACCGGCCTGAATCGAGCGGATGGTCGGTCGCCATGTGGGCGACCATCGTCGCCCTCATCGTCATGCGGATCGGTCTCAACGCCCTATAGCGCCGCCTCGATGGCCCCGGTGATCTCGTTATCCAGGGGCTCGGTGCGCGGGCCGAAGGCGCGGATCAGCTTGCCGTCCTTGCCGAGCAGCAGCTTGTGGAAGTTCCAGACCGGCTCGGCGGGTTCGCCCAGGGTGTCCTTGGCCCACTTGTAGAACGGATGGGCTTCGTCGCCCTTCACGTCGGTCTTCGAGGTCATCGGGAAGTCGACCCCGAAGTTGGTCGTGCAAAATTCCGCGATCTCGGCGTCGGCGCCAGGTTCTTGGCCGGCGAATTGGTTGCTGGGCACGCCCAGGACCACCAGGCCCTTGTCCTTGTAGTCGGAATAGAGCTTTTCCAGCCCTTCGTACTGCGGGGTCAGGCCGCACTTGGAGGCGGTGTTCACCACCAGCACTACCTTGTCCTTGAAACTGGTCAGGGGCAGCGGCGCGCCATCGATGGAATTGAACGAGAAATCGTAGGCGTCTTGGGCCATGGCGAGGCTCCTCCCAGGGTTTTCGCCAGCCTAGCGCCCTTACCTCGCGTCCTCCAACGCCTGTTCGACGGCGAGCGCCAGATCGAGGGCGCGGGCGGCCTCCTGCGCCGTCACGATCGGTCGCGGCGCCAGACCGCGCACGGCGGCCAGGAAGCCCTCGACGCTGGTGGCCAGCGTGTCCTTCACCGCCGGGGTGTCGGCATAGTCGGGATTGAGCGGATAGCCCGTGGTGTTGCGGAAGGCCCGGGTGACGAAGTCGATCTCCACCACGCCCGAGGGATAGACCAGCTTCATGGTCCGCTTGCGCGCCAGCTCCATGCGCGAGGAGTCGAAGAGCGCCGTGAAGCCGTCGTCGAAACTGACCTCGGCGCGGGCGCGGTCCCAGCCGCCGGAGAAGTCGACCTTGCCGTCCCCCTCCACCGCCATGGGTTGGGCCGTCGACAGCGACAGGGCCAGGTCCAGGTCGTGGATCATCAGGTCCAGCACCACCGAGACGTCCAGGCTGCGCTCGGACGGCATGCCATGGCGCACCGACTCCAGCCGCAAGGGCTGCTCGGGGATGTCGAACAGGCCCATGGCCTGGAACACCACCCGCTCCTGGTGGCCGCAGGCGATGACCAGCTTCCGCTTGGCCGCCTCGGCGATGATCTTGTCGGCGTCGGCCAGGCTGACCGCCAGGGGCTTTTCCACATAGATCGGCTTGCCGGCGGCCAGGGCGGCGAGCGCGCCCTCGGCGTGGACGCTGGCTGGCGAGGCTATGGTGACCACGTCCACCGCCTCCAGGAACTCGTCCAGCTTGTAGAAGGCCCGGCCGCCCAGGGGCACGGCGATCGCCGCGGCCCGGTCCGGATGGTGGGTGTCCAGCACCGCCGACAGCACCGCGCCCGGCGCCCCGGCATATTTGCGTGCATGGTGGCCGCCGAACACGCCGGCGCCGATGACGCCGCCTCGCAGGGGTTCAGCCATGGACTCGCTCCGAAAATCGCTCGCTGCGCGCCTAACACGCCGTTGTGGGTCGACGCCACACGGCGCTTTGTCTTAAACATCCGTTTGAACGCCGCTTACGGTGTAAGGAGACGCCCCCTATGACGACCTCGCGCGAGATCCGCCTGAAGAGCCGCCCCGTCGGCCTGCCGACCGCCGACAACTTCGAAATGACCACGGTCACCCTGCCCGATCCGGGCCCCGGCGAGGTCCAGGTGCGCAACACCTGGATGACGGTGGATCCCTACATGCGCGGGCGCATGAACGACGCCAAGAGCTACACCCCGCCCTTCGCCCTGGGCGAGGCCATGCAGGGCGGCGCCACCGGCGAGGTGATCGCCTCGAACGATCCGGCCTTCAAGCCGGGCGACCTGGTGCAGAGCTTCTTCGGCTGGCGCGAGGCCTTCAACGCCCCGGCCGCCGCGGTCCAGAAGCTCGACACCTTCGGCCTGCCGGTCCAGGCCTTCCTGGGCGTCGCCGGCATGCCCGGCATGACCGCCTATGCCGGCCTGCTGCGGGTCGCGGCCCTGAAGGACGGCGACGTGGTGTTCGTCTCGGCCGCCGCCGGCGCCGTTGGCTCGGTGGTCTGCCAGATCGCCAAGCTCAAGGGCCACAAGGTGATCGGCTCGGCCGGCGGGCCCGCGAAGACCGCCTTCCTGCGCGACGAGCTCGGGGTCGACGTGGCCATCGACTACAAGGCCGAACCCATCGTGGCGGCCCTGGAACGCGCCGCGCCCGAGGGCATTGACGTCTATTTCGAGAACGTCGGCGGCGACCACTTGGTGGCGGCGCTCAACTCCGCCAACCTCAAGGCCCGCTTCGCCATGTGCGGCATGATCTCGATGTACAACGACGCCACGCCCCCGCCCGGCCCTTCCAACATCTTCCTGACCGTGGGCAAGCAGCTCCGCATGGAGGGCTTCATCGTCTCAAGCCACTACGACCTGCAGCCGGCCTTCCACAAGGACCTCGCCGAGTGGCACGCGGCGGGCAAGATCAAGTGGCGCGAGACCGTCATGGAAGGGATCGAGAAGGCCCCGGACGCTTTCCTGGCGCTCTTCTCTGGCGAGAACTTCGGCAAGATGCTGGTCAAGCTCTCCTAGTTTCCTTGGCTACGGCCGCTTCCGGCGTTGGCCCGCCGGGAGCGAGCCGCTACAAGCCCCGGTGTATCCCCCCGGAGCTTCTCAAGTGTCCCGTCTCTTCAGCGCCTATGTGATCGTCGACTGGAGCGCGGCGGCCAAGTCGTCGACGGGAGCGGATTCCGTCTGGATCGGGGTGATGAAGCGCGATGTGCGCTTCCGCCTGGCCTATGAGAGCCACAACCCGGCCACCCGCGCCGAGGCCGAGAAGAAGCTGGCCGAGATCCTCGACGACCTGAAGAAGCGGGGCGAGCGCGCCCTGGTGGGCTTCGACTTCCCGCTGGGCTTCCCGCACGGCCTGGCCGCCGGCCTCAAGCTGCCGGGCGAGCTTCCTTGGCGCGCGGTCTGGGACCAGCTCGACAAGATGGTCAAGGACAAGGCCGACAACACCAACAACCGCTTCGGCGTGGGCTCGGAAATCAACCGGCGCCTGACCGGCGGCCCCTTCCCGTTCTGGGGCTGCCCGCCCAAGGACGCGCTCACCACCCTCCAGCCCAAGCGCACCAAGGCCCACGGCCCGGACGACCTGCCGGAGTTCCGCCACGCCGACCTGGCCGCCAAGGGCGCCTCGTCGATCTGGAAGCTCTACTACAACGGCTCGGTCGGCGGTCAGGCGATCCTGGGCATCCCGGCGGTCCGCCGCCTGAAGCTCGCCCGTGGCGAGGCGCTGCGCGCTTGGCCCTTCGAGACCGGCTTCAAGCCCCTCACCGAGGCCGACCTGGCCGGGGTCGAGGTGGTGGTCGCCGAGGTCTATCCGTCGCTCTACAAGGCCCAGCCGGCGCCCGGCGAGGTCAAGGACCAGGCCCAGGTGCGGGTGACCGCCGAGCACTTCGCCAAACTGGACGAGGCGGGCAAGCTCGCCGCCGCCTTCGCGCCGGGCAAGGGCGCGCCGGCCGAGGTCGTGCTGGACGCGGAGCGGGAAGAAGGCTGGATCCTGGGCGTGGAAGCCTAGGCTCCGCCCTCATCCGCTCATCCCGGCGAAGGCCGGGACCCAGATTCATCCGGAGCGCTCAGTGGGTTTCACCCGGGTCCCGGCCTTCGCCGGGATGAGCGGTGATAGAGCCGCGCCCTTAGGCCGATTCCGTAGAGCGGGATTGCACGACACCGGCCGCCCGGCGCTCCTCATAGGGCGCGCTGCGCAGGGATTGCAGCCACATGGGCGTCCAGACCGCGAAGGCGCCGGCCGCGTCGGCGGCCAGGTCGCTCAGGCTGACGCCGCGGCCCACGACCATCTGCGCGATCTCGATCGCGCCGCCCAGCAGCGCGGCGGCGAGCGCGATCTCCAGCCGGCGGTTCTTGCGGAAAGCGGCCATCATCAGGGCGGTCAGGCCGTAGAAGGCGATGAAGTGCGCCGCCTTGTCGGCGGGCACGAAGGCCTTCTCCACCCCCTGGAACGGGCCGACCATGCCGACGACACAAACCAGGCCGGCGGCGATCAGGAGGAACCGGGCGGCGTTCTGCGTGGACGGGACCATGGCCCAGTCCTGACAGACCGCGGTGAATCCTTCGTCAAAGCGGCCGGCGGCTGAGCTGCCAGAACCGCGCGCCGAGCAGCCCAGCCGACAGGAACGAAGCGCCGACAACGCCCCAGACGATGCCGTTCAAGCCCAGCTTCATCGGGATGGCCAGCCACCAGGCCAGCGGCATCATCACGAACACGTAGCTGGTCAGGTGGGTGAAGGTGGGCAGCCAGACGTCGCCGCGCGCCCGCAGGGCCTGGGCGATCACCACCTGCAGCGCGTCCACGAGGAAGAACAGGCACGACAGCACGAGCGCCGTCGAGGCCATGGCGATCACCCGGGGGTCGGAAGTGTAGGCCTGGCTGATGATCCCGGCGGCCGGCCAGATCACCAGCGAGATCACCGCCCCGAACGCGGCTGTCATGGCGAAGCCGATCATGCCGCCCCGCACCACGCCGGCCTTGTCGCGAGCGCCGTAGGCGCGGCCGACCATCACCGCGGTGCCGGTCGAGAGGCCCAGGGGCACCATGAAGATGATCGCCGCCACGTTCAGCACCACCGCCCAGGCGGCCACGGTCAGCCCGCCCATCCAGCCAGCGAAGATGTTCATCGAGGCGAAGGCCGCCACCTCGAAGAAGTTCGAGGCGCCCGCGCCATAGCCGATGCGGCGCTGCTCGTGCTCTGCGGCCCGGTCACGTTCCGGCTTGTCGAACACCCCCAGCGCCCGGCTCTCCTTCATCATCAGGATGAAGACCAGCATGGCGATGGCCAGGAAGGTCCGCGCCCCGGTGGTCGCCCAGGCGCCGCCGACCGCGCCCATGGCGGGCAGGCCGAAATTGCCCGGCACCAGGATCAGCAGCAGGCCGAGGTTCACCGCATTGGCGATCCACATCATCACCGCCCCCGGTCCGGGCCGGCCCAGGCCCTCCAGCCAGAAGCTGGCGGCGACGCTGAAGGCGTAGCCCGGCAGGGACAGGGCGAAGACCAGCATGGCGCGGCTGGCCCCGTCGGCCAGGTCCGTCTCCAGTCCGATCACGTGCAGGAAGCCCGGTCCCGCCAGCAGGGTCACGCCCGTGGAGACCATGCCGATCCAGAAGCTGTAGGCCAGGCCGCGGCGTAGCACCGCCCCGGTCCGCTCGCGCCGCCCCTCCCCGATCGCCCGGGCGGTCATCACCTGGACGCCGGTCAGCAGGCCCACGGCCATGGTCACGACCACGCTGGTCGGGGCCCAGGCGAGCGCATGGTAGCCGAGCTGGGTCGCCGAGAAGCGTCCGACGACGATGGCGTCCGACAGGCCCATGACCATGATGCCCAGGCGCGACAGCACGACCGGCCAGGAGAGCTTCCACAGCTCGGCCGTTTCCTTACGGACGACGTCTTGTTCGCGCCCTTCAGGCAGGGTCGCGCGGGCCGGATCGGCCATTTCAGCACCGGTTTTCAAAGAAGCCCGGAAGGTGGCGGTTCATCGCGGCGGCGGCAAGCGAAGCTTGAAACCGGCGCCGATTTTCCAGGCGCCGGTGACCTTGATGGCACAGGCTCGACCACGAACACTTAAGTCATTGCTTGACATTTATACATCGCCAAGACACTTAAGTAGCTACTGCAATGTCACCCTGCGAGAAACAGACCATGGCCGCTCACCCTCCCGCCGCTCAGTTGGTCACCTGCGACATGACCATATCGCTCGACGGCTACACCGGTGGTCTGCATCACCCCAGCGAGGGCTTCATGCGGATCATGGAATGGGCGCACCACGCCTATGCCTGGCGCAGCCGGCAGAACATGAAGGGCGGCGACCGGAACCGCGACTCCGAGATGATCGAGGAGGTCTTCCAGTCCGCCGGAGCCTACGTGATGGGCCGGCGCATGTTCGACGCCGGCGAGGAACCCTGGGGTTCGGAGCCGCCGTTCCACGCGCCCGTCTTCGTCCTCACCCACCGGCCGCGCGACCCCGTCGTCCGAGGCGGCGGAACCACCTTCCACTTCGTCACCGAAGGCCTCGTCCACGCGCTCGACCTAGCCAGGGCCGCGGCCAAGGCGCGGAACGTCGCGATTTCAGGCGGGGCCGACACGGTGCGCCAGGCCATCGACGCGGGCCTGCTGGACATCCTGCGCATCCACGTCGCGCCGGTCCTGCTGGGCGGCGGGACACGCCTGTTCGACGGATTGGAGCACAGGATCACGGAGCTGGAGCCCGTCGACGCCTGGAGCTCCGAACGCGTCTCCCACCTCACCTATCGGATGGCGAAGGCCGCCTAGACCGCCGCGCGCAGGGCCGCCTCGATCCGCTCTTCCTTCAGCTTCTCGGCCACCAGGAAGGCGAGTTCCAGGGCCTGCTCGCCATTGAGCCGCGGGTCGCAGTGGGTGTGGTAGCGATCGGCCAGGTCGCCCTCGGTCAGGGCCCGCGCACCGCCCAGGCACTCGGTGACGTTCTGGCCGGTCATCTCCAGGTGCACGCCGCCGGGGTGGACGCCCTCGGCCTTGGCGATCTCCACGAAGCTCTTCACCTCCGACAGGATGCGGTCGAACGGGCGGGTCTTGTAGCCGTTGGTGGCGGTCAGCGTATTGCCGTGCATCGGGTCGATGGCCCAGACCACGGTGCGGCCGGAGCGCTTGGTGGCGTCCAGCAGGCGCGGCAGGCGCGCGGCGATCTTGTCGGCGCCGAAACGGCCGTAGAGCGTCAACCGGCCCGGCTCGTCCCGGGGGTTGAGCGTCTCCATCAGGCGCAGCAGGTCGTCCGGCTCCATGGTCGGGCCGCACTTGACGCCGATCGGGTTGCGGATGCCGCGGAAGTACTCGACATGGGCCCCGTCCAGGTCGCGGGTGCGCTCGCCGATCCAGACCAGGTGCGCCGAGGTGTCGTACCACTCGCCCGAGGTGGAATCGACGCGGGTCATGGCCTCCTCGAAACCCAGCAGCAGGGCCTCGTGGCTGGTGAAGAACTCCACCCGGTGCAGGTCGGGCTGGCTCTCGGGGGTGACCCCGATGGCGGCCATGAAGGTCAGGGCCTCGCTGATCTTCTCCGACAGCTCGCGGTACTTGGCGCCCTGCGGGCTGTCGGCCACGAAGCCCAGGGTCCAGCGATGGATGTTGTAGAGGTCGGCATAGCCGCCGCCGGCGAAGGCGCGCAGCAGGTTGAGCGTCGAGGCCGACTGGCCATAGGCCTGCAGCAGGCGCTGAGGGTCCGGCACGCGGCTGGCGGCGTTGAAGTCCATGCCGTTGATGATGTCGCCGCGATAGGAGGGCAGTTCCACCCCGTCGATGGTCTCGGTCGGCGCCGAGCGTGGCTTGGCGAACTGGCCGGCCATGCGGCCGACCTTCACCACCGGCTTGCCGCCGGCGAAGGTCAGCACCACCGCCATCTGCAGGATTAGCCGGAAGGTGTCGCGGATGTTGTCGGCGTGGAATTCCTTGAAGCTCTCGGCGCAGTCACCGCCTTGCAGCAGGAAGGCCTTGCCCGCCGCCACGTCGCCCAGCAGGCTCTTCAGCCGCCGCGCCTCACCGGCGAAGACCAGAGGCGGCATGCCGCGCAGGGTCTGCTCGACGCCGGCCAGGGCCGCCTGATCCGGATAGTCGGTGGGCAGGTGTTTCGCGGGTTTTTTTCTCCACGAAGCGGGCGTCCAGTGTTCGGTCATGTCTCAACTCCACGCCTGCACGCGGATTTGCGGGCAAACGAAACCGCGCCTTCTACTCCGATAAGGGCCGCGCC
Organism: Phenylobacterium sp.; assembly: GCF_036677185.1. GTDB lineage: Bacteria > Pseudomonadota > Alphaproteobacteria > Caulobacterales > Caulobacteraceae > Phenylobacterium. Next base: position 126,155 of record NZ_JAKFEN010000042.1, read on the forward strand.
GTCGATGGGCCTTCCGCCGCTGGCTGCCGCGCCGCGAGCAGGCAGGCCGCCGCCGCCAAGGCCCCGATCGCCAGGAACCATTCCTGCCAGACCCCGAAGGAAAACGCCGAATAGGTGAGATAGGCCGCCGCCGTGGCCGCCCCCACCGCGCGGGCCGGATCGCGCGTGGGCTGGCTGAGGCCGGCCAGGATGGTGGCCCAGAACACCGCCGCGGCCATGGCGCCGATCAGGCCGAGCTCCAGCCAGAGCTGCAGGGCCGTGTCGTGGGGGTGCAGCTTGATGCCCGGCGAGAACATCCGGCTGGCGTCGAGGCCCCAGCCGCGCATCGGATGGTCGCCGATCCAGGCCACCGCGCGCCGCCAATAGCCCATCCGCATCTCCCAGGAGAGCGGCATCCTCGCCTCGACCATCGCGTAGACGCCGAGCTTCTGGGCGGCCCAAACGATGGCCGGAGCCCCCAGGAAGAAGGTCGCCGCCATGCCGGCCATCGCCCGCGGCGCGACGACCGGCCAGCGATAGACGGCGAGACCCGAGGCCAGGGCCGCGACCAGGGCCACCAGCGGCGCGTCGGTGGCGAACAGCAGGCCCACCCCGACGCTGCCCACCGCCATGGGTAGAATCAGCCAGCGGCTCTCTCCCGTGCGGATGACGCCCAGCGCCGCGGCCGGGGTCAGCAGGGCCAGGACGAACCCGGCCTGGGCGACGTTCTTGACGGCGAGGTCCGGCCGGATCGGATCGCCCATGGCCTCGCGCAGGGCGCGATAGACCCAGGCGCCGGTGGCGGTCTCGATGCTGATCAGCAGGCCCAGCGCGGCCAGGCTCCAGGCCAGGATGCGCAGGGCGGTCGCGCGGGTTCCCGGCGTGGCGTCGCGGGCGGCGCAGAGCACGGCCCAGTAGAGCGCCGCCTGGGCGATCAGCTTGAAGGCCGTGGCCCCCTCGAGGTCGCTGGGCGTGTAGGGGCTCCAGGCCATGGAGCCCAGCGACCAGGCCAGGATCACCACCACCGAGATGGCCGCCGGCCGGTCGGCGTCGATGATGCGCAGGCCCTTCAGCGTCAGCAGGCCGGCCAGGGCGAGGATCGGGGCGAAGGCCAGCGGCCCGCCCCAGGCGGCGAAGGGGACCAGGACGAACAGCCCGGCCAGGACCCAGCCCGACCAGGCCGAGACCCGCGCCTGAGGGTTCGCCGCCCCGCCGGTCATGCGGCCGCGCCGAGCTCCTGAGGCAGGTGCTTCTCGCGCATCGTGACCAGTTCCTCGGCCAGGGTCGGGTGGACCGCGCAGGTGGAGTCCCACTGGGCCTTGGTCACGCCCATCTTCAGCGCGATGGCGGCCATCTGGATAATTTCGGGGGCGTCGGGGCCGACCACGTGGCAGCCCAGGATCTTCTGGCTTTCCGCCCCGACCACCAGCTTGATCATGCAGCGCTCCTCGCCGCCGTAGAAGGTGCTCTTCATCGTGCGGAACTTCGACAGGTAGATGTCGAGCTTGCCGTGCTGGTGGCGGGCGTCGGCCTCCGACAGGCCCACCGATCCCACCGGCGGCTGCGAGAACACCGCCGAGGCCACCATGTCGTGGTCGAAGCTGGTGGGGTTGCCGTAGAATTCGGTCTGGGCGAAGGCCGCGCCCTCGCGGATCGCCACGGGGGTCAGGTTGATCCGGTCGGTGACGTCGCCGACCGCCCAGATGTTGTCGACATTGGTCTTGGAGAACTTGTCGACGGCCACCGCGCCGGCCTCGTTCCTCTTCACGCCCGCCTTCTCCAGGCCAAGCCCGTCGGTGTAGGGCTTGCGGCCGGTGGCGAACATGACGAGGTCGCTCTCGATGGCCGAGCCGGAGCTCATATGGCTGACATAGCCGCTCGCGGTCTTCTCGATGCGCTCGTGCTGGCAGCCCAGGACCACCTTGATCCCGCGCTTCTTCATCTCCTCGGTGACATGGGCGCGGACGTTGTCGTCGAAGCCGCGCAGGATGTTGGCCCCGCGATAGACCAGGGTGGTGTCCACGCCCAGGCCGTTGAAGATCCCGGCGAACTCCACGGCGATATAGCCGCCGCCGGCGATCATGATCCGCTTCGGCAGCTCCGGCAGGTGGAAGGCCTCTTCCGATGTGATGATGTGCTCGGCGCCCTCGAAGTCGGCGGGCTTCCAGGGCCGGCCGCCGGTGGCGATCAGGATCTTCTCGGCGGAGTAGGTCCCCTTGCCTTCCAGCTCGACGGTGTGGGCGTCCTTCAGGCGGGCCTTGGCGTGGACCACCTCGGCGCCGGCGTTGCTGAGATTGGTGACGTAGATCCCCGACAGGCGGGCGATCTCGCGATCCTTGGCCTCGAGGAACTTCTTCCAGTCGAAGGTCGCCCCGCTGGCCGACCAGCCATAGCCCTCGGCGACCTCGGCGTTGTGGCCAAACTCCGAGGCGTAGACCATGAACTTCTTGGGCACGCAGCCGCGGATCACGCAGGTTCCGCCGACCCGGTGCTCCTCGGCGATGGCGACCCTGGCGCCGCTCATGGCCGCCAGGCGGGCCGCGCGCACGCCGCCCGAGCCCGCGCCGATCACGAAGAGGTCGTAGTCGTATTTCGCCAAGGCGTACGCTCCTTAGGGTTCCAGGGTGACCACGCCGTCGGGCGTGCCCACCAGGGCCAGGTCGGCCAGGTCGAGGAACAGGCCATGATCGACCACGCCGGTCACGCTCTTCAGCGCGGCGGCCAGCAGGGCGGGCTCCTCGATCCGCCCGCACGCCGCGTCATAGATGAGGTTGCCGCCGTCGGTTTTCACCGGGGCCCCATCTTTCAACCGCAGACGCGGCGCGACCCCAAGGTCGCATTCGGCCAGGGCGTCGCCGATCCGCAGGGCCGTGGTCTCATGACCGAAGGCCACCACCTCGATCGGCAGGGGGAATTGGCCCAGCAGCTTCACCCGCTTGGCGGCGTCGGCGATGACCACGCAGCGCTTGGAGGCTTCCCAGACCAGTTTCTCCCGTAGCAGGGCCGCGCCGCCGCCCTTGATCAGCGACAGGGCCGGCCCGATCTCGTCGGCGCCGTCGACGGTGAGGTCTATGGACTTCACCTGGCCAAGCTCGGCCAGCCTGATCCCCAGGCTCGCCGCCAGTTCGGCGGTGGCCACCGAAGTCGGCACGCCCACGATATCCAGGCCTCGCGCCGCCACGGCCTTGACGAACCAGGCCGCGGTCGAGCCGGTGCCCAGCCCGACCACCATGCCGGATTCCACCAGGGCCGCGGCGGCTTCGCCGCTGGCCCGTTTCTGTTCGTCGATCGTCGCGCTCATGACGCTGACATAGGCGAAGCTTTCCGCGCCCGCGACGCTATTTTTTGGCCTTCTTGGCGAGCTTGGCCGCCCGGAAGCGCGCCGCCCAGCCTTCCTTCTCCACCTGCGGCCCGCGCTCCAGGGCGAGCGCGTCGGGCGCGACGTCGCGCGTGATCACCGAACCCGAGCCCGTATAGGCCCCGGCCCCGATCTTCACCGGCGCCACCAGGGCCGAGTTGGAGCCGATGAAGGCGCCCTCCCCCACATGGGTCTCGAACTTGTCGAAGCCATCATAGTTACAGAAGATCGTGCCGGCCCCGATATTGGCCTTAGCCCCCACCGATCCGTCGCCCAGATAGGCCAAGTGGTTGGCCTTGGCGCCGGCGCCGACCTTGACCTTCTTGACCTCGACGAAGTTGCCGATGTGGGCGTCCTCGCCGATCTCGGCGCCCGGCCGCAGGCGGGCATAGGGGCCGATCAGGGCCCCGGCCATCACCTTGGCGCCCTCCAGATGGCTGAAGGCGCGGATCACCGCCCCGGTCTCGACGCTGACGCCGGGGGCGAAGACCACGAACTGCTCGATCTGGGCGCCGGCCGCGATCTGGGTGTCCCAGGAGAAATGGACGCTCTCCGGCGCCAGCATCTGAACGCCCTCGGCCAGGAAATGCGCGCGACGGCGCTGCTGGAAGATCGCCTCGGCCTGGGAAAGCTGCATGGCGGTGTCGGTCCCCATCACCGCGTTCTCCGGGGCGACGGCGGCCTTGACGAACGCCTCCTCGGCCACGGCGATGCCAACGATGTCGGTGAGGTAGAATTCCTGTTTGGCGTTGTTGTTGTCGACCTTCGCAAGCCAGTCGAACAGCCGCCGCCGGTCGGCGGCCATCATGCCGGCGTTGCAGATCTTCACGGCCAGTTCCTCGGGCGTGGCGTCCTTCGGCTCGGCGATGCGCAGCACATGGCCGTCGGCGCCGCGGATCACCCGGCCGTAGAGCAGGGCGTCGGCCGGCTCGAAGGCCAGCATGGCCAGCGCCACCCCCGCCTCGCGCATGGCGAACAGCGGGGCGAGGTCCTGCGGCGCCAACAGCGGGCAGTCGCCATTCAGCACCAGCACGTCGCCCTCGAAGTCGGTGAGGGCGTCCCGCGCCGCCAGCGCCGCGTGGGCGGTTCCGAGCGGTTGGTCCTGCACCGCCACGGCAGCCTTGCCGAGCCGCGCCTCGACCAGTTGGCGCACCGCCGGGCTGTGGTTTCCGACCACGACCACGATTTTCTCGCAGCCTGACGCCTCGACCGTGTCGATCACCCGGTCGAGGATGGCCCGTCCGCCGACCTTGTGCAGCACCTTCGGCAGGGGCGATTTCATGCGCGTGCCTTGGCCGGCGGCCATGATCACTGCGGCGCGTGCGGTCATCGAGCGGTCCTTCGAGTCGGGCGGAACGTTGCAATCTTGCGGCGTTTAGCTGAAACGGCGAGCGGTTTCGATGGAGCGCGCGCCTTGGCCGACTTCTCAGCGCTGAACGGCGCGACGCTCGTCCTCGACCTGGACGGCACCCTGGTGGACTCGGCTCCGGACCTGATCGGGACGCTGAACGTGCTGCTGGCCCAGGAGGGACTCGCTCCCCTGCCCCTCGAGGAAGGCCGCCCGCTCATCGGCCACGGCGCGCGCCGCCTGATCGAGCGGGGCTTCGCCGCCCAGGGCGATTCCCTCCCCGCCGCGCGCATGGACGACCTCTTCGCGCGCTTCATCGCCCACTATGGCGACCACAGCGCCGACCTCACCCGGCCCTTTCCCGGCGCCGTCCAAGCCCTGACGCAGATGAAGGCGGCCGGCGCCCGGCTGGCGGTCTGCACCAACAAGCTGACCGGCCTTTCGATCGGGATCCTGGAAAAGCTCGATCTCGCCCGGCTGTTCGATGCGGTGGTCGGCGGCGACTCGGTTCCCGCCGCCAAGCCCGATCCCGGCCATCTGGCCGCGACCATCCAGGCCGCCGGCGGAACAATCGGCCGGGCGGTGATGATCGGCGACGCCGCCACCGACGCCGGCGCAGCGCGCGGCGCGCGCGTGCCGCTCATCCTGGTGAGCTTCGGCTACACCGAGGTTCCGGCGGCGGAACTGGCGCCAGACATCCTCATCGGCCACTTCGACGAGCTGCCCACGGCGTGCGTTCGTCTTCTCACCGCTTGAACGGGGCGAGCCACCGGGCTATAGGCGCATCCCTTCCGGAGGATGCGTAGCTCAGCGGGAGAGCACCTCGTTCACACCGAGGGGGTCACAGGTTCAATCCCTGTCGCATCCACCATTCTTCCCCGCAAAGTCGAAAGACCGATCCCTTTGGGGGATCCGCCCTGGCGCGCGAGGGCCAAGGCCGTCAGCGCACCGAGCGGATACGGTTCACGACCACCGCCCCCAGGAGCGCCGAGATGGCGGCCAGCGCGAAGAGCGCCGTGTAGTTCTGGCTGCCGCCGAGCAGCCAAAGCCCGAGGATCGGCGCCAGGATCTGCGGGATGGTGTTGGCCAGGTTCAGCACGCCCAGATCTCGGCCCGCGTCGCGCAGAGAGGGTAGCACCTGGGCGACCAGGGCCGCGTCCACCGTCTGGTAGAGACCAAACCCGCAGCCGTAGAGCGCATAGGCCGCCAGGGTGGCCGGCCAGACCGGCGCCAGGGCCAGGATCAGGGTCCCCGCCGCGAGGAACAGGCCGCCGGCGATCACGAACGGCTTGCGCCGGCCCCAGCGGTCGGAGAGGAACCCGCCCGCTAGGCTGGTGGCGATGTGGAAGACCGTGGCGACCACGATCAGCACCGCCAGGCCGGCCTCGGCCGAAGGGCCCGGCGCGCCCCGCACCCGGTCCTGCAGGTAGAAGAGGGCGAAGATCGAGACGACGCTGAGCGTCAGCTGCATCAGCAGCCGCGACAGCCAGGCGGCGGCGAAATCCGGATAGGCCACGGGGTTGATGACCGCGAACTTGAGCGGCCGGGGCGTCAGGCGCAGCCAGGTCCGCTCGGCGCTCGGCGGATCGCGGGCGAACGCGACGAACGGCCCGATCGCGACCACCAGGATGAAGGCGATGGCCGCGTAGCGCGCCGCTTCGGTGGGCAACAGCACGCCGGTGAGCACCACGCCGAAGACCGCGCCCAGCGGCGGGGCGAGTCCGGCGAAGGCCGAGACTCGACCTTTCTGCGCATCGGGCACCTGGTCAGGCAGGACCGCCAGCAGCGGACCGAACAGGAAATTGAAGCAGAGCTGGAAGATCAGCAGGCCGGCCAGCAGGCCCCAATATCCGTCGGCGGCCATGATCACCAAGTACGAGGCGACCGTGCCCGCGAGGCCCAGGGCGATCCAGGGCCGCCGCCGACCGAACCGCGAGAGGGTCCGGTCGCTCACCGCCCCGGCCAACAGGTTGGCCAGCCCGGCCACCACCGCGGCCCACAGGCTGACCTCGGCCATGATCGCGGCCTTGTTCACCGGATCGATGGCGGCCGCCTTCAACGGCACGAGGATCGAAAGCAGCGGCGTGAACGAGAGGAACGCCCCGACCTGGGCCAGGGTCAGGCCCGCGATGAAGGCGCCGCTGACCGGCGCTCGAACCGGCGGGGCGGTGGTGTCGGTCATGCGGCTGGATCCCCTCGCCAGTCGGCAGGATCGAGGCTCTCGCGCCTCAGCGCAAGCGCTCCGGTTTGCGTTCGCCGGCTGGCGGGGCAAGATGGCGTGCATGCGCCGCACCTCCGCGAGCGCGCCCAAGAGGACCTCGCCGCATGGGAGCCGTGACGATCTACGACGTCGCCGAGCGGGCCGGCGTCTCGATCAAGTCCGTCTCCCGCGTGCTGAACGGTGAGCAGAACGTCAGTGTCGCGCTGCGGACCAAGGTCCAGGAGGCGGTGGACGCCCTGGGCTACCGGCCCAGCCTCTCGGCCCGCAGTCTGGCCGGCTCGTCGTCCTATCTGATCGCCGCTTTCGTCGACGCCGACCTGACGATCGAGCATTGGCGAAGCGGGCGCGGAAACGACTATCTGAGCCGCATGGAGCTGGGCGCCCTGATGGAGGTGCGCAGCTCCGGCTATCATCTGATGATCGAGCTGGTCGATCCGGGCTCCGCCACGCTCGAACGCGACATGTCCTCGGTGCTGGGCTCGCTGAAGCCAGACGGCGTGATCCTGACTCCGCCGATTTCCGACGCCTCCGTCGTGCTCGACGTGCTGGAGGCCCGCGGCACACCCTATGTCCGGCTGGGCCCGGAGACCCAGCTGGACCGCGGGCGGCGGGTCTATATGGACGAACGGCGGGCGGCTTTCGACATGACCGTGCACCTCGCCCGTCTCGGCCACCGGGAGATCGGCTTCATCGTCGGCAATCCGCGCTACGCCGCGAGCCGGCTGCGCCGAGAGGGCTTCGAGGCGGCCATGGCCCAGCACGGGTTGGCCGTCCGCGACGACTGGGTCCTCGAGGGCGATTTCACCTTCACGTCCGGGTTTGAATGCGGGGCCCGGATGCTGGCCGGCGTCGAGCGGCCCACGGCCATCTTCGCCTCCAACGACGACATGGCGTTCGGCGTGCTGCAGGCCGCCAGCCGCGGCGGCCTCGCCGTGCCGGCCGATCTGTCCCTGGTCGGCTTCGACGATACGCCAAGCGCGCAGTTCTCGATGCCACAGCTGACCACTGTCCGGCAGCCGGTGGCCGAAATGGCCGAGACCGCCGCCCGCATGCTCATCAGCGCCGCCCAGGCCAAGGCCGACGACGGCCTGGAGCGTGTCCACCAAGCCGCCTACACCCTGATCGCGCGCGAATCCTCCGCGCCGCCCAGGCTGTCGCGCGCGGCCCGCATCCCTGTGAGCTAAGGGTGTCATTGACAGCGCTGTCTCCATGAACATTGGTTTTCGACTCCAATGTCGGAAAATTTCTTTGAATCTACAATGGAATAAATAAGCTCAAGACACCCTATTGACAGCGCTGTCATTCACGGACACGCTTCATCCATGGCCAGGGCCCGCCAAAAGGGCGCCAGCTGGGGAGGACATCATGACCAATTATCGCGCCGCCTTGCTCGCCGGAGCAGCGGTCCTGATCGCTGCGCCCGCCTATGCGCAGACCGGGCCCACCTCCGTGGAGGAACTCATCGTCACGGCCCTGCGTCGGGAGACGCTGCTTCAAGACACCCCGATCGCGGTGTCGGCCTTCTCGCAATCGTCCCTGAACGAAGCCAAGGTCAGCGACCTGGCCTCACTGCAGTCCCTGGTGCCCAACCTCACGGTCGAGCAGCACGGGGATTCCGGCGGGGTCCACGTCTATCTGCGCGGTATCGGCTCGTCCAACCACACCGAACTCGGCGACCCGGCCGTCTCGTTCCATATCGACTCGGTCTATTCGCCCCGGCCGCAGGGCGCGACCCAGCTGATGTACGATGTGGCCCACGTGGAAGTCCTGCGCGGGCCGCAGGGCACGCTGTTCGGCCGCAACTCCACGGCGGGCTCGGTGAACATCGTCACCGCCAAGCCCAGGTTCGATGAGTTTTCCGGCGACGTCGAGGTGACGGTCGGCGACTACAACCGCTTCTCCACCCGCGGACATGTCAACATCCCGCTGTCGGACACGTTCGCCATCCGTCTGGCCGCGGCCACCGAGAAGCACGACGGCTATGTGGCCTTCCAGGCGCGCTCTCCGGCGGTGTTCAGCGACAAATACAACAACGCCGACCAGCAGAGCTTCCGCCTGACCGCGCTTTGGGCGCCGTCGGACGCGCTCACCGTCACCGGCGCCGTAGAGTACTTCAAGGACCAGGGCACGGGGAACATCGCGCTGCTGCAGACGCCGCGGCCCGGGACCGACCGCTATTCGGCCCTCGTCGACACCCCCGGCTTCCTCGATCAGGACAATCTGGGCTACCGGCTGCGGGTCGACTGGCGCCCGGCAGACTGGGTGGAGGTCTCCTATATCGGCGGCCTGAACCAGATGAGCCGCCGCAACGCCTCCGACAACGACGCCGGCGCGACCCTCGGCTTCAAGCAGGAGCATCGGACGGACAACTCGTCCTTCGACAGCTACTCCCACGAGATCCAGGCCAGATCGGCGGGAGAGGGCCGCTTCGACTGGATCGTCGGCGCGTTCCTGGCCTCGGAAGACAACGCCATCCGGTTCGATATCGACATCACCTCCTCGGCCGTGCCCGGGAGCGGGCCGCTGCTGGTCACGCCGAGCGCCCCCGGCGACCAGGCCTGGTCGATGTCGTTCATCCAACCTAAGCGCACCCTGGATTCCCGGGCCTTCTACGCCCAGGGCACCTTCGACGTCACCGAGGCCCTGCGCCTCACGCTCGGCGCCCGGCGCACGACGGACGAGAAGGAGGACAGGGGCGGCCGCAACTGGGTCTGCCGCGATTTCGGCGGGACGATCGGCTCGGGCAGCCGGATCCTCGGCCCGGGCACGCCCGTCACGCTCGCAACCTGCAACAGCGCCCACACCACGCCCGCAAACCCGACCTTCGCCTGGCCGGGCGGCGGCATCAACGACGGCCAGACCAAGGACTCCAAGACCACCTGGCTGGTGCGCGGCGAATGGGACCTGTCCGAGGACGTCATGGCCTACGCCTCGGTCTCCACCGGCTTCAAGTCGGGCGGCCTGTCCGACGGCGGACGCCGCCACCTGCCCGAGGAGCTCACCAGCTACGAGGTGGGCGCCAAGACGGTGCTGCTCGACGGCGCCCTGACCCTGAACGCGGCGGCGTTCTTCATGGACTACCAGGACCTGCAGGTCTCCGCGGTGGAGCGCCTACCCTCTGGGCAACAGCAGCTGGTCACGTCCAACGCCGCGGCGGCGACGATCAAGGGCGTGGAGCTGGAATTCGCCTGGCGGCCCACGGAGAACGACCACCTGTCCGGCTTCGCGAGCTTCCTCAACGCCGAGTACGACGAGTTCCTGAGCATCGACACCACCTATTTCGACCAGGGCAACCTGGCCAACACGGTCGACCTGGCCGGCCAACCCCTGCGGCACGCGCCGGAGTTCTCGGCCACCGTGGTCTACGAGCACGACTTCGACCTGGCCAGTGGCGGACGCATCGTGCCGCGGATCCAGTTCCACTACGAGGGCGACACCGTCATCAGCGCCTTCAACAACATCTATCCGTCGCTCTATCGGGGCGCTGGCGCGCAGGAGGCCTACACCAAGACCGACCTCGCGGTCCGCTATGAGGCCCCCGACGACCGTTGGCAGATCGAGGCCTTCGTCCAGAACATCGAGAACGAGGCGGTGAAGACCGACATCCAGAACATCGGCGCCTCGTCCAACGGCACCCCGACCTCGGGACCCACCAACCTCGGGACCTGGGTCGGCTTCTACAACCCTCCCCGCACCTGGGGCGTGCGCCTGCACGCCCGGTTCTGAGCTCGTCCCCGGAGCTCACGGCGCGGCGGCGACGCCGCGCCGCCCCTTTTTCCTGACACCACGAGTGGATTGGCGGCGTCATGGCCATGCTTGCAGGCACTTCGAGTCTTGCCCTCGCCACGGCCATGGCCTGGGGCTTGGCGACGGCCGCGCCTGCCGCCGCCCCCGCCATCGACCCGACGATCTGGCCCAAGGCCAAGAGCCCAGCGGCCCTGACCGACGAAAAGACCGAAGCCTTCATCACCAACCTGCTGGCGAAGATGACGCTGGAGGAGAAGGTCGGCCAGGTCGTCCAAGGCGACATCAGCTCCATCCGCCCCGAAGACCTTCTCACCTATCCGCTGGGTTCGATTCTGGCCGGCGGCAACTCCGCCCCCGGCGGGGATGACCGCGCCCCCGCCGTCGAATGGGTGAAGCTGGGGCGGGCCTTTCGCGAGGCCGCGGCCACACGGCCTGGCGCGAAGATCCCGCTGATGTTCGGGGTCGACGCCGTGCACGGCCATAACAACGTCCTGGGCGCCACCATCTTCCCACACAATGTCGGCCTGGGCGCCGCGCGCGACCCGGACCTCATCCGCCGCATCGGCGAGGCCACCGCCCGCGAGGTCGCGGCCACCGGCGTCGACTGGACCTTCGGCCCCACCGTGGCCGTGCCCCGCGACGACCGCTGGGGCCGCTCCTACGAGGGCTATTCCGAAAACCCCGAGGTGCAGGCCGCCTATGCCGGCCCCATGACCCTGGGCCTTCAGGGCGCGCTTGAGACCGGCAAACCCTTGGCCGCCGGCCGCATCGCGGGCTCGGCCAAGCACTTCCTGGCTGACGGCGGCACCGACAAGGGCCGCGACCAGGGCGACGCGACCCTTTCCGAACGGGAGTTGGTCGATATCCATGCTCCGGGCTATCCGCCGGCTATCGACGCCGGCGTGCTGACCGTCATGGCGTCGTTCTCGAGCTGGAACGGAACCAAGCTGCTCGCCAATGCGGGCGTGCTCACCGACGCCCTGCGCGGGCCGCTGGGCTTCACCGGGTTCACGGTGGGTGATTGGAACGCCCATGGCCAACTTGAGGGCTGCTCGAACGAGAGCTGCCCGCAGGCCTTCAATTCCGGTCTCGACATGTTCATGGCCCCCGACAGTTGGCGCGCGCTCTACGCCAACACCCTGGCCCAGGTGAAATCCGGCGAGATCGGCCGCGCCCGGCTCGACGAGGCGGTGCGCCGCATCCTGCGGGTCAAGGTGAAGGCCGGCCTGTTCGAGGGCGCTCGCCCGCTCGAGGGAAAGCTGGAACTGCTCGGCGCACCGGCGCACAGGGCCCTGGCCCGGGAGGCGGTGCGCAAGTCGCTGGTGCTCCTGAAGAACAACGGCTCGGTCCTGCCGATACGGCGCGGCGCCCGCATCCTGGTGGCCGGTCGGGGCGCCGACGACATCGGCCAGGCCGCGGGCGGCTGGACGCTCACCTGGCAGGGGACGGGCAACAAGAACGCCGACTTCCCCAATGGCCAGTCGATCTGGGCCGGGATCGCCGAGGCGGCCGGCGTCGCCGCGGAATACGCCCCCGACGGCGCCTTCAAGACCCGGCCGGACGTGGCCGTCGTGGTGTTCGGCGAAGCGCCCTACGCCGAATTCCAGGGCGATCTCGACACGGTGGACTTCGCGCCCGAAGAACCCCTGGCGCTCCTGAAACGACTGAAGGCCCAGGGCATCCCCGTCGTCTCGGTCTTCCTGTCCGGCCGGCCGCTCTGGACCAATCCGGAGATCAACGCCTCGGACGCCTTCGTCGCCGCCTGGCTGCCGGGGTCCGAAGGCGGCGGGGTCGCCGACCTGTTGATGGCCGGCGCGGACGGCAAGCCGCGCCACGACTTCACCGGCAAGCTCTCCTTCTCCTGGCCCAAGAGCGCGGCCCAGAGCCCGCTCAATGTCGGCCAGCCCGGCTACGATCCGCAGTTCGCCTACGGCTACGGCCTGACCTACGCGTCCAAGGTCGAGGTTCCTCCCCTCTCCGAGGCCGCCGGCGTCCCGGTCACCCTCGCCAATCCCGGCCGCTATCTGGTGGCCGGTGCGGTGATCGCGCCCTGGTCGCTGATGCTGCGCGACGCGGGCGGCGAGACGCGGACGAACACCGGCCAAGGCGCCAGTCCCCGCGCCGGCGTGCGGATCAGGGTCGTCGACGCCGGCGCCCAGGAGAGCGGGCGCGCCGTGAGCTTCACCGGCGCCGGCGACGCCTCGGTGGCGATCACCGGTCCGGCGGTCGACCTCTCGCGTCACACCAATGGCGAGATGGCCGTGGGCTTTCGGTTCCGCCTGGATGGCGCGCCCACCGCGCCGGTTCGCCTTGCCGTCGACGGCGGCGCTATCGACGTCACCGACCTGCTGCGCCGCGGCGGCGTGGGCACCTGGCGAACCTACAAGATCCGGCTGTCCTGCTTCCGGGACGCCGGAACCGACGTGGCGGCGGTCACGACCCCCTTCGACCTCTCAACGGCCGGCAAGCTCGAAGCCGCGGTCGCCGACATCGCGCTGACCTACAACGAAGGAGACGCCATTTGTCCCTCCAAGTGAACGAAGCGGCGCCCGCCAAGGTGGCCCTGCCCGCCCCGCCCGCCACCGCCACGGCGCTGGCGCTCGCCGCCACGCTGGGCGGTTTCTTGTTCGGCTACGACACCGCGGTGATCTCCGGCGCCGTGGCCGCCATCGACGCCAATTTCATCGATCCGCGCGGCCTGCCGGAGACGGCGGCTGACAGCCTCGCCGGCTGGACCGTCTCCTCGGCGTTGCTGGGCTGCGTGATCGGCGGCGCCCTGGCCGGCTGGGCGGCCAACGCCATGGGCCGGCGCGGCGGCATGATGCTGGCCGCCACCCTGTTCATCGTCTCGTCGCTGGGCTCGGCCTTTCCCGAGGCGATCTGGGGCGCGACAGGCGCCGGCGCGCTCGGGCCCTTCGTCGGCTATCGAATCCTGGGCGGCGTCGGCATCGGCCTGGCCTCCATGCTCTCACCGCTCTACATCGCCGAGATCGCGCCCCCCAGCCAGCGCGGGCGCCTGGTGTCCTACAACCAGATGGCCATCGTGCTGGGCATCGTCGGCGTCTATTTCGTGAACTGGGGGATCGCCGCGCTCGGCGACGACACCTGGGTGCTCACGACCGGCTGGCGTTACATGCTGGCCTCGGCGGCGATCCCGGCGCTGGCCTTCCTGCTGCTCCTGATCCGGGCGCCGGACAGCCCCCGCTGGCTGGTGATGAAAGGCCGCCACGCCGAGGCGCGGGCCGTCCTGAACCGGGTCGCCGGCCCCGAGGAGGCCGAACTGGTGCTCGCTGAAATCCGCGACAGCCTGAGCGAGCATAGCGGCAAGCTGTTCTCGTTCGGTATGGGCGTGGTGGCGATCGGCCTGACGCTCTCGGCCTTCCAGCAGCTCGTCGGTATCAACGCGGTCCTCTACTACGCCCCCGAGATCTTCCGGAACATGGGCGCCTCCTCCGACAGCGCGCTCCTGCAAACGGTGCTGGTGGGCTCGGTCAATGTGGTCTTCACCCTGGTCGCGATCTTCACGGTCGACCGGTTCGGCCGCAAGCCGCTGCTGATCGCCGGCGCCCTGGTCATGGCGACCGCCATGGCGGCGTTGGGGACCTTGTTCCATCTGCACGCGCTGGGCGTCGGCGCCCTGGTGGCCATGCTGGTCTATGTGGCCGGCTTCGCCATGAGCTGGGGGCCGGTGGTCTGGGTGCTGCTCTCAGAGATGTTCCCCAACCCGATCAAGGGCAAGGCTATGGCCATCGCCGTGGCGGTCCAGTGGCTCGCCAACCTGGTGGTCTCCTGGTCGTTCAAGGTGATCGATGGCGACTCCGTCTTGATCGCCGCCTTCAATCACGGCTTCGCCTACTGGCTTTACGCCGCCGCCAGCCTGCTGGCCGCCCTGTTCGTCATCCGCTTCATCCCGGAAACCAAGGGCAAGACCCTCGAAGCCATCGGTGCGTCATGGCGCGGGAAATGACCTCGCGGCGCGGCGTCGATCCTTCAGGAACTTAGCGGGGCCACAGCTGTTGAGAAGATATGGGCGCGGGGCGGTTCGAGCGAGGTGCGCCATGAAAGGCATTTCCACGATCCTGCTGGTGAGCGCCAGCGGACTGATCGCCGCGGGATGCGGCACGACGATGACGGAGCGCGCGGCGACCGGCGGGCTTGCCGGGGCCGCGATCGGCGCCGCGGTCGATAGCTCGGTGACAGGGGCCCTGGTCGGAGGCGCGGCGGGCGCTGCGATCGGCGCGGCGACGACCCCGCGCCACGACAGCGTCAACCGCCGCCAGTACTATGACGAGCGGGCCGGGCGGTACTATTTCTACGATCCGAGCAACCGTCGCTACTATTGGGAAGACGGCAGCCCCCGCTGATCCCATCTCGGGCGTTGAGCGGGCGGGGTGGTGACGCGGGCTAACCGATCAGCCCATAGACCGGGTCGTCCGGCCATGAGCCGCCGATCGGTTGGCGTCTGCCGAAGCGCTCGGCCTCGGTTCCAGGCGGCAGGGGCATCTGCTCCACCCAGTCGAACACCACCAGCCGGCGGGCCACGCGCCACGCATCGCCGCGCTTCTCGAACCAGTCGATATAGCGACCCGCCATGTCCCATTGGACCAAGGCGCCATTCTCCGTCTGGCGCTGCAGGGCCGTGAAATAGGACTCGACCGCCGCACCCCCGGGTTTGAACTCGATCAGGATGTTGTGGATCTGGTGGATGCCCCGCTCGACGGTCGGCAGGGTCTTCATCGCCCAGGCGATGAAGCCCTCGGCGCTGCCCTGGTAGGCGCCGTGATTGTCGGTGGCGTCCGGCCAATAGGCGGAGCGCAGCGCCGCCTCGTCCTTGCGGTCGATCCCGCGGCAGTAACGATAGATGCAGTCCCGGATCATCTCGCGATCCCAGAGTTCCTGGAGCTTGTCGGTGTCGGTCATGGGATCCCCTTCGCCGCCGATCATCGGCGGGGAGTCAATGGAGTTGGTCAAGCTTGCTGATATCGAAGGCCTGCAGCCGATCGCCGCGCCCTTGGGCGATGCTCTCCAGCCAATGCGGATCGCTGAGCAAGGCGCGCCCGACCGCCACGAGGTCGAATTCGTCGCGCCCCAGCCGCTCCAGGAGCTGATCGATGGAGGTCGGCGCCGACGCCTCGCCTCCAAAGCCAGTGATGAAGTCGCCGGACAGGCCGACCGATCCCACCGTCATGGCGGTCCGGCCGGTCAGGTGGCGGGCCCACCCTGCCAGGTTCAGGTCCGAGCCCTCGAACGCCGGCTCCCAGAAGCGCCTTTGCGAGCAGTGGACGATATCCACGCCCGCCTCGCACAGCGGCTCCAGCATGGCGGCCAGTTCGGACGGCCCCTCGGCCAGCCGGGCGGCGTAGTCCTGCTGCTTCCATTGCGAGATTCGCAGGGAGATCGGCAGCCCATCCCCCACTTCGCGGCGGATCGCTTGCACAATCTCGACGGCGAAGCGCGTGCGGTCCGCGAGGCTTGCGCCCCCATACCGATCCGTGCGCCGGTTCGTTCCGGCCCAGAAGAACTGGTCGATCAGATAGCCATGGGCGGCGTGGATCTCGACGCCGTCGAAGCCCAGGCCGGCGGCTCGCCCCGCCGCCGACGCAAAGGCATCTATGGTGTCGGCGATATCGGCCTCGGTCATGGCCCGGCCGAACGCCGCGTCCGGCGCCATCAGGCCCGACGGGCTCTCCACCTGGGCGTCGGCCGCCCATTGCGAGCGACGGCCCTGGGTGGCGCCCACATGCCACAACTGCGGCATGATCCGCCCGCCCTCGGCGTGCACGGCGCGCACGACCTCGGCCCAGCCGGCCATGGCCGCCTCGCCCCAGAACCTGGGCACATTGGGATCGTCGCCAGACCCCGGGCGCTCCACCACCGTGCCTTCCGTGATGATCAGTCCGACACCGGCCCTCGCGCGGCGCGCATAGTAGGCGGCCACGTCCGGGCCCGGCACGCCACCCGGTGAACGCGACCGGGTCATCGGCGCCATCACGACGCGGTTGGGCAAGCGCAGGCCTGCGACATCGTAGGGTCGGAAGAGAGTCTCCGCGGCCGGCATCGGGCCTCCATTGATCTGCGGCGTTTGGGCGGGCTAGCCGACCTCGTCCTGGCGGATGCTGCGTGCGGCCAGGCCAAACAGGCCCGCGGCGATCAGCATCACCGAAGCCAGCAGCGCCATGGACCAGCGGAGGCCGGCCTCGGGGCCGACATGCCGCGCGAGGATGTCGCTGAGGACGCCGATCGTCAGCGGCCCAAGACCCAGGCCGATGATGTTGACGAGGAACAGCAGCACCGCGGCGGCCGTCGCGCGCAGGTCGGGACGCACGATGGACTGCACGGCGGCGAAGGCGGGCCCGAAGGTCAGGCCGTTGGCCAGCACGGCCGGCAGGACCAGCGCCAGCGCCAGTTCGATCGAGCTGGGCGCCATGACCACGGCGAAGAGCGGCGCGCCGACGAGGGTCGCCAGGGCGGGGATGCGGACATAGCCGGCGATGTCCGTCCTCGCCGCGCGGTCGGCCAGCACGCCGCCGAGATAGGTCCCCGCGCCCAATCCCGCGCCGACCAGAAGACCCAAGGCGACACCCAGGACGCCGATCGGACCAAGCCCGCTCTGCTCGCCGAGCCGGCCGAGCGCCTCGCCGTGGGTGCGCAGGAAGAAGGAGCCGTAGAAGGCCGAGTGTCCGTAGAAGACGAACGAGGAGAAACCGCCTGCCGCCGCCACCAGCCAGAACGAGCGCTTGCCGCGAAGCTCCGCCATTGCCTGGCGGAAACTCAAGGGAGGTGTCGGGTCGCTGACCACGGCGAGGGCGCGACGCGGCTCCTTCAAGGTCAGGGCGACGAGCACCGCCAGCAGGAGGCCCGGGGCGCCAGCCAGCATGAAGGCCGTCCGCCAGCCGAGACTGTCGGCCAGCAATCCGCCCATGGTCAGGCCCAGCAGCGATCCAAGCGGAATGCCCAGGGAATAGAAGGCCAGCGCCGAGGCCCGTTTTTCCTTCGGGGCGTACTCGGTGATCAGGGAATGGGCCGGGGGCGTGCAACCCGCCTCCCCCGTTGCCACGCCGATCCGCATCAGGAGCAGCTCGGGAAAGCCGCGCGCGAAGCCGCAGGCCACGGTGAAGCCGCTCCAGATGGCCAGGGAGCCGGCGATGATGCTCACCCGGTTGGCGCGGTCGGCCAGCCTCGCCACGGGGATCCCCAGCACGGTGTAGAACAGCGCGAACGCAAGCCCCGTCACCGCGCCAAGCTGCCAGTCGGCGAGCTGAAGATCCTGCTTGATCGGCTCGGCCAGGATCGTGACGATCTGCCGATCGAGCATGTTGAACGCATAGGCGATCATCAGCACGGCTAGGACATAGCGCCGGTAGCCTGGCCCGACGTCCCCAGCGATACGGCCGGCGGCTGCGACGCGTTGGTGCATGGACTCTATCCTCGGAGGGCTCTGAGCGGCGGCCGTGGACGGCGCCATGCTTGGCGAGACGGCGACGGTCCGAGGACCGCCGCCGGGCCATGGGGCCGGTCTGGCCCCTTCCGGTCAGAAACGCTTGGTGACCGACACGCCGTAGGTCCGGGGATCGAGGATGAAGGCGTTCTGCAGCAGACCCATGGCTTCATCGACGAAGAAGGTGTCGGTGATCGGCCGGTCGTTGAAGACGTTCTTCACATAGGCCTCGACCTCCAGGCCCAGGTCTTCGTTCTTCGCCTGGATCGAGATGTTGCCGTTCTTCCAGCCTTTGAGGCGGTCCACCGTGGCGTTGTAGACCCGGGAGAAGGACTCCCCCTGCCGGTAGTAGTCGGCGCGCAGCGTGGCGTCCCAGCCGGAGGGCAGGTTCCAAGTGTACTGGGCGCCCAGCGACACCGTCCAGGGCGGCGCATTGGGCAGTTCCTTGCCCGACAGGTTGGCCGCGACGCCCTCGGTCGGAACCACGCCGAGCGAGGCGAAGGTCCCCGAGCAGACGCCCAGCAGCGCCAGCGGATTGCCGGAGACTCCCGCCACCGTGGCCGCGCCGGGCTGCTGTTGGATGATCGCCAGCAGGTTGCCCAGGGCCGCGGTCGGTGCGACGCACCCGGCCATGCTCGAGGCCTTGACCAGGGTCAGGCTAGGATTGCCCTGGGTGCGGTTGACCGGATCGATGGAGGAGCCGTTCTGGACCTCGGTGTTCAGGAAGCCCGCATTGACGTTGAACCGCAGGTTGTTCACCGGCTCCCAGATGCCCTCGACCTCGAACCCGGCGACCCTGGCGTCGATGTTCTCCGTGACCGAGATCCGGTTCACGAACTTCGAGATCTGGTAGCCCTTGTAGTCGTAGTAGAAGCCCGTGAGGTTGAGGATCAGGGTCCCGTCCAGCAGCGTGTTCTTCATGCCGACTTCGAAGGCGTTGACGAACTCCGGGTCGTAGATCGGCCGCGGCGCCCCGATGCCGCCGGCGCCGATATTGTTGGGGCCGCCGCCCTTATAGCCCCGCGAGTAGAAGGCGTAGAGCAGCGTGCTGTCGGTGAACGACAGGTCCGGCTTCCAGTCCACCCCGACCCGGCCGGTCATCTCGCTGAACGAAGCCGTGTAGGAGGCCGGCGCTCCGGGGGTCAGGCCCGAACCGGGCGTCAGGAGCCTCACCGGATAGCTGTAGAGGGTCTTGGTGTCCTTGGTGTAGCGCAGGCCGCCGGTGACCTTCAGCGTGTCGGTCGCTTCCCAGTAGACCTCGCCGAAGGCCGCTTTGGAATCAAGGGTGTAGGGCTGATAGCTGAGATAGTTGCCGTGCCCGCTGGGGTCGGGCTCCGCGTTCGGGTTGATGTAGATGCAGTTGGTGGCGCCCAGCGCGCAGGTCGCGCCTCCGTTCGCCACCCTGGCGAAGTTCGTGAGGGCGTTCGACAGGATGTAGAAGGACTGGACCGTCTCGTAGTCGACGTAGTTGGCGCCGATGCTGAAGTTCAGCGGCCCCTCGAACGAAGACGACAGTCGCACCTCCTGGGTCCACTGCTCGGACGGATGCTGGTTGGAGTCGTAGACCTGCAGCGTGTTCGCCGCCCCGAGCTGCGGATCGTTCACCACCCCGCCCGGCGCCGTCGCCGTGGCGTTGAACACCGTCGGGAAGCCGAACCGGTACATGTCCTGTTCGGAGCTGTACTCACCTTTGTAGTACGAGGTCAGCAGGTTGAACTGCAGGTAGGGCGTGATGTCCCAGGCGGCGCTGAGCTCCAGCACGTCCTCCTTGGCGTAGTAGCTCGGGTCGATGGCCGACTCGACCTTGCTCAGGTCGGCGACCTGGCGCTTGTTGGCGCTCAGGTCCCCGCTCGCCAGACCGCCCCGATAGGCCAGCAGCCCGAACAGCGTCGACATCGAATTCGGCGTGCCGTTGGCGGCGTCGGCATAGATCGAGCCGTTGGTGCAGCCCTGGCTGAGGAAACCGCGCACCACGTTGTTGGTCACCGCCGCGCCGCCGACCGACGAAGGCCCGTTGTCGCGGGTGCACAGGCCCTTGCCGGTGCGCAGGCGGTCGTCGTCCTCCTCGAAGTGCTGCCAGACCAGATTGGCCTTGAAGGTCTCGACCGGGGTGAACGCCAGGCTGGCGCGGACCGAGTAGAGGTCGCGGCCGTCGATGTCGTGACCGGTGGTCAGGTTGGTCGCGAAACCCGAGCGGCTGAGATAGGAGCCGGCGACCCGCAGGGCCAAGGTGTCGTCGATGAGCGGGATGTTGAGCATCGCGCGCACCTTGCGGGTGTCGAAATTGCCGATCTCGCCACGGATCGAGGCTT
The DNA here is from genome assembly GCF_036677185.1 of Phenylobacterium sp. Lineage (GTDB taxonomy): Bacteria > Pseudomonadota > Alphaproteobacteria > Caulobacterales > Caulobacteraceae > Phenylobacterium. The sequence goes on from NZ_JAKFEN010000042.1 coordinate 146,558, forward strand.
CGAAGCTGTTCGTCGGCTTGGCGGTGATGACGTTGACCACGCCGCCCGTGGCGTTGCGTCCGTAGAGCGTGCCCTGCGGGCCGCGCAGGACCTCCACGCGCTCGACGTCGAAGAACTCGGCCTCGAACAGGCGGTTCTCGGTGAGCGGCGCGCCGTTCAGGTGGACGCCGGTGGAGGTGTCTCCGGTCACCGCCGTCTGCTTGGTGCCGATGCCGCGGATCTGGAAGTTGTAGCCGCTGTAGAAGCCCTTGGAGAAGGTCACGTTCGGCACGGCGCGCTGGAGGTTGGCGCCGCCGTCGATCTTCTGCGCCTCGAGCATGGTCTGGGAGAAGGCGGACACCGCGATCGGCACGTCCTGCAGGGCCTCCTCGCGCCGCTGCGCGGTCACCACGAGCTCGCTCATCAGGGTGTCGCCATCCTGCGGCGCAGCTTCCTGAGCGAGCGCCGGCATGGCGACAAGGATGGCCAACAGCGACACGCCAGCCGAAAGCACACGCGCCCGATTGTTAGTTCTTTGCATGCCTGTTTCCCCCGAGTTTGAGCAGCGCCTTGGGCAGCTCGATGTTGTTGTTGAACGAACGTCCGTTGGACGCCGCATTCGCGAATAAAAGTATCGGCGACCGCCTCGCGAACCCCGCTGCCTTCCCCTAGGGAGGGCCCGATATTTCATTCGCGATATTCGATTGGTGCGCGCATCCAGGGTCCTGGACCACGCTGCACCTAGAGGTGTTCTACCGGCTCCTGTTTGGTGATCAGCGCCTGGGCGGTTCGATAGTCGGCCTTGCCGCTCTCATGCCGGGGCACGAGGTCGACGTGCAGGAACCGCCGCGGCAGCTTGTAGCCGGCCAGGGTCTTCTGCAGGCCGGCGCGCACCGCGGCCTCGTCGAAGGCCGGCGTGGACTTGACGATGGCGACGATCGACTTGCCCCAGGTGGGATCCGGCTCGCCCACCACCAGCGCGTCCTCGACGCCCGGCTGGAGCTTGAGCGCCTCTTCCACCTCTTCCGGGAAGACCTTCTCCCCGCCGGTGTTGATGGACAGGTTCCCGCGGCCGATCAGGGTGAGTTGGCCGTCCGCGCCGAGCCGGGCGAAGTCGCCTGGCACGGCGTAGCGGACCCCGTCGATCATGCGATAGGTCTCGGCGGTCTTCGCCGGATCTCGATAATAGCCCGCCGCGACGGGCTCCGTGCGCGCCAGCAGGCCTTCGCCGGCCGCGCCCTTGGGAAGGACGGCGCCCGTATCCGGGTCGATCAGCACGGTCTTGGCGCCGGCGGCGAACACGCCGGTCGCCGGCACATTGTCCGCCGTCGCCACCGAGTAGCCGAAGCCCGACGCCTCCGAGGCGCCCAGGATGTCGACGAGGGTCACCTTCGGCAGGTGCGCCAGCAGACCCGCCTTGACCTCGCCGCTCCAAATCAGCCCCGCCGAGGAGATGACCTTCAGGCTCGAGAGGTCGTAGCGCCCCGGCGCGGCCTCCAGGGCGCGCAACATGGGACGGGCGAAGACGTCGCCGACGATGGCGATCCGCGTCACGCCGGTGCGCTCGACCTCACGCCACAGCTCGTCGGCGTCGAACCGGTCGGAGGGCAGCAGCACCGCGCCGCCGCCGGCCATCAGCTCGCCGATCACCGCGTTGCTGCCGGCGCCGTGCATCAGCGGACAGGCCGGGATGGTGCGGCTGGGAGCCGGATTGTCGCGCACCATGGCCGAGTGTTCGGCCAGGTCCGCAGGCCGCTTGGCGATCAGTGGCGATTCCAGCTGGACCTTCCGCGCGTCGCCCGTGCGCCACAGGACGCCCTTGGGCCGTCCGGTCGTGCCGCCGGTGTAGAGGAGGTAGCTGTCGTCGGGCGAGCGCTGGATGTCGAGCGGCGCGCCCTCGCCGGCCTGGGCCCAGGCCTCGAAGGACTGTTCCCCGGCTGCCGCGGCGCGGACCTGGCGGTCCGACTCGATCCGGATCCACAGCCGCACGCCCGGCAGCCGCGCCTTCAGCTCGGCGATCGTGGCGTCCAGGCTGTCCTGGTAGAACAGCGCCGAGGCGCCGCAATCCTCCAGGACGTAGACGATCTCGTCGGCCGTGTAGCGGTAGTTGACGTTGACGCTGACCGTGCGCGACTTCAGCGCCGCCACCGTCGCCTCGATATAGGCCGGGTGATTGCGGCACAGGACCGCCACCCGGTCGTCCGGCGCCAGCCCGTGCTCGATCATCCGCCGTGCCAGGTTGTTGGTCCGCCGATCGAAGGCCGCCCAGGTCACCACGTCGTCGCCCCAGATCAGGGCCGGACGATCCGCCGGGACCACGCGGGCGACCGCGTCGAGAATATCGCCGTAGTTCCAGCCCATGGGCAGGTCCCCCAAGTCGGTGGATGGCGCCTCAGCGCCCGGTGAACACCGGCGGACGCTTCTCGACGAAGGCGCGCACGGCCTCCTTGGCGTCGTCGCTCTTCTTCAGGCGATTGGTGTTGCCCTGCTCGTAGCGATAGCCGTCGCGCAGGGTCATGTTCTCAATGGCCGCCAGGCTGTCCTTGGCGTAGGCCACCGCCAGAGGGCTCTTGGCCGCGATCTGCCGGGCGATGCCCATCGCGTAGGGCATCAGTTCCTCAGGCGGCAGGCAGGCCTCGATCACGCCGCGGTCAAAGAGTTCGCGGGCCGGCGCGCGGTAGCCGGTGAGCACCATGCGGCGGACCAGGGAGTGCGGCAGGATCCGCATGGCGTGGCGGCCCCCGCCCATCAGCCCGACATCTATCTCGGGCAGGCCGAACACGGCCTTTTCGGAGGCCACCAGGATGTCGCAGCTGGCGACCAGGCCAAGGCCGGCGCCGAGCGCCGCGCCGTTCACCGCGGCGATCACCGGCTTCTTGCACTCGATGATGCTGTAGCTGATCTCGCGCACCTTGCGCATGCGCCGCCACTCATAGCCCTGCTCGGGCTCGCCGGTGGTCGCGGGCTTCAGGTCGGCCCCCGCGCAGAACTGCTTGCCCGCGCCGGTCAGCACCACCACCAGCACGTCGTCGCGGTCGTTGAAGGTGTCGAAAATGGCGGTCATTTCCTCGACCGCCTCGATGGGCATGGAGTTCACGGGGGGATTGTCGAGGGTGACGACCGCGACGCCATCTTCGACCTCGAGACGAACCAATGCCATGAACTCATCCTCTCCTGCGCCTGCGCCCAGGTCCGGCGCTTGGGAGGAAAGCTATCCGCGCGCCCCGGGACCAACACGATCACCGCCGCGGGACGTTCAAAAATCCCATATGAATTTCGCGCGCTCGAAGCAGGCTCGCGTCGCGCCCCGCGGACCGCTAGCCTCCAGACAAGTTCCCTGGGACATGCGGAGCCTGCAGGCCGCGCCATGAGGACGTCGTCGCACTGGGGTTGGAAATGCGTCGGGACCCGATCAAGTCAGCCGCCCGGACCCTCGAGGTCCTGGAGCTCTTCCATGAACAGCGCACGCCCCTGCGGCTGAAGTTCATCTTCGAGCGGCTGTCGTATCCGCAATCCAGCACCACATCCCTGCTCAAGAGCATGGTGGTCCTGGGCTACCTCAACTACGACCGGCCGACCCGCACCTACTTCCCCACCCCCCGCGTCGCGGCGCTCGGCGACTGGATCAACCACTATCTCTACGGCGCGGGCGACGTCCTGGGCCTGATGCAGACGGTCTTCGAGAAGACCAACGAGACCGTCGTGCTCTCGTCGCAGAACGACATCTTCATCCAGCACATCCGGGTGCTGCAGCCCTCGCACCCCTACAAGGTCCCGCCTTCGGAAGGCAGCATGCGGGTGCTGACGCACTCGGCCGCGGGCCTGGTGCTGCTGAGCGGCATGGCGCCCAAGACGGTCGATAAGCTGATCCGGCACATCAACGCCTACGAGCAGGGACGCTCGGCGAAGATCAACATCGACGAACTGAGCGAGCAGCTCGCCTGGATTCGGCGCGAGGGCTACAGCCTGCTCGCGGCCTTCCCCTTCCCCGACGCGGCGGGCCTGGCCATGCCCTTGCCCAAGAGCCCGCACGGCATGCCGCTGACGCTCGGCGTGGGCGGCCTCAACAGCCGGATCGCCCGCAAGCGCAGCGAAATCATCGCGACCATGCGTGAAGCCATCGCCGAGTACGAGCGCAAGCTCAACCTGGCCTCGGCGGCGGCTGAATCGGAGCTTGCGGACCCAGAAGCCGAGGCCGACGAAGACCACGCCCAGGAGGCCCTGACCTAGCCGTCGCTGGCGTCGCCGGCGTCACCGAAGGCATGCCAGCCGCCGTCGATACTGACCACCGATCCCGTGACATAGCTGGCCGCGTCGCCGGCCAGGAAGGCGACCAGGTCGGCCACCTCGCGCGGCAAGCCCAGGCGGCCCATCGGCGTGCGCCTCAACACATCGGCGAAGCGGCGCGCCCCGCTGTCTCTCAAGGCCAGGAGACCCGGGGTCTCGATGTAGCCGGGCGCCACGGCGTTGACCCGAATTCCGCGTTCGGCCCACTCGCAGGCGAGGCTCTTGGTCAACATGCCCACGCCCGCCTTGGCCGCGCAGTAGGCGTTGCGCTGCGGCAGGGCGGCCAGGCCCGCTATCGAGCCGAGATTGACGATCGCCGCGCCGCCGCGGTCCAGCATGCGTCGCCCGGCCGCGCGGGCCGCGATGAAGGCGCCGGTCAGGTTGATGTCGAACACGGTCTGGAACTCGGCCGCGCTCTGGTCGACCGTCGGCTTGAAGACGTCGGCGACGCCGGCGTTGTTCACCAGCACGTCGATCCGCCCCCAACGAACCATGGCGTCATTCATGGCCGCGTCGATCCCGGTTTCGTCCAGGACGTCGCACCTGCGCACCAGATGCGCGGGGCCGAGGTCGGCGGCGAGGGCCTCCAGCGCCGCCGCGTCCCGGTCGATCACCAGCACCCGGTCTCCATCGCGGACGAACCGGTCGACGACGGCCCGGCCTATGCCGCTGGCGCCGCCGGTCACCGCCACGGTGCGCGGACCCGGCGCCGGGACATGAGGTGCGGGACGGGTCGAAGCCGGTCCCGTACCGCCGAAGGCCAGGAACCCTCCGTCGGCCACAAGCAGGGCGCCGGTGACGTAGGACGCCTCGTCGGACGCCAGGTAGAACACCGCCTCGGCGATCTCGTCCGGCGCGGCCATCCGGCCGAGCGGGATGCGCCGCTCGACCAGGGCCGGATCGACCTTGCCGTTGGCGATCAGCCGTTCGACCATGTCGGTGCGGGTGTAGCCGGGCGCGACCGCGTTGACGCGAACCCCACGACCGGCCCACTCGCAGGCCAGGGTCCGGGTCAGCGAAGCCACCGCGGCCTTGCTCGCGCCGTAGCCGTTGCGGAACGGCACGGCGGCCACCCCGGCGCCCGAGGCCAGGTTTACGATCGCGCCCTGCCCCTGGGCCAGCATCACCCGGCCCGCCTCCCGCGCCGCCATGAAGACGCCGGTCACGTTGACGCCGATCAGCGCCCGGAACTCGTCAAGCGGCTGGTCTGTCACTGGCTTGGCCTGGGCGTCGATCACGCCGGCGTTGTTGATCAGCACATCGACGCGGCCGAAGGCCGACAGGCAGGCGGCGACCATCGCCTTGACGTCGGCCTCCACGGAGACGTCCACCGCCAGCCCCACATGCGCCTCACCCAGGCTCGCGGCGCGGGCCTGGGCCGCTTCGCCGTTGCGGTCGGCGATCAGCACCCGGTCGCCGGCCGCGGCGAACCGGCGCGCGATCGCCCAGCCAATGCCGTCCGCGCCGCCCGTGACGATGACCGCTCTTGCTTGCGCCATCTCAGTTCGCCTCGATGTCGGCGCGCGACAGGTGGTCGCGATAGGTCTCACGCAGCGCGGTCTTGAGCAGCTTGCCCGTCGCGGTGTGCGGCAGTTCCGGCACCACGATAACATCGTCCGGCAGCCACCACCTCGCCACCCGATTGGCGAGGAACCGGAGAATATCCTCCTTGGCCGGCGCGGCGCCGGGCCGCGGCACGACCAACAGCAACGGACGCTCCTGCCATTTCGGATGCGGCACGCCGATCACGGCGGCCTCGCGGATCTCTGGATGGGCGACGGCGGCGTTCTCGAGGTCGATGGACGATATCCACTCACCGCCGGACTTGATCACGTCCTTCGACCGGTCGGTGATCTGCAGGAATCCGTCGGGCAGGAGGCGCGCCACGTCGCCCGTGGTGAACCAACCGTCGGCGTCCACGGCGGGCTCATCGGCCTTGAAGTACTGGCGCAGCACCCAGGGCCCGCGCACCTGCAGTTCGCCCGTCGCGACGCCATCGGCGGGCAGCTCCAATCCGGCCTCGTCGATGATCCGCAGCTCGACCCCGTATATCGCCCGCCCTTGGCGGCTTTGGATGTCATAGCGCGCCTGGCGCTCCAGCTTGGCGTGTTCGGGAAGCGGCGTGCCGATCGTGGCCAGGGGACTGGTTTCGGTCATGCCCCAAGCATGGATGACATAGACGCCCAGCAGCCAGTCGAACTTCTCGATCAAGGCCCGCGGCGCGGCCGAGCCGCCCACCAGCACGCGCTCCAGCGCCAGGCTCGACAGGCTCAGGCGTTCGCCATGGGCGGAGATGAAATCCAGGAACCCGAGCCAGACCGTCGGCACCCCCAGGGAGAAGGTGCACGCCTCGTCGCGCAGCAGGTTGTAAAGGCTCTCGCCGTCCAGGGCCGCGCCCGGCAGCACCAGCTTGGCGCCGCACATGGCCGCCGAGAACGGCACGCCCCAGGCGTTGACGTGGAACAGCGGCGTCACCAGCAGCACGCTGTCGCGGCTCGACAGACCCATGCCGTCCGCCGCCGTGGCGCAGAAGGCGTGAAGCACCAGCGAACGATGGCTGTAGAGGACGCCCTTCGGCGACCCGGTGGTGCCGGAGGTGTAGCAGAGGATCGCGCCGTCGCGCTCGCCGACAGGCGTCCAGGGCGCGTCGTCGGCCTGAGCGTCGATCAGGTCCTCGAAGCACATGAGGTTGGCCAGGCTGCTCTTGGGCATGGCCTCGCGCTCGCAGAGCAGCACGAACCCCTGGATCGACGGGATCTGGCCGGCGAACGGCTCCAACAGGGCGACGAAGGCCGGGTCGAGGAACACCAGGCGGTTTTCGGCGTGCTCCAGGATGTAGGCGATCTGTTCAGGGAACAGCCTCGGATTGACGGTGTTGAGGATCGCCCCCGCCCCGGTCGCGCCGTAGTAGAGTTCCAGGTGGCGGGCGGAATTGACCGCCAGGCTCGCCACCCGCTCGCCGGGCTGCACGCCCAGGCCGCGCAAGGCCGCCGCCAGCCGCCGCGCCCGCTTGGCGACCGCCGCATAGGTCGAGCGTTCGATCCGGCCCGCCTCGGTCTTCGACACCACCTCGACGCCGCCGTGGTAGCGCGCGGCGTAGTCAATCACCGAGGACAGCAACAGCGGCGTGTCCTGCATTAGGCCCAACATGCTTCCCCCGAGGAACGGACGTCGATCGAATTCGGGAAGGCTATCGGGGCCGGGCGCCAGTTGCGGCAGGCCGCCGGTCGAGGGCTCGGAATTCACATAGCTGATAATGGCGCACCCCGGCTCGCGCGGGGTTGTCGTTGCAGTCCCGGCGGCACAGGTTGGACGGGCGAACATCGAGGATGATCAAGAGGCAGGGCAGCTTTCGGCGGCTCTGAACGATCCAGAATCCGAACGCCGCGGGTCACGCGGTGCTGCAGTCAAGACAGCCGGATGGGGAGGTACGAGATGGGAACGGCGAAGACACAGGCGCGCGCGCGCATGTTCCGCCCAGTCGCGCGCCTGGTGGACAGATGAACGCCCTCGCCCACGCCCGCGCGCCGTTCCACGGCCGGACGCAGGAGGCCGAGGCCCTGCCGTTCGCGACCATCGAGATCCGCGCGAGCGTCGCCGTGATCCGCCTTGAGCTCCCCTCGCCTGGACTCTGGGACGCCCAGGAACAGCAGCTCTTCATCACCTCCCTCTTCGACCTGGGCGCGCGCGGTGATCTGACCGCGATTGTCGTTCAGGGCGCGGACGTGTTCGTCGAAGGACCCGGCGCCGCGGCGCCGGACTTCCGCGCCGTGGTCGAGGCCGTGGCCGGCTCGCGTCTGCCGGTGATCGCCGCCATCGCCGGCGACGCCGTGGGTGTCGGGCTCGAGTTCGCCATCGCCTGCGCCGGGCGGGTCGCGACGCGCGGCGCGCGCTTCAGCCTGCCGGACCTGCGGGCGGGGCGCCTGCCCACCCACGGCGCGATCGAACGCCTGCCGCGACTGATCGGCATGACCCGCGCCAGCGACCTGCTGATTTTCGACGCGGCCCTGGACGCCGACCGGGCCCTGGAAGCCGGGCTGATCGACGTGATCGCCGAGCGCGACATTGTCGCCGCCGCGGTCGAGCTGGGGGTTTCGGGCGTTGGCCATGTGCGAGCCTGCCGCCCCGATACGATCGTCCCCGACAGCGACAAGGCCGACCTCTTCGGCGTCCGGCTGCGAGTGCGGCGCGAAGCGCCGGACCAGACCGCGCCGTCGGCCGCCTTGCAGGCCCTGGACGCCGCCGCTCGCCTACCGGTCCGCCGGGCCATGGCCGACACGGCCAGGGCCGCGGTCGCCCTCGCCAAGACCGACCAGGCCCAGGCCTTGGCCTACGCCGCGGCGGGCCGGGCCACCCTGGAGCGCTGGGGGTCGGAGGCCGCGCGCCAGGTCCTGGCCCGCCGGCTGCGCTGGCCCCTGCTGCGCGAGGCCGTCCACCTGCTCGACGAGGGCGCGACGCCGTCCCAGGTCGACCGCTGCCTCATGGCGTTCGGCTTCGGCGAGGGGCCGTTCGCGCTCTCCGACCGGCTGGGCATGGCCGCCCTGTTCGGCGTCGCCGCGGATGGTGCGATCCCCGCCGACCCTTGGCTCTGCTACTCCCCGACCCTGGACCTGATGTCCGACGCACACCGTCATGGCGGATCGGCGCCGGGCTGGTACCGCCGGGCCGAAGCCTCCAGCCATCTGACCTTCGATCCCGAGGTCGCCCGCATCATCCAGGCGTCGGCCACGTTCCAGCGCATCTGCCGCCAGCCGGTGTCGGACGACGTGATCGCCGAGCGGTGCCTGCTGGCGGCGGTCAATGGCGCGGCCGAACTGCTGCAGGTCGAGGACAACCTCAGCGCACCGCTGCTGGACGCGGTCTGGACGGTCATGCTGGGCTTCCCGGCCTGGAAGGGCGGCCCCCTGCTCCAGGCCAACCGCGCTGGCCTCGGCCAGGTGGTCGATGGGCTGCGGAAGCTCCAGGCGCGGCGCAACACCGCCGGCGCGCCCTGCGAGATCATCCTGCGGTGCGCGGCGCGCGGCGAGGGCCTGGGCTGACGCCCTGCCGGCCAGCGAATATCCCGCATGGATTTTTCCGTCCGCCCTGAGCGGATGTGACGGCTCAACGCCCGCGGAGCCCTAGGCTCCACCCATCTTCCTCCCCGGAAGCCTGAGCGGGAGCCCGCGCCCCACGGCGTTGGCTCGATACGCGAAGCGCCGGCGTCCGCATGGGCGCCGGCGCCATTTTCTTCGCGATGGGCGAGCGCCTCACGCCCACATCCCGAAATTCACATGGGCGATAAAGTCCCGATCGGCTCATGACGATCCGCCCTCGGCGTCCACGCGGCCCATAACCGTGACGACATTTTCTGAGGGGAAGACCATGAGCGGACGATTGAGCGGGCGGTCGGCCCTGGTGACCGGCGCATCGCGCGGCCTGGGGCGCGCCACCGCCGAACTGCTGGCGGCCGAGGGCTGCGCCGTGGCCGTGGTCGACCTCAAGGCCCATTGGGCCGAGGCCACCGTCGAGGCGATCAGGTCCGCCGGCGGCCAGGCGGTCGCCATCGGCGCCGACGTCTCCGACCGGGCGGCGTTGGGCGACGCTCTCGAGGCGACGGCGGCGCGGTTCGGACGGCTGGACGTCCTGGTGAACAACGCCATGTGGAACCGCTACGAACCCGTCGCCGCCATCACCGAGGAGACCATGGACCGCATGCTGGGGGTCGGGTTCAAGGCCGTGGTCTGGGGCATCCAGGCCGCCGCCCCGATCATGCAGCGCACGGGCGGCGGATCGATCGTCAACATCGCTTCGGTTTCCGCCCTGCTGGGGATCCCCAACGCCCTGCTCTATTGCGGCGTGAAAGCGGCGGTGGCGGGCCTGACCCGCTCGGCCGCCGCCGAGCTCGGCGCCGTGGGCGTGCGGGTCAACGCCATCGCGCCCTCCACCGTGGACACCGAGGGCGTGCGCGCCGTCGTCTCGGCCGAAAAGATGCAGTCCCGCATCGATCAGACCCCGATGCGCCGGCTGGGCACGCCCGACGACATCGCGCGCGCCGTGCGTTACCTGGCCTGCGAGGACTCAAGCTTCGTGACCGGCCAGGTGCTGACCGTCGACGGCGGGCTGGCCACCTCGTTCTCCTGAGAGGGCCGTTCGCGCCTGCGCGGCTCAGGCCGCGCGGGCGGCGGCGAACTGCCGACGATGCTCGGCCGCGTTGCCGAAGGCCAGATCGATCATCACCAGGCGCTTGAGATAGTGGCCGATGGCCAGCTCATCGCTGAAGCCCATGCCGCCGTGCAGCTGCACCGCCTGGCGGGCGACATAGAGGCTGGTCTGTCCCACCCGGGCCTTGGCCGCCGCGATCGTCTGGCGGCGCGCGGGATCGGATGAACTCACGGCGATGGTCGCCAGATAGGTCATCGAGCGCGCTTCCTCGCAGGCGATGGCCATGTCCACGGCGCGGTGTTGCAGGGCCTGGAACGAGCCGATGGCCTGGCCAAACTGTTTGCGTGTCTTGAGGTGTTGCAGGGTCTGCTCATAGGCCGCGTCCATCGCGCCCACCGCCTCGGCCAGGCGGGCGACGATCGCCAGGTCCACCGCGTGGCGCGCCAGGCCGAACCCTTGGTCGACCTCGCCGATCAGGGCTCCGGCGGATACCTCGACGCCGTCCAGAGACAGGCTCGCATTGCGCCGATGGTCCATGGCGCGGACACTGCGGACGATGAGACCCGGCGCATCCCTGGCCACGAGGAACAGGGTGATCCCCGCCTCCTCGGCGCCTTCGCCGGACGTCCGCGCCGGCACGATGAACCAGTCGGCCTCCGCCCCATCCAGGGCGTGGCTCTTCTCGCCCGTCAGGCGGAAGCCAGTCGCTGTGCGCTCGGCGCGCGTGGAGACCGCGGCGAGCTCGAAACGCCCGTCCGGCTCGGCGTCGGCCAGGGTGAACACCGCCTCCCCCGCCATGGCCGCGGCGATCAGGTCCGTGCGTTCGGGCCCGGCCAGGTGCGGCAGCAGCGTGGGCGCGAACACCGCGCCGGCGACGAAGGGCTCCAGCATCAAGGCCCGGCCGACGCCCTCCATGATCACCATGGTGTCGACCGGCGAGCCGCCCAGGCCGCCGTCTTCCTCCGGCGCCGTCAGGGATAGCCAGCCGAGGTCGGCCATTTGCTTCCACAGGCCGCGGTCGAAGCCCTCGCCACGGCCGGTGCGGGCGCGCCAGGCGGAGAAGTCATAGTGGTCGCGGGCGAAGCGCAGGACGCTGTCCTGCAGCAGGCGCTGTTCGTCGGTGAGCTCGAAATTCATCGGTCGGCGGCTCCTGCCTAGAGGCCCAGCGCCCGGCGGGCGATGATGTTGCGTTGGATTTCGTTGGCGCCGCCGTAGATGCTGGTGACGCGCGAATAGAGCATGCCCATCATCGGCCAGGGCTCGGTGGGCGCCCCGTTTCCGATCGGCCCGAAGGCCGCGGCGTCGTAGCCCAGGGTCTCCACCCAAAACTCGGTGACCTCCTGCAGCAGCTCCGACCAGCGGACCTTGATCATCGAGGCGCGCGGGCCGGAATCCTTGCCCGACGCCGCCTCGGCCATGGTCCGCATGACCATTCCCTCCAGGGCGATCACCTCGATCTCCAGCTGGGCCAGACGGTCGGCGGTCACCGGATCGTCGAGCATCCGGGCCTCGGCCGCGGCGGCCCGGGCGCCGCGCAGCTGCTGGCGGAGGCGCATGGTGGTGGCCGCCGTCACCCCGCGCTCGCGATCCAGCAGCACCTTGCCGTAGCCCCAGCCCTGGCCTTCCTCACCGATCAGGTTGGCCGCCGGAACCCGCACCTTATCCAGGAACACCTCGTTGGTGTGGTGGATCTCGTCCATGGTGATGATCGGCCGGATGCTGATCCCGGGCATGTCCATGTCGAGCAACAGCAGCGAGATCCCCGCCTGCTTGCGCCCCTCCGGATCGGTCCGGACCAGACAGAACATGCGATTGGCGACCTGGGCGTAGCTCGTCCACATTTTTTGGCCGTCGACCACATAGTGATCGCCGTCGCGCACGGCCCGCGTGCTCAGCGAGGCCAGGTCCGAACCTGCGTTGGGCTCGGAATATCCCTGGCACCACCAGTCGTCGCTGGAGAGGATCCGCGGCAGGTAGCGCGCCTTCTGTTCGGCGTTTCCGAAGGTGAAGATGATCGGGCCGATCAGCTCGAGGCCCTGGTGGTACTGGACCGGCGCATCGGCCAATGAGGCCTCGGTCTCGAAAATGTAGAGTTGGGTCGGCGTCCAGCCCGTGCCGCCGTGCTCCTTCGGCCAGGACGGCGCGCCCCAGCCGCGCGCATGTAGCAGCTTCTGCCAGGCGACGAATTCGTGCGGCTCCAGGCGCATTCCCGCGCGCACCCGGGCCTTGAAGGCGTCCGGCGTATTCTCGGCGAAGAAGGCGCGAACCTCGTCGCGAAAGGCCCGGTCGGCGGGGTCGAGATCGAGATCCATGAGCGTCCTGTCGAACAGCGTATGACTGTGTCCAGGTTCTAGGCGGACCGGCCGAACTGTCGCCGCGCCGCCGCCGGCGCGCGCCAAGATCGCATATGAAATCTCGCGGCGCCGTCAGAGCCGGCAGCGTGTCTCGGCGATCCCTTGCACGCCCAGACCCTCGATGGCGAAGAGCCGGCCGCCATCCGGGTGGTCCGTCTTGAGCCGCCCGCCAGAGTCGGAAATCGCCGTGACGTAGAGCACGTCGAGGCGCTCGCCACCGAAGGCCGGGCATGAAGGGAACGGGATCGGGCAGTCGATCAGCCGCTCCAGCTTCCCATCCGGCGTGATGCAGGCGATTTGCCCAGATTGGACGAGCGCCACCCACAGACGGCCCTCGGCGTCGACGGTCGCGCCGTCTGGCGCCGAGCCTAGAGGCGCGGTGTCGATCAGGGTCTCGCGCGGCCCGACCTGGCCCGTCTCGATATCGTAGGCATAGGTCCAGATGGCCTGGCGGAGGCTGTCGGCGAAATAGAGCCGGTCGCCGGAAGGGCTGAAGCAGATCGAATTCGAGATCTCGACGCCGGCCTCCAGCACCTCGCAGATCCCGCCCCGGTCGAAGCGAAAGAGCCTGCCCTCCGGCGTCCCGCCGTCCGCGTGGTGCTGCGAGCCCGTCACAAAGCGGCCCGCGCGGTCCGTCTTGCCGTCGTTCAATCGCTCGGCGGCAAGGATCGCGTCCGGCCTGGTCAGCGGCGTGAACACCCCCGCGGCGAAGTCCACGCGGCACACTTCATGGCGCAGTCCGGCCACCAGTTGTCCGGGTTCGCCGAGCACGATGCTGCCGACCATGTCCGGCGCCGACAGCGAGGTCTGGTCGCCCGTCTCGGGATCGAGGGACCAGATCGCCGGCGCGCGCGCGTCCACCCAGAAGATCCGCTTCAGCACCGGATCCCAGACCGGGGATTCGCCGAGCCGACAGCGGTCGCGTCCGATGATCTCGATGTGCGGCGCCATCCGACGATCAGACCTCGACCGGGCTCTGCGACCGCTCGAACGAGAACCCCCGATAGCCGTCCGCGGTCACGGCCTCGCAGATCTCGCGATACTTGTTGAAGCCGCCGGAATAGAGGCTGAACACCCTCGGCTTGCCCGCGACATTGGCGCCGACGTACCAGGTGTTGGCCTTCGGCATCAGGGACTTCTCGGCCAGGGCCGAGATCGCGGCCATCCACTGGTCTTCCGACGCGGCCTCGGCTTCAACCGTGGCGAGCTGGTTGCGACGCATGTGATCGATGCACTCCGCAATCCAATCAGTGTTCTGCTCGTCCAGGGTGACGATATTGGCCAGGGCCGCGGGGCCGTTGGCGCCGCAGATCATGAAGAGGTTCGGGAAGCCCTCCATGGCGAGGCCCAGATAGGACCGGGCCCCATCGCGCCACTTGTCGCTCAAGCGGCTCCCGCCCCGGCCCTTGATGTCGACGGCCAGCATGGCGCCTGTCAGGCCGTCATAGCCGGTGGCCATGATGAGCACGTCGAGCTCGATCTCCCGAGCCTGGGTCCGCACGCCCCGCTCGGTGAGGCGCACGATGGGATCCTCGAGCAGGTCCACCAGATGGACGTTCGGCTGATTGAAGGCCTCGTAGTAGTTGGTGTCCAGGCAGGGACGACGGGCGAAGATCGGATACCCGCGCGGCTTCAGGCGCTCGGCGGTGTCGGGATCCTTGACCACTTCACCGATCTTGCCGCGGACGAACTCGGCGACGATCTCGTTGGCCTCCGAATTGGTCAGCAGGTCGGAAAACGTGCCCAGGAACGCCAGTCCGCCGCGCGCCCAGGAATCCTCCATCAGCTCCAGACGCTCCTGGGGCGTCACGCTGAACAGCGGGCGGCTGGAAATGGGCCGGACCCCGCCGATCGCGGTGTTGCGCGCCGAGGCCCTAAGCGCAGGGTAGTGCCGTTTCACCTGGGCGACGTACTCGGGGTCCAGCGGCTTGTTCCTCATGGGCATGGTGAAGCTTGGCGTGCGCTGGAACACGAAGAGCTCATCGGCCTCTTCGGCGACGACCGGGACGATCTGGATGCCCGTCGAGCCGGTGCCCACGACGCCGACCCGCTTGCCGGCGAAGCTCACCGGCGCGTGCGGCCACCTGGCGGCGTAGTAAATCTCGCCCTTGAAGTCGTTCGCCCCCTCGAAGCCGACCTCCTTGGGGATGGAGAGCGGACCGGTGGCCATGATGCAGTAGGTCGCCTCGATCATCTCACCGCGATCGGTCCTGGCGACCCACAGGCGACGGACGTCGTCGAACTCGGCGCTCTCAACCCGGGTGTTGAACTGGAACAGCTTTCGGAGGTCGAGCCGGTCGGCGGCGAAATTGGCGTAGGCGAGGATCTCCGGCTGGGCCGCGAACTGCTCGGACCAGGTCCACTCCTGCTGGATCTCCTCGGAGAACGAATAGCTGTAGTCGATGCTCATCAGGTCGCAGCGGGCGCCGGGATAGCGGTTCCAGTACCAGACCCCGCCCACGCCGCCGCCGGCCTCGATCCCCTGCACGGACAGGCCCATGCCGCGCAGGCGATGGACCATGCACATGCCGCCGAAACCCGCGCCGATCACCAGGGCGTCCACCTGCGTCGTGCGACCGTTCTTGCCGCTGGACTGCATCAAGTTGCCGTCGCTCATCTGTCCCTCATCCCTGTCCGATGGTGCCGATGATCCGTGCTAGCAGGGCGCGGCGGCCGGTCAGGGGATCGGGGATGAGGCGCTCCAAACATCACATCCGTGTCGGTTGTGGAGCGGACTTGCAGGCCGCGCGCCGACGGGATTTTGGACGCAGGCGAGATCGAGCGCGCCGCCTGGGCAGCCGACCTGCTAGCCGCAGGCGCGCGATCCGGCCTGGACGAACCCGAACGGGGGTCGGTCACGCCCGCGAAAGAGCGACGGACACCAGGCTTGCGCGCGCAGGCGAGTTCGCAGGGCCGCTTCCAGGTCCTTGCCGGCATGGGCGCTGTCGACGGCGATGATCTCCTGGTCCCGCGCATGGCGATCGCCGCGCGCAAGTCCAGCAACCCCTACGATCTCGGGCCGCGCGCCGCAGGGCCGGCGCGCGACGATCAGCGGACCGGACGCGGCGAGGCGGATCAACCGAACCGGTGTAGCTTCGGCCCTCGATCCCAAAAGGCCGGCTATCTCAGCGATCGCCTGGTCGTCGATCTCCGCGCCGGCGAGGCGCACGAACTCAAGCTGGTCGTTCCGGCTCATACGCAGCCCCCCGCGATAACCCTGATCCTAGCGAGGCCCGATTCGTGGCGAGGCAGAAGGCCCTGGCGCATGACCGCGGCGATTTGATCCTCGCCATGGATCGACAGGACCGACCCCTTCGGTTCGAGGATGGAAGGCCCGCGCGTCAGGGATAAGCTCGCGGCGATCAACCGGGGCCAGACGCCACATGACTGCAGGGCAAACACCGTCGCTTCGGCGGCGGCTCCACGCGCAACTGGACCCAAGAGCGCGCAGGGCGAAGGGGCTGTCGCGGCTCAATCGCGTGCTGATGGTCCTTATCCTCCTCGCCACAGGCCTGGCGATCGTCGAGACCGAGCCCACCCTCGCCGCCGCCTACGGAGGGATCTTCGTCCTGGCGGAGGTCACGCTGGGGCTGCTCTTCAGCCTCGAATACGCGCTGCGCCTCTGGACGGCGCCGGAACGGAACCTCGAGGTCCGCCCCTGGCGCGAACGGGTGCGGTTCGTCTTCTCACCAGCGGCGATCGCGGACCTCATCGCGATCCTGGCCTCGCTCGCGGTGTTCGGCGGTTCGAGCGCCATGCTGCTGCGCTTGATCCGGGTCGGACGGATCCTGCGCCTGGCCAAGCTCGGGCGCATGTCGCGGGCCCTCGACCACATGGTCGAGGCGGTCACGACGCGGCGCGACGAGCTGCTGCTCAGTCTCGCGGCGGGGTTCTTCCTGATGATCGTCGCGGCGACCGCGCTCTACCTGGCCGAAGGCGCCATCCAGCCTGACAAGTTCGGCAGCATCCCGCGCGCCCTATGGTGGTCGGTCGCGACCATGACGACGATCGGATACGGCGACGTCTATCCGGTCACCGTGCTCGGCAAGGTGCTCGCCGCCGTCACCGCCATCTTCAGCATCGGCGTTATCGCCATGCCCACCGGCATCCTCGCCGCGTCGTTCAGCGACGCCATGCAGCGCCACCGGAGCGCGCTGCAAGAGGCCTCGGCCGATGATTCCGCGCCCTGACCCAGAGCACCGCGGCGCCTGATTTTCGATCTATATTGTGGTTTGACTTATTTTCTTGATATGTTTTTCGACACTCAAGGAGGACTTCGCCATGGATCGTGACGCCCAGCAGGCCGCATGGCGGGACGACGGGTTCTTCGTGCAAAGGGGGCTGGTGTCGCCCGATGAGGCGAGGGCCTGCGAGGACGAGGTGATCGACCGCATCCGGGCCGATCCGCCCGAGCGCCACGCCGGCGAGATCGCCTATATGTCCGGGCCCAGCTACCTGATCTATCCCGAGACCGAGCCCTCGCCCGGCGCGGTGAACCCGGAAGACCGGGTCTCCAAGGTGTTCAACTGCCATGTGGAGGGCGCCGCGCGCGCCATCGCCGAGCGCAAGGCCATCGTCGACGTGGTCGAGACACTGCTGGGCCCCGACCTGGACTGTTTCCAGAGCCAGTTCATCTTCAAGAACCCCGGCGTCATCGGCCAGCCGTGGCATCAGGACAGCTACTATTTCCGGTTCGACCGCCAACCGCAGATCGGGGTGTGGGTGGCGCTGTCGCGCGCGACCCTGGAGAACGGCTGCCTCTGGGTGCTGCCGGGCTCGCACACGGGGGAGATCCGCGAGCATGTCCCTGACCGGCGCCCCGCCGCCAACCGCGGCTATCTTGAGATCGTCGGCGAAGACACCTCGCCCAAGGTCCCGTCTCTGATGGAGCCGGGCGACGTGCTCTTCTTCCACAGCTACCTGATGCACATGTCGACCGACAACGTCGCCGACGAGCGCCGCGCGGCGATGGTCTACCACTACGGCCGCGCCGGGACCCAGGCGGAGACGCCGGCCGCCGCGGCGCAGCTTTCCCGCGTCAACCGCTGGATGCCCGTGCGCCGCCGCGCGGCCTGAAAACGCCACGGGCCGGGGCGGTATGCGCAGGAGATAAAATCGACAAAATATTGCATTGACCTCCATATTCGATCTATTTTAGGGTCGCTTTATTGACTTTCGGAGACTGCGCATGACCCTGCCCGCCAGCGCGCCGCATACAGCGCCGCGACCGCACCCGCTCAATGACGGTTTCCGATGGCGGGACGCGCGCACCGAGGGCCTGCGCCGGCTGACGCGCGAGCAGGCGGAGCAGTTCAATACCCTGGGCTATTTCAAGCTTGAGAAAGCCTTCACGACCGACGAGCTCACCGCCGTGGCCGCGGCGATCGATCCGCTGGAGGCCGAGCACGAGCGCCGGGTGCGCGCCCAGGGCGGCAGCATCCGGCTGTCGTCGCTCGACGCGATCACCTTCACCACCCACATCGTCAAGGAATCGCCGGTGCTGAAGGCCTTCGCCCAGCATCAGGTCTTCAAGGACATCTGCCACGACCTGATCGGCGACGACGCGCGCCTCTACTGGGACCAGTCGGTCTACAAGAAGAGCGGCAAGCCGCAGGAATTCCCCTGGCACCAGGACAATGGCTACACCTTCGTGCGGCCCCAGCAGTACGTCACCTGCTGGACGCCCCTGGTCGACGTCGACGAGGAGAACGGCTGCCCCTGGATGGCGCCGGGCCTGCACAAGCTGGGCACCCTGACCCACTGGCTGACCCCGATCGGGAAGAAGTGCCTGGAGGACGTGCCGGACGCCGTGGCCGTGCCGGCCAAGGCCGGCGACGTGATCGTCTTCTCCTCGCTGGCGCCCCACCGCACCGGTCCGAACCTGAAGGCCGATACGGTGCGCAAGGCCTATATCCTGCAGTATGCGCCGGATGGCGCCCTGGCCTATCCGGACGACGGTAGGGTGGTCGAGCAGGACGATGCCGACCGGCAGTTCAAGATCCTCGAAGGCGGCCGCTAGAGCCGCGAGCCTTAGGGAGGCGCGGATGAACCTCGAGATCGACACCCGGTTGGTCGAAGCCTACCGGCGCGACGGCTTCGTCCACGCGCCCGGCTTGCTGAGCGCCGCCAAGATCGCCGAATACGGCGCGGCGGTCGACGAGGCGGTAGCGCGCCGCAAGGCCCGCGACACCCGGACCCTGGACGAGAAGACGCCCTATGAGCAGTCGTTCATCCAGTGCCAGTACATCTGGGAGGACTTCCCTGAGGTGCGCCCGCTGACCTTCCATCCCAGGGTCTGCGGCCTGGCCGCCGCCCTGATCGGCGCCCCGCGGCTGCGCCTGTGGCACGACCAGGCGCTCTACAAGGAGGCCGGCGGTCGCGAGACCGAGGCCCATACCGACCACCCCTACTGGCCGATCGCCGGGCGCGACAACACGCTGACGGCCTGGATCCCCCTGCAGGCCGTCGATCTGGACGTTGGCTGCATGGGCTATGTGCCGGGCAGCCAGAACGACGAGGCCGCCTTCATCGACATCTTCACCGCCCCCGGCGCCGGCAAAGCGCTGGAGGCCCGCTACGCCGACACCCCGGCGCGGTTCGTGCCCTGCGCGCCCGGCGACGTGATCTTCCACCACGGCCACACCGTCCACATGGCCAAGCCCAACCGCTCGGACCGCACGCGCAGGGTCTATACGGCGATCTATTTCGCCGATGGCGCCCGCAGGGGCGGCGATCGCGCCCATCCCTCCGTCGACCGCGACGGCATAGGCGACGGCGGCGTGATCGACGGCGCGGCGACTCCGCTCGCCTGGCCGCTGCCGGACGGTCGTCTGCCGACGCCCGCGCCCTGGCCCGAGATGACCGGCAGGCGCGCGCAACACGCCAAGCTCCTGGGCATCGTGCCGGACACCGCCGGCTGAACCCGTCCAACGCCTCAAGGTAATCCCATGCCCCTGCCCCCCGTCCGCCGCCAGGGCGACCTCTTCGTGGACGCCCATGGCCGGCAGGTCACCCTGCGCGGGGTCAATCTCGGCGGCGACTGCAAGGTCCCTTATCCGAACGGCGGGACCAATTTCCCCTCGGACTTCGCCGATCACCGCGACGTCTCCTTCGTCGGCCGCCCCTTTCCCCTCGCCGAGGCCGACGAGCACCTGGGCCGGTTGAAGCACTGGGGATTCAACGTCGTGCGACTGCTGACCACCTGGGAGGCGGTCGAGCACAGCGGGCCGGGCCTGTACGACACCGACTATTTGGACTTCCTCGCCGAGGTCTGCCGAAGGGCCGGCGAGCACGGCCAATATGTCTTCATCGACTTCCACCAGGACGTCTGGAGCCGGATGACCGGCGGCGATGGGGCGCCGGGCTGGTGCTTCGAGGCGGTGGGGCTGGACCTCACCAGGTTCCACGCCGCCGACGCCGCTCATGTGATGCAGCGCAAGTTCGACTACGCCGATCCTTCGGGACGCCAGGCCGCCTATCCGCAGATGAGCTGGGGCTCCAACTACCGCCTGCCGGCCAACGGGATCATGTGGAGCCTGTTCTGGGGCGGACGGCTGTTCACCCCGGACTTCATGATCGAGGGCGAGAACGTCCAGGCCTTCCTGCAGAACCGCTATCTGGGCTGCCTGGACCAGGTGGCCCGGCGCATCGCCCACCTGCCCAATGTGCTTGGCTTCGACACCCTGAACGAGCCCGGCGTCGGCTATTTCGGCGAGCCGCTCAGCTATCGCCACCTGGGGCCGAGCGAGATCAATCCGGCCCGCGCCCGGCCGGGGGCCGCCCTATCGCCGCTGGACGCGCTCGCCATGGCCCGCGGGCTTACGGTCGAGGTCCCGGTCCTGAAGCGCAACATGGAGACCAGCATCGCCGAGCCCGCCGGCCAGCGGACCATGAACCCGGACGGGGTCTCGATCTGGATGACCGACTGCCCGTTCGAACGGGCCGGCGCCTATGCGGTCGAGGGCGGTCGCGCCAAGCCCCTTCGCGAGGACTTCTTCCAGGTCGCCCAGGGGCGGCCCGTCAACATCTCCGACGACGGCTTCGGGCCGCTGTTCCATGAGGTGGCGCGGGTCATCCGCAAGCACGAGCCGACCTGGCCGATCTTCGCGGAACTGGACGCCTTCGGCGCCGCCGCGGGCCGGCCCTTCCCCACGCCCATGCCGGAGAATTCGGTCAACGCCAGCCACTGGTACGACGCCACCACACTCTTTCTGAAGAGCTTCGACCCTACGAACCACTACGACTTCATGACCGGCGCCCCGGAGCGGGACCCCGGCGCCATCCGCGACCGCTATGTCCGCCAGCTGGCGGGACGCCAGTCGTACAGAGAGGCTTTCCCGGGCGACGCGCCCAGCCTGATCGGCGAGTTCGGCATCCCTTACGACCTCGACGACGGCGCGGCCTATGAGCTCTTTGCCCAAGGCCGGCGGGACGAGGCGATCTGGGCCCGGCACACCGCCGCGCTTGGCCTGATGTACGACGCCCTGGACGCGCTTGGCCTGCACTCGACCCAGTGGAACTACACCGCCTCCAACCGCAACGACCTGCGCATCGGCGACGGCTGGAACCAGGAGGACCTGTCGATCTTCTCCCGCGACCAGCAGGAGGACCCGGCCGATCCCGACAGCGGCGGTCGCGCCATCGAAGGCTTCTGCCGGCCGTTCGCCCATGCGGTGCAGGGCCGCCTGACTCGGGTGAGGTTCGATCGCGCCGCACGCCGGCTGGAGATCGACTACCAAGCCGATCCGGCGATCGCCGCATCGACCGAGATCTATGTTCCCAAGCGGCAGTTTCCGGACGGCGTCAACACCCGCGTCGAGGGCGCCGCCGCCGACCTGGACATCGCGCCGGACGCCCAGCGGGTGCGGATCACCGCCCTCGACGCCGGCTCGGTGCGAGTGATCATCCAGGGGCGCTGAGCGCGGCGGCGGCCCAGCATTCGCGCGCCACCTGCAGCAGGAACAGCGACTCCGTCCAGCGGTCGCTCTCCTCGCGTAGCGCGCCGTCAGGTCCCGGAACCATCTTCGGATAGAAGGCCCTGGCCGGCAGCAGTTCGGGGTGGACGGCGAAATAGTCGCCCGGCGCCGCCGACGCCAGATAGCTCTCGAACACCGCTGTCCACATGCGTCGGTAGTAGTCCAGGTGCCGTTGTTCGGCCGGGTCGCTGGCGGTCACCTGGCCGAAGGCGTTGGACGAGACGCGCAGGTGCATGAAGCGGGTGCGCTGGAAGATCGGGCGCAGCTTCTCGAACTTCATCTCCATGTCGCCATAGGTCATCTCGTGGCCGATGTACCAGTGGGCGAAATCACCGTTGAAGCGCATCTCCGGGAAGCGTTCGACTAGGTCGAGGGTGCGCTTGATGTCCTGGGTCATCGTCGCGCGATGGGTCTCCAGATAGATCGGATGGCGCTCCTGCTCGGCGATCTCCAGCAGGGCCTCGCCCAGCCGAAAGAGCTCGTCGTCGGTCTCCAGGCCGGTGCCCAGATGGGCCGTGGTGCAGTCGCAGCCGGCGTCGCGCCACCTGATCGCCGTGGCGCGCAGCTGATGCGCGTCGAAGGCGCGCGCCATGCCGGTGGGCCGCAGTCCGTGGGCCAGGGCAAGGGCCGGCTGCAGGGTCTGGATTGCCTCGTAGCCGGCCGCCTTCAGGGCCGCATAGACGAGGTCGTCCGACCCGCGCGGGCCCGCCGACCATTCCGGCAGCTCGGCCAGGGTGACGAAGCTCACCCCGGCCAACAGGCGCGGAGCCCGGTTCGAACCGTCATTGGTGTTGGGGGGCGCCGCAGCCATCATCCGGCCTCCGCAACAGTCGGGCGGCGCAGGGCCAGTTCGCCGACGATCGCCTCGTGGGTCCCGTGCCGCAGGGGGTAGAACAGCATGGCCACCCCGCCCAGGATCAGGCCGGCGGCCGGGAAGGCCACCATGATGGTCTTCATGCCCTCCAGGGTCTCGGCGCTTTGCTCAAGGTTCGGCCGGTAGCCGACCAGGTCCAGGGTCAGGCCGAACAGGCCCGCGCCCACGCCCAGCGCCACCTTCAGGAAGAACTGCCCCAGGCCAAAGACGAAGGACTCCGTCCGCACGCCGCTGACCCATTCGCCGTACTCCACCGTATCGGGCAGCATCGACCAGAAGGTCATGGCCAGGCCGAGCGACGCGATCTGCATCCACAGCAGGAAGGCGATCATCACCGCCGGCGAGCGGACTTCTCCGATCCCGAAGGCCGCGAGCCCCGCCAGGCCCCAGGCGGTCGCGACCAGCCAGGCGTTCCGCTTGCCCGTGAAGCGGGTGACCACCAGCCAGAAGGGCACGATCAGCAGGCCCGACGCCGCGCCCAGCGAGAGCGCCGTCCGCGCCGCCGCCTCGGCGTGCAGGTAGTACTTGAAATAGTAGAGCACCGACTTGCCCAGCGCTGTGGAGCAGACCACCGCTGAGCCGATGCCGGCCATGACGATCCAAAACGCCCGGTTGCCGCGCAGAGCCCGCCAGTAGTCGGCCATCCGCATGGGCGGCCCTTGCTCAGCCGCCTCCGCCGGCTCTCGGGTGGAGAGGAACACGATTGGGAAGATCACCGTGGCCACCAAGGCCAGCACGGCCGCGGCGGCCAGGTAGCCGCGCGCCGGGTCCCCTGCCCCGAACCGCGCCGCCATGGGCTGGGTCGAGAGCGCCACGGTGAGGCCCGCCAGGGTGGCGAACATCATCCGCAGGCCGGCCAGGGTCGAGCGCTCGCTGGAGCTGCGGGTGATCCGGGCGTTCAGCGAGGTGTAGGGGATCGACAGCATCGCGTAGCAGGAGCGGAAGATCATGTGCCCGCCCAGCATCCAGGCGGCCAGGCCCCAGCCCTCGAAGGGCGGGCGGTAATAGAGCAGGCAGAAGGTCAGGGCCAAGGGGACCGCCCCCAGCAGCAGATAGGGCCGGTAGCGTCCGAACCGGGTCCGGGTGCGGTCGGCGAAGGCGCCGATGACCGGATCGATCGCTCCGTCCCAGATCGAGGCGACCATGTAGATCAGACCGGCCGTGGCCGCCGGCAGGCCCACGGCGTCGGTGTAGAAGAACAGCAGAAACAGCGAGACGCTCTGCCAATAGAGATTGCAGGCGTAGTCCCCAGCCGCGAAGCCGACCCGGCGGCCCCAACTCAGCGACGCATCGCGATCCAAGATCATCCCCCCAGGCCGCGCATCGCCCTGGATCAACAATATCTAGAATCGGACGACTGGCAATTTCCGATCTATTTCTTCGACGCCTTTTTGTCGGCTTCCGCCAAGCGGGGCCGGCCGCGCGGACGGGGTGCGCCCTCCCCAGAAGGCTTGGCGACCCGGCGTGGCTTGCGCGAACTCTCGCCACGACGCTTCAGGGCGGCCACCACCGAGTCCCGCACCGGACGCGCCAGGGCGCCGGACTCGTCGAGCAGGGCCTGGACCCGGGCGGCGTCCCGGGCGATCAGGGCCTCCACCATGCGCTGGCTTTCCGCGGCATGGTCGCGCTCCAGGTCGCTGCTCAGGTCGGCGAACAGCAGGCCGTAGCGCTCGGCCCGCGCGCCCACATTGCGGAACAACCTGACCAGCAAGGGCGAGCCGCAGCCATTGACCAGTTCGCCCTGCAGGTCGCCATAGGCCCGTTGCCACAGCTCGCGGACCTCCGGGTCCTGGTCGCGCGGCACGGGGCGCACCTTCATGGTCCGGTGCAGCTGGACCACCACCCGCTCCTCCCAGGCGTCGTCGCCGCGCTCCATGGCCAGGTCCAGGGCCAGCATGCGGAGCCGCTGATAGACCAGCAGGACGTCGTTATAGTCCTCCACCGAGACCGGGGCGACGCGATGGCCCTTCTGGTGTTCGTGGACAATCAGGCCGGTGGCCGAGAGCCGGTTGATCGCCTCGCGTATCGGGGTGTGTCCCACCCCATAGAACTCGCTGAGCTGCTCGACCTTCAGCCGCTCCAGGGGTTCGAACACACCGCGCACGATGTCGCGCCGCAGCCAGAAGACCACCGCTTCGGTGGGGCTCTTGCGCGGGTCGCCGGGAAACACCACGCCGGGGGCGGTGAAGGTGGCGACGGAGGGTATCTGGGTCGGCACGCGGGATGGATCCTGCTGAATCGGAAACGGAATATTTCCTACAGCCTAGATCGGTTCCGGCATTCAGGGAAACCGACTCAGGGCTTTGGCCAGCTGGCCTCGATATAGTCCAGGCGCGCAGCGCTGCGTCCGGCCAGCGGCGCGCCGCCGGACGCCATGAAGTTCAGCAGCGTGTCGGCCTTGGGCCGGTAGGCCGGCCAGGACGGGCGGCCCGCGCCGTTGGGGTCGCCGTACGCGGCGAAGGCCGTCCAATACCGGCTGACGACGGCGGACATGGCCCGATCCTGCGCGCTCACCTTTGAATCGACCTGGCCCACGGTGTCGAACACATAGGCGATCTCGGTGGCGTGCCCAGCGCCGGGGGTCGTGGCGCGCTTGGCCTCGGCCACATAGTCGAACTGGTAGAGGAAGACGGGGTGTCCGGCCCTGGCGTGGGCGCGCGCCAGGAAGCGAGCCGGCTCCACGAAGATCAGGTCGCTGAGGAAGTTCGCGGCCAGGCCGTCGTCCCCGCCGTTGGGGTCGTAGATCTTGCGCAACCCCGCCTCGGCCGGACCGAACTTTGCGGCGGCCTGCTTGGCCCAGCCGCCGGTCACAGCCTTTGCGCCGGCAAGCTCGGCGCTGTTGAAGCCGATGATCAGCGGGACCGGCGCCTGCTCGCCGCGCGCGAAGATGGCGCTGGGATTTCCGGTCACCACCCGCCCGTCGATCATCGGACCCGTATAGTCGTCGCGGTTGCGGTTGTTGAAGAAGGCCAGGTCGCCCAGCACCTTCTCCGCCGGCAAGGCGCGCAGGGCCGCGGCGTCGGGCGCCTTCAGCCCCGCCTTTTCGGCGAAAGCCTCTCCCGCGGCGTAGCCCGCCGGAGCATCGGCGCCTGAGGCCTCGAGGCTGGCCAGCACGTCGCGGCCGCCTCCGGATTCGACGATCGCCTTATGGAACAGGCCGCGCGCGGCGGGCGAGCCCATCAGGGCCAGCACCGATCCGCCCCCGGCCGACTCCCCGAATACCGTGACATTCGTCGGGTCGCCTCCGAAGGCCGCGATATTGCGCTTAACCCATTGCAGGGCGGCGATCTGGTCCATGATCGCATAGTTTCCCGTCGGCTCGCCGGGGCGGGCCAGGGCCGGATGGGCGAAGAAACCGAACCGCCCCAGCCGGTAGTTCAGGGTCACCACCACGACACCCTGGCGGGCCAGGGCCGCGCCGTCCGAGACCGCCATGGCCCCGGAGCCGATGGTGAAGCCGCCGCCATGGATCCAGACCATCACCGGGCGGCCCTTGGCCTGCTCCGGCGCCCAGACGTTCAGATAGAGGCAGTCCTCGCTCCTCGGCTGGCCCGAACCCGGATCGACGAAGGTCGGCAGCGGATGCTGCAGGCAGTCGGAACCAAACCGGCTGGCGTCGCGCGGCGCGGTCCAGGCCGCAACCGGCTGGGGCGGACGCCAGCGCAGGTCGCCGACTGGGGCCGCCGCATAGGGCACGCCGCGGAAGGCCGCCACGCCGCCGGCGGAACGGCCCTCGATCGGCCCGCCGTCCACCAAGGCCCTCGCACGTTCGCCCGCGAGCGGCGGTCGCGGCTCGGCTTGGGCGCAGGCGGCCAGGGCGAGGCTGAGGGCGAGGGCGAGACCGAGGACACGCATGCAGATCACCTTGCCGAAAGAGGGGGACGCCGGTCGGGCGTCCCCCAGGTCGTCGGGGAGGAAACGCGCTTTAGAACGCGAGATCGATGGAGGCGCCGACCACGCGCTGAGCCTCGTAGGGGATGAACTGGCTATAGGCGCCCGGGGCCGTGCCGAACGGGGTGGAGAAATAGACCAGGCTGTAGCGCTCGTCGGTCAGGTTCTTGGCGAACACCGAGACCTTCCAGTGGTCGTCGGCTGAGGCCAGCCCCACCGCGGCGTTCACCAGGGTGTAGCCGCCCTGGACGGTGTTGGGGTCGTTGGGGAAGGCGATGGCGGCCTTGGTCCGGAAGTTGAGCCCCAGGTCGAACGAGCCGGTCAGATCGCCGGCCACCTCGGTCTCGAAGTGAGAGCCCACATTGCCGCTCCACTTGGGCGAGAACGGCAGACGCGCGTCGGTCAGGTCCTGCTGGGCGCCGACGCAGCCCTGGGCCACGGTCTGGCCTGGGAAGCAGGGCGCGTTGGCGAAGTCGCCCCAGCGGGCGTCCACATAGGCGCCCGAGCCGATCAGGGTCCAGTTCAAGCCCGCGACCGGCCGCCACATGAGATCGAACTCGAAGCCCTTGGTCTTGCCCTCGCCGTTGAACACCCGGGTGATCGGCGGCGGACCGGGGTCGCGCGCGCCGGCCTGATAGCCGTCGATCTTGGTGTGGAAGGCCGTGACGTTGAGGATCAGCCGCTGTTCGGGCCAGGTCGTCCGCAATCCCAGCTCGAAGTTGGTCGGCTCCTCGGGCTGGACGTCCGGCAGGGTCGGGATGCCGATATTGGTGTCGTAGCCGCCGCCCTTGTAGCCGCGGGTGACGGTGGCGAAGCCCATGATGTCGCCGGTGAAGTCGTATTGCGCGCCCAGCCGCCACAGCAGGGCGTCGTCGGTCTTCGAGGCGCTGGCGGTGGACGTCAACCCAAGCACGGGATCGCGCCGGTCCTTGCGGGCCTTGGCCTCCTCGTGGATGGCCCGGGCCCCGGCGATCAGGCGCAGATCGTCGCTCAGGTTGAAATTGGCCTGGCCGAAGATCGCCAGGTTGGTGGTCGAGGCGCGGTTGGTCACCAGCTTGCTGAAGAACGGCAGCGGCACGCTGGGGAACACCTGGACCGAATGGGAGGTCACGTCCCCGTCGAAATAGAAGGCCCCGGCCACATAGTCGACGAACCCGCCCTGGGGCGAGGTGATCCGCAACTCCTGGGTCACCTGGGCCTGCTTGAAGTCGGCGAAGTTGGCGTCGAGCAGATTGAGCGGGCTCGAGTCGGAATCCAGGCCGTCATGGTCGATGAACCGCCGGTAGGCGGTGATCGAGGTCAAGGTGTGGCCGGCGGCCAGCTCGTAATTGGCCTGGACCGAGGTGCCATAGCTCTCTGTCTTGGAGAACAGGCGTCCGTTGATGTTCTGGCTGAGATTGTTGGGGCCCGGGACGATGCCCGCGGCGATGGACTGCCGTTCGGGCGCCAGCGAGGGGTTGGGCCCCGTCTTATAGAGGGTCCAGATGCAGCACTTGGCGTCGCGCTTCCAGTAGTCGGCGATGAAGGTCACATCCAGCTTCTCGACTGGCGTCAGCTCCAGCTTGGCCCGCACGCCGCCGTCCTCGCGATCATTGAGTTTTCGGCCGTCGAACACGTTGCGCACGTAGCCGTCGCGCTGATTGGCGCGGGCCGACAGGAGGAACCGGGCCTTGTCGCCCAACGGTCCGCTGACCACGCCGGTGATCCGCCGTTCGTCCTGCGGATCGGCCCAGCTGGCGCTGAGCCGCGCGGTGAACTCCGCCGAGGGCCGCTCTGTGGTGACGCTGATGACCCCGGCCGAGGCGTTCTTGCCGAACAGGGTGCCCTGCGGTCCGCGTAGCACCTCGACCCGCTCCACATCGGGCAGGTCGGAGAGCGCCGATCCCGACTGACCCAGCACCACCCCATCCAGCACATAGGCGGTGCTGCCTTCGATGGACTCCGAGGAGAAGGAGCTGGTGCCGATCCCACGCACGAAGAATCCGAAATTACGGGGCCCCGCCGCGCTGATCAGGGTCACGCCCGGCACCAGGTGCTGGATGTCGGTGGTCTCGTTCAGATTGAAGGCCTGCAGCGTCTCGGAGGACACCACCGCCACGGACAGCGGCACGTCCTGCAGCCGCTCCTCGCGCTTCTGGGCGGTGACCACCACCTCGTCGACCGTGTCGCCCGCGGTCTGGGCGAAGGCGGCGCCCGCGCTGGCCATCACCGCCACTGTCGCCAGCAGCCCGGCGCGCCACTCTCTGGATCGATGCATTGGAACCCTCCCCGCACGGTTTCGACCGCAAACTATTGTTGATCACGTTTTCGATCTATTTTCTGCATTCTGTCAACTAACAGATTTTCTCCGCGCACGGGTTTCGTGGGCGTCGCAGGTCGCGGGATAGGAAAAACGGCAAGTCGGCTCGCGGCGTCCTTCTCCCCCTGCGGGAGAAGGTGGCCCCGCGAGAGCGGGGTCGGATGAGGGGTCGATGGCCCTATCCGTCTGACATCTGAGTTGAAGCTGGCGCCGAGGCTAGCCGGCGAGTTCTGAGAGACCCCTCATCCGTCGGGCTTCTCGCCCGACACCTTCTCCCGCAAGGGGAGAAGGAACGCTCATGTGCGCCCTAGGCCTGGACGGCCTCGGCCAGCAGAGGGGCCAGCAGGCTGGCGGCCCAGGCCTGGCCGTCCGGGTCGGCGATCAGGTCCTGGCGGACCTCCAGCTCAAGATAGTCGAGGCCGCGCGGATCGGCGTGCAGGGGCACGGTGTTGTCGACCTCATCCATCCGGTAGGGCTGGTTGTCGCCCGCCGCCTCGCCGAACTCGCGTCGCAGCAGGGCCAGCACACGGTCCGACAGGCGCGAGTCGCCTCGATGCAGCACGCCCATCCGCCACGGGCGGGCCTGGCCCTGGAACACGGGCGTGAAGCTGTGCAGCGACACCAGCAGGGTCGCTCCGGGCGCCCGGCGGTCCAGTTCGGCGGCGATGGCGTCCTGATAGGGCAGATAGATCTCGTCGTGCCGGGCGGCGATCTCGGCCGCGCCCAGGCCCGCATTGCCGGGAATCGCCACCTCGTCGCTGACCTCGGGGATCGAACCCGCCGCGCCCGGTCTTCGGTTGCAGTCGATGACCAGACGCGAATAGGCTTGGCGGATGAAGACGGCGTCCAGCGCCTCAGCCAACCGCACGCCCAGTCCTGCCACCCCGATGTCCCAGGCGATGTGCCGGTCCATGGCCGCCGGTGTCAGGCCGAGGTCCCCGAGCCCCCTGGGGATCGTGCGGCCCGCATGATCGCCGAGCAGCAGGAAGGGCGAGCGACCGCCTGGATTGGCCACGACCACCGGCGACAGATCGTCCTGGCCGAGCAATAGGTTCGACGGCGACGCTGAATCGGCCCAGCTCTTGCTCAATGCCGATCCTCTCGATCCGTCATGTGACCCGCTATCGGTATCGCAATCCCGTGGCGCTCGGCGAGCATCGCATGATGCTGCGGCCGCGCGAGAGCTACGATCAGCGCCTGCTGGCCTGCGAACTGGCCATAACGCCCTCGCCCACGCGCCTGCGCTCGATGCACGACGTGTTCGGCAATTGCGTCGAGGTGGCGGGTTTCGACGGTCGCACCACCGAACTGGTCGTCGAGAGCAGGGCGCGCCTGGACCACACACCCCTGCCCGCCTTCGCCGACATCGACGGCGAGATCGAGGTCTATACGGGCGCCATGCCCTTCGCCTACAGCCCCGAGGACCTGCCGGACCTGCGACTCTCCATGGAGCGGCAGCATCCCGATCCGGAGGGCCTGATCGACCACTGGGCGCGGCGCTTCGTGCGCAAGGCCGGGGCCACCAGCCTGCAGCGGCTGCTCAGCGAGATGACCCAGGCCATCTATGCCGACTTCAAGTACAGCACGCGGCTGGAGAGCGGGATCCAGACGCCGCTCGAGACCCTGGCCCTGCGCAGCGGGTCGTGCCGCGACTACGCCGTGCTGATGATGGAGGCGGTGCGCAGCCTCGGCCTCGCGGCCCGGTTCGTGTCCGGCTACATCTACAGTCCCTATTCGAACGCCGAGCACGCCCGGATCGGCGGAGGCCACACGCACGCCTGGGTGCGGGTCTATCTGCCGGCTTGCGGCTGGGTGGAGTTCGACCCCACCAACGGCATCGTCGGCAACGCCGACCTCGTCCGGGTGGCGGTCTCGCGCGATCCGCGCCAGGCGGTTCCGCTGTACGGAACCTGGGCAGGCCGGCCGTCGGACTATCTGGGCATGGAGGTCGAGGTGGACGTCCGCGCCGAAAGCGAGCTGGTGGTGCAACCTGCGCCCCAGCGAACCGTTGGGGCGGCCTGCTAACCCCACCGGGAGATATCGATGCGCATCCAGACGGGCTTCGAGATCACCTACGACTGCCCGGCGCCGGTCCCCATGATGCTGACCCTGAGCGTGCATCCTTCGCGCCGCGGCGACCTGGAGACCCCCGACTGGGTCAGGACCGATCCGCCGCTGGACGTGCGCCAGTACCTCGACGGATTCGGCAATATCTGTAGCCGGGTGCTGGCCCCGGCCGGCCGGCTGACCCTGTCGGCGGATTTCGTGATCCGCGATTCCGGCCTGGTGGACGACCACGCTCCGGACGCGCCCCAGATCCCGGTCCAGGACCTGCCGGACGACGTCCTGATCTTCCTGCTGGGCAGCCGCTATTGCGAGACCGACCGGCTCAGCGACATGGCTTGGACCCTGTTCCAGGACACCCCGACCGGCTGGGGTCGGGTCCAGGCGATCGTCGACTATGTCCACAACCACATCCGGTTCGACTACCAGCACGCGCGGCCGACCAAGACCGCCTACGAGGCCCACGCGGAAGCTGTCGGCGTCTGCCGCGACTACGCCCACCTGGCCATCGCCTTCTGCCGCTGCATGAACATCCCGGCGCGCTATTGCACCGGCTATCTGGGCGACATCGGCGTGCCGACCATCGGCGTGATGGATTTCAGCGCCTGGTTCGAGGTCTATCTGGGCGACCGCTGGTACGCCTTCGACGCGCGCAACAACCGCCCCCGCATCGGCAGGGTCCTGATCGCCCGCGGTCGCGACGCCGTCGACGTGGCCATAGCCAACACCTTCGGCCAGGCGAACCTGGCCGGCTTCAAGGTGATCGCCTACGACCTGCCGGAGGCAGCCTAGGCCTGGGCGTTCATCGGCGGCTGGTATTCCTCGATCAGGTCTTCGCGCTCGGCCATGCGCACCGCGCTGCGGACGTTGAGGCGGGTGAGGACGTCGACCTCGGAGCCATAGGTGTCCTTGGCGCGGGCCAGCTGGTCGCGCCAGACCGTGCGCGCCAGGCTGTCGGTCTCGCCCACATAGAGGATATCGACCCCCTGCGAGCCTGGCTTGGCGATGATGTAGTTCGCGCCCGCGGGCGGCAGGATGCGATCCTCTTCCAGCGATGTGTAACGATAACGGTTGCCGGACTTACCGACGATCTCGATTTGACGGGTCAAACCACGCTCCCGACCTGGACGGACACTCCGGGGTCGGACGGACCCGCCCCCGGCTCGTGATAACCGTGCGAGTGGGGCGAAATATAGACCAACCGCCGCGACAAACCATCACCAAGTCGCGAGGCGGGCAGCTTATCCACCGCGCGGAACAACCTGCGCCATAAGGCGTTCCGGGTCCGGCCGCAGCTCTGCTAGGTTGACGCCGAGGGGCGTCGACTCAACCCCGCTCCCCAGGTTCGAGGCTATACACCGTCGTATGGAACGCCCCGCCGAGTTCAGCCTTGTCGACGCCGCCGACGGTCCCAGGGCCGTCCTGGCTGGCGACTGGACAGCGACCTCTATCGGTGAGGCGGCGCGCGACCTCTACGAAGCCATCGTCAAGCAGGCCGCCAAGTCCCTGGACCTGACCGGGGTGGGCCGGCTGGATACGGCCGGCGCGTTCGCGGTGATTCGCGCGGCCGATGGCCACATCGACCCGGACCGCATCTCCGGCCGCCCGGAATCGCTGCGGCTGCTGCAGCTGGTCGGCGCCGCGGCGGCGGCCAAGCCCGTGGCCCGGCCGCCGCCGCGCGGCTTCCACGAAATGACCATCCGCATCGGCAAGGGAGTGTTCAACCTCGGCCGGGAGATCTTCGAGACCCTGGTCTTCGTGGGCCACCTGCTGGTCGCGGTGGGGCGGACCTTCGTCTACCTGTTCACCAATCCGAAGCGGGTCCGCTGGGCGCCGATCGTCTCGCTGATGGAGCGGGCTGGCCTGGACGCCATCCCCATCGTCGCCACCACCGCGTTCTTCATCGGCGCCGTGGTGGGCCTGCTGGGAGCCAATATGCTGCGCCAGTTCGGGGCCGAGGTCTTCGCGGTGGAGCTGATCGGCATCGCGGTGCTGCGCGAGTTCAACATCATTATCACCGCCGTGCTGCTGGCCGGCCGGTCGGCCTCGGCCTTCGCCGCCGAACTCGGCTCCATGAAGATGAACCAGGAGATCGACGCCATGCAGGTGCTGGGCGTCGATCCGTTCGAGGCCCTGGTCTTCCCCCGCTTCGCGGCCCTGCTGCTGACCATTCCCCTGCTGACCTTCGTGGCCACCCTGGCCGGCCTGTTCGGCGGCCTGCTGGTGACCTGGACGGCGCTGGACCTGGGCCCCTCGTTCTTCCTGCAGCGGATCGTCGACAATGTCGGCGTGACCCAGTTCTGGATCGGACTGTCCAAGGCCCCGGTCATGGCCGCGGTGATCGCCGGCATCGGCTGCCGCCAAGGCCTGGAGGTCGGGGGCGACGTGGAATCTCTCGGCCGGCGCGTGACGGCCGCGGTGGTCCACGCCATCTTCGCCATCATCCTGATCGATGCGGTCTTCGCCCTGATCTACATGGAGCTGGACCTTTGAGCGCCGAGCCACATCCGGAGGACGTCCTGCCGACCACGGGTCCGGCGATCGAGGTCCGCGGCCTGGTGTCGAGGTTCGGCGACCGGGTGATCCACGACGGCCTCGACCTCGTCGTCAAGCGCGGCGACGTGGTTGGCGTGGTCGGGGGCTCGGGCACCGGCAAGTCGGTGCTGCTGAACACCATCATCGGGCTGAAGGTCCCCGACGGCGGGACGATCCGGGTGTTCGAGCAGGACATCCAGCGGGCCTCGCGCCGCAAGTGGTCGGCCATCGAGCGGCAATGGGGCGTGCTGTTCCAGCAAGGCGCCCTGTTCTCCAACCTCACGGTGCGCGAGAACGTCTCGGCGCCGATGTACGAACATACCGACATCCCCCGCCGCATCGTGGCCCAGCTCGCCGACCTGAAGATCGCCCTCGTGGGCCTGCCGCCGGAGGCTGGAAGCCTCAAACCGTCGGAACTGTCGGGCGGCATGCGCAAGCGCGCCGGCCTCGCCCGCGCCCTGGCCCTGGACCCCGAGCTGCTGTTCCTCGACGAGCCGACCGCCGGCCTCGACCCCATCGGCGCGGCCTCGTTTGACGAGCTGATCAAGGACCTCTCCGACAGCCTGGACCTGACCGTCTTCATGATCACCCACGATCTGGACAGCCTCTACACGATCACCGACAGCGTCGCGGTCCTGGCCGACAAGAAGGTCGTGGCGCACGCGCCGGTGGAGACGCTGGAGACCTCCGACCACCCCTGGATCCGTGAATACTTCCTGGGCCCGCGCGGGCGCGCCGCGGTCAAGGCGCACAAATCCGCAATGGTGAACTGATGGAAAAAGACGCCAACTACGCCCTGGTGGGCCTCTCGACCCTGATCCTGTTCCTTGGACTGGTGATCTTCAGCGTCTGGCTCGCGCGCCTGAGCTTCGCCCAGGACTACGACCTCTACGACATCGTCTTCCAGGGCCCCGTGCGCGGCCTGTCGCAAGGCGGCGAGGTGCACTTCAACGGCATCAAGGTGGGCGAGGTCACCAAGATCCAGCTCGATCCCGCCAACCCCAACCGGGTGATCGCCCGCGCCCGGGTTTCCTCCGACGTGCCCATCCGCGTCGACTCCTACGGCACGCTGGAGCCCCAGGGCATCACCGGGGTCAACTACATCCAGATCACGGCAGGGACGCCGGCGAAGAAGCTGCTCAAGGAGGTCTACCCGCCCAACGAGGTCCCCGAACTGCGCACCCAGCGCAGCGCCCTGGCCGACCTTCTGGAGGGCGGCGGCACCGTGCTGACCCGAACGGTCGAGGCCCTGGACCGGGTCAACCGGGTGCTTTCGGACCAGAATATCAGGGCCTTCAGCGGCGTGGTCGGCGACACCCAGTCGTTCACCGCCGAGCTGCGCGAGCGCAAGGCGGTGATCGCCGACGCTCAAAGCGCCTTGCGCAGCATCGACGCCGCGGCCCAGCAGATCGCCACCCTGTCGCAGTCGAGCCAGCAACTGGTCGACGGCGACGGCAAGCGCACCATGAAGAATGTCGCCGACGCCGCCGAGGAGGCCCGGGCCGCGGCCAGGGATCTGCGCATCGTGGTCGGCAAGCTGGAGGGCCCCACCAGCGACTTCGCCACCAACGGACTGCCGCAGCTCACGGCCTCGGTCGCAGCCTTGCAGCAGACGGCCGAGTCCCTCGACCGGCTGATCCGCGACATCGAAACCAACCCCCGCGGCCTAGTCGGCAAGCCGGCGGCCCAGGAAGTGGAGATCAAGCCATGAGCGCCCTCACCCGCTCTCTCGGGGCGCTGGGCGCCGCGGCGCTCGCCCTTTCGCTCGGTGGCTGCGTCTCGCTGTTCCCGAAGAGCGACCCGGCCCAGCTCTACAGGTTCGACGCTGCCGCGCCGTCCGCGGAGCAGAGCGCGGCCCGACCGGCCAGCCAATTCGGCGTGGTTCGCGGCGGCGGGAGCTTCACCCGCGCCGCCTCCGGCGACCGGATCCTGACCGTCGATGGCGGCGAGGTGGCCTATGTGGCCAATTCGCGCTGGGTGGCGCCGGCCGTGACCCTGTTTGACGAAGCCCTGGCCCAGGCTTTCGACGCCAACAGCGGCGCCGCGCGGCTGATCTCCCGCGGCCAGACCGCCAAGGCCGACTATTCCCTGCGCGTCGACGTCACCCGCTTCGAGGCGGTTTATGACCGCGGTCCCAAGGCCGCGCCGCTGGTGGTGGTGAGCCTGCGGGTCGCCCTGACGCGAGCCGACCGCGCCCTGGCGGGCGCCGATCTCATCGAGGCTCAGGTGCGGGCCGGCGACAACCGGGTCTCGGCCATCGTGGCGGCCTTCGATCAAGCCGTGGGCGAAGCGCTGAACGGCCTGGTCGCCTGGACCAACCGCACTGGGTCGGCGCCCGCCTAGGCGTCGAGACCAGCGATACGCCTCGCCGCGGTGAGGGTGTTCCTCAGCAGGCAAGCCACGGTCATCAGGCCGACGCCGCCGGGCACCGGCGTGATGTAACCCGCGACGGTCGAGGCCTCCTTGTAGGCCACGTCGCCGACGATCTTGGTCTTGCCGGCGGCGGCCTTGACCGGGTCGCGGAACGGCACCCGGTTAATGCCCACATCGATCACCGCCGCGCCGGGCTTGATCCAGTCGGCCTTGATCATCCCCGGCCGACCCACGGCGGCCACCAGGATGTCGGCTTCGCGGCAGACGGCCGCCAAGTCCCGGGTGCGCGAATGGGCGATGGTCACGGTGCAGTCGGCGGCCAGCAGCAGCTGGGCGATGGGCTTGCCCACCAGCACGGAACGGCCCACCACCACCGCGCGCTTGCCGGTCAGGTCGCCCAGGGCGTCGGAGAGCATGATCATGCAGCCCAGCGGCGTGCAGGGGACCAGCGCCTTCTGGCCCTGGGCCAGCAAGCCGATGTTCATCGGATGCAGGCCGTCGACGTCCTTGGCGGGATCGATGGCGGTGATCACCGCCTTCTCGTCGAGGCCCTTGGGCAGGGGAAGCTGCACCAGTATGCCATGGATGGCCGGATCGCGGTTCAGGGTCTCCACCAGGGCCAGCAGATCGTCCTGGCGGGTGTCGGCCGCCAGCAGGTGGGTCACCGAATGCATGCCGACGGCCTTCGAGTGCTCGCCCTTGGAGCGCACATAGACCTGGCTGGCGGGATCCGCGCCGACCAGCACCACCGCCAGCCCCGGCGTCAAGCCGTACTCCGCCTTCAGCGCGGCCACCTCGACGGCGACCTCCGCCCGGATGCGTTCGGCCGTGGTCTTGCCGTCGATGATCTGAGCCTGCGACATTCACCCTCTCGCGCGGTCGGAACTGGGCCGTGCACTAGCCGTTCAGGCCCGGCCACGCAATGACGAGGGGCGCCGCGTATGATATCGAAATTGAGCAAGTCCTTTACGCGGTTCGCCTCGGCGATCTCGCGTTGGACCGGACACCCCGTGGTGTTCATCGGCTGTTGCACCATCGTGGTGCTCTGGGCGTTCTCCGGGCCGATCTTCGGCTTTTCCGACACCTGGCAGCTGGTGATCAACACCGGGACCACCATCATCACCTTCCTGATGGTGTTCCTGATCCAGAACACCCAGAACCGCGACAACAACGCCATCCACGCCAAGCTGGATGAGCTGATCCGGGTCTCGGAGTGCGATAACTATTTCATCGGCATCGAGAACTTGCCGCAAGAGGAGCTTGAACTGCTCCTGAAGGAACTCGACGCCCTGGCGCCGGAGCTTCGCAGCTCGACGGCGCCCCACAAGATCCGCCATCCCAGCGCCAGAGTGTCCGGCCATCCCAAGGTGGCCGCCGCGCTGTCGTCTAACGGCGCAGCCAGGCGCCCACCGCCCAGGCGTGCGCCTCGTGCCGCAAAGTCCTGATCGCCTCCATCGGATCGATCCAGATCAGGGTGTGGTCGTCCTCGACCTTGAGGCCGGGGGCTTCGGCCTCGATTCGCACAGCGAAGAAGGTCCCGCGATTGTTGAAGCCCTTGCCCTCCGTGTTGAGGAAGAACTGGTCGGCCTCGGCGAAGCTCCGCCCGGCCGCGATCCTCAGGCCCGCCTCCTCGCCGAACTCGCGGACCACCGCCTGCTCGGCGGTCTCGCCGGGATCGACCGCGCCGCCCGGCAGGTCGCGCCACACCGCGCCGTCAGGCTTCTCGATCCGCACCAGGGCGATCCTGCCGCCCCGTTCGGCGAGCCCGAAGGCGGCCGGGCGGTCGGCATAGACCCGGCCGCCCACCCGTTCGCCGAACTGCGGCACGGCGCGCATCAGTCCTTGCCGTAGAGGGCGTCATAGGGATCGACCTTGCCGGCCAGCACCTCGTCCACACGCACCACGGGCCAGCCGACGGTGACCCTGGCGCTTGCCCGCCAGGCCGAGACCACCAGGTCGCGCAGTTCGGAGGCGCCGGCCGCCAGGCGTTCGCTGGCGAAGGCCACGCCGCGCGGGTCGCCGGGCCGAAGCCCGCCGGCCTTCTCCATCTCGTAGAACGGGACGACGAAACGGCTGGTGGCGATCAGGTAGTCTGTCGTCCGTTGCTCGACCGGGCACCTGCAGTCGACGGGCGCCGCCATCTTGGCGTCGATGCTCAACGGGTCGATATTGGCGAAGACGAACTCGCTCTCGAACGGGCCGTGGACCTTGGCGGTCGTGTAGCCCTTGGGGTTCGGGTACTCGCCCCAGCCGTTGTAGTGCACCGAGACATGCAGCGGCTGCGCCCCGTCGCCGACGAAGTGCGACAGGTGTCCGATGGTCGCCAGGATCTGGGTCTCGCGCCGCGCCAGATCGCGGTTGAGCCAGGCCCGGCGCACCTTGTTCCGCTCCCGCCCGGCGGCGTAGTTCAGCACCCGCCAATAGCCGAAGTCCTTGGCCAGTTGCTGATGCTGGTCGACGATCGAGAAAGGCAGATAGCCGGCCTTCCAGCTGTCGATCCCAGCGGCCTGCAGCGCCTTCTCATAGTCGGCGCGCGTCGCCGGCAGCGGCAGGAACGATGGTCCGCCCAGCAGCTTGCCCTCGTCGTCCAGGTCCAGGAAATGGCCGGCGTCGCGGTTGTGGTCGTGAATCCGTCCCGAGCCCTTGGAACGATCCTGTTCACGCGACAGCTCGCCCACGTCGCGGACCGACTGCGGCCTGCGCAGGAAGGCCGGAACCTCGCCCGGCAAGGCGCGCATGGCGGACTCGCCGACGATGCGGTGGCCCATATTGCCCCAGGCCAGGGCCTGGGCCGGCGCGAGCGCAAGGAGAAGGGCGGCGGCGAGAGCTCGGATCATGCCTCTCCGTTTAGGCGATCTTGAGCGCGCCCTCTACCCGCTTCACCCAGGCTTGCACGTTCGGGTAGCGGCCCAGGTCGAAGCCGCCCTCGTCGGCGACCCGCGTATAGGCCACCAGGGCGATGTCGGCGAGGCTCACCCGGCCCCCGACCAGGAAGCCGTTGTCCGCGAGCGCGTCCTCCAGGCGCTGCAGCGCGCCGTTCCCGCGCTCGACGAGCTTGGACTCCAGCTCGGCGACGGGCTTGCCGAGATAGTGCGCCTGGAAGCGGGCCACGGCGACATAGGGTTCGTGGCTGTATTGCTCCCAGAACATCCATTCCAGCATCCGCGCCCGCTCATAGGCGTCGGCGGGGATCAGGTCCGAGCCCTCCGCCAAGTGCAGGATGATGGCGTTGGACTGCGCCAGCGGCCGGCCATCGGCGAGAATCACGGCAGGCACCTGGCCGGCCGGATTGAGCGCCAGAAATTCCGGCGTGCGGGTCTCGGCCCGCAGGACGCTGGTCTCGATCCAGTCATAGGCCAGGCCCAGATGGTCGGCGGCCCACTTCACTTTCAGACAATTTCCGGAGATCGAGTCGCCGTAGATGCGCATGCCGCGATTCCCTTGCTGGACAAGGGATGGGATAGCCCAGCCGAGGTCGCGCGCAAGCGATGGTCTCTACGGGTGGGTGTTAGCTGGCCTGCAAGCCGGTTTGACTCGCAACCCTGAGTCCGGGTACCCAGAACCCTGCTGCACAGATCAACGACGAAGGAGCCGCCGTCATGCGACGTCGCCTCGCCGCCCTTGCCGCCCTTCCCCTTCTCTTCGGGGCCTCCACCACCGCACAGGCTGAGCCATCCTCGGACCCCATTGGGGACCTGATTGTTTCGGCCCTGACCGGGACCCTGCCGGGCACGCCCGAGTTCCGCCTGAAGGCCACGCTCTACCACGCCGGCGCCAAGGGCGTGGGCGCGCTCGACTCGCTTGGCTGCAAGGTCGTCGCCATGCGCACCGTGGCCATCGATCGCAACCTGATCCCCCGCCGCACAAAGCTCTACATCAAGGAAACCGTCGGCCTGCCGATGCCCGACGGCTCCAAGCATGACGGCTACTGGTACGCCTCCGACACCGGCGGGGCGATCAAGGGCGAGAAGATCGACCTCTATACCGGCCATGGCTCGTCCTCGATGCGGCCGCTGATGGCGCTGAACCTCGCCAAGCTGACCGTCGCCAAGGTCGGCGAGTTCAAGGGCTGCCCCCCGGCCTGACACCCTCTTTTCCCTCCCCTTCATGGGGAGGGCAGACCGCGTAGCGGTCGAGGGTGGGGAAGTCTGGCGCTTCCACCCATTTCCCCGGAATACCCCACCCTGGTCGCTGCGCGACCGTCCCTCCCCATGAAGGGGAGGGAAAAGGCATTTCCATGATCGTCTCGAAACCCAACTTCTTCCTCTTCACCGGCGGCCCCGGCGTGGGCAAGACCACGCTGATCGAGCACTTGCGCGCCCGCGGCGAGCGCTGCGTCGAGGAAACCCATCGCCGGGTGATCCGCGACGAGGTCGCGGTTGGCGGCTCCGCCCTGCCCTGGATCGACGTCCAGGCCTATGGCGAACGCACGGCGCGCGAGGACATCGCCATCTTCGATTCGATGATCGATGTGGAGGACCGGCTGTTCTTCGATCGCGGCATCCCCGACACCGGCGGACCGGACTTCACCCCGCCGCCCTGGCATCTCGAGGCGCTATGGACGCGACGCTATAACAGAACGGTCTTCGTGCCGCCGCCTTGGTTCAAGATCTACGGCCAGGACACTGAAAGGAAACAGACTTTCGACGAAGCCGTACAGGTTCACGGCCTCATCCTCGCCAACTGCCGAGAGCTGGCCTACGAGCCGGTGATCCTGCCCCTGGCCAGCGTCGAGGACCGGGCGGAGTTCGTGCTGAAGGTCGTCGATCAGGTCTCGACGAAGGCGCGTTCGAGGACGTAGTCGCCGGGATTGGCCAGGGAGCCTTCCACATAGCCGCGGGCTTCCAGCAAGGCCTTGAGGTCGGCCAGGACCGAGGGGCCGCCGCACAGCATCAGGCGGTCGACGGCCGGGTCCAGCGGCGGCAGGCCCAGATCCTCGAACAGCTTACCCGACGCGATCAGGTCGGTGATCCGGCCCTGGGTCTTGAACGGCTCGCGGGTGACGGTCGGGTAGTAGGTGAGCTTGTCGCCGATCACCTCGCTCAGGATCTCGTCCTGCGCCAATTCGTGCTCGAACAGCTCGCGGTAGTTCAGGTCGGCGACGGCGCGGACCGTGTGGGTGACGATCACCTGTTCGAACCGATCATAGACCTCGGGATCGCGCGCCAGGCTGAGCCACGGCGCCAGGCCCGTGCCGGTGCCCAGCATGTAGAGCCGCTTGCCAGGCTTCAGGCCGTCCAGCACCAGGGTGCCGGTGGGCTTGCGCCCGATCAGGATCTGGTCACCCACCTTGATCTTCTGCAGGCGCGAGGTCAGCGGGCCGTCCTGGACCTTGATCGAATAGAATTCCAGCTCGTCGTGCCAGGCCGGCGAGGCCACCGAATAGGCGCGCACCAGCGGCTTGCCGTCGACCTCCAGGCCCACCATCAGAAACTGGCCGCTCTGGAAGCGCAGGCTCGGGTCGCGGGTGGTGCGGAACGAGAACAGCTCCGGCGTCCAGTGCTGGACCCAGGTGACGGTCTCGGTGAAGAAGGCGCCGGCTTTCTTGGCCGGCGCGGCCGGGGCGATGGTCTCGGTCATGATGCGTCTTTAACTGATCAGCGGGCTAGATGTCGCCACCGACATTCGTCACGGCTCCGGGCGCGCGGGCGACGTGGATGCCGCACTCGGTCTTGTCCTGGCCCGCCCAGCGACCGGCGCGGACGTCTTCGCCCTCCTCCACCGGCTTGGTGCAGGGCCAGCAGCCGATGGACGGAAAGCCTTGCGCCACAAGCGGATGGGCCGGCAGGTCGTGTTCGGCCATATAGGCGTCGAGCTCGGCCTTACCCCAGTTGGCCAGGGGATTGAACTTCACCTGGGCTTCCGCCGGCTCCACCACCGGCAGCGACAGACGGTCGCCCCCGTGGAAGCGCTTGCGCCCGGTGATCCAGGCGTCGAAATCGGCCAGGGCGCGATCCAGCGGGATCACCTTGCGGACATTGCAGCAGGCGTCGGTGTCGGTCTGCCAGAGCTTGGCCTCGGGATCGGTGGTGGCCAGGTCCTGATAGTGCGGGCGCAGGTCGCGCACGTCGGTGAGGCCGAGCTTGGCCGCCAGGGTCTTTCGATAGTCGAGGGTCTGGCCGAACAGCATGCCGGTGTCGAGGAACAGCACCGGCGTGTCCGGTTTGATCTTCGAGATCATGTGCAGCAACACCACCGACTCCGCCCCGAAGGACGAGACCAGGGCCAGCCTGTCGCCGAAAGCCTCGACCGCCGATTCCAGCACGGTGACCGGATGCGCATGGCGCAGTTCGGCGTCCAGGCGGGCGGCGAGCGAGGGACGCTCGATATTATCGAAAGCCATACGCATCACTCCCGTTCCGCGAAGGCCGGAAGCCGGCTGTCGGCGGCGCGTTGATAGACATGACGTTGACGGTGGGCGACGTGGGCCCACTGCTCAGGGGTCGAACCGTCGGCGGGCTCGAAGGCGTCCATACCGGTGCGAACCATGAAGCCCGCCTGCTCGCGCAGGACGTCGCCCACGGCGCGGATCTCGCCCTTGAAGCCGTAGCGCTCGCGCAACAGGCGCGCGGCGGTATAGGCCCGTCCGTCGCGATACTTGGGGAAGGCCACCGCCACCACCGCGATCCGCGGCAGATCGTAGGCCAGGGTCTCGACCTCCTCGGCCGGCTCGATTCGCACCCCAACCGAACGGCCTTCCGACAGCAGCCGGTCGCCCTCCGCCTGGAAGCGGGTCAGCGAGATGATCACGTCGCCGGGAGGCAAGCCCGCGTCGTCACCGACGTGGGTGAAGGGGTCCTCGGCCAGGACGAAGGCGCCGTCGGCCTGAAGCTTAATGCGCGTCGGCATAGACGGCCTCCTTGAACGGGGCGACGCCGGTGCGGCGGACCGTGTCGAGGAAGCGCTCCTCGCCCTGGCGCTCACGCAGATAGACGTCAACGAGGACATCGATGGCCTCGGCCACCCGGTTGGCCGGCAGGGCCGGACCCAGCATGGAGCCCACCGCCGCGTCCTCGGCGCCGGAGCCGCCCAGGGTGAGCTGGTAGAACTCCTCGCCCTTCTTATCGACGCCAAGGATGCCGATGTGGCCGATGTGGTGGTGGCCACAGGCGTTGATGCAGCCGCTGATCTTGATCTTCAGCTCGCCGATCAGCTCGGCGCGGTCCTGGTTCTCGAACTTGCGCGCGATGTCCTGGGCGATCGGAATCGCCCGCGCATTGGCGAGCGCGCAGTAGTCCAGCCCCGGGCAGGCGATGATGTCGGAGATCAGGTTGACATTCGGCGTGGCCAGGCCCGCGCGCCGCAGTTCGGCGTGGACCACGGCGAGGTCGTCCAGCTTCACGTGCGGCAGGACCAGGTTCTGCTCGTGGGTCACCCGGATGTCGTCCTGGCCGTAGCGCTCGGCCAGGTCGGCGACCAGGTCCATCTGGTCGCTGGTGGCGTCGCCGGGGGTGTCGCCGATGCCCTTCAGCGAGATCTCGACGATGGAATAGCCGGGACGTTTGTGCGGGCGCAGGTTGTTGCGCGCCCAGCGAGCGAAGATTGGGTCGGCCGCCTTGGCTTCCTCGAAGGCTTCCGAGCGGTTGACCAGGGTGTCGAAGCTGGTGGGGGCGAAGGCGCCGCGGATGCGGGCGATCTCGGTGTCGGGCAGGTCGCCGGCGGCGCCCACCTTCTCCCACTCGGCCTCGACCTGGCGGGCGAACTCCTCGGCCCCCAGGGCGGCGACCAGGATCTTGATCCGCGCCTTGTAGCTGTTGTCGCGCCGGCCGTGGCGATTGTAGACCCGCAGCACCGCCTCCAGGTACGAGAACAGCCGGTTGGCGGGCAGGAACTCGCGGATGGTCGGGCCGACATAGGGCGTGCGCCCGAGGCCGCCGCCGACGATCACTTCGAAGCCCAGGGTCCCGTCGCGGGCGCGGCGGACCATCAGGCCGATGTCATGCACCTTGGCCGCGGTGCGGTCCTTGGCCGAGGCCGTGATGGCGATCTTGAACTTGCGCGGCAGGAACGAGAATTCCGGGTGCAGGCTGGACCACTGGCGGATCGCCTCGGACCAGACGCGGGGATCGTCGATCTCCTCGGCCGTCGCGCCCGCATAGGGGTCGGCCGTGACGTTGCGGATGCAGTTGCCGCTGGTCTGGATGGCGTGCATGTCCACCGCCGCCAGCTCGTCCAGGATCGCCGGCGTGTCGGCCAGCTTGATCCAGTGGAACTGCAGGTTCTGGCGGGTGGTGAAGTGGCCGTAGCCCTTGTCGTACTTGCGGCCGATCTCGGCCAGCGCGCGAAGCTGGATGGGGTTCAGCGAGCCATAGGGGATCGCCACCCGCAGCATATAGGCGTGGAGCTGCAGATAGAGCCCGTTCATCAGGCGGATCGGCTTGAACTGGTCTTCGGTGATCTCGCCGGCCAGGCGGCGGCCCACCTGTTCGCGGAACTCGGCGGCCCGGTCGGCCAGGAATTCCTTATCGAGGGTGTCGTACTGGTACATTGGCTCCCTCCTTTCCTAGCGTTTGATCAGGTTGACGCGGCCGGTCGAGCGCGCCGCGCCGGAAGCGTGCTGCAGGGCCTCGATGGCCGCCCCGCCCTCGGCCTGCTTGCCGTGGCCGAGGTGGTTGGTCGGGCCGAGCGCCCGGATGCGTTCGCGGTAGCTGAGCGGCGCCCACAGGCCCTCGCTCTCCACCAAGTCGATCAGATAGGCGTCGACCACGGTAGTCGGCTGGTTCTTGGCGTGGGCCTCGGCCGCCTCGCCGGTCTCGGGGTCGGCGAACAGCTCGGCCTCGGCGAACCGCTCGACCCAGCGCCCGGTCTTCCAAAACACCACCTCGCCGTCG
The DNA here is from genome assembly GCF_036677185.1 of Phenylobacterium sp. GTDB lineage: Bacteria > Pseudomonadota > Alphaproteobacteria > Caulobacterales > Caulobacteraceae > Phenylobacterium. The sequence goes on from NZ_JAKFEN010000042.1 coordinate 191,164, forward strand.
TCCAGGCGGTTTGCGGTCAGGGCTTTCAAGACTTCACTCCCCGCTCGCGGCCGCGAGCTTCGACATGTGCGACAAGTTCGGCGGTCCCGGCCTGGGCCAGCGCCATGGCCTCGCCCACGATCAACAAGGCCGGTCCGGCCACCTGGGCGGCGGCGTCCGGCAGGCCGGCCAGGGTTGTGACCACGCGCCGCTCATCGGCCCGGCTGGCGTTCTCGACGATCAGGGCCGGGGTGGAGCCGGCGCGGCCGGCGCCGATCAGCCGCGCGGAGATCCCCGCCGCGGTCGAGACGCCCATATAGATCACGACGGTCTGGTTGGCCTTGGCCAGGCTCGGCCAGTCCAAATCCGGAACCTGCCCTGTCGAGGCATGGCCGGTGACGAAGGTCACCGCCTGGGCCGAACCGCGATGGGTCAGGGGCGCGCCGGCGTCGGCGGCGGCGGCCAGGGCCGCGGTGACGCCGGGAACGACCTTGCACGCGACACCCGCCGCCCGGCAGGCCTCAAGTTCCTCGCCGCCGCGGCCGAAGATGAAGGGGTCGCCGCCCTTCAGCCGCACGACGGTCAGGCCGTCCTGGGCGAAGGCGACCAGCATCCTGTTGATTTCGTCCTGGCCGTAGGAGTGCCGCGACTTGCGCTTGGCCACCGAGATCCGCCGGGCCCGCGAGGGCGCCAGGTCGAGGATCTCGTCGGAGACCAGCCCGTCATGCACCACCACGTCAGCGGTCTGCAGAACCTTCAAGGCCTTGATCGTCAACAGCTCCGGATCGCCGGGACCCGCGCCCACCAGCCAGACGGTTCCGGCCGCGCGATCACCCCGTCCGCCGAGGACGACGAGGCGCTTGGTCTCCTTCGCCTTGGGCTTGTCTTGGGACATAGGCTTTAGGTTCTCTAAAGGCTAAACTCTGAAATCGGAGCGGGACGAGCTTTCACCCGCCCCGCCGGTTTGCCCGCCGACGAAAAGGGCCGATACGACTGCGGACGGTTGCAAACTGGTCGCCGAGGCCCCAATTCGCAACCCAAGGACTTCTGCCGGGGCTGTCAGGAAAACTTGATGGAGAGAAACACTGAGCGCCGCCGTTTACCGCCGCTCAACGCCCTGCGGGCGTTCGAGGCCGCCGCACGGCACCTGAATTTCTCACGCGCCGCCGACGAGCTTTCGGTGACGCCGGGCGCCGTCAGCCAGCAAATTCAGAACCTGGAGGAGTATGTCGGCGCGGCGCTGTTCAAGCGCACGCCCAAGGGCCTGTTGCTGACCGACGCGGCCCAGACCGCCCTGCCCGCCCTGCGCGAGGCCTTCGACCGCCTGGCCGAAGCCGCCTCCATGCTCACCGCCGCCGTTGACGGCCGGCGCCTGACCCTGACCGCCGCCCCCTCCTTCGCGGCCAAGTGGCTGGTGCCGCGCCTTGGACGGTTCGAAGAACTGCATCCGCAGGTCGACGTCTGGCTGTCGGCCGGCCTGGAGCTGGTGGATCTCACCGCCGGCGAGGTGGACGTGGCCATCCGCTACGGCGCCGGGCGCTATCCGGGCCTGGAGGTCCGCCGGCTGATCGGCGAGACCGTGATCCCGGTCCTCAGCCCGGCGCTCGCCGAATCCCAGCCGCTGAACACGCCCGCAGACCTGGCCAACCACATCCTGCTGCATGACGGATCGCCGGAACCCGACGATTCCTGCCCCGACTGGACCATGTGGCTGGCGGCGCGGGGCCTGCGCAGCATCGACGGCGCCCGCGGGCCCCGGTTCAACCAATCGAGCCTGGTGATCGAGGCGGCGCTCAACGGCCGCGGCGTGGCGCTGGCCAAGCGCACCCTGGCCCAGGCCGACCTGGACGCCGGCCGGCTGATCACCCCGCTGGACATCACCACCACGGTGGATTTCGCCTATTACGTGGTCCATCCGAAGGCCAAGGGCCGCCTGCCGCAGGTCAAGGCCTTCATCAACTGGATCGCCGCCGAGGCCGAGGCGCACGAGGCCGCGCTGAGAAGCCTGGACAACGGCGCCGGGATTTAGTCCTAGAGCCCCATGACCCTGTTGACTGAAGATCGGCCGCTCCCCGCCGACTGCGAGACCATGGTCGACGTCCGCAAGGGCGTCGACGCCTTGGACCGCGCCCTCGTCCTGCTGCTGGCCGAGCGCCAGCGCTACATGGACGCCGCCGCCCGCATCAAGACCGACCGCGCCACGGTGCTGGACACAGCCCGCATCGAGGACGTGGTGGCCAAGGTGAAGGCTTCCGCCCGCGACGCGGGGCTCTCAGAAGGCATAGCCGAACCGGTCTGGCGGCTGCTGATCGACCGCTGCATCGCCTACGAGTTCGGCGTCTGGGATCAGCTGCGCGGCGCGCGCAGCGACTGAATCGCCCGCTCATGGGCGTAGGCGGCGATATCCGCCAGGGCCAGGTCCAGGGCGTCGCGCACAGCATCCAGCCCGGCGGCGCCTGAGTCCTCGGCCGCCGCGCAGGCGTCTCCCAGGTCGAAGGCGCCGACCCCGCGCGCCGCGCCCTTGATGGTGTGGACCGCGTCGCGCCAGCCCTCGGAGGCCGGATCCAGCATTCCCGACCACATGGCGGCCTGTTCGCGGAACAGGGCCAGGACCTCGTCGATCATCGCCTCGTCGCCGCGCGCGAAGTCTTCCAGATAACGGAAATTCACCGCTCCGGTGAGGTCTCGCCTGGCCATGAAATTTCCCTTGTCCCCACGCCTTGCTTTCGGCCGCGCTTCAAGTATGTTCCGCGCCCTCGCCGCCGGGGCTCAACAGGTCCCGAACGACGAATGGGTGCATAGCTCAGTTGGTAGAGCAGCTGACTCTTAATCAGCGGGTCGTAGGTTCGAATCCTACTGCACCCACCATCTTTCTCCTTGAAAAGATTGGTGTAACCCGAAGGCCGCCGAAGCAGCCTTCGCCGTTGGGGTCCAAGTTGGGGTCCAACGGATGTCCGTCCGATGTCAGTCAAAAACTATAAGCCAGACCAAGTTGCCATGATTTGCATCCGAACGGATTAATTCCGCCGGATCACCTGACATGCGCCGTGACAGGTCGGACCCGCTGAACCCCACGAATTTGGCCCGGACCCAGTTTGGACCTGTCACGCGGCGTCGACTTTGACAGTGATGACATGGGCGCGAAGGACGGACCGCTCGCCACTGATCGCGGCCTCGCGGGGCCGCTGGGAAAATCCCATGCCTCGGCGGAAATTCAGATTGGCAGTCAGCGGTCCGAATTTACCGCGCGGCCGATATCCGACGCGAACTCGCCTCTGAATTGTTCTGGCATTTCGCTAAATTTAAGAGACGCCTAACTTGCGGGTGGCGTCGGTCCGATCGCCACGGCCTTGCCGAAGAAGGCGGACCACTTCTGGAGCGCGTCTCGACGCTGTTCAAACATCTCGTTGCGCCCATACACCCGTGAGATCGTCGAAGTGGTGGACGCGCCGACGTGGTTCAGGCACCGATCGGCCACGGCCGGGTCAATCTGGAGGACGTCACAGGCATTTGTCGCGAACGATCGCCGCAGGTCATGAAACCGCCAAGGCACCATGGCGGCGTCCCCACGCTTCGCACGTATGGCCGCAATCTCTCGGTCGAGCCGCAATTTGGCTTTGGACCAACCCGAGACCGATTTCTCGTCGTTCGTGCTGAACACGAAAGGCCCTGCGGCGCTCCGGCAGGCCAGTGCGCTGGCGAGGGTCTGTCGAGCAAGTGGTGGGAGCGGCACGCGAATGGCCCGACCGTTCTTTGATCGCTCCGCGGGAATAACCCATAGCGCTTCGTCGCTTCCCGCGGGAAGTTCAAGTTCATCGATCCGAAGGCCGCCCACCTCATCGCGCCGAGCGGCGGTAAGGATCAGGAGACGCACAACGTGGCCGAACGGATATCCCAAGACGCCCGCGGCGCTCCAGATATCAGCCAACTCGTCCAGCGACGGCGTCCGTTCGCGCGTGCGCTCGCGCGTTGGCTTTGAAATTCCCGCCGAAGGGTTTGCCTCCAGATAACCCCGCCCGACGCACCAACCGAAAAACGCCTTTGTGTAGGCCAAGGAGCGATTGGCTTGGATCGGCGCGCGGTCAGCGATCTTGTCGATCGCCTCTGCAATGTCCCGCCGACTTAGCTTCGTCGCATCGCGATATGCGATGGCTTCGAGGGCCGATCGCAGGGCCCGCCCCATGACGGCTCCCTTGCGTAGCTGAGATAGCCGCCTAGCCTCATATCTATCGAGCAATGTGAAAACCGTGAGCGCGGGTTCCTCGGTGGAGGCCGCCTGCTCCAGAGAAGTCCTCAGGGCCTCGGCGTAGGTTCTGGCCTCTAGCACCCCGATCGATGGCCAAGCCCCCAGGGGAATTCTTGGCCGGCGGCCATTGATCACCCGTGCGCGGACCGACCATGCAGCTTGCCCGCCGCTGATGCGCAGTTGGAGGTCGGGCAGCGCCGCGTCCGCCATTTCGTGCCGCCCGCCATCCGCCTGCTTGATCAGCGCGGCGATCAAATCGTCGGTCAGGCGAACCGCCACCCACTGCCTCTTTCACTATCGTCTCGAATCCTGACGACTTCGTATTATACGAAATTGGTATATTCAAGAACCATATATATTTCGCAAGATCCGATCCCCGCTGGGACGCCACGCATGCCGAAATCGACCTTCACAGACGCCTACGCCCGCATGCTGCAAATGCTCGTCGCCCTGCGGAAGGATGCCGGCGTAACGCAGGTGGAGCTCTCGCAACGGCTCGGAAAACCGCAGCCGTTCGTCTCCAATTTCGAGCGCGGGCGAAGGCGCATCGACGTCATCGAATTCTATGCGATCACCAAGGCGCTCGGCGCCGATCCGCAGCAGATATTCGGACAGCTCGCGGACCAGCTTCCGGATATCGTCGCGATCTAGGGTCCCGTCTCTTCCAACGTGCTCGAAATCAGTCGCGCCCACTTGGCCAGAGCCCGGTCACGCTCCAAATCCATGTCCTCGCTCAGGGCCCATGCAAGCTCGCCTCGGGTGATCTGTCCCATGCGGTCAAGGCAGCACTCAAGCACGGCGCGATCCTCACGTAGAACCTCTTGTCCAAGCTCGTAAAATGAGGCGCGAATGTCGTTCAGGCGCCACGGCTCCATTGGGGCGGCAAGATCCCCATGACGCCGCCGGCGCCTTTCCCAGATGGCCTCATCAAGCCTTTTCTTAGTTTTCGACCAGCCAGAGATCGGCGTCTTTCCTGTGGTCGTGAACAGAAAGTCGACACCGTCACGCTGGTAGGCCATCGCCTCGTAGACGGGGTCGGTTGCAAGACCGCGGAGAACGATACGGAACGGAGCCAAACCTTGCCGCGATCGTGTCCATACAAAGACGCCCTCCTCCAGTTCCAGGAATTCCGAGACGCGCATCGCCGCCACGTCCTCGCGACGCGTGGCCGTCAAGATAAGCAACCTCACCGCCAGCCTAAATTCGCGCTTCAAGTTGGCCGTCGCCCACCAGATCTCGATGATCTCGTGCAGTGACAACTGACGCTGACGCGGCGCTTCGGCCACGACCGGCGACACGCCTCTTGTGGCGTTGAAATCGACGTATCCACGTTTGATGCACCAATTGAAGAAGGCGCTCAGGTAGGCGAGAGCTCGATTGGCATGGACCGGCGCATCGGCAGCCATTCGATCGACCAGGCGTTCGACATCGTCCCCGTCGATGTCATGCACCGACCAACCCATATGCGCTGCCAAGGCCAGCTGCAGTGACCGCCATGTCGCCTGTCCCGCCCGCAGCTTGACGAGCTTACAACTCCGATATTCGGCAAGCGCCGAGGCCACGCTCAGCGACGGGTGAAGGCAACCTGCTCGGCTTGCCCGCTGGACTGCGCACGCCATGTCTATGGCGTCCAAAATGGACACCTGAGGCCAGACACCGTGCGACGAGTCTGGCTGGTGGGCGCCAACGGCCCGCCGCAGAATCCATTCAGGGGAATGTCCGCGGCGAATCCGAACGACGAGTCCCTCGTCGTCGGCCGCCAGTTCGATTGTCTGGTCAGCTAGGTCCGAGCCGAGCCACGCCTCTCGGATCTGATCGTCAGTGACATGTGCGCGCATCTTCCCTCAGCCAATCGCGGTGGACGACTGAGCTTAGTCGTTCGAGCAGCGAGGCTTTCAAGGATTGCGGGGAAATCACGGGTGCTGCTCGGGTCTCAGCCGCATCGGCGGGAAGTCGGGATTAGGACTGCAGCCCAGATCCCGACCAATTGTAGTCTGCTCGGCGCCAGGAGCGGTCGTTGAGCTCGGTGCAGAAAGCAGACTTTCGTGGAGACAGTCAGCCGAACTCGAGCTCAGCTGCGCGCTGCGCTACGACCGAACATTCCGGATGAGCCAGGCGGGTTAGTGCGTAGTTGTGGTGTCGGATTGTCGTCGCTGCATCGGTCACGGCGTCGCCAGTAGTGTGGCCGTCGGCCACTAAAGTGATATCGAACCCTTTGCTCAGCGCCGCCCGACATGTCGCGTCCACACAGAACTCCGTTTGAAGGCCAGCCACGACTACCCTGCTAACTTCGAGGTCCCGCATGGTCGCCTCCAAGGCAGTCTCCCAGAACCCATCCGACGCCCTTTTGTCGATGACGACATCGCCGTCTTGAGGAGCCACCCGGGGATCAATTTCCCAGGTGCCGGCGCCCTTCATCATCGGCGCGAAGCTTGCGTGGCAATGGCGGAGATAGACGACTGGCGCCTTGACGTCCCTCGCGCGTCTCAGCGCCTCGTCGATCGCGGCAACTACATCGTCGGCGAGGTAAGCGCCCTGCAACAGTGCAATCTGCGCATCGATGATCAGGAGGGCGGCTCTCGGCATCGGGGTCTTCCAAGCTTGGACAGCGGACTGCTGACCGAACACCCAGCGCCCACCTTAGCAAGCGCCGACTCCGCCCTGCGGAACAAATGTGGTACATCTATCTCACGATAGAGTCGCGTCAACCCAGCTGAGGAGCAGGTATGACTAAAATCAAAGGTCGGAACGATGGCCCGGGCGGGCGAAACGAGCACTACGATATTGGCAGCCGCAAGGATGTCCCACGGCGCAACGTAGTAGCTGAGATCAAACGCGGCGAGCATCCCGGGGCTCACGTCGTGACGGTCAATGGCCGGGAGTATGCCCGCGACAACCCAGATCGCTCCGTAGCAGATAACGTCAATCGCGAGGAATGACGCCGGTCGAAAGAGTGCGCGTCGAGATCCGCCCCTCAAAGGCATTTTGTGCGGGTTGAGGCCTTCGGTAGTGGACAGCTAGTCCATCTCAAAGACCATGGCATTCGCTTCCTCGGCATCCACAGCGGCCGGATTAACGCGGAGTCCGACTTGGGGATGGTATGGCGCGCAACGGCTGTGGCTGAACTGATCACACATATCGAGACTGTGGGTTTCGAGTAGGTCCGCCACCTGCCTTCTCGACACCTAGCCGGGTTCGCATCCCGGAGCGCATATGACTTCGGGGCGCGAGGTCTGATGGGCGCCAGGAGCTGACCTTGCCTCCCGGCCGGAAAGCGGACCCTACCCAAGGTCAGCTTGCGGGAAGGATAGCGACGCCTGGATCCTATCCGTTGCGGACGTTAACCTGTGCCTCTCAGCTCACCGCACACCTCATCGAAAAGGGTGAAATAGCTTCCCTGCAGCTCAGGTCTGCGAAGACTGAAAGCGGCGAGCGTAATTGGCAGCGAAAGGCCTGCCGCCAGCCTCTGGGCTTCCTCTTGGAAGGGAGCATACAGGTCGGCGGCGGCTCAAGGTCACCCGCATTTTTCATGCCGTAGTCGGCGACCCAAAGGCAGTAAATCAAGCGCTCCCGTGGGTTCAGTGAGGCGGGACCCGTTGCGGCCTTCTTCTCGATTACATCGTGACCGGTGTCGATCAGCCAGGTCTCGTTGTCGTGCTGCTCGCGCATAGTCGCCCCCGCCAACTGCTCGTTCGCGAAGCTCAGCCTAACGGCTCTACGTCCGCTTTCCACCCACAACAGGGTCCGGCGCGTCTGCTCTCCGACTTCAAGGCGACACCACGAGATGGGAGGTCCTGTTTAGTCTCACGCGAGCCTCAATACCCCTTCGACACGAGGTCGCGGTAGCTCTCGACCCAGGTCCGGCGCGCATAGAACTCCAGATAGGCGCGCCTGAGAAAGCGAAAGTAGACCTCCTTCTGCTCTTGGCCATCGAAGTACAGCCGCGCGAGATCGGTGTCATCGTGATAATCGCTATACTTGAACAGATTGGAGAACTTGAAGCCGAGTCCGTCGAGCGCTTGAAGGGCGTCGCGGTAGGATTCAGGGGGCTGACGCAGGCCCTCGCCGAACATGGCGGACCAACGCGTCGTGTCGCCGGGGTCTGGCAAGTTTCGCAAGTCGAACTGGAAGCGGCGGAAGCGGCGGTCGCCTTGGGAGGCCGACGGGGACTCGGTACTCAGGCTGCGGAAGTCCTTGTAGATCGCGAAATAGGCGAGATCGACTCCGGAGGAGAGCGCAAGGTCGAGTGTCTGTTCCGCCAGGGCTTCAGTGTCGTCCGGCCCGCCGATGATGAAATAGGCCTTGGAGGCGACCCCGACCGCTCGAAGCCGCTCGACCCACCTGGCGATCTCCGCATTTGTAGCCCCCCCCTTCCCTCCCTTCAGCTTTCGGCGCAGATCTTCGTTTCCATGTTCCACGCCGAAGGCCAGTAGAACGCAGCCGCTCTCTGCGACGTCCTCCAGGAAGCGCGGATCGCCCCCTGCATAGGCGATCAAATCCTCCAGCCGAAGAAGGCCCCGCCAGGTAAAGGCGTCGCGCTCGCCGGCATGCTGTTCACGCTGCCGCTTCAACCCCGCGAGGAAGTGTCCGGTCCAAGCGCGCCGCGCTCGGATCTCTCCCGCGGCCAAGCCCGGAGCGGCGAGCGGCGGGAAGACATTGTCGTCGATAAACTGCGCATGCCGCGCCCCGTCCGGGCCGCATACCCACGCGACCTCCTCGAGCACTCGCTCAGCGCCACGCCTGACTTCGCGCGGTCCCGCGAGGATCGCCTCGGTGCAGAACGTACATTTCCAGTCGCAGCCCTTAGACATCGTGAAATGGGCTTCGTGAGAGGTGCCGTTGCGAGTGAGCGCTGGTTCATACGTCTTGCCGTTGGGCGAGCGAAAGACCTGCCGATCCACCAGAGGAAATTCGTCCCACTGCGACTGATAGGCCTGTGCGGCGCGCGCGCGGCGGCCGCCGGCGCCGCGCAGCTGAGTGGCCAAGTCTGCGGTGCTGAGCACGCCTGCTGCTACCGGAGACGCGCCGGTGCGCCATGCCTGCACGATTGCGGCGAGCCCCCCCTCGCCCGGTCCCTCGACCAGGAAATCAAAGGGAACCTTGGAGGCGAGCAGCTTGCCGGGAGACAAGGTGGCGGCGTGACCGCCGAAGACCACACAGGGCCGAGTTTTTTTCGGCGTCGACTGGCGGGCTAGGAGCGCGGCAAGCGCGCAGGCCGACTCCACTGTGGAGAACACCGTGGAGAGACCCACAACGTCAAAGTGCGCGGCATGCTGCACGACATCAACGAGACTCCGTTGGTATCGGTGTGCGTCCAGGACCTCGACATAATGGCCGAGGGCCGCGAGCATCGCGGCGATTTGACCAAGGCCCAGCGACGGCGAGCCCTCCTCGACCACGGCGTCACCCCCGGAGTCCAAGGGCCAGGTAATCGGCGGCAGGATCAGAAGTACGCGTGCGACGCGGGCGCGAAGGCGCTCGAGCCGGCCTTGAAGCTCAGGATGTCGCGCGACGCTCTCGTCGAACAGGAGTGGTCTAAAGTCTAGCGCCGCGATGGAGGGGAAGCACATTCCCTCGACTCGTGGCTGTTCGGGCTCGGCGTCCTCATGAACCGCGAGGAACGCATCTAGGATTTCCCGTTCCAGCCAATAGTGAGGTCCTGCAGCCCGAACGGCGGTCGCGATCTCCTGCCGGAAGTACGCGATCCGCGCATACGCAGCTGGAGAGGTCTGGCTGAACAGGCCGGGCACCAAGCCGCCGTTCAGGGTCAGATGAAGGGTAGCCCATCGGATTCCGAGGTCAGCGTCGGTGGCGAGCGCGCGCAGGACAGCGGCTCGCCAGTTGCGGGGTAGATGCGACAGCACATCGAGTAGAATCTGCCTGTGATCGTCTCGCCATGCCTTCTGGCCCGGCCCCGTCGGGGCGTTCTCGTCCGCGGTAGAGTCGCCGCCAAGCTCGCCCTCCAGCGCTCGCATGGCCACGTAGCTTCGCAGATAGGTCGCGGCTCCGTCCGGCAGTCGGTCGAGCGCCTCGTCAGGCGACGTTTCGCAATGGACCATCAGTCCAAGAAGTTCAGATCGGAGCGCTGCCTCGCAGCTCTCAAGCTCGACCTCAAGTGTGGACTGGTCTCCTAGGCGCGACAAGGTCTCGAGCCAGGCGGGCTCAGCATCTCCGATGTGAGCCAGGACGCGCGCAGCTGTGATTGAGGCGGCTCGCGCCGCGTCGGCGCAGGTGTCCGTCGGGTCCAGAAACAAGGCCAGGGCAGCCCTCGTCCATGGCGTCTCACTGCGAAGCGCGTATTGGACGGCGCTAGCGAGCAGGAAGGGGCTGGTGCGGATTCTTGCCGCGAGTTCGGGAGGCGGGGCAGCCGGTCCCACTCTGCTGGAGACCTCGAACCAGCAGGCCAGCCAGCGCCAGATCACATCGTCTAGCCATGCGGGTGCGGCCGCAGTCTGGGCCGCTAGTGCTCGCGCCAGTTTCTGGAGAACGTCCGCCGCTCGGTCAGCATGGTGAGTCCGCAGCGCCGGCGCCGCATTCCGGAAGGCGTTCAGCCGGGTGCAGGCCTCGGTCCAGTCCTGCGCACGCATGTTCCAGCTGGCGATCTGTTCCAACCTTCGCAGGACACCGCTTTCGGCATAGTGGGGGCTTGTCTGCGCTAGCCGGCCGCTGATCTTGCCCGCGTGCTTTCGCTCCAACCAATCGAGGCTGCGCGAGAGCGTGTCGATGTACTCGGGATCGAAGAACTTCGCGTCGCGCCGGCCTGATCGGATCTCGCGCTCCAGCCGGGTCGCAGTATGGTCGACCCCGAGGTTTCCTGGCGGCAGCACCTCTGGCGCCAGGTCGCTGAGCGCGTCAACCTGCTGCCGAAGGATATCAGTGGCCCGCTGAGCGTCTCCCGCTCCCGGGGTGGGCAGCAGCCTCACCTCGATGCTTGTCTTGTCGAATAGGGCTTGCGCTCGACCGCGTCGGCCGACGTCTCGGAGCAGCTGCGCCATGCGCGCGCCGGAGGAAGCGTTACCGATTAGGGTCAGCCGCGCCAAATGCCCGCCTGCGCCTTGAAGGCGGCGAGCGCTTTCGAGTAGACGAGTCTCGAGATCCTCCGGGGCGGCGAAGATGAACCCGTAGGGCGAGTCGTCCGCCGATGCGTCTTGCGGATGAGCGATCTTCAGCAGCGCCGAGACGTAGTCGCGCAACTCGCTACGGAAGGCGGCCAGCATGAGGTGCCGATTGGCGCGCCACACTTCATGATGCTTGCGGAACGCATTCTGGTGAATCTTCAGTCGGCTGGACAGGATATCCGCGAGGTCGGACTCGTCGTTGGCGGGCTCACGGAAGGGGTTGTCCGGCGTCACGATGCGACCCGGCAGAGCGCCAACGGTTCGGACATGGCGGTATAGGAGTTTGGCGAGCTCTCCCAGCGATCCACCACCGTAAAAGAACGTCGAATCCCGCTCCACGGGGTCGATTTCGAAGGCCTTCAGCTCGGATGGTGTGATGAAGGGGCTGACGATGTCGTGCTCGGGGCCCGCATACTCCACTAAGAAGGGCCGGACGGGCTTCACGACCAGCCTTTCGTCCGGCCCAATGAGGGTCGTGAACAGGTCGTCCTTCTCGACAAATGTTACGCACGGGGGGCCGGAGAAAAGGCGTCGGTGCGAGTAGTCGGTGTAGGTGTCGTTGCAGATTTCGACCGTAGCAAAGAACCGGCTGTTCAAGGCCACCGCTTGAGCTGGCAACACGTTCGCGTCGACCTTGACGCCCTCCGCCAGCAGGATCGGCCGTCCACGGCCTTTGGGGTTGGTATCGTCGGAGGCGTATAGAACACGGCCGACCCCGCAAGCGCAGAGGATGTTCGCGCAGCTCGGATTGGCCTCATAGAGGCCGCAGGGCTCCAGCGAGGAGAGCATGATGAAGCCCTTGGCGGCGGCCAGCTGCAGCATCTGTTCGCCCGCCCGGCGGAAATGGTCCTCAAAGACCTCGCGTTGGCCGGTCCGCAGCCAAATCTTGTCCTGATAGGCTTGCTCGATGGCACGTACGGTCTGCGCCCCACCAGCGAACGCTTTCAAGGCTTCGAGAATCGCTTCCGGCTCTGAATGCCGTTCGCCGGCCGTACGCTTGCGATAGGCACCAAGCAGACGATAGTCGCTGGTGAACAGGGCCGCTCCGACATAAGGGTCATCGAAAGGGTCCGGCCGGCTCGTGCCCTCCTGCTCGGCGAAGCGCGTATACTCAAGCAGCTTTGCCATAAGCGCGCGCTCGAAGGCCGCATTGCGCTCGCTCGGCGTTGACGCCAACTCGGCCGCTGCCAGCTCTCTGAAATCATCCGTGGGAGACATGCCGCACCCGTGCCGCGCGGCGGTCACGCGGTCATTCTGCTAAAGGTCTAGCGTACGACGCCCGCCCTAGAGTCGCAGCGGGATCAGATCCAAAGTTGAGCGGGTGTCAACTGCGCGCCAAATGTGTATCGTCGCGGCGGCGGTAGAGAACCTGGCCGAGGCGCGGAAAGGCGGATGCGGAACCGCAATGTTCGCGCTAGAAGCAGCTCCGCCTGAGGGGATCGCAATAGCTCGATGGAGCTGGTCTAAACTTATGAACGCCCCGCAAGAACTTCAACTGGTCCAGATGCTCGGCAGGGAACTCGCGGCGCATGGCAACGCGTCGGTCGCCTATCTAACGGCCGAATTCCAACCGTTCTCGAACGCGCAGCGGCCGGACCTGATTTTCGTGCCGGCATCCGGCGGCCGCAAAGGACAGACGGCGGTCGTTGAACTGAAAATGGAAGCGATGCCGCGATCAACCGGACGCAGCTTCCTCAACCTGCTGGAGCACAAGGAGTTTTGCGAAGAGGCACTCGAGCGCACAATCTATTGTTACGCTTTCGTGACCAACCAACCGGTACCGGAACTCTCGGTCGCTCAACTCGCGCGAGGAGGCGTGCACATTGTGCGCGTCGAGGAGGACCTCACGGCGCTCGCCGCCTCGCTTCTGCAGCTCTTTGAGGTGGGCTCAAGCAGCTGAACGAGCATCGGAGAAGCGGTCCACGATATCTTGGTCGCCGCGCCGCCAGTTCATCTCGTCAGGAGATTCGTCGAGGTACAGCGCCATGTCAGGGTGCTGGGCCCGCAAGGTCCGACCCATCGCCCAGGCGATTTCGCGCAGCGTGGCATGTACGGTCTTACCCGAGCGGAGCTCGGCGACATATACCATCTGCGGCAAGTCGTAGTTGAGCTCGACCTGCACGCGCATGCCCAGCGGCTGGAAGTATTGCAAATCGACCTCGGGGACACCCTCTGCCCGCAAGGCGTCGATAGCGGCCGCCTGCAGCCGTAGCAGTTCTAATGCCTCGTCTTGAAGAGCGGGCGGCAGCTGTTCGATGTACCACGGATGGATTCCGAGCTGGTCCGTCAGCAGGGGCATTGCGCACAGTCCGCCCCTATGTCGTTGCAGGTCGCGAAAGGAGCCGAAGTCCAAGGTGAAGCGACAGACATAGCGGCCATAGCGGCCGAGGGACTTCGGTAGCGACGCTTTGCGCGGGCGGCTCCGGAGAAGGTCGCCCGCTTCGCGGTGAAGCCGCGCAGCGTCCACCTGGGCGTCGCAATCGAAGGCAAGGCCTCGGGATGGGTCGGGGGCAATGTAGGCTTCGGCAGTGCCCGCGCGCTTCAAGTAGGCGAGTTCCTCCTCGGAAACCACATGTCCGAAGCTATTCGGATAGCGCTCGCGAAGGACCTCAATGCAGTGAGTGCCGACCGTCTGGACTTCCGCCAGCGGGTGGCTCGCCAAACGCAGGCTATGTTCCTGGGCTTGGCGAAGATTGGTGCTCCAGGCGGTCTGCGACGTCACGCCCGCGGGCAGGAAACCTCGGACGATATCGAAGGCCCGCGCAGCGATGGCTTTCGACCAGGTCGACGCCCCCACGCCCACCGGGCGGACGAGTGTATCCGAAAGTGCGGCGCGGAGCTGTGGTTCGGCGGCGGCGTAGAATGCGATCCAGCGATTGAGGATGGCTTGTGACGCTGCGGTTCCTAGGGGATCCACGACAGGTCGCCGCGAGAAATCGATATACCGCGTAGACGTCTCCTGTCCCGAGAACAGGGGATTGTCTTGAACCGCTTTGCAAGCCAGGAGCGACACGTCTTCGACGAAGAGCGTAGTATAGCCGCAGTCACCGATCGAGGCGTGGCCATAGCCTACGTAATAACTCGCCATGAACTTGTCGGCCCCGCGTTCACGCACGCGCTCTAGGTGATCCAGCGCGCTAGCGTCCGAGCGACTGTAGAGTGCCTGGAGCATAGCCGACGCTTCTGGGGGTAGATCGTCGTTGACGAAAACGCGCATGCGGATTCTCGGGGGTTTGCAAACTCGGTTGGCGTATTGTGTCGGTGATTCGCTTGAGTTGCGGAGTGCCGCGGCAAGGTCCAAGCGATTCCGTTGTGGACGGTCTGCGCCAACACCGGAAATTGACGCCTCGCCGATGAGCGGACGTTAAGCGGACAACCATGGAAGGCTAGCCTGCGATAGTCCGAAACATCAGCGTTAGCCCGCGGTTCGGTGATCGTAGCTCGACCCGACTCACCTCAACCTAGTCGGATGGCTGACAACCAAGCCGAGCTATTCAAGCTGCACCGCGCCGGGCAGGACAAGTACGCCTACTTCCTTCTTGCTGCTGCCGGCGCTGCGATTGCATTTGCGCTAAGCCAGACAAAGGGAGCCGCGCTCGCGATACCCCAGATCCCGTTGGGCCTAGCTGTCGCCTTGTGGGGCGCAAGCTTCTATTCTGGCTGCCAGCATCTCCACTACGTCGACAGTTCGCTCTTCACGAACGCTGATCTCATTAGGGTGGAGAGCGGCGCGCATCCGCTCACGGGCCGCCACCCTCAGGCCATGCAGATTGGATCAGAAACTCTCCGCCAAATAATCGACGATCAGGGAAGAGAGTCTCAGCGATGGGCGCGCGCCCAGTTCCGCCTGCTGATCTCGGGTGCCCTCTTCTACATGGGATGGCATGTGCTTGAGATGTACCTCCGCACCAGCGCATAGCGCCAGTAGCGGACCTTCGGACAGGCGCCGGAAGCGGACGTTCTCACGCGCTCGCAGGCTGCATTCCATCGAACTCATGTTGCCATACACGTAGGCCGCTATCGCGCCCAAAACGCTCGCGCGAGTGGTCGTGCCACCAAATTACTGTTAAGCTTGATCTATGGCGCTACTTCCGGTCCCGGCCTTTCGCCCCTACTTGGCTCCACTGTTGCTGCGCAGTGTCGATGGTCGCGCCGACGAGGCGTTTCTAACCCGGCTGCGCGAAGAGGTTCGTGACATCATCGAACCGCCGCTCGGCGGTCCTCGGACCGTGCTAGCGGCATTCGAGGACGAGCGCGGAGAGTTAAGGTCCTACGTGGTCGAGTATCGCGCGCAGAGCGCCCCAGCGTGGGCGCCCGCAGGTCGTCACATCGACGTCAGCCATCAACTGCTCAGCATTTCGGTCAAAGGCGATCTAGCGGCGATCTGCGCTTCGGAAACCTCTCTGCGGGACAAGCTGCGCCGCTTGCTAACCGATCGCTCTGTCACTCGGGCCGAAATCGAAGCTGCCTTTGTCGGGGACCAAGCCCGGGCCTTGTGGTTGACCGGGATCCATACCTCGACCGACGCGAAGGCCGACGCCAAGACATTGATGGGCAACGCGTTAGAGTACGCGATCGACCCACTCGGCGACCAAAGCTACGCCTTCACGGCAGTGCGCAGCCGGGTCGCGCTGACCCTCGGTAGCGGCCGCAACGATCCGACCATCGGCGCGGCACCCGACGACGGGCGGCTATGGCTGTACCGCCCAGCCGATTGGGCAAGTTACGCTGCCGATGTCGAAAGTCTGATCGACGCGGTGGGGGCCCCGACCGGAACTGCAACGCCGTTCCCGATGCTGGCGACCCACGTGACAGACCTCGCCTCCGTGCGCGATGCCTATGCGGTGACGATTGTTCCGGCGGAGCTGATGCAGGACGACGTCGATCCCCAACTGCACGACCTGGCCGTTCGGTGGGCCTACGCAAGCACCTTCACCGTGACCCCAGGGGCCGGAGCGGCCCTAACTGCAGCGGTCGAGATAGATGACGTGGTTCTAGGCGATCTCGTCATCACACCGGCCATAAACGGTGACAAAGTGGACTTAAGATACAGGTGGTCGCCGTTGCCGGCACCCGCCGCGGCGCCCCTTCGCAACGAGTTGGACGAGGTCCTCGGCTCCCACGATTGGCTGAAGGTCTACTACGATAGCAGCCACACGATCGCGCGCGGACGCTGCTACATCTCCGCCTATCGCGACCAATGGTTCCCCAATTGGCGCTTTGTGGACCTGACCGGATACAACATCCAAAAGGAAAAGCCGGCGCTGTCCGGCGGTCGTGACCTCGCCGCATCGATCGGCCAACTGCAAGCCAGCGGCGCGCCCGACGACAGCCTTTTCGCCTACTGCCTGCAGCTCTTCGGTGGCAGCGGGCATTTGGCCTGCGATGACGGGTCGATGGAGTTGGCCGACTTCGTCCACATCGCCGACGACGACACCGTAACGCTTATTCACGCCAAGGCCGCGCATTCCGGATCCGCCAACCGCGAAGCTTCCACTTCGCCTTATGAGGTCGTCACCGGGCAAGCGATCAAGAATCTCCGGCATCTGGACCGCACCGTACTGGCCACGGCGCTCCAACGGAGCGCGCCCCACGCGATCGCGGCAGGGACCTGGGAGAATGGCAACCAGGTGGCTGACCGAACCGGCATAATCGCACGGGCTACTGCTCTGCCGACCGGCCACCCGCGGCGCGTGGTCATCCTCCAGCCGCACCTGACTCAAACCGAACACGACGCCTGCCAGGCAGCTGCAGTGGGCCCGGCCCGGTTGCACCGGATGAAGCAGCTGAACACACTGATGCTGGCCGCCCGGTTGTCAGCTAACGCCGTGGGTTCGGAAATCGAGGTCTGGGGTGCCCTACCCTGACCCTTGTCTGAGCTGACCTGAAGCGGGAGCCTTCACCCATGCCTTCAAGGCTCGCTCACTTCGCGTCTCGCTTGAGGATTAAGACCTCCGACTTCAGCGGGTTTGCGCCAGTTGCGGAAGTTCAGGCACCGCCGGATTCAAGACGTTCACAGCGGGCTGGGCAATCGAGACAATCGCGATCGAGCCGAGCAGGCTGGGTCGTAGTGTTTTGGAGCCTTGCCGGCCGGTGCAGTGGTAGTCTCACCTACTGCGAACGCGGGTGCAGCGTTTCACGAACTGAACATCGAGGGGCGCGCGTGAAGATCGCCAAGGTAAAGATCACCAACTTCAAGTGCTACGAGGAGACGTTTTCTCTCTCGCTCAACGACGCCCTGAATGTGATCGTCGGCGCCAACGAGTCCGGTAAGACCACGATCTTGGAGGCGATTCACCTGGCCCTCACAGGCATGCTCCACGGCCGGCCGCTCAAGAACGACCTGACCAGCTACCTTTTCAATCTGGCCGCCCAGCAGAAGTACGTCGCAAGCCTGAAGACCGGGTCACCCCTGCCGCCGCCGGCAATCACTATCGAGCTGTTCTTCTCGGGAGACTCGAGCGAACTGGCTGAGCTGGAGGGCGACGGGAACTCCGAGAAGATCAAGGCCACCAGCGTGGTCTATCGCGTCGAATTCGACGAGGAGAACTACAAGGGCCCCTACGAAGCGCTCGTGGCGGCCGGCGAGCTGACCTCCATCCCGGTGGAGTACTACACCGCGACCATGCGGTCGTTTGCGCGCAAGGGGATCACGTCGCGCAACATCCCGATCAAGTCCGCCCTGATCGATTCATCCAGCGCCCGGCTGCAGAACGGCTCTGACGTCTACGTCTCGCGGATCATCCGCGACGTGCTGGAGGAGACCGAGCGCGCGTCGATCTCGCAGGCGCACCGAAAGCTGAAAGAGGCCTTCGTCGAGGACAAGAACCTGCAGCTGATCAACGAGCGGATCACCAAGGCCGCGAAGATCAGTCAGAAGTCGGTCAGCATCTCGGTCGATCTGTCCTCCCAGACCGCCTGGGAGAGCAGTCTGATGACCTACATCGACTTCATCCCCTTTCAGTACATCGGCAAGGGCGAGCAGTGCGTCATCAAAACCAAGCTCGCCCTCAGCACCAAGAAGAACGCCGAGGCCACGGCCATCCTGCTGGAAGAGCCAGAAAACCATCTGTCGCACGCGCGTCTCAACGAACTGATCGCCGATCTGACCGCCCAGCACGGCGAGAAGCAGATCATCATCTCGACCCACAGCAGCTTCGTGGCCAACAAGCTCGGCCTCGACCATCTGATCGTGCTGCGCGAGGGCAAGGTGGTCCGGATTTCGGAACTGCAGGCCAGCGATTTCTTCAAGAAACTGGCGGGGTACGACACCCTGCGCCTGGCATTGGCCAAGAAGGCGATCCTGGTTGAAGGCGACTCCGACGAGCTCGTGGTCCAGCGGGCTTACATGGACGCCAACGGCGGGCGTCTTCCCATTCAGGACGGTATCGACGTCATCTCGGTCGGGACCGCCTTCCTGCGCTTCCTGGAGCTGGCCCGGGCATTGAAAATCTCCGTGGCCGTCGTCACCGACAACGACGGTGATCCCACCGCCCTCCACAAGAAGTACGCCGAGTTCAAGGGCGACGCTTCGATCAGGATTTGTTTCGACCCCGACGTCGACACCGGAGAGCTGAAGGTCAAAGACAAAGTCTTCAACTACAACACCCTTGAACCCAAGATCCTGAAGGCGAACAGCCTGGCGACGCTCAACACGGTGCTCAACGCGTCGGCAAAGACGGACGACGAGCTTCGCCTCCATATGCGCGCCAACAAGACCGAGTGCGCGTTAGCCATCTTCAGTTCGAAGACGGCGATCACCTATCCGGACTACATCGCCCGAGCGATCGCGCCGTGATCGGCGAGAACAGGCTCGTCATCGCGGCGGCTGGCTCCGGCAAGACCACTTACCTCGTTGAGGAGGCACTGAAGATCAAGGACCAGCGGGTTCTGATTACCACCTACACCGACTCCAACGAGGCGGAGATCCGCCAGAAGTTCTTCGACGTCGTTGGCCACGTCCCGACGAACGTCGTGATCATGACCTGGTTCAGTCTGCTGATCACCCATGGGGTGAAGCCGTTTCAGGGCGCCGTGTTCGACTTTCCGGTCAAAGGCATGGTCCTGGTCCAGGCCCAGTCAGCCATTCGCTACATCAATAGTCAGGGCATCGGGGTGCCTTGGCCCGACGATGACATCGCCCGGCATTTCTTCGATGGCCGCGGACAGGTTTTCTCGGACAAGCTGTCGAAGCTGGTGATCCGGTGCGACGAACAGAGCGGCGGCGCGGTCTTCGATAGACTTAGCCGCGTTTTCCCCCACGTTTTCGTCGACGAGGTCCAGGACCTCGCCGGCTATGATCTCGACATCCTGGAGGCGCTGGCGCGTAGCCCTGTCCGCTTGCTGATGGTCGGCGATCCCCGCCAAGTGACCTACCTGACCCACAACGAGCGCCGCCTCGCAAAATACGCCAACGGCGGCATCGCCGACTTCCTGCGGACGCTGCCCAAAAAGCTCAAGATCGAGGTCGACTATTCGAGCCTGAACCGCTCGCACCGCAACAGCGCGGCCATTTGCGCGGTGTCGTCCCGCCTATTCCCCGGGTTTGCCGCCACCCAGGCCTGCGAGTGCGCCTCGTGCCGTCGTCCTCCCCCCGCCAGCGCCGGCGTCTTCATCTTGAGGATTTCGGACTACGCCCACTACCTGGCAACCGTCAGACCCGTGCAGCTGCGAGACAAGATCACCAGCAACGGGGTCGACCCTTCGTCGCCGGCGGTGAACTTCGGAGAATCCAAAGGTCGTGGGTTCGACCACGTCGTCATCCTGCCGACAGGCCCTATGAAGAAATGGCTCGCCGATCCGGACAGCGACCTGGCGGCGCAGAGCCGCGCCAAATTCTACGTCGCCCTCACCCGCGCGAGGCACAGCGTGGCTGTAGCTATGGACTGGAAGTCAGCAGTCCTGCCGGAGGGCTTTGCGTTCTACGAGCGTCCTGCAACCTAAGTCGGAAATACGCCCCGCAAGCGGTGCCCGAGTCGCTAGGGCTGCTG
This sequence comes from Phenylobacterium sp., assembly GCF_036677185.1. GTDB lineage: Bacteria > Pseudomonadota > Alphaproteobacteria > Caulobacterales > Caulobacteraceae > Phenylobacterium. Next base: position 211,497 of record NZ_JAKFEN010000042.1, read on the forward strand.
GCGCCAGAACTGTGTGCTGTAGTTGTTCAGCCCCCGCGAATGAGAGTCGACCGTCGCCTTGAACGTGCCGGGGATCGCGGCGCCATCTCCGCCGTCTCGGAAGAAGTCTCTCACGGAGTAGAGCGCCCCGCGCATCAGGTGCTCCCACGTCAGGTACCGCTGATGCTGCAGCTCCTGTTCCTGCTTGGCGGCGCTCGGCTTCCGCTTCGGCGCCGGCTTGGTGTAGTCTGGGCGGGTGTCGACCTCATGGGTGAAGGTGATGCTGCCGTAGGCCCATGCGTCGTCGGCCGACCGACGCCACCGGTAGTTCACCTTCACGCTCAGCGCCTTGCTGAATCGGTAAGGCGGCGCGATCAGGTCATCGACGACGAACAGCTCTGCATCTTTGCGCTCGGTCTCCAGCCGCCGCTTCATGCCGTCGACGGCGTGCGCCAAGTCGGATCCCGCCGATCGAAGGTCGCGCCTAGTCTCCTCGCGTTTGCGCGCCGCCTTCGCCGCCCGGTGTTGTCCCAGGGCCTGTCCGAAAGCCTGTAGGCGGCCGGCGACGCAGGGGCCGCAATTCCGGAGAAGCCCAGGGATCGCGCCTGACTGTTCAGACCGGAGCGCCTGGTCGATCAATCGATCCAACTCGCGCGTGTCGACCGCATCGAGGGCGGTCTGTTGGTCGTGTGGGATGTTGATTTCGCCCATCGTGGAGTTCTCATACCGGGGCTCAGGAATCGGCGCCGCCAAGGCGATCTTGGCACGAAGCCCCGTTCTGCAAGCTGGCGCGGCGTCGGGCGGCCTTCGGCGGGTGGATTTGGAGGCCCGAACGCGGTAGAACCTCAATTATTGTCGCTTTTTTGCGACACCCCCCAGGCACCGCGGCCTCCCCAGGGGGGCGCTAGTGTCTAGCCGCCGGCGACACCATGGTCGCCCAGGGGGCGGCCCGGGGGCCCTACGAAACAGATGGCCGTCCATTCTGCATTCCGGCCATCCTGCATTCCGCCCCTATCATGCCTATGACCCATAGAGGGGGCGACCGGCGCGCCTCCCCCTAAAAGTTGCAGGCGGGGCGGCGGCGCCTCATATCGGCTTCAACAAATTGGAGCCGCCGCCATGAGCGCGAAAGAAGAAGACAAAGCCGCCGAGGCCGAGTTGCGCACGAACGAGAAGAAGTGGACCAAGCCGCTGGTCGAAGCGGGCTGGACCTTCTTTCCGAGCGTCATCGTCGAGAACCAGCGGCAGCTTGGTCTCGACGCCATCGACATCAACATCATCCTCCACCTGGCGTCGAAGTGGTGGAAGGCCGAGGGCAAGCCGCACCCGTCCAAGGGTACGATCGCCCTGGCAATGAACGTCGACCCCCGCACCATCCAGCGCCGCATCGCCAAGATGGAAGGCGCCGGCTTCATCCGCCGCGAGGAGCGCCGCGAGTCCAAGACCGGCAGCAAGACCAACGTCTATCACCTCGAAGGCCTGATCGAGGCGGTCACGCCCTTCGCCGAGGAAAAGATCGCCGAGATCGCCGAGAAGAAGGAGATCGCCAAGATCAAGGCCACGCGGAAGGGCGCGCCGAAGCCCAAGCTGAAGCTGGTCACCTAGGAGCCCCCCATCGCGGCGTAGCTCAGCTGGATAGAGCCCCTGTTTTCGACATGCGCTGGTTGGTCGCTCGACCGCGTCATGGGCAGGGAGGTCGCGGGTTCGAGTCCCGCCGCCGCGAGCCAATTTGCAGTCGACGGGGAGGGCCCAGCCCTCCCCTCCAAAAGATCGCGGCGTAGCTCAGCCGGATAGAGCTCCTGTTTTCGACATGCACTGGTCGGTCGCACGCCAGATGTATGGGCAGGAAGGTCGCGGGTTCAAGTCCCGCCGTCGCGCGCCAATTCTTGCCAGCCCAACCTTTGGGGCAGGCGCGACATCCAGGGGCGGTGGCACTCCCATGGAAGCAACGCAGAACTTGAAAGTGGAGCGGAGGTCATCTCCTCAGCTCCATCAGTGCGCCCGAGCCGACACCAACAACCGGATCTTCGCAACGTCGCCTACGAGTCAGGAGTTCACGTTGATGGCCGGTGCCTGGCGTAATGCCGCATAGCGGACCTTCTGAACTTCCCCTTGGAGCCCAAAGCCGACCCACACTCGCTGATATTTGGTCACCGGCTCCCCGCCGCTGGCGGGCCGTCGGGCGAAGCATCGACGCACACGTCCCGTGCGCACCTACTCCGAACAGGGCCGCCGCGTCCCGGCTAAACTTGGAGGTCCGCCGGCAAGTCGCCGTCGATCCGAGCGACAAACTCAGATGGGCTCAGGCCGATCGCTCGGGCGATGGCGATGAACTCCAACAGGTCCAGCCGGCGCTCCAGGCGCTCAATCTTGTTGAGCCAGGACGGATGCTTGCCAAGGCGGCGCGCGAGCTCGCGCTGGCCAACGCCCTGTCCCTCGCGAGCGGCGATTAGCTGGTCGATGATGACGCGGTACGCGGCTGAGCTGACCCAACTTCGCTCCATGGAAGCCGCCCCCTCTCGGCTCCCATGGACTGCGCTGGTTTTTTGCCGTTCCCATTTTAGGAACATGCGGGCATACTAGGGATCATTGAGGGCCCGAAAACGCCTCGACCTTCCCGCCAATCCACCCAACTAGGAGTGCAACGCGTTGCCCGGCGCCTCGAAGTATCTCACCGCGAACGAACTCGTAGAGCTCCTGGATCACTCGGTTTCCACGAAGACCTTGGCGAACTGGCGATGCGACGCGCGTGAGCCAGGTCCGCGATTTCTTCGTTTCGGAAACCGGATTCGCTATCCGCGGTCAGAGGCGGAGAGGTGGATCGAAGGCCGACTTCACGGATCCACAATCGAGTACGCCGCCTCAAGGGACGACGATCGTTCCGCTCGGGCGAAGGAGGTGGAGGAACGTGCGGCGCTGGAAGCGAAGCGAGAAGCGCTGAGGCAGGAATTGGCCGTTCTGGAGCGGCAGTTGGATGAGACATCAGGTGCGACGCCGACGCCAAGGAGTGGGCGCGGCAGACCGCCGACAGACAAGCGCGGGAAGTAGGATGATCCATGGTCTACATCGAGCATGACGGGGCGCTGTTTCGCGGCTTCGCAGAGGGCTTCCCCCAAGAGGTCTGGAGCAGGAAGACGGGCGCATGGACGCACTACCCGCTCATTGGCTTCAAACCGGTCGAATGGGGCAGCGTGATCAGCGAAACGGAGGCGCAAAGGATTATGAACTCAGACGTGATTCCAGCACGATTGCCATCTGATCAGCGTCCGGCGGCGCTCGCGCAAATGGCAGCCCGAGAGTTAGGCTGACCGAGAAACGCATCATTTCCAGCTTGGGAAGCTGAGGACGCCGCCCAAGACACCGTCCGCAACAATTCTGCCCGTGATCTGCATTCGGCGAAGGTGACCACGTCACTTCCAATCGGCCCTGACCCAGCCCCTCGCCGAGATCCTCCGCTGGCAGCGCTAAGGGCCAGCCGCGCGATTGCGGCGTAGCGCCGGCCCAGCCAAAACTCGTCAGGATTTGGATGTGGAACCGTTGTCCGGCGGAGTCTCTAATTCAACATCATCTCGCTCAATCCGCCCCCCGGCCTTCTTGACGCGGGCATTCCAACCTCTGGGCTCCGACGACTTCAACACCGTCAGCGTACAAGGATGCAGTACAGCGGTGAGCTTGTAGGCGTCCCGAGGTTCACCGAGGTAAGGTTTGGTCAAGGCATAGATTTTTATTCCCTCAAGGATGAGATTGCCACGCTCATCCTTGACGCGAGGCGCTTTCATTCTGATATCATAGCCGAGAGGCGACTTCCCAAATCGCTTGTCTACCAGAGCCCCGAACGCGTCGTTCTGCTCCTGAATGTTACGCGTACATGTAGGGGTCGGGTTTGGCGTTGTCTCGCAAGCCGCTAGCGACACAGCCAGGCCCAATGCGGCAAATGACACCAGAAATCGCATCGAGGCCTCCAGCTTAATGAGCCGGCAGCAAAGGCGAACCGGCCTTCACAACCAGTGCGTCAATCGCAAACGACATGCAAGTGGAGAGCGCTGGCCAGCTCCCTCGCGAGTTCGACCTCGCTACATCCACGCCCAGCCGAGGCGCGCGGCTCGTTCGCTACTCCGGACCGGCGCCTATCTTCTGACGGCCGCGCTTCGAGAGTGGGCGTGAGTGATGGCGACCGCCAAGGCATCAGCCTCATCCGTTTGCGTCACGCCGGCGAGCGGCAGTAGGCGGCGAATCATAAAGACTATCTGTGACTTGTCGGCCGCGCCCGTGCCGACAATCGCTTTCTTCACCATTCTGGCTGCGTACTCGTAGACTGGAAGTCCAAGCTTCGCCGGTGCGATCATTGCGGCTGCGCGAGCATGTCCGAGCTTGAGCGTTGAGGAGGCGTTCGTGCTTACGAAAGTCTCCTCGATCGCAGCTTCCTGCGGCACGTACCGCGTCACGAACTTCGACGTCTCCTCAAACAGGCATAACAAGCGATCGGAGAACGGAAGCCTATCTGAGGGCGCTATGACACCGCTCGCGACGTAGGACAAACGCAGGCCGTCCGTGTCAATTATCCCCCAGCCGGTACGGCGAAGACCGGGATCCAGTCCGATAATGCGCATCAACGCCTCGCAAGGATTCCGTTTTTGTTCTAGAAGTCGTAAGCATGGTTGGCCAACGAAGCCAATCCCATTAGTCGAGATGCACCTGGATAATTGGCGTGGATCTGATGGTCGCGAAGGTACAGATCAAGAATCTCTTGCCTCGCGCCTGCCGAGAGGTCGTGGCGCTGCGCCTCTGCTGGCGGAAGGAGTCGAGATGATGCGGGAGCCGGTCGACAAGCGTAAGGCTATGATCGCCTTGCTCCGATCAATGCAGAATCCAGATCGAGGACCGATGCTGAACGCCCGCCTGGAAGAGGCCGTCCAAAATCTCAGAAAGACGTCGGAAGATCCGGCGGCGTCCGACAAGTGTCGCCGCCAGCCCCTTCGGCGACGGGTGGAACTCCGAGCGGGCGGCTTCGCACGCAAGAGACCGTCATAGCGCCCGTATTTTCTTGGTGAAGCTAGTGTCCGCGAAACGACGCCGCCACATCTTCGTTGAGCGCCACGACGAAATTCTTGTAGGAACCCTTGAAGTAAAAGTGTCCACCGCCGAAAATGCGCGCCTTAACGCCGCCACCCGTTAGAGATGACCACTGCGCAATATTTTCCTCAGAAAAGCTTTCGTCTTCATCTCCGTAATATAGATGAATTGGACAAGGTAGAACCCTTTCGCGTACATTTTTGTATGTAGCACATGCGAGCGAATCGCTTCGCAGTATGGGCGCAAGATATTTTAAGGCGTCTATGTCTTCTATTACGTCGTCCGGAACCCCGCCCATACGCCTTAGCTCTTCGACTAGATCCTCATCGCCCATTTCGTGGAGATAAGGAGGCTTCGAGGCCGCCTGGGGAGGTCTCTGACAGGACAGTATGACGGCGGCTATGTGCTGATCGCGGACCCCCGCCAGCCGACTAGCGGCCTCATACGCGACAAACGCGCCCATGCTGTGCCCGAACAACACGGTAGGTATGCTCACATCGCGGGAAATGACCTCGGCGAACTCCGTCCCCAAAGTTTGAATATCGGAAACGAACGCCTCCGACGGGCGCGTCAGTCGCCCGGGGTAGTCAAAACCAAGACATTCAACGCGAGCCGGAAGAGTGTTCGCTATCCCATAGTAGGCGTAGCAGCTTGAGCCCGCATATGGGGCGAATATTACCCTGCCGATAGGCGCGCCATCAGCAGGTTTGAGCAATTCCATTTTTGACTCCACAGAGTGCCCGCTGATCTTGCATACTTGTACAGAGGTTTCGCTAGGCGAACTCACGCCGACACTTCAACCGATCGGAATACTATCATGTATTTCAGACGCTATTGTACAGAGTACGCCGTAACGGAGAGCTCGATTCCGGCGGCCCATCGCCCAGTGCTTCGCAGTTCAGGATCCAAACGCGTCAATCCATTTCGCGTATAGACTTGAAATGACCCTGAAGATTGAGCGCTATTCGCCTCGATGTGAAGCACAGCGTCCAGAAAATCGATCCGCTCACGAATGAGTGGGAAGTAGCATTTGTAGAAAGATTCCTTTGCGCTAAAGCCTATTGTCGGCCAGTGCACACCAGAAATATTCGGTAATTTGGAGATGTGCTCCAATTCTTCTTGCGAGAATAATATACTATATAATTCGGGAGACACGCCTCCCGTGACTTCCACATCGATCCCAACCCCCATCCAGTCCGCCACATTTGCAGTGACGGCGCAGCACAGCTTCTCGCAGTGTGAGATACTTCCAACGTAGCCCCGAGGCCAGCATGGCTCACGGCCTTCGCCCACTAGGATCGGCGATCGAGGGCAGCCCAGTTGCGCCAGCGCGTGACGGGCGGCCGCCCGGCCCCCCACGAATTCTCTTCTGCGTGCCGGAACCGCCTTCTCCACAAACGCCAATTCCTCGGCGTAAACTAAGTCGCTCTCTACACTTTCCGATGCGATCCCGACCGCGGCTCTTTCGGGTGCAACGGATGTGACTAGCCGATGCAGCGCTGAAATCGGTTCCATGCTTGCCGTTTGGCTCGGCGCGCTGGCGACCGGCGGCGCGACCGGCGCCTGGGTGGACGGGAGGCGGAACGTCATGGTGTGGCTGGAGCGCCGGCGCCATATTCGAAGCCGGTTTCGCGCCTGGGTCCCGGGCCGCCGAAACGATAGTCCAGACGCAGGAGGACGGCTCGGGTCACGGCCTCGTTGGTCACGCTCCCGCGGAGCGTGGGTGTCTCGAAAATCCGACGGGCCCGGCTTGTTGCGAAGAGATCCTGCACCGAAAGAACAGCCGTGACACGGTCGTTGAACTTGTGACGCCACCCAAAATTCACCGTCCAGGTGGGCTCGGTATAGCCCTGCGCCACCAATCTCTTTCCCGTGGCGACAAGGTTGATTTGCACAAGGTCATCCGGCGAGGCCTGGTAGTCGAAATTCGCGCGGCCTGACATTGTGAAGGCTGACCGTTTTCCGCCGACGCCGAGGTTCGCCGTATCGAGTTCGCGCCATTGCGCATTGACGCTGGCGCTGTAGGTGAGCTGCGACGTCAGTCGTCTATTTGCGACGAGTTCCAAGCCCGTCGTACGGCTCTCGCCGAACGCGCGGTAGGTGTACTGAAAGACGCCATTCCCCAGGTCCTGGACGACGGACCCGAAATCGCCATCGATCTGGCGGCGATACAGTGTTGCAAGATGATAGGTCTGGCCTTGACGCATCTCGTAACCCACCTCGACGGAGCGCGTGTCAATGGCCTGCAGCGTCGGATCGCCTTGCTGCAAGGTCTTTGGATTCGCATAGATGGGAAAAGGATTGAGCAGCGCCGGCGGCGGGCGTTGCACACGCTCGCTATAGCTGGCTGTGAGCTGGCGAAGATCATCGAGCCGGTAGCTCAGATGCAAGCTTGGATATACGTCGAAGTATCGAGTGTCGTACCGTCGGCCTAGAGTGCGCTGATGGAGGTTGGTGCGAACGCTCTCGAGGCGAAGACCCGCTTGAACCTCAAGATCGCCGATGGGCCGCTCGTAGGTTGTGTAGGCCGAATTAATGGTCTGCCGGAATGCGAAGTCGTTGCTCACGAGCGGATCGGGCGCTAGCGAGTCCGGCGCTGGGCCGCGGGCCACGCGATACCCGTAGTCGTTGTTCTCGCGCCTCAGCTCGTAGCCGGACTTCAGCACCGCATCGCCCGACATGGGGCGGGAATAGGCGACCCTAAGATCGGCACGACGCAATGAGGGAGCGCTCAACACCGTCTCAAAGGGATCATCAGTAGGCGGGACCGAGCGAATAGCGGTTGCGACCGTGCGGTCCAGGTGCGTTGATTTGTTGCCGATCAGATCTACCGACAATACATGATCGTCGCCTGGGAAACGGCGACGAATTCCAGCCGAAAGGGTTGCATTCCGCGCTATATAGCGCCGCGAAGCGAGTTGGCTCAGGAACTCATCCGGCTCCACGCCCGCGCTATCGTCCACGAAGTCGTTGAAGGATGTTACGTGGCGCAACGCCTCACTATATTGGCCTTGCGCCGTTAGGTGCGTCATCGGGCTTAACGTGTAGTCGAGCGAGAGCTGGGCTGACGGCCCGCGGATGAGGCTGCTCGCGGTCGTGCCAACGATGCTCTTAAAAATACTGGCGCCTGTCGGATCCGGCGCAGTACGGATTTCGCTGACGGTTGATTTCGCGTTCTGGTGGTTGCCTGACACACTTCCCGAGAGGGACACCGTCTTTGTGTTGTAGCCGAAGCTCACGCCGACTCGTTTTAGCCCCGCGCTACCTGCCGTGACATAGGTCGAGCCTGTCAGCCCCCCTCCCCGGCTCTTCTTGGTGATTAGGTTGATGATGCCGGCCGAACCGCTGGGATCCAGCGCTGCAGAGGGGTTTGTGATCACCTCGACGCGCTCGATCTGGTCCGCGGGAAGCTGCTGCAACGCTTCTGCGCGGCCAGGGCCAGCAAAGGTGTTGGATGGTTTTCCGTCAACCAGAATCGTAACGCTAGGGTCCCCTCTCAACGTTAGGCCACCTTGCAGGTCCACTTCGACCGACGGTACGTTTCGAAGCGCATCGGCTATGGATCCGGACACGGTGCCGAGATCCTTCGTGATGTCGTAGCTTCGTCGGTCGATCGATGTTTGCAGCCCGCTGGTGGGAGCCATCACCGTCACCCCTTCAACGGCCAAACCGTCCTCAGGCGCGTGGTTCGGCGCAGGGCGCTGCTGCGCAGAGCCGCTGCCCTGGTCGGAGGGACCGGAAACACCGGATGCCCCAGGCGTTTGAGCCAATCCAATCTCCGGCGCGACTGTCAATGTGAGCGCTATAAGCCACAACCCAGAGCCTTCCAACACGCCCCCACTGCGCTCAATCATACCTAGTCCGCGGCGGGGCCTTGGAACGCCAACCATCGGGTCTATGGCCGCCTCGCGCGGCTATTAATGCATACCTATCGCATAGCGGGCAAGAGATCGCGCGCTTACGTTTTGGTTGACTGTCGCGCATCATCGCTGACGTATAGGGAGATCGGCACCGCGCGATCGCCGCCGCGATTCAATCACGTTCTGAGGCCAATTCATGCGCGCCCGTTGTTCATTGCCGTACCGGCGCTCGCAGGCGTCATGCCTGGCCTTCGAGGCCTCATATGTGCATGAGCCCGTCGCCGGCCCCTCGTACGGTTAGGCGATCACGGCTTTGCGCGAACTTCATTCCATTTGGGATTGGCGGACGGCTGCCGCACGGCGGCTACCGGGCTTCCTCTTCGATTATGTGGAGGGCGGCGCCGGGGCCGAAACCGCCATCCGACGAAATCGATTGGCGTTTGAAGATTGGGCAATCACACCAAGGGCGATGCGGGATGTGTCGCATCGAACCACCGGTGTCCGGTTGTTTGGCGAAGAGCTTTCCATGCCCGTCTTGGTCGCCCCGACCGGATTGAATGGGATCTTGCGGCCACGGGGGGACGAACAGCTTGCGAGAGCCGCTGTCGCCGCAGGCACGCGCTTCATCCTCTCAACGGCGGCAAACGCGACGATCGAAGAGGTCGTTCGCGCCTCAACGAAGCCACCTTGGTTTCAACTGTACATCGTGGAGCGTGAACTGGCGCTCCAGCACATTGCTCGGGCTAAGGCCGCGGAATGTCCCGTGCTCATGCTCACCGTAGATGTGCCGGTCGGGGGCCGGCGTTTGCGCGATCTTAAAAGCGGCCTGTCGTTTCCGCTCAAGTTCACACCTCGCATCGTGGCGGACTCCATCTCGCGCCCAATTTGGGCCGCGCAACAGTTACGCGCTCGGGGCTGGTCGGCCGCAATGCCCCTAACCGGTGACGACTCAGCTGACGCCGGTCGGAAGCAACGATTGCTCAGTAGAAAATTCGACAGCTCGCTCGTGTGGGACGATGTCGCTCGCATACGAGACATCTGGAAAGGGCCCCTTGTTTTGAAGGGCATCTTGGACGTCCAGGACGCCGAAACCGCCGCAGGGGTCGGAGTGGATGGAATCGTCGTGTCAAATCATGGCGGCCGGCAACTCGATGCGGCTCCGGCTTCATTGAGCGTTCTCCCGGAAATCGCCAGTGCGGTGCGCGGCAAAGCGCGGGTCCTTCTAGATAGCGGCGTCCGATGCGGAGACGACGTCATCAGGGCCCTTGCGTTGGGTGCGGACGCCGTCCTGGTTGGAAGACCAATGCTATATGGCCTGGCCGCCAGAGGTGAACGCGGAGCGCGCGCGGTCCTCGAACTGTTCAGGTCAGAACTTTCCACGAGTATGGCGCTCGCAGGCTTCTCCGATCCAGCCGAGATCAGCCACCGATGTCTAGTCGCAAATGGCGGGCGTGGCGCCTCCATTGAGGCCGCGTCGGGGCGACCTGATCACAAACCGGAGGGTTCATGTCGATGATAGACGGCGACCAGAAGGGGCAGCATCAGAAGCTCAAGGACACGCTCGCCAAGGCCCGACGAAGCGCGACCACGAACACGCTAGACGCCATGCGCTTCCTAAACGAGGCGTCGGAGAGTTACCCTAATGCGGTGTCGCTCGCGGCGGGGCGTCCTCCAGATCACCTGCTTTCCACCGAACTGTGTCATTACTGGCTCGACAAGTACGTAAGCCTGCGGGGCGATGATGCGGCGGCGGGTTGGGCGACAATCGGACAATACGGAAATACGAGTGGCGTGATAACAGACCTCGTGGCCAAACACCTTCGCACCCAAGAGGGTGTCGAGGTCGATGCGGCTGACTGTGTTGTAACGAACGGCTTTCAAGAAGCCGTGCTCATAGAGTTGCTGAATCTTCGTCGTGCTGGCGGCGGTGTGATTGCGATGGAGCCGACCTATGTCGGACTTGCTGGCGCAGCCGAGGCTGCTGGCGTCCCTCTTTTCACGTTCCCCGCGACCGAGGCGCCAGGCGCGATGCTCGCCGCCACCGCCGCTCGCGCCCGGTCCACGGGGCTTGACCGTCTGGCGTTCTACGTCATCCCCGACTTCGCCAATCCAACCGGCGTTTGCCTTACGGTCGAGGCTCGAAAGGAACTCCTAGATGTCGCAGACCGGCACCGGATCACCATTTGGGAAGATGCCGCCTATCGCATTTTTAGGTATCACAGCGAAGAAATCCCCACGTTGTTGTCATTGGACGATATTGGAAACGTCGTACACTTGGGCACGTTCTCTAAAACCTTCCTTCCAGGCGTTCGAGTTGGCTTTTCCGTAACTCGGCGTACTGGCGCAACTTGGCGGACGAGGACGGAGGTCGTCTCGACGAAGAGCTTTGTGTCAGTGAACACCTCACCGATAAGTCAGGCGATTGTTGGGGGCTTTCTTGCCGACGTCGACTTCAATCTTCGGGATTGGAACGCGCCTCGAGTGACCTTCTGCAAAGAAAACCGTGATGTGTTGCTCAAGGCGCTCGCGAGCGAGTTCCGCGACGTGTCCGGCGTCGTCTGGTCGCGACCAGAAGGTGGCTTCTTCGTTGTCGTGAGTCTGCCGTTTGACTTCGACGAGCGGGACCTGGAGTGCGCGGCCCGCGACTACGGGGTGATTGTGGTCCCCATGACGTTCTTTTCCCCGACCGGCGGCTACAGGTCCATGGTGCGGCTGTCATTCAGCAACACGCCGCCGGAGCAAATCCCGATCGCGGTGAACCGACTCGCCCGCTACGTGCGAGATCAGTGCGCCCGTTAGATCGTCATTCGAATGGGATTCAAACCCACCTCCAGCGAGGCGTCGCCCTCATTCAGCCGAATGGCGGCAATTGCAACCCTTGATCGGGTCATGGGCTGCGGCGAAGTCAGACCGCCTTTTCCGAATAGGACACTGGCGTCCGGCGAAGACGTTCGCGCCGCAGATGCAGCGGCGATGCGTCAATAGATACCTCGCGCCTCCATCGTCCTGAACAGACCCTCGACGCTTGCATCGGTGAAGTCGCCGCCGCGGCGCTCGATCAGTTCAACGCGCACACCAGAGCCAGCGTCTCGGCGAAGAAAGGTCTGCTTGATGCCGACGTCCTGCAGTATCCCGGTGTCAGATTCTCCGCCCGCCGCGCGGACGCTCTCCAGCGCCTTGTCGAGATCGTCGACGCTGAAAGCGACATGCTGAACGCCGGGACCGAAACGGTCGATGAATTGCTGGACTTGTGAATCCGGTTCGCCGCCTTGGACCAAGACCACTATGGCGGATCCGCAGGCCATGACAGCGGACGTCATGCTGGTGTTCAGGCCCCGCGTCGCACGCTGCTCAATGACGGAAAAGCCAAGCGTCGACGAATACCAAGAGACCGCACTTTCCAGATCATGCACTGCCACAGCAATATGATCGATCCCAGTGACATGTTGTTTTAACGCAACCGCCAGACTTCGCTCGGGCACGGCATAAACACTGGTCATTCTGCGACATCCATCTTCGGAAATAAGCTGTGACTATGCGGATAAGCCTGCCAATACACGCGAGAAGCATCGCTCACGCCCAGAGCGGCGTGTATCGCTTGTTCAATATCCCTGATGAAATTTTAGACCCGCTCCCAAGGCGACGCAGATCGTGATCGAGACGAATTGCGACGCGGATTGTCGGGCTTGTGGACGACGGATGTTCCGCTGCTCATCTCTGCTTCGCACTCACATCCGCGCTCTCTCTATAGTAGAGCAGGAGTGATCTCCTCTGTCGAGGTGTCTGTGCAAGATTCAGCGCACATCGGGTTCGAGCAGTTGCGTGAGGGGGACCGACAAGCGCCGGACGCCAACCCCTGCTCTCGGGCCGCGCGATAGCTTTACATGCGATCAGGCAACGCTAAGGTTGTACGCCAGGTGGGGGTCTCGTATCGCGCTCAAAAAAGAACTCCGACGCGGCCAGATCGCTCGGCTCGCATTCCTGCGGGGCAAGCGCAGGTCACTGAAATGATCACTAGTGGGAGGTTATCAACTTGGGAAGATAGCAGACTCCAGATATAACGCGGACGAAGTTCCCCAATAAATGTAGCGCCAAGGTTTAACATGGCTAATTCTGCAACAAATACATCTTGTTTACTAAGTGATCCGGCGGCAGCTTTTCTAGATCGAGGCGTCAAAATTGAACCTCTAGTGGATCGGTGGTCCGCGTGGCCTCACCTTTTATCACCCGTCACACAGGCGCTCAATCTAAACTTTAGATACCTCCCCCTTGCCCGGTCGTTTGTATCAGCGCCGAACATTCACATTGCAGCGAATGATGATCCTACGATGTTCGGAGGTCCTTTTTTGGGACTTCCCGTCGAAGCTGTTCAGGACGTGAGTCGATATATTGTCGAGGTAGAATCGCGTCGTGGGGCGGCGCTCAGTTTTGCTCAGCAATTTCGTGAGTTCGACGTCACCCTGCAGTCAGCGGACGGATACTGTCTCAACGATTTTCGAGAAAAGATTCCGTCCAGTTTACGCGGTCTCATCGAATTGAATTATGATTTGAACAATCATCCCCGCATTCGTCTATATGAAGAGATGTTTATTGAGAATGATTTGGGACATGAGTCAGCTCAGGAACTTCTACTTCATCGCCAGAGAGACGTAGACCGACCATTCTTTCTAAGCACGCCGAGATTGTCATCAGATCTCGGACTATTCATCAAAAGTACATTCGATTCAGAAGCCGCAACCTACCTCGGCGAGGCCCGTGACCGCCCCATAGATTTAAATCGGCTTGCTGCACTCTGCGGCATTTCTGTTGGAAATTTGATACCGTACTTTACGAATGAACCGCGTCCTGCCGCCGATGTATATAGTGGAGATGGCGTTCGAGTTCGATATTTTGGACACGCATGTATTCTAATTGAGACATCAGAAATAAGCATTCTGATTGATCCGACCTTTGCGAATGACGAAACAGAAGAAACGAGTCATCTGACTGGGGATGATCTCCCCCCACGTATTGATATCGTTTTTCTGTCTCATGGGCATCAGGATCACTTTCACCCGGAGTCTCTCCTGCGCATTCGGAATCGCGTTGGCGTGGTGATCATTCCGCCCACCAATCGCGGAGAACTCTCAGATCCGTCGATGAAGAGCATTCTCAAACGAATGGGCTTTCGGTCTGTAATCACCTTGGACTATCTGGAGCCCTATGACGTCCCAGGTGGTACTATAACATCTCTTCCATTTAGCGGAGAGCATTGCGATCTGGATATACACAGCAAGCAATGCGCAATATTTGAGTTGAATGGACGACGTATCGCGACGCTTGTCGATTCGGATGCGATTGATATTGATGTTTATATGCGCCTTGTCCCTCTGCTCTCTAGGTTGGATTTGATGTTTATCGGGATGGAATGTTACGGGGCCCCGCTGAGTTGGCTGTACGGGCCATTGATCACGGGCTCTCTCTCCAGGAAAAATGACAACTCGCGGCGGCTGTCGGGCGCCAACGCGCAAAATGCGCGGAGGCTCACGGAGGCGCTGAAGCCTCGAAATGTGTTTGTCTATGCGATGGGACAAGAGCCGTGGATGCGTTCCCTTATGGGGCTACAGTACGCCGAAGATAGCATTCAGCTCGCCGAGTCATCGGAATACGTTGACTGGTGCCGGAGCATCGGCATCCCAGCTGAGCGCCTACTCTTCGAGAAGGAAGTGCACCTCTAGGGTCGAGACCGAGGCAAGGCTACGCGAGTAGAGGTTCGCGAGTCTAGATCATGATGACTCTAGGCTGACGCTTAGCCGGAGTTGTCGAGGTAGTTGGCGCATTCGTCGGGCGAGAACTCGGCGAGGAGCGTGCCGATGCGCCTCCAGGTGACCTCGACGGTTTGCTCGGCGGCCTCGCGCGGCAGATGTTTGAGCTTGGCTAACACCTGCTAGATGGGATTTAGATCGGCGGAGTAGGGCGGCAGGAACAACAGGTGAGCCCGGGCGGGGCGGATGGCGGCCCGCACCGCCTGGCTCTTGTGGCTGCCCAGATTGTCCCACGCGACGATGTCGCCCGCAGCCAGGGTCGGGAGCAGCTCCTTCTCGTCGTAGACTCTGAATGCGTCGCTGTTGATCGGGCCGTCGAAGATCCAGGGGGCGTCGATCCGGTCATGGCGCATGAGCAGCTAGGAAGGTCATGGTCTTCCAATGGCCGAACGGGGCCTTGGCCCGCGGCCGCTGACCCTTGGAAGCCCAAGCCCCGCAGCGGGGCCATGTTGTTCTTGGCCCAGGTCTCGTCGACCAACACCAGCCGCCGTGGATCAATCTTGCGCTGATGGGCCTTCCACCGGGTTCGCCTGCGGGCCACGGGCGGGCGGTCCTGCTCGCTGGCCAGCACGGCCTTTTTTCGAAGCTGAGCCCCTCGCGCCGCACGAACTTTCAGACCGTCCGGTAGTCCCCTCAGACCGCGCTCGGCCAGCTCCGCCACCAGCCCACACAGGGTGAAAGCCTTGGCGCGGGCGCGCTCGACAAGCCATTCCCGATGGTCGCCGACGATCTTCGACGGGCTGCCGCCGATCCCGCCCGGGGCCGCAAATCCGTCGACGATGGCTAGTCTCGGCCACGCCAGCCTCCAACCCAGCAAGGCTTGAATCAGACATCGGACCGTTTTGGGAGTCCCCCAGCGATTCAGATCAGAACCATCCCGCTCTGCACCGATGTGCGATGCGGTAGCGCGACCGACATTTCCGTGGTCATTTTGAAGCTTGTTCGATCATGACCTGGGCGATGAAGCCGACAAAGGGTTGGTCCATGATGGTTGAATGGTTCGCATGGAGCCAATGCGTTTCGGCTTTTGGCCAATGTGTTTCGATCGCTCGTTCAAGTGTTGCTCCTTTGCGTTCCTTCGCGAAAAAGGCCGTCACAGGCGCGAGGTAAGGACGCCCCAAATAGGTGTCGAAGGCCCTTTTATGGCGCACGAAAACTTGAAACATCTGCTGGAGAATGTCGTTGGTTGGTGTTTTCCATTCACCACGAAGCTCGGCAAGTTCACGCCGCAGAGCGTGGAAATGCGATTTTCGTGGCCGTTCTCCATCTATCGAGAAGTCCAGGATCCTGCCGTCCGAAACAAACCGGGCGAAATCTGTCATTCGCTGATTGAAATGCGGGGAGAACGGAAGCGCCGGTGCGAAAGTTGGGACAGGGGGCTCAATTAGTGTGAGCGCCTTGATCTGCTTACCCCGAGCCGCAAGCGCTCGGGCGACTTCTGTTGCCAGTGTGCCGCCGAACGAGAAGCCCACGAGAGAAAATGGCATGTCCGGCTGAGCCAGATCCATATGGGCGGCGTAGGTTTCCGCGATTCTTTCGATCGTAGACGCCCTCGTAAGCTCAGGGGAATACGCGTGAATTGCTTTTAGGGTCTGATTTTGTGGGAGGCTTGCGATCAGCTTCTCGTAGCCTCCGACGCCGCCTCCCATCGCATGAAATAGATAGGTGGTGGGCGACGTCCCATCCTTGACGCGGACGATTGGCGATTGCTGCGCGAGATAGGTGATTTGCCTGGTGGCTTGGCGTACTTGCGCGACGTGCTTGGCCAAGTTCGCCAGCGTGCGGGTGTCGAAGATCGACGTTAGATCCAGATCGACGTGATGGAAGGTTCGAATCCGCGAGACCATGCTGATAGCCAGCAGCGAGTGGCCGCCGAGCTCGAAGAAGTTGTCGTGGCGTCCGACCTGCTCCAGGCCCAGCAGCTCCGACCAGATCGCCGCCAGCGCCTCCTCCACCGGACCCTGCGGCGCCTCATAG
>NZ_JAKFEN010000043.1:0-3932 GCF_036677185.1 Phenylobacterium sp.
CGCCCCGCCGATCAACACCGCCTCGTCGGCCAGCTCCACCGCCAGCGAATCCGCGTCCGCCTCCGAATAGACCACCACCGTGGCGATCCCCAGCCGACGGCACGTCCCAATGATCCGAACCGCGATCTCGCCCCGGTTGGCGATCAAAATCTTTGAAAACATATGGTCCTAGCGCAGCTTCACGGCGGTGCCGGCGGCGGTCACCATCAGCATGCCGTTGTCGACGCCGAGGGTCTCATAGTCCAGGTCCACGCCCACCACGGCGTCGGCGCCCAGGCGCTGGGCCTCCTCGCACATCTCGCGGATTGAAATGTCGCGGGCCTCACGCAGGGCCTTCTCATAGCCCCCGGCCCGGCCGCCGATGATGTTGGTGATGCCGGCGAACAGGTCGCGGAAGATGTGAGCGCCGATGATGGCCTCGCCGCTGACCACGCCGAGGGTCTCGGCGATGTCGCGGTTGGCGATGGTGGGCGTGGTGCTGGTGATCATGGGCTGCATCCTCCGGCGGCGCACTTTCGTATTGAAGCCGGGCAACTTAGATTGGGACCCATGAGCACGCCAGCCGCCACCTCACCCACCGGATTTGATCTCACCGCCCCCGACGCGGCGGAACGCCAGGCCCTCGAGGCTGACCTCAGCCGCGAGGAGGCCGAGGTGCTGCTGCACCACGGCACCGAGGCGCCGTTCTGCGGCGGCCTGCTCGATAACAAGCAGGACGGGGTCTATTGCTGCCGGCTCTGCGGCCTGCCCCTGTTCCAAGCCAAGACCAAGTTCGAGAGCGGCACCGGCTGGCCCAGCTTTTTCGCCCCCTATGACGAGGCCCACGTGGTGGGCGTGCGCGACGTCAGCTACGGCATGGTCCGCATCGAGACCCGCTGCGCCCGCTGTGACAGTCACCAGGGCCACGTCTTCCCCGACGGCCCCCCGCCGACCCGGCTGCGCTACTGCATCAACTCGGTGTCGCTGGAGTTCGTGCAGAACGGCCAACCCCTGCGCGATCCGTTGAAGCGGAGCGATAACGCCCATCTGACCCCGGCCTGATCCTTAACTTGGCGGACCGCGGGGAAACCGCGCTAGGCTCCCGGGAAACAAACCAAGGGAGGCGACGCCTTGAAGGACTTCGCAGGTAAGACCGCCGTGATCACCGGCGGCGGCACGGGGATGGGCCGCGAGCTGGCCCGCCAGCTGGTCGCCGAGGGCTGCAATGTCGCCATGTGCGACGTCTCGGCCACGGCCATGGCCGAGACTGTGCGGCTGATCGAGGCCGACGGCCGGCCCCAGGGCACCAAGGTCACCACCCACATCGCCGACGTCTCGCTGGAGGCCGCTCTCATCGCCTTCCGCGAGGAGCTGAAGGAGCAGCAGCAGATCGACCACATCCACCTGCTGTTCAACAACGCCGGCATCGCCGGCGGCGGCAGCATGGTCACCGACAGTCGCGCCGCGTGGGAGAAGACCTTCAATGTCTGCTGGGGCGGGGTCTATCTGGGGGTGCGCACCTTCCTGCCCATGCTGCTGGCCGCCGACGAGGGCCACATCATCAACACCTCCAGCGTCAACGGCTTCTGGGCGACCATCGGGCCCAACACCTCCCACACCTCTTATGCGGCGGCGAAGTTCGCCGTGAAGGGCTTCACCGAGGCCCTGATCACCGACCTGCGGCTGACCGCCCCGCACATCAAGTGCTCGGTGGTGATGCCGGGCCATATCGGCACCTCCATCGTGGCCAATTCCCGCAAGGTGCAGGCTGGGGTCGATTCCGACGAACTCACGGCCGAGGACATCGCCGCGGCCCGCGCCCGGGCCGCGGCGGCCGGCATGGACATGACCGAAGTCAGCGACGACGCCATCCGCGCCCTGTCCGTGGAGGCCGCCCGCCGCTTCCTGGAGGACGCGCCCATGACCGCCGCGGCCGCCGCAAAGGTGATCCTGGACGGGGTCAAGGCCGAGCGCTGGCGGATCCTGGTGGGCGACGACGCCCACAAGCTGGACGAATGGGTGCGCCGCGATCCGGAGGCCGCCTATGAGCCGAAATTCTATCAGGACTTCGCCGCCGAGGTCGGCTGGCGCCTGGGCGGCTAGAGGCCGAGCTCGGCGGCGGCGATCTCGGCGACGGTCAGAGACCAGGCGGCGTCCTGTCCGTCGCCAAGCGTCCACGAGGCCGACAGCCCGGCATGGGCCAGGACCCACATGAGCAGCCGCTCCCGCTCGAGGCCCGCCGCCTCGCAGACCACGGCGGCCTGCCGAGCCAACCGCCCGGGCGCCGTGGCGGTCGCCATGTCCGGATTACGCAGGGTGTTGGCGTAGTCGTAGCCCCGCTCGCCGATCAGTCCCTTGGGATCGATCGCCAGCCAGCCGGCGGCGCCGAAATCCAGGATATTCTCATGGTGGACGTCCCCGTGCAGCACGCCCACGTCCCGTGGATCGCGCAGCAGCCGCAAGGCCACGGCATGGGCCTTGGCCAGGACGCCGCCTCGGACGCCGGCCATGGCGACCAAGGCCTCGAACCAGGCCTCCAGGGGAACCAGGGTCGAGGGCGGAGGCTCGGCGCGGGGTCGGTGTAGTCGCGCGACCGTCGCGCATATGGCCCGCGTCGCCGCCTCATCCTGCCCACTTTTGACCATCTCGACCAGGGACGCCCCGCCCATGGCCCGCTCCAGCAGCAGGGCCTCGCCATGATGGGCGAGCACCGGCGCCGCGCCCTGCCCGTCCCACCATGCCATGAGCGCGCCGCCGGCCAGCTCCTCGGACGCCGTGGCGAGCTTCAGCATGGCCGGGACGCCGCCGCGGCGCACGGGCAGCAGCCGGCTGCCCGTATAGGGCGTGGAGAAGGCCTCGCCATCGGGAACCAGGCCCCAGCGGTCGAGCCAGGGCTGGAAGGAGCTCCCCGTCACGTGCCCATCCTAGGAGGGAAACGCGACGGGGACAGCTGTCAGTTCGTGCACTTGGCCGAGGCCTCACCCATCTGGGCGGCGCTGGCGACGAAGCTGCAAGAAAAACCCCTCCGGACGACCGGAGGGGCGACGTGTGTGTGATTGTCCGCCTGGCTAGCAGGCGTATTCGCGGCGAACGGTCATCCGGCGACCGGTATAGGGGTCATAGACCCGCTCGCGGGTGGTGCAGACGCGATAGCGCGGCTGGGCGTAGGCGTAGGGCTGGCCGTAGCCGTATGAGTTGCCATACCCATAGCCGTACGAGTTGCCGTACCCATAGCCGTACGAGTTGCCGTACCCATAGCCGTACGGGCTGCCGTAACGGTTGTCATAGCCGTCGTAGCGCGGCCTGTCATTGCGGCTGGAGCTGGCCAGGGCGGCGCCGAGGGCCAGACCCACGATGCCGGCGACGATGGCCGTCTCGGTCTTGTCGTTGTCGTGGTGACGGCGATCGTAGCGATTGTCATAGCGATAGGACTGGGCCTGGGCCGGGACCGCCGCGCCGGCGACAGCGCCGGCGACGGTGAGGGCCGCGACCGCGGCGGTAAGGGTCTTGTTCATCGTGACCTCCTTCCGGCGCGATCCAAGAACGGGGGCCGGGTTCGGAAGCCAGACTGGGCTATGGCGGCTGAATGCAGGCTGAATAGGTTAACGGGCTTTTCAGTCACCTGCCTCGCCGCTCACAGCGGGATATTGTCGTGTTTTTTCCAGGGATTGGAGAGTTGCTTGCCGCGCAGGTTGTTGAGCGCGCGGGCGATGCGCCGGCGGGTGGCGTGAGGCATGATGACGTCGTCGATATAGCCGCGGGAGGCGGCGACGAAGGGGTTGGCGAAGCGGGCCTTGTAGTCGGCTTCGCGTAGCGCGATGGCCTCTGGAGATTCGTTGCGGAAGATGATCTCCACGGCCCCCTTGGCGCCCATCACCGCGATCTCGGCGGTGGGCCAGGCATAGTTGACGTCGCCGCGCAGGTGCTTGGAGCTCATCACGTCATAGGCCCCG
>NZ_JAKFEN010000044.1:0-161707 GCF_036677185.1 Phenylobacterium sp.
GCCGCCGCGGTTCCGGCCGCCGCGACCGCGGCTCCCGCCACCACCACTCCGGCCGCGGCCGCGTCTGCGACGCCCGCGCCGACCTCCACGCCTGCCGCGCCCGCTCCGGCGCCGGCGGCGAAATAAGCTTGGGACAGCGTACGATGGCACAAGCCGCCGCTCACGATCATCACGACGAAGCCGACCACAAGCCCGGCTTCATCACCCGCTGGTTCTTCTCCACGAACCACAAGGACATCGGCACCCTCTACATCCTCTTCGCCATCATGGCGGGGTTGGTGGGCGGCGCCTTGTCCGGCCTGATCCGCTGGGAACTGGCCGAGCCGGGCATCCAGATCTTCAAGGAAGGTTCGTCGATCAATCTGCTCGGCCTGATCGAGCAGTCCAAGCACGGATACAACGCCGTGGTCACGGCCCACGCCCTGATCATGATCTTCTTCATGGTCATGCCCGCCATGATCGGCGGGTTCGGCAACTGGTTCGTGCCGCTGATGATCGGCGCGCCGGACATGGCCTTCCCGCGGATGAACAATATCTCGTTCTGGCTGCTGGTCGCCGCCTGGGTGATGCTGCTGGTCTCGATGTTCGTCGACGGCGGCCCCGGCCGGGGCTTCGGCGGCGGCTGGACCATGTACGCGCCGCTCTCCACTTCGGGCCACGCGGGCCCGGCCATGGACTGCGCCATCCTGGCCGTCCACCTGGCCGGCGCCAGCTCGATCCTCGGCGCCATCAACTTCATCACCACCATCTTCAACATGCGCGCGCCGGGCATGACCCTGCACCGCATGCCGCTGTTCGTGTGGTCGATCCTGGTGACGGTGTTCCTGCTTCTGCTCTCGCTGCCTGTCCTGGCCGGCGCGATCACCATGCTGCTCACCGACCGGAACTTTAACACCCACTTCTTCGACGCCGCCGGCGGCGGGGACCCGGTGATGTTCCAGCACCTGTTCTGGTTCTTCGGTCACCCCGAGGTCTACATCCTGATCCTGCCCGGCTTCGGCATGGTCAGCCACATCGTGTCGACCTTCTCGAAGAAGCCCGTCTTCGGCTACCTCGCCATGGCCTACGCCATGGTCGCCATCGGCTTCATCGGCTTCGTCGTGTGGGCGCACCACATGTACACCGTGGGCATGAGCATCAATCTGCGCGCCTATTTCGTGGCGGCCACCATGGTCATCGCGGTGCCGACCGGCGTGAAGATCTTCTCCTGGATCGCGACGATGTGGGGCGGCTCCATCGACTTCAAGACGCCGATGCTCTGGGCGATGGGCTTCATCTTCCTGTTCACCGTCGGCGGCGTGACCGGCGTGGTCCTGGCCAATGCCGGCGTCGATTACAGCCTGCACGACACCTATTACGTGGTCGCCCACTTTCACTATGTGCTGAGCCTGGGCGCCGTCTTCGCGATCTTCGCCGGCTTCTACTACTGGTTCGAGAAGATGTGGGGCGTGAAGTACCGCGAGTGGCTGGGCGCCGCCCACTTCTGGATCACCTTCGTGGGTGTGAACCTGATCTTCTTCCCGCAGCACTTCCTGGGCCTGCAGGGCATGCCCCGCCGCTACGTGGACTATCCCGACGCCTTCACCCTGTGGAACCAGGTGTCGTCGATGGGCTATGTGATCACCCTGGCGGGCGTGGGCGTCTTCCTGCTGGTGCTCATCGACGCCATGATCTCGCGCCGCAAGGCCGAGGCCAATCCGTGGGGCGAGGGCGCGACGACGCTGGAATGGACCCTGTCCTCCCCGCCGCCGTTCCACCAGTTCAACGAACTTCCGGTGGTGAAGCCCGACCTGCACTAGGTCGGCTTGGCCCCAAAAAGACGCAGGACGAGGGGCGCGGGCTGGGACAATCCGGCGCGCGCCCTTCGGTCGTTTTGCGAGGGATTTGAGAGTAACTAGATGGCCATGTCGCCAGCCCTCTCCAGAGCATCCTCTCCGGCCCGGTGGCAGGACTATGTCCAGCTGCTGAAGCCGCGGGTGATGTCGCTGGTGATCTTCACCGCCATCACCGGCCTGGTCTGCGCCCAGGGCCCGGTGAACCCGGTGCTGGGCGCCATCGCCATCCTCTGCATCGCCGTCGGCGCCGGCGCCTCGGCCTCGTTCAACATGTGGTACGACGCCGATATCGACGCCAAGATGCGCCGCACTCGCGCCCGCCCCGTGCCCTCCGGCAAGGTGCAGGGGGCCGACGCCCTGGCGCTGGGCGTGGTGCTGTCGCTGTTCTCGGTGATGCTGCTGGGCATGACCACCAACTGGCTGGCCGCCAGCCTGCTGGCCTTCACCATCTTCTTCTACGCCGTGGTCTATACGATGTGGCTGAAGCGCTCGACGCCGCAGAACATCGTCATCGGCGGGCTGGCCGGCGCCCTGCCGCCGGTGATCGGCTGGGCTGCGGCCACCGGCGCCGCGCCGCTGAACGCCTGGCTGCTGTGCGCCATCATCTTCATGTGGACCCCGCCGCACTTCTGGGCGCTGTCGCTCTACACCAGCGAGGACTATGAGAAGGCCGGCGTGCCGATGATGCCGGTGACCGCGGGCGCGGCCTCCACGCGCAAGCAGATCCTGATCTACAGCCTGCTGTTCACCCCGATCTGCATCGTGCCGGCCTTCACGGGCCTGGGCGGCCTGACCTACCTGGCCGTCGCGGCCGCCGGGGGGCTGGTGTTCCTGGTGCTGGCCTGGCGGGTGTTCAAGAGCCGCGCGGGCGAGCGGATCGGCGAGCGTAACGACGACGGCCTCTACGATGTGAAGGCCAGCTCCAAGGACGCGCGCAACCTGTTCGCCTTCTCGATCCTCTACCTCACCCTGCTGTTCGCCACCCTGCTGGCCGAGCACCTGCTCGGCCTTCCCGCCGTCGGAGCCTTCCAGTGAGCGAGCCTGTTCAAGACCCGCAAGCCGAGGCCAAGGCCCGCCGGGGCCGCAACATCGCGCTCGCGCTCGGACTGGTGCTGTTCGTGGTGCTGGTCTTCGTCGTCACCGTCGTCCGCCTGGGGGCCAGCGTTGCCGTCCGCCCGCTCTAAGCCGACGCCCTCGCCCGAGGCCAGGCGCAACCGGCGCGTGGCGCTGATCTGCGGCGCGCTGTTCTTCGGCATGGTCGGCATGGCCTACGCCTCGGTGCCGCTCTACAAGGCCTTCTGCCAGCTCACCGGGTTCGACGGCACGATCCGCAAGGCCGAGGCCGCGCCGGACCAGGTGCTGGACCAGATGCTGACCATCCGCTTCGACGCCAATGTTCGCGAGCTGCCCTGGACGTTCACCGCCGAGCAGACCTCCCAGACCATCAAGATCGGCCAGACGGGCCTGGCCTATTTCAAGGTCACGAACAACGGGACCAAGCCGATCACCGGCCGGGCGGTCTACAATGTCGTGCCCGAATCGGCCGGCGCCTATTTCCAGAAACTCGAGTGCTTCTGCTTTTCCGACCAGACGATCCCTGCCGGCCAGACCATCGAATTCCCGGTCGTCTACTTCGTCGATCCGGAATACGCGAAGGACTTCGAGACCAAGACCAAGGGGGAGGTGACCCTCTCCTACACCTTCTTCCCGGCGGTCGGCGGCGGCGCGGAGGCCAAGGCCGCGCAGGCTGCGCCGTCAAAGCATCCTTCGGCCCTTGGCGGAACGGCCAGGGCGGGGCTATAGCGTCACGCGAAATGTCTTACGTCCGTTCGAGAGAGGGACGGGCGTCAGTGAGATACAAAAGGGGTTAGGACCGAAATGGCCCACGGCGACGTCAAACACGACTACCATCTGGTGAACCCGAGCCCGTGGCCGCTGGTGGGGTCCGCCTCCGCCACGGTGATGGCGCTGGGCGGGGTGACCTGGATGAAGGGCCTGTTCGGCCTGCCGGAGGGCACCTCCTGGCTGTTCTTCGCGGGCCTGGCCGGCGTGCTCTACACCATGGTCGGCTGGTGGTCGGACGTGGTGAAGGAAGCCAACGCCGGCGACCACACCCCGGTCGTGGCGATCGGCCTGCGCTACGGCATGATCATGTTCATCGCTTCCGAAGTGATGTTCTTCGTC
Source organism: Phenylobacterium sp. (assembly GCF_036677185.1). Classification (GTDB taxonomy): domain Bacteria; phylum Pseudomonadota; class Alphaproteobacteria; order Caulobacterales; family Caulobacteraceae; genus Phenylobacterium. The sequence goes on from NZ_JAKFEN010000044.1 coordinate 4,020, forward strand.
GCCTGGTTCTGGATCTTCTTCGAGATGGCGCTCTTCCACGAGGCGCGGACCCTGTCCGGCATTGAGGAAGTCCGCACGGCCTGGGCCACCTGGCCGCCCGCCGGCATCGAGACCGTTCCCGCCTGGAACCTGCCCCTGGTCAACACCCTGACCTTGCTGCTCTCGGGCACGACGGTCACCTGGGCCCACCACGCCCTGCAGCAGGGCGACCGCCGCGGCACCCAGATCGGCCTGATCCTGACCATCCTGCTGGGGGTCCTGTTCACCTCGATCCAAGCCTACGAGTACAGCCACATCCTGCAGCACAACTACTTCTTCGGCGCCGAGGACCAGGCCAATTCGGGCCTCTACGGCTCGTCCTTCTTCATGGCCACGGGTTTCCACGGCTTCCACGTCCTGATCGGCACCATCTTCCTGACCGTCTGCCTGATCCGGCTGATGAACGGCGGCTTCTCGCCCAAGCAGCACTTCGGCTTCGAGGCCGCCGCCTGGTACTGGCATTTCGTGGACGTGGTCTGGCTCTTCCTGTTCGCCTTCATCTACGTGGTGTTCGGCGGAGTCGGCGGCCACTAGCCGATGAGCAGCCCCAATCCGCTGCTGGCGGGCCTTCGCGGCCGCTGCCCGAACTGCGGAGTGGGGCGCTTGTTTCAGGGGTTCCTGAAGGTCGCGCCGTCCTGCGACAGCTGCGGCTACGACCTGGCCAAGGCCGATTCGGGCGATGGGCCGGCGGTGTTCGTGATCCTGATCGCCGGCTTCCTCTGCGCCTTCGCCATGCTGTTCACCGAGATCGCGTTCTCGCCGCCGATCTGGGTGCACATCCTGATCTTCCTGCCCCTGACGCTCGGCGTCTGCCTTGGCCTGTTGCGCCCGCTGAAGGGCGTCATGCTGGCGGCCCAGTTCTCCAACCGGGCGTCCGAAGCGCGGCATGACTGACAAGGCGCCCCGCCGGCTTCCGATCGGCCTCACCCTCAGCGTCCTGGTCGCCCTCGGCATCCTCATCGCCCTGGGCGGCTGGCAGCTCCGGCGCCTGGTCTGGAAGCAGGACCTGCTGGTCCGGGTGGCGGCCCTGCAGTCCGCGCCCGCCCGCGATCTCAGGCCGCTCCTGGAGCGGCTGAAGGCCGGCGAGGATCTCGAATACGCCCGCGCCCGCGTGGCCTGCCCGGGCCTCGCAACCGCTCCCTATCTCGAGGTCTACGGCGTGCGCGGCGGCCAGGCCGGCGTGCGCCTGGTCTCGGCCTGCGCCCTCGAAGGCGCCGTCTATGGCTCCATCCTGGTGGATCGCGGCTTCGTGGCCGACAGCATCTCCTCCCGCCCGCCGGTCGATTCCACGGCTATCGCCCCGGTGGAGGTGGTCGGAGTATTCCGCGCGCCGGAGAAGCCGAGCTTCGTGACCCCGCCCAACGACCTGGCGGCCAACCACTGGTACTCCCGCGACATCGCCGCCATGGCCGCCCAGTTGAAGGCGCCCGGGCCCGCGCCGCTGTTCCTGATGGCGGAGACGCCCACCAACCCGGAGTGGAAGGCCCTGGTCCCCGCGCCGCTGCCCGCCGAGATCAACAACCGCCACCTGGAATACGCGCTTACCTGGTTCGGCCTTGCCGCGGCCCTGGTCGGCGTCTATGCCGCCGTGCTCTGGAGAAGGTGGAAAGCTTGATGCGGTATGTGTCCACGCGTGGGCAGGCGCCCTCGGTCGGCTTTATCGACGCGATCCTGTCGGGCCTCGCCCCCGACGGCGGGCTATATGTGCCCGAGACCTGGCCGACTCTCTCCAAGGACGAGATCGCCGCCTTCGCCGGCCAGCCCTATCACGCGGTCGCCACCGAGATCCTGTCGCGCTTCGTCGACAACGAGATCGCCCGTGACACCCTGGCCGAAATGTGCGCCGAGGCCTACGCCACCTTCTCCCACTCGGCCGTGACGCCCCTCAAGCAGATCGCGCCGCAGGGCTTCATCGCCGAGCTGTTCCATGGCCCAAGCCTGGCCTTCAAGGACGTGGCCATGCAACTGCTGGCGCGGCTTTCGGATCATGTGCTGGGCGAGCAGAAGCGCACCCAGACCATCCTTTGCGCCACCTCCGGCGACACCGGCGGCGCGGCGGTCGAGGCCTTCCGCGGCCGGACCAACACCAAGATCGTGGTGATGTTTCCCGACGGGCGAATCTCCGAGGTGCAGCGGCGGTTCATGACCACGGCCGACGAGGGCAACGTCGCCTGCGTGGCGGTAGCCGGCGACTTCGACGACTGCCAGGCGATCCTGAAGACCGCCCTGCAGGACGTCGGCCTGAAGCAGTCAGTGGGCTTGGCGGCGGTCAATTCCATCAACTTCGCCCGGATCGTCGCCCAGAGCGTCTACTACTTCACCACCGCGGTGGCGCTGGGCGCACCGCATCGGAGCGTCTCCTTCGCCGTGCCGTCCGGCAATTTTGGCGACGGGTTCGCCGGCTATGTGGCCAAGCGCATGGGCTTGCCGATCGACAAGATCGTGGTGGCCACCAATTCCAACGACATCCTGGCGCGGGCCTTCGAGGAGGGCCGCTACGTGCGCGGCGTCACCGCGCCGACCCAGTCGCCGGCGATGGACATCCAGTCGGCTTCGAACTTCGAGCGGCTCTATTTCGAGTGCGCCCGCCGGGACGGCCTGGAGACCGCTCGCGCTTTCCTCGCCTTCGGCGAGACCGGGATCATCGACATCCCGCCGCAGGCCCACGCCGCCATGCGCGAGACCTTCGTCGGCGTCTCGGTCAGCGAGGGCGAGACCGCGCGGACCATCGTCTCGACCCTGCGCGAGACCGGTGAGCTGATCGATCCCCACACCGCGGTCGGCGTGGCCGGCATGCGCCGCGCGCCCGGCCTGACCGGCCCCGTCGTGGTGCTGTCGACCGCCCATCCGGCCAAGTTCCCCGACACCGTGGCCGCGGCCACCGGCGAGACGCCGGTCATGCCACGCGCCGCCGCGCACCTGGCGGGCAAGGCCGAACGCTACGATCGCCTGCCGGCCGACGCCGACGCCATCAAGGCCTATGTCCAGGCCTTCGCCGAAAGCCACGCGCCTGCCTAGAGTCCACACCCTGAGCAACGGGGTCCGGGTGGTCTGCGATCCCATCGACGGCCTTGAGACCCTCGCCCTTTCCGTGGTCGCCGGACGCGGGGCGCGGTTCGAGGATGAGGCCCGCTCCGGCTGGTCGCACCTGCTGGAGCACATGGTGTTCAAGGGCGCCGGCGCCCGTTCGGCCCGCGATATCGTCGAGGTGATCGAGGCCCAGGGCGGCCAGCTCAACGCGGCCACCGGCTATGAACGCACCAGCTTCCAGGTTCGCGCCCTGAAGGGCGGCCTGGACCTCGGCAGCGCCGTGATCGCCGACCTGGTCCTGCGCCCGACCATGGAGGCCGGCGACCTGGCCCGCGAGATCCACGTGGTCGGCCAGGAGATCGCCGAGGCCGCCGACACCCCCGACGACGTCGTCTTCGAGATGGCCCAGGCCGCTGCCTATACGGGCCAGCCGCTCGGCCGCCCGATCCTGGGCACGGACGCCTCGATCGCGCCCGCGACGCCTGGAACGCTGTCGGACTGGCGGGCCAACGTCTATGCCCCGGACGCTCTCATCGTCACGGCCGCCGGCGCGGTGGACGAGGACGAACTGCTGGCGCTCGTCGAGCGCGATTTCGGCGGAGCCAGCGGGCAGGGACCGGCCATGCCCAGCCCTCCGGTGTTCGAGGGGGGCGCCCAGACTGCCGTGAAGGCGTTGGAGCAGGCCAATCTGGTCTTCCTGCTGCCGGCTGTCGGCGTCCGCGACGAGGCCTATTTCGCCCTGCGGCTCTATGCGGAGATCCTGGGCGGCGGCATGGCTTCGCGCCTGTTCCAGGAAGCCCGTGAGAAGCGCGGCCTAGCCTATGCCGTCGACGCCTATTCCGAAACCTATGCCGACGCCGGACTGCTGGGCGTGTTCGCCGGCTGCGCGGCTAAGGACGCGGCCGAACTGGCCCGGGTCGCGGCCGCCGAGATCCAGGGCATGGCCGCCGGGGTCGAGGCCGCCGAACTCTCCCGCGCCAAGGCCCAGCTCAAGGCGTCCATGTTCATGTCGCGAGAATCGCCGCTGGCGCGCGCCGAACAGGCCGCCGGCCAGGTCCTGCTGTTCGGCGAGACCCTGCGGCCCATCGATCTCGCCGAGCAGATCGACGCGGTGACGGCAGCCGACCTCGAAGGCCTGGGAGCGGCCCTGCTGGCGCCGGGCCGGTGCGCGGTCAGCGTGCTGGGGCCCAAGGCGGCGCTGAAGGCGGCCGACGCCTTCCGCCTGGCCCTATTCGGCTAGCTGCCCGCAGCCGCGGGTTGACGCCGGCTGAAATCCCGCGATTTTCAGGCCATGGCCCTGCTGGATTGGATCGCGCCCGAGAGCGGCCTTCGGATAGAGGGCGAGGGCGTGCGCCTGCGTCCGCCCCGGGCGACCGACTACGCCGAGTGGCGCGACCTGCGCGCCCGCTCGCGGGACTTCCTCCAGCCGTGGGAGCCGACCTGGCCGGCCGACGACCTTAGCCGTGCGGCGTTCCGACGCAGACTGACGGCTTATGGCCGCGACCGGGAGGCCGGCACCGCCTATCCCTTCTTCGTGTTCCGGGCTTCCGACGACGCCCTGACCGGCGGAATCACCCTCTCGAACGTTCGCCGTGGCGTCGCCCAGATGGGGTCGGTGGGCTATTGGTGCGGCCAACCCTTTGCCCGACAAGGACAAACTCTGGCGGCCGTGCGGATGTTGACGGTCTTCGCCTTCCGCACCCTGGCGCTTCACCGGCTGGAGGCGGCCTGCCTGCCACAGAACGACGCCTCGCGGCGCTTGCTCAACCGGGCCGGGTTCAAGGAAGAAGGGCTCGCCTCGGCTTATCTGAAAATTAACGGCGTTTGGCGAGACCATGTCCTGTTCGGCCTGGTGTCGCCCTTGCGGGCGCATGAGGGACCGGACAACGGAGTGTCGGTCTGACCGACGCGTTGGCCTGTAGCGTCTTGAGGCGATGCCGAACGATCGTTGGATCTGGGACGCCACCACGACGCTCGAAGCGCTGGGCGCCGCCGATGTGGTGCTCTGGCTTTGGGAGCCGGAGAAGGATCGTCTGCGCCTGACCGGCGCATCGCGGTCGCTCGGCCTCGGCCCGCTCGCCCCCGAATGTTCTTCCGCCGCCATGCGGGCCTTGGCCCTGCCCCAGGATCGGGCCATGGCCGACGATGTCTTACGGGTGCAGGATCCGGGCTCGGAGATCGCCGTGCGCCTGCGGATGCGCGGCGGCGGCGTCTGCATCTGGCGCGGCGTCTGGCTCGAGGAGGGCCTGCGCGCCGCCGGCGTGATCGCGCCGGAGACCAAGTTCGCCGCCTCCGACCTCGACCATCTCACCGGACTGCTGGACCGCAAGAGCTTCGTCACCCGCGCCCGTGAACAGCTCCAGACCCCGGGTCATCACGAGCTGGTGGTCGCTGACCTGGATCGCCTGCGCCGCCTGAACGAGGCCCTGGGCCACGAGCGGGCCGATCTTGTCCTGGCCGCCCTGGGCTCGCGCCTGGCCGCCGCCTTCCCGCCCGGCGCCCTGCTGGCCCGGGTCGGCGAGGACGAATTCGCGGTCCTGGCGCCCACCTCCACGCCCAGCGCCGCGGAGATCCTGCGCCAGGCCCTGGAGCAGCCCCTGCGTGTGGCCGGCTTCGACATCCATCCCACCCTCTCCATCGGCGCCGTCGAGGCGATCGGCGGCGAGGACGCGCCCGAGGCCGCCGAGCTGCTGCGTCGCGCCGAGCTGGCCGTTGAGTCCGCCAAGAGCGGCGGACGCGGCGGGGCCGCCGCCTATGGCCGTGGCCTGGAAAGTGACGGCCTGTCGCGCCTGGCCCTGGAAAGCGACCTGCGCGGCGCCATGGGACGCGGCGAGATTGTGGCCTACTACCAACCCATCGTGCGGCTTTCGACTGGCGCCCTTTCGGGGTTCGAAGCGCTGGTCCGCTGGCGCCACAGCCGGCGCGGCCTGCTGACCCCCGACCAGTTCCTGCCGCTCTGTGAGGAGATGGGGCTGATGAGCGAGCTGGGCGCGCGGATGATGCGCGAGGCCGGCCATCAGCTGGCTGTCTGGCGTCGTGACCACCGCGCCGCCGGAGAGCTCACCGTGGCGGTGAACCTCTCGACCGGCGAACTCGACCGTCCCGACCTGATCTCCGACGTCCTGGCCATCCGCCGCGAAACCGGCCTGCCGCCGGGGGCGCTGAAGCTGGAGGTCACCGAGGGCGACGTCATGCGCGATCCCGACCGGGCCGCCTTGGTGCTGCGCAACCTGCGCGAGGCGGGCGCGGCCTTGGCCCTGGACGACTTCGGCACTGGTTTCTCGTCTCTCAGCTACCTGACCCGGCTGCCCTTCGACACCTTGAAGATCGATCGCTACTTCGTGCGGACCATGGCCACCAACGAGGGCTCGGCGAAGATCGTCTCCTCGGTGGTCAAGCTCGGCCAGGACCTGGCCCTGGAGGTCGTGGCCGAGGGCGTCGAGAACGCCCAGATGGCCCGCCAGCTCCTGTCGCTCGGCTGCGACTACGGCCAGGGCTTCGGCTATGCCCCGGCCCTGTCGCCGCAGGAGGCCGAGGTCTATCTCAACGAGAGCTATGTCGACGGCGCCGCGCCGGTGAAGGCGCGCGGCTAGCCGCCCGCGACGGGTGGCCCTTTGCGGACAAACTCCAGCAGATCGGTGACGGGTATGTGGAGATCCGGTTGCCCGGCCGTGTCCACCAGGCCGCTGGTCGTGATCTCGCGCCGCGTCTGTACGACGAGCTCGGTGGCGCTGACGGCGTCGACCACGCAGGGCTCGCTCAGCGGGGCGTCTGGCCGCATCCTCCCCGTGTAGAGCCGGGGGGCCGAGCTCCCGCGCTTGTAGGCCCACACGTCGCTCCAGCTGACCGCCAAACTAGGCTCGTCGACCAGACGGCAACTGAAGTCGGGTTGCGAGACGATGTCGCCCACTACCTCGCGGACCTGGCCGTCCGGCCCGCGATAGCGGACATAGTCGTCGAAGACGAATAGCGACTTGGCGATGTTGATCCGCCCCCGTGAAGCGATCCGGGCCTGGTCCTCGTCCGCGAGCAAGTCGGTCGAGATGAGGATCCGGGTCTTCAGGTGTTTCGGACCCAGCCCGGCCAGCTTGCGGAGCAGGACGGCGTTGAACGTCACCAGCGGCGCGGCCTGCGACGTGCCGCTCATGGCGAGGTCTGCGCCCTCCGCGTCGATCCATGAGCGGATCCTGCACCCCGGCGCGGCGACGTCGACAGCCCGGCGTCCGGTGTTGCTGAAGGTCGCCAGCCGTCCCACCTGGGTCAGGGCCGCGACGGTGATCACATTGTCCTTGGCCGGCCCGCCAAAGGCCGCCGGGTAGACCCCGCTACCCTGAACGTCCGACACCGAGTCGTTGCCGGCGGCCACCACATAAAGATGCGGCGAGTCCCCGTTGATGAAGGGGAACGCGCGATCGACCTCCGCAGACAGGCCACCCTGATAGGTCAGGCTGAGGTTCACGATGTGCGGCGTCTTGAGGAATCCGATGTGGTTGGCGAGGGTCTGCTCGGAACCGGTGATCAGAACGTCGCCGCCGCGACCGACATTGAGGATGGCGATCTTGAACGGCGAACCGGCGGCCAGGATGCTTCGATAGGGCATGAACGCGGGTCCGCCCAGGACGAGGCCGGTGACGTGCGTTCCGTGGCCGGCGATGTCGTCGGAGACGGTCAGCTGGTTCTGGAAATTGATCGGGTAGGTCTCGGGCGTGGTTATGGCGAGCACCGGCCCAATGAAGCCGGCGGCATAGTCGAAGGTGTTGAAGTAGTCCCTCGCGAACCGGTCGGGATGATTGAAGCTCAGGGTCGCGGGCGCGCGGGTGACCCCGAAGAAGCCGTTGTCGATGACGAAAACCCGAGCGGTCTCACCCGTGCCGAGTCCGCGCGACGTGGAATATCCATAGGCGTCGGCGACGCGCCTGGCGTCGAAGGCCTCGCCGTCGGAGCCCGCGCACTCGACCGGCTCGGCGATGGCCGCCGGGCCGCTCTTGACCCCCATGATGATCCGGCCTTTGGACGGAGGCGTGTCCTTGGTGGGCGCCAGCAGGTTGTCCGCGGCGACCTGGGGGGCGACGGCGCCGCTGATCGCTGGCACCGTGGTCATCATTCCCTTGGTGAAGTGAAACGCGTCGTCGACGAACAGTTTCGTCGGGGCGGTGATGTAGGGCACCGGGACCTGCTGGCCGATCGACAGGCTGTCGAGCTTTCCAAGCGGCAGGGAGAAGTACTTGGAGTTGGTCTCACGTTTTCCGGGCACCCCGGTCAGCTTGAGGCGCACGGCGCTGGCGACCTCGCCCGATGCGATCGTGTAGTTCAGGTCGCCCGCCGTCAGCCGCACATAGGGACAGGCCGGAAACTCGTACTCGAACGCCCGCGCGCCCATCGGTCCGTCGACGTCGTCATGACTGTTGCGGGCGCGGAACTCCGCGAGATAGCTCTCGCGGACGGAGCCGCACAGGATCTGGATGGCCTCCCGGGCGCTGAACAGCCCGGCCTCCGGATAGTTGGCGCGCGCCAGGCGCGTGGGTTGGGCGTTGCGCGCGATATACTTCAAGAGGTCGTCGGGCAGGTTGGGCGTGGTGGCCCTGAGGGTCACGGTGGAGGTCGTGACGCCCGCCGGCTGGCTCCGGGCCCAGTCAGGCGCGGCCAGGCTCGCGGCCATGACGGTGATGAGCACCTGGCGCGCCAGGCGACCGCCCGCCGAAGTCCTGGTTATGCGGCGGCGGCGCACTTCCCGCCTTCCAGGTTCTTGCCGCAGATCCGGGGGGGCTGCTTGGCCGAATCTTCCTTGGTCCTGGCGGCGATCCAGGCGTCCAGGAAGGCCCTGAAGTCAGGCGTCGCCACAGCGGAATAGCGCGAGACCAGGTCGTATTGAGTGGCCGAGGTCCAGGCCGCGGCGATGGACGAGTTCACCGCGACCACCTCGCGGGCCGCCTTGCCGTTCACGCCATAGTCGGCCGTCACCAGCGCGGGGCCACGATACAGCGGGCCGCCCGAGTCGCCGGGGCAGAGGGCGCCGCCTGTCGCGGGCTTGGACCGGGTGGCCAGGTAGTTGGGTTCGGCGGGCGACCCGGCCGGGGCGTCCACCGGCGCGCCGACGGCCAGGGGCTTGGGACTGGCTTCGCCATGGGCGAAGCCGCCGCCGGGCTTGAAGACCGCCTTGGTGCAGCCCCATCCGGTGATGGCGACGTTCGAGCCCTTAGCCACGATGCTGTTCAGGTTCAGCCGCTCGTAGCGAAGGCCGGGCGCATTGAGCTGGCCGAGGTCGGCGTCGAGCAGGCAGAGGGCGTAGTCGGCGCTGGTGCGCACCGAGCCGGGCTTGGGCGTCGCATTGGCGTAGCTCGCGGGAATGGCGCAGCGCATCGGAATGCCAAAGCCCTGCAGGGTCAGGCTGGCCGATCGCAGGCTCGCCGGCGCGCCGCCCTTGTCCAGGCAGTGGGCGGCGGTGAGCAGGGTGCGCGGGCCGATGATCGTCGCGGTGCAATTGAAGCCGACCGGCGTGTTCGTCGCGGGGTCGACTTCCGTGAACTGCGCCTTGATCAGGGCCGGCCAGTCGGCGGCGACGATGGGCCTGCCGTTGATAACCTGAACGCCGCCCTTCGGGACGAACATCGGCGTAAAACCCAGCTCGGTGGGCTGGTCGACCGCGACAGGCGCGCTTTCGACGAGGGCGGCGACCGGCGCGGGCGGCTCGCTCGCGGCGTTGGTCTCCTCCTGCACGCAGGCTCCCAGCAACAGGAGCGTCGTCAAGAAAGGCCGCATGAAACCCTCCTCCGTGATCCGCCCGATTCAGGCCTGGGCGCAAGCCTTGACCTGTTGCTCCAGCATCGATGTGGCCGTGGTGACGACCGTCAGGTCGTGGGCGCGGGCCGCCGCGGGATTGGCCGCGGCCGCGGCCGCCTTGGCAGCGCCCGCCGCGTTCGCCGCCGCGGTCACCTGCTTGTCCCGCTCATGCTTGACTGCCGAGATGGTCTGGAAGTCGCCCATGGTCATGGCCTTGGTCGTCCGGTCCTGCAGGAAGCGGACATAGATCTTCTGGTATCCCGTCGTGATCGACATGTAAGAGCCGCGATAGGCGCCCAGGGCCTTCGCCTCGTCGGCGGTCAGGCCGCCGAGCTCTTCCTGGGCCTCGAGCTGGCTCACGCTCGCCTGAATCTCGGGGGCCAGGGCGCTGGCGGCGGCCTGGGTGTAGCAGAGGGTGGAGCCCAAGGCCCGGCTCCAGGCCTCCGGCCCGCCGGGATTGGTCACCGCGTCGAGGCTCGGCAACGAACTCCCGATCAGGGAGCTGATGAAGATGTTGTCCGGGTGGGCGCGAAGCCCGGCCGCGCCCGTCGTGTAGACGGTCGCCGTCAGCACCCCCAGATTGATGTTGCGTCGCCACCGCCGCGCATCGGACTCGCCGCGCGCGTAGAAATCGATCAGGGCCGTGCCCACGCCGTAGGCCTCGGCGAGCGAGTGCGCCTCCATGGCCGGAGTGGAGTCCGCGATGCCCGTCGTAAGATTGGCGCCCGACTTCGAAGGTGCGGTCGCGCAGGCGGAGAGCGCAAGCAGCGCCCCGAAGTAGCTGATATTTCGGCTAAATTTCATGCCCGAGCCCCCTCGTTCACGAAATTTAGCCGACTCTAAGGCGTCTTTGTCAAATTAAAAACGTTAAGTTGTGTTCCCGACAAGCAAGCGGGAAGCCGTTTCGATCGGCATGCGATCATCGCCGAACGGCTCAGGCTCGTCCGGCCGTGGCGCTGAGCAGGCTGGCGTCGACGCCCAGCTTGGCGAGCGCCTTGCTCCACTTCTGCCCGTGGTCGCCGTCGAAGATCAGGCTCTCGTCGGCCTCGCAGGTCAGCCAGACGTTCTCGCGGATTTCCCGCTCCAGCTGGCCCGGCCCCCAGCCGGCATAACCCAGGGCCAGCAGCGAACGGCGCGGAGCCGAGTTGTGGCCGGCCATGGCCTCCAGCACCTCGCGCGTGGCGGTCAGCGAGACATCGTCGCCGATAGGCAGGCTGTGGTCGCCGGCCATGTAGTCGTTGGTGTGCAGTACGAAGCCGCGCTCGCGCTCCACCGGCCCGCCCATCAGCACTAGGTCGGGCGGGATATCGATGGTCGACTTGACCTCGAGCCGTTTCAGCAGGTCGGGCACGGTCAGGCCCTCGACAGGCCGGTTCACCGCGATGCCCATGGCGTGGCTCTCGTCGTGGGCGCAGACCAGCACCACCGCGCGCTCGAACCGCGGGTCACCTATTCCCGGCATGGCGATCAGGATCTGGCCGGAGAGAAATGAACCGTCTTCCATTCCCAGCAGATTTGAGCCGGAACGCGGCGCTTTCAAGCCTGGATGCGAGATAAGGGCGTTGAAGACGAACGCATCCGCGTTATCTGCTGCAGAACTTCATTCGGGAGAGAGCAAGATGACCATCAAAGTCGGCGACAAGCTGCCCGCCGCCACCTTCGCCGCCGGCACGGCCGAGGGCCCGCGGCCCATGACCACCGACGACGTGTTCGCGGGCAAGAAGGTCGCCCTGTTCGCCGTGCCCGGCGCCTTCACCCCGACCTGCTCGGCCCGCCACCTGCCGGGCTTCAAGGAGCACGTGGCCGATTTCCGCGCCAAGGGCGTCGACAGCATCGTCTGCCTTTCGGTCAATGACGCCTTCGTCATGAAGGCCTGGGGCGAGAACCAGGGCGTTGGCGACGACATCATCATGCTGGGCGACGGCAACGGCGATTTCACCAAGGCCGTGGGCCTGGGCATGGACGGCTCCAAGTTCGGCATGGGCGCGCGGTCGCAGCGATACTCCATGCTGGTGGAGGACGGCGTGGTGAAGGAGCTCAACATCGAGCAGGGCGGCGAGTTCAAGGTCTCGGCCGCGGACTATCTGCTGGCCCAACTCTAGGTCGACGAGGCGGAGGCGCCGACCAGCGCCTCCGACTTTCTTGACTCCGGTATCGTGGCGTCCGCACTGTTCGAGGCGGGCGACCACAAGATCGCCGGGAGGACGCCATGCCCTACGTCGACGGCCAGACCATCCACGACGCCGACAGCCATGTGATGGAGCTGCCGGGCACGCTGCACCGCTATCTGGATCCCAAGGTCCGGGAGGCCTTCGTCGAGGCGACCGGCAAGAAGGACGTGTTGCCTGAGTGGTTCGAGAAGGCCACCGCCCTGCAGGAGGACCCGGAGTTCCGGGCCGGCGACGAGACCAACCTGCTGCTGCGCAAGAACTACCACGCGCTGGGCGCCTTCCGCAGCCAGGACCGGCCCAAGGCGCTGGACCTGTTCGGTTTCGCCAGCCAGCTGGTGTTCACCACCGCCTCGCTCAGCAATTACGGCCTCGAGGAGATGGGCGAGGCCGACCTCGCCGTGGAGGCCGCGCGCGCGCACAACCGGATGATGAGCGAGTTCTGCTCCGTGGACCGCCGGCTGCTGGCCACGGGCTATGTGCCGCTGATCGACATGGCCCGCGCGCCGCAGATCGCCCGCGAAGCCATCGCCATGGGCTGCAAGGGCATCGTCATCCCCTCGCGTCACCCTAGGGGCCATTCCCCCAGTCACATCGACCTCGATCCCTTGTGGGCGGTGGTCCAGGAGGCCGGCATCCCGATCCTCTTCCACGTCGGCGGCGAGGAGAAGATGCACCAGGACTACCTGGTCAACGGCGGTCCCCAGGTGCTGGATTTCCACGGCGGGGCAGAGAACTTCACCTCGCTGACCTTCATGACCATCCCGATCTCGATCTGGCAGACCCTGTCGGCCCTGGTGATCGACGGGGTCTTCGATCGCTTCCCGCGGCTGAAGTTCGGGGCCATCGAATTGGGCGCGTCATGGCTGCCCAGCCTGATGCGGTTCATGGATTCCGGCGCCGCGGCCTTCGGCAAGGAGGAGCGTCTCCAGAGGCTCTCGGCCAAGCCCAGCGAGATCCTGCGCCGCCAGTTCCGCGTCACCCCCTATCCGCACGAGGACACCGCCTGGATCATCGCCAATTCGGGCGAGGAGATGTGCCTGTTCTCGTCGGACTTCCCGCACATCGAGGGCGGCCGCAACCCGCTGAAGCGGTTCAACGACGCCCTGGAGGGCGCGTCGGACCACGCCAAGCGGGCCTTCTACCGCGACAACTTCATCGACCTGATGGGGCGTGGCCTGGATCCGACCCTGCACGACGCGCCGGGATTGGCGGCGGCCTAGCTAGCCGCCCAGGGCGTGGGCGGTGACGCTTTCCAGGTCGCCGGCGCCGTCCATCACGCCGTCCGCCAACCCTGGCGCCTGGGCCAGGACCTGGCCGGCATAGAGGCGGGCGAGGGCCGACTTGCTCTGCGACCACTCGTCGGACCCAGCCGCCGTAGCGAGCGCTTGGCGGGCCAGCATCCAGCCGCCGATCACGTCGCCGGCCAGCTTCAGATAGGGCGTCGCCGCGGTAAGCGCATTGGGGCCCTTGTTCTGAAGCAGCCAGTCGGTGGCCCGCTCCAGGGCCGCGATCCCGGCGTCGAGCCGCGCGGCCACGGCCTCAAGACCCGGCGCGGCGGCCAGATCCTCGACGGCGGCGTGCATCTCCGCGCACAGAGCATCCATGACTCCGCCGCCCTCCATCGGAACCTTGCGGCCCACAAGGTCGATGGCCTGGATGCCGTTGGTGCCTTCGTAGATCGGGGCGATGCGGGCGTCGCGATAGTGCTGGGCCGCGCCGGTCTCCTCGATGAAGCCCATGCCGCCGTGGACCTGCACGCCCTGCGAGGCGACCTCGACCCCGATGTCGGTGGACCAGGCCTTGGCGATGGGGGTCAGCAGCTCCTGGCGCTGGCGAGCGGTGGTGCGTTCGGCCTCGCTGGGCGCCAGCCGAGCGAGGTCGGCGCAGACCCCGGTGGTCAGGCAGATGGCCCGGGCCGCCTCGATCTTGGCCTTCATCAGCAGAAGGGTGCGGCGCACGTCGGGGTGGCCGTAGATCGAGCCGTCCGCCGACCAGGCCGCGCGGCCCTGGCGGCGCTCCTGGCTGAAGGCCAGGGCCTGCTGGAAGGCCCGCTCGGCGATGGCCACGCCCTGGACGCCGACTTGCAGGCGCGCGGCGTTCATCATCACGAACATATGGGCGATGCCGTTGTTCACCTCGCCGACCAGCTCGGCCTTGGCGCCTTCGAACAGCATGACGCAGGTGGGCGAGCCATGGATGCCCAGCTTGTGCTCGATGGACCCGGCGCGCAGGTCGTTGGCGATCCCCAGGCTGCCGTCGTCCTCCACCAGCCGCTTGGTGGCCAGGAAGAGCGAGATGCCTTTCACGCCGGGCGGCGCGTCGGGCAGGCGAGCCAGGACCAGGTGGCAGATATTGTCGGCGGCGTCGTGATCGCCCCAGGTGATGAAGATCTTTTGGCCGTGCAGGCGATAGCCGCCTTCACCGTCCGGCTCGGCCCGGGTGGTCACGGCGGCCAGGTCCGAACCGGCTTGGGGCTCGGTCAGGTTCATGGTGCCGGTCCATTCGCCGGAGACCAGCTTGGGCAGGACCAGGCGTTTCTGGCGCTCGGTGCCGTGCAGGTCCAGGGCCTCGATGGCGCCCTGGGTCAGCATCGGGCACAGGCCGAAGGCCATGTTGGATGCGTGGACCATCTCGAAGACCGCCAGCTCCATGGCCTTGGTCAGGCCCTGGCCGCCGTGCTCGGGATCGGCCGACAGCGAGTTCCAGCCACCGGCCACGAAGGCCTGGTAGGCCTGGGCGAAGCCGGGCGCCGCGCTGACCACGCCGTTCTCGAAGCGCGCGCCGACCTGGTCGCCCTTGCGGTTCAGCGGCGCCAGCTCGCTCTCGACGAAGGCGCCGGCGGCGTCCAGCACCGCGGCGACGGTGTCGTCGTCGAGCTCGGGGAAGGCCTGACCAACCAGGGCCGGGTGACCGGCGGTCCGAAGGGCGAGCGCGAGATCGCGAACCGGGGCGCGGAAGGTCATTGGGAACTCCTCATGGCTGGCGCGTTCTAGGCTAAGCTAAGGGAGCGGCCAAGCCAGCCGCGTCAGCATGCTGGGAGCCGCCATGGTCAGGACCATGCTCGTCGCAATCGCGTTCAGCCTCGCCCTGGCCGGCCAGGCCGCCGCCGACCCCACCAGCCAGGACCCGGCCCGCGTCCCGGCCGGCGACTATGGGTTAGACCCGCGCCACGCCAGCCTGCTGGTCAAGGTCCCGCACATGGGCGGATTTTCGAAGTTCGTCATCCGGTTCGAAAAGCTGGCCGGCGGCTTCACCTACGACCCTGCCAACTGGGGGGCGACCCAGGTGACCATCACCGTCGACCCGGCATCCCTGCGCACCAATGTGCCGGGTTTCGACAAGACCCTGACGGGCTCGAGCTATCTGGACGCTGAGAAGCATCCGACCATCACCTTCGTCGCCACCCGGACGGAGGGCGAGCCGGCCAAGGGCGTCGTCCATGGCGATCTGACCTTCTTGGGCGTGACCAAGCCGGTGGACCTCGACGTGGTGTTCAACGGGGTAGGGCCTGGCCTGCTGGGCGCAGGCACGCGAATGGGCTTCTCGGGGACCACTCGCATCAAGCGCTCGGATTTCGGCCTGACCACCATGAGCAGCGTGGCGGGCGACGATCTGGACCTTATGTTCGAGGTCGAGTTCACCAGGAAGTAGGAGCCACGTGGTTCGGGACCGTTACAGCGCCGTCGCGATCGTCCTCCATTGGCTGATCGCCGCCGCCATCGTCTTCCAGCTCATCCTCGGCTGGCGCGGCCATGGGCTGAGGACCACCCTGGAGGGCTTCAGCCTCATCCAGCTCCACAAGTCGGTGGGCGTCACCATCCTGGCCCTCAGCCTCGTGCGGCTCGCTTGGCGCCTGACCCATCGGCCGCCACCCGAGCCGGAAACCCTTGCGCCGTGGGAGCGGCGGCTGGCGGTCGCCACCCACTGGGGTTTCTACGTCATCATGATCGGCCTGCCGTTGAGCGGCTGGGTCGTGGTCTCCACCAGCAAGATCACCATCCCGACCCTGCTCTATGGAACGATCCCCTGGCCGCACGTCCCGGGCCTCGCCGAGCTGGCCGCCCCGGCCAAGGCCGCCTGGAACCTCGTGGCCTACGGGGTCCACAAGTCGCTCGCCTGGACGGCATGGGGCTTGCTGGCCCTGCACGTAGCCGGCGCGTTGAAGCATCAGCTCTTCTCCCGCGATGAGCCGGTGCTGGCCCGCATGGCGCCCGGCGCCAGGGCCGGCCGCTGGCTGGAGCCGCGGCTGGTCGCTATCGTCCTGACCGCGGGCGCGATCACGGCCACGGGCTTTCTGGTGTCGCCGCCGGTACGGGCCTCAAAGCTTGCGCCGGCCGCCGTGCCTGTCGCGACGCCGACCCCAGCGGCGGCTGCGCCAATCCCCATCGCGGCCCCGGTGGTTCCGGGGGAGCCCAGCCGCTGGGCCGTCGCGCCGGGTGGAACCCTGGCCTTCGCCACGGCCTTCAGCGGCGCGCCCATCGAGGGCCGGTTCCAGCGCTGGAGCGCCGATATCGTGTTCGCCCCCGAAGCCCTGGATCGTTCCAGCGTCCGGGTGGAGATCGAAGTCGCCTCCGCCGACACCGGTGACAGCCAGCGCGACGAGGTGCTGCCCAGCGGTGACTGGTTCGACGCGGCGTCCCATCCCAAGGCGGTGTTCGCCGCTCGGCGGTTCCGCAAGACCGGGGCGCACCGCTATGTCGCCGAGGGCGAGCTGACCCTGCGCGGGGAGACCAAGCCGCTCAGCCTGCCCTTCACCCTGAAGATCGACGGCGACACGGCGCGGCTACGCGGTGTAACCAGCCTCGACCGAACGGCCTTCGGCGTCGGGCAGGGCGAGTGGACGAACACAGACCAGATACCGGCCAAGGTCACGATCAGCGTGGACCTCACGGCGACGCGGCACTAGCCGCGGCGACGCGGGCGCTGCGCGCCGGCGAACTCGTCATCCTGCCCACCGAGACGGTCTACGGCCTGGCCGGGAACGCCGCCGATCCGGCAGCGGTGGCGGCGATCTTCGAGGCCAAGGGCCGGCCGAGGTTCAACCCGCTGATAAGCCACGTGCCCGACCTGGCCATGGCCGAGACCTTGGCGGTGTTCGATGAGCGGGCGCGGAGCCTGGCGCAAGCCTTCTGGCCCGGCCCGTTGACCCTGGTCCTGCCGATCGCCCCGGACACCGTGGTCTGCGACCTGGCGCGGGCGGGCCTCGACACCGTCGCCCTGCGCGTCCCCGCCCATCCCCTGGCCCGCGCCCTGCTCACCGCGTTCGGCGGGCCGGTGGTCGCCCCCTCCGCCAACCGCTCCGGCCGCCCCAGTCCGACCACCTATGCCGACGCCATGGAGGAGACCGGAGCCAAGGCGGCGGCCTCTCTCGACGGCGGTCCCTGCGAGATCGGCCTGGAATCCACCGTGGTCGCCCTGCTGGACCAGCCGCGCCTGCTGCGGCCAGGCTCGGTGACCCGCGCGCAGATCGAGGCCCTGATCGGGCCCCTCGCCGAGGCGGAAGCGGACGCCAAGCGCTCGCCGGGCCGCCTGGCCCGCCACTATTCGCCCAAGGCGCCGGTGCGGCTGGAGGCGTCGGGGCCAGGACCCGGAGAGGCCTATCTGGCCTTCGGCCCCGGCGAGCACCGCTGGAACCTCAGCCCCACGGGCGATCTGCGCGAGGCCGCCGCAAACCTGTTCAGCTATCTGCGCGAGGCCGACCGCACCGAGCCCGCGGCCATCGCAGTCGCCCCCATCCCGCACGAGGGCCTGGGGGAGGCGATAAACGACCGGCTGATGCGCGCGGCGGGCTTTGTCGGCTAAGGGCGAGGGGCTAGGCTAGGGCATGACCATCTCCGTCCCCGCCGATGTGCTCTCGCGCCTCAAGGCCGTGCTGGGCGAGGGCGGCTGGAGCCAGGACCCGGAACGCCTGGCGCCCAAGCTGGTGGAGTGGCGCGACCGCTGGGTGGGCGAGACCCCATTCCTGGCCCTGCCGAAGACGACGGCCGACGTCGCCGCCGTGGTCGGGATCTGCTTCGAGGCCGGCGTGCCGATCACCCCCCAGGGCGGCAATACCGGCCTGGTCGGGGGCCAGATCCCGCTGGGCGAGATCCTGCTTTCCACCGAGCGCCTGCGGACCATCCGCGACATCGACGCCTTCGACGACGTGATCGTGGCCGAAGCCGGGGTGACCTTGGCGGCGGTGCATGAGGCCGCGCTCGCCAAGGGGCGGCGCTTTCCCCTGGACCTGGCGTCCGAGGGCACGGCGACCATCGGCGGGGTAGTTTCCACCAACGCCGGGGGCACGGCGGTCCTGCGCTACGGGAACACCCGCGAACTGGTCCTGGGCCTGGAGGCGGTGCTGCCCAACGGCGAGGTCTGGAATGGACTGAAACGCCTGCGCAAGGACAATACCGGCTACGACCTCAAGCAGCTGCTGATCGGCGCCGAAGGCACCCTGGGCGTTGTGACGGCCGCCAGCCTGAAGCTGTTCCCGGTCCTGGTCTCGCGCGCCACCGCCATCGCCGCCGTGGACACGCCCCAGGCCGCGCTCGACCTGCTGGTCCGCGCCAAGGACACCGCCGGGACCGGCGTCGAGGCCTTCGAGTTGATGGGCCGGCGCGGCATCGAGTTCGTGCTGGAGAACATCCCCGATCAGCGCGACCCGCTGACCGAGATTCACCCTTGGTACGTGCTGATCGAGATCGCCTCCGGCGAGCCCGGCGCCGCCGAGGCCGCCCTGGAGCGGCTGCTGTCCAAGGGCCTGGAAGACGGCCTGGTCCGTGACGCGGTGGTCGCCCAGACCCAGAGCCAGGCGAGGGCCCTGTGGTCGATCCGCGAGAACCAGTCGCCTGGCCAGAAGCCCGAGGGCGCGACCTGGAAGCACGATGTCTCCGTGCCGGTGAGCCGCGTCGCCGACTTCCTCGCCGAGGCCACCGCCGCCATGGAGGCCTTCGTTCCCGGTTGCCGGGTCACCGCCTTCGGCCACATGGGCGACGGCAATATCCACTACGACATCATCCGCCCCGACGGTGGCGACGACGCGGTTCACTCAGCCAAGCGGAGCGAGGGCTCGCGTATCGTCCACGACATCGTGGCCTCCATGGGCGGCTCGATCTCGGCCGAGCACGGCCTGGGTTCGATGAAGACCGAGGAGGCGCGGCGCTACAAAAGCCCGGTCGAGGTTGCGGCGCTCATCGCCATAAGGCAGAGCCTGGACCCGAAGCGGATCATGAATCCGCGAGTCCTGTTCTGAGCCCCGCATGCTGATCGTCATCTCCCCGGCCAAGGCGCTGGACTTCACCGCGCCCGCGGCCGCCCTGCCGATGACCACGCCGGAAATGGCCGCCGACATCGCCGAGCTGGCCGTGACCGCCAAGAAGCTCAGGACGTCCGACCTGAAGCGGATGATGGACCTGTCGGACAATCTGGCGCAGCTCAACCGCGAGCGCTTCCAGGCCTTCGATCCGGCCATGGAGGATGGGCTGCAGGCGGCCTTCGCCTTCAACGGCGACGTCTATTCGGGCTTGAAGGCCCGCGAGCTGGACAAGAAGGGCCTAGCCTACGCCCAGTCGCACCTGCGGATCCTGTCGGGCCTGTACGGGGTCCTGCGGCCCATGGACATCATCCAGCCCTATCGGCTGGAGATGGGCGTGTCGCTGAAGACCAAGCGCGGCAAGACCCTCTACGCCTTCTGGGGCGACAAGATCGCCACGGCCCTGAATGAGGCCGCCGCCGGCCAGAAGGACCCGACCCTGGTGAACTGCGCCAGCCTGGAATATTTCGGCGCCGTCGACGTGAAGGCGCTGAAGCTGCCCCTGGTGACCGCCAAGTTCTTCGAGGAGAAGGACGGCGAATCCAAGATCATCTCGTTCTACGCCAAGAAGGCGCGGGGCCTGATGGCCCGCTACGCCATCGATCATCGCATCGAGCGAGCCACCGATCTGAAGGCCTTCGACTCCGAGGGCTACAAGTTCCAGAAGAGCGCCTCGACCGACACGGAATGGGTGTTCTCGCGGCCCCAGCCGCCGCTCAAGGCTTGACGATTAAGTCGCTCCATCCGCGGAGAGACGACTCCTCGGCATCATGCCTCTCGCCCAACATCAGGAAGTCCTGACGCGCCGAGTCGCGCATTGTCAGAAGCCGGCGCGCAAACTCCTTAGCCAGCACCGAACGGCTGGGCGTTTTGTTTGGGAGTTCAACACCGATCTGTGCTGCATAGCCGCGTAGGGCACGCGGGGTCCGCAGAAGCTTGCCGCGCGTTACGTCGACGTAGAAGTCCGCGATTTTACGCGCGTCCGGATGGCCACTGGCGGCAATTTCCGCTGGCGTAGAGTCTTCTCTATCCGGGAACGAGCGCGCTGGTGTTCTCCGGGTCCTCACTCTTGAAGGCCCGCTACGTTCAATCTCGGCAAGGACTTCGGGAAGTCCGGCTAAGGCCGAGCCATCTCGAAACTGGTCGAGTACCTCCCGAAATGTGGCCTGACCGTATCGAAGGTAGAGGCTGAGCAATTCCCTCTTAAGCCTCTCGGCTTTGGAGTTCGTCATAGTCCTACTTGTCTCGCGAAAGCGTTGCAAAAAGCCGCAGTCTCACTCGCTACGTTAGACCTCGCGTACGATGTTCGGAAGATGGGGTTCCCCTCACGGGCGCCTTTCGGGAACGATCGGGAATAAGGCACCTCCTCTGAAAACACATGCCAGCCAAAGGTTGCCGAGAGATCGCGGACTTCCTGTTTGGAGCGATTTTCCTCGGGTGAATAGTCCGAGCACATATTGAAGCAAATTCCTGTGACCGATAACGACTTTCTAAATGACCGCTCAAAATCAGTTAGAGATTGCCGAATGAGCGGCAGACCGATTGTGGATAGGAATTCGGGTTTCACAGGAATCAATACATGATCGGCTGACAAGTATGCAGCAGTAGTGAGTACAGATTCTGTTGGGGCGCAGTCAATTATTATTAGATCGTAGTTATTCTCAATGTCGGATAGAAAATTCGCCAAAAGATGTTCCTTTTGGCTCGGATTTTTGAGCGTGTGGCTGAGTTCGAGTTGAGAAGGGATAAGAGATAGAGTCTGCCCGTTGACGAAGGTCGCCACGTTTACGACAGCGTCGGAGAGATTCCGTCCTGACGCTCGTAGACCTGGCGCACGTGAGGCTTGCTCGAAAACATCCCAAATGGTTGGCGAGCCGGCAGTCATAACGTCGCGCTCATATCGCGCTGCGCCTAAGAGGTACTGGCTCGAATTAAACTGAGGGTCGAGATCGACGACAAGCACGCGCTTGCGCCAATTGCTCATCGCGGAAAAGTGCCAGCCGAGGTTGGTACAGAGCGTGCTCTTTCCCACGCCGCCCTTCATGTTTATGACCGCAACCTTCGTAGCCATGTAAGTCCCTCCCCGAGACACTTCAAATCTAGGTTGCAGTAGTACCCTACGAACCGCCTGGGTAAAGATCAGCAAGGCACAGACAGATGTCCGTCGACTATGGGCTGCAAGGCCACGTGGCCGTGATCACCGGCTCCACCAGCGGGATCGGCCAGGCCCTGGCCGGCGCCCTGGCCGAGCAGGGGGTGAACGTCATCCTCAACGGCTTCGGCGATCCGGCCCAGATCGAGCACGACCGCCGCAAGCTGCAGGAGCGCACCAACGCCGCGATCCGGTATCACGGCGCGGACATGACCAAGCCCGAGGAGATCACCGACCTGATCGACTATGCGGTGCGGGAGTTCGGCCGCCTGGACATCCTGGTCAACAATGCCGGCATTCAGCACGTGGCCCCGGTCGACGAGTTCCCGCCGGAGAAGTGGGACGCCCTGATCGCGGTCATCCTGTCGTCCACGTTCCACGCCAGCCGCGCGGCCATCCCGATCATGAAAGCCCAGGGCAGGGGGCGGATCGTCAACATCGCCTCGGCCCACGGCCTGGTCGCCTCGGCCTTCAAGGCGCCCTATGTGGCCGCCAAGTTCGGCGTCGTCGGCTTCACCAAGGGCCTGGGCGTGGAACTGGCCCGCACCGGCATCACCGCCAACGCCATCTGCCCCGGCTATGTGAAGACCCCGCTGATCGAGAAGCAGATCGGCGACCAGGCCATCGCCCGCGGCATCCCGGAGGATCGGGTGATGGAGGACGTGATCCTGGCGGCCCAGCCCAACAAACAGTTCGTCGAGTACGGCCACCTGGCCGGCATGCTGCTGTACCTGGTCTCCGACATGGGAGCATCGGCCACAGGCGCGGCGCTCTCCATCGACGGCGGCTGGACGGCGACCTAGGGCAGCCCCGTGGTCGACCTGGTTGTCCTGGATGGCCTGGTGCGTGGCGCGGCGATCGGGGGGTTCGCCGTCACGGGCGCGGCGCTGGCGATTTCAGGATCCCCGACGCCGATTCGCTGGGTGGGCGCGGCCTTCTTCACCTGCGCCATCGCCCATGCCGTGGCCAACTGCACGATCCTGCAGGGGCGGCTGGGGCCAGTCGAACTGGTCATATGGCTGCTGTCGGTTATGGGCTCGGGGCTGTTCTGGACCTTTGCCGTCACCCTGTTCAGCGACGATCCGGACGTGCCCCCGCAGTGGTTCATGCCGCCGGCCGCGGTCCTCGTCCTGGCGCTGGCCGGCCGGGCGGTCGGCGGCGAGGCGCGAGACATCTTTCAGTTCGCGCAGAGCCTGGTCGCATTCCTGTTGGTGCTGCACGCCGGCTTCGTGATCTGGCGCGGATGGCGCGGAGATCTGGTCGAGCAGCGTCGACGCCTGCGCGCGCCGGTCATGGCCGCCGCGGCCGCCTATGTGCTGCTCACCGCGATCGGCGACCTCGGCGCGATCCTCGGAGAGCAGCCGCCGACCCTGCCCCTGGGACAGGCCGTGGCTCTGGCGGCCCTCGCGCTGGCGGGAGCATTGGTTCTCCTGAAACCCGACCCGGCGCTGTTGAGTGGCCGCACCGCCCTGGCCTCTCCCGACCCCAGGATCACGCCGGACCTGGACGCCGCCGACCAGGCGGCGCTCACCCGCCTCTACCGCGCCATGGACGACGATGAGATCTGGCGGCGGGAGGACCTGACCATCGGAGCCTTGGCCGCCAATCTGTCGCTGCCCGAGCATCGGCTTCGCCGGCTGATCAACGGGGTCCTGGGCCATCGCAACTTCGCGGCCTTCGTCAACGCCCGGCGGGTCGAGGCGGCCAAGGTCGCACTGGGCGATCCGGACCAGGCCCGCAAGCCGGTCTCGTCCATCGCCTACGATCTCGGCTTCGGTTCGCTCGGTCCGTTCAATCGCGCCTTCAAGGCCGCGACCGGCGTAACGCCCACCGCCTGGCGTCAGGCCGGCGTCTCGCCGATTCCCGAAATTCGCGGCGAAACTTGAAAACACTGGCCATTTTCGCAATCGGCGAGACGGCGCGACGTCCCCTCAGCAGTCTTGCGGCATCTTGCATTCGCCGGAGGATCGCCCCATGACCGAACTCGACCTGCCGCCCGTCGTCTTCCAATGGCTGGCCAATATGCGCACCGACCTGACCCGCTATGTGGTCTTCGCGGTCGGCGTCTGGCTGGTGCTCTGGGTGCTGCTGGCGCCCGTGCTGAGGGCCCGGAAGATCCGCGACGAGACACCCTCGGCGCGCCAGCTCCTGATCGAGTTCGGCTGCTCGGTCCGCTCGATCGCCATCTTCTCCACGGTCGGCCTGATGACCTTCGGCCTGGAACGAATGGGATGGCTTCCCGGGCCCCGGATCGCCCAGGGCCTGGGGCCGGTCTGGTTCTGGGTGAGTCTCGGCCTGATGGTGCTGGCCCACGACGCCTGGTTCTACTGGACCCACCGGATGATCCACGACCGGCGGCTGTTCCGGGTCTTCCACCGGCGCCATCACCGGTCGAACAACCCCTCGCCCTTCACCGCCTACAGCTTTGACCTCGGCGAGGCGGTGATCAACGCCCTGTTCGTGCCGCTCTGGGTGCTGCTGGTCCCCACCGTCTGGCCGGCCGTCGGCCTGTTCATGCTGCACCAGATCGTGCGCAACACCATCGGCCACTCGGGCTACGAGCTGTTCCCCGCGACCCGTGACGGTCGGCCGCTGCTGCCCTGGCTCAGCACCGTCACCCACCACGACCTGCACCACGCCCAGGCCGGCTACAACTACGGCCTCTACTTCACCCACTGGGACCGCTGGATGGGCACCGAGCACCCCGACTACGCGGCCCGCTTCGCCGAGGCCGTGCGGCGGCCGGTCTTCCGGCGGGCCGTGGCGACCGGCGGCTAAAGCAGGGCGTCGATCTCGTCCGGCCGTAGGCCCGCGGCCTCGAGCACCTCGCGGGTATGCTCCCCGAGCTTGGGCGCGGGACGGCCGACCGGCGGGGCGCCTTCCGGGAAGCGGGCCGGGGCGGCGGGGGCGCGGAACGAACCGCCCCAGCCGTCGGCGACGATCTCGAAACAGCCGGCTTCTTGGGCCATGTCGGAGTCCGCGAGCTCCGCCAGGGTGGCCATGGGCGCCCAGGCCAGGTCGCCCTCCGTCAGCCGCTGCGAGGCTTCGGCCAGGGTCATGCCGGCGAAGGCCTCGTCGATCATGGCCCGGACCTCCCGCACAATCGCCAGGTCCTCGATCGGCAGGTCGTAGCGTTCGTCGGCGAGAATCTCGGGCCGGTCGATCGCGATCATCATGTTGGTGAAGCAGTCGAGCGTGCGCGGCACGATGCAGACCCAACGGTCGTCGCCGGTGCGGAAGAAGCCCGAGATGGGGACCGGGCGCTCATCGCGCGGCTGGGCGGTGACCACCTGGCCGTAGCGGAGCTGCAGCGACAGGTCCCAGCTGATGGCGTAGGCGCCGGCTCGGATCAGGCTTGTCTCCACCAGTCGGCCACGTCCGGTGGCGGTGCGTTCGTGCACGGCGGCGAGGACCGCCGACAGGGTCGCCAGCGCGGTGGTGTGGTCGCCGAAGCCCGGGCGGGAGGGGAAGGGCTCCTGGTCCGGCGGGATCGTGGCGCGCGCCACGCCGCTGCGGGTCCAGAAGGCGGTGATGTCGAAGGCCGGGACATCGGCTTCCGGCCCGGTGAGCCCATAGCCGGTGACGGCGGCGTAGATCAGGCGCGGCAGTTCGTCCTTCAGGCTCTCATAGTCGAGCCCCATCCGCCGCAGCGAGCCCGGCCGCACATTGGTGATGAAGACGTCGGCCTGGCGCAGCAGGGCGATCAGGGCGCGGCGGCCCTCGGGCTTGGCGATGTCGAGCACCACCCCCTTCTTGCCGCGGTTCTCCATGGAGAAGATGGGGTTGCCGGGGCTCTCGGCGGTGTCGGGATAGAAGGCCCGGGTGGCGTCGCCATCGGGGCTCTCGACCTTGATCACCTCCGCGCCCCAGTCGGCCATGATCCCGGCGCAGCCCGGCCCCGCCACCCAGGTCGCCATCTCGACGACCTTCAAACCCTCGAGCAGCATCCCGGTCTCCACCTCAATGTTCGGCGCAGCAAAGCACGCTCCGCGCCCTAGCCGAAGTCCGGGCTGAAGCGGATGTTCTTGCGCTCCAGGCCGCGTAGGACCACCTCGGCGCCGCCGCTCTTGATCATCCACTCTAGGCGATGGTCGCGGTACTCCCGTTTGAACAGGCCCTTCTCCACCAGCTCGGCCACATTGGGCATGGCCGAGGCCCGGGCCGCGCCAGCGGCTTCCTCCGAGGTCGCGGCGACCGAAGGCCGGGCATTGGCCCGTGTCAGCCAGTCCGACAGCTTCGAGCCCTTGGCTGGCGGGTTGCCGTGTCCGACCGAGCCGTTGAGATAGGGGGCCACCGCCAGGTCACCCCAGCCGAAGCTCTCGCCGTTGAACCAGGTCCGGTCGCCGAGCTGGCCCTCCAGCCAGGCGAAGAAGCCGCGGGTCTGATCGGCGGCCTTGGCCAGCAGGGTCTCGGCCAGCTCGCCCTCGGCGCGGCGGAACCAGCGGATCTCCGACAGGCCCCAGTTGATGGCCTCGAAGTGGGTGTCCATCACCTCTTCCAGCATCCGCACCCGCGCCCGGTCGGCGGGGGAGGCGGGCAGCATCGGCGGGTCGGGATACCGGTCTTCGAGATATTCCAGGATGATGGTGGAATCGAAGACCAAGACTTCGCCGTCCACCAGGGCCGGCACCTCGGCGCGGGGGCTGGCGGCGACGAACGCGCCCTCAGCCCCGCCGGCGCCCAGGCCGCCGGGCGACACGGTCTCGAAGGCCAGCCCCTTCTCGCGCAGGGCGATCTTGACCTTCTGGGCGTAGGGCGAAAGCGGATGGTCGTAGAGCGTGATCATTGTGGCGGTTCTCCCGTGGCCATCGCGCGACCCGGACGACAGGGAAGTCAACCGCCCTAGCTTGACGGCCCCGGCGTCAGGGGGTCCTTCTCCCGAACAAGTGTTCGAAAATACGAGGGAGGCGGCCATGGCCTATAAGCCATTCGATCTGACGGGGAAGGTGGCGCTGGTCACCGGCGGCAATGGCGGTATCGGCTTCGGCATGGTCGAGGCCATGGCCCAGGCCGGCGCCGACGTGGTGATCTGGGGCTCCAATCCCAAGAAGAACGCCGACGCCGAGGACCGGCTGAAGAGCGCAGGCGTCCGCGTCCTGACCCAGGTGATCGATGTCGCCGACGAGGAGGCCGTCCGCGCCGGCATGGTCGAGGCGGTCGCCAAGATGGGCCGGGTCGACACGGTGATCGCCAATGCCGGGGTCGGCGGCGGGGCGCCGTCCTTCTCCGAGTTCTCCACCGAGACCTATCGGCGGGTGCTGTCGGTCAATCTCGACGGGGTGTTCTTCACCTTCCGCGAGGCCTGCAAGCACATGGTGGAGCGGGCGGGATCCGGGGACAAGGCCGGCGGTTCGCTGGTGGCGATCTCCTCGCTCTCGGCCGTCGACGGCGCGGCGCGCAACGAGGCCTACGCCGCCACCAAGGGCGCGGTGATCTCCATGATCCGCGCCATCGCGGTGGAACACGCCCGCTATGGCGTGCGCGCCAACGCCATCCTGCCAGGCTGGATCGCCACCGACATGACGGCGGGCGCCCAGGGCAACGACAAGTTCAACGACCAGGTCATCAAGCGGGTGCCAGCCCGCCGCTGGGGCAAACCCGCCGACTTCGGCGGCATGGCGGTCTACCTCGCTTCGGACGCGTCCAGCTTCCATACCGGCGACAGCTTCATGATCGACGGCGGCTACGCGATCTTCTAGCCCCCCGGCGAACGGCCGTCGTCTCTTCTCCTCTCCACCCGTCTTTCGGGGGGAGAGGAGGTTCCTGCCGCGAAGGTGCTCTCTCGGCCGGTGACGTCGGGTCACGGTTTCCATCGCCTGCGCCCGGCGCCATCCTCCCCGGCATAAAATTCGGGAGGATTTCGATGACCCTGCATACTCCACTCTGCGATCTGCTGGGGGTGAAGCACCCGGTCATGCTGGCCGGCATGGGAGGCGTCTCCTACGCCGAGCTTGCCGCCGCCGTCTCCAACGCCGGGGGCTACGGGGTCCTCGGCATGGCGGGCCGCACGCCCGACTTCATCCGCGATGAGATGCGCAAGGTGAAGGCGCTCACCGACAAGCCCTTCGGCGTCGATCTGCTGGCCGCTTCCCCCGAGAGCCTGACGGCCTCGGTGGAGATCATCATTGAGGAAGGCGCCTCCAGCTTTGTGGCCGGGCTGGGCGTGCCCATGCCGATCATGGAAAAGCTCAAGAAGGCCGGCCTCAAGGTCATGGTGGTCTGCGGGGCCGTGAAGCATGCGGTGAAGGCCGAGCAGGCCGGCTGCGACGCGGTGATCTGCCAGGGCGGCGAGGGCGGCGGCCATACCGGCCTGGTCGGCACCATGCCGCTGGTGGCCCAGGCTGTCGAAGCGGTGAAGATCCCGGTGGTGGCCGCCGGCGGCCTCTATGACGGCCGCGGCCTGGCGGCGTCTCTGGCGCTCGGCGCGGTCGGAGTCTGGATGGGCACGCGGTTCATCGCCAGCAACGAGGCCCATGCGGGCGAACTCTACCGCCAGACCATCCTGGAGGCGGCCGACGAGGACACCATCCGCACCCGGTCCTATTCCGGCAAGCCGATGCGGGTGCGCAAGAATCCCTATGTCGAGGAATGGGAGACCCGGCCGCAGGACATCCAGGCCTTCCCGATGCAGGCCATGCTCTCCAGCCGGGCCGGGGTGATGGGTGGGATCGGCGGGCAGATCGAGGGCCTGGATCCCGACAAGTCGTGCTTCGCCATGGGCCAGTCGGCGGGCGGCGTGCACGAGGTGCTGCCGGCCGGCGAGATCGTCCGCCGCCTCGTGGCCGACGCCGAGGCCGCCTTGGAGCGGGCCTCGAAGCTGCGCCAGCGCGAACCGGTCTAGCCCGGAATGGAAGCCGCCCGCCCTCCGGGCTCCAGAGGGCGGGCGCAGCCGTTGGCGGGACGCCCCGCGGTTCCCTAAGCGGCGTCGACCAAGACGAGTTCGGCGTCTTCCAAGGCGGTGACCCGGACGGTCTTTTCGTCACGGATGGCCAGGCCGTCGCGGGCCTTGGCGGTGACGCCGTTGACCTCGATGGAGCCCGTGGCCGGGACCAGATAGGCGTAGCGGCCTTCGCCCAACTGATACTCTGCGCTCTCGCCGGCCTTCAGGGTCGCGGCCACCACCCGGCCGTCGGCGCGGATCGGCAGGGCGTCGGTGTCGCCCTCGAGACCGCTGGCCAAGGTGACGAACTTGCCGGCCCGGTCGCCCTTGGGGAAGGGACGCGCGCCCCAGGAGGGCTCGCCGCCGGCCTTGGTCGGCAGGATCCAGATCTGGAACAGGGTGGTGGCGACGGGTTCGACATTGAACTCCGCATGCCGGATGCCCGTGCCCGCGCTCATCACCTGGACGTCGCCGGCCTCGGTGCGGCCGGTATTGCCCAGGCTGTCCTGGTGGGTGATCGCCCCGGTGCGGACATAGGTGATGATCTCCATGTTCGCGTGCGGGTGCGGCGGGAAGCCGGAATTGGGCTCGATCTTGTCGTCGTTCCAGACCCTCAGGGCGCCCCAGCTCATGCGCCTGGGATCGTGATAGTCGGAGAACGAGAAGTGGTGCTTGGCGTCGAGCCAGCCGTGGTTGGCGCCGCCGAGGGATTCAAAGGGTCGATGGTCGATCATCGGTCTGTCTCCTGGGCGCTCCGTGGGTGAGCGCCGCTGTTGAG
Organism: Phenylobacterium sp.; assembly: GCF_036677185.1. Classification (GTDB taxonomy): domain Bacteria; phylum Pseudomonadota; class Alphaproteobacteria; order Caulobacterales; family Caulobacteraceae; genus Phenylobacterium. The sequence continues at coordinate 33,144 of NZ_JAKFEN010000044.1, forward strand.
ATAGAGGTAGCCCTTTCCCGAAGTTTCGAAATAGAAACGATGGAAACAGATCGTTTCGGAAATTGTCATGTCGAAACTTCCCGACTTCGAAGCCTGGGCGGTGTTCGCCAAGGTCGCCGAGACTGGCGCCTTCGCCCGCGCCGCATCGGAGCTGGATCTCTCCAAGGCCACGGTCTCCAAGGCGGTCAGCCGTCTGGAAGCGCGCATGGGCGCCAGCCTGTTCCACCGGACCTCCCGGCGATTGTCGCTGACCGAAAGCGGCCGCGCGGCGCTTGAGCGGGCCAGCCGTATCCTCTCCGAGGGCGAGGCGGTGGAGATGGAGACCGCGGCCCAGTCGGCGATCCCGCGCGGCCAGGTGCGGCTGGCCGCGCCGATGTCCTTCGGCCTGCTGCATCTGGCCCCGATCCTGCCGGACTTCCTGGCGCGCTATCCGGAGGTCTCCATCGATCTCAACCTGGCCGACGAGCAGATCGACCTTGTGGCCGCGGGCTACGACCTGGCGATCCGCATCGCCAGGCTCGCCGACTCCTCGCTGCTGGCCCGGCGGATCTGCGAAATGCGGATCATGCTGGTGGGCGCGCCCGGCTATTTCGAGGCCCATGGCCGGCCGCTCCATCCGCGCGACCTCGCCCGCCACCAGGCCTTCACCTATTCCAACGTCGAGAGCCCGGAGATCTGGCGGTTCAGCCACGCCACGGAAGGGGACGAGACCGTGACGGTCGGCGGCCAGATGCGGGTCAACAATTCGGATGCCCTGGGCGCGGCTCTTCGCGCGGGGCTGGGCGTGGCGTTGCAGCCGGAGTTCATCTGCTGGCGCGACCTGCTGGACGGCAAGCTGGAGGCCGTGATGTGCGACTGGAGCCCGCCGCGACCGGCCCTGCACCTGGTCAGCCCGCCGGGCCGTCTGCGCCCGGCCCGCGTCCGTGTGCTGTTCGACTTCCTTGTGGAGCGGCTCGCCGCGGCGGCCTGGACCACGAACGCCTAGCTGTTGGCGGCGAGGAAGCCGGCTGGATCGCGGGTGAATTGGGCGAACGCTCCCAAGCAGCCCTGCCAGACACCGAGGTGCTGCTTCATGTCCTCGGCGGTCATCCGCGAGGTGAGCAAGGTCGAGTACATGACGTTCGGCTTTCCGTCCTCGCCCGTGAAGCCGCGACAGGCGAACTGGGTGCGGTTGAAGAGGTTCATATGGGCCAGGGTCGGCGTCTGGCGGTCGAAGCCGGTGGAAAAGGCCACGCCGGCGCAGGCCTTGCCCTTGGCGTCGCAGTTGGCGAACTGCATCCCGAAGCCGCCGCCGGGGGTGACCACCTTCATGGCGACCTGGCCCTCGCCGCCGCGCGCGGTCTCGGTCTTTGCGCCGGCGCCGGCCAGCAGGGCCGCCACCGCGGCCGGGTCGCGGGCGTCGAAGCCAGGCTTGGCCGGGGGCTTCGAAGCCGCGGGCTTGGCGACCGCCGGCTTGACCGCAGCGGGCTTGGCGGGCGCGGCCGCGGCGGGACCGGTGGCCAGGACGGCAAGGACGGTCAACAGGGCGAGGCGCATCGGTCAGGGCTCCAGGTCGCTCAAGTCCTCTGGCCAGCAGACGGAATTAAGGCGCCCGTGACAAGCCGCCGCCGCCCGCTCTAACCTGCGCCATGCGTTGGATGTTCGCCGTGCTCGCCCTCGCGCCCCTGCCGGCCCTGGCCCAGGAGCGCAGCCCCGATCTGCATCAGACCCTGGCCGAGCTGGCCTATGTGTTGGGCGAGAGCCACGCTCTGCGACAGGCCTGTTCCGGGACCGGCGACCAATATTGGCGCAATCGGATGATCCGTCTGGTCGAGGCCGAACAGCCCGACGCCGGACTGGACCGCCAGATCAAGGAGGGCTTCAACGCGGGCTTCGTCGCCCGGCGCAGCGAGTTCCCACGCTGCGGCCCCGGGGTGAAGCGCGCTCAGGCCATGGTGGCCGGCCACGGGCGGGACCTCTCCGCGCGCCTGGCGCGCGCGAAGGTCGCCGTGCCGGTCGCCGAACCCCAGCCGTCGACGGACATGGCGGAGCCCGCCCGCCCGCGTTAAGCTTCGCCTCAGGTTCTCGGGGAGGTTGTCATGGAGCTTACCGCTTCACTCGTATTCTTGGTGCTGGCGCTGGTGATCCTGTTCGCCGCCATCAAGATCGTGCCCCAGGGACGGGAGTTCACCGTCGAGCGGTTCGGCCGTTACACCCGCACGCTGAAGCCCGGCATCGCCTTCCTGACTCCGTTCATCGAGGGGGTCGGCCGGCGGATGAACATGATGGAGCAGGTGCTCGACGTTCCCCAGCAGGAGGTCATCACCAAGGACAACGCCGTGGTGAAGGTCGACGGCATCGTCTTCATCCAGGTGATGGACGCCGCGGCCGCCGCCTATCGAGTGGACAACCTCAACTACGCCATCTCCCAGCTCTGCATGACCAATCTGCGCACCGTGGTCGGCTCCATGGAGTTGGACGAGGTGCTGTCGCAACGCGACCAGATCAACACCCGCCTGCTGCACGTGATCGACTCGGCCACCAGCCCGTGGGGCGTCAAGGTGGCGCGGATCGAGATCAAGGACCTGATGCCGCCGCCGGACATCACCAACGCCATGGCCCGCCAGATGAAGGCCGAGCGCGAGCGCCGGGCGGTCATCACCGAGGCGGACGGCGAGAAGTCCGCCGCCATCGCCCGCGCCGAGGGCGCCAAGCAAGCCGCGATCCTGGAGGCCGAGGGCCGCCGCGAAGCCGCCTATCGCGACGCCGAGGCTCGTGAGCGCGAGGCCGAGGCCGAGGCCAAGGCGACCACCATGGTGTCGGAGGCCATCGCCCGCGGCGACGTCAACGCCATCAACTATTTCGTCGCGCAGAAGTATGTCGAGGCCTTCGCCAAGCTGGCCGAAAGCCCGCACCAGAAGACCGTCATCGTGCCCGCCGAGATGTCAGCCCTGGTTGGCTCGCTGGCAGGGGTGGGCGAGCTGGTGAAGTTCATCAAGAGCGACGTCCCGCCGCCGCCGAGGCCCCCCGCGCCGCCGGCCGCGCGCCGCCCGGCGGTTCCGCCCACCGGAGCTTGAGGAGCATGGACATGTTCGCCCAGATCTACGCCGATCACGCGCTCTGGGTCTGGCTGGCCCTGGGCGCCGCGATCCTCGCCGTCGAGGTGGCCTTCGGTTCGGGCTGGCTGATGTGGCCCGCCGCCTCCGCCGCCGTCGTGGGACTGCTGAGCGGGGTGCTCGACACAGCCGCCCTGGAGATCGGCCTGTTCGCCGGGCTGACCATCGTCTCGACCCTGCTGGCGCGCAGGTTCTGGCCGTCGAAGACCGAGGAGGGTGGTGACATCAACGACAATGTCGCGCGCCTGGTCGGCCACCGCGGCAAGGCCGCCGCGCCCTTCGACGGGCGTTCGGGCCGGGTGCTCATCGACGGCAAGGAGTGGGCCGCCGAACTGGACGAGGGCGAGAGCCTCCCGGCAGGGGTCGACGTTGAGGTGATCGGCCTCAGCGGCGGATCGAGGCTTCGGGTTCGGATTGCTCGCTGATCTCTTCCAGGAAGGTCCGCAGCGAGCGCAAGAACGGCAGGGCCTGGCGGAACTCGTTGTCGGTGAAGCCCTCGCGCAGGGCGTCCATCTTCCACTTCATGTCGCGCAGGATCTGTTCGTAGACCTGGGCGCCGGTCCGGGTCAGGCGGACGCGCTTCTTGCGGCGGTCCTTCACGTCGGCCAGCACGCAGACGAGGCCGAGCGCCTCCATCTTTTGCAGGATGTTGGTGATCGCGCCCTTGGTCATCATCATCGCCTGGGCCAACTCCGCCGGAGTCTGGCCGTCGCCTGACCGGGTGAAATTCAGCAGCATCTCGAAATGGGCGTAGGTCACGCCGGGCGGCAGGTGGTCGGTGACCGCATGGCGCATCAGGTGCTCGATGATCCCGATCTCGTTGAACACGGCGACGTCGGGACGGTCTTTCAAGGCTGGTGGCATAGGCTCCCTCCAGTCGTTCAATCTTGAACTAGATGGGGCGTCGGGCCGCGAGGTCAAGATCACCCGCCGAACAATGTTCGATGGACGGCGTCATTCGACGCTCGGAGTGGTCCGATCAGGCGGGGAGGGCGTCCTTCAGGCCCTGGCGGGCCAGGGCGTCGGCGCGTTCGTTGAGCTCGTGGCCGTTGTGGCCCTTCACCCAGCGCCAGGCGACGTCATGGCGCAGGCGGGCGGTGTCGAGGCGCTTCCAGAGGTCGTCGTTCTTGACCGGCTTCTTGTCGGCGGTCATCCAGCCGCGCTTCTTCCAGGCGTGGATCCATTCCGAGATGCCCTTCATCACGTAGGTCGAGTCGGTGTGCAGCTCGACCTTGCAGGGCTTCTTCAGGGCCTCCAGCGCCTGGATGGCGGCCATCAGCTCCATGCGGTTGTTGGTGCTGGCGGGCTCGCCGCCGCAGATCTCGCGCACATGGGCGCCGGAGATCAGCACCGCACCCCAGCCGCCGGGGCCGGGATTCCCCGAGCAGGCGCCGTCGGTATAGATCACCACCTGGGGTGTCACGCGAGGTCTCCGAACAGCACCAGGTCCGGTGCGGAGCGGTGGACCGCCAGCTTGCGCTCGTATTCCAGCGGGTCCTTGGGCCTGACGAGGGCGCCGGCCGGGGTCGCCCCCCAGTCGTGCAGCCGCGTCAGGAAGAACCGCATGGCCGCCCCATGGGCCAGGACCGGCAGGGCCGCGCGCTCGGCGTCCGACAACGGCCGGCGGCTTTCGTAACCGCCGATCAGCGCGCGCGCGGAGGTAATGTTGAAGCTGCCGTCCGGCTCGAAGCACCAAGCGTTCAAGGCCACGGCGATATCGTAGGCGAGCGCATCGACGCAGGCGAAATAGAAGTCAATGGCGCCGGCGAACCGCCCGCCCTGGAAGAAGACGTTGTCGGGGAAGTAGTCCTCGTGGATCACGCCGGTTGGCAGACCCGCGGGCCAGTTCGCTGCGATGCGTTCCAGGTCGGCGCGGATCGTGGCGGCGAGACCGGGCTTCAGCGCCTCGGCGTCGCCCGCAAGCCCTTCGAACATTCCCGCCCAGGCCGCTTGGCCCAAGTCATTGCCACGCCGGCCCGGATAGCCCTCGGCCGCCTGGTGCAGCCAGGCCAGACCCGCACCTGCCTCGCGGCAGTGGGCGGCGGTGGGGCGGCGCACCGAAAGCCCCGGCAGAAAGCTGATGATGGCGGCGGGCTTGCCGCGCACGCGCTTGAGCGTCTCGCCCCTCCGGTCGGCAATGGGCGTGGCGCTGGGAAAACCGCGGTCTGCCAGCCAGTGCATGAGGCCCAGGAAGAAGGGAAGGTCCGCCTCGCGCACCCGCTTCTCGTAGATCGTCAGAAAGTAGCGCCCGACCTCGGTCTCCAGCAGGAAGTTGGAGTTCTCCACGCCCTCGGCCACGCCTTTCAGCGAGACGGGCGCGCCGAGGTCGAAGGCGGAGAGCAGCTCGGTGAGCTCCTCGTCGGTGATGTCGGTGTAGACGGCCATGCTGGCGCCGGGATGGGGGACGACGGGCGGGCGGTCAAGACGCCACGGACAGCTTCGTGTTAGATTGCCCGGGTTGGAGGCTCCCGATGATCGCATTGAAGCTTGAGCAGAGAGGGCCCGATGTCGTGGCCGTCTTTGACGACGAGACACGCGCCGCCCTCAAACTGGAGGTGGGTGACGTCATCCACATCGAGCGGACCCCGCACGGGGTCACGGCCACCGCCGAACTCGACATCGACCATGAAGTGCGGGCCGGCCGCGGCCGCGCCTTCCTGAAGCGCTACAACAAGACCTTCCAGGCCCTGGAGACCTAGGCGCTCAGCAGGCGCGGGAGCTTGAAGCTCACCGTCTCGCGTACGGTGTCGACGTCCTCGACCGTGACGTCGAAGGCCTCGCCCAGGCGGTCGATCAGGCCCTGGACCAGATCCTCCGGCGCGGAGGCGCCGGCGGTGACGCCCACGGCGGACACACCCTCCAGCCAGGCCAGGTCCAGGCCCGCGGCGTCGTCGATCAGATAGGCGGTCTGGGCGCCCGAGCGCCGCGCCACCTCGACCAGCCGCACGGAGTTGGACGAATTGGCCGAGCCCAGCACCAGCAGGACTTCGGCCTGGGCGGCCACAGCCTTGACCGCATCCTGGCGGTTGGTGGTGGCGTAGCAGATGTCTTCCTTGTGGGGCGCGGAGATCTCCGGGAAGCGTTCCTTCAACGCGGCCACGATCTCGGCCGTGTCGTCCACCGACAGGGTGGTCTGGGTGGCGAAGGCGACGTTGGCGGCGTTCTTCGGCGTATAGGTCCGGGCGTCCTCGACGGTCTCGATCAGGGTGACCGCCCCGTCGGGTAGCTGGCCCATGGTGCCGACGACCTCGGGATGGCCGGCATGGCCGATCAGCACGATCTCGCGGCCGGAGTCGAAGTGCCGTTGCGCCTCGACATGGACCTTGGAGACCAGGGGGCAGGTGGCGTCGAGATAGAGCATCTGGCGGCCCTTGGCCTCGGCGGGCACCGATTTGGGCACGCCATGGGCGGAGAACACCACCGGCCGGTCGGTCGGGCACTCCGACAATTCCTCCACGAACACCGCGCCCAGCGCCTTCAGCCGGTCGACCACGTGGCGGTTGTGGACGATCTCGTGGCGCACATAGACCGGGGCGCCGTACTTCTCGATGGCGCGCTCGACGATCTGGATGGCGCGGTCGACGCCCGCGCAAAACCCACGCGGCGTGGCCAGCAGGACCTTGAGCGGACGGCGAGGACGGGGCTCTTGCAACATGGCGACAAACTAGGGGCTCGCAGGCTTCGCCGCCAGCCGCGTTGCGGCCTCAATCGATAGCCATTAGTAGGGGACCGACCGCGGGGGCCGGAGACGGCCCTTAGCCCTTCATGTTTGGACGACCCCCAATGCGCCGTTCCCTTCTGCTCGCCGCCGGCCTCTCCCTGGTCGTCACCGCGGTTCCCGAGCTTGCCGCCGCCCAGCGCCGCCCCAGCGACCAGGAGCGCCAGGAGCAGGAGGCCGCCAAGAAGAAGAAGCGCCAGAGCGAATGGAGCGACGTCCAGGCGCCGCTGCCGGCCCTGCGCAACGCCGGACCCTGCCCCTATGTGAAGGTGCTCTACGACGCCGCGCGCTATGTGGAGTTCAAGGACAACCGCGAAGCCTCGGCCAATGTCGCCTATTCGGGCGAGATCCAGGGCATCTCGGCCGGCTGCCAGTACAAGGACAGCGATCCCATCAAGGTGACGATGGAAGTGCTGTTCGAGCTGGGCAAGGGTCCCCAGGCGACCGCCGACACCAAGACCTACCGCTACTGGGTGGCGGTGACCAAACGCAACGACAGCGTCATCACCAAGCAGTACTTCGATCTGCCGGTGAAGTTCTCCGAGGGCCAGGATCGGATCTACGCCACCGAGGAGATCGGCCAGATCACCATCCCGCGCGCCACGGCCACCACCAGCGGCGGCAATTTCGAGATCCTGGTCGGCTTCGACGTGACGCCGCAGATGGCCGCCTTCAACCGGGACGGCAAGCGCTTCCGGGTGAACGCCGGCCAGGCCACGGTCGCGGGCGCCGCCGAACCTCGATGAGCGATCTGAAACGGGGCCTCAGCGAAGCGGTCGGGACCGCCTTCGCCGCGGCGGGACTGCCGGCCGAGCTCGGCCGCGTGACGCCGTCCGACCGGCCCGACCTCGCCGACTTCCAATGCAACGGCGCCCTGCCGGCCGCCAAGCGCGCCGGGCGCAATCCGCGTGAGGTGGCCGCCGAGGTCGCCGCGGGCCTGGCGGGCGATGCGCGTCTGGCCGGGGTGGAGATCGCCGGGCCGGGCTTCATCAACCTCAAGCTCAGCAACGCGGCCCTGTCGCAGCGGGCCCGGGAGATCGCCGCCGATCCGCGCCTGGGCGCCGAGCCGGTGGCCGCGCCGCGCAGGGTCCTGGTCGACTACGGCGGGCCCAATGTCGCCAAGCCGATGCATGTGGGCCACCTGCGGGCCTCGATCATCGGCGAATCGATCAAGCGCCTCTACCGGTTCCGGGGCGACACCGTGGTGGGCGACGCCCATTTCGGCGACTGGGGCTATCAGATGGGCCTGCTGATCGGGGCGGTCACCGACGAAAAGCCCGCCGTGAAGCAGGCGGTCGACGCGCTCAACGCCGGCGAGGCTGTCGAGGCGCAGGCGGTCGCGACGTTCGAACGCGAGGTCAGCCTAGCCGACCTGGACCGGCTCTATCCGGAGGCCGCCGCGCGCGGCAAGTCGGAGCCGGACTATCGGGATCGCGCCCGCAAGCTCACCGCCGAACTGCAAGCCCGCAGGCCGGGCCACTTCGCCCTGTGGCGGCACTTCGCCAAGGTCACCCAGGTGGCGCTGGAACGCGATTTCCACGCGCTGGGCGTCGATTTCGACCTCTGGAAGGGCGAGAGCGACGTCGACCAGCTGATCGCCCCCATGGTCGAGGAACTGGACGCCAAGGGCCTGCTGGTCGACGATCAGGGCGCGCGGATCATCCGGGTGACCCGCCAGGGCGACAAGCGCGAGCTGCCGCCGCTGCTGGTGGTCTCCTCGGAGGGCTCGGCCATGTACGGCACCACCGACCTGGCCACCATCGTCGACCGCAATCAGACCTTCGGCCCCGACCACGTGCTCTATGTGGTCGACCAGCGCCAGGCCGACCATTTCGAGATCGTCTTCCGCGCCGCCCAGATCGCCGGCTACGCGGCCGAGGGGCAGCTGGAGCACGTCGGCTTCGGCACCATGAACGGGACCGACGGCAAGCCCTTCAAGACCCGCGAGGGCGGGGTGCTGAAGCTGAACGACATGATCGTCATGACCCGCGACAAGGCCCGCGAGCGCCTGCACGAGGCGGGGCTCGGCGCCGAGCTCGATCCCGAGGCCTTCGAGGAGACCGCCCACAAGGTGGCGGTGGCGGCGCTCAAGTTCGCCGACCTGCAGAACTTCCGCGGCACGTCCTATGTCTTCGACCTGGACCGCTTCTCCAGTTTCGAGGGCAAGACCGGGCCCTATCTGCTCTATCAAGCGGTGCGGGTGAAATCGATCCTGCGCCGCGCGGCCGACGAAGGCGTGGACGCCGGCGAGATCGCCATCTCCGAGCCCGCGGAGCGCGACCTGGTCCTGTTGCTGGACGCCTTCGACCAGGCCCTGGCCGACGCCTATGACAAGAAGGCCCCGAACTTCCTGGCCGAGCACGCCTACAAGCTGGCCCAGACCTTCTCGAAGTTCTACGCGGCCTGCCCGATCATGACCGCCGAGCCGACGGTGCGGGCCTCGCGCCTGGCGCTGGCTCAGACGACGCTGCGCCAGCTGGAGCGGGCGCTGGATCTGCTGGGGATCGAAGCGCCCGACCGGATGTAGGCCCGCGCGCGACTTGGCGCATTGACTTGGGCGCCCTGTTCGAACAGGTTCCGCCTCGACTCTCGCGGGAGAGATCGGGCCCTTCGGGGCCCGGAGCCGAAGGCGCAACCGCCCCGGAAACGCTCAGGCAAAAGGACCGCGCAGAGCTGATGAACGCTGGAAAGTAGGCGCTCCCGTTCGAGGGCGCTCGCCGAAGGAGCAGGGGGTCTTCCAGTTCGCGGAAGGCTCTAAATCTCTCAGGCATCAGGGACAGCGGGGGCGCATGCGTTGCGGGAAGCCTTTCCGTGCGCGCGCGAAATCATCAGCCGGAGTCCAAGCGTGTCCGACGAGACCCTGAAGACCACACCGCTCAACGCCGCGCATGTCGCCGCCGGCGCGCGGATGGTGCCCTTCGCAGGCTACTCCATGCCCGTGCAGTACAGGGACGGGGTGCTGAAGGAGCATCTCTGGACTCGCGAGAACGCGGGCCTGTTCGACGTCTCGCACATGGGCCAGGCCCGCCTGCGCGGGGTCTCGCCGCTCTCGGCCTTCGAGGAGGTCACCCCCGGCGATTTCATCGGGCTGAAGCCCGGCAAGCAGCGCTATTCCGTCCTGCTCAACAAGACGGGCGGGATCATCGACGACCTGATGGCCGCCCGGCCAGTTGCTCCTGATGGGAGTGGCGACGACGGCCTGTTCGTGGTGGTCAACGGCGCCTGCAAGGACAACGATTTCAAGGTCATCGACAACGAGCTGGCCGGCCAGGTGCGGATCGATCGCCTGGAGGACCGGGCGCTGATGGCGCTGCAGGGGCCCAAGGCCGCCGAGGTGCTGGCGTCCCATGCGCCCCAGGCTGCGAAGATGGTCTTCATGGACTCGGCCTCGTTCGAGGCCTTCGGGACCGACGTCATCGTCTCACGCTCGGGCTACACCGGCGAAGACGGCTACGAGATCTCGGTCCCGGCCGCCGAGGCCGAGCGGGTCTGGAACCTGCTGTGCGCCGACGAGCGGGTCCGGCCCATCGGCCTGGGCGCCCGCGACAGCCTTCGCCTGGAGGCCGGCCTGCCGCTCTACGGCCACGACGTCGACGAGACCGTCAGTCCCATCGAGGCGGACCTCGCCTTCTCCGTTTCCAAGAAGCGCCGCGACGCTCGCGACTTCCCGGGCGCGACCCGCATCGCCAAGGAACTGGCCGAGGGGGTGAGCCGCAAGCGCGTTGGCCTCACCGTGCTGGAAGGCGCCCCGGCCCGCGAGGGCGCCGAGATCGCCGACGAGGCCGGGAATGTGGTCGGAGTCGTCACCTCGGGCGGGTTCTCGCCCTCGCTCGGCAAGCCCATCGCCATGGGCTTCGTGCCCCCCGCGCTCGCGGCCGCCGGCACGAAGCTCAAGGTCATCGTCCGGGGCAAGCCGCAGGCCGCGGAAGTCACCACCATGCCCTTCGTTCCCCACCGCTATATCCGCAAGCTCTGAGAAGGACCGCCCAGATGCGCTTCACCAAGGACCATGAATGGGTCGTCCTCGAGGGCGACGTAGCCACGATCGGCATCACCGCCTACGCCGCAGACCAGCTTGGCGATGTGGTGTTCGTCGAGACCCCCGAGGCCGGCAAGACCGTGAAGGCCGGCGACGGCCTGGCGGTGGTCGAGAGCGTCAAGGCCGCCTCCGACGTCTACGCCCCGATCTCCGGCCAGGTGGTCGAGGGTAACGCAGCCCTGGGCGACGCGCCCGAGACCGTCAACGATCAGCCCGAAAAGGCCGGCTGGTTCGCCAAGATCAAGGTCGCCGACAAGGCCGAGTACGAGGCCCTGATGGACCGCGCCGCCTACGAAGACTTCCTGGGGACCCTGTAAGACCCATGCGCTATCTCCCGCTTACCCCCGCCGACCGCGCCGAGATGCTGGGCGTCATAGGCGTCGGATCGATCGATGATCTGTTCGCCGACGTGCCCGCCGCCGCCCGCAAGGCCGACCTGTTCGACCTGCCGCTGCACGCCGGTGAGCTGGAAGTGGAGCGGGAGCTTTCGGCGCTTGCGGCCATGAATCGGCCGGCGGGGGCGGGACCATTTTTCTGCGGGGCGGGCGCCTATCGCCACCACGTGCCGGCCACGGTCGACCACGTGATCCAGCGTTCGGAATTCCTCACCAGCTACACGCCCTACCAGCCCGAGATCGCCCAGGGGACCTTGCAGGTCCTGTTCGAATTCCAGACCCAGGTCGCCGCCTTGACCGGCCTCGAGGTCGCCAACGCCTCGATGTACGACGGCTCCACGGCCTGCGCAGAGGCGGTGATGATGGCCCAGCGGGTCACCCGCCGGAAGAAGGCCGTGGTCTCCGGCGGCCTGCATCCCCACTACGCCGCCACCACCCAGACCATCGCCCATGCCGAGGGCATGGACATCACCCGCCTGCCGGCCGCCATCGACGCCGAAGCCGCGGTGATCGAGGCCATCGACGCCGAGACCGCCTGCGTCGTGGTCCAGACCCCCAACGTGTTCGGCGTGGTCACCGACGTGACGAAGATCGCCGAGGCGGCCCATGCCGCCGGGGCCCTGCTGATCGTGGTCACCACCGAGACCGTGTCGTTCGGCCTGCTGAAGTCGCCCGGCGAAATGGGCGCCGACATCGCCGTGGCCGAGGGCCAGTCAATCGGCAACGGCCTGAACTTCGGCGGCCCCTATGTCGGCCTCTTCGCTTGCCGGGAGAAGCTGGTCCGCCAGATGCCCGGCCGCCTGTGCGGCGAGACGGTGGACGCCGAGGGGCGGCGCGGATTCGTGCTGACCCTGTCGACCCGCGAACAGCACATCCGCCGCGAGAAGGCGACGTCCAACATCTGCACCAATTCGGGCCTCTGCGCGCTGGCCTTCACCATCCACCTCTCGCTGCTGGGCGAGCGGGGCCTGCGCGAGCTGGCCGAACTGAACCACTCCAAGGCCCGCGAGCTGCGCGACGTCCTGGCCAAGGTCGCGGGCGTCGAGATCCTGACGCCGCGGTTCTTCAACGAGTTCGCGATCCGGCTGAAGGGCGACGCCGCGGCTGTGGTCGAGACCCTGCTGGCCGACGGAATCGTGGCCGGCGTGCCGTTCTCGCGCCTCGCGCCTGAGGCCGGCATGGACGACGTCCTGCTGGTCGCGGCCACCGAAACCACCACCACGAAGGACATCGCCGCCTTCGCTGACGCCCTCGCCCGGAGGATCGGCCAATGACCATGCTCAATGTGGGCCGCCCCACCCGTCCGGAAACCGTCGTCGAGACCTCGCACCCGTCCCTGACCGGCGGGCGCGGCCTGTTGCAGGACGAGGCCCTGATCTTCGAGATGGGCGGCTGGGACAAGACCGGCGTCGACCTCGCCCCCGCCGAGCACGACGCTTCGGACCTGGGCGACCTGGTGCGCGCCGCGCCCATCGGCCTGCCGGGGCTCTCGGAGCCAGAGGCCATGCGCCACTACGTCCGGCTCTCCCAGAAGAACCACGCCATCGACCTGGCGCTCTATCCGCTGGGCTCGTGCACCATGAAGCACAACCCGCGGCTCAACGAGAAGATGGCGCGGCTGGCCGGCTTCGGCGACCTGCATCCGCTAAGCCCGCAGTCCACGGTGCAAGGCGCCCTGGCCCTGATCGACCGCCTGGCCCATTGGCTGAAGACCCTCACCGGCATGCCCGCCGTGGCCATGTCGCCCAAGGCCGGCGCCCACGGCGAGCTCTGCGGCCTTCTGACCATCAAGGCGGCGCATGAGGCCAACGGCCAGGGGCATCGCCGCACCGTCCTGGTGCCCACCTCGGCCCACGGCACCAACCCGGCCACCGCGGCCTTCGTCGGCTATTCGGTGGTGGAGATCGCCCAGACCGACGACGGCCGGGTGGATATCGCCGACCTGGCGGCCAAGCTCTCGCCCGACGTGGCGGCGATCATGGTCACCAATCCCAACACCTGCGGTCTGTTCGAGCGCGACGTGATCGAGATCGGCCGCCTGACCCACGAGGCGGGCGCCTATTTCTACTGCGACGGGGCCAATTTCAACGCCATCGTCGGTCGGGTGCGTCCCGGCGACCTGGGCGTCGACGCCATGCACATCAACCTGCACAAGACCTTCTCCACGCCCCACGGCGGCGGCGGGCCGGGCGCGGGCCCGGTGGTGCTGTCGGCGGCCCTGGCGCCCTTCGCGCCGGCCCCCTGGGTGGTCTCCAGCGACGAGGGCTTCATGCTGGTCGAGGAGGCCGAGGGCGAAGCCGCCCAGGCCTTCGGCCGCATGAGCGCCTTCCATGGCCAGATGGGCATGTTCGTCCGCGCCTACGCCTACATGCTGAGTCACGGCTCCGACGGCCTGCGCCAGGTGGCCGAGGACGCGGTGCTGAACGCCAACTACATCAAGGCCAAGCTGTCGGCGGTGATGACCCCGGCCTTCCCGGACGGCCCGTGCATGCACGAGGCCCTGTTCGACGACGCCTGGCTGGAGGGCACCGACGTCACTACCCTCGACTTCGCCAAGGCGATGATCGACGAAGGCTTCCACCCCATGACCATGTATTTCCCGCTGGTCGTACACGGGGCGATGCTGATCGAACCGACCGAGACGGAGTCCAAGCAGGAGCTCGACCGCTTCTGCCACGCCCTGGTCCTGCTGGCCCAGGCGGCCAAGGCGGGGGACGTCGACCGCTTCAAGGGGGCGCCCTACCTCGCGCCCCTGCGGCGGCTGGACGAGACCCTGGCGGCCCGGAAACCGCGGTTGACGTGGAAACCCGAGCTTGCAGGTGTGTCTCCGGCGCCGATTGCAGCCGAATAGCATCGAATGGACGAAATTTAACTGCAGGGTCGTCTTTACGACTCCCTAGTACGTTCTCATATCGCAGTAAGCCCGACCGCCGGTCCTCCCCAAGAACGGCGCGCGGGCGCTACACCCAGGTTGAACGTACGTGTCCTACGCCATGCCCAGCATGCGCGCTCATCGCGCGCCCGACGACGCCAACCGCGAATTCGCGGCGCGACTCGTGCGCGCTGGGTTCGTGGTCCTGGGCGCCTTGATCGTCCTGATCGGCGTGCTGATCGCCCCGATCCCGGGTCCTGGCGGCATCCCGGTCATCGTGGTCGGGCTGATGGTCATCCTGCGCAACTCGTTCAAGGCGCGGCGCCATTTCGTGCGCCTGCATCACGCCCATCCGCGGGTGATCTCGCCGCTGCGCCGCCTGCTGCGGCGCCGGCGGCCCCAGTCCGCCCCGGCCGAATAGCCCAATCAAAAACGGCGGACCGCAGGGCCCGCCGTTTCATTGTCGGTTCGTGGCGAGACCTATTGCAGCTTGGTCGCCAGCTGCTTGATCGCGCCGTCGACCAGCGGATCACTGGACGCGCCGGCCAGCCGCTTGACCAGGACGTCCTCGGCCATCTGGGCGGCGAACTCGGCGGCGGCGGCCTTGACCTCGGCCGCGGCCTGGGCCTCGGCGTTGGCGATCTTGCGTTCGGCCAGGGCGCCGCGGCGCTTGATCTGTTCGGCGAGATTGGCCTGGGCTTCGGTCGCCATGCGCTTGGCGTCTTCCTGGGCGTTGGCCAGCATCTCGGCCGCGGCCTTCTCGGCCTCGTCGCGCTGGCGCTTGATGTCGTCCAGCAGCGCCTGGGCTTCCTTGCGCAGGGCGGCGGCTTCGTCGAGTTGCGCCTGGACCTTGGCCCCGGCGTCGCCGAGCGCTTTCCAGGCGAACTTGTGGACCCCGGCGGCGACCAGGATGCCGAGGAAGACGACGAGGGCGACGCCGACCCAGAAGTGCGTGTCGAGCAGCAGTTCCATCGTCTATCCCTTCGCCACGGCGGCCAGTTCGGCCGGGGTGGCGGCCTTGCCGGTTAGCTTCGCCACGATCGCCTGGGCGGTTTCGCGCCCGATGGTGGCGACATTGGCCATGGCCGCGTCACGGGCCTTGGCGATACGCGCCTCGGCCTCGGAGGCGATGACCGCCAGCTTGGCTTCTTCCTCGGCGAGGCGAGCGGCGATCTCGGCCTGGCCCTTGGCCCGAGCGTCGGCCGCCACCTTCCGCGCCCGGGCGTGGGCCTGGGTGGTTTCGGCCGCGGCGGTCTGGGCCTGGGTATCGGCCTCGTCCTTCATGCGGCGAGCGTCGGCGATGTCGCCGGCGATCTTGCCGTCCCGCGCCTCGATGGTTCCGCCCAGCTTCGGCGTCGCGAAGAAGCGCATGAACGCCATCACGACGAAGAACATGATCAGGAACCAGGCGATCTGCCCGGGCCACTGGGAGAAGTCGAACTGCGGCAGGCCGCTGGACTCGTGTCCGCCGGCCGCACCTTCGTGAGCGCCCGCGGCCCCGGCCTCGTGGCCGGGCGCGGCGGGCTCGTGGCCCGTCGCGGCAGCGTCTTCGTGAGATTGCATCGCCATGGGGCGCTCGGTCGCAGGCTTAGGCGAACAGGATGATCAGCGAGACCACGAAGGCGAACAGGCCCATGGTTTCGGTCAGGGCCATGCCCAGGAACAGCATGGTTTGCTGGCTGGCGGCGGCGGCCGGGTTACGGATCGCGGCTTGCAGGTAGTTGCCGAACAGGGTGCCCAGGCCGATACCGGCCCCGATCATGCCCGAGGTGGCGAGGCCAGCGCCGATAAGCTTCGCGGCTTCAGCTTCCATTTGAATAGTCCTCTTGAGAAGTAGCTTGGGTTAGTGGCCGTGACCGAAGTTCACGACCTCGTTGAGATAGACGGTGGCCAGCGCGGTGAACACGAAGGCCTGGAGAACGGCGACCACCAGCTCGAGGCCGGTCAGGCCGACGATCATGGCGAACGACAGGACACTGGGGACGATGGCCAGGGCGGCGATCCCGCCCGACAAGGCGACGAGGCCCAGCGCCACCACGAAGGAGCCGAACAGGCTCATCACGACGTGGCCGCCCAGCATGTTGCCGAACAGTCGCATGGCCAGGGTCACCGGGCGCACGAAGTAGGAGATCATCTCGATGGGAGCCATCAGGATGGCGCCGATGACGCCCATGCCCGAGGGGAAGAACAGGCCCAGGAACTTCGGGCCGTGCTTGATGAAGCCCAGGAAGAAGACGCTGAAGAAGGTCAGGACGGCGAGCGTCGCGGTGACCGCCAGCTGTGAAGTGACCGTGAAGGTGAGCGACAGGCCGCCCAGATTTCCGATCGCCAGCAGCACGCCCATCAGGTTCAGGACCAGGATGACCGTGAAGAGGGTGAAGAGGTAGGGGATATAGGCCCGGCCGCCGGGGCCGATGATCGGCGTGACCAGCACGCGGTCGACGATGTTGTAGAGGGCCTCGGCCAGGGCCTGGCCACGGTTCGGCACCAGTTGGCCCCGCGCGGTCAGCGCGAAGAAGGCGATGAGGATCAGCGCGCCGGCGATCATGCTGGCCACCGAATTGGTGATCGACATGTCGAAGGTCAGACCGCCGATGGTGAACACGGGTCCCTGGACGATCTTCTGGACCAGGAACTGGTGCATCGGTTCAATGGCAGGCTGTTCCACCAGTACGGTCCTCAATCCTCGTCTTTGTCGTCGGCGACGACGGGCAGCGGCCCGGCCTTCGCCATCGCGTCTTTGGTCGTTCGCGTCGCGGTTCGCACCGCCACGAAAATGGAAAGCCCCGAACCGATCAGCAGGCCGCCGACCAGCCCGAATGGGGCCGTGCCGGCGTAGCGATCGATGAGCCAGCCGAGGCCGACTCCCATGAGCACCCCACCCACCACTTCACCGATGAAGCGGTAACCCTGCGCCATCGCCCGGTGCGTTTCGCCGCTGGCCTTGCGGGCCTGCGCCGACTCGGCCGCTTCGAGGCGCGATTCGAGACTAGGCGTCTCGGATTTCGTCTCGTCCGTCCTGGGCATACGTCGGAAGGCCTTTCGACCGCGACGTTCGCCGCCACGGCGGGGGCTTTAGGTCGCGCGGAACCTATAGACGCGGTTGCAGTGCGTCAAGGTTGCGAGACCAGTTATTAACCAACTGATTTATATAGCGATTTCGGCGCGCTAAACGGCGAATGCACCGGGGTGCGCTATTGCGCCGCCATGGCCTCGGCCTGGCGCAGGTCGACCGAGACCAATTGGGAAACCCCGCGCTCGGCCATGGTGACGCCGAACAGCCGGTCCATGCGCGCCATGGTCACCGGATTGTGGGTGATGGCGATGAACCGCGTCTGGGTCCGGCGGCGCATCTCGTCCAGCAGATTGCAGAACCGGTCGACATTGGCGTCGTCCAGCGGGGCGTCCACCTCGTCCAGCACGCAGATCGGCGCGGGCTGGGCCAGGAACACCGCGAAGATCAGGGCCGCGGCCGTCAGGGCCTGCTCACCGCCGCTCATCAGGCTCATGGTGGCCATGCGCTTGCCGGGCGGGCAGGCGTAGATCTCCAGCCCGGCCTCCAGCGGATCGTCGGACTCCACCAGGCGCAGCTCGGCCTGGCCGCCCTCGAACAGGGCCTGGAAGAGCGTCTTGAAATGCTCGTTGATCACCTCGAAAGCGGAGAGCAGACGCTCGCGGCCCTCGCCGTTCAACTCGTCGATCCCCTGGCGCAGGCGCGCGATGGCGCCGGTCAGGTCGGCGCGCTCGGTCTGCATGGTCTCCAGGCGGGCGGCGTGCTCGACGGCCTCTTCCTCGGCGCGCAGGTTCACCGGACCGATGGCGTCGCGCTGGCGCTCCAGATTGTAGAGGTGGGCCTCCATGCCGCCCGGCTCGGCGGGGATGGCCACCGCGTCGTCGGCCAGCTTGCGGCCGAGCTGCTCGGGCTCGATGCGGGCGGTCTCGCGGATCTGGCCGGTGACCTCCGCCAGTCGTTCGCTGGCGCCCTCGAGGCGGGCGTCGAGGGAGGCGCGCAGTTCGCGGGCCTGGGACGAGGCGGCGTCGGCGGCGCGCACCGCGCGGTCGGCCTCGGCCCGGGCGCCCTCGGCATGGGCGAGCGCGTCGGAGGACTGCGCCCGGCGCGCCTCGGCCTGGGACAGTTCGTCCAGCAGGGTCTGAAGGCGCGCCTGGTGGGTGGCCGGCGCTTCGTGGGCCTTGTCGAGCTTCCCCTGGGCTCCGGCGCGGGCCTCGACCAGGTGCTCCAGGCGCTTGGCGGCGGCCTGGCCGCGGCGGGTCCAGTCATCGGAATCGCGGCGCAAGTGCTCCAGCCGGCGGGCGCGGCCGTCGCGCTCGCGGATCTCGATCTCCAAGGCCGAGCGGGCGGCGGCGGCGGCCTCGCGGGCGGGACCTGCGGCGGCGCGGGCCTGGGCCAGGCGGGCCGGAAGGTCGCCCACGGCGGTGTCTTCCGCCGACTCGCCCACGGCTACTCTCAAGATGGATTCGGCGTCGGCGAGCTCGGCCTCGAAGCGGCCGATGACGTCGTCCAGGGACTGGGCATGGGCCTCGCGCCGGGCGGCCTCGCGGTCGAGCTTCTCGACGGCGGCGCGGGCGGCGGAGACCTTCTGTTCGGCGGCCGGCGGCTCGCGGCGCGCGGCGCGCAGCGCGTCCTCGGCGGTGCGGACGCGGGCGGTGGCGGCGGTCAGGGCGTCCTTGGCCAGCTTGGCCTTGGGCGAGATGACCTCGATCTCGGCCTCCACCTCGGTCAGCCGGGTTTTCTGCTCCATCCGCACGGCGGCGGGCTTCGGCGCGTCGGCGCGGGCGGTGAAGCCGTCCCAGCGCCAGAGGTCGCCCTCGCGGGAGACCAGCCGGCAGCCGGGGGCGAGCAGGTCTTGCAGCCGGTCGCCGTCGTCGCGGGAGACCAGGGCCGTGAAGGCCAGGCGCGCGGCGAGGACCGCGGGGGCCTTGACCAGCGGGGCCAGGGGCTGGGCGCCGTTCGGCCAGGCCGGAGCGGCGGCGTCGCGTCCGCCCCAGAAGGCCGGGGCCTTGGGATCCAGCGCCGCGTCCAAGTCGTCGCCGAGGGCGGCGGCCAGCGCCTTCTCATAGCCGCGATCGGGAGCGACTTCGTCCAGGGCCGGGGTGAAGCCGCCGCGGCGCTGCTGGGCGACGATCTGGGCCAGGGCCCGGGCCTCGGCGGTCAGGCGGCCGAGCTGTTCATCCTGCTTGCGGGCTGCGTCGCGCAGCTCGTTCTCGGCGGCGGCGGCGGTGCTGCGCTCCTCCTCGGCGGCCTCCAGGGCGGCGCGGACGGCGGTGAGCGTGGCTTCGGCGCGCTCCAGCTCGGCGCGCGCCTGGGCGGTCTGCGGATTGACCGCCGGGCCGAGCTGCTCGCGCTCGGTCCTGGCCTGGTCGAGGGCGCGGCGGGTGCGCGACACGCGATTGGTGGCTTCGTCGACGCGGGCGGCGCCGGCGCGGCGGCGGGCCTCGTCCGCGGCGGCCTGGGTGGCCAGCTCTTCCACCGTCTCGTCGGCGGCGACACGGGCCTCGTCAGCCTCGCGGGCGGCGGCTTCCAGCTCGGTCGAACGGTCCGGGGCCGCGGCGATGGCGGCCTCGAGCGCCTGCAGGTCGTCGGCCATGCGCTTGCGCGCGACGTCGGCGTCCTCGACGATCTGGGTCTCGCGCGCGCAGTCGGCGTCGATGCGGCCGACCTCGCCGACCAGCCGCTCGACTTCGGCGGCGATGGCCTCGCCCTCGCGGTCAAGGCGGTCCTTGTCGATGGCCAGGCGGTGCAGGATGGCGGCGGCCACGGTCTCGGCCTCGCGCAGGGGGGCGATGGCCTCCTCGGCCTTGGCGGCGGCCGTGGTGGCGTTCGCCGCCTGGCGGGCGGTCTCCTCCACGGCGCGGGCGGCGTCGGCGGCCTCGGTCGCCAGCCGCTCGGCCGCGCCCTTGGCCTCGGCCCAGCGGGAATAGAGCACCGCGCCCTGCAGCGACCGGATCTCGGCCGACAGCTTCTTGTAGCGCTCGGCCTGGCGCGCCTCGCGCCTCAGGCGGTTGAGCGCGCTCTCCAGTTCATTGGCGACGTCGTCCAGCCGCGAAAGGTTGGTCTCGGCGGCGCGCAGGCGCAATTCGGCCTCATGGCGACGGGAGTGCAGCCCCGAGACCCCCGCGGCTTCTTCCAGGATCAGCCGGCGGTTCTGCGGCTTGGCGGCGATCAGCTCGGAGATCTGGCCCTGGCGCACCAGGGCCGGGGAGTTGGAGCCGGTCGAGGCGTCGGCGAACAGCAGCTGCACGTCGCGGGCGCGCACCTCACGGCCGTTGATCCTGTAGGTCGACCCCGCGCCGCGATCGATACGACGGACCACCTCCAACACCGGGGTGTCGTTGAAGGCCGGCGGCGCCTTGCGGTCGGCGTTGTCGATGGTCAGCGTCACCTCGGCGTGGTTGCGCGAGGCGCGGTCGCCGGAGCCGGCGAAGATCACATCGTCCATGCCGCCGGCCCGCATGGCCTTGGCGGAATTGGCGCCCATAACCCAGCGCAGGGCCTCCAGCAGGTTGGACTTGCCGCAGCCGTTCGGCCCGACGATCCCCGTGACCCCAGGCTCGATCCGGAACTCCGTCGGTTCGACGAAGGACTTGAACCCGGAGAGACGGAGGCGCTGGAAATGCAGTTCGGCCTCCTATTTCGCGGCTGTCTTGGCGGCCGAGGCCACGGCGGCGTCCAGGTCGGAGAGGGTCATGGCCGCCTCGGCGACCTTCTTGCCGTTGAAGTAGAAGGTGGGGGTGCCCTTGATCGCGCCCTCCTCGGCGTTCTTGCCCGCCCGGGCCTGCATGGCCTCGAAGCCGGCCTGGTCGCCGACGCAGGCGACGAACTGGGCCTCGGTCAGGCCGCCGGCCTTGGCCGCGGCCACCAGGTTGGCCCGCGCGTCCTGGGTGCGCAGCATCTCGGGGAAGCCACGGAACGCCGCATCGACGACCTTGAAATAGTTCTCCGCCCCGGCGCAGCGGGCGGTCATGAAGCCCGCGGCGGCCACGTTTGCCGGCTCAGTCAGCACTTCGCGCAGGGTGTAGTGGACCTTGCCGGTGTCGATGTACTTCTTCTTGAAGTGCGGGAAGATCTCGTTGTTGAACGCCGCGCAGTGGACGCAGCTCAACGAGGCGTACTCGACCATCTTCACCGGCGCCTTGGGATCGCCCAGGCTCATATCGCCCGCCGGCGGCGCGCCGGCCGCCGGACCCGCCGCAAGCGCCAGCGCGGCCAGGGCGGCGGCGATCAGGGTGCGGCGGGCGGGCGTGTTCATCCGGGCTCCTACTTCGAGGCCGCCGCGACGGCGGCGTCCAGCTCGGCCAGGCTCATCTCGCCTTCCTTCACCACCTTGCCGTTGACGACGAAGGTGGGGGTGGCGCTGATCTTCTGCTCGCGGGCGGACTTGGTGACCCGGTCGTCCAGGGCCTTCAGCGCCGCCTCGTCCGAGACGCAGGCGTTGAACTGCTGCTCGTTCATGCCGGCCGACTGGGCCACGCGCAGCAGGCTGCCGCGCATGTCGCCGGTGGTGAACATCTCCTGCTGGGCGGCGAACACCGAGTCGACGACGCCGAAATACTTATCCTTGCCGGCGCAGCGGGCCATCAGGAAGCCGGCGGCGGCCACCTCGGCGGGCGGGGTCAGGAACTCCTTGAAGGTGTAGTGGACCTTGCCGGTGTCGATGTACTTCTTCTTGAATTCGGGGAAGACCTCGGCGTTGAACTTGGCGCAGTGGCTGCAGGTCAGGGAAGCGTATTCGACCAGCTTCACCGGGGCCTTGGGATCGCCCAGGGTCATGTCGTCGGTGCTCGCGGTTCCGGCGGGCTTGGAGCAGCCGGCCAGGGCCAGCGCTCCCAGCGCGGCGACGACGAGCAGACGACGGTTCAAGTTCAGCATGAGACCCTCAGAATTCCGAATGAGTGAGTAAAGCGCGATTCCCGCCGGCAGGAACGTTTGCAAGCGTCCAAAGTCAACCGGTGCGACGACGCAGCACGCCGCGACCCAAGCTGAGCAATGCGGCTTTCAGAGGGCCATCGGGAGCCGCGGCGAGGCTGGCGGCCAGCTCGGCCTCCTCGGCGGCGTCCAGCGGGGCCGAGCGGCGGCGGACGGGCTTGCCGGTCTCGGCGGTCGCCCGCAAGGGTCCCTGGACGATCCGCAGCTTGTTCACCGCCGCCTCGCCGAGGAACAGGTTCACCCGCGCTACGATCTCCGGCGCCTGATGCTGGATGAGCGCCGCCGAGGCGCCGGCCACCCGGATCTCCAGGGCGGCTGGGCCGCCGGTGCGCGGCTTGGTCAGCTTCACCGGCTCGGTGCGCCGGGCGATCTCGGCCCCGACGATCTCGCGCCAGCGGGCCTGTAGCGCGCCGGATCCCTGGCCGTACTTGGCGTCCAGTTCCTTCAGCAGCCGGTTCAGGCTGCGGCCGGCCACGGGCGGCGGCCGGCGCTGGGGCCGCGTGCGCTTGCGCGCCAGGATCGCGGCGGCCTCGGCGGCGGTGGGGAGGTCTCGGGCCATCGGCCCGATCCTACATCAAGGCTCCCCCGAGAGGCGAGGATCGGGTAGCGAGGAGGCGATGACCGCCCCGGCCCTCCGATCAGCCCTGCTCGCCTGGTACGACGTGGGCGCCCGCGACCTGGCTTGGCGCGTGGGCCCCTCCGACGGGCGCGAGGGCGTACGGGCCGATCCCTACCGGGTCTGGCTTTCGGAGGTGATGCTGCAGCAGACCACCGTGCCGCACGCCACGCCCTATTTCCTGAAGTTCACCGCCCGCTGGCCGACCGTGTCCGACCTCGCCGCCGAGGAGGACGGGGAGGTGATGGCCGCCTGGGCGGGGCTCGGCTACTACGCCCGCGCTCGCAACCTGCTGGCCTGCGCCAGGGCGGTGGCGCGTGACCATGGCGGGATCTTCCCGGACACCGAGGAGGGGCTGCGGGCCCTGCCGGGGCTCGGGCCCTATACGGCCGCGGCGGTGGCGGCGATCGCCTTCGACCGGCCGACCAACGTGGTGGACGGCAATGTGGAGCGGGTCATGGCGCGGCTGTTCGCCGTCGAGACCCCGCTGCCCGAGGCCAAGCCGGAGCTGAAGCGGCTCGCCGAGGCCCTGGTCCGCGACCACCGCCCCGGCGACTGGGCCCAGGCCCTGATGGACCTCGGCGCGACGGTCTGCCGTCCGAAGGGGCCTCTGTGCGATCGCTGCCCGGTGGCGGCCTTCTGCGCGGGCCTGGCCGGCGGCGAGCCGGAGACCTATCCGCGCCGGGCCGCCAAGGCCGTCCGGCCGCATCGCCACGGGGTGGCCTACATCCTGACCCGCGGGAACGAGGTGGCCCTGGTCCGCCGCCCGCCCAAGGGCCTGCTAGGAGGCATGCTGGCCCTGCCGACCAGCGACTGGCGCGGCGTGGGCTGGAGCGACGAGGAGGCCCGCCACGCCGCCCCGGTCGGCGCCGACTGGCGCGCGGCAGGCGAGGTGGAACACGGCTTCACCCACTTCACCCTGACCCTGCGCCTGCTGCGCGCCGAGGGCGACGCGGAGGGCCTGATCTGGACGCCGCGCTCAGGCTTGGACGCCCTGCCGAGCGTGTTCCTGAAGGCCGCGCGGGCGGGGCTGGGCAACCTGCTGTAGCTGGTCGAGCGCGCAGGTTGTGCGCTTAGCCGACTATGGCGCTAAAGCGGAGGCTTCGACTGTCCGACCTGGGTGGGTGGGAAGCGGCATTAGACTTTGCGCCCGAGAGCGGACCTCCCTCATCCGCCACTGTCCGGACGCAGCCGGCGTCGGCAATGGGTGGGTTGCGAACCTTCGCTTAGCCCAGGAGCCGGGGACCCGTTGCCAGCAGGGGCTGCCATACACGTTCAAGGTCGCCAGCGGCGTCCTCGTTGGTGGCCGAAGCAGCGGAGACCGATGCTTCCAGAGCCTCGACGAACGTCCGTCCGGTGAGTCCGCCGACTGCTCTCCCCTCTCGGGTGAAGTGCCAGACCCAGCCCGCCCCCTTGCTTGAAAGGCGCGCATCGACCCATATCCAGCGATCCTCCCAAATGAAGATGCGTAGTCTGGCGCGCCGCGCGCCGATCTCGCACGCGATCTCAAGCTTCTCACGGTCGGCTGCCGATGCGCGTTCGACGATCTTTTCCGTCGTCAGAGACGGAACTCGGTACCGGATTGCGCGCCGACGCCTTCGCAGCGCCTCGAGAACTCCCAAGAGGAAATCGTCGCGCGGTGGATCGGACAACGTCTGAGGGGGCACGTTGAAGATTGCAGTTGGTTCGCGAATGTCCGCAAGGGTCGAAAGCGGACACTAGCCGTGCGCCCAGGGGAGGATCTCAGGGTCGCTGCGAGCAAGACTCACCCGTCGACCCTAGGGGCCCACCCCCTACGCCGCCGGCATCGCCGAGCGGATCTTGGACCTCAGCACGTCGATGGGGGCCAGGCCCTTGTCCGACTTGAAGTGCCAGTAGGTCCAGCCGTTGCAGGCCGGGGCCGACTGCACCATGGCGCCGACCTTGTGGATCGAGCCCGACAGGTCGCCGATCACCAGGCTGCCGTCGGCGCGCACGCGGGCGACGCGTTCGCCCTTGGGGCAGTACAGGGTGTCGCCGGGGCTGAGCAGGCCCGCCTCCAGCACCTGGCCGAAGGGCACGCGTGGCTCGGACTTCTTGGAGCCGGTGACCTCAAGGTCGCCGGGCGCCATGGGAATGACGCGCGCGATCCGCTCGCGGGCGAGCTTCACGTACGTCTCGTCCTGCTCCAGGCCGATGAACTTGCGGCCCAGGCGGCGCGCCGCCGCGCCGGTGGTGCCGGTGCCGAAGAACGGGTCGAGGATGATGTCGCCGGGCTTGGTCGAGGCCAGGATCACCCGGTGCAGCAGGGCCTCGGGCTTCTGGGTCGGGTGCGCCTTGACCCCGTTCTCGTCCTTCAACCGCTCCTCGCCGGTGCACAGCGGGAAGGTCCAGTCGGAGCGCATCTGCACGTCGTCATTGGCCATCTTCATGGCGTCGTAGTTGAAGGTGTAGCGGCGCGAGCCGCGGCCCTTGGCCGCCCAGATCAGGGTCTCGTGGGCGTTGGTGAAGCGCGTGCCCTTGAAGTTCGGCATCGGGTTGGCCTTGCGCCAGACGATGTCGTTCAGCAGCCAGAAGCCCAGGTCCTGCAGCGTCGCGCCGACCCGGAAGATGTTGTGATAGCTGCCGATCACCCAGAGCGCGCCGTCGTCCTTCAGCACGCGGCGGCACTCGGTCAGCCACTCGCGGGTGAACTTGTCGTAGGCGGCGAAGCTCTCGAACTGGTCCCAATGGTCGTCGACGGCGTCGACCTTGGAATTGTCCGGCCGCAGCAGGTCGCCGCCGAGCTGGAGGTTGTAGGGCGGATCGGCGAACACCAGGTCGACCGACTTCTCGGGCAGCTTCTTCAGCTCCGCGATGCAGTCGCCGTGGATGATGGTGTCGGGAGAAACGCCCATGTCACTGACCTCGATGTCCGGAGTCAGAATCATGAGTCATCGTGGTGAAGGCCGCGTTGAAGAACGTGGTGAACAAACCGTAAATCGTTCGCGGTCAGGCCGACCAGCGCACCCAGGCCCCGTGCGGGTGGACCTCGGCCAGCCGCCTGTCCTCGCCGCCCGGCCAGAGGGTGAGGCGCACTTCCATCCCGGCCGGGTTGTCCGCGGGCGGTTCCATGCGCAGCCAGGCGAAGGGCGCCTCGGAGGTCGCAGCCGCGCCGTGGGCCTCGATGACCTGGCGCAGGGCGGCCTGGCTCTCGGCCGGCATGTATTGCCAGAAGACGGAATGGTAGAGGACCATCGCGGCTCCGGGCCTGGGCGCGGCCACGCGGGCGGTCCAGCCCACCGCGTCAGCGGCCTCGACGGTGACGCCTAGCTCGCGGGCGAGGTCGATGGCCGCGGCGATGCGGTCCAGCCGCTCGAACTGGTCGGGCCAGATATAGGCCAGCAGGCGGCGGCGCTGGACGGGATCGGCGAGATCGCCCGGCCGCCGATCGCAGGCCGCGCGTTCGATCACCTCGATCCTGGCCTCGACCGCCGGAGTGGGACCCGTCCACTCGGTGTCCATCGAGACAGGGCTCTCCGGATCACCCCACGCTGTCGGACCAAATTGGTAGGCGTAGCGGTCCCAGTTCAGGTTGAGGCCCCCGCTCGCAGCCACCTCGAAGGCGCGGATAGGCAAGTTCGTTTGTTCCGCGATCTCCAGGAAGCCCGGCGCCAGGCAGACCGAGCGGCGGACCTCGTTGGTCTGCGGCTCGTGGGTCATGAAAGCGGCCAGGCGGTCCTGGTGGCGGATCATGGCGGCGCGGGCGGCGACCCAGGCGGAGTCCGCGTCGGCTTCACGGCCGCGCTTGGGATAGGTCGCCGCCAGGGCCGGATCGTCGCCGCTCAGCACCAGGTCGTGCAGGGCGCCCAGCAGCCGCAGGGGCACGGCGTCGGCGAAAAGCTCGCGCAGGCCCTTTCCCGCCCAGGGCGCGAGCAGGGCGGCGGTGGGGCCGCCGGCCGCGAGATCGGCGGCGGCCAGGTGGAGCAGGGCGGCGTGGAAAGGCGAGCCCAGCAGGTCGCAGCCGCGGGCCTGGGTGCTGAGGCACTGTGCGAGATTGTCGGTCATGCCTCCGCGATCCCGCGACGGCCGCGAAGCGTCAATCTTGATTCAATCGATCAATCGAGAACGAACTCGCCGCGTTCGATGAGGGCCAGCCGCACCGGCTCCCAGCCGCGGCGGTGGATCTCGCAGGGACCGAGGGTCCGCAGGGCCGTCACGTGGACCTCGGCGTGATAGCCCTTGTGCGAGGCGAAGCCGTAGCCGGGATAGAGCCCGTCCATCTCCACCATCAGCCGGTCGCGGGCGGTCTTGGCCAGGATCGAGGCTGCGGCGATGGAGCAGCTGATGGAGTCGCCCTTGACCACCGTCTTCACCTCGCAAGGCAGCTTGAAGCGATAATTGCCGTCCACCAGGGCGTAGACCGGGGTCACGCTGAGCGCCTCGATGGCGCGGCGCATGGCCAGGCCCGCGGCGTGCAGGATGTTGAGCTCGGCGATCTCCTCGACCGAGGCGAAGCCGACGCCCCAGGCGATGGCGTGCTGCTTGATCTCGATCTCCAGGGCCTCGCGGGCCTTGGCGGTGAGCTTCTTGGAATCGTCCAGGCCTGGAGGCACCCGCGCCGGGTCGAGGATCACGGCGCCAGCCGAAACTGGCCCGGCCCACGGTCCGCGCCCGGCCTCATCGACGCCGCAGACCGGACCCGGACAGGCCATTTCCAGCAGCATGTCCGGCATCAGGAGGGACTCATCCGGCGGACCTGGGCGTGCCGGTGGCAGCAGGTCAGGTGGTCGTTGACGAAGCCGGTGGCCTGCATGAAGGCGTAGACGATCACCGGGCCCACGAACTTGTAGCCCTTGGCCTTCAGCGCCTTGGACATCTCCTCGGCCACCCGGGTTTGGGCGGGAACCTGGTCGATGCGCTCCCAGCTGTTCTGGATCACCGTGCCGTTGGTGAAGCTCCACAGGAACTGGGAGAAGTCCTCGCCCTTGTCGCGCATGTCGAGATAGATCCGCGCGCCGCCGATCGCCGCGTCGATCTTGCCGTTGGAGCGGACGATGCCGGCGTCGGCCATCAGCCGGGCGCGGTCGGCCTCGCCGAACCGGGCGACCTTCTCCGGATCGAAGTCGGCGAAGGCCGCGCGGAAGGCGTCGCGCTTGCGCAGGATGGTGATCCAGGCGAGCCCGGCCTGGAACCCGTCCAGCACCAGCTTTTCCCACAGGGCGCGGGAATCGTATTCCGGCACGCCCCATTCCGTGTCGTGATAGGCCTCATAAAGCGGGTCGCCGGCCATGCCGCGCCAGCCGCATCGAATCGGGTCGGAGGTCATGGCCGCCAGTTTTGGCGGTGGCGGGCCGACCTATCAAGCGGAGCCTGCAGGCATGGCGTTCGAGAGCTTCCAACTGTCGCGGGTGGATGTGGGCGAGGCGACCCTGCGGGTGCGCCGTGGCGGCTCGGGTCCGCCGCTGTTGCTGCTGCACGGCTATCCCGAGACCCACATGATGTGGGGCAAGATCGCTGACGACCTGGCCAAGGATTTCACGGTGGTGGCGCCTGACCTGCGCGGCTATGGCGAGAGCTCCAAACCCGCCGCCAATGACGGCCACGAGAGCTATTCCAAACGCGCCATGGCCCGCGACGCCGTGGCCCTGATGGAGCATTTCGGCTTCGCGCGGTTCGACCTGGCCGGCCACGACCGGGGCGGGCGGGTCGGCTATCGCCTGGCGCTGGACTATCCGCAGGCGGTGCGGAAGCTCTCGATCCTCGACATCATCCCCACCGCCGAGGTCTGGAAGCGCGCCGACAAGCGCTTCGCGCTCGCCTACTGGCACTGGAGCTTCCTGGCCCAGCCGGCGCCGTTTCCCGAGACCCTGATCGGCCACGACCCCGACACCTTCTTCGGCAGCATGTTGCGTGGGGGCAAGGGGCCTTTCGCCGCCGACGCCTATGCCGACTATCGCAAGGCCATCGCCGATCCGGCGGTGATCCACGCCATGTGCGAGGACTACCGCGCCGGCGCGTCCTACGACATCGCCGCCGACGAGGCCGATCGCGGCAAGACCAAGATCGCCGCCCCGGTCCAGGTGCTGTGGGGCGCGCGTGGCGCGCTCGCCGCCTGGTACGACGTGCTCGCGGTCTGGCGGGAATGGGCCCACGACGTCCAGGGCCACGCCATCGACAGCGGGCACTTCATCCCGGAGGAACGGCCCGACGAGACCCTGGCGGCGCTGCGGGGGTTCTTTCTGGGGTAGCGAAAAGCCATCCCAAAGCTGTCATCCCGGTTTGCGAAGCAAGACCGGGACCCATAGACGCCGAGCCCATCCAGATGGCGAAGCGGACCCGCGTCCTGTTCCATCCGGTGTTCATGGGTCCCGGTCTTCGGCTGCGCCGAAACCGGGATGACATTGTTAGAGCGCGAACCACGCCGGCGTCTCGGCTCGCACCTTCCGCCCATCCGCCGTCAGCTCGCCGCCGATGCGGTCGAGGCGCACCAGGGCCATGGCCCGGCCCTGCGCGCCCGATAGCACCTCGCCGGCGCGCAGCTCGCCGTTCAGCACCTCGGAGCCTAAGGCCGGCGCGCCGCCCTCGAAGGCCAGGGGCAGCATGCGGCTCTTGATCTGGCCCCGGCGCTTCATGCGCGAGGTGGTCTCCTGGCCGACGAAACAGCCCTTCTTGAAGTCGATCCCGTTCAGCAGATCGAAATTGGCCTCGATGGGATAGGTGGTCTCGCCCGCCCAGTCGGCCGGGCCGGGCACGCCCAGGGCCAGGCGCTGGGCGTCGTAGGCGGCTTCGTCCGCGTTCGCCGCGGCCTCGACGCCATAGCCGCGCCAACCCAGAGCCGCCAGCCGCGGGTCAGGCAGCCAGCCCGCGCCGGGGTCATCGCCGAAGGCCGCGAAGATCGGGGCTTCGTCCACCTCGATCTTCACCTTGGCCCGCAGGCGGTACATGGAGAGCCGCAGGATCAGGGCCTCGCGCCCAGCCGCCTCCACGTCCAGCCAGGCGCCGTCCGGGCGCCCGACCAGGAACATGTCGTACATCAGCCGGCCCTGCGGGGTGAGCAGGGCGCCGAACCGCAGCTCGCCCGGCGCCAAGCTTTCGACATCCTGGGTGATCAGACCCTGCAGGAAGGTCCGCCAATCCTCGCCCGAGACCGCGATCAGGGCTCGGCTGTTCAAGCGTGCGATGGAGGTTGGTTTCGTCATGGTGTCGCAGTTAGGGGCTCGCCGGGTGGAGCGCCAGCGCCAGGGCCCTTATACAGTCCCGATGCCCAACGGGTCCTTCCCGATTCTGTTCATAACGGCGACGCGCATCGGCGACGCCGTGCTGTCGTCCGGGCTGATCCGCAAGCTGGTGGACGAGGTGCCGCACGCGCGCTTCACCATCGTGGCGGGGCCGGCGGCCGCGCCGCTGTTCCTCGACACCCCGCACCTGGACGAGATCATCGTCTTCGAGAAGTCCAAGAGCGGCGGACACTGGCTGGACCTTTGGAACCGGGTGCGGCGAAGGAAATGGGGCCTGATTGTCGACCTGCGCGGCTCGGCCATCTCCCAACTGCTCAAGCGCGACCGCCGGGCGGTGTTCAAGCGCAGCTTCGGGCCGGTGACGCACAAGGTGGTCGAGGCCTCGCGCCTGCTGAAGATCGAAGACGACCCGGCCGCGCCCTACCTCTTCACCACCGAGGCCACCGAGGCCTATGCCGAGGAGCTGACCGCCGGCCGCGGGCCGATCCTGGCCTTGGCCCCGGCCGCCAATTGGGTGGGCAAGACCTGGCCGGCCGAGCGCTTCGCCCAGGTGGCCAACCAGCTGGTCGGCGGCCATGGCCCGATGGCGGGCGGGCGGCTGATGCTGTTGGGTGGGCCCGACGACGCCCAGGCCGTGGCCGCCCTGCGCCATGTCCTGCCCCGCGAGCGCACCCTGGACCTGGCCGGCAAGGTCGACCTGCTCACCGCCTATGCCTGCCTCAAGCGGGCACGGCTGTTCATCGGCAACGACTCCGGCCTGATGCACCTGGCGGCGGCGGCGGGAATCCCCACGGTCGGCCTGTTCGGGCCATCGGACGAGCGCATGTACGCCCCGTGGGGTCCCGACACCCGGGTGGTCCGCGGGACCCGGAGCTTCGAGCAGATCCGCGCGGTTGACCCTGGCTTTCAGCAGGCGCTCTGTCACATGATGGACCTGCCGGTCAGCGACGTGACCGCCGCCGCCAAGGACCTGTTGGCGCAAACTCAACAATAGGACGTCCCATGCCGCAGACCTTCGACCTCATCGTCAAGGGCGGGGAGGTGGTGAACCACTCCGGCCGCGGTCTGGCCGATGTGGGCGTGCGGGACGGCAAGATCGTCGAGATCGGCGACCTCTCCCAGGCCTCGGCCGGCAAGGTGTTCGACGCCAGGGGCCTGACCGTCCTGCCGGGCGTCATCGACACCCAGGTCCACTTCCGCGAACCCGGCCTGGAGTGGAAGGAAGACCTGGAGAGCGGTTCGCGCGGGGCGGTGCTGGGCGGTGTGGTGGCCGTCTTCGAGATGCCCAATACCGAGCCCACCACCACCGACGCCGATGCGCTGGCCGACAAGCTCGCCCGCGCCAAGGGGCGGATGCATTGCGACCACGCCTTCTATGTGGGCGGAACCCACGAGAACGCCCAGTTCCTGGGGGAGCTGGAGCGGCTGCCGGGCTGCTGCGGGGTCAAGGTGTTCATGGGCGCCTCGACCGGCACCCTGCTGGTGCAGGACGACGAGGGGGTGGAGCAGGTGCTGCGCCACGTGCATCGCCGCGCCGCCTTCCACTCCGAGGACGAGTATCGCCTGGCCGAGCGGCGGCCGCTCGCACGCACCGGCGACTGGACCAGCCACGAGGAGGTGCGCGACGCCGCCTCGGCGCTGGAATCCACCCACCGCCTGGTGCGCATCGCCAAGGCGCTGGGCAAGCGCATCCACGTCCTGCACGTCACCACCGCCGAGGAGATGACGTTCCTTTCGGCCCACAAGGACGTGGCCAGCGTCGAGGTCACCCCCCAGCACCTGACCCTCACGGCGCCGGAGGCCTATGAGCGGCTGAAGGGCTACGCCCAGATGAATCCGCCGATCCGCAACGCCTATCACCAGGCCGGCCTCTGGCACGGGATCGCCGCCGGGGTGGCCGACGTGCTGGGCTCCGACCACGCCCCACACACCAAGGACGAGAAGGCCCGGCCCTATCCCGCCTCGCCGTCGGGCATGCCCGGGGTGCAGACCCTGGTGCCCCTGATGCTGACCCATGTGGCGGAGGGCCGGCTGTCGCTGGAACGCTTCGTCGACTTGACCAGCCACGGCGCCAACCGGCTGTTCGGCATGGCGGACAAGGGGCGGCTGGCGGTGGGCTACGACGCCGACATCACCATCGTCGACCTCAAGGCCCGCCGCGTGATCACCCACGAGATGATGGCCACCCGCGCCGGCTGGACGCCCTTCGACGGCTTCGAGGCCAAGGGCTGGCCGAAAGCCACCATCATCCGCGGCGAGGTGGTCATGCGCGACGACGAGGTGGTCGCCGAGGGCCGCGGCGAGCCGGTGCGCTTCGCCGAGACCCTGATGGGCTAGGGCTGGCGAGCCTCGCCTCGGGCGGCTAAGCCTAGGGGATGGACGCCGCCCTCGACCTTTCCACCGCCCCGTTCCGTGACGCCCGCTATGCGCCGCGGGCCCTTGCCGTGGAGGCTCGGCCGAACGGCGAGCTGATCCTGACCAACCCGACGCCCTACGCCACCGCCTTCACGACCATGACCCAGCCCCTGGAGGCCTGGGCCGCCAAGACCCCGTCTCGGACCTGGCTGGCCGAACGCTCGGGCGAGGGCTGGCGCGAGCTCAGCTACACCGAGGCCGCCCAGTCCGTGGCGGCCCTGGCGGGCGGGCTGCGCGAGCTGGGCGTTGTCGGGACCCGGCCGCTGCTGATCCTGGCGCGCAACGGTATCGACCACGCCCTGATGAAGTACGCCGCCATGAGCCAGGGGATGCCCGTGGCCCCGGTCTCGCCGCAGTACGGCCTGCCAGGCGCGAACCTGGCGCGGCTGGCCCACGCGGTGGAGGTGCTGAACCCGGCCGCGGTCTATGCCGAGGACGCGCTGCTGTTCCGCGAGGCCCTGGAGGCGCCGTTCCTGGCCGGCCTGCCGGTGATCGCGGGCGCCAACCCCCGGCTCGGCGACACCCCCTTCGAGCGGTTGCTGAAATCGGCGCCTGCCGCCGCCAGCGCCCGCCCCGACGACCACGCCAAATACCTGCTGACCTCGGGATCGACCGGCCTGCCGAAGGCGGTGATCTGCCTGCACCGCGGCATCGCCACCAACGCGGCGCAGATCACCGCCTGTTTCGACGACGACGAGCCGCCAGTGATGGTCAACGGCGCGCCCTGGAGCCACAGCCTGGGCGCCAACGCGATCCTGCACATGTCCCTGCATCGCGGCGGGACGGTCTACATCGACGCGGGCCAGCCGACCTCCGGCCGCTTCGGCGAGACGGTGCGGAACCTGAAGGAGATCTCGACCACCTACCAGAACATGGTGCCCGCCGGCTGGATGCTGTTCGCCGGGGAGCTGGAGAGGGACGCCGAACTGGCCGCGACCTTCTTCGCCCGGGTGCGGGTGCTGCAGTACGGCGGCGCGGCGCTCGGCCAGGACTTCTGCGACCGCATCCAGGCGGTCGCCGTGGCCACCGTGGGCGAGAAGATCAGCTTCGCCTCGGGCTATGGCGCGACGGAGACCGGTCCTACCGCCTGCAACGTACATTGGCTGAACGACCGGATGGGGATGATCGGCCTGCCGGTGCCGGGGACCTCGGTGAAGCTGGTTCCGGAGGCCGGCAAGCTGGAGTTCCGGGTCAAGGGGCCGCAGGTCACCGCCGGCTATCTGGGCCGGCCGGAACTGTCTGCCCAGAGCTTCGACGAGGACGGCTTCTACAAGCTGGGCGACGCCGCCCGCTTCGTGGACGACGCCGATCCCACCCGCGGCATGATCTATGACGGCCGGCTGTCGGAGAACTTCAAGCTGGCCAGCGGCACCTTCGTGGGCGTCGGCGAACTGCGGATCTCGGCTGTGGACGCGGTGGGCGACGCGGTCACCGACGCGGTGGTCTGCGGCGAGGGCCGCGAGGGCGTCGGCCTGATGTTCTATCCCAATCCCAACCTTGAGCGCGCGGAGGTCATCGACGCCGTCCGCGCCGGGATCGAGCGGCTCAACGCCCGGGCCAAGGGCGCCGGCGGCAAGATCCGCCGCGCCCTGGTGCTGGACGGTCCGCCGGACGCCGGGGCCGGGGAGATCACCGACAAGGGCTATATCGCCCAGGCCCTGGCCCGTTCGCGTCGGGCCGAGACCGTCGAGGCGCTGTTCGCCGAGTCGCCGGGAGACGGGGTGATGACCTTCCCCTAAGGCCGGACTAGGCTGGCTGGACCGGACGCAGAGCCGGGTTGGGAAGGAACGCCATGGGCGAGATCGTCAGCGGAGAGCGCAGGCTCTCGAGCGAGGCCTTGCGGGATCGGGCGGCGCGGGCGGCGAGCGGCCTGGCGTCCCTGGGCGTCGGGCCCGGTGACCTGGTCGCCATATACCTGCGCAACGACCTGCCGTTCTTCGAGGCGAGCGGCGCGGCCAGCCTGCTGGGCGCCTATCCGACGCCGGTGAACTGGCACTACGCCCCGGCCGAGGCCCAATACCTGTTCGAGAACTCCGGGGCGCGGGCCATCGTCATCCATGCCGATCTGCTCGAGGGGGTCCGCGAGGTCCTGCCGAAGGACACGCCGGTCCTGGTCGTGGCCACCCCGCCGGAGATCGCCCAGGCCTACGGCGTCGATCCCATGTCCGTGCCCCTGGGCATGACCGACTGGAGCGCCTGGCTGGAGGGCTTCGCGCCCTATGACGGCCCGGCCGCCGCCGCGCCGGGCACCATTATCTACACCTCCGGCACCACCGGCCATCCCAAGGGCGTGCGCCGCCGACCGCCCACGCCGGAACAGGCGGCGGTGACCGCCGGAATGCTGGCTGGGGCCTTCGGCTTCGCCGACTGGCTGGACCGTCCGGGCGAGATCGTCACCGTGGTCACGGGCCCGATGTACCACTCCGCGCCCAACGCCTATGGCATGGTCATGGCGGGGCTCGGGGCCAAGGTGGTCCTGGAGGCTCGGTTCGACCCGGAAGAACTGCTGGCCATGATCGAGGCCCACCGGGTGACCCACATCCACATGGTGCCGATCATGTTCAGCCGTCTGCTGAAGCTGCCGGACGAGGTCCGCGGCCGCTACGATCTCAGCTCGCTGAAGTTCGTGGTCCATGCCGCCGCGCCGTGCCCCGCCCCGATCAAGCGGGCGATGATCGAGTGGTGGGGGCCGGTGATCAACGAGTACTACGGCGCCACCGAGACGGGGGCGGTGGTGTTCTGTGACTCCCAGGAATGGCTGGCCCACCCCGGAACGGTCGGCCGCGCCATGCCGGGCTCCGACGTGCGGGTGATCGACGCGGCGGGAAACAGCCTGCCGCCCGGCGAGGTGGGCGAGGTGGTGGCCCGCACCGCCGGTATCGCCGACTTCACCTATCACGGCGACGACGCCAAGCGGGCGGCGTCCGAGAAGGCGGGGCTGATCGCCCCGGGTGACATCGGCTATCTGGACGCCGACGGCTTCCTCTATCTCTGCGACCGGGCCAAGGACATGATCATCTCCGGCGGGGCCAACATCTATCCCGCCGAGATCGAGGCCGAGCTGCACAAGATGCCCGGCGTCGCCGACTGCGGGGTGTTCGGCATTCCCGACGAGGCGTTCGGCGAGGCGGTCTGCGCCGTGGTCCAGCTCTCCCCCGACACGGAACTCACCGAGGGCGAGGTTCGGGCCTATCTG
Organism: Phenylobacterium sp.; assembly: GCF_036677185.1. GTDB lineage: Bacteria > Pseudomonadota > Alphaproteobacteria > Caulobacterales > Caulobacteraceae > Phenylobacterium. Next base: position 68,634 of record NZ_JAKFEN010000044.1, read on the forward strand.
CGCGAGCGGATGGCGGGCTACAAGGTCCCCAAGCGCGTCGATTTCCACGCCGAGCTTCCCCGCGAGGACTCGGGGAAGATCTTCAAGCGGAAGCTGCGCGAGCCGTTCTGGGAAGGCCTCGACCGGCGCATATAAGACGCTTGCACCAGCCTGGTCGCCCTTCTCCCCTTGCGGGAGAAGGTGGCGTCCGGCAGGACGACGGATGAGGGGTCGCACTCCGCTCACCGCGCTTTGGTCGCGGCGCCTGGCCGGAGAGTTCTGAGAGACCCCTCGTCCGACCCTGCTCCGCAGGGCCACCTTCTCCCGCAAGGGGAGAAGGAACGACAGGGCGGGGAGGCCCAGAAGCATGAACGGCGCCGACGCCCTGATCGAGACCCTGGTGGCCAACGAGGTCACCGCCTGCTTCGCCAATCCCGGCACCAGCGAGATGCAGTTCGTCAGCGCCCTCGACCGCCAGCCGGCCATGCGCCCGGTCCTGTGTCTGTTCGAGGGCGTGGCGACCGGAGCGGCGGACGGCTATGGCCGGATGGCGGGCAAGCCCGCCTGCACCCTGCTGCACCTGGGTCCCGGCTACGGCAACGGCCTGGCCAACCTGCACAACGCGCGCCGCGGCTTCACGCCGATCGTCAATGTGATCGGCGACCACGCCACCTATCACCGCCAGTACGACGCGCCGCTCAATTCCGACATCCCGACCATCGTCGGCCCCAACTCGCTCTGGGTGAAGTCGGCCGACAGCCCCGAGACCGTGGCGGCGATCACCGCCGAGGCGGTCGCCGCTAGCTACGGCCCGCCCGGCGGTCCGGTCAGCCTGATCCTGCCGGCCGACTCCGCCTGGCTGGAAACCACCACCAAGCCGGCGAAGGCCCAGATCCCGGTGCGCGCGGCCCCCTCGGCTGACGCCGTCGACACCACCGCCAAGGCGCTGAAGGCCGCGGCCAAGCCGGTGCTGCTGCTGGGCAGCCAGGCCACCAGCGCCGCGGCGCTCACCCAGGCCAGCCGCCTGGCCGCGGCCGGCTATCGCGTGCTCACCGACACCTTCATCGCCCGCCAGCCGCGCGGGGCGGGGATCTTCCAGCCCGGCCGCATGCAGTATTTCGGCGAGGCGGCCCTGGCCGATCTCGCGGGGGTCGACCTGATGATCTATGTGGGCACGGTCATTCCCGTCGCCTTCTTCGCCTATCCCGACCGGCCCAGCGTCCTGGTCCCGGAAGGCTGCGAGACGCTCACCCTCTCCACCCGCCAGGAGGACTCGGTGGCGGCGCTCACCGCCCTGGCCGACGCCCTGGGCGCCCCGGCCTCGGGCCCGGTCCAGCCGCTGAAGGTGGCCGAGGCCTCGCCCACCGGCCAGCTCACCCCGCAGTCGGCCGGCGCCTCCATCGCCCGCCACCTGCCGGAAGGCGCGGTGATCTGCGACGACTCGGTGACTTCCGGCGGCGGCGTCGCCGTACCCTGCGGAACGGCCCAGCCGCACGACGTCCTTGCGCTCACCGGCGGGGCCATCGGCATCGGCATGCCGCTGGCCATCGGCGCCGGCGTGGCCGCGCCGGCCAGCAAGATCGTCTCCCTGAACGGCGACGGGGCCGGCATGTACACGGTCCAGAGCCTCTGGACGATGGCGCGAGAGAACCTGGATGTGACCGTGGTGGTGTTCGCCAACCACAGCTACCGCATCCTCAATATCGAGATGGGCCGCACCGGCGCCGGCAACCCCGGCCCCTCGGCGTCGAAGCTGCTGGACCTCGGAAGTCCGAAGATCGACTGGGTGTCCCTGGCCAAGGGCCTGGGCCTTCCCGCCATGCGCTGCACCACGGCCGAAGAGTTCGACGACGCCTTCGCCCGGGCCATGAACGAGCCAGGCCCGAAGTTCATCGAGGCGGCGATCTAGCGGCGCGCGCTTTCGCGCGAGGGTCCGTGACCTTATCCTGAGGGACCGACGGAGACTGCGACATGTGCCGTAACATCAAGACCCTGTACAATTTCGAGCCCGAGGCGACCGACGACGAGGTCCGCGCGGCCTCGCTGCAGTTCGTGCGCAAGCTGAGCGGGTTCAACACCCCATCCAAGGCCAATGCCGCGGCGTTCGACGCCGCGGTCGAGGAGGTGTTCCTGGCGGGCCGGCGTCTGTTGGACTCCTTGGAGACCAACGCGCCGCCGCGTGATCGCGAGACCGAGGCGGAGAAGGCCCGGCGTCGGTCGGCGGAGCGGTTCGGCGTTCGCGCCTGAGCCTGACGGCCAGGCGATCCGCCGCCGCGGTTGACCTCTCCGCCGGATCACGCATCGATCGGCCGATGACCCGCACCATCATCCTGTGGGCGCTCGTCCTGGCGGCCGGCGCCTTCGTGCTGCAGTGGCTGGAGTACCAGTACCTGGCGCGCGCCTTCCCGCGGGAGGTCTATGTCGGGATCATCGGCGTCGCCTTCGGCGCGGGCGGCGTCTGGGTGGGCTGGAAGCTCACCTCGAGGGCGGCCGCGGGGCCTTTCCAGCGCAACGCCGCGGCCCTGGCCTCGCTCGGTCTCACCGGCCAGGAGGTGAAGGTGCTTGAGCGGCTGGCGGCCGGCCAGTCCAACAAGGAGATCGCCCGCGCCCTCGGCCTCTCGCCGAACACCGTGAAGACCCACATCGCCAACCTGTTCGGCAAGCTGGAGGTCAGCCGCCGCACCCAGGCGGTGAACAAGGCGCGCGACCTGCATCTGATCCCGTAAGGCTCGCCGCCCGCCAAACGGGCGACGCCCACGATCTCACCCTTTCGGGCGATACCGCCGCGCCGCGTGAGGCGCATAGTCTCGCTTGTGTTCGTTCCCGTCCCGCAGAGGAGCCACCGGCATGTCCCGCATCATTCTGACCTACGGCCTGATCTCGGGCCTTGTCATCATCGCCGGCATCATCGGCACCATCGTCGCGGGCGGCGGCGACCATGGCAGCGCCTGGCTGGGCTATCTCATCATGCTCGTGGCGCTCTCTTCCATCCTGGTCGGGGTGAAGCAGCACCGGGACCAGGCGCTGGGCGGGGTCATCACCTTCCGCCGGGCGTTCCTCCTCGGTCTCGGCATCGCAGCCGTCGCCTCGGCCGCCTATATCGCGGTGTGGGAGGTCTATCTCGCGATGACCGGCTACACCTTCATGGACCAGTACGCCGCCCACGTGCTGGAGGCCAAGCGCGCCGCCGGGGTCACGGGAGCCGCCTATGAAAGGGCCGTCTCCGAAATGGACGCCATGCGCCGGTCCTACGCCAATCCCCTGTTCCGCGTACCGATGACCTTGGTGGAGATCTTCCCGGTTGGCCTGCTGATCGCCCTGGTCAGCGCCGCCCTGCTGCGCAATCCGAAGTTCCTGCCGGCGAGGTCGCGCCCGTCCGCCGCCTGACCGCGACGCTCAAGCTATTTTGCATCGCACCATTGATTTTTGCTGCGTCGCACCATAGATCGCGTCCAGCGAAAGGATACGATCATGCTCTTTGTCGATTTCGAGAATGTCGAAGGCCAACTGGCCGCGTCCCGCGCCGTGCGGAACTTCTTCGCCAAGCTGTTCGCGCGCCTGAGCGTCAAGCGCGCCGTCGGGTACGCCTGACGAACCCGGCCGGCGATCGGCGCAAGAAAAAGGCCCGCGGGTTTCCCCGCGGGCCTTTCTCGTTTCAGCGTCGAGAAGCGCCTAGCTGTTGCCGGGCAGCTTGCAGTCCTTCGAGAAGGCGCAGCCGATGACCGAGACCGGCTCGAGCGTCTCGGGTTGGTACTCGAGGATGTAGCCCTTCAGGCCGTCGGCGCAGGCCACTTCGAAATAGGTGGTGCCCTTGGCCGTGCGGCCGATCACGCGGGTGTTGGACACCTCGCACTCGTTCTTGCCCTGCTTCTTCAGGTCGGCCGTGACCAGCTTGTAGCCGGCGTCGGGCTTGGTGAAGCTGCAGCGATAGCCGGCGATCGGCGCGCGGGCGCAGTCGACCACCTGGGACTTGGTCCCCGGACCGAAGATGCCGACGGCGCCGTCGGGACGGTTGGAGCAGGCCAGTTCGACCACGTCCTTGCCTTCACCCGACGGGAACGGGCCGTACTTGGAGACCTCGCAGTCGAACTTCGCGGCCTTGGCGAGCTTGGTGTAGAGGCCGTTCTGCTCGGTGACCGCTTCCTTGGCGTCGGTGAGCGTGCAGCCGCCCATCACCATGGTGGCCTTGGCGCATTCGTAGGCCGTGGTCAGGACGCCCTTGTCGACCTTGTAGAGGTAGCCCTTGCCATCGGTGCAGGAGGCTTCGAAGAACGACGAGCCGCTCTGCGAGACGCCGATATACTTCTTGTCCTTGACGGCGCAGCCGTTCTTGGCGGCGGCGACATAGGTGTCGATCACCGACAGGCGGGCGGTCTTGTCGCGTAGGGTGCACTTAATGTTGCTCTCGGAGTCGTCGTAGAGCATGCAGTCGGTGGCCTCGACGGGCTTGGCCGCGTCGATGGGGGCGCTGGCCTTGATGATGTAGCCCTGAGCCGAACCCTGGCAGGCGACTTCGAGATAGGTGGCCGTGGCGCTCTGGCCGATGCCGCGGACCTGCTCGGGGGTGCACTGCACCTTGGCGGCGGCGAGGACCGGGGCGAGGTCGGACTTCGGATCGGCGTTGCCGGGCAGCATGCAGGGCAGGCTGGAGGGCTTGCCGTCGGGCTGCGGGGTGTTGGCCTCGACGCAGGTGAACACCGTCGGCTTGGCGCCGGCCGGGGCCTGGACGATGAAGCCCAGCCCGGCGTCGCAGTCGACTTCATAATAGCTGGTGGAGGTCTTGGCCTTCTTGTCGTCGGCCTTGCCGATGAAGCGCGCGTCGGTGACCTTGCAGGCGACGCCGGCGGCCTGGGCCAGGGCGGGCGCCTCAGCCATGCCTTGGGTGCGCTGCTTTTCGGTGATTTCCGGGGCTTTCTTGCCCTGGGAGACGGCCGTCGGCGCGAACGCCAGAATAGCCAATACGGCGGCCAGCCCAATTCCGAATGGCCTCATGGTCCTCATACTCCTGGGTGTTTCCCTCTGGGGGCGACATAAACCTTAGGGCCGTCAAAGGGCAAGCGTGGCGTGAACCCGGTGTGAACGCCACGGGCCGGCGCCCGCATTCGGGGTTTGCCCCGGCTGGCCGCACGTCGGAAACTAGGCGCCTTGAGCAGTGGGAGGGCGACGCCGTGCGCGACGGAATTGAAGAGACCATCACCGAGGCGCCCCGGCCGAAGCTGCACTACCCCTTCGAGCACGGCCCCAGGCCGGGCGAGGCCATCGACGTCGCGCCGGGCGTGAAGTGGCTGCGGATGCCGCTGGGCGGCTCCCTGGCCTTCATCAATGTCTGGGCCATCGAGGAAGACGGCGGCTGGGCCATCGTCGACACCGGCATGGGCGGGTCCGACACCCAGCAGGCGTGGCGCAAGGCTTTCGCCGAGTCCCTGGGCGGCCGGCCGGTCACTCGCGTCTTCGTGACGCACATGCATCCCGACCATATCGGCATGGCCGGCTGGCTGACGCGGAAGTTCCAGTGCCGGCTGTGGATCAGCCGGCTGGAGTTCCTAATGTGCCGCTCGCTGGCCGCCGACACCGGCCGCGAGGCCCCGGCCGATGCGCTGACCTTCTACAAGGCCGCCGGCTGGGACGAGGAGGCGTTGGAGAACTACCGCGCCAAGTTCGGCGGCTTCGGCCGCGGCCTGCACGCCCTGCCCGACAGCTTCCAGCGGATGAGCGACGGGGACGAGATCACCGTCGGCGGCCGGCTGTGGAAGGTGGTGGTGGGATCGGGCCATTCGCCGGAGCACGCCTGCCTGTGGTGCCCGGAGCTGAAGCTGTTCATCTCCGGCGACCAGGTGCTGCCGAAGATATCCTCCAACGTCTCGGTCTTCCCGACCGAGCCGGCGGGCGATCCGCTGACCGACTGGCTGACCTCGCTGGCCCGGATCAAGACCCGGGTGCCCGACGACGTCCTGGTGCTGCCGGCCCACAACGATCCGTTCCACGGCCTGCACGCGCGCATCGACCACCTGATCGCCGGCCATGAGCGGGGCCTGGCCCGGCTCTCGGAACTGATCGCCGAACCCAAGCGGGCGGTCGACGTCTTCCACGTGCTGTTCCGCCGCAAGATCGACCAGTGGGTGCTGGGCATGGCCACCGGCGAGAGCATCGCCCACCTCAACTGCCTCCTGTCGCGCGGCCAGGCGACGACAGTGACCGATTCCGACGGCGTCGTCTGGTATCGGGCGGCGGCTTAGGTATACGTTGTAAGTATTAGGGAGCGCAGATTCATGACCAACCACATTCTCATCGAAAAATCCGCGGGCGTTCTGACGCTCACCATGAACCGGCCGGAGAAGAAGAACGCGCTCACCCGCGCCATGTACCAGGCCCTGGGTGACGCCATCGACCAGGCCGAGTTCGATGACGACGTGCGCTGCGTCCTGATCCAGGCCAACGGCGACATGTTCACCGCCGGCAACGATCTCGCGGACTTCGCCGCGGTGAATGCCGGCGACAGCGGCGCCAACGAGGCGCGGCGCGACGGCAATCCGCTGCTGGCCGCCCTGGCCCGGGCCAAGACCCCGCTGGTGGCGGCGGTCAACGGCCGCGCGGTCGGTGTCGGGACCACCATGCTGCTGCATTGCGACCTGGTCTATGTGGCCGAGAACGCCCTGCTGACCACGCCTTTCGTTAACCTGGCCCTGGTGCCCGAGGCGGCCTCCAGCCTGACCCTGCCGAACCGCATCGGCCATGCCCGCGCCTTTTCGATGTTCGTGCTGGGCGAAGCGGTGGACGCCAGGAAGGCCCTCGACTGGGGCATCGCCAATGAGGTGGTTCCCCTGGCCGACCTGCGCGCCAAGGCCCTGGCCGCGGCCCAGGCCGTGGCCGCCCGTCCGCCGGCCGCGGTGGTCATCACCAAGGCCCTGATGCGCGAGGACCTGGGCGTCGCCCAGCGCATGGACGAGGAGGGCTTGCACTTCGCCGCCCAGCTCAAGTCACCGGAAGCCAAGGAGGCCTTTGCCGCCTTCGCCGAGAAGCGCGCGCCCGATTTTTCGCCAAAGATGTCCGGGGTCGCCTGATGATCCGCTCCCGCTTCGGCGCCTTCACCCCCGCCCGTATCGTAGCCGGGGATCACGACCTGTCGGGCCGCAATGTCATCGTCACCGGCGGGGCCAGCGGCATCGGGGTCGAGACCGCCCGGGCGCTCGCCGGGGCGGGGGCTGACGTCATGCTGGCGGTCCGTGACCGGGTGGCGGGCGAGCGGGTGGCCTCCGAGATCAACCAGTCCATCGGCGCCGACCGGGTGCTGGCCGGCACCCTGGACCTGGCCAGCCTGGGCTCGGTGGGCTCCTTCGTCGACGCCTGGGGCGACCAGCCGCTGGACATCCTGATCAACAACGCCGGGGTCATGGCCACGCCGCTGCTGCATACGGCCGAGGATCTGGAGCTGCAGATCGGCACCAACCATTTCGGCCATTTCGTCCTGACCATGGGCCTGACCCGCGCCCTGCTGAACGCCGCCGAGGATGACCGTACCGCCCGCGTGGTGCAGCTCTCGTCCATCGGCCACCGGCGCAGCGACATCCACTGGGACGACCCGCACTACCGCACCCGCCCCTACGACAAGTGGGAGGCCTATGGTCAGTCCAAGACCGCCAACGCGCTCTTCGCCGTCGGCTTCAACGCGCGGTTCGAGGAGCATGGGATCACAGCCAACGCGGTCATGCCGGGTGGGATCATGACGCCCCTGCAGCGCTATCTCCCCAAGGAGGAGATGGTGGCCATGGGCTGGATGGACGCCGAGGGCAATGTCCGCGAGGGCTTCAAGACCACCGAGCAGGGCGCCTCCACCAGCGTCTGGGCCGCGGTCGGCGAGGAGCTGGAGGGGATCGGCGGTCTCTACCTGGAAGACTGCAAGGAGGCCGGCCCCTGGACCAAGGAAGATCCGGTCCACGGCGTCATGCCGCACGCCCTGGATCCCGAGTCGGCCGAACGCCTCTGGGCGCTCTCGGAAGAAACCACCGGAGTGAAGCTATGAGCCTGCAAGGCAAGACCCTGTTCGTCACGGGCGCCAGCCGGGGCATCGGCCTGGCCATCGCCCTGCGCGCCGCCCGTGACGGCGCCAATATCGCCATCGCCGCCAAGACCGCCGAGCCGCACAAGCACCTGCCGGGCACCATCTACACCGCGGCGAAGGAGATCGAGGCCGCCGGCGGCCGGGCGCTTCCCTTGATCGTCGACGTCCGCGACGAGGCCAGCGTCTATGACGCCGTGCAGAAGACCGTCGATCGGTTCGGCGGCATCGACATCTGCGTCAACAACGCCTCGGCGATCTCGCTGACCGGTACGCTCGCCACCGACATGAAGCGCTACGACCTGATGAACCAGGTCAATGCGCGCGGGACCTACCTGACCTCCAAGGCCTGCATCCCGCACCTGAAGAACGCAGCCAATCCGCACGTGCTGATGCTGTCGCCGCCGCTGGACATGTCGCCCCGCTGGTTCGAGGGCCACACGGCCTACACCATGGCCAAGTTCGGGATGAGCATGTGCGTGCTGGGCATGGCCGCCGAATTCAAGGCCGACGGGATCGCCTTCAACGCGCTCTGGCCGCGCACGGGCATCGCCACGGCGGCGATCAAGTTCGCCCTGGCCGGCGAGGAGGGCATGAAGTCCTGCCGCACGCCCGAGATCATGGCCGACGCCGCCCACGCCATCTTCGAAAAGCCCGCCCGAGAATTCACCGGCAACTTCCTGATCGACGACAGCTTCCTCTACGCCGAAGGCGAGCGCGACTTCGACAAGTACCGGGTCGATCCGACCACCCGCCTGATGCCGGACTTCTTCGTCCCAGCTGACAGCGTCCCGCCGCCGGGCGTGGTGGTGGGATAGATCCTCCCCTTTTGGGGGAGGTGGCGCGTCGCCCACTTCGGCGACGTGACGGAGGGGGTTGAAGCCCACAAGCGAGAGTCAAAGTCCCCCTCAGTCAGCTTCGCTGACAGCTCCCCCAGACGGGAACCAACTAGGGTTTCGGCTTTGGCTTTTTCGGCTTCGGCGCCTTGGCCCGCGCCGCTGCGTCGATGGCCTTACCGGCCCACTTGGCCAGGGCCTCGGGATCCTCCAGGGCCTCCAGCGGAGCGGCGCAATAGCTCATCGGCTTGTCGCCGCCGAAGGGCCGGAACGGTTCGCTACCGGCCGCCGCGAATTCCGCGCGGCTCAGGTCGTCGACCTTCAGAAAGAGGGTGTCCTCAGCGATCAGGGCGAAGAACAGGCCATGCCGCGACAGGCCGACCCCGCCGAACATCCGCCGGTGGGTGATCCCGCCCATCGGCTCGAGCTGCTCCAGGACATAGGCGAGATAGTCGGGGGACACGGCCAAGACGTTGCGCTCCGGGGGCTCGTTACGAATATAGGGTCATGACCGTCATCATCCGACCCGCCGTTTCCGCCGACGCCGCCCTGATCCACGGCTTCGTCCGCGCCCTCGCCGACTACGAGAAGCTGCTGCACGAGGTGGAGGCCAGCGAGGCCGACCTGGCCCAGCACCTGTTCGGGGACAATCCGCGCCTCTATTGCGACATCGCCGAGGCCGACGGCAAGCCGGTGGGCTTCGCCATCTGGTTCTACAACTATTCGACCTTCCGGGGCCGGCACGGGATCTATCTGGAGGACCTGTTCGTGGTCCCTGAGGCCCGGGGCCTCGGGGCCGGCAAGGCCCTGCTGCGCCGGCTGGCCCAGCGCTGCGAGGAGCAGGGGCTGGCGCGGTTGGAATGGGCGGTGCTCGACTGGAACGCGCCGTCGATCGCCTTCTATGACAGCCTCGGCGCCACGGCCCAGACGGACTGGATCATCCGCCGGATGACCGGTGAACCGCTGAAGGCTTTGGCCGCAGGCTAGGAGGTCGCCATGAGCGCGCCGCCCAAGACCGTACTCACCGCCACGCCTGAGGAGGCCGCCGCCATCCGCGACGCCGTGCGGGGCGTGTCCGACCGCGTGATCGCCGGCCCGGAACATGTAGAGGGTCTGCTGGCCCTGTTCTCGGATCCGCGGGTGTCGGACCCGATCTATGACCTGCCCCGGCCGTTCACACGTGAGAGCGTGGCCAAATGGGTGGCCGACAGCGAGGCCTTGCGCCAGGAGGGCCGCTGCATTCTCAGCGTGACCCTGGACGAGGCGGGGCAGGTGGCGGGCTATTCGCGGATTTCGATCTGGCCCGAGCGCTCGTCGGCCGAGCTGGCCGGCGCCCGGCGCGCAGACCTGCAGAACACCGGCTCGGGCCGGCAAGGGGTGGCGCAATCCATCGCCTTCATGTTCGAGGCGCTGGGCGTGCGGCTGATCGCGTTGACGGCGGCGCTCGACAATATCCGCTCGGCCAAGGCCATCGACGGGGCGGGCTTCCGGCGGATGGGCGAGGTGGAGAGCGTGCGCCCCGACGGCACCACGCGGCGGTCGATCTACTGGGAGCTGTCGCGCGACGAATGGCTCAGGCGGCACGTGCTGTAGCCAAACATCGAAGTGTCATCCCGGCTGCAGCGAAGCGGAAAGCCGGGACCCATAGACATCGATCCCTCCTGAGAGGTCCGCGCGTATGGGTCCCGGTCTTGCTTCGCAAACCGGGATGACAGCCTAGATGGCGATCAGCTCGCGGTGGCGGGCTTCGGGGCCGTGGCGCCCGGCAGGACCGCGCGGCCCAGGTCGTAGAACTTCGGGGCCATCTTGGGGATGGCTTCCTTGATGATGCTGTCGACGGTCCAACCCTCTTCCTTGGTCACGGTCTCGATGGGCCGCGGCTGCGAATAGAGGATGATGTTCTCGCCCGAGGAGCCGAAGATCTGGCCCGAGACGCTGGCGGCGGCCGGGGAGACCATGGCCACGGAGAAGCGGGCCGGCTGGTCGGCGCGGATCTTCTCGGCCATCACCGCGCGGCGGGCGGCGGCGGCCTCGTCCTTGATCGGCACGGACTGGGTCATGCGGGTCCAGGCGACCGGGGCCACGCAGTTGGAGCGCACATTGTTGCGCGCGCCTTCCATGGCGATGATCCGCGAGAGGCCGGCGATGCCCATCTTGGCCGCGCCGTAATTGGCCTGGCCGATGTTGCCGAACAGACCCGAGGTCGAGGTGAAGAACATATAGGCGCCGTCGTTCTGTTCGCGGAACAGCTCGATGGTGGCGCGGGCCACGTTGAACGAGCCGCGCATGTGGACGGCGATGACGGCGTCCCATTCGGCTTCGGTCATCTTGTGGAACATCACGTCACGCAGGATGCCGGCGGGATTGATCACCGCGTGCAGGCCGCCGAAGCTCTTCTTGGCCTGTTCGACCATGCCGTAGACGGCGTCGAGGTCGGTGACGCTGTCGGAATTGGAGACCGCTTCGCCGCCTGCGGCGCGGATCTCGGCGGCGACCGCCTCGGCGGGGCCTGCCGAACCTTCGTCTTCGCCCTTGAGGCTGCCGCCCAGGTCGTTGACGACGACTTTCGCGCCTTCCTGCGCGGCGATCAGCGCGCAGTCGCGGCCGATACCGTTGCCGCCTCCGGTGACAAGAACAACTTTGCCTGAAAGAGCGCCCATGGATCTATCTCCCTAAAAATAATGCTTGTTTGTTATTCGAGGCGGTCGGCCTTGCGCAAGGCGGGAAAGAGTTTGGCCCAGACGCCGGTGACGATCAACGCGCCGACCCCGCCGAAGATCGCCGCGCCCACCGGGCCGAAGAACCGCGCCACCACGCCGCTCTCGAATTCACCAAGTTCGTTGGAGGCGCCGATGAACAGGGACGAGACCGCCGCCACCCGGCCGCGCATCTGGTCCGGCGTCACGATCTGCACCAGGGTCTGACGGACATAGACGCTGAGCATGTCGGCCCCGCCCAGCACGGCGAGCGCCGCGACGGACAGCGGCAGGGATTTCGAAAGCCCAAACACGATCGTCGCCGCGCCGAACACCGCCACGCCGGCGAACATCGTCGCGCCCGCGAACCGCCGGATGGGGTAGCTGGCCAGGATGAAGGCGACGATCGTCGCGCCGATGGCGGGCCCGGCGCGCAGCAGTCCGAAACCCTCCGGCCCCACATGCAGCACGTCGCGGGCGAAGACCGGCAGGAGGGCCGTGGCGCCGCCCAGCAGGACGGCGAACAGGTCCAGCGATATGGCCCCGAACACGATCTTGTTCCGCCAAGTATAGGCCAGACCCTCCTTGATCAGCGCCCAGCGCGAGCCCGCCTGGACCTCCGGCTGGGCGTTTCCCTTGATCAGGAACACGCAGCCCGCCGCCAGGACGTAGAGCACCGTGGTGACGCTGTAGGAAAGCCCGGTGGAATGGGTCAGCAGCAGGCCGCCGATGGCCGGACCGACGATGGACCCGCCCTGCCAAGCCAGCGAGTTCCAGGCGATGGCGCGCGGCAGCAGGCTGCGCGGCACCAGCATGGGTCCGAGGGCCGTCGAGGCCGGCCCCATGAAGGCGCGGCTGGCGCCGAACAGGGCCGAGAGCAGCAAGAGCAGCGGGATGGTGGCGAAGCCGAAGATCGAGGCGGCCGCCAGGGTGACCGCCGTGGCGATCTCGCCGGAATAGCACCACAGCAGCACCTTGCGCCGATCGTGGCGGTCCGCCGTCTCGCCGGCGATCGGGGAAAGCAGCAACACCGGGATGAAGGCCGCCAGGCCGATCATCCCGACATAGAAGGCCGCCTGCTTCACATCCATGGTCTCGCGGGCCACCGCGTACATCTGCCAGCCCAGGGCGACGGACTGGATCTGCACCCCCAGGGTCGCGGCGACCCGCGCCGTCCAGAAGCGCACAAAATCTCCGCGCCTCAGGAGGTCGCGGATGGCGGTGGGCTGGGCGGGGTCGTCGGGGAGGGCGTCGGTCATGTTCGCTCGGATTGGGGCGGCGCAACTTGGCCGCAGAACCGGCGCGCGGCAATGGCGCGCAAGATCGGGGCAGGTCGGAGCGTTCGAGACTTCCAATCCCATTGGCGCCGCGGACTCGAACTGGAGCGCCGGGATGATGCCCGGCGCCCGGCGGGCCGCGCGTGTCCGATGTATAGATCGTAGATTGCGATGACCACAGGGCTAGATGGTGTGCATTGAAAGGTAATTCCTTCAGTATCCTTGGGTGAACGCCTGCGACATTTTGTCATTTGGGCGGATATTTGATAGTAAATTGACGATTAACTACAAATCTAAACCCTGCCTTATTTGGCTCCAGTCATCTCTCACGTCGAACCAACCCGACCAAATGTCGCTAGATGAAACCTGGAGAATCCAAGAGATGAAGTTCACTGTCCTCGCCGCCGCCTCGGTCCTCGCCGTCCTGATCGCTTCGCCCGCCAGCGCTGCCGACATTCGCGTTTCCAGCGCCCCGACCCCGGTGGTGCGCATCGCGCTCGCCGACAAGTCCGACGTGCAGATCAACGCCGAGATCAAGGCCGCCGCGGCCACGGTGTGCGGCCAGGCCGGCAGCGATTGCGCGACCGCCGCCATCCGTGACGCCAACGCCCAGCTCGCCTCCATCAACCGGGCCCATGCCCGCGCCGCCAACGCCGCGCAGCGGATCGACGTCGTCCGCGACGATCCCAAGTCGGTGCGCGTGCCGGTGACCGGCCGCTCGCTGGTCCAGATCAACACCGACATCGACGCCGCGGCCAAGGCCGTCTGCAAGGGCCAGGCCGGCACGGCGTATCGCAGCTGCGTCACCGGCGCGGTTCGTTCGGCCAAGGCGCAACTGCAGCAGATGGCCCAAACCCCGCGCCCGGCGCAGGTCGCCTCGCGCTGATCGTCTAGGCCAGCCTAGGACAGACGGCCCGCCGGCGACGGCGGGCCGTTTCGCGTTCCGGCGGAGGGCCTCGCGGCGAAAGCGGCGTTGACGCGGGGCTGTCATGGCCTTATGCGCCGCGTCTCTTGAAGTTTCCGGGACCGGTCTCATGCGACGACTGCGACGAACCGGGCGCGCGAGCCGCGCCGTCTAGAGCCACCCGGCGCCGGCGCATGCATTGCGAGGCGGCGGGTTTCCCGCCCACGCCTCACCCAAAAAGTCGCAGATGATCGCCCAGCCCTCCGCCGAACAGGCGCTTCGCTTCAGTTTCGAACAACCGCAGGACGCCGAGGCCATCGAGGCCCTGCTGGACCACGCCTTCGGGCCCGGCCGCTTCACCAAGGTGTCGGAGCGGGTTCGCGAGATCGCCGAGTTCCGCCCCGACCTGTCGGTCTGCGCCTGGGACGGCGCGCGTCTGGTGGGCTCGGTGCGCATGTGGAAGGCCCATGTGGGCGGACAGCCGGTGATCTTCCTGGGTCCGCTGGCGGTGGAGGCCGATGTCCGCAAGCACGGGACCGGCGGCCTGCTGGTCCAGCGCGCCTGCGCAGCCGCTGACGCGGCGGGTTGCCCGGTGGTGTTGCTGGTCGGCGACGAGCCCTATTTCGGCCGCTTCGGCTTCACCGCCGCCCCGGCCAAGGACGTGCGCCTGCCGGGCCCGGTGGACCAGCGCCGCGTGCTGGCGCGCGGCGCGGAAGCGCTCTCGGGCGCGCTCACGGTCTAACAGCCCCTAACAAACGGCCGTCATCCCGGTTTGCGCAGCAAGACCGGGACCCATACGCGCCGGGCAAGCATGGTTTGGCGAGGCCGAGCCGCAATCGGGGCTATCGGGTGTTCATGGGTCCCGGATAGCCGCTTCGCGACTTCCGGGATGACATTGGGAGTGTCACTTCCCCAGCGTCGCTGTTGAGGCGAGGGCCGGGCGCGCCTACCTTCAGGGGATGGCGAACGACAAACCCGGACTGGAAGGCGTGATCGCCGCGGCCAAGGCCCAGGCGCCCGGGCGCGGGTTACCGCCGGTGCACCTGTGGAATCCCGCCCACTGCGGCGAGATCGACATCGTCATCAAGAAGGACGGCCTGTGGTTCCACGAGGGCACGCCCATCGGGCGCGAGGCCCTGGTGCGGCTGTTCTCCACCGTCCTGCGCAAGGATCCCGACGGCTTCCACCTGGTGACTCCGGTGGAGAAGATGAGGATCACCGTCGAGGACGCCCCCTTCATCGCCACCCGGGTGGATCGGGAGGGCGACACCCTGAAGTTCCTGACCAATGTCGGCGACGAGGTCGAGGCCGGGCCGGAGAACGAGATCCGCGTCGAGATGTGCGCCGCCACCGGCGAGCCCAGGCCCTATCTGCACGTCCGCCGCGGGCTGGAGGCGCTGATCGCCCGGCCGGTGTTCTATGAACTGGTCGAGATGGCGCTGGAGCGCGACACCCCCGAGGGACCGCGCCTGGGCGTCGCTTCCAACGGGGCCTGGTTCCCCGTGGGCCCGGCGGGGGCGCACCGGCTGTGAGCCCTCACGCCGCGCCGGGCGAGCTGCGCGCCTGGATCGAACGCCACCTGGACCCGCTGGAGGAACGCGAGGCCGCCCAGGCGACCTCCGACTTCGACCTCACGCCCAACGCCTTCCCGAACGAACCGGTGGAGCTGGTGCCGGCCGCCGTCCTGGTGGGGCTGATCCAGCGTGACCACGGCTTCTCCGTCCTGCTGACCCGGCGCTCGGACACCATGCGCCGCCATACCGGCCAGGTGGCCCTGCCGGGCGGCCGCTGCGATCCGGGGGAGACCGTCTGGCAGACCGCCCTGCGCGAGGCCCACGAGGAGGTGGGACTGCATCCCGATTTCGTGTCGCTGGCCGGGTTGTCGTCGCCCTACCGGACGGGCACCGGCTACCTGGTGACCCCGGTGGTGGGCTTCGTCCGCGCGGGGTTCAGCCTGGTCCCCAATCCCGACGAGGTCGCCGATATCTTCGAGACCCCGTTCGGCTTCCTGATGGATCCGGCAAACTACGAACAGCACGAGCGCGAGGCGCCCGACGGCCAGAAGCGCCGGTTCTACGCCATGACCCACGAGGACCAGTACATCTGGGGCGCCACGGCCGGCATGCTGCGGGCGCTCTACGACCGGCTCTATGGAGCCGCCGTTGCTTAGCCTGGTCCTCTGGCGGCTGCTCCTGGTGGCGACGCCCTTCATCGGGTGGTTCCTGTGGCGCGAGGCCGCGCGGCGCACCGGCCGCGAGATGGGTTCGACTCCCTGGACCTGGCTGATGGCGGCGGCCGGCGTCCTGCTGGGGGTTTCGCTGATGGCCACGGCCGTGTTCCATGGCGACAACCGCGGCCAGACCTATGTTCCCGCCGAGGTCACCGAGGGCGGCCAAATTTCGCCCGGACATTTCGAGCAGAAAGCGCGGCCCAAGTGAGCGATAGCATCGGTGAGAAGCCCTGGATGACAAACGCCGCCCCGGTGCTGGACGCCCTGGAGGCCAAGGGCGGCGCCGGCTGCGCGCGGTTCGTTGGCGGCTGCGTGCGCAACGCCATCCTGGGAACCCCGATCGGCGACCTGGACATCGCCACCGTCCTGACGCCGGACCAGGTGACGCAGGCCCTGGAGGCGGCCGGGATCAAGGCTGTGCCCACCGGCGTCGAGCACGGCACCATCACCGCGGTGAAGGACGGCCAGCCTTTCGAGGTCACCACCCTGCGTCGCGACGTGGCCACCGACGGGCGTCGCGCGGTGGTGGCCTTCACCACCGACTGGGCGGAGGACGCCCGGCGGCGAGACTTCACCCTGAACGCCATCTATGCCGACCGCGACGGGGCGCTCACCGACCCGACGGGGCGGGGGGTCGCCGACGCCAGGGCCGGCCGCATCGTCTTCGTTGGCGATCCCGCGACGCGGATCGCCGAAGATCACTTGCGTATCCTGCGGTTCTTCCGATTCCTGGCCTGGTACGGCAAGGGCGAACCCGACGCCGCGGCCCTGGCCGCTGTCGCCGCGGCCAAGGACAGCGTCACCAACCTGGCGGCCGAGCGGGTCTCCAAGGAGCTGCTGAAGTTGGTCGCCGCCGACGAGCCGCGCCCGGCCATGGCCCTGATGGCGCAGAGCGGCGTGCTCACCACCCTGCTGCCCTCGGCGACCGATCTCAGCGCGTTCAACGGCCTGGTGGAGATCGAGAGCGATCAGCTCTTCATCAACGACCCGGTGTTGCGCCTGGCCACGCTGCTGCCCGACAACGAGGTGGGCGTGGCCCAGGCGGCCGAGGCCCTGCGGCTCTCCAACGAGGTCAGGGACCGGCTGGTGGCGGCCATGGGCCAGACCCCGCGTATCACCTCCTGGATGAGCCCGCGAGAGAGCCGTCGCGCGGTTTACAAGATTGGCGTCCAGGCCTTCAGCGACCGCATCAAGCTCATGTGGTCGAAGGTGACCAAGTTGGCGGCCACCCATCAGTGGCGTGGCCTGCTGGCCCTGGCTGAAAGCTGGACCCCGCCGCCGTTCCCGCTGACCGGCGAGGACGTGCTCAAGTCCGGCGTGCCCAAGGGCCCGATGGTCGGCAAGGTGCTGCGCGAGGTGGAGGACTGGTGGATCGACCACGATTTCATCGACGACAAGTTCTCGGCCATCGAGAAGCTCAAGGCTGTGGCCCAGGGGATGGCCTATTGAGGCTGGGCATCCTCGAGACCGGCGCGCCGCCGGACGGGGTCCGCCAGCGGTTCGGCGACTATCCGTCGATGTTCCGCAGGCTGTTCGGCGAAGACGCCCACGACTACGCGACCTTCGATGTGGCCGCCGGCGCGTTACCCGAGGCCATGGACGCCTGTCAGGCCTATGTGGTCACCGGCTCCTCAGCGGGCGTCTATGACCCGCTGCCCTGGATCGATCCGCTGATGGACCTCCTGCGCGCGGCCAAGGGCCAGATCCCGCTGGTTGGGGTCTGTTTCGGCCATCAGGTCATGGCCCAGGCCTTCGGCGGCAAGGTGATCAAGTCCCCCAAGGGCTGGGGGGTCGGCCTGCACCGCTATCGCCTCACGCAGGCGCGTCCCTGGATGGACGCGGACGAACCCATCGCCGCGCCGGCCTCGCACCAGGACCAGGTAGTGGAGCTTCCGCCGGGCGCGACGGTCCTCGGCGGCAACGACTTCTGCCCGCTGGGGGTGCTGGATTATGGCGAGGCCCGCGCCATCTCGATCCAGCTCCATCCCGAGTTCGAGCCGGCCTACGCCAAGGCCCTGATCGAGAACCGCCGAGGCAGCCGCTACACCGATGTCGAGGCCGACCAGGCGGTGATGAGCTACGAACAGCCCGACGACCGCCTGCGGGTCGGCGGTTGGCTCCAGCGGTTCCTGGAGCAGGCGACGGCGGGCCGCTAGACGATATCCAGGGTCATCCAGACCGTGTTCCGGTCCTCGTCGAACCGCTGGAAGCCGT
The DNA here is from genome assembly GCF_036677185.1 of Phenylobacterium sp. GTDB lineage: Bacteria > Pseudomonadota > Alphaproteobacteria > Caulobacterales > Caulobacteraceae > Phenylobacterium. The sequence goes on from NZ_JAKFEN010000044.1 coordinate 86,826, forward strand.
AGATGTCGTAGAACCGCAGGGCGCGGTGGTTGCTGGTGTCGCATCCCAGATGCACGCGTCGGGCCCCGGCCTCGGCCAGCGCCGCCAGCAGCGTCGCGACCAGGGCCTGGCCCATGCCCTGGCCTTGCAGGCGCGGCAGTAGGTTGATGTGCAGGTGGGCGGGCGCGGCCTCGACCACGGCCCGCGGGACCGTGAAGGGGTGGTGGATCTGGTAGGCGCGCCACTGGTCGCGCGTCCAGGCGCGGCTGGGCGGCCCCGGCGGCTCGGGATGGACAGTCCGCAGCCTCGGCCACCATTCGGCCTCCTGGCGGGCCTCGAAGGCCCGTGTGTCGGGCGTTCCGAGGACATAGGCCGCCACGCCCTGCTCATCCTCCGCCACGAAGGCCAGGTCCGGTTGCAGGACTCCGTAAGGGGCGGCGTAGATCTCGCCGATGATCCTCGGATCGGCATAGAGGTGACTGGCGTCCTGGCCGCTGTCGCCGGTCCTCAGGCAGATGTCGTAGAGCGCCGGGAGATCCTCCGCCCGGAACGGCCGGATGGTCGCCATCTCAGCCTCGCGCCCGCTGCAGGTCGCGCAGGGGCGCGAAGTCGATCAGCATGATCCCAAGCTCCGCGATCCGCGCCTTGAAGGCGGGATCCAGCAGGCACGCCCGGTCGTCGATGCGAATCTGGGAGGCGTGCGGGTCATAGGCGCGCAGTTCCGGCCCGTCCTCGACCGGATGGAGATAGACCTCGGTGACGCCCGGCGGCAGGTCCTCCAGGATCGCCTCGAAGGTGGGCTTGGCGGGCTTGGCCCAGGTGGTCACCAGCTTGTCGGGGAAGATCAGGCCCAGCTCGTCCGCCTTGGCGCGGGCCGACAATCCCAGGCGTTGCTCTACGCTGGCCCCGACCATCCGCACCGGCAGGTCGTAGGCGGCCGCCAGTTCGAGGAACAGGGCCGCATAGCTCGGCTCCAGCTGCATCGTGCCCATGTGGGCGTCCAGATGGGTGACGTCGACGCCCCAGGCATAGGCCTGGTCGATCTGGGCGCGGCATTCGGCGCGGACGGCGTCGAGATCGGCCTTCTCCCAGACCGCCTGCGCCGTGGTTGGCATGTAGCCTTCGTCGTCGTGCAGGCAGGCCGCGCCGGTCAGCGAGCGCCAGCGATAGTCCGGATATTCGCAGGTGAGCGTCAGGTGCACGCCGATACCGCCAGCCTTGCCGCGGCGGACGCCGTCCAGCGCCCAGGGGCAGGGGACCATCAGGGTGGCGCTGGTGGCGAGACCCTCGGTCAGCGCCTGCTCCGTCGCCCGGTTGGCCGAGGCGCTGGAGCCCAGGTCGTCGCAATTGACGATCAGCAGTCTGGCGTCGGGTCCGTATCCCAGGCGTTCGGCGAGGCTCACGGCGTGTTCCCTTGAGGTGGATTCGGCCGACTATAGACACCGGACGCGGCGTCGGGGCGACCGGCGATCATCCTATGCTGCTGCGAGCGGAGATGGTCCGAGCCGCCGCGCTCAGGTCCAGGCCACCATAGGCGGCATCGAGCTGAGGATGGTCTCGATGTTTCCGCCGGCCTTGAGGCCGAACATGGTCCCGCGGTCGTAGAGCAGGTTGAATTCCACGTAGCGCCCGCGGCGGACGAGCTGTTCCTGCCGGTCGGCGTCGGTCCAGGGCTCGCTCATGCGGTGGCGGACGATCTTGGGATAGGCGTCGAGGAAGGCCTCGCCCACCGCGCGGGTGAAGGCGAAGTCCCGCTCGAAGTCCCCGCTGTTGTGGCGGTCGTAGAAGATCCCGCCCACCCCGCGCGTCTCCTTGCGATGGGGCAGGTAGAAATACTCGTCGCACCAGGCCTTGTATTTCGGCCACCACTCGGGATCGAAGGCGTCGCAGGCGTCCCTGAGGGCCGCATGGAACAGCACCGCGTCGTCGGCCTGCTGGCTGCGCTGTTCCTCGATCATGGGCGTCAGGTCCGCCCCGCCGCCGAACCAGCTCTCGGCGGTCGACAGGAACCGGGTGTTCATGTGGACCGTCGGTGTCCGGGGCGAGCGCGGATGGACGATCAGGCTGATGCTGGCCGAGACATAGGTGGGGTCCTTGTCCGCGCCGGGCATGGTGGCGGCCATCTCCGGCGAGAAGCGCGCCAGGGCCGCTGAGGTGTGGACGCCGGCCTTCTCGAACAGCCGCCCCTTCAGATGCCCGCCGATGCCGCCGCCGACGCCGGTCTCCCGCGTCCAGGGGCGCATGTCGAAGCGTCCGGGCTCGCCGGGATAGAGATGTTCGGGGGCCTCGTCCTCGAGCCGCTCCAGGGTCGCGCAGATGCGCGCCTGCAAGGCTTCGAACCATTCCTTGGCGCGGCCGCGCCGGACATCGATCTCGGGGGGCAGGGTCGTCATGGGGCCTAGGCCTTAGGGAATAGGCCGGTCTGGCGCAACGCCTCCGAGAGGCCAATCGCCGCAGAGACCGTCACGTTGAAGGACCGGCGGCCGGGCGTGAGCGGGATGATCACCCGGGCGTCGGCGGCGTCATGCACCTCGTCGGGCACGCCCAGGCTCTCGCGGCCGAACAGCAGGATATCGTCGGTCTCGAAGGCGAAATCGTGCAGGGGCGTGGCGCCCTTGGTGGTGAAGAGAACAACGCGGCCTTGGGTTTGAGCGGCGAAATCGGCCCATCCGGCATGGCGGGTCACCTCGGCCGGATCGCCGTAATCCATGGCCGCGCGCCGGATTGCGCGGTCGGAAAGCGGGAAGCCGCAGGGCTCTATCACGTGCACGGGCACGCCCAGACAGGCCCCGAGGCGAAGGGCCGCGCCAAGGTTTTGCGGAATGTCCGGTTGAAAAAGCGCCAGCAGCATTCTAAGCGATCCAGCCACGGGATTTGCCGGGGCAAGGGGCGAATCACGGAAGGCGGGCTGCGACCTCGGTCGACGAGCATTCCGGTGGTTTCGCCTTGCAACAGCGTTGAAAGTTCCGAGGGCCCCTTACCAGAAGGTCTGGGCGGGGTCGAAGGCGGGATCGCCCTGGGTTTTTCCAGGAACGTCCGAAGGGTCGCGCTTCGCGGCCCCTGATCGAAGGGTAGCTTTAAGGTGGCCGACACCGTCGTGGGCGCAAATCCCGATACTCATGCCGCGGGTGAAGACCCGAACCGGCGCGATTTCATTCACATCGCCGCGGCCGTCGCCGCCGGCGGAGCCGTCGCGGGCCTGGCCTGGCCGTTCATCGACCAGATGAACCCGTCGGCCGACACCCTGGCGCTCGCCTCCATCGAGTTCGACCTGACCAAGGTCGCCGAGGGACAGCAGGTGACGCTGAAGTGGCGCGGCAAGCCGCTGTTCGTCCGCAACCGGACCGGCGCGGAAATCGCCGCGGCGGTGAAGGACGACAACGCCCAACTGCGCGATCCGCAGACGGACGAGGAACGGCACAAGCCCGGCAAGGCCCAGTGGCTGGTGCTGGTCGGGACCTGCACCCATCTGGGCTGCGTTCCCACCTTCGGCGGCGGCGACTACGGCGGCTGGTTCTGCCCCTGCCACGGTTCGCACTACGACACGTCCGGCCGGATCCGTAAGGGTCCCGCGCCGAGGAACCTGGAAGTGCCGGAATACGCGTTCCTTTCCGACACCAAGGTCAAGGTGGGCTGAGACCGATGAGCGGACATTCGAACTACGAACCGAAGACCGGCATCGAGCGTTGGCTCGACACCCGTCTGCCCGTCGTGCGCCTGGCGTATGACAGCATGATCGACTTCCCGACCCCGAAGAACCTGAACTACTGGTGGACCTTCGGCGGCATCCTGGCGGTCTGCCTGGGCATCCAGCTGGTGACCGGCATCATCCTGGCCATGCACTACGTGCCCCACGTGGACCACGCCTTCGCCTCGGTCGAGCACATCATGCGTGACGTCAACTACGGCTGGCTGATCCGCTACATGCACTCCAACGGGGCCTCGATGTTCTTCATCGCGGTCTACATCCACATGTTCCGCGGCCTCTATTACGGGTCCTACAAGGCCCCCCGCGAGGTGCTGTGGATCCTCGGCTGCGTGATCTACCTGCTGATGATGGCCACGGGCTTCCTGGGCTACGTCCTGCCCTGGGGGCAGATGAGCTTCCACGGTGCGGTGGTGATCACCAACCTGTTCGGCACCCTGCCCCTGGTGGGCGAGGCCATCACCACCTGGCTATGGGGCGGCTTCGCGGTGGATAACCCCACCCTGAACCGCTTCTTCTCGCTGCACTATCTGCTGCCGTTCATGATCGCCGGCGTCGTCGGCCTGCACATCTGGGCGCTGCACGTCCCGGGCAACAACAACCCGACCGGCGTGAACGTGAAGTCCAAGGAGGACACCGTTCCCTTCCATCCGTACTACACGGTGAAGGACGGCTTCGCGATCACAGTGTTCCTGCTGATGTTCGCCAGCTTCGTGTTCTACAATCCCAACGCGCTGGGCCATCCGGACAACTATATCCAGGCCAATCCGCTGGTGACCCCGTCCCATATCGTGCCCGAATGGTACTACCTGCCGTTCTACGCGATCCTGCGGGCCGTGCCGGACAAGCTGGGCGGGGTGCTGATGATGTTCGGCTCCATCGGCCTGCTGTTCGTCCTGCCCTGGCTGGACACCTCGAAGGTGCGCTCCATGCGCTACCGCCCGACGGCGCGGATGTACTTCCTCATCTTCGTCCTGACCTGCCTGGTCCTGGGCTATTGCGGCGGTCAGCTTCCCGACGATCACCCGATCCCGGGCCTGACGACCTTCATGCTGCTGGACGCCGACCTGAACAGCTTCGTCTGGCTGTCGCGGATCGCGACCCTGTACTACTTCGCCTACTTCCTGATCGTCCTGCCGGTCCTGGGCCTCACCGAGACCCCGCTGCCGCAGCCGGAATCGATCAGCGAACCTGTGCTTTCGCATCCCGCCAACGCGCCGGCCGGCGCCGCGGCTTCGCCTGAAAAGAGGGGTTGAGCCTAAGATGCTGCGTAAAGGTATCGCGCTCGCGGCGTTTGGGCTGGCTGTCCTGGCTGCGCCCGCCGCCCTCGCCTCGGGCCCCGCGCCCGCCCCGCTGAAGGAAGTCGAGTTCAGCTTCGAAGGCCCGTTCGGCAAGTTCGACCAGGCCCAGCTGCAACGCGGCTACAAGGTCTATCGCGAGGTCTGCTCGGCCTGCCACGCGATGAGCCTGCTGGCCTTCCGCAATCTCGGCGACAAGAACGGCCCGTTCTACGACGAGAAGTACCCGAACTCGAACGACAACCCGTACGTGAAGGCGATCGCCGCCGAGTACCAGATCAACGACATCGACTCCGAGACCGGCGACGTCGTCCAGCGTCCCGGCACCTCGGCCGACCGGTTCCCGAACCCGTTCCCGAACGAGCCGGCGGCCCGGGCGTCGAATGGCGGCGCGCTGCCGCCCGACCTGTCGGTGATCGCCAAGGCCCGTCACCACGGCCCCCACTACATCTATTCGCTGGTCGGCTCGGGCTATGTGAACCCGCCCAAGGGCCTGACCGTCGCGCCCGGCCAGCACTACAACAAGTACTTCCCCGGCGACCTGACCTCGGCCTCGGCCGACCCGCACCACGTGCCGCCGGGCGGTGTGCTGGCCATGGCCCCGCCGCTGGCGCCGGGCAAGGTGACCTTCGACGACGGCTCGCCGTCGACGATGGACCAGCAGGCCAAGGACGTCGCCGCCTTCCTGACCTGGGCCGCCGAGCCCAAGATGCAGGAGCGCAAGGAGTTCGGCCTGGCCGCCATGGCCTATCTGCTGATCTTCACCGGCCTGCTCTACTGGAGCTACCGCCGGGTCTGGAAGAACGTCGCCCACTAGGCGACATTCGATTGAGACGATCGAGGCCCCGGTTTTCCGGGGCCTTTTTCGTTAGGGGCCCGACGCGCCCAGCAGCAGCCGCCGGCGCGGGAAGTCGAACCGCACGCGCCAATGGGCCAGCAGCGGCGCCCCGATCACGCCCAGGCGGGCGCCGTCTCCATCGGCCAGCAAGCCCGCCGGCACATTCTCGAACAGCGCCCCGCCCAGCGACAGGGCCCGCAGGGTCGCGCGGCGCTCGCCATAGGGCAGCAAGGCGTCCGAGGTCCCGGCGGCGACCGCCACCTTCTGGTACATGCGCAAGGGCGCATTGGCGCCGGTCGACACCACCATCTCGCCGGCTGCGGCGTGCGGGCCGTCGGCCACCGCCGCCCGGACCGAGGCGACGCCCGCCGGGCCCATCGGCAGCACCGCCGTCGCCTGGAACCGGCCGGCGTGGCGCGGCCGGCGGATGGCCACCCGGCAGGGGCTGAAGCTGATATCGACCACATAGGGCGCCAGCAGGTCGGCCCCGATCACTCCGGCGATCGGGGTCGGGAAGGCCACGGTCCGGGCGTCCAGGTCGACCACCGCGATGGGCCGGTCGCGCAAGGCCAGGCCCGCCACCAGCACCCGGGCGCGGACCGCGGCCCCGGCGATGCCCGCCATCTGGGCCTTGGTCTCGTGAAGCTGGGTGTCGGGCGAGCCGGTGTCGAGAATGTAGTCGCCGGCCATCCCGGCCACCGAGGCCGGGATCACCACCACGCCGCGCTCATAGATGCAGGCGACCTCGCCGGCGCGGACCCCGGCCGGGGCCAGGGCGATCAGCGTGGCGGCCGTGGCGAGGGCGGCGGGCGTCATGGAGGTCCGAGACTCAGGGGGCTCTCGAGCATAGCCAAGCCGCGCGGTGTGGGAACACGCCTTACGCTGGCCCCATCGAGCCGCTAGGTTTCGGGGGATGGCCTTCATTCGCCCGTGGCGGGATTTCAAGCGTATGCAGGACGTGGCGCTCGCCGCCGCGTCGCTGATCTATGCGGGCGCGGTGGTCAACGCGTTCCAGGTCCTGCCCGGCGGGACGGACCTCATCGCGCAACGCACCCTCGTCTGGCCCGCCGTCTTCCTGATCCCCTCCCTGGTCCTGCCGCTGGTCGTGCCCTGGATGAAACGGATGCTGGCCCGCTATGTCTGGCTGAGCTTCCAGGCGGGCTTCGGCCAGAGCCCGGTCTCGGTGATCACGGGGGTTGGGCTGCTCGCGGGCGCTGCGCTGTTCATCTACTGGCAGGTGGGGGCGGTCGCCCATGGCGGCCGCTATCCGGCCGGAGTCTTTTCCGGCTACGCGGCGGGCATCGGCATCCTGGCGGCCCAGGCGATCCTGGTTCGCGTGCTGGAACTGCAGCCGCAGATCCGCAAGCTGATCGAGGAACCGGCCTAGACCAGCCGCAGCCGCAAGGTCGGCAGGCCGTCCTCGTCGACCTCCATCGCCACGGGTCCGAAGCCCAACTTGTCCAGGACCCGTCGGGAGGCGGCGTTCTCCGGATCTATGGTGGCGTCCACGGGGCGGCCGTCGCGGGTCTCCAGGACCGCGCGAGCGGCCTCGGTGGCATATCCCTGACCCCAGTGTTGCTTGGCGAACCCGTAGATCAGCTCCGGATTCGGTTCGTCGTCGCGGGCGACCATGCCCGCCCAGCCGATCAGTTCGTCGCTGGCGGCCAGCACCACGGCGCGGCTGCCGAGGCCGGTGCGTGGCAGGCTTGCGGCGGCGTTGGCGATCCACTGGGCCGTGGTGGCCCGGTCCAGGGGCTGGCCATCGCCCACATAGCGGATCACTTCCGGGTCGTTGGAGAAGACGTGCAGCACATCGAGATTATCCGGGGCGAGCGGTCGGATTATCAGGCGCGGCGTAACCAGGACCGACATGTCAGACCGAGCTCCGCCCGCCGCCGTTGTTGGCGAACAGGGCCAGCGTCCTTAGCCGCGCCAGCCGGGCGCAATCGGCGTCGTAGTCCGCCCGCCGATCGGAGACGAAGCCATGGCCGGCGTCGTACATGTGGATCGGGATGTCGGGATGGGCCGCGGCGATCTCATCGATCCGCTCCGGCGGAATCGAGGCGTCGGTCTTGCCGAAATGCAGGATGATTGGGACCTTGGGAGTCTCGCTCTTCAGCTCTCTGATCCGCCGCCCGTAGAAGGCCGAGGCCGCCGACAACCCCGTGCAGCGGCAGGCGGCCAGCCAGGTCGCCGCCCCGCCCCAGCAGAAGCCGGTGACGAACACGGGCGGCTTGAGGGCGTCCACAGCCGCCTGCAGGTCGCCGGCCACCTGGTCCCAAGGGGTCTCCTGCGAGTACTTCACCCCCTTGGCGATGGCCTCTTGGCCGTAGTCGGCCTCGAAGCCGCGCTCCAGGCGGTCATAGAGCGAGGGCGCGATCACCTCGTAGCCGTCGTCCGCGAAGCTGTCGGCCAGTTCGCGGATGTGGTCGGTGACCCCGAAGATCTCCTGGACCAGCACCAGTCCGCCGCGCCGGGCGTCCGCCGGCCTGACGCGATAGGCGGCGAGCTCGAAGCCGTCGAAACCGCTCGCGAGCCTGATCGTCTCGCCCATCCTCAGGCGCTTTCGAACAGTTCGCGGGTCCGGGCGCGGGCGAGGTCGGCGGCCTCCTCGGCGTAGCGCTCGGGGCTCTCGTTGTTGAAGCCGTGGCCGGCGCCCTCGTAGATGTAGACCGGCACCTCGGGGTGATGCTCGTGGACGGCCCTCTCGACCTCGTCGGCCTTGATGCCGGGGTCGGTATGGCCGAGGTGGATGATGGTTGGGCAGAGCGGCTTCAGGGCGGCGTTGGCGGCCACCAGGCTGCCGTAATAGCTGGACGCCGCGGCCAGGCCCTCGACCTTGCCCGCCGCCAGCCAGGTGAGCGACCCGCCGTAGCAATAGCCCACCACGCAGACCTTGCCGCGAGCGCTCAGGAAATCGCGGCAGGCGGCGATGTCGGCCAGGGCCTGGGCCAGCGGCGTCGCCCGCGCATGAGCCACGCCCGCGGCGATGCCGTCCGGATCGTGGGCGGAGACGAAGTCGCGCTCCCGGCGGTCGTAGAGGGCCGGGGCGATGGCCTCGTAGCCGGCCTTGGCCCAGCGTTCGACGTCGGCGCGCACATGGCGGTCGATGCCGAAGATCTCCTGGATCACGATCACCCCGCCCTTGCGCGGTGTGAACGGCTGCTCGTGATAGGCGGAAAACTCGAACCCGTCCGCGCCCTTGAGGGTGATGGTCTCGCCCATGCGTCTCTCCCGTTTCAGCTGAGAGCTAAGCAGAGAACTGGGGCCGGCCCAATGGGCGTGAGCCAAAGCCCCCCTCGGTCAGCTTCGCCGACAGATCCCGCATGAGACAGGAGTTAGGTAGGCCGCGAATTGCGACGGCCTTCGGGACCATCTCCTCTCCACCCGTCTTTCGGGGGGAGAGGGTAGGGTGAGGGGGGCGTCTCCGCCGCACTGCGTGGGTGAGCAGGCCGAAGGGCGTCGCTCCGCGCTGCGCCCCCTCACCCTACCCTCTCCCCTTGAAAGGGGAGAGGAAGTGAAGGCCTCAAGCCGGCGTGAAGGCCAGCTCCCCCAGAGGGGGAGCATCGCGATGTCAGACGTTGAAGCGGAAGTTCATCACGTCGCCGTCGTTGACCACGTATTCCTTGCCCTCGGCGCGCAGCTTGCCGGCGTCGCGGGCCCCGGCCTCGCCGTTCAGCCGGACATAGTCGTCAAAGGCGATGGTCTCGGCGCGGATGAAGCCCTTCTCGAAGTCGGTGTGGATCACGCCGGCCGCCTGCGGGGCGGTGTCGCCCTTGTGGATGGTCCAGGCGCGCGCCTCCTTGGGGCCGACCGTGAAATAGGTCTGCAGGCCCAGCAGATGATAGGCCTCGCGGATCAGTTTGTTCAGGCCGGGTTCGGTGAGGCCGAGGGTCTCCAGGAACTCCACCCGTTCGGAGGGATCGAGCATGGCGATCTCGCTTTCGATCTGCGCAGAGATGGCCACGTGGTCGGCCCCGTCGCGCGCCGCGCGCTCGGCGACCAGCTTTGACATCTCGTTGCCGTCGGCGGCGGAGGCCTCGTCGACATTGGAGACGTATAGCGCGGGCTTCGAGGTCAGGAGCTGGAGCATGCGCCAGGCCTTGTCGTCCTCGGCGGCGACCTTGGCCTTGCGGGCGGGCCGACCGGCGTTCAGCTCGGCCAGCGCCAGCTGCACGAGGCGCAGGGTCTGGGCGCTTTCCTTGTCGCCGGCCTTGGCCCGCTTCTCGAGGTTGGCGACCCGCTTCTCCAGGCTCTCCAGGTCGGCCAGCATCAGCTCGGTCTCAATGGTCTCCAGGTCCGACAGCGGATCCACCTTGCCCTCGACGTGGGTGATGTCGTCGTCGATGAAGCAGCGGGCCACGAAGGCCACGGCGTCGCAGTCGCGGATATTGGCCAGGAACTGGTTGCCGAGGCCCTCGCCCTTGGAGGCGCCGCGCACCAGGCCCGCGATGTCCACGAAATTGATCCGCGAGGGGATGATCTCCTTGGACGGGATGACCGCCGCCAGCTGCTCCAGGCGCGGTTCGGGCACGGCCACGTCGCCGGTATTGGGCTCGATGGTGCAGAACGGATAGTTGGCCGCCTGGGCCGCCGCGGTCTGGGTGAGCGCGTTGAACAGGGTCGATTTGCCGACGTTCGGCAGGCCGACGATGGCGACTTTCAGAGCCATGGTAGTCTTCGTTTCCTTTGCGAGGGCGCGACCTAGCACGTCTGACGCCCAACAGGCGAGGCCTAGGTGTCGCGGTTGCGGGACTGGCGGGTGTCGGCCTTGTCGGCGGGGGCCAGGCGCATGACCTCGGTCTGGAACTTCTCGTCCTCGCCGGCGGCCAGCAGGGGGGCGGCGTCGGCGATGGCGGCCAGCAGGTCGGCCACCCAGTTCTGGTCCACCTTGTGGAAGTCCGACAGCACGTGGCCCTGGACCAGTTCGCTTTGGCCCGGGTGGCCGACGCCCAGGCGGGCGCGGCGGAAATCGGGGCCGACATGGGCGGTGACGGAGCGGACTCCGTTATTGCCCGCCGCCCCACCGCCGGTCTTCATCCGGAACCGGCCGGGGGCCAGGTCGATCTCGTCATAGAACAGCACGAGGTCGGCGGGGCTCAGCTTGTAGAACTTCAGCGCCTCGCCGACGCTGCGGCCGCTCTCGTTGTAGAAGGTCTGCGGCTTGAGGATCAGGGCGCGCACGGGGCCGCCCTCGGCGTCGATCTCGCCCTCGCGGATCAGCGCGCCGAACTTCGAGCGCTCGGGCCCGAAGCGCCAGCGGCGCGCGATCGCGTCGACGGCCATGAAGCCGATATTGTGCCGGTTGCCCGCATAGCGGGCTCCCGGATTGCCTTGGCCGGACAGGATCAGCATTCGATCTCCTCGGGACGAAGAGATCGTCTGATCTACTCGGTGGTCGACGCGGCCGAAGCGGCTTCGTCGTCCGCCGCGGCGTCGGCCGAGGCCGAGGCCGAGGAGCCGGCGATGGTGGCCACGACCACGTCGCGATCCATGGCCGCCTGCACGCCCTTGGGCAGTTCGAAGGCCGAGATGCGGATGGTGTCGCCGATGTCCAGGCCGGTCAGGTCGAAGACCAGCTCTTCCGGGATCGCGTCGGCGGCGCAGGAGAGTTCGATCTCGTGGCGCACGACGTTGATCGTGCCGCCCTTCTTGAGGCCCGGCGAGGCCTCGTGGTTCTTGAAGTGGACCGGGACCGCGATCTTGATCTTCTGGTGCTCGTCGACCCGATAGAGGTCGAAGTGCACCGGCTCGTCGGTGACCGGGTGCATGTCGATCGCCTTGGCGATGACCGGCTGGCTTTCCTTGCCGTACTTCAGGGTCACGAGGTGGCCCAGGAGCTTGCCCGTATAAAGCGCCTTGCGGAACTCGTTGGACTTCACGGCGATGGCCACGGGCGCCTTGGAGCCGCCGTACAGCACGCCGGGGACCATGCCCGAGCGACGGGCTTCGCGGGCGCCGCCCGTACCGGTGCGTTCGCGGACTTCAACGTTCAGGATGATCTCGGCCATGGCGCCTTCGCCTCAAAACGAAGCCGCCGCGCGAAACCCGCGCGGCGACGGAACGACCCGTTGGGGCCGAAAGGTGGGCGTAAATACACAAAACTCCCGGCCGTTGCAACGGTGCGGGGTGCGGATTCCTAACGCTTTTTGGTGGAGGTCTTGTAGGGCTTCTTCGCCATCTCCGCCGCCGTGCGCGCCACGGGGACGAACCGGGGCTCGAAGGGCTCGACCTGGCCGGAGGCTTTGATCACGCAGCGGGCGGTGTCCATCATGGCATGCTGGCCCAGGCAGAAGACGTCCTCGTAGTGCGGCTTGGAGACCGCCAGGCACTGGAAGAGGTTCAGCTTGGACATGTTGATGCAGGAGCCGGTGTTGGGCTCCACCATCATGGCGTTGATGATTTCCATGTTGGCGTCGCTGGCGTGGCCGAGCACCGCCAGGGCCGCGATCGCCAGGCTGCGGATCACGGTCGGGGTGTAGGGCGCGCTGGCCGGGGCGGCGGCGACGCCCAGCGGCTGGACGCCGGCGGCGGCCTGCTGCAGCCGCACGGTCTGGGCGACCTCGCCCACCAGCGGCGTGGTCGAGAGCGACTTGGCCTGCAGCAGGCGCACATCGCGATTCGGCACCTCGGCCTTGGACCAGGGCTGCTTCTGGACATCGTAGGCCGACTGCTTCACCGCCTTGCCGGCGGTGTAGAACCTGTTCCCGTCGTCGCCGAGCGCAGCCATGACCAGGCCGGCGGCCGAGTTCGAGCCGGTCAGGGCGACCACATAGGCCGGGTCCTTCATGATCTCGTAGGCGATGTTGCGCCGCGCGTCGGGGGTGGTCCCGTAGCTGCGCACCCCGGCGACGAAGGCCGGATCGCCCAGGGCGACGACCGCGCCATAGGCCGTGGCGCCCTGGATCAATTGCTTGGGCTCGTAGGCGACGCCGATCCGCACGGCGTTGGCGACGGCCGCGCCGTCCGTGAACGCCGGCGAGATCGCCGTGGCGTGGTCGACATAGTAGCGGTAGGCGCTGGCCCGCTCGATCAGCGAGGCCGGCAGCGCCGAGACCACCGGCGGCGGAGGCGGCGGAGGAGGCGGTGCGGGCTCGGAGGAGCAGGCCGCGAGCAGGCTCGCAGCGGTGAGGGCGGCGACCGTCAAGCCCACGCGCAAAGTGGAAGTCATCCTGGGCCTTCCCCGGTGTATTCTTGAGCCAACATAGCACGGCCGAACGGGCGAGAATGTGACCTGACGCCGTTAACGGGCGTTCACCAAGCTTGGCCGCGGGGGCGACCGCCGAGCGCTAGTCGAACAGCTTGGAGACCGATTCCTCGTTGGCGATTCGCCGGATGGCTTCGCCGATCAGCTTGTCGCAGCTCACATAGCGGATCTTGCCGCCCTCGGTGGCGCGTTCCGGCGGCTGGATGGAGTCGGTCATGACCAGCTCCTTCAGGATCGAGGAATTCACCCGCTCCACCGCCGCGCCCGAAAGCACCCCGTGGGTGACGTAGGCCGAGACTTCCAGCGCCCCGCCGTCGACGAGGGCCTGGGCGGCGTTTGTCAGGGTGCCGCCGCCGTCGATCATGTCGTCGAACAGGATGCAGCGGCGGCCGTGGACGTCGCCGATGATGTTGGCGACCTCGCTCTTGCCGGGACCCGAGCGGCGCTTGTCGACGATGGCCAGCTCGGCGTTCAGCCGGGTGGCGACGGCCAGCGCCCGGACCACCCCGCCGACGTCGGGCGAGACGATCATCAGCTCGGCGGTCTTAGCGTGATGTTCCTTGATGTCGGCGGCCAGGATCGGCGCGGACAGCAGGTTGTCGGTGGGGATGTCGAAGAAGCCCTGAATCTGACCGGAGTGCAGATCCATGGTCAGGACCCGGTCGGCGCCGGCGCGGGTGATCAGGTTGGAGACCAGCTTGGCGGAGATCGGGGTGCGGCCCCCGGTCTTCCGGTCCTGCCGGGCGTAGCCGAAATAGGGCATGACCGCCGTGATCCGCTTGGCCGAGGCGCGTTTCAGCGCGTCGATGCAGATCAGCAGCTCCATGAGGTTGTCATTGGCCGGGTAGCTGGTCGATTGGATGATGAAGACATCCTCGCCGCGCACGTTCTCGTCGATGGTGACCCAGACCTCGTTGTCGGCGAAGCGCTTGACCTGGGCCTTGGTCAGCGGAAGGTCGAGATGCGAGGCGACCGCCTCGGCGAGCGTTCGGTTGGAGTTGCCGGCCAGCAGCTTCATCGGACCCCCGAGGAATTTCGTATGCGCGGGCTTGTAGCAGGCCGCGACCGGGGGGCAAGACCCCAGACGGGCTAAGCCAGCGCGATGGCCGACAAAAGGCGGCCGAAGTCGGGCTCGCCGCGCTTGAAGGCCCGGCGGTTGGAGAAGAACAGCGCCTCCTCGGCGCAGGTGTCGCGCCCGATCCATTCGCAGGTCTCCACGCCCGCGCCGCGCAGCCGGTTCAGCACGAAGCCCGGCAGGTCGAACATCCGCTTGTCGGGGCTCTCGCCCACCGCGAAGAACGCGGCGTTGGCGGCGTCTTCGGTGACGAAGCGGTCCAGAAACTCCAGCCCGACCTCGTAGGAGGCCGGGCCGATGCAGGGCCCGATGACCGCGACGATCCGCCGGGCCCCCAGCTCGCGCATCCTGGCCACCGTGGCCTCGGCGATCCCGGTGAGCGCGCCCTTCCAGCCGGCGTGGGCGGCCGCGACGATTCGGGCCTCGGCGTCGGCGAACAGGATCGGGGCGCAGTCGGCGGCCAGCGCTCCGCAGACGATCCCCGGCCGGGCGGTCGCCACCCCGTCGGCCTCGGGACGGGCGTCGCCCCAGGGTTCCTCGGCCACCAGGGCGACCGCCGAATGGATCTGGTAGCAGGTGCTGAGCGCCTGGGCCGAGGCGCCGAAGTGGGCGGCGGCGCGGCGGCGATTCTCGACCACGTCGGCCGGCGCGTCGGCCGAGCCGCGCCCGACGTTCAGACTGTCATAGACGCCCTTGGAGACCCCGCCCTGGCGCGTGAAGAAGGCGTGGCGCACGCCCGCCAGTTCCAGCAGCGGAGAGGTCAGCACCGGCAGGCCGCTCACGCCGGAACCTCGAAGCCGGGTGGCGTGAACCCTTGGGAGTGGATGCAGGCGACCTTGAACAGCTCGCCCATCTGGTCGGGGGAGACTAGCCGCTCCAACTGGCGCTCGATCTCCTCGGCCCTGTCCGGACGCGCCTGGGCCAGGGCCTCGGCGCGCGAGCCGATGCCCAGCCGCACCAGCAGCTCGCCCTGGGTGAGGATGTGAGCGGTCTGGGCGTCTTGGGCGTGGGCGGCGGCCAGGACGGCGGGGAAGTCGGCATGGACGGTGAGGTCGGCCTCGCCGGGCGCCGCCAGGGGGCTTTCCTTTCGGTGGGCGCGCAGGGCCTGCAGGGTGTCGCCGAAACCCGGGACCGCGCGGCCGTAGTCGATCAGCAGGGCCGCCCCGCCGTCGCGGGCGATGCGCTCGCCCAAGGCCGAGCCCAGAGCCTCCTGACCCGGGGAATGTTCCAGGATCGCCCCCAACGGCGCGTCGCGGTTCAACGGCGCGGAGGTCAGGCCGAAGGCGAGCTCGCCGGCCTCATCCAGCCCCACCATCCGCTCGGCCCAGCCGCGCTCGGTGCGGACGAACTGGCGGGCGGCCAAGCAGTCCAGCAGTTCGTTGGCGATGAGCAGCAGAGGCGCCTCGCCCGGGACGTCCTCGAGCGACCGGGCCCAGGAGACCTGGTCGCCCAGAACCTGGCGCTGGCGCATGCGCAGGGGTTCGGAAACCTCCACCAGCCAGATGTCGGCGGCGACCAGGAAGGCGGGGGCCAGTCGGGCGGCGCGCAGCAGGTCGCTCATCAGCGAGCCGTCGCCGGGGCCCATCTCCACCAACCGCACCGGATTGGGGCGGCCCAGCCGCTCCCAGGCCTCGACGGCCCACAGCCCGATCAGTTCGCCGAACATCTGGCTGACCAGGGGCGCGGTGATGAAATCGCCGCGGGCGCCCAGAGCTGGGCGCGTGGCGTAGTAGCCGTCCCGCGGATCGTACAGGCAGGCGGCCATGTACTGGGCCACGGTCATTGGACCACCGGCGCGGATCTGAGCCGCGAGACGGTCGCGCAGGTTCACCGGAGTTTGGCAGGCTCGCCGGCTGCGGGGGCGGCCGGGGCCTCGCTTTGGGCGGTGTCGGGGATCGGTTCCTTCATGCCGCGCCAGATCAGCCAGGCGCCGAACAGGGCCATGGGCGCGCTCAGCATCATCCCCATGGTCAGGCCCAGCGGGAAGTCTGGCAGGTAGGCGTCGGGCTCGCGCACGTTCTCCAGCGCCATGCGGAAGACGGCGTAGGCCAGCATGAAGATTCCGGCGACCACGCCGCGACGGCGCAGCAGCTTGGCGTGGTGGGTCGCCCAACGGAGCAGCAGGAAGAGGACCACCCCTTCCAGCGCCGCCTCGTAGAGCTGGCTGGGATGGCGGGCGAAGACGCCGCCGTTGGGGAAGACCACGGCCCAGGGCACGTCGGTGGGCCGGCCCCACAGCTCGCTATTGATGAAGTTGGCGATGCGTCCGAAGAACAGGCCGAACGGGCTGGCCGCGGCGACGGCGTCGCCCAGGCGCAGCATGTCGATCTTGTTGACCCGCGAGAAGCCGAGGACCGCGACCGCGACCCCGATCGCCCCGCCGTGGAAGCTCATGCCGCCGTTCCAGGTCTGAGGGATCTGCAGCGGATCCTCCCAGATCAGGGAGGGGGTGTAGAACAGCACGTGACCCAGCCGCCCGCCGACGATGATGCCGAGGGTCAGCCAGACGATCAGGTCGTCGACCTGGCCGCCGGTGGCCGGGGCCGGGCGCGGCGCCCACAGCTCCTGGCGCCTCATCAGCGATGCGACATAGCGCCACCCCAGAAGTATGCCCGCCACATAGGCCAGGGCGTACCAACGGATGGCGAAGGGCCCGATCTGGACGAGGACGGGATCGAAGTCCGGGAACGGCAAGGCGGGGGTTCTCCGTGAGGTCTTCGACGGGTTTAGACGAGAACCCCTTCGCTTTCATCCCCCGGCGCGCCATATAGAGACTATGCAGACCCAGAACCCCTTCCTGGACGAATTCGCCAAGCTGACCAACGCCGCCATGGGCCTCGCCCAGACCGCCGGCGAGGAAGCCAAGGCCGCGTTCCGCGCCCAGGCCGATCGTTTCGCCGCCGAGCTCGACCTGATCCGTCGCGACGAGTTCGAGGCCCTGAAGGCCGAGATCGCCGCCCTGCGGACCGAGATCGCTTCGCTCAAGGCGCCCGCCGCCAAGAAGTCGGCCAAGAAGGACTAGGCCGGCGTACGCCTACGCAAACACGCGAATGTGGCTCGCCCGGATGAAGAAGCCGGTGACGCACCCCTCGCGAAGCAGATTAGTTTCGAGATCGCAGGCGATTCGGGGGCCCGCTGGGCCCCTTAGCCCCATGCGAAAGGACCGCCGGTCTTATGGATACGCCTCTGTCTGACGAAGACGTCCTGATCGCCCTCGATCCGCTGGATGTGGTCGAGCACGTTCTGACGGCCGAAAACCTGCAGTTCGACCGCACTGAAGATGGCGACCTCGCCTTCACCCTGGCCGGCGACTGGAAGGACTACGAACTGTGGTTCGCCTGGCGGCCCGAGGCTGACTGCCTGCAGCTCTGCCTCTCCGTCGACCAGCAGGTCACCGCCGCACAGCGACCCGCCGCCTTCGAACTGGTCTCCACGGTCAACCAACGCGTCTGGCTGGGCCACTTCGAGGTGTGGGACGATGGCGAGATCATCTTCCGCCACGCCATGGCCCTGATGACCGGCGAACGCCCGACGCTGGCCCAGGCCGCGGCGATGATCGATGTGGCCATGGAGGCGGCCGACCGGTTCTACCCGGCCTTCGACTTCCTGGTGAAGGGCGCCAAGTCGCCTGCCGACGCCATCGCCGCCTGCATGTTCGAGACGGTCGGCGAGGCCTAAGGACTAGTCCATGACGCCGATCCTGCTGCTGGGCGCGGGCCGCATGGGCGGGGCGCTGATCGAGGGCTGGCGACTGGCCGGGGCCTTCAAGCCCGCGGACCTGATCATTCGCGAGCCGCAGGTGAGCGACGTCGTCCAGGCCCTGGGCGCCGCCGGGGCCCGGCTCAATCCCGCCGATTCGACCCTCTCCGAAGCCAGGACCGTGCTGCTGGCCGTGAAGCCGCAAATCTGGCGTGAGGCCGCCGCCGCCGTCGCGCCGCACCTGGCCCCCGACGCGGTGATCGTCTCGGTGGCGGCGGGCGTGCGGGCCGACGACATTTCCCAGGCCTTCGGCGACCGCGCGGTCGCCCGCGTCATGCCCACCACGGCGGTGGCTATCGGCCAGGGCACGACCAGCATCTATGCGGCGGTCGCATCCGCCAGAGCCCGGGCCCACGCCCTGTTCGCTCCGGTTGGGACGGTGGTGGACCTGGCGGACGAGGAGTTGCTGCACGCGGCGACCGCCGTGTCGGGCTCCGCACCCGCCTATCTCTACGCCTTCGTCGAGGCCCTGGAGGCCGCCGGCGCCCGGGCCGGCCTGCCGCCGGCCGACGCCGCGCGCCTGGCCCGGGCCACCATCGCCGGGGCCGCGGCCCTGATGGCCAAGGGCGGCGAGGAGCCGTCGGAGCTGCGCCGCCAGGTCACCTCGCCGGGCGGCACCACCCAGGCGGCCCTGGACGTCCTGATGGGCGAGGCCGGTCTGGCCCCGCTGCTGCGCGAGGCCGTCGCCGCGGCCGTGCGGCGGTCCAAGGAGCTGGGAAGCTAGTCCCGCCGCCCCGCGCCACCGGCGCCTAGAGCATCGCCCAGCCCACCGCCCCGTCGGCGCCGGCTACGGTGATTGTCACCGTGGTGCTGCTGATCGCGCCGTCATCGTCCTCTACCGTGTAGGTGAAACGATCGACCAGCGTCTCGCCGGCGTTGAGAACGGTGATGGCGGCGGTGTCAGCGTGGTAGGCGAGGCTGTGGGTGGCCGGGTCGAAGCTGACGCGGCCGATCATGCCGGTGGTGTCGATGGCCGAGATGTCGCGTCCTTGGCCCGCATCGGCGTCGAGGTCGTTGGCGAGAAGGCTGTTCCATAGATTGCCAGACGAACCGCCTTCGCCGATTTGCAGAAGGTCTGGCGTGGCCTGGGGCGCGTCGTTGATCCCGGCGATCTCAACCTCGATGGCGCCGGTGTGCAGGTTCCCGCTCGCGGTCCGCACCGTGTAGAGGAACTGGGTGCTCGCGCCATCGTCGCCCCAGAGCGCATCGAGGCTCGGGTGATCGGCGGTATAGACCAGGCTGTCGTCGTCCAGGGTGACGGATCCCAGCGTGCCGGCGGCGTCGATGGAGACCAGGGTCACATCTTCGCCCAATACGAACTCGGCCAGGTCCAGGACGGACTGGTAGAGGTTCTCGCTCGATGCGTCCTCGTCGACGAAGGCCGCGCCGACGAGGGCCGGCTCGGCGACCGGAGAGCCGGTGATGGTCAGGGCGACGGTCGCCGTCGACGCGGCGCCATGGCTGTCGACGATTTGGTAGGTGAAGCTGTCGCTCGCCGTCTGACCGGCTCCGAGGTTCGCGAAGACGGCGCCGGGGTCGTAGGCGACATGGCCCTGGGCGTCGACGATGATCGTCCCGCCCATGGCCGAGACCGACTGGACCGCGCCGAGCGAGATATGGTCGCCCTGGTCCACCTCGATGTCGTTGCCGCGCAGATCGCCCAGCATCGTCACCCCGGACTTGGCGATGGTGAAGCTGTCGGCGGTCGCAATCGGGGCGTCGTTCTCGCCGTGGATGACGACGGAGACCCGAGCGTCGGATGTCGCCCCGGCCTTGTCGCGCACGGTGTATGTGAAGCTGTCCGCAAGGGTCTGGCCCTCGGCGAGCGATTGGGCGAGCGCGCCCGGCGTATAGACGACGCCGCCGTCCGGGGTGACGCGGGCCGTTCCGTGGGCTCCGCTCGTCGCGTGAATCAGGGCGAGCTGGTCGCCCGTGTCGATGTCGTAGTCATTGGCCAGGACGTCGATCGTGGCGCCGTCCTCGCCGAGATCGGCGAAGTTGTCCAAGGCGGTCGGAGCGTCGTTGGCGCCGATGACGGTGAGCGTCACGCCCGCCGTGGCCGTGGCGCCCTGCATGTCGACGACCCTGTAGGTGAAGTGCTCCGTCAGGGCTTCGCCGGCGTTCAACGCCTGGACCGCCGTTGTGGCGGTGTAGAAGATCGTCCCGTCCGATCCGAGGGTGACGCTTCCCAGGACGCCCGCCGTGTCGATCGACGCCACCTTCAGCGCGTCGCCGAGGTCGGGGTCGCTGTCGTTGGCCAGCAGCGACAGGCTGAGGCCGGCGTCCTCGGTGGTGGTCGCCGAGTCGGCCACGGCGACCGGGGCGTGGTTTGGCTCGCCCGTCACCAGTTCGGACAGCGAAACCGTTCGGTCGGCGAAGGCGAAACGTTCAACGCCACGGATGGCGTCGACCCCGTCGCCCCCGGCGCGCAGGTCGGTCACGGACACCTCGCCGTCGGACAGGAGGGTGGCGCGATAGTCGCTTAGCCGGCCGCTGAAGCGGGCCGTGTCGAGGCCCGCGCCGCCGTCGATCGTATCGCCGCCCGCGCCGCCGGTCAGGGTGTCGGCGCCCGCGCCGCCCGAGAGGCCGTCGTCGCCGCCTTCGCCGGCGAGTTGGTCGTCGCCGTCACCTCCGCGCAGGGTGTCGGCGAGCGCACCGCCCGCCAGGTTGTCGGCGCCGGGGCCGGCCGAGAAGTCGATGCTCTCGAGGCCTCGAATGGGTGTCGTGCCGACCTTCACGCTCCCGGCGAGGTTCGCGGCGATCGAGAAGTTGATCGGTGCGCCGGTGGACATGAAGTCGAGCACGCCGTGGTCGCGGCCGCTCCCCCCGTCGACCGAGGCGTCGCCGGTGGTCGCGACGAGCAGATCGTCGCCCGCCCCGCCGATGAGCTGGTCGGAGCCCGCGCCGCCATCCAGGGTGTCGGCGCCGGCCCCGCCGTCGAGAATGTCGTGGCCGCCGCCGCCCAGCAGGCGGTCGTCGCCGCCCTCGCCCTTCAACCAGTCATTGCCGTTCCGGCCGTCGAGCAGGTCGGAGACAGCGCCGCCAGTCAGCCAGTCGCCGGCCGAGCCGCCGACCAGCTCGACACGCTCGAATCCGGAGACCTGGACGCCGGCGAGGGTCTGGACTCCCGTCAGGTTGGCCGCCACGGCGAACCTCAGGCTTCCGCTCGCGCCCGAGAAGTCGAGGCGGCCGAGGTCGGCGCCCGCGCCGCCGGCCAGCAGCGTGTCGCCCAGGCCGCCGGTCACGATGTCGTCGCCGCCCAGGCCGTCGATGATGTCGCTGTCGGCGCCTCCGGTCAGGGTGTCGGCGCCGGTGGTTCCAGTGATCTTGGTCATGGGGTGGTCCTCTTTGGGCATGGGCCGGCGCCCGCCGCCGCGTCTGCGGGGCGTGGGGCCGGTTGTGTTGGGGGGTGGAGTTAGGCGGCGGAGAAGGCGGCGCGGCGCCTGCGCAGCGCGCTGCCGGTCAGGGCGAAGCCGGAGATCATCAGGGCCCAGGTCGCCGGTTCCGGCACGGCTGAGGCGACATCGGTCATGAACACGCCGGAGGCCGACTGTGCGACGACGCCTTCGGGCAGTTCCCAGTTGAAGTGCAGGGTGTTGCCGAAATCGGCCAGGGAGAAGGTGCTGAGCGAGCCGTCGGTGCCCGCGCTCGTCCGCAGCTCGATATAGATGAACATCGGGGCGGCGGTGAGCGGGACGAAGAGGTTGTCGAGGCTCTCGGTCGTTCCATCCGTCAACGAAACCCACTCCAGGGCGTCGACGTCGTAATTGGCGTCATAGCCGTAGTAGCTGCGGTAACTCGCACTGGCGCCATGCCCGGCGAGATGGCCGTCGATCGCGATGGAGACCGGGATCAGCGAGATGCTCTCGATGGGGCCGCCGTCCTTCTGCAGGAAGGTGACCTGGTCCCACATGGCCGCTCTCGAGCTGGCGCCGACGCCGTCGCAGCTCGAGAGCGGGGGGTTTGGCGTGCAGGGGCCGCGCGATGCAAACGACGAGGCGTGGAGCTTGCCGCCGGCCAGGTCGGCGGCCCCGTAGGCGTTGATCGCCGAATAGCCGTTGTCCAGGCTGATGGCCCGCGACGAAGCAAAGCTGCCCGATCCGCCGTCGTCGATGGAGAAGCCAACTCCGGAGACCGCGGCGTAGGACCCGAAGGTCGCCAGGGCGTGCGCAGGCGCCGCCGCCAGCGCGGACAGCCCGAGGGCGAGCGTGGCCACGGCGGTGAGGCCTTGGCGATGAAGGTGGTGTCGGGTCATGGAGCGCCTCGCGATTTGAGCCGCTCAGGGATGGGGCGGCCTCGTGAGGCGCTGTCTAGGGGCCGCCGATCAGCCCCTCATCCTAAATGGTTCCTATTCCCAGACCCCGGTTCCTAAATGAAGCCTAAGCGGCCCTCAGGTTCCCCGCTTCCAGGTCTGGGCCTGGCAAATCACCGCGATGCAGCCCTCGATCTTCAGCGTGCCGTCCGGATTGGCGCTCATCTTGGAGGCGTAGGTCTTGCCGTTGGACGGGTTGTAGATCTTGCCCCCGGTCCATTTTCCGGCCCCGACGGGCTTGAAGTCGCGGATCATCGAGAGCCCCACCAGAGGACGGGCGCGCAGGCTGGCCTCGGGATTGTTGGTGTCCTTGGGCGTCGCGCCGGCGGGCGCCTTCACCCAGGTGATCACGCCGCACATCTTGCTCTTGTCGGCGGCGCAGGGGGCGACCTTGATCTTGGCCGTTCCGCTTTCGACCAGCCACTGGCCTTCCACGGGATCAGCGGCCTGGGCGGCGCCGGCGACGGCGGCGAGCGCCAGGCCCGCGAACAGATGACCGAGCTTCATGCGACTTTCTCCC
Organism: Phenylobacterium sp.; assembly: GCF_036677185.1. GTDB lineage: Bacteria > Pseudomonadota > Alphaproteobacteria > Caulobacterales > Caulobacteraceae > Phenylobacterium. The sequence continues at coordinate 109,520 of NZ_JAKFEN010000044.1, forward strand.
CAAGATTTGGCGTAGCTGTGCCTTGTGTCCGTGAACTCTCGATGAACGTCTAGCCCGGCAAGCGCACCACCGCGCGCAGGCCTCCCATCGGCGAGCGGTCCAGGGTGACATCGCCGCCGTGGCCGCGCGCCACGTCGCGGGCGATGGCCAGGCCCAACCCCACCCCCTTGTCGTTCTGGTTGCGGGCGTCGTCCAGGCGGTTGAAAGCCTTGAAGGCGTCCTCGTAGCGGTCTTCCGGGATGCCGGGGCCGTCGTCGTCGACGGTGATCTCCACCCCGCCGGCCACCCGGGCGGCGGCCGAGACCTCGATATGCTCGCCATGCACGGCGGCGTTCATCACCAGGTTCGACAAGGCGCGCTTCAAGGCGTTGGGCCGTACGCTGGCGGTAAGCTCCGGATCGGCGGCCACGTGCACCTCGGCGCCGGCGCGCAGGGCGCCCTCGCTCACCTCGTCGATCAGGCCCTTCAGATGGATGGTCTCCATGGCTTCGCCGCCCTCGCCGCGGGCGAAGGCGAGGTACTCGTCGATCATGTGCTCCATCTCGGCCAGGTCGCGCTTCATCTCGGCGTTGCGCGGGCCGGGTTCGGCCAGGGCGAGCTCCAGCTTCAGGCGGGTGAGCGGGGTGCGCAGGTCGTGGCTGACGCTGGCCAGCAGGGCGGTGCGCTGGTCGATATGGCGCTGGATGCGCGACTTCATGGCCAGAAAGGCGTGGGCGGCCTGGCGCACCTCGCGCGCGCCGTGCGGCTTGAAGGCCGGGGCGTCGATCCCCTTGCCGAAATCATCCGCCGCCGAGGCCAGGCGCTCGATGGAGCGGGTCTGGTTGCGGATGAACAGGATGGCGATGGCGGTGAGCAGCAAGGTCGCCACGGTCATCCACAGGACGAAGATGTGGCCCTGTGTGGCGAAGGCCCGGTCGCGGGGCGCCAGGATGCGGATCACCCCTTCGTTCACCTGCACCCGGATGTCGACATAGGCCGGGTAGCGGGTGGTGTCGAACCAGAAGGGCGCGTCCAGCCGCTGGGCCAGCGCCTGCTCCAGCGAACGATCCACCACGGCGAAGGGATTGGCGCGCCGGCCGACCGGTAGGGTGCGGCCGGGCTGCAGGGCCAGCGACAGGCTGAGCGACTTTTCCGCCCGGTCCGACAGGCGGGCCATGGCCGCCGGGCTGGGGTCGTCCTGATAACTCTCCACCGCCCAGGCCACGTCGCCGGCCAGGCCGTCGGAGAGCCGGCTGGTCACCGTCTGCCAGTGGGCGTCGAAGAACACCCAGGTGACCGCGATCTGCATCAGCGCCACGGGCAGGACAATGATCAGCAGCGAGCGGCCGAACAGGGTGGTCGGCAGGCTGCGCTTCACCAGCCGCTGGAAGTGCCGGGGCAAGAACAGCCGGAGGTTCACCGCTTCTTCCCCCACTCCTGAGGCTTCCTCCTCTCCCCCCGTCCTTCGGGGGGAGAGGGTAGGGTGAGGGGGGCGTTTCCGCTGTGTTGAGCCGGCGGAGGGACCGCAGGGCGCCGCTTCGCGCCGCGTCCCCTCACCCTACCCTCTCCCCTTGAAAGGGGAGAGGAGGTGGAGCGCCTGGCGAGCGCCGCCGGTGGCCAGGAAAAGCCGCGAATGTTCATCAGTCCGGCGCCAGCAGGTAGCCCACGCCGCGGACGGTCTGCAGGTAGCGCGGGGTCTTGGGGTCCGCCTCGATCTTGCGGCGCAGGCGGGTGACCTGGACGTCCACCGCCCGGCCGGAGGGGTCGACCGTCTCCCGCGCCAGCTCCAGGCGGTCCACCGGCTCGTGCGGGCTGCGGGCCAGGCGCTTGAGCAGGGCGACCTCGGCCTCGGTGAGGCGGATCGGCGCCCCGGCGCAGCTGAGTTCCCCCCGCTCCAGGTCGAACTGGCAGCGGCCCAGCGAGATCGGGAGGTTGGCGCCGTTCTGCGGCCGGCCCTGGGCGCGGCGCAGGATGGCCTCGATCCGCAGCAGCAGCTCCTCGGGCTCGAAGGGCTTGCCCAAATAGTCGTCGGCGCCGAGCTTGAGGCCCTCGATCCGGTCCTCGGGCAGGCCCTTGGCGGTCAGCATCAGCACCGGGGTGCGGCCGGCCGCGCCCTTGCGCTCGCGCAGCCACTTGGTCAGCGAGAACCCGTCCTCGCCGGGCATCATGACGTCGAACACCGCCAGGTCGAAGTCCAGCGTCTCCATCAGCCGCCGCGCCGCCGCGCCGCCGGGCGCCGCGGTGACCCGGAACCCGTTGCGGGCAAGGTATTCCTTCAACAGGTCGCGGATGCGGTCGTCGTCGTCGACCACCAGCAGGTGGCGGTCGGGGGTGTCGGTCAGGGCCATCAGGCGCCGCCTCCGCTGGTCTTCATCCGCCCGCCGGCCAAGGCCGACAGGATGCGCCGCGCCCCGGCCACGCCGTCCAGGCCGCCGGTCCGGTACGACCGGGCGAGCTGGCCTCGCAGCCGTTCGGCGATGCGGCCCTCGAAGGCCTGACCCGCCGCGGTCAGGCTGGCCGTGCGCCGCCGCGCGTCCAGGTCGCCGGAAACCTTCTCGGCCAGGCCCTTGGCCTCCAGGTCGCTGAGGATGCGGCTGGCGGCCTGCTTGGAGAGGCTGGTGAGGTGGGCGAGCTCCTGGACGCCGACGCCCGGCCGGCGCTTCAGCAGGAAGGCCGCGCGCCAGTGGGAGCGGCCCAGGCCGAGGTCCTCGGCCTGCAGCCCCGCATCGACGCCCGCCCACAACGCGGCCTCGGCCAGCATCATCAGCTCAAGCCCCGCATCCAACTCTTCGTCCCGTAGGATTAGCCTAGGATCGGCGGCGGCCATCAAGCTCAAAGCCCATTTTGTTTGACGGGGACGGCGCGGGAGTCTGTAAGGAGCCGGTATTGAAAGGAGGACTTTCCCTCATGTCTCTCGTTCCCTTCGACGACCGCGATGGATGGATCTGGCTGGACGGGCAGTTCGTGCCCTGGCGCGAGGCGACGGTGCACGTATTGACCCATGGCCTCCATTACGCCTCGTCGGTGTTCGAAGGCGAGCGGATGTACGGGGGAGAGATCTACAAGCTCACGGCCCACACCGAGCGCCTGTTCAAATCGGCCGAGATCCTCGATTTCGAAATCCCCTTCACGGTGGCTGAGATCGATCAGGCCTGCAAGGACACCTGCGCCAAGAACGGCCTGACCGACGCCTATGTCCGGCCCATCGCCTGGCGCGGTTCGGAGATGATCGGCGTCAGCGCCCAGATGACCAAGATCCACGTGGCGATCGCGGTGTGGGACTGGCCGAGCTATTTCAAGCCCGAGGAACGCGCCAAGGGCATCCGCATGTGCTGGGCCAAGTACAAGCGCCCCTCGCCGGAGACCGAGCCGGTCCACGCCAAGGCCGCCGGCCTCTATATGATCTGCACCATCTCCAAGCACGCCGCGGAGAAGGCCGGCTATACAGACGCGATGATGCTCGACTACCGGGGCTACGTCGCCGAGAGCACCGGTTCGAACGTGTTCTTCGTCAAGGACGGGGTGCTGCACACCCCCACCCCCGATTGCTTCCTGAACGGCCTCACCCGTCAGTCCGTGATCGCGCTGGCGAGGGAAAAGGGCATCGAGGTCATCGAGCGTCATATCCGGCCCGAAGAGCTCGCTGAGTTCTCGGAATGCTTCGTGGTCGGCACGGCGGCCGAGGTCACCCCGGTGGCCGAGGTCGGTGAGTACAGCTTCACGCCGGGCGCCCTCTCGCTCGGCCTGATGGACGATTACGCCCGCATGGTCCGCCGCGAGCTCGTGCCCGCCTAGGGCCTGGACGTGACGAATTGGGCCGCCCTTCCGCGAGGAGGGGCGGCCTTTTTCGTGGCGCCCTAGACCAGCCAGGCCTCGGGGCGGGGATAGGCTTCGCCGTTGGACAGGTGGATCAGGCCCACCACGCATCGGACGAAGAACCAGACGCCCAGGGCGCACCAGAGCAGCCCGGCCAGCAGCAGGATGGGAATGCCGATCAGCACGATCGACAACACCACCCCGACCAGCGTCATGGCGCCGAGCACGATGGCGGCGACCAGTCCGATCCAGAAGGTATTGATCAGGAACCGGTGGTGCGTGGCCATCTTCGGCCCCGCATTGTCGCGGTTGGCGTAGGCCAGCACCAGTCCGACCAGAATCGTGAGCCCGTTCACCAGGCCCAGCAGGTACAGACCGTAGATCACAGCCGGAAGCGTGCGGTCTTCGGTTGTGCTGACGGCGGTTTCGGTATGGCTCAATTCGGTCTCCTCGTTGATTGCCTGAGGAAATATGTGGGCCCGTTTCGTTGGCGCGCCACTTTAATTCTTCGTCATCTGTCCCCCCGGTCAAGCCAGGGCAGGACGGCCGCCGCCAGGATCAGGACGAAGACCAGGCGGGCGGCCAGGGCCACGCCGAGCGTCCAGGCGCCGCCGCCGGCCGCGAACGCCAGGAGGGCCGCGGCGCCCAGGGCCATCAGTCCGATGGTCCAATAGATCGGCGCGCGCCCAAATGTCGGGGCCTGACGCGTCGGGACCTGATCGGTCACGGCGGTCATGAAGGCCTCGAAACTGGCCGACCGGTCCCGCGGCCGGAGCCCCTCGTAGCTCAGGGCCGGAACGGTCAGCCGGCGGCGGCCGAACAGCAAAATCGCGCCGCGGTCCGCCCGGCGCACCCCCTTGAGCTCCGCCATCGGGAAGCGCCGCAGATGGCCGCCGCGCCGTTCGACGACGCAGCCGTCCTCAAGGGTCCAGACGGTCTCGGCCTGGATGGGGGAGAGGCGGGCGCTGTGGCGGGCCGCCACGGCCTCAGCCTCGGACGACGGTGATCTCCACGCCGGCGGCCATGGCGTGCGGCGCGAGCGCCAGGGGCTTTTCCACCCGCACCCGGGCGCGCATGACCCGCTGGTCGCTGAGGCAGGCGCGGGCCAGGCGTTCGGCGAAGGCTTCCACGAGCTGGATGTGACCCTCGGCGGCGATGGCGCGGGCGTGCTCGCCGATCATCTCGTAGTTGACGGTCTGCGACAGGCGCTCGACCCCGGCGGCGGGGACATCCAACTCCACGTCCACCACCAGCGGCTGGGCGCGGCCCTTCTCGTGGGCGTAGACGCCGATCTCGGCGTCGATCTTCAAGCCGGTCACGAAGATCTTGGTCATGACCGTACGGCCTTGCGGCGCGGCGATGGGTTCGGCAGGCGTCTCCTGGAGCGGCGAAAGGGCCAAGGTCATATCCTTCAGGTCAGGTGCTGACCGGCGTCGACGGCGATCATCTGGCCGGTCACTGACGTCGCGTCAATCAGGTAGCGCAGGGCCTGGCCGATCTCAGTCGGGTCCGCTGCGTGTCGCAGCAAGGTCGCCTCGACCTCGCGTTGAAAATCCTCGGGCTGCTGGTGGATCGAAGCCAGGACAGGTCCCGGCCCGATACCGTTCACCCGGATGCGGGGCGCCAGGCCCTTGGCCAGCATCTGGGTCGCGGCCCAGAGCGCGCTCTTAGACAACGAATAGCTGAAGAAGTCCGGGCTGGGGCTCAGCACCCGCTGGTCGAGGATATTGACGATCAGGCCGGTGCGGTCGGCGGGCAGGCGCCGGGCGAAGGCCTGGGCCAGGACCATGGGCGCGCGGAGATTGGTCTCCAGGTGGGCGTCCCACGAGGCGCGGTTCATGGAGGTGAAGCTGTCGTCCTCGAACACCGAGGCGCAGTTGACCAGCAGCGTGATGGGGCCGAGCTCGCCCTCGGCCTCGGCCACCAGGGGGGCCGTCGCCGCCTCCTGGCGCAGGTCGCAGGTGTGGATGGAGACCTTGCGTCCGCGCGCGCGCACAGCGGCGGCGGCGGACTGGGCGTCGTCGTCGACGGCCCGGACGTGGATGGCGACGTCGAAGCCGGCGTCGGCGCAGGCCAGGGTCAGCGCCCGGCCAATCCGCCGCGCCCCACCGGTGACCAGGGCCGCGCCGCGCGAAGCCACGGGCACGTCCGGCGCCCCGCCAGCCGCCTAGTCGAGCCGGCCGAACTCGAAATAGTTCAGGGCGCCGATGACGACGAGGAAGGCGAGGATCATCAGGATCGCGGTCATGGCGGGCTCCGGCTGTGGTCGTGCGGCTTTAACGGCGGGTCGGGACGCACGCAATACAGATCGTAACACCAGGTGATTTGCCGCGCCGCCGGCCGATCCGGTCAAATCAACCTGTGTCATGGCGAGGACCTCCGGTGGCCCCCGAAACGGATGAACTGTCGGCCGACTTGGTGGAGACCATCAATCGTCGGCACCTGATCCGCACGCCGCTTGAGCCCGCCGATCTGCTCTTCGTATTCGGCACCCGGCACGGGGTCGCCGAGTTCGTCGCCGCCATCGCCGAGCTCTGGCGTGGCGGATACTTCCGTTGGGCCCTGGTCACCGGCGGGCCGACGCTCGGGGACCCTGAGGACGAGGCGAGCGTCCTGTCCCGCCGGATGGTCCGGGCCGGCGTGCCGCGCGAGGTGATCCTGCTGGAGCGCCAGGCGACGAACACCGGCGAAAACGTGACCTTCTCGCTGCCGATCCTGGAACAGCGCATCGGCCTGGCCAATGTCGGCTCGCTGATTGCGGTGGGCAAGCTGCACACCTCGGCCCGCTACCTCATGACCTTGCAGCGCCACTGGCCGGCGGTGCGCAAGATGCTGGTGGCTGTGAACTATCACGATCATCCCGCCGAGGCCTGGCACGAGCATCCGCAACTGCGGGCCGACGTCCTGCGGGAATGGCGCAAGATCGAGCCGTACAAGGCCGCGGGGTTTATCGTCGACCTTCCCTGACCTTGGCGCTTGTCTTTCGTCGGTCTGGCGGCCCAAGCTGAAAGAAAACCTGGGAAGAAACGCCATGCCGCTCGCGCCCATTCCGCCCAGCGCCTTCGCCAAGATCGCCGTCGGCATCGACCGGCCCGAGGACGTGGTCGTTTCCCGCGACGGCCGGGTGTTCGCCTCCGACCACCAGTGCGCCGTGGCCGAGATATTCCCCGACGGCACATTCAAGCGGCTGGGGCCCAAGGGCGGAGCCCCGAACGGCGTCAACCTGGACCGGCACGGCCGGGTGCTGATCGCCAACTTCGGGATCTACGACAAGGAGGAGGGGCCGCTGGAGCGGTTCGACCCGGCCAGCGGCCTGCGCGAGACCCTGGTCGCCGAGGTGGGCGGCAAGCGGCTGACCAGCGCCAACTATCCGGTGGTCGACCGCGCCGGGAACATCTGGTGCGCCAACTCCACCCATGCCGAGACCTGGCCCCAGGCCCTGGACGGCCGGGCCGACGGCTTCATCTTCGTGCTGCGGCCCGACGGATCGAGCCAGATCGTCGCCGAGGGGCTGAAGTTTCCCAACGGCCTGGCGCTGTCGGCCGACGACGGCTTCCTCTACTGCGCCCAGACCAGCGGCGGCGACGTGATGCGCTTTCCCGTCCTGGCCGGCGGCAGGCTGGGGAAGGGGGAGCGCTATGGTCCGGTGCTGGGAAAACTGCAGGGCCGCGATGAGCCGCCGGTCGCCAAGCCGGACCTCGGCTACACCGACGGGGTCGGCATGGACGTTCTGGGCAATCTCTGGGTCTGCCTGCCCGGCGCCGACAAGGTGGTGGCCATCACACCCTCGGGCGAGGCGGTGACGGTGATCCACGATCCGACGGGCGAGATCGTCAACCATCCGACCAACGTCACCTGGGGCGGTCCGGACCTGATGGACCTCTATATCGGCTCAATCCGCGCCGATTATGTGCTGAAGGCTAGGAGCCCGGTTGCGGGACAGCCGCACGTTCACCAGATGGCATAGGCGATGGACGGTTGCGGCTGTTTATTTATGATGTAAATCATCGGCCCCGCCGGGCGAAATCCGACCTTTCGCGGGGCTTGGCGGGCATTGGGGCTTCCCCAGTGATCGCCGATCACTAAAATGCTTGTTTGAAGCCGGGCGGGGAACCTGCCGGCCACCCCCTAACGAACGATCCGGGAGGACGTCATGCGCGAGTACCTGAAGTTCTATATCGACGGCAAATGGGTCGAGCCCGTCGAGTTGAAGACGCTGGACGTCATCAATCCGGCCACCGAGGAGGTCGCCGGCAAGATCGCCCTCGGCTCCGCCGCCGACGTGGACAAGGCCGTCATGGCCGCGCGCAAGGCCTTCCCGGCCTGGTCGCAGACCAGCCGCGAGGAGCGCCTGGAGGTGCTGGGCCGCATCCTGGCCGAATACCAGAAGCGCTTCGGCGACCTGGCCACCGCCGTGACCGAGGAAATGGGCGCTCCGTCGTCCCTGGCCCAGCGCGCCCAGGTGCCGATCGGCATGGGCCATCTGGCCACCGCCGTGGAAGTGCTGAAAACCTTCAAGTTCGAGGACGACCGTGGCCCGACCATGATCGTCAAGGAACCGATCGGCGTCTGTGGGTTCATCACCCCCTGGAACTGGCCGCTGAACCAGATCGTCTGCAAGGTGGCCCCGGCCATCGCCACGGGCTGCACCATGGTGCTGAAGCCCTCCGAAGTGGCCCCGTTCTCGGGCCAGATCTTCGCCGAGATCATGCATGCGGCCGGCGTCCCGGCCGGCGTGTTCAACCTGGTGCACGGCGACGGCCTCGGTGTCGGCGTCCCGCTGTCCAGCCATCCCGAAGTGGACATGGTCTCGTTCACCGGCTCGACCCGCGCCGGCATCGAGGTGGCCAAGAACGCCGCCCCGACCGTCAAGCGCGTGGCCCAGGAGCTGGGCGGCAAGAGCCCCAACATCATCCTGGACGACGAGGTTCTGTCCAAGGGCGTCGCCCGTGGCGTCGCCACCATGATGGTCAATTCCGGCCAGTCCTGTAACGCGCCCACCCGCATGCTCGTCCCGTCCAAGCGCATGGACGAGGCGATCACGGCGGCCCGCGAGGCGGCCTCGACGGTCACCGTCGGTGATCCGAACGGCAACGCCCAGCTCGGCCCGGTGGTCTCCGAGGTGCAGTTCAACAAGATCCAGAAGCTGATCCAGGCCGGCATCGACGAGGGCGCGACCCTGGTCATCGGCGGGGTCGGCCGTCCGGAAGGCCTGGACAAGGGCTACTATGTGAAGCCCACCGTCTTCGCCAATGTCACCAACGAGATGACCATCGCCAAGGAAGAGATCTTCGGCCCCGTGCTGTCGATCCTCGGCTATGAGACCCTCGACCAGGCCATCGAGGTCGGCAACGATACCGAGTACGGCCTGGCCGCCTACGTCAACGGCGCCGATCTCGCCAAGGCCCGGCAGGTGGCTTCGAAGCTGCGCGCTGGCCAGGTGTCGATCAACGGCGGCGGCGGCGACATGATGGCCCCCTTCGGCGGCTATAAGATGAGCGGCAACGGGCGCGAGTGGGGCGACTACGCCTTCCACGAGTTCCTGGAGACCAAGGCCATGCTCGGCTACGCGCCGAAGATCGCCGCGGAATAGGCCGATCCAAGCTTCTCCCCCGGCGCGGGTCGCGTCGGGGGAGGGCTGGAGTTCGCCTCGATCTGGCTCCCGCGGATCGGGGGCGAGGTCAGGGGGCGATGAGGTGCTGCAGGTGCTTGTAGCCCGCGGCCTTCGCCAGGTCGGGAAGCCGCCAGATTGCTCCGCCACCGCCCCAGGTTCCGTCCGCCACCTCGCGCATGAGGACCGACGTCATGACGGGGCGCGGGTCGCCGACGGGTTTGGCCGCCGAGATCGCCTCCTGCAGGAGGCGCGCGGCGTCCGCCCGCGCGACATCGTCGAGCACTCCAGCGGGATAGTGGAAGAACACGACAATCGGGATCAGCCGCTCGAGCGGATCGGCGCCTCCGGCGAAGAAGGTCCCTGGCTTGAACTCGTCGATTAGCACCCAGGTCAAGGCGGCTTGCTGAGGATCGTCACCGCCCTGTTCGACGGTCTTGGCGACGTCGGTCACCGCCTTGGCGAGCCTGGCTCGGGCCTCGGCGTCGAACACGCCCTCGGGGGTTCTAATGACGATGTTGGGCAAGACCGTTCTCCTCTGAGTGAAGCGAAGGTCCAGATTTGCGTGGCGGGACACTCGGCGCTAGTGTCGGATACGACACGTTTCGGGGGTAATTCGCCAATGACGCGGATCTCGGTCCTGGCGCTGCCGGACGGCATGGCGTCAAGCCTCGCCATCACGCTCGACGCCCTGGAAACCGCGAACCAGGTGAGCCTCCAGGGCGGGAGACGCCCCCCGTTCGAGGTGCGGACAGTGCGGACCGGCGGCGCGACGGCGGCGACCCGTGGAGCGTGCGACCTGCTGATCATCCCCGGCCTGGGGGTCCGCTCGGAGGCCGAACTCATCGCGCGCCTGGCCACGCCGGCCGTCCGCCGGGCGGGGCGGATCGCGGTCGAGGCCCGGGCGGCCGGGGCCGCGGTGGCCGCGTCCTGCGCCAGCACATTCATCCTGGCCCAGGCGGGTCTGTTGTCAGGGCGGCGGGCCACGACCACCTGGTGGCTGGCGCCGGCCTTCCACCGGCTGCATCCCGATGTGGACCTGGACGCCGACCAGATCGTCGTCGCCGACTGGCCGATCGCCACCGCCGGCGCGGCGATGGCGCAGATGGACCTCATGCTGGCGGTGATCGCCAAGTTCGCCAGCCCCGGTCTGTCGGAGGCCTGCGCGCGCTATCTCCTGCTGGATCAACGGCGCTCCCAGGCGCCCTATATGGCGGTGAGCTTCCTGGCGGGTCAGGACGAGCAGGTCGCCCGCGCCGAGGCCTGGATTCGCGCGAACATCGCGCGCGACTTCGGCATGGACGAGGTCGCCGGCGCCATCGGCCTGACGCCGCGAACCTTCGCGCGCCGCCTGGCCTCAGTCTGCGGCCTTTCGCCGGTCAAGTTCGCCCAGCGCATCCGCATGGAGGCGGCCGAGCGCCTGCTGGAGACCACGCGTCTGTCCGTCGACGAAGTGGCCCGCCGGGTCGGCTATGCCGAGCCCTCGACCTTGCGTCGGCTGATCCGACGGGAGTCCAGGCGTTCGCCGGCGGAGCTGAGGCGGACGGCCTAGCGGGGAGCCTTTCTCCAGGCGGCTTGCAAGCCGTCACTCCCATATTGCCAACGCTCCCAGCCAATGCGAATTCCCGTGGCGCGCCGCCCAATGAGCGCGAACCAGGAAGGAAACGATGCCCCAGGACATCCGATGCGTGGCCGATGTGGCGCGCCACCATGCGCGTGTCCGGCCCGACGCCCAGGCCCTGTGGTTCGAGGGCGAGGCGATCAGCTTCGCGCAGTTCGACGCCATGTCCTCCCAGTGCGCCCAGGCTCTGCGGGCGGCGGGCGTCCAGCCTGGCGACCGGGTCGGGACGCTCGGCAAGGGGAACGCCGACTTCTTCGTTCTCTGGTTCGGCTGCCTCAAGCTCCGCGCCTGCCTGACGCCGGTCAACTGGCGGCTGGCTCCGCCGGAGATCGCTTTCATCCTCAAGGACGCCGGCTGCAAGCTGCTGGTGGTCGGCCAGGACTATGCGGAGACGATCGCCGGCCTCGACCTGCCCGACCTCGACGCCGTGATCCAGTTCGAACCGGGCCATCCGGTCTGGCCGGGCTTCCGGGCCTGGATCGGCGCCCAGCCGGCGATCGATCCGGCCTTGGCCGCCCTGCCCGATGACGACGTCATTCAGCTTTACACTTCCGGCACCACCGGCCTGCCCAAGGGCGTCCAGCTGACCGAGACCAACTACAAGGCCTGTTTCGCGGGGGCGACCCAGGTCTGGGGCCGGTTCGGCGCCGATGACGGCGTGCTGGTCGCCATGCCCCTGTTCCATGTGGCCGGCGCCAATCTGGGCATGCTGTCGCTGCTCCAGGGCGCGCGCGCCGTCATCATGCGAGAGGTCGATATCGGCCTGCTGCTCAAGCTGATCGAGACGCACGCGATCAAGCACGCCTTCATGGCGCCTGCGATCATCAACATGGTGCTGCAGCACCCGGCCCAGGCGGACACCGACCTCTCCAGCCTGCGGCACATCTATTATGGCGCCTCGCCGATCTCCGAGGAGGTGCTGACCCGCGCCCAGGCGCGATTCAACGCGGACTTCATGCAGCTCTACGGCCTGACCGAGACCATCGGGGGCGGGACCTACCTGCCGCCGGAGGCCCACGATCCGGCGCTCGGCAAGCTGCGGGCCTGCGGCAAGCCAACCCCGGGTTACGAGATTCGCATCCGGGTCGACGGCCGCGACGCCGCCGTCGGCGAGGTGGGCGAGATCGAGATCCGCTCCAGCGGGATCATGAAGGGCTATTGGAACCGCCCCGACGCCACCGCGGAGGCCATCTGCCCACAGGGCTGGTTCAAGAGCGGCGACGCCGGCTATTTCGACGCCGACGGCTACCTGTTCATCCATGACCGGGTGAAGGACATGATCGTCTCGGGCGGCGAGAACATCTATCCGGCCGAGGTCGAGAACGCCCTGATGGGCCATCCCGACGTGGCCGACGCCGCGGTGATCGGCGTGCCCGACGCGCGCTGGGGCGAGGCGGTCAAGGCCATCGTGGTCCTGCGGCCGGGGGTCCAGGCCGACACCGCCTCGATCATCGAACACTGTCGGGCCCAGATCGCTGGCTACAAGGCGCCCAAGTCCGTGGACTATGTCGCCGTCCTGCCGCGTAATCCGTCCGGCAAGGTCCTGCGCCGCCAGCTGCGCGACCCCTATTGGCAAGGCCGGACCCGCAAGGTCGGCTGAGGCTTCACCAGAGAAGGCATTTCCGATGGACCCACATTTCAAGGCCTTGATCGCCGAGCAGGAAGCCGCCGCGGCGGGGCAGGAGATGCCGCCGCTCGACGCCCTGCCGCCGGAGATGATCCGCGCCGGCTACCGCATGCAGCGCCAGGCCCAGAACCTGAACGCGCCCAAGGACGTGACGGCGACCGACCTCAAGGTCGACGGCGCGGCGGGGCCTATCGGCGCGCGTCTCTACACCCCGGCGGCGGCCGGGGCGACCACGCCGGGCCTGGTCTATTTCCACGGCGGCGGCTTCGCCATCGGTGACCTTGAGACCCATGACGGCCATTGCCGGCGGCTCGCGGCCTATTCCGGCTATCGGGTCCTGGCCATCGATTACCGGCTGGCGCCTGAACATCCGTTCCCGGCGGGCCACGACGACTGCCTGGCGGCCACCAAGTGGGCCTTCGACCACGCCGCGGAGATCGGTTTCGATCGCGAGCGCATCGCGGTGGGCGGCTGCTCGGCCGGCGGCAACCTGGCGGCCTCGATCTCCATCGACCTGAAGAACGATCCCAAGCGAAAGCTGGCCTTCCAGCTGCTGCTCTATCCGGGCATCTGGCCCGACCAGGAGACTCAGTCGCGCAAGGACCTGGACGGACCGATCCTGACCAAGGCGGCCATCGCCTGGTTCGACAAGTGCCTGGCCGCCGCCGGCCATCCGGAGGGCCACCGCGCCAACCTGGGCTCCAAGGCCGACATCGCCGGAACCCCGCCCGCCCTGGTGGTCACGGCCGGCTATGATCCCCTGAAGGACGAGGGCCGCGACTACGCCGCGCGCCTCAACGCCGCCGGAGTGAAGGCCCAGCACGTCGAGTACAAGGACATGGTCCACGACTTCTACAGCATGGGCGACGTCTCCCCCGCCGTGGACGTGGCGACCAAGGAGACGGTGGCGGTCTTGAAGGCGGCGCTGGGCTGAGGCGAAGCGGATCGGGCATGACGAAGGGCCAGTTCAGGGTTCGTCGCTGCGGCCTTGACGGCGTCGAGGCCGTCGAGGCGCGGACACGTCATGCCTTCCCCCGCCACATTCACGAGCAGTTCGGCGTGGGCGTGGTGGACGAGGGCGCCCAGGTCTCGCGGAGCGGACGCGGCATGGTCGAGGCCGTCGCCGGCGACACCATCACGGTCAATCCGGGCGAGGTCCACGACGGCGCGCCGATCGGCGAGGCGGGCCGCGCCTGGCGGATGCTCTATTTCGACCCGTCGCTGATCGCCGCCGCCGCCGATGACATGCGTCCGGGTCGGCGGATGGAATTTCACCTTCCGGTGGTCAGGACACCGCGCGTGGCCCGGCGGTTCAGGGCGCTGTTCGCGGCGATGACGACTGTGGGCGAGGGCGGCGAGGAGCTGTTGCTCATGCTGTTGGCCGACCTGATGCGCGAGCAGGGCGGCCTGGCGCCTCAGGCGTCGGTTCCGCAAGCCCTGGCGATCGCCAGGCGGCGCATCGACGAGGATCCGACCGCCGCCGTCACCCTCTCGGACCTCGCGGCCGAAAGCGGCCTGAGCCGATTCCAGGTGCTGCGGGGCTTCGCCAAGGCGACGGGCCTGACCCCGCACGCCTATCTGGTCCAGCGCCGGATCGCGATGGCCCGCCGGATGATCGCCAGCGGCTCGCGCCTGGCGGACGCGGCGCTGGAGAGCGGCTTCGCCGACCAGAGCCACATGACCCGGACGTTCGTGCGCAACTACGGTCTGTCGCCCGGCGCCTACGCCCAAGCCCTGGCCTGAACGCGGCCGCAATCGCGTTCAAGACGGGGTTCGTCCCATCGTCTTTCCTGCGCCCGGCATCAGGCTGGAGACGACAGATGGACGAAAAGCACCCCTCGCAAGGCGTCATCCGGCCTTGCCGGCCGCAGGACGCCGGCCGGATGCTGGCGATCATCAACGCCGCGGCCGAGGCCTACCGGCCCGTCCTGCCCGCCGATCTCTGGCATGATCCCTACATGCCGCCCGCCGAACTGGAGCGCGAGATCGCCGCCGGGGTGGTGTTCACTGGCTATGAGACGGCCGGAGACCTGGTCGGGATCATGGGGCTACAGGCGGTCGGCGACGTCGAGCTGATCCGGCACGCCTATGTGACGCCCGAGCGTCAGGGGCATGGGGTGGGCGGCGCCCTGCTGGACCATATCCGGCGCGGCGCGGGACCCCTGCTGGTGGGGACCTGGGCGGCGGCGGATTGGGCGATCCGGTTCTACGAACGGCACGGCTTCCGCCTTGTCGATCCGGAGCGCAAGGCCGGGTTGCTGAGGACCTATTGGACGGTCCCCGAACGGCAGATCGAGACCTCGGTGGTGCTGGCGAGCCCTGAGGCGCAGGTCTAGACCCCGCCCATGCCCGCCTCGACGTCGCCGCAGACCACCGTCACGATCGCCCCCGTCAGCCGCGCCAGCTCCTGGTCCGTCGTCACGAAGGGCGGGGTCAGGTAGATGACCTTGCCCATCGGCCGGATCCAGCAGCCCAGTTCGGCGAACTTGGCGCAGAGCGCGCCGACCGCGACCGGTTCGGCGAACTCCACCACACCGATGGCGCCGTAGGTGCGGACATCGACCACGCCTTTCGCGGCCCGGCAGGGTTCCAGGCCCTCGGCCAGGGCCGCGCTGATGCGCGCCACGTCGGCCTTCCAGGCGCCGGTCTCGAACAGGTCGAGACTGGCGTTGGCCGCCGCGCAGGCCAGCGGATTGCCCATATAGGTCGGGCCGTGCATCAGGGCCGCGCCCGGATCGTCCGACCAGAAGGCCTCGAAGACCGTGCGCCGCGCGATGGCCGCCGAGAGGGGCAGGGTTCCGCCGGTCAGGGCCTTGGACAGGGTGACGATATCGGGGATCACGCCGGAGCCTGAGCAGGCGAACAGGTCGCCGGTGCGGCCAAACCCGACAAAGATCTCATCGAAAATCAACAGCACCCCGTGCTTGTCGGCCAGCCGGCGCAGGGTGCGCAGCACCTCGTCGCCGTGGAACAGCATGCCGCCGGCGCCCTGGACGCGGGGCTCGACGAGGATGGCGGCGATCTCCGAGCCTTTCTCCGCCAGCAGGGCGTCCAGCGCGGCTTCCGAGGCTGCATCGGTCGGCAGGGCGGCGATGTGCTGGGCGGGCATGACGCCTGTAAACAGGCCGTGCATCCCCTCCTCGGGGTCGCAGACCGTCATCGTCGCCAGGGTGTCGCCGTGATAGCCGCCGAGGAAGCTCAGGAACCGGGTGCGGCCCGCCACGCCGCGGTTGATCCAGAACTGCAGGGCCATCTTCATGGCGATCTCGACCGCCACCGAGCCGCTCTCGGCGAAGAAGACATGGTCGAGGTCGCCGGGCAGCAGGGCCGCCAGCCGCGCCGCCAGCCGGTAGGCGGGCTCATGCGCAAGGCCGCCGAACATCACATGTGGCGCGCGCTCGAGCTGGGCGATCACCGCCGCGCGGATGTGGGGATGGTTGTAGCCATGGCAGGCGGTCCACCACGAGGCGATGCCGTCCACCAGCTCGCGGCCGTCCTCCAGGATGATCCGCGCGCCTTCCGTCCGCGCGACCGGCAGCGGGGCCGGAGCGGTCTTCATCTGGCAGTAGGGACGCCAGACATGGCCTGCGCCCTCGGTCATCCAGTTCGGCGGCTGCGGCATGGCGATGGTTTCCCCGGAAGCTGACGCAGCGCGCTTTAGCCCAGGGCCATCCTCGTGCATACCGCGTCCCGCCATGACCGACAGCCTCACCGCCTTCGCCCAGGACAAGCTCGCCGCCCTGGAGTCCCGCAGCCTGAAGCGGACCCTGGTCCCCACCCATCGCCTGGACGGCCTCTGGGTCCAGAGGGGCGGGCGGCGCCTGCTCTCCTTCTCTTGCAACGACTATCTGAACCTCTCGCATCATCCGGCGGTGAAGGCCGCCGCGATCCGCGCTGTGGAGGAACACGGCGCCGGGGCCGGGGCGTCGCGACTGGTGACCGGCGACCATCCCCTGCTCGGCGAGCTGGAGGGCCGGCTGGCGGCGCTGAAGGGCTATGAGGCGGCCTGCGTCTTCGGCTCCGGCTACCTGGCCAATAGCGGCATCATCCCGACCATCATGGGCGCGGCCGACCTGATCCTGGTCGACGAGCTGGCCCATTCCTGCATCTGGGCCGGATCGCAGCTCTCCGGGGCGAAGGTCGCCGCCTTCCGCCACAACGACATGGCCGACCTCGCCGCCAAGCTGGCCGAGCACCGGGCCGCGGCGAAGCGGGCCCTGATCGCCACCGACGGGGTCTTCTCCATGGACGGGGACCTGGCGCCGCTGGGTGAGATCAGCGCGCTGGCCAAGGCCCACGACGCCTGGTTGATGGTGGACGACGCCCACGGCCTGGGCGTGGTGGGCGAGGGCAGGGGCGCGGCGGCCATGTTCCCCGAGGCGCGGGTCGACCTGGCCATGGGCACCTTCTCCAAGGCCATCGGCGGCTACGGCGCCTATGTCTGCGCCAGCGCTCCGGTGATCGACCTGCTGAAGACCCGGGCCCGCACCCTGGTCTATACGACCGGCTTGCCGCCGGCGAACGCCGCCGCGGCGCTCGCCGCCCTAGACGTCATCGCCGCCGAGCCCGAGCGAGTCGCCGCCCCCCTGGCCAAGGCGCGACGCTTCACCCGCGCGCTCAACCTGCCGGACGCCGCCAGCGCCGTGGTCCCCATCGTGATCGGCGAGGCCGACGCCGCGCTCGCCGCCGCCGCGGCCCTCGAGGCCCAGGGCTTCCTGGCCATCGCCATCCGGCCGCCGACCGTCCCGGCCGGGACCGCCCGTCTGCGCCTGGCCTTCACCGCCGGCCACCCGGACGCCGAGGTCGACCGTCTCGCGGCCGCGGTGCGCGTCCTGCTGGGAGCCTGATCGTGCGCGGCCTTTCCATCGCCGGAGCCCACACCGATGTGGGCAAGACCTATGTGGCCTGCGCCCTGATTCGCGCCGCCGTGGCCAGGGGTAGGCGGGTGGGCGTGCTGAAGCCGGTGGTCAGCGGTTTCGATCCCGACGACTGGGCCGACAGCGACCCGGGCTGCCTGCTGCGCGCCCTGGGCCTGGCGCCCAACGAGACCCTGCTGGACGCTGTGTCACCCCTGCGGTTCCGCGCGCCCCTGTCGCCGCCCATGGCCGCCCGCGCCGAGGGGCGGAGCCTGGCCTATGCGGAGGTGCTGGACGCCTGCCGCCCATTCCTGGCCGACACCCAGGCCGACCTGAAGATCTTCGAAGGCGCCGGCGGGATCATGTCGCCCATCGCCGAGGATGGGCTCTGCGCCCACCTGCACGCCGACGTCGGGCTGCCGGCGGTGCTGGTCGGCGGCTCCTATCTCGGCGCGATCAGCCACACCCTGACCGCCCTCGCCGCCCTGCAGGGGTTCGGCATCCCCATTCACGCAGTGGTGATCAGCCAGAGCGCCGATCCCGAGGCCCCGGACTTCGACCAGACCGTGGAGGCCGTCGGCCGTTTCGCCAACCTGCCCGTGGTCGCCGCCCGCCGGGGCGACGAGGCCTGGGCCAGACAGTTGCTCTAGCCTTCCGCGTCGCGCCGCCGTTGGGCCAAGCCGAGCACCGCCATGCCCACCACGGTCGACAGCAGCGATCCGGCCACCACGCCGATCCGCACCTCGGTCTGGGCGGCCATGTCGCCGGGGTCGAAGGCCAGGCCGCCGATGAACAGGCTCATGGTGAACCCCACCCCGCACAGCAGCGAGACTCCGTAGAGCTCCAGCCACTTCGTCCCGGTGGGCCGCCGGGCGATCTTCAGGCCGATGGCCAGGGCGCCGATCCCGAACACCCCGATCTGCTTGCCGACGAAGAGACCGAGCGCGATGCCCAGCGGGACAGGCCCCAGCAGGGCGCCGGGCGCCAGGCCGCTGAACGAGAACCCGGCCGCGGTGAAGGCGAACAACGGCAGGATCAGGAAGGCGACATAGGGGTGAATGCTCTCCATGAAGAGCTCCAGCATCCCGGGCTCGCCCGGCCGCCGAGGGTCGATCGGCACGGTGAAGGCTCCGGCCACGGCGGCGAGCGAGGTGTTGACGCCCGACTTCAGGGTGAAGGCCCACAGGAGGATCAGGCCCGCCGCGTAGAAGAGGCGTGGCGCCCGGTCCCATCGCGACATGGCCGCCAGCACCGCGAGCGCGCTCAGGGCGCCGACGACCATGCGAAGATCGAGGTCGTGGGTGAACAATACGCCGATCAGCGATACCGCGATCAGATCGTCGACAATCGCCAAGGTGAGCAGGAAAACACGAAGCGACGGGGGCAGCTTGGGCGCGGCGACGGCCAGGGCCGCCAGGGCGAAGGCGATATCCGTCGCGACAGGGGTCGGCCAGCCCGCGGGGGCCCCGTCCGAGCCCGCGTTCAGCGCGAGATAGACAAGCGCCGGCGCCGCGACGCCGCCGATCGCGGCCATGACCGGCAGGGCCAGCCGCCTGGGATTGGAGAGTTCGCCGCGCAGGATCTCGTTCTTGATCTCCAGTCCGACGACGAAGAAGAAAATCGCCATCAAGCCGTTCTTGATCCACCCATAGGTGGGCATGGTCTCGGCGAATGCGCCGAACTGGACGGTGATCTTGTGATCGATCAGCGCGAAGTAGTGTCCTGAAAGCGGACTGTTGGCCAAGACCAGCGCGCTCGCCGCCGCCACCACCAGCAGCAGGCCAGAACCTGTTTCGGTCTTCAGAAATTCGAGAGTGGATCGGGTGGACATGGCCCCTGCCTAACACAGGCGCCGAGGGGCGAAACCCGGTTTCGGTTCCGCTTGGGATCGCGGGCGATATCCGTCAGAAGAGACGTTTGGGCTCGCGACGCCGCCTTGCAAGCTTCGGAGTGACCATGCCCGTTTCCTCGACCTACCACCCCGAGCCCCATCTGCAGGACCTGGGCCCCGACTTCGCCGACCCGGTGGCGGCGGCGGACTTTCCCATGGCCCTGCTGCGGTTCCGCAACGACCGGGCGGCGGCCAGCGTCGGGCTGGACACCCTGACCGACGATGAATGGATCGCCCATTTCGGACGCTTCCAGCCCTTGCCGGGCAATCTCCAGACCCCGCTGGCGATGCGCTATCACGGCCACCAGTTCCGGGTTTACAACCCCGATCTCGGGGATGGTCGAGGCTTCTCGTTCGCCCAGATGCGCGAGGTCGGGACGGGCCGCCTGCTGGAGCTGGGGACCAAGGGCTCCGGCCAGACCCCCTGGTCGCGGCAGGGCGACGGGCGCCTGACCTTGAAGGGCGGGGTCCGCGAGGTGCTGGCCACCGCCATGCTGGAGGCCCTGGGCGTCCCGACCTCGAAGTCTTTCTCGCTGGTGGAGACCGGCGAGCCGCTGATGCGCGGCGACGAGCCCAGCCCCACCCGCTCCTCGGTCCTGGTGCGGCTCTCCCACAGCCATGTCCGCTTCGGCAGCTTCCAGCGCCACGCCTTCCACCAGAAGCCCGAGCGCATCGGCGCCCTCGTCGACCATGTGATCGCGCTCTACTACCCTGAACTGGGGAACGCCCCGGACCGCGCCGCGGCCCTGCTCACGGCCGTGGTCGGCCGCACGGCGAGCCTGACCGCCAGCTGGATGGCGGCGGGCTTCGTCCACGGGGTGCTCAACACCGACAACATGAACATCACCGGGGAGAGCTTCGACTACGGGCCCTACCGGTTCCTGCCGAGGAACGACCCAAACTTCACCGCCGCCTATTTCGATTCCGCCGGGCTCTATGCCTTTGGCCGCCAGCCGGAGGCGGTGTTCTGGAACCTGCAGCAGCTGGCCGGCTGCCTGTCGCTGGTCAGCGCCCAAGAGCTCCTGGTCGAGGCGCTGAACGGGTTCGGCCCGGCCTATCGCGCCGCCCTGGCCCAGGCGATGCTGGCGCGGCTGGCGCTCAAGGGCCGCTCGCCGGACGAGGATGTGGTCCTGGTCAATTCCGCCTTCCGCGCCATCTCGGTCGGCGGCGAGCGCCTGCGCTGGGAGCCGTTCTTCTTCGACTGGTTCGGCGGCGATGAGGCTCGGGCCCTGGCCGGCCCGCGGGGCGACATCTATGCGGACGAAGGCTTCGCCGAGTTCCGCGAACTGCTGAAGGCCTACGAGCCGGATCGGCCCCAGCGGCTGGACGCGGCCTACTTTGCGAGGCCTGAGCCGGAAGAGCTGCTCTATGACGAGATCGAGGCGATCTGGGCGGCCATCGACGCGCGCGACGACTGGGCGCCGTTCCGCGACAAGCTGGCCGCCCTCGAGGTCGCGCGGCAGGCGTACGGGCTAGGTTAGGCCGCCGCCGCCGCCGTCGGCCGCGAGGCCATCTGGGCCAGGACCACGCCGGCGAGCGCGATACCGGCGCCGAGCGCCTGGACCGGCCCCAGGGCCTCGGCGAACAGCATCCAGCCGAGGATGGCGGCCACCACCGGCTGGACGAGCACCACCACCGAGGCGGTGGCGGCCGGCAGGCGGCCCAGGGCCCAGGCGATGGAGCCTTGGCCGGCCACGTGCATGAGGCCCAGGCCCGCGCAGGCGGCCCAGCCCCCGGCGCTCCTCGGCATCAGGTCCTCGCGCAGCAGGACGGCGGCCAGCAGCAGTAGCGGCGCGCTGGCCACCCCCGACCAGAACATGATCCGCGTGGCGCCCACCGTGCGGCGCGCGGCGCTGATCGTGAGGAAATATAAGGCGTACCAGACCGCGGCCATCAGAGAGAAGGCGTCACCCAGGGGCGGGTTGCCGCCCGGCGCATGGACGCCGCGGCCCACCGCCATCAGCCAGGCCCCGCCGACCGCCAGGGCCACCGCCGCCACGAACAGGTTCCGAGGCCGCTGCTTGAACACCACCCAGGCCATCGCAGTCACCACCACGGGCGTGAGGTTGGTGAGCACCGTGGCGTTGGCCACCGAGGTGAAGGCGATCCCGTAGTGCCAGAAGCTGAGGTCCAGGGCGAAGGCCGCCCCGGCCAATAAGGCCAGGCGCGGCGCGGCGCCGACCCCGCCGTCGGTCTTCTGGGCCATCATGGCGAGCAGGGGCAGGGCGAAGGTCACGCGCCAGAAGCCCACCGCCGCGGGCCCGGCGTCGGCCAGCCGCACCAGGATCGGCGCCAGGCCGATCACCGCGGCGCCGAACACCAGCACGGCCAGGGCCTTCAGATGTCCCCGGTCCATCGTCGCGGCGACCTCAGTCAAAACCCAGCTCCCGTCGCAACGCCTGGGGCGTCATGCCGCCGGCCCGAAGTTCCGCCAAGGTCTCGGCCCGGTCGCGCTTGGCGTAACGCCGACCGTCCGCGCCCAGCAGCAGGCGATGATGCCGATAGACCGGGGCGGGCAGGTCCAGCAAGGCCTGCAGCCTCCGCTGCACGTGGGTCGCCTGGAAGAGGTCGCAACCCCGGATCACGTGGCTGATCCCCTGCAGGGCGTCGTCGACCACCACGGCCAGGTGATAGGCCACGTCCACGTCCTTGCGCGCCAGGACCACGTCGCCGCCCAGGTCCGGATCGACGCGGATGACCCCGTGCTCGCCTAGCGGGCCCTCGCCCTCCTCGACGAAGTCGAGGTCCCCGCCCAGGGCCTGTTCGGCGGCCTCGAGCGACAGCCGCCAGGCGAAGCTCTCCCCGGCCGCCAGGCGCGCGGCCTCCTCGCCTGGGGGCAGGGGCGCGCCACGCCAGGTCTCCATCGCGCCGTGCGGCGCGCGGGCTATGTCCTCGGCGATCTGCTTGCGGGTGCGGAAACAGCGATAGGTCAGGCCCTGTGCGGTCAGGCGCTCCAGGGCGGCCTGGTAGTCCGCCAGGTGCTCGGACTGGCGGCGGACGGGCCGTTCCCAGTCGAGGCCCAGCCAGGCGAGATCCTCATGGATCGCGGCCTCGAACTCGGGCCGGCAGCGGGTGGTGTCTATGTCTTCGATGCGCAGGACGAAGCGACCGCCCGCCTGGCGTGCCGCCGCATGGGCGCTCAGCGCCGAAAAGGCGTGGCCGCGATGCAGCAGGCCGGTGGGGGAGGGGGCGAAACGGGTGGCGAACACCCGTGAGACTTAGCGGCCCCGGGCGATGGCGAAAATGCCCAGGTGTTGGAAGGTGGCGCGGATGAAGGCCTCTTCCCCGCCAAGAGCGACCTTCAGGTGATCGAACATCTTGAAGCTGATCATCTCGGCCATGCCGTGGGCCGCACACCAGGCGGCGTTGGTGGCCAGCTCCAGGTCGATCTCGTTGGTCACATCGGCGCCGCCCTCGACGAAGGTGTCGCGAACCAGGCAGTAGGCGCTGTCATCTTCCATGTGGGCGTGGTCCGGGAGCCCCTCCTTGTCGCGGGAGGCATCGTACATCACCCGATAGAGCGCCGGGTTGGCCTGGGCGAAACGGACATAGGACACACCCAGACCGGTGAGCTTGTCCTGGATCGTGGTCGCCTCCGCCTTGGCCTTGGCCATCTGGGCGTTCAGCATGTCCCAGCCTTCGTGGGCCACGGCGTCCAGCAGTTCGCCCTTGTCCTTGAAGTGGTGATAAGGCGCGGCCGGACTGACTCCGGCCTCCCGGGCGACCGCGCGGAGCGACAGCGCCGTAGGCCCTTCGGACTCCAGCAGGCGACGGGCCGCGTCGATCAGCGCGCGGCGCAGATCGCCGTGGTGATAGGGGCGGTTTTCGGCGGCAGCAGTTTCTCTCATCGCGGGCACTCTAAATCTGAATCTGGACGGCGTAAAGATCATCTTGACGCCGTTCAGATCGCTGCTATCTTAGCATTGTTCAAATAAGAAACGCCCCCGCTCCCCCGGGGTTCAAACTGAAAGGTGTGTGTCATGTCTCTCGCTGGTCTTACCCACTTCGAACGGCTCTTCGACCGGATCGCCCCCGCGTTCCTCCTGGTTCTCGGCCTGGGTGTCGCCGCCGCCACCGCGGCCCTCGGCGCCTAACCTCGAAACCCAACCCCACGACGGGAAGGGGGCCTCCGGGCCCCCTTTTTATTTGTCCTAGATCGCCTGATCTGACCTATACATTTTCTAATAGCTTACGTTGTAAAATGTATCTGTACATTGCTTAGATATGAGGTATCTTAGCGTTGTCCAGATGGACAGGGAGCCGGCGCCGCCGGGGCCCAAACCCAAGAAGGAATGAAACAATGTCTGCTCTCTCGAACATCGGCCGCCTCTTCGACGCCACCGTCGCCGTCGCCTTTGTCCTCATCAGCCTGAGCCTCGCCGGCGCCACCGCGGCCGTCGGCGTCTAGTGTTCCGCGATCCCGCCCCGTCGACGGTCTGATCCTCCCGAACCGTGCGACGGGGTGATGCGCTCCAAGTCATGGAGCTGTCTCGAAAACTGCCCTATAGTTCGTTGGTCACGAGAATCGCCGTCCGGAGATTCGAGGACGACCAGATCGCGAAAGGGGGCCTGTCTTCAGTCTCTACGCGTACGCCATAGGCGCGGGTTCGCGCCGACGGAGGTCCAGCCATGCAGGTGCTTAGCCACCCGCCGTCCGGCTGGCCCTGTCTCGTGCTGAACGCCGACTTCCGGCCCCTCAGCTACTATCCGCTGTCCCTCTGGCCCTGGCAGGAGGTGATCAAGGCGGTGTTCCTCGACCGGGTCGACGTGGTCTCGACCTACGACCACGAGGTCCATTCCCCCTCCTTCGCCATGCGCCTGCCCAGCGTCGTCTCGCTGAAGCACTACGTGCCCCAGGACCGGCCGCCGGCCTTCACCCGCTTCAACCTGTTCCTGCGTGACGCCTTCACCTGCCAGTACTGCCGGGCGGGCGAGGACCTGACCTTCGACCATGTGGTGCCCCGCTCGCGCGGCGGGCGGACGACCTGGGAGAACATCGTCACTGCCTGCGCCCGCTGCAATTTGTACAAGGGCGGGCGCACGCCGCACGAAGCCCACATGCATCCCTTCCACAAGCCCCGGCGGCCCACCGCCCACGAACTGCAGGACCGCGGCCGCAAGTTCCCGCCCCACCACCTGCACCAGAGCTGGCTCGACTATCTCTACTGGGACATCGAGTTGGAGGCCTAGGCAGGCGCCAGAGCCAACCAGGCCGCCGCGGCCAGGACCTGCGCACCGAGTATTCCGAGCAGGAGTGCCCCGAACGGTTGCTTGCGGGTCTTGTGGCGGAAGGCCTGCTGGGCGGCGACGGCGCCGAGGCTTCCGCCGATGGCGGCCAGCATGAGCAGGGTGCGTTCGGGGATGCGCCGTTCGCCGCGCTCGGCGCGGGCCTTGTCCCAGCCCATGGCTACGAAGGCCGCGAGGTTGGCCGCGGCGAGGTAGGGCAGGATCAACGCGGCTCGCGCCACATGGCCCACATGACCGGCGAGTCGGGTCGGGGCTGGATCTCCCGGGTCACCTCGAAGCCGTGGCGGCGATAGAGCGGCACATTGGCCGGGCTGGAACTCTCCAGATAGGCCGGCAGACCCAAGGCGTCGACGCGCGCCAGGCCGGCGGTCAGCAGGCGGCTTCCGACGCCCAGCCCCTGTGCTTCGGGGCGCACGCCAACGAACCACAGATAGACGTGCGGCTCGGTGGGATGGTGCTTGTCCATGGCCGCGCGCATGGCCGACATCCGCGACAGCCGCGCGAACCCGGTGGCGGCCAGGACGGTGGGGATGACCCGCAGTTCCTCGATCAGCGACGAGGGGCCCAGGCTCTCCGACGGCAGCCAGATCGAGGCCGCGCCGCCGCTGGCCGGCCGCAGCACCTCGCCGTCGGCGAGCGCCATGCCGACCAGCCGCTTGAACAGCCGCAGGCGGGCCGCCTCGCGCTTGGCGTCGTCGCGCATGAACCAGTCGAACATCGGGTCGGTGGCGAAGGCGGCGGAGAGGTCTTCCGCCACGCCCTGGAGATCTGCGACTCCCGCCCGGACCGGCGTCTCCGAGCCGCGGCGCAGGGCGATGATCTCGGCCTCGGTCATAGCTTCTCGCTGATCTTGATGGCGGCCCGGCAGCCGGCGCGGATCACCGCCGACAGCACGGCGTAGCCCGGCGCCTCCTTGGCGCCCTCGGCGAGGGCCTGGTCGCGATGGGCCAGCTCCTCGTCGCGGAACTTCGAAAGCTCGGCGGCCAGCTCCGGCTCGCGGCGCTCCAGCTCGGCGATCTGGCCGGCATAGTGCTCCTCGATCACGGTCTCCACGGCCTCGGTGCAGGCGTGGGCGGCCTTGTCGCCCAGCAAGGCCGTGCCGGCGCCCAGCGCGAAGCCCGCCACCCGCCAGAGGGGCGTCATGACCGTGGGCCGCACGCCGCGCTCGGTCAGCAGCTTGTCGAACCGCGCCAGGTGGACGGCCTCGTGGCCCTCCATCTCCTCCAGCTGGCCGGAGATCCGCTCGTGGCCGGGGGCCTGGGAGAGCACCGCGCGCTGGCCGCGATAGATATGGACGGCGCCCAGTTCGCCGGCGTGGTCGACCCGCAGGATCTCGGCCAGCCGGGCGCTCATGGCGCCGACGCCGGGCCGGGGCGGGATGGGCTTGGCGGTCATGGCTTGGCCCGTTCGTGGCGCACGGCCAGCAGGCTGAGGACGGTCAGCTTCAGCGAGACCAGGGCGTTCCATCCGGCCATGGACAGGCCGAGGAACACCCAGGCCGCCTCGTCGCAGGCCGGCGGCTTGAGCTTGGCGCCGTTCAGCAGGGCGGCCATGTCGCCGGCGCTCACCGATGCGCCGGTGCTGGCGCAGGCCGTCGGGCCCGGCCAGAACTTCCACTCCGCCCCGGCGTGATAAACCGCCAGCCCCACGCCGGCGGCGAAGATCAGCGCCAGCAGGGCGTTGAAGGCGACCTTGAAGCGCGCGCCATTCTGCATCCGGACCACCAGCATGCCGGCCAGGGCCACGGCCGCGGCGACCCAATAGACCTCGCGGGCGCGCAGGCAGAGGGTGCAGGGGGCAAGGCCGCCGAAGGTCTCGAAGGCGTGGGCGATCGCCAGCATCAATAGCGACGAGGCGAACGCCGTCAGGCGCCAGCGCTCGAGAAAGGGGGTTATGAAACCGCTCATCGCCGCCGATATGATCCTAAAACGCCGCCCGGCTCTAGAGGAGCTTGAGCGCGATGAAGCCGCCCACCAGCACGACCAGGCCGACCACGGTGTAGAGGGTCAGGCGCTTCTCCACCTCCTCGCGCACCGCGGGTCCGAAATACTTGATCAGGGTGGCGGCCAGGAAGAACCGTGCGCCACGGGTCACGACGGAGGCCCAGACGAAGGTGAAGAATGAGAACTCGGCCAGGCCGGCCGAGATCGTCACCAGCTTGTAGGGGATCGGGGTCAGGCCCTTGATGAGGATCACCCACAGGCCCCATTCCGCGAACCAGGCCTCGAAGGCCGCCTGTCCGCCGGCATTGCCGGTGACCATCAGCAGCCACTCGCCGACTGGGCCCAGGAAATGGCCGATCGTGTAGCCCAGCATGCCGCCCAGCACGGAGGCCACGGTGCAGATCGTGGCGTAGACATAGGCGCGATCGGGCCTGGCCAGCACCATGGGCGCCAGCATCACGTCGGGCGGGATGGGGAAGAACGAGCTCTCGGCGAACGAAACGGCCGCGAGGCCGGCCGGGGCGTGGCGCGAGGCGGCCAGGCCCATGACCCAGTCGTAGGTTTTGCGAAGCATGTCGATCCGAAGGGGCGTTCAAACGTTTGCTACCAGTCGTGGAGGGGCTTGTCTCCCACCGCGGCTTCAGGCATTTAGTTTCATCTGATACTATATCTCGGGAGAGCCGCCGCCATGACCACCCAAGTGAAGTCCGGGACCGCCAAGTCCGGCGACCTGTTCGAGAATCCGCTCGGCACCGACGGCTTCGAGTTCGTGGAGTTCACCTCCCCTGAGCCGGAGCGGCTGAAGGGCCTGTTCGAGATGATGGGCTTCACGGCGGTCTCCAAGCACCGTTCGAAGAACGTGCTGCGCTTCCGCCAGGGGGACATCAACTTCATCCTCAACATGGAGCCGTCCGGCCAGGCCGCGGCGTTCCGTGAGGTCCACGGCCCCTCGGCCAACGCCATGGCCTTCCGCGTCAAGGACGCCGCCAAGGCGCTGAAGCTCGCCGTCGAGCGCGGCGCCAAGGCCGTGCAGGGCCCGGTCGGCCCCATGGAGCTGAACATCCCGGCCATCGAGGGGATCGGCGGCTCGAACCTCTACCTGGTCGATCGCTACGGAGCCCAGGAGATCTACGATGTCGACTTCCTGCCCATCGAGGGCGCGGCCGAGCAGATGGCACGGAACAGCGTCGGCCTGACCTATCTCGATCACCTGACCCACAATGTGGTCCGCGGCGGCATGGCCAAGTGGGCCGACTTCTACGAGAAGATCTTCAATTTCCGCGAGATCCGCTATTTCGACATCGAGGGCTCGCAGACCGGCCTGTTCTCAAAGGCCATGACCAGCCCCTGCGGCAAGATCCGCATCCCGCTGAACGAGAGCCAGGACGATCACAGCCAGATCGAGGAGTTCCTCAAGGACTACGGCGGGGAGGGTATCCAGCACGTGGCGCTGGGGACCGACGACATCTTCGAGACCGTCGAGACCATGCGCGACCGGGGTGTGAAGTTCCAGGACACCATCGACACCTATTTCGACGGCATCGACGCTCGGGTCCCGGGCCATGGCGAGAACGTCAACCGCCTGCGCGCCGACAAGATCCTGCTGGACGGCGCCCCCACCGAGGGCCAGGGCATCCTGCTGCAGATCTTCACCGAGAACATGATCGGCCCGATCTTCTTCGAGATGATCCAGCGCAAGGGCAATGAGGGCTTCGGCGAGGGCAACTTCAAGGCCCTGTTCGAGTCCATCGAGCTGGACCAGATCCGGCGTGGGGTCCTGCCCGCCAAGGAGGGTTGAGGCTTGTCGACGCCCAACTGGGCCATCGCCGTCCACGGCGGCGCGGGAACGATCGAGCGCCGGCAACTGAGGCCTGAGCAGGAGTCCGCCTATCGCGCCGCTCTGGCGCGGGTGGCGGAGGCCGGCGGCGCGGTCCTGCGGGCCGGCGGCTCGGCGCTCGACGCCATCGAGGCCGCCATCCACCTGCTGGAGGACGACCCGCTGTTCAACGCCGGCCGGGGCGCGGTCTTTACCGCCCGGGGCGCCAACGAGTTGGACGCCTCGATCATGGACGGCGCCACCCTGGCGGCCGGGGCGGTGGCCGGCGTCACCCGCACCCGCCACCCGATCTCTCTGGCGCGGGCGGTTATGGAACGGTCCTCCCACGTCCTGCTGGTGGGGGCCGGGGCCGACGCCTTCTCCAAGGCCAATGGCGTGGAACAGGCCGACCCGTCCTATTTCTTCACCGAGCGCCGCTGGCGCAGCCTCGAGAACTTCGCCAAGGCTCACGACTTGCCGGTCCCGCCCCGGCCGGTCGGCGAGCACCGGCCCGACCCGGTCCATGCCCTGGCCCACGACGAGGGCAAGTACGGCACGGTGGGGGTGGTCGCCCTCGACACCTTCGGCAATGTCGCGGCGGGCACCTCGACCGGCGGCACCACCGGCAAGCAGTGGGGCCGGGTGGGGGACTCCCCGGTGATCGGGGCGGGGACCTACGCGTCCAACGCCGCCTGCGCCGTCTCGGCCACCGGGACCGGCGAGTATTTCATCCGCCTGGGCGTCGCCCATGAGATCGCCGCCCTGGTCGAGCACAAGGGGCTTTCCCTCCAGGCGGCGGCCGACATCGTCATCCAGGACAAGCTCACGGCGCTGGGCGGCGACGGCGGGATCATCGCCGTGGCGCCTGACGGCCAGATCGCCTGGAGCTACAACACCTCGGGCATGTACCGAGCGAGCCTGGCCGCCGACCGGCCGCTCGTGGTGAGCATCTACAAGGACGAACCCTGATGGCCCGCAACTGGATCCCGGTCCGCGCCGCCCAAGGCGCCCATTCGCGCCAGGCCCACGCCGACATGCCCGCCGGCACCTATGAGCGGGAGATCTCCAAGGAGGGGTTCTTCGGCCCGGCCGCCTTCATCCACCATCCGCGTCCGCCCACCGGCTGGAGCGATTTCGAGGGCCCGCTGCGTCCGCGCGCCTTCGACCTGGCCCGGCTGAACGAGGCCCAGGGTTCGCCTTGGAACGCCCCGGTGATCCTGCAGAACGCGGCCTGCGAGATGCGCTTCTGGAAGCTCGCCCAGGCCATGGCCGGCCTCGCCCGCAACGCCGACGGCGACCAGCTTCTGTTCGTCCACCAGGGACAGGGCGATCTCTTCTGCGACTACGGCCATATCGCCTATGAGGCCGGGGACTATCTCTATCTGCCGCGCGGGACCATGTGGCGGCTGAGCCCCGCCGAGCCGACCGCCATCCTGATGATCCAGGCGACCAACAGCCACTTCACCCTGCCCGACAAGGGGCTGCTAGGCGGCCACGCCCTGTTCGATCCGGCCATGCTGGACACGCCTGAGCTGAACGAGGCCTTCAAGGCTCACCAGGCCCAGGACGGCAAGACCACGGTGGCGGTGAAGAAGCGCGGCGAGGTCTCCACGGTGACCTATCCGTACAATCCGCTGGACGCGGTGGGCTGGCACGGGGAATTGGCGCCGGTGCGGCTGAACGTGCGCCACATCCGGCCGGTGGTGAGCCATCGCTACCACCTGCCGCCCAGCGTCCATACGACCTTCGTGTCCGACCGGTTCGTGGTCTGCACCTTCGCGCCCAGGCCCTTCGAGACCGATCCGGGCGCGCTGAAGGTCCCGTTCTTCCATAACAACGACGACTTCGACGAGGTGCTGTTCTACCACGCGGGCGACTTCTTCAGCCGCGACCACATCGAGGCCGGGATGATGACCTTCCATCCCTCCGGCTTCACCCACGGGCCGCACCCCAAGGCGTTGAAGAACATGCTGAGCCAGCCCAAGGCGGCCACCGACGAGTACGCCGTGATGATCGACACCCGCGATCCCCTGGACGTGGGCGAGGCGGCCTCTACGGTGGAGAATCCGGACTACGTCAACAGCTGGCGGACGCCGGCTTGAAGGCGAACTAGGCGATGGCGCAAGCCGATCTCGAGGCCGATCTGACGGAAGCCGCGCAGGAGGAGCTGGAACGCGCCTGCTCGCTGCCGCGCCGAGACATGGCCGCCTGCACTCCCTGGGGCGACACCTATGAGGGCTACACCCCGGCCGGCCGCGATGTCTGTTTCGAGCGCAATTACCTGTGGGCCGACGAGGCCGGCGGCGACATCTGCGTCGAGGTCGTGGTCTATTTGCCTGAGGCCTACGAACAAGGCGTGCGCCTGACACGCACCGTCCGCCGGGAGGAAATCTAGTATGAAGCTCGCATCGCTCAAGTGGGGTCGCGACGGCCGCCTCGTGGTGGTTTCCAACGATCTCGCCTGGTGCGTCGAGGCGACCAATGTCGCGCCGACCCTGCAGGCCGCCCTCGACGACTGGGAACGCTGCGAGCCGCTGCTGCGCGGCCTGGCCGAGGGGCTGGAGACGGGTTCTATCCCCCGGGTCCGGTTCCACGAGAAGGACGCCGAGAGCCCCCTGCCGCGCGCCTACCAATGGGCCGACGGCTCGGCCTATGTGAACCACGTGGCCCTGGTGCGGAAGGCCCGCTCGGCGGACATGCCCGACAGCTTCTGGACTGATCCGCTGATGTACCAGGGCGGCTCCGACAACTTCCTGGCGCCGCGCGACCCGATCCCGCTGGCCGACGAGGCCTGGGGTTGCGACCTAGAGGGCGAGGTGGCGGTGATCACCGGCGACGTGCCCCTGGGCGCCAGCCGCGAGGAGGCCCTGGCCGCCGTCCGCCTGGTGCTTCTGGTCAACGACGTCAGCCTGCGGAACCTGATCCCGGCCGAGCTGTCCAAGAACTTCGGCTTTTTCCAGTCCAAGCCGGCCTCGGCCTTTTCACCGGTGGCGGTGACCCCCGACGCGCTGGGCGAGAGCTGGAAGGACGGCAAGCTCCATGGCGCGCTCGAGGTCGAGCTGAACGGCAAGCCCCTGGGCCAGGCCGACGCCGGGGTCGACATGACCTTCGACTTTGGGACCCTGATCGCCCACGCCGCCAAGACCCGCGCGCTCTCGGCGGGGACC
This sequence comes from Phenylobacterium sp., assembly GCF_036677185.1. Lineage (GTDB taxonomy): Bacteria > Pseudomonadota > Alphaproteobacteria > Caulobacterales > Caulobacteraceae > Phenylobacterium. Next base: position 141,094 of record NZ_JAKFEN010000044.1, read on the forward strand.
ATCGTCGGCTCCGGCACGGTGTCGAATCGCGGCCCCGACGGCGGTCCAGGAAAACCTGTCGGTGAAGGTGGTGTCGGCTATTCCTGCCTCGCGGAGTTGCGAACCGTCGAAACCCTTGCCCACGGCGCGCCCAGCACGCCGTTCCTCAAGCCCGGCGACCGGGTGCGGATTGAGATGCGCGATCCCCGCCGTCACACCATCTTCGGCGCCATCGAGCAGGAGGTCCAAGGGTCATGACCGCGCAGCGCCAGCTTTCCGATCCGCCCGCGGGCGAGCTGAAGCTGGACGCCTATCTGCCCTATCGCCTGTCGGTCGCCTCCAACGCCGTCAGCCAGCTGATCGCGCGCGCCTATGAGGACCGTTTCGGGCTCAACATCCCGCAGTGGCGGCTGATCTGCGTCCTGGCCGAGGACGGCGGGCTGACCCAGGGCGCCATCGTCGCGCGAACCGGCATCGACAAGGTCACGGTCAGCCGCGCCGCCCAGGGCCTGGCCAACCGCCGGCTGATCGCGCGCAGCGACCACCATGCCGATGGCCGCTCCCACGTCCTGGCCCTGACCGTCCAGGGCGCGCAGCTGCATGCGGAGGTCGCGCCCCTGGCTCTGGCCTACGAGGCGGCGCTGATCGCGGGGCTGTCGCCCGACGAGGTGGCCCTGTTGAAGCGGCTGCTGGGCCGCCTGCAGGGCGCGGCTGACGCGCTGTCCGGTGGGGCCGTGAAGGGCTGAGGACGGCGCAGGCCGCAAGCACCCAAGTATGTTCATGTTTTGTTCTTGACAAGCTATTCGACCGTGACATGATAAATTTGCGTCGAACACTGCCCCACGCCACCCGCCCATAGGCGGGCAAGGCTCGCAGCACGGGCTTATTGCATCAAGTCGAAAGGCGAGGTGGGATATCCTAGGCTAATCACAGACTAGGATGTGAGACGGAGATGGGACGGATCGCCGAAGCCGTATTCGACCTGTCCCACTCCGAGGAAAAAATGGGCGCCCGAATATACGCGCCCGAGCAGGATCAGGGGTCAGAGGATTGGTCCTGTACGTTTGAAATCGACGCGCCCATCTCCGTGCGACGCACCATTTTTGGCGTGTCCAGCATGCAAGCTCTCGTGCTGGGGCTAAAGACCATGGCTGCCTATCTCTATGGATCCGAGGCATATCAGAATGGGGAATTCGGCCTCCATGGAGCGGTGGGCAGCGACCTCTCCATTCCCGCACCGTCGGAGTTCCTGGACGTTGCCCCATTTCCGTTTTAGCGAGCCGACTTGCGTTACCGTCTCCACAAGCCATTGGCCTGGACCGGGCGTTTCGCAGACCACGAACAGCACGAACGCGCAGCTTCAACGGCAGTCGAGATCGGTTCCGTTCGTGAGGTTCGTGGTTCGAATTCGGCTTCGCCAACCAGGAGCCTAGTGCGCGGTCTCCGGGAGCTTGACGCTCCAGCGGTGCGAGCCTTCGCCGAACTTGAGATAGAAGCCGTGGGCGGCGCGGCGGACCTCGTCACGGACGGTCTCCTCGAAGGAGAGGATGACGGCGGCCTCGAAGTCCTGGGGAATGTTCTTGACGTCGAGACCCGTCTCGCGCGCCACGTTGGCGATCACGTCGCGACGGTGGGCTTCGCCGCCGAACAGCAGCAGGGTTTCGCGAATACGCTCGACCAGATGGTCGCTCGCCGGCTTCGCGGCGGGCTTGGCCGCCGCTTTGCGGCGCTTTTGGGTGGTTACTTGCATCCTGTCGCTCCCCGATCAGGAAACGCTATGGCGTTTAGATTTAGCGATCCCTTAAAGCGCGCAATTAATTTCCCCTAAAAGTTGTTTATGGTGAAGCTTCATCCCCCTCCCAGGGCGACCGCGGTGCGATAGACCACGAAGGCCGCCAGATAGGCGAGCGTGGTCATGTAGACGAACATGATGATCGGCCAGCGCCAGCTGTTGGTCTCGCGCTTCACCACGCCGAGGGTCGCGGCGCACTGCGGAGCGAAGATGTACCAGGCCAGGAATGAGAGGCCCGTGGCCACCGACCAGTGGCCCTTGAGCGTCGAGGCGAGCGTCCCGGTGTTGTTCTCCGCATCGCCCACCGCATAGACGGTGCCGAGCGCGGCCACGGCCACCTCGCGGGCGGCCATGCCGGGCACCAGTGCGATCGACATCTGCCAATTGAAGCCGATGGGGGCGAGCAGGGGCTGGATGGCGTGGCCGATCATCCCGGCGAAGCTGTAGTCGATGGCCGGTCCCACGGCGCCAGCCGGGGCGTAGGGAAAGGTCGAGAGCACCCAGATCAGGATCATCAGCGGCAGGATGATCCGCCCCGCCCGCTCGATGAAGATCTGCGCCCGGAGGAACAGGTTGCGCGCTACATTGGCCGGATCGGGCAGCTTGTAGGTCGGCAGCTCCATCAGGAACGGCTCCACCGCCCCGCGCCAGAACAGCCGCCGGGTCACGAACGAGACGGCGAGCGCGCTGAGGATGCCCGCGGCGTAGAGGCCGAACATCACCAGGCCCTGCAGGCTCATGAAGCCCCACACCTGGGTGTTGGGGATGAAGGCCGCGATGATCAGGGTGTAGACCGGGATCCGCGCCGAGCAGGTCATCAGCGGGGCCACCAGGATGGTGGTCAGCCGGTCGTGTTTGGAGTCGATCACCCGCGTCGACATGATCCCGGGGATGGCGCAGGCGAAAGAGGAGAGCAGGGGGATGAAGGCCCGCCCGTGCAGTCCCGCCCCGCCCATGATCCGATCCATCAGGAAGGCCGCCCGGGCCATGTAGCCGAAGTCCTCGAGCAGGAGGATGAACAGGAACAGGATGAGGATCTGCGGCAGGAAGACCAGCACGCTGCCGACCCCGGCTATGACCCCGTCGGCGATCAGGCTGCGGGCCAGGTCGTTGGTCACCACCTGGCCAACGAGGCCGCCCAGCCAGCCGAAGGCGGCCTCGATGCCGTCCATGGCCGGGGTGGCCCAGGTGAACACCGCCTGGAACATCAGGAACAGCAGGGAGAACAGGATCGCCAGGCCCCAGACCGGGTGCAGCAAGACGGCGTCCACACGGCCCGTCCAGGTGTCGGGATGCTCCGGCGGGCGGACATAGGTGCGCACGATCCGCTGGGCTTCGGCGTGGGCGCGGCGGATCTCGGCGGCGTCGGGTTCGCGCCAGGTGTTCTGGCCGGGCAAGGCGCCGCTGGCGGCCAGGGCGTCGACCTGGGCGACCAGGTCCTCGATGCCGCGCTTGCGGGTGGCCACGGTGGTGACGATCGGGGCGCCGATCTCGCGCGACAGGCCCTCCAGGTCGATCCGCAGGCCCTGCCGCTGGGCGATGTCGTACATGTTGAGCGCCAGCACCATGGGCCGGCCGACGGCCTTCAGCTCCAGGGCCAGGCGCAGCACCAGGCGCAGGTTGGTGGCGTCGGCCACGCAGACCACCACGTCGGGCGGAACCTCGCCCTCCAGCCGGCCCAGGACCGCGTCGCGGGTGACCACCTCGTCGGGGCTGCGGGCGCGCAGGGAATAGGTGCCGGGCAGGTCAAGGATGTGCAGGCTGCGTCCGGAGGGAGTCGTGACCACGCCCTCCTTCCGCTCCACGGTCACCCCTGCGTAGTTGGCGACCTTCTGGCGCGCGCCGGTGAGGGCGTTGAACAGCGCCGTCTTGCCCGAATTGGGATTGCCGACCAGGGCGACCCTGGAGGACGCGAGCGCGGCGGCCTGGCTCATTGCTGCGGCGTGTCGAGCAGGATGAACACGTCCTCGGCGTCGCGGCGACGCAGGGCGACGCGGGTGTCGTCCACCCGCACGGCGATGGGATCGTGGCGGATGGCGCCCTCGTGCAGCACCTCGATGCGGGCGCCCTCCACGAAGCCGAACTCCAGCAGGCGGCGCTGCAGCTCGTGCACATCCACCCCATGGGCCAGCGGCGCGCTCTCGGCGCGGACATCGACGATAACCCCGGCCGCCCCGACCCTGGCCGAACTCAGGCGCACGACCAGGCCCTCGGCGGGAACCGCGTCCAGATCGTGTTGCACCGACAAGTCGTTCATCGCGAGGTCCTTACGCGCCCCATTTGCGAACGATTATCATTCACGACGCGCGCCGTCGAGCCTCCGCTGTAGAAACGGACTTGCGGCCGACGGTCTGGCGCGTCAGCTCGACTGGGTATTGTCCGGCAGGCCCAGGATGCGCTTGGAGATGATGTTGTTCTGGATCTCGAACGAGCCGCCATAGATCGACATGGCCTTGCCGCCCAGCCAGCCGCGCACGGTTTCGATCTCTTCCTGGCTGAAGGCCTCACCCTCCCAGCCCAGGCCCTGATGGCCGAAGATCTCCAGGCTGAGCTCGGCCCGGGTCTGGGCGACATTGGTGGCGGAGTTCTTCAGGATCGAGGCGGTGGTGTTGGCGCCCGAAGCCCCCTTCGACTCGGCGACGATGCGCGCCAGGGTCAGGCCGTGCATCTTGGCGTCCATCAGGTGCTGGGTCAGCCGCGTGCGCAGGTCGCTGTCGGCCAGCCGACCCTGCTCGTCGACCCCGACATAGCGCTTGGCGATGTCCTGCAGCGGCGCCGCCCGGCCTCCTCCTGACGCCCCCGTCTGGCTGGCGCGCTCGTGCTGCAGCAGCCGCTTGCCGACGGTCCAGCCATGGTTCAGCTCGCCCAGCAGGCCGTCCTTCTCCGCGCGGGCCTCGGTGAAGAAGGTCTCGCAGAACGGTGAAGCCCCGGCGATCAAGGCGATCGGCCGCGGGTCGATGGCCGGCTGATGCATGTCGATCAGCATGAAGCTGATGCCGTCGTGCTTCTTGGCTGCGAAGTCGGTGCGCACCAGGGCCCCGCACCAGTCGGAGTACTGGGCCCCTGAGGTCCACGTCTTTTGGCCGGTGATTACATAGTGGTCGCCGGCGTCCTCGCACCGCATCTGCAGGGAGGCCAGGTCGGAGCCGGCGTTGGGTTCGGAATAGCCGACGCACCATTGGACCTCACCGCGGACGATGGGCGGGATGTGCTGGGCCTTCTGGGCCTCCGTGCCGTAGTCGAGGATGGTCGGGCCGATCATGGTCACGCCCATGCCGAACATCAGCGGGTTGAAGGCGCCGAGCTTGGCCATCTCCTGGGCCAGCACCTTGGCCTCCTGGGGCGAGAGCCCGCCGCCGCCGTACTGGGCGGGCCAGGTGGGCGTGCCCCAGCCCTTGGCGCCGACGGCCTTGCGCCAGGCCGCGAGGTCGGGATTAGGCGTCGAGATCTCGGCCGAGGCCAGGGCGCCCTTGCCCGCCAGGGCGGGTGGGAAGTTGGTTTCCAGCCACGCGCGGGCCTCGGCGCGGAAGGCCTCGAGGTTCGGCTCGCCTCCGAAATCCGCCATGTCGGTCCCCTTGATCGTGCGGCAACCGGGTCGGCTGCGTTCAGGGTCCACCCTAGCGCCCGGGGCGGCGGCCACAAGGTTCACGCCAGGGCAAGGCCGCCTTAGCCGCTGCGGCTGATGGTGCGGGCGGTCGGGCTCGAACCGACACTCCTTTCGGAACCGGATTTTGAGTCCGGCGCGTCTACCAGTTCCACCACGCCCGCGCGTCGTTTCGGCGACGGAGGTCCGTCTAGCAGGCGACGGCGCGGAGTTCCAGACCGCGCCGACGGCCTGCAAGGCGCGCTGGCGCCGCGCTCAGGTCTCGGCCAGCGCCATCCCGGGAATATAGAGCGAGATGGGTCGGATCTCGTAGGCGCCGCCCGGGTTGGCGACGGCCAACTGGCGCGCGGCGTCCAGCGCCTCGTCCTTGTCGGCGACGTCGAGGATGTAGAAGCCCAGCAGGGCCTCCTTGGTCTCGGCATAGGGGCCGTCGATCACGTAGTGCGGCTCCTCGTTCTTCATCAGGGTGGTGGCGGCCTTGGTCGGGTTCAGCCGGATAGCGGGGCCGAGCTTGCCGTCCAGGGCCTCGTGAACCACCCGCAGGCGCGCCATGACGGCGTCGTCCTGTTCCTGGGTCCAGGAGCCGACCATCTGTTCGGAGTTGTAGCAGAGGATGGCGTAGAGCATCGGGGGGGCGCTCCTGTCTGGGCTTGAGCTAACGAAACCGGCCTTGGTCCTGGATGCAACCCCAAGCTTGACAGCCGAGGCCCCTGAACGGTGCAATTCGACCGGCCGCGGGAGGGACAGCATGGACATGCAGGCGATCACCTACGAGTTCGGCGGCAAGAGCTTCACCGGCTACCTGGCGGACGGCTCGCGCGGCAGGCCGACGGCCGGGGTGCTGGTGGCCCACGAAGGCGGCGGCATGACCGGCCACCCCAAACAGCGCGCCCAGATGCTGGCCGAGCTGGGCTATGTGGCCTTCGCCATGGACACCTTCGGCTATCCCATCGAGAGCCGGGAGCAGGCCATGGCCACGATCACCGGCCTGATGGGCGACCTGCCGACCCTGCAGGGCCGGGCGCGCGCGGCGCTGGAGGTGCTGCGGGCCCAGCCAAACGTTGACCCGGCGCGGACCGCGGCCATCGGCTTCTGCTTCGGCGGCACGACGGTGCTGGAGCTGGCGCGCAGCGGCGCCGACGTACCCTGCGTCATCGGCTTCCATTCCGGCCTCGGCACCTCGACCCCGGCGGCCAAGGGGGCGATCAAGGGCAAGGTCATGGTCTGCCTGGGGGCGGACGACCCGATCATCAGCGCCGCCGACCGCGAGACCTTCGTGGGCGAGATGAACGCGGCGAGCGCCGATTGGCAGATGCTGCTGCTGGGCGGGGTGGGGCATAGCTTTACGAACCGTGAGGTGGACGCCATGGGCCTGCCGGGCTTCCGCTATGACGAGGCCGCCGATCAACGGACCTGGCGCGCCATGCGGGGCCTGTTCGACGAGACCCTGGGTCCGGTCGGCTGATCAATCCTTGAAGCGGGTGAAGACCGCGTCGCGGCCCGCCTTGGCCAGGTGGCAGGCGTGGCAGCTCGGGGCCTTGTCCTGGGCGAAGCCACGCTCCGTGCGGCTCTCGCCCAGGAACTCGGTGTAGCCCCAACCGCCGGTCGCGGCGTAGCGCTTGCTGTCCTTGACCATGACGTCGATGAACTTGCGCTTGGTGGCGACGGTCGCGCCGCCCTTGTCCACGACCTCGAAGAGATCGAAGACGATGACCGACCCGTCCGGAAAGGCGCCCGAGGACTTGTAGCCCTCGACGGCCTTCGGGTTGGCGTAGATGTTGTGCAGGCCTTCATAGCGGTTGAAGTTGGCGTTCGAGACACCGCTCAGCACGTGGGTCCAGCGGCGGTAGCCCTCGGGATAGGCCGGCTCCTCGACGGCGCTGGCGGCGGTTTGGCCAAGGCCGGTCATGACGGTGAGCGCGGCGAGGCCGGCGAGCAGATTGAGCTTCACGAAGACTCCGCGCGAAGGTGGTCGACGATCGCCTTTCGACCGGCGGCGGCGGCAGATCAAGCGTTCGCCGCAAATGTTCCTCAGGGGTTACGCGGCGAGCCGGCCGCCGGACAGCCGCGAGGGCTCCATGCCGAACATCTCGCGGAAGGCCGCGCTGAAATGGGCCGAGCTTGAGAAGCCGGCGTCGAGCGCCGCGTTGGTCAGGGTCTCGCCAGCGACGATGGCTCGCATGGCCGCGCCCATGGCGATCCACAGCTTGTAGCGGCGCAGCGGCACGCCGGTGGCGGCCTTGAACAGGTGGATGAACCGCGAGGTCGACAGACCCGCCTGACGGGCCAGCGCCTCCAGGGAAGGGCGGGCGGCGGGATCGGCGTGCAACAGGTCCAGGGCCCGGCGCACGCGGGGGTCTTTCGGCCGGGCGCCGAGACCCGACAGCAGGACGTCCAGGCCGGGACGGGTGGCGGCCCAGTCCGCCTCGCCCCGCGCCAGCCCGGCCAGGCGCGCGATCAGCTCGGCCTCGCCGTCCAGGTCGAAGCCGACCCGGGCTCCGGGATCGCGGACCAGACCCTGCAGTCGCGCCAGGTCGGGACTGCGGGCGTCGACGTAGAGGAAGGCCATGGTCCCGGTGGTGGCCGCCAGGTGATGCAGGGTGTTGGGCGGGATCAGCGCGGCGCGGCAGCGGCGATGGCCGGCGGCCGGATCGGCGGGATCGACCGCCACGTCGAAGGGCGCTTCCAGGCCGAGCGCCAGCACGGCCACGGCGTTGCGGTGCGGCGTCAGGCCGAGCGCCTCGCCGAGGAAGAGCGCGCGGGCGCCCCAGGAATAGAGTCGCGCGCTCGGCGCCATAGCCACTTCTCGAAAGCCGGAGCGGGGAAAGACGCGGCAAGCTTGGCCCATGACGCTGCATCCGGCCAGCCCCGCCTCGGAGACCCCATGTTCAAGATCCTGCTGATCCTGCCCTGCGCCGGCTTCTTCGCCTGGCTGGGGGTGATGGCCTTACGTTTTCCCGGCGGCCTGCTGGGCGGCTACGGCATCAAGGTGTCGACGCCCGACGGATTCAACGAGATCCGCGCCGTCTATGGCGGCCTGCCGCTCGTCTGGGCAGGCCTGCTGTTCCTCAGCCTGTTACGGCCGGAGCTGCGCAACCCCGTGGCCCTCGTGGTCGGGGCCGGCTGCGTCGGCATGGTGGCCGGCCGCCTGGTCTCGGTCGGGATCGACCAGGGCCTGGGACGTTTGCCTGGGGTCTTCCTGCTGATCGAGCTGGCGGTGGCCGCGGCCCTGATCGGCTCGGCCTATGTGAAGTCGGCCTAATGCCGCTCGCTCGCCGCGGCCTGCTGGCCGTCGCCCTCGCGGCCATGGCCGCGCCATCCGTCGCCGGAGACCGCCCCATGGAGCCACGCGAAGCCGAGATCCGCGCCACCGTCGAGCGCTACGCCCAGGCCTGGCGCGCCGGCGACCTGGCCGCCATCGCCGGCCTCTATCATGAGAGCTTCACCCTGCACTACGGCGGCGCCCACGCCCTGTCCGGCGACCATGTGGGCAAGGCGGCCTCCCTGGCCACCCTGGCCGAGTTCTCGCGCCGGACGGGCCGCAAGCTCAGCGGCATCGTCGCGGTGCTGTCGGGTCCCGAGCGCGGCGCCATCGTCGCGCGCGAGACCTTCCGCAGGGGCGAGGCCGTCGCGGAGCTGGAGCGCGTGCTGGTCTACGCCGTGCGCGACGGCCAGTTCAGCGAGTGCTGGGTCTATGACGCCGACCCGGCTCTCGTGGCCAAGTTCGTCGGGGACTGACTTTTCCTCCCACATCGCGCAGCGAATGGGGGAGGGGGACCGCGCCGCAGGCGTGGTGGAGGGGGCGAGACCGGGCTCGGCGCTTGAGGCCGCCCCCTCCACCGCCTTCGGCGGTCCCCCCTCCCCCGTAAACGGGGGAGGAAGGTTCCTACGGCAGCAGGATCTGCGAGGCGACCATGACCAGGCCGGCCGTGCTGACCAGCCAGACCAGCGAGCGGACCTGCGGCACCCCGAAGGCGTAGAGCGGCACATAGACCACCCGGCCCCAGAAATAGATCTGCGCGCCCAGGGCGGTGATCTCGTTGGCGCGGCCCGCCACGTGGGCGATCAGCACCGCGCCCAGGAACAGCGGCAGGGTCTCGTAGAGGTTGTCCTGCGCCCGGCGCAGGCGCTCGGCGCGGGTGCTCAGCGGCGGCATCTCGCCATCGCGCGGGCTGGTGTTCCACTTCAGGCCGTACTGGCTGGTCCTGGCGATATCGAAGAGCAGGACTTGCACAAAGGCCAGGACCAGGGTCCAGGCCGCCATCATCAGGTCGATCGTCATGTCGCACCGCCTCCCGTTCGGTTGTACCGGCGGGGAGGGTGAACAGGGTTACGCGGCGTCAGGCGAGAGCCATGGTCCAGCTTGGATGATGCGGCTGTGACAGGGCCGTGAGGGATGGCGCGGACGACGAACGGGCACTATGCCCCGTGGCCGAAGGAGACCGTCTTGCCCGCCGATGCCCCTGCCCACGCCGTGCTGCAAAGAAGCGGCCTGGGAATTCTGCTGCGGGTGATCGCCATGGCCTGCATGGCAGGGCTGGGAGCCCTGGTGAAGGCCTGCGCCGAGCGTGGCGCGCCCGTGCTGGAGATCATCTTCTTCCGCAACGCCTTCGCCTTCGTTCCGGTGCTGCTCTACGTCTGGAAGACCAGCGGCTTCTCGGTGTTGAAGACCACGCGCCCGCTCGGCCACGCCGCCCGCTCGAGCGTCGGTCTGATCGGTATGGTCTGCGGCTTCACGGCGCTTTCCATGCTGCCGCTGACGGAGGCGACGGCGCTGTCCTTCGCGGCCCCTCTGTTCATGACCGCCCTGTCGGTCCCGATCCTCAAGGAGCGGGTGGGCGCGCATCGCTGGGGCGCCGTGATGGTCGGCTTCGTCGGCGTGCTGATCATGATCCGGCCCGATCCGACCCACATGGCGACCCTGGGCACGGTGTTCGGCCTGGCCGGGGCGCTCGGCGCGGCCGGCGCCATGATCGCGGTGCGCGAGATCGGCCGCACCGAGTCCGGTCCGACCATCGTCTTTTACTTCACCCTGGCCGGCACGATGCTGGGCCTGGCGAGCCTGCCGTTCGGCGGCTGGGTGATCCCGGACACGACGACCCTGGTCATGCTGGTCTGCACCGGCCTGCTGGGCGGGACGGGCCAGCTCTTCCTCACCGAGGCCCTGCGCCGCGCTCCGGTCGCGGTGGTGGCGCCCTTCGACTACACCCAGCTGGTGTGGGCCGGCATCATCGGCTTCCTGGTCTGGGACGAGCTGCCCCGCCCGGCCACCCTGGCCGGCGCCTGCGTGGTGGCGGCCAGCGGCGTCTACATCCTGTTCCGCGAGACGCGCCGGTTCCGGGTCCGCTGAGACAACGGCGGTCACGCCGGAATTGTCCTTGAAAACAATATCTTGAACCCGTGAGTCTAGAGAAAAGCTCGCGTTGACAGACCCCTGTTACGGGAAGACTCTGACGTCATACAGCTGGGCCGCGCGCCCCCGGGGCAGGCCTGGCCTCACGGAGACAGCGCCATGTTCAAGGCAGTTGCGGTCGCGGGTCTGGCGGCCATAGGCTTCGCGGCGGCGGGCTCGACCCAGGCCGCGGTGACGGTGATCGGCGGCGGCCTCGCCGAGGCCTGCTCCCAGGCGGCGATCGGCGGTGAGAAGGACGTGAAGTTCCAGGATCTCTGCACCCTGGCCCTGGAAACGGAGTTCCTGAACGCCCGCGACCGGGCCGGCACCTATGTGAACCGTGGTGTCCTGAAGCTGCGCCGGGCGGCCTATCCCGACGCGCGCAAGGATTTCGACAAGGCGGTCAAGATCAAGCCGGACATGGGCGAGGCCTATGTGAACCGCGGCGCGACCTATATCGGCCAGCGCGACTACGCCGCCAGCCTGCCCGACATCAATCGCGGGCTGGAGCTCGGCGTCGATGAACCCGCCAAGGCCTACTACAACAGGGCCCTGGCCTATGAGGGTCTGGAGGACGCCAAGTCGGCCTATTACGACTACCAGAAGGCGGTCGAGATCAATCCGGAGTGGGCGGCCCCGCGCGAGCAGCTCACCCGCTTCAGCGTTTCGCGCCGGTAGGGAGCCCAACGGGAGCAAGCGCGTTTGAAATCCATGCGCCCGCTCCTCGTCGCCCTCGCGATCAGCACGGCCTCGACCTCGCCGGTCCTGGCCCAGGCCGATCCTGCCCAGCTCGCCCGCGAGAACGACCTCTGGGCTCAGCAGCAGCTGCAGAACCAGCGCGCCGTGGCGCTGGAGAACCAGATGAACGCCCTGGACGCCCGGCTCGGCACGGAGGTGCGGCTGCGTGAGCTGCGCGATCAGGCGCGCCGGCCGGCCATCCCGGAACCCCATGTTTCGAAGTCTGGCGCGGCTCTGAACCTGGGGCCGTTCCCGTCGATCCCGGATGAGGCCCTGGCGGCGTCCAACAGGCGCGTGCGTGAGGCCAGCCAAAACAAGCGCTGACAGGAAAGCTGACAGGCCGCATCCTCCGGCAGGGCTCGCGCGTCGAGCCATTCGCAGTTCAGGAGTTACGGGCATGCGCTGGCAGGGCGGTCGCCGCGGCGGCAATATCGAGGATCGTCGCGGCCTGGGCCCGGTGGGGGTCGGCGGCATCGGGGTCGGCGGGGTGATCCTCGCCGCCATCGGCTACTTCGTGTTCGGCATCGACCCGTCGACCACCATGGCGGTCGTCGAAGGCGTGGGCGGTCAGGCCCAGCAGGAGCAGGCCGGCGTTCGGGGCGCGCCCAGCGACGAAGCCGGCCAGTTCGTCGACGTGATCGAGGCCTCGACCACCGATGTCTGGACGCCGATCTTCGCCCAGAGCCGCCTAAGCTACCAGCCGCCCGCCGCGATCGTGATCTACAGCCAGGCCACCGGCACCGGTTGCGGAACCGGCCAGTCGGCGATGGGCCCGTTCTATTGCCCGGCCGACCGCAAGGTCTATCTGGACCTGAGCTTCTGGCAGGAGCTGGAGACCAAGTTCGGCGCCAAGGGCGAGGCGGCGCGCGCCTATGTCCTGGCCCACGAGATCGGCCACCACGTCCAGCACCTCACCGGCCAGACCGACCGCGTCGAGCGCGGCTCGCGCGGCGAGGATAGTTCGGCTGTGCGGCTGGAGCTGCAGGCCGATTGCTATGCGGGGGTCTGGGTCGCTCACGCCGCCGAGACCTCCGGTGGCCAGGTGGCGCTGGATCCCAAGGACATCGAGGACGGGATCCGAGCCGCCTCGGCGGTGGGGGACGACACCTTGCAGCGCCAGACCCAGGGCCGGATCATGCCCGACGCCTTTACCCACGGCACCAGCGAGCAGCGCATGCGCTGGTTCCGCACTGGGGTGCAGACCGGCGATCCGGGCGCCTGCGACACCTTCAAGGCCGCGCGGCTCTAGATCAGTTCCGGCACAGGCTCGAAGCCCAGGCAGACGGCGACGCAGCGCTTGGCCAGCTCGTCGGCGGCGTCGATCAGCGGCGCGCGGACGGCGGCGGGACTCAGCACCAGCGGCACCTCGGTGCAGCCCGCGATCACCGCCTCGGCGCCGTCGGCCACCAGCTCGGCGGCCAGGGCGGCCATCTCCGCCCCGACCTGGGCCGACCGATCGCCCGACTTGATCTGGTAGAGCAGGGCCATGAAGGCCTCCTGCCGCTCCGGGGGCAGGGTGACCAGGCCCATCCCCTGGGCGGCCAGGTATTCGCGATAGAGCTTGATGGCCGGCCGGGTGCCCAGCACCCCGGCCCGATGGGCGCCGGTGTCCCGCGCGGCGGCGGCGGCCGTGCCGATCATGTCGATCAGCGGCAGGCCCGAGGATCGCGAGATCAGGTCCGCGTGGGCGTGGGCGGTGTTGCAGGCGATGGCCAGGACGTCGGCCCCGGCCCCGTGCAGGGCGCCGGCCATCTCGGCCAGGACCGGGCCGGGCTTGGCGAAGGGATCGTTGCGGTCCGGCACCTGGGGATTGATGTCGACGATGGTGCGGATGTGGTCCTGGTCCCGCGCGGCCGGGGTCAGGGCCTGCAGTTTGGCCAGGAAGTCGAGGGTGGCGGCCGGGCCCATGCCGCCGAGCACGCCCAGGACCAAGCTCATGCCAGGGCGCCTTGCATCTCGCCCTGATAGCCGAACAGACCCTGGGCGCCGCCGGTGTGCAGGAACACCACCGTCTCGCCCTCGAACCGTCCGGCGCGGGCGAGGGCGATCAGGCCCTTCATCGCCTTGCCCGTATAGACCGGGTCTAGGATCAGGGCGTCCGTGCGCGCAGCCAGTTTCAGGGCCGCGATCACCTCGTCGTCGATCAGGCCGTAGCCGGCTCCGACATAGTCGCAGTTCGCCACGGTCATCTCGCGCGTGACCCGCTCCGGGTGGCCGAGCAGGGCCGCGGTCTCCACCGCCAGCTTGTGGACATTGGCTTCCTGGGTCTCCTTCGGCGCGCGCACGCCGATGCCCAGAACCGGAATGTCCGCGCCGATCACGGCCAGGCCCGCGACCAGTCCGGCATGGGTGCCGGCGCTGCCGGTGGCCGTGACGATCCGGTCGATCACCAGGCCTCGCGCATTGGCCTGGGCCACCAGCTCGATGGCGCAGTCGACATAGCCCAGTGCGCCCACCGCGTTGGAGCCGCCGCCGGGGATCACATAGGGCTTGCCGCCGCGCGCCCGAGCCGCCTCGGCGCTCCTCGCCAGCTCCGCGTTCATGTCGGTTCCGCCGGGGACGTTGCGGATCTCCGCGCCCATCAGCCGGTCCAGCAACACATTGCCCGAGGCGGTGTAGTCGGTCGCCTTCGAGCCCGTGCGCTCCTCCAGGATGACCTCGCAGGCCAGGCCGTAGCGGGCGGCTGCGGCGGCCGTCTGACGAACGTGGTTGGACTGGACGGCGCCCTGGGTGATCAGGGTGTCGGCGCCTTGGGCCAGGGCTTCGCCCAGCAGGAATTCGAGCTTGCGGGTCTTGTTGCCGCCACCGGCGAGGCCCGTGCAGTCGTCGCGTTTGACCCAGAGATTCAGCCCGCCCAGCTCGGCGCCCAGTCGAGGCAGGGGCTCCAGCGGTGTCGGCAGGTGCGCGAAGCGTTCGCGGGCAAAGCGGGCGAGATGCATGGGAGTCTCCTTGGCCGCGTGACTAGCATGCCGCCAAGGCGTTTTGCGACCCCGCCGCGCGCGGGCCTAGGGCTTCTGTTTGGGCGGCAACGCCGCGACCTCGGCTGGGGTCAGTTTGGTGAAGCTCTTGATGATGCAAGGGCTGAGGATCGGGCCGTGCTTCACCTTCAGATCCAGGTCGATCGGCCGGCAGATCAGATCCGAGCCGCTGCTGGGGCTCATCACCAGCGGGTCGCTGGACGACGATCCAGCCAGGCAGGACCCGTTCATCTCCCAGCGATAGATCGAGCCGTCGCCGGCCTCGATGTTCAGGGTCTTGGCGTCGACCCGCTTATGGCCGCGCAGCTGGCTCATCCGGAAGCAGTCGCGCGATGCCCCGGGCGCCGAGGGGGCCACGGGCTGGGCGGGGGCGGAGGTGGCGACCAGGGCGGCCGCGGCGAAGATGACGAGGATGGCTTTCATGGCGATCTCCTGATCGCGAAGCTTGAACCGTTTTTGGGGCGAGATCGCGGCCTTTTCGAACGGCTCGATCGGGCCTATGGTCGCCTCGTCCTCGGGGGGCCGCGCATGGGCGGCTGAGAGGCGGGCGAGCCCGCGACCCGTAGAACCTGATCCGGGTCATGCCGGCGAAGGGAACGGACCTGTCGTCCGGATTCCGTCGTCGCTGGCCCCCGCATAGGAGTCCGCCGGTGAACATCCAGACGCCCATCAAAGACGCCATCCCCACCGGCGAACGCCCCGGCTCGCGCAAGGTCTACCAGGCGGGCGTGCTGTGGCCCGACATCCGCGTCCCGTTCCGCGAGGTGGCGGTGCACCCGTCCGCCAACGAGCCGGCCCTGACCCTCTACGACCCGTCGGGCCCCTATACCGACCCGACCGCGAAGATCGACATCGACAAGGGCCTGTCGCGCACCCGCGAGCCCTGGGTGGTCTCGCGCGGCGACATCGAGATCGTCGAGACCCCCCGCGAGGTGAAGCCGGAGGACAACGGCTTCGCCAAGGGCGAACACCTGGCGCCGCAGTTCACCGCCCCGCGCCGGGTCTATCGCGCCAAGGGCGGGGCGGCGGTCACCCAGCTGGAATACGCTCGACGCGGGATCATCACGCCGGAGATGGAATACGTCGCCATCCGCGAGAACCTGCGCCGCAAGGAGAGCGATCCTTTCATCCGCGACGGCGAGGATTTCGGCGCCTCGATCCCCGACTTCGTGACCCCGGAATTCGTCCGCGACGAGGTGGCCCGCGGCCGCGCGATCATCCCCGCCAACATCAACCACACCGAACTGGAGCCGATGGCCATCGGCCGCAACTTCCTGGTCAAGATCAACGCCAATATCGGCAATTCCGCAGTGCTCTCCACCGTGGCCGACGAGGTGGACAAGATGGTCTGGGCCATCCGCTGGGGCGGCGACACGGTCATGGACCTGTCGACCGGTCGCAACATCCACAACATCCGCGACTGGATCATCCGCAACTCGCCCGTGCCGATCGGCACCGTGCCGATCTACCAGGCCCTGGAGAAGGTCAACGGCGTCGCCGAGGATCTGAACTGGGAGGTGTTCCGCGACACCCTGATCGAGCAGGCCGAGCAGGGGGTGGACTACTTCACCATCCACGCCGGGGTGCGGCTGGCCTATGTGCCGCTGACCGCCAAGCGGGTGACCGGGATCGTCTCGCGCGGCGGCTCGATCATGGCCAAGTGGTGCCTTTCCCATCACAAGGAGAACTTCCTCTACGAGCACTTCGAGGACATCTGCGAGATCATGCGGGCCTACGACGTGTCGTTCAGCCTGGGCGACGGCCTGCGGCCGGGCTGCATCGCCGACGCCAATGACGCGGCGCAGTTCGCCGAGCTGGAGACCCTGGGCGAGCTGACGCCTATCGCCTGGAAGCATGGCGTTCAGGTGATGATCGAAGGCCCCGGTCACGTGCCGATGCACAAGATCAAGGCCAATATGGACAAGCAGCTGGCCGTCTGCGGCGAGGCGCCGTTCTACACCCTGGGCCCGCTGACCACCGACGTGGCCCCCGGCTACGACCACATCACCAGCGCCATCGGCGCGGCGATGATCGGTTGGTACGGCACCGCCATGCTCTGCTACGTGACGCCGAAGGAGCACCTGGGCCTTCCCGACCGCGAGGACGTCAAGCAAGGGGTGATCGCCTACAAGATCGCCGCCCACGCCGCCGACCTGGCCAAGGGCCATCCGACCGCCCGGGCCTGGGACGACGCGCTCAGCCGCGCGCGGTTCGAGTTCCGCTGGGAGGACCAGTTCAATCTCGGCCTCGATCCGGAGACGGCGCGCGAATATCACGACGAGAGCCTGCCGAAGGAGGCCTTCAAGACCGCCCACTTCTGCTCGATGTGCGGCCCGAAGTTCTGCTCCATGAAGATCAGCCAGGAGATCCGAGACTCGGCGGCCAAGCAGAACGACGTGGCGGAGGCGGGCATGGCGGAGATGAGCGCGAAGTTCCGCGAGGCCGGCGGCGAGATCCAGGTTCCGGTGGCGCCGGCGGAGTAGCCTGCGCCTACGACCGCTTGCGACGCAGGCGTCGCCGACAGTCGATCCCTGGCGGGTGAGCGGAGGGCGGAACATGGCGCAGATCGAGGCCGGGGCGCGGCTGGCGGGGTTGGATCTCTCCAGCCACGACTTCACCGACGCCGATCTCACCGATGCGGTGTTCGAGGACTGCGCCTTCTCCGACGTCCAGTTCCAGGGGGTTTGCCTGCAGGGCGTCCGGTTCAAGGGCTGCCGCATCGTGCGGTCCCGCTTCGCCCATGCCGACCTGCGCGAGGCGGTGTTCGAGGACTGCGTCTGCGCCGACGACCAGGGCCATGTGGGTCCGCAGTTCGCCTTCTCGCGGCTGGAGGAGGCGCGGTTCGCCCGCTGCGACCTTTCCTTCGCCAAGATCGAGCGCTCGGCCCTCTATGGGATCGAGATGGACGCCTGCAACCTGCGCGGCGCGGTGTTCCTCAAGGCCGACTTCGGCCGGGCCTTCGGGCGCAATGTCGTCCGGTGGTCGGCCGCCCTGAAGGGCTGCAACCTGGAACTGGCCGACCTGACCGAGGTGCGGCTGCCCGACTGCGACCTCAACCGCTCAAGCTTTCGCGAGGCCCTGCTGATTGACGCCGACCTGGAGGGTGCGGACCTGCGCGAGTGCGACCTGTTCCAGGCGCTCATCGCCGGCGCCAAGCTCGCCCGCGCCGACCTGCGCGGCGCGGAGGTCAGCGGTCTCAACCTGCTGGAGCTCGCCAGCCGGGACGGAATGAAGGTGACGGTGGACCAGCAGTACAGGCTACTGAACGCCATGGGCGTGGACGTCCACGCCGAATAGTCAGTCCTCGACGCGGACCTTGGCGGCTTCCGGCTTCCAGACGCGCACGGCGACGGCGGCGGTGATCGAGGCCAGGACGGCGGTGATCGCGCCGCACCACTGAAGCGTGTTCATACCCTCGGCGGCGAACCGCCCCACGGCGGCGCTCACGGCGAAGACCAGGGCCGCGGTGCCCCACTCGGCGCCCCAGCTCGAAAACAGCAGCTTCAGCATGTCATCCCTCGGCATTGGCAGATGCGCCGGGGACCTAGCCGGGGAACCGGCCCCCTGGGAATGTGGCATGGGGTCGCCCTGCCGCTTGACGGTTTGTTAAGCCGCCGCCCGGCTGACCGCCTGGCTCTCGGCCACGTGCTGCAGGACGGCGAACAGCTTGGCCGCCTCGATGGGCTTGGGCATGTGCAGGTCGGCGCCTGCGGCGAGGCTGGCGGCCTGGTGCTCGGGCAGGGCGTTGGCGGTGAGCATGACTATGGGGGTGGCGATCCAGTTGCGGGCCCGCTCCCGCGCCCGGATCTCGCGCACGGCGGTCAGGCCGTCCATCACCGGCATCTGCATATCCATCAGCACCAGGTCGAAGCGCTGAGCGGCGAAGGCCTCGCAGGCCTCCTGGCCGTTCTCGGCGCAGACCAGGTCGACGTCGAACTCGGAGAACAACACCTGCACCACCTTGCGGTTGGTCGGGTGATCGTCGGCCAGCAGGATGCGCAGCGGCCGCTCGGGATCGGCGTCGCCCGCGGACTGCAGGGCCGGAGCGGTCGCGCGGCCGGCGGCGTCGGCCAGCGGCAATTCCAGCCGCACGGTGAAGGTGGCGCCCTCGCCCAGGTTGCTGATCGCGTCCAGCTCTCCGCCCATCAGCCCGACCAGCTGCTTGGCGATGGCCAGGCCCAGGCCCGAACCGCCGAACTTTCGGGTCACCGAGCCGTCGGCCTGCTGGAAGCGGTTGAACAGCCGCGCCTTGTCGGCGGGGTCGAAGCCGACGCCGGTGTCCTGCACCTCGATGCGCCAGCGGCCCGGACCCTCGGCCCGGACAGCCACGGCCACATAGCCGTCGGAGGTGAACTTAACGGCGTTGGAGACCAGGTTGGTCAGCACCTGCTTGACCCGCAGCACGTCGCCGGCGACGGCGGTCTCGGCGGCCGGGTCGATGTCGATGATCAGGTCGATGGCCTTGTCCTTGGCCCGCGCGCCCGCCAGGGCCGTGGCTTCGCGGATGGCGTCGGCCAGGTGGAAGGGCGCGTTCTCCATGCTGACCGCGCCGGTCTCGATGCGCGACAGGTCCAGCACGTCCGAAAGCAGGCGCTCAAGGGTCGCGCCCGAACCACGGATGATCCCGACCATCTCGGCCTGGGCCGGGTTGAGCGGCGTGCGCTCCAGGGCCTCGGCGATGGCCGAAACGCCATTGAGCGGGGTGCGGATCTCGTGGCTCATATTGGCCAGGAACTCGCTCTGGGAGCGGTGGCTGGCCAGCAGGTGGGCCGTGGCGCGGCGGGCGCGGACCACCATGACGGCGCCCATGGCCGCGAAGGCCAGGATCACCAGGGTCACGGGCACGATGGCGCGGCGCAGCAGGTCGGCTCCGGGACGCTGCGGCGCCCAGGTGACGACGATGGGTGGGCCCTCGAGGGTCTCCACCACCAGCTTGGCGCGTCCGCGCTCCACGCCCTGGTCGCCGACGCCGGTCTGCAGTTCGGCGAGTTGGAAGCGCTCCTTGAGGCGAGTCAGACCGCCCTTGCTCATGGCCAAGGCCATGACCACGACGGGCGCGCGGGGCCCCTTGGGCGTGACCGTGGCGAAGTCGGGCTGCACGAGGGTGGCGGTGACGAGATAGACCCTGCCGTCGTGGAAGACGAAGTCGCTGGACTGGATCGCGCGGGACACCAGCTTCATGGGCGCGCCCGGCTTATGCGGGGCTATCGGTCCGCGGCGGGCCTCGGCCCGTCGGACATCGGCGACCAGCCGGGCCGCGCCCTCGAAATGTCCGAAGGTGGCCGGCGACGCCGTCTCCCGGTGATGGCGGGCGTAGATGGGTCGATCCGTGGCGTCGAGGACGAAGAGCCGCTCGAAGTCCATGTTCTGGGCGTAATGGTCGTTGAGGTTCTGGGCGGCCCAGGCCGGATCGAACCGATTGTCGAGATTGACAACGGCCTCGTCCCAGTTGGTCTCGGGAACGATCGAGCGCTCGATCTCGGCGATGTTGCCGCTGATTCCCCGACGAACCAGATCCTCTTCGTGGGCGCGAACCCCGCGATCGATCTCGGCGGCCCAGATCATCAGGCTGCCGACGAACACGACCATGGCGGTCACGGCCAGCGCCACCATGGGCGCCAACATGCCTAACTCGGACTCGCGCCGCATATGTCGGGCCCCTACCCCGGATCTCGTGGCGGCCAGGATGTCGCAGGGGAGTTAAGGGAGCGTGTGGTGTCCGCCGCCGCACCGAGAAGGCGATTCAAGGCGTCGGACAAGACGACGGCGGCCCCCCGTCGCCGGGGACCGCCGCGTTCTTGCTAACCCGTCCCTAGAGGGTCGGCGGAATCGTCGGGTCCGGGACCTGCGGCGCCGGGGTCTCACTCGGGGCCGGGGCCGCGGGCTCGGCCGCGATGGGCGGCGCGATGATCGGGGCCGGCGAGGCGCCGGGCGTCTGGCCGGTCGCCGAGTAAGGGACCGGCGCGGTCGGCAAGGTGGCGCTGGCGTCACGCGACCAGGCGCAGGGGACCATGAGGCCGGCGCTCGTCGCGATGCCGTCGCGCAGCGCGTCGTAGACGGCGACGTTGGCCGAGTGGGCCAGCCCGAGGCCGTCACCGCTCACGATCAACACGCGGGCGTCGGGGCCGTAG